>JAXMEV010000008.1:0-216256 GCA_046348125.1 Rubrivivax sp.
GCGGCAGGCGCCGCGCCGGCGCGTAGTCGAGCTCGGAGTGGCCGCCGCGGCCGCGCGCGTCGCACTCGCAGCCCTGCAGCAGCAGCGCGAAGCGCTCGGGCCGGCGCCAGGCGTCGCAGCGGTCGAACAGCCGCACCAGCGCGGCGGCACCGAAGCCCGCGCTCTGGTGCACGTGCACATGCTCGCGCGCCAGCAGTTCGGCCAGCTCGCGGCAGTCGACGGGCACGCGCAGCCGCTCGTGCACGCCGCGCAGCAGCCGCACGCCGCGCTCCTCGTGGCCGAGGTGGCGCGGCCACTGCGCGCGCGGCGTCGTGCCCTTGCCCAGGTCGTGGCCCAGGCAGGCCCAGCGCACGGCCAGCGGTGCCGCGAGGCGCGCGGCCATGTCGAGCACCAGCATGACGTGCACGCCGCTGTCGATCTCGGGGTGGTGCTCGGGCGGCTGCGGCACGCCCCAGAGCCGGTCCAGCTCGGGCAGCAGGCGCGCCAGCGCACCGCAGGCGCGCAGCAGCGCGAACATGCGGCTGGGCCGCGGCGTCATCAGGCCGCGCGCCAGCTCCTGCCACACGCGTTCGGGCACGAGGGCGTCGACCTCGCCCGCGGCCACCATCGTCGCCAGCAGTTCGGCCGTCTCGGGCGCGAGCACGAACTCGGGCCAGCGGGCAGCGAAGCGCGCCACGCGCAGCACGCGCACCGGATCCTCGGCGAAGGCCGGCGAGACATGGCGCAGCACCTTGGCCTCGAGGTCGCGCCGGCCGCCGAAGGGGTCGATCAGCGTGCCGTCCTCGGCCTGGGCGATGGCGTTGATGGTGAGGTCGCGCCGCGCCAGGTCCTGCTCGAGCGTGACGTCGGGCGCGGCGTGGAAGACGAAGCCGTGGTAGCCCGGCGCGCTCTTGCGCTCGGTGCGCGCCAGCGCCACTTCCTCGCCGGTGTCGGGGTGCAGGAAGACCGGGAAGTCGCGCCCGACCGGCCGGTAGCCCTGCGCGACCAGCGCCTCGGGTGTGGCGCCGACGGCGACCCAGTCGCGATCGTGCGCCGGCAGGCCCATCAAGCGGTCGCGCACCGCGCCGCCGACGACGTACAGGCGCACGGGGGCCCGGTGCGCCGCTTCAGCGGCTCTTGCGGTAGGGCTCGTCGTCGGGCACGAACTCGGCTTCGGCGAGCGCCCCGGCGATCCAGGCCGCCGCGCCAGGGGCCGCGAGCAGCCGCTCGGCAAAGTCGTGCGTGGCCGGCGCCACCGGCACCGCGTAGGTGCGCAGGCGCTGCGCGACCGGCGTGTAGAAGGCGTCGGCGGCCGACCAGGCGCCGAAGAGGTACGGTCCGCCGCTGGCCGCCAGCGCCTCGGCCCACATCGATTCGATGCGCGCGAGGTCCTTGCGCAGCGCCGGCTGCTCGGCCAGCGCACGCGCGCCGATCTCGGGCAGCGCGGCCTCGACGTTCATCGGGAAGTTCGAGCGCAGCGCGGCGAAGCCCGAGTGCATCTCGGCGGCCAGCGAGCGTGCACGCGCGCGCTCGCGCAGGCCGGCCGGCCACACGCCGCGCTCGGGGAAGCGCTCGTGCAGGTACTCGACGATCGCCAGGCTGTCCCAGACCGCGAAGCCTTCGTCGAGCAGCACCGGCACGCGCCGCGCCGGGCTGTAGCGCAGCATGGCCTCGCCGAAGCCGGCGCCCATGCCGAGGTTGAAGCTGAGGCGGATCTCGTCGAACGGCATGCCGAGCTGCTTCATCAGCACCCAGGGGCGCATCGACCACGACGAGTAGTTCTTGTTGCCGATCACGAGCTGCATCGAAGTCCTCCGGGGTGCGCGAGACAGCGATCGTACGAGCCTCGGCGAAGCCCTGGGCCCGGCCGTGGGGGGGGGGGGGCGGCCCCCGCCCCGCCCCCCCCCCCCCCCCCCGGGCCGCCGCCCCCCGGCCGGGGGCGGCGGCCCCCCCGGCCCCCCCCCCCGCGGCCAGATCGGCCAGCCAGCCCAGCTCCTGCATGAGCTCGCCCGCCACCGGTGCCGGCGCCAGACCGAGCGCGCTGGCCGTGGCGGGCAGGTTCAGCTCGACGCCGAACGCCGCTTCGAGCTCGACGCCGAGGCGGCGCAGCCAGCGCTGCCAGCGCCCGGGCTCGACCTCGATCCAGGCCAGGCGCGGCGCCGCACCGAGCCTGGCGCGCTCGGCCGCCGCGCGCACCGCGTCGTCGAGGCCGCCGAGCCGGTCGACCAGGCCCTGCGCGAGCGCGTCCCGGCCGCTCCAGACGCGGCCCTGCGCGACGGCGTCGATCTGCTGCGGCGTGCGTTTGCGCTGCGCGGCCACACGCGCCAGGAAGTCCTGGTAGACGCCGTCGATGGTCGAGGCCACCAGCGCCGCGAAGCGCGGATCCAGGTCGCGCCGCGGGTCGTAGGCGCCGGCCAGCCAGGTGGTGGTGGTGCCGCCGGTGTGCACGCCGAGTTTATCGAGTGCCTCCTTCGCGGTGGGCAGCAGGCCGATGACGCCGATCGATCCTGTGACGGTCGCCTCGTCGGCGATCACCTCGTCGGCCGCCATGCCGATCCAGTAGCCGCCCGAGGCGGCCACGTCGCCCATCGACACCACCACCGGCTTGCCGGCCTGGCGCGTGAGCTCGAGCTCGCGGCGCACCAGCTCGGAGCCGTAGGCGCTGCCGCCGGGCGAGTCGACGCGCAGCACGATGGCCTTGATCTTGTCGTCCTCGCGCGCCTTGCGCACCAGCTCGGCGGTCGACAGGCCGCCGATGCGGCCGGCCGGCGCGCGCCCGTCGCTGATCTCGCCTTGCGCGACGACGATGCCCACGGCGTCGCCGCCGCGCCGCGGCTCGACGTGCGGCAGGTAGCCGGCGAGCGTGACCTGGCGGAAGCTCTTCTTGTCGTCGTCGCGCGCGCCGCGCGCGACGAGCAGCGCGCGCATCTCGTCGCGCGTCTTCAGGCCGTCGACCAGTCTGGCCGCGAGTGCCACTTTCGCCGGCTGGCCGCCGGCGGCGGGCAGCGTCTGCGGCAGGCCGTCGAGGTAGCGCATCACGCCGCCGGCGGGCAGCTTGCGCGCCTTCTCCACCGCTGCCGTCCAGCTCGACCACAGCGAGCCGTAGAGCGCGCCCTCGGCCTCGAGCGTCTCGGGCGAAGGCGCGTTGGCGGCAAAGGTCTCGGCGGCGTTCTTGAACTTGCCGGCGCGCACGACATTGGCGCGCACGCCGAGCTTGTCGAGCGCGTCCTTGTAGTAGGTGCGGTAGCGGCCGTAGCCTTCGAAGACGACCATGCCCATCGGGTGCAGCCAGATCTCGTCGGCCTGCGCGGCCAGGAAGTACTGGCGCTGGTCGTAGCCGGCGCCCCAGGCGTAGACCTTCTTGCCGGCGGCGCGAAAGCGCGCGATCGCCGCCGCCGCCTCGCGCAGCGTGGGCAGGCCCGCGCCCTTGAACTCGTCGAGCAGCAGCAGCGCCTGCGAGATCTTGTCGTCCTTGGCCGCGGCTTCGAGCACGGCCGTGAAGTCGCGCAGCCGCACCGGCACGGCGTCGTCGCCGCCGCCCAGCTGGCGCAGCGCGGCGTCGCGCGCGCCGCCGTCGGCGCGCTGTTCGGCCAGCGTGCCGCTCGGGTTGACGACGAGCGTGGTCTTGGTCGCCAGCGCCGGCGGTCCGCGGTGCAGCAGGCCCCAGACCAGCGCCGCCAGCAGCGCCAGCAGCGCGAGATTGACGAGCGCGCGCCGGCTCTGGTCGAGCAGCCACCACAGGCCGCGCAGGCCGCGGCCCAGGCGCAGCAGCATCGATCGACTCATCTCGGTTCTCCGGTTGTCGCGCCGGGCGCGATGGCCGCGATCGTACGCAAGCGGCGCGCCGGCCGCGCCGCGCCGGCGACGGACGCACTGGCGGCGGCGACGGATTGCGATACTCGCGCTTCGAATGAACTCCATTCTCGCCGTCACCGTTCCCTTTTTCGCGCTCGTGCTGGCCGGCTATCTGGCGGCCTGGCGCGGCGTGCTGCCCGCCGGCGCCATCCCGGGCCTGAACGCCTTCGTGCTCTACTTCGCGCTGCCTTGCATGCTGTTTCGCTTCGGCGCCGGCATGCCGGTGCTCGAGCTGCTCAACCCGACGGTGCTGCTGGTGTACGCGCTGGCGCAGGTGCTGATCGTGTTCTTCACGGTCGCCGTCTCGCTCAACGAGCGCATCGGATTGAAGGACGCCGCCTTCGGCGCGATGGCGGCGGCCTTCCCCAACACCGGCTTCATGGGCGTGCCGCTGCTGGCCGCGCTGCTCGGGCCTCTCGCGACCGGGCCGATCATCAGCTGCATCCTGGCCGACCAGTTCTTCACCAGCTCGCTGTGCCTGGCGCTGGCGCAGTTCGCGCACGGCGGGGGCGCCGAGGACCGGCGCGCCGCGCTGCTGGCGGCGCTGCGCGCGCTGCGCGGCGCGCTGGCCAATCCGCTGCCCTGGGCGATCGCGCTCGGCGCGCTGTTCTCGGGCCTGGGTCTCGCGCTCGGCGGCCCGCTCGACACCGTGGTGCGCATGCTCGCCGACGCCGCCTCGCCGGTGGCCCTGTTCACGATCGGGGCGGTGCTGTGGCGCTCGCGCCAGCACGCGCAGCGGCGCACGCCGGCGGCCGATTACGTGCCGGCGGCGCTCATCAAGCTGTTCCTGCACCCGCTGCTGGTGCTGGCGCTGGCGCTGGCGGCGCGCGCGCTGGCCGCGCCGATCAATGCCTTCACGATCATGGTGCTGACGCTGGGCGCCGCGCTGCCCAGCGCGAGCAGCGTGTCGATGCTGGCCGAGCAGTACGGCGCCGACAACGGGCGCGTGGCGCGCATCATCATGACGAGCACGGTGCTGGCCTTCGCCACCTTCACCGCGCTCGCCTGGGCCTTCGGCGTGCGGCCGCTCGAGTAGGGTGCCGACGCGCCGGGCGCACCACGGCAGCGCGCGGCGCGCCGCCGCAGGGCCGTGCTACTTGCCCGAGGGCACCTTGCCCTCGACGCCCTTGACGTAGAAGTCGACCTTGTCGAGCCAGTCCTGGTCGGCGACCACGCCCTTGGCCAGACGCTCCTTGCCGCTGTTGTCGGCGAGCGGGCCGGTGAAGGGGCTCAGCGTGCCGGCCTTGAGGCCGGCGGCGGCCTCCTCGGCCTTCTTGCGCACGGCCTCGGGCACCGCCGCGTTGATCTTGATGACCTCGGTCGTGCCTTCGGGTGCGCCCCAGATCGAGCGCTGGTTGCCCTTCCAGGTGCCGTCGAGCACCTCCCTGACGGCCTTGATGTAGTAGGGGCCCCAGTGCACGACGTTGGAGGCCAGGTGCGCCTTGGGCGCGACGGCGCTCATGTCGCTGTCCCAGCCGAAGGCGTACTTGCCGTTCTTCTCGGCGGTCTGCAGCACGGCCGAGCTGTCGGTGTTCTGCAGCAGCACGTCGGCGCCCTGGTTGATCAGGCTCTGCGCGGCGTCGCTCTCCTTGGGCGGGTCGAACCAGGTGTTGATCCACACGACCTTGGTCTTGACCTTCGGGTTCACGCTCTGCGCGCCGAGCGTGAAGGCGTTGATGTTGCGCAGCACCTCGGGGATCGGGAAGGTGGCCACGAAGCCGATCGTGTTGCTCTTGGTCATGCCGCCGGCCAGCACGCCGCTCACGTAGGCGTCCTGGTACAGCTTGATGTCGTAGACGCGCATGTTGGCGCTCGTCTTGTAGCCGGTGGCGTGCTCGAACTTCAGGTCCGGGAACTCGGCCGCCACCTTGACCATCGGCTCCATGAAGCCGAAGCTGGTGGCGAAGATGATCTTGTTGCCCTGCGCGGCGAGGTCGCGGATCACGCGCTCGGCGTCGGCGCCCTCGGGCACCTTCTCGACGATCGTCGTCTTGACCTTGTCGCCGAACTCGGTTTCCACGGCCTTGCGGCCCTGGTCGTGCGCATAGGTCCAGCCGGCGTCGCCCACCGGGCCGACGTAGACCCAGGCCGCCTTGAGCGGCTCGGGCTTGGCTGCGGGGGCCGAGGCGGGCGCCTGCGCGGCCGGTGCGGCGGGCTCCTCCTTCTTGCCGCAGCCGGCCAGCGCGGTGGCGCCGGCGAGGGCGGCGAGGCCGGCCCACTGCAGCAGGCGGCGCTTGGCGAGTTCGGTCATGCGTGTGTCTCCTCTGGGTTGGTCGTCGGGCGGGAAGCGGCGGATTCTAGGAGCCCGGATGGAAGGGCTTGCCGAGCGAGGCCGGCATGTTGACGCGCACGAACGCGGCGTTGCGGCTGATGAGCGCGAGCACGACGATCGTCGCCAGGTAGGGCAGCATCGCCAGCCATTCGGTGGCGATCTGCACGCCCTGCGCCTGCAGCTGGAACTGCAGCATCGTCACGCCGCCGAAGAGGTAGGCGCCGAGCAGCACGCGCAGCGGCCGCCAGGTGGCGAAGGTGGTGAGCGCGAGCGCGATCCAGCCGCGGCCGGCGCTCAGGCCCTCGACCCACAGCGGCGCGTACACGATCGACAGGAAGGCGCCCGCCAGCCCGCACATCAGGCCGCCGAAGACCACCGCGGCCAGCCGCAGCAGGCGCACCTTGTAGCCGAGTGCGTGCGCCGACTCCGGGTTCTCGCCGATGGCGCGCAGCACCAGGCCGGCGCGGCTGCGGTAGAGGAAGCGGACGATCGCGAATGCCAGTGCGATCGTGACGTAGACCATCGCATGTTGCCGGAACAGGGCCGGCCCGACGAAGGGCAGCTGCGCCAGCCCCGGCAGCTCGAAGGCGGCGCGCTCGGCCAGCTTGCGGCCGATGTAGGGCACGCCGACGAAGGCCGAGAAGCCGTAGCCGAACAGGCTGAACGCCAGGCCGGTGGCGTACTGGTTGGTGTTGAGCCAGATGACGAGCAGGCCGAAGGCGGCGGCCAGCAGCCCGGCGGCGGCGGCGCCGGCGGCGAAGGCCAGCAGATGGCTGTCGCTGGCCAGCGCGACGGCGAAGCCGGCGACCGCCGCCACCAGCATCAGCCCCTCGGCGCCGAGGTTGAGCACGCCCGCGCGCTCGTTGACGAGCAGGCCCAGGCCGGCGAGCGCGAGCGGCGTGCCGGCCACCAGCGTGGCGGCGACGAGCAGGGCGGCCTCGTTCATCGTCGCGTCTCCTCGCGTCCCCGGCCCTTGTTCAGCCGCCGTGCGCCGCGCGCAGCCGCAGGCGGTAGTGGATCAGCGTGTCGCAGGCCAGCAGCAGCACCAGCAGCAGGCCCTGGAACACGCCCGAGATCGCGTTGGGCAGGCCCAGGCGCGACTGCCCGAGTTCGCCGCCGATCAGCATCATCGACAGCAGCACGCCGGCGGCGACGATGCCCAGCGGGTGCAGCCGGCCGACGAAGGCGACGATGATGGCGGTGAAGCCGAGCCCGGTGCTGATGTGCGGCGTGATCTGACGCAGCGGCCCGGCGACCTCGATCGCGCCGGCCAGGCCGGCCAGGCCGCCCGAGACCATGAGCGCGCTCCACAGCGCGGTGCGCGACGAGAAGCCCGCGTAGCGCGCCGCTGCCGGCGCCAGCCCGCCGACCTGCAGCTGGAAGCCGCGGAAGGAGCGGAACAGGAACAGCCAGGCCAGCCCCGCCGCCGCCAGCGCGAGCAGCACGCCGACGTTGAGCCGCGTGCCGGCGACGAGCGGCGGCAGCCAGGTGCTGGCGTCGAAGGTCCGGGTCTGCGGGAAGTTGAAGCCCTGCGGATCCTTCCAGGGCCCGAACACGAGCCAGTTGAGGAGCTGCTGCGCCACGTACACCAGCATCAGGCTGACCAGGATCTCGTTGGCATGCAGGCGGTCGCGCAGCAGCGCGACGATCGCGGCCCAGGCCATGCCGCCGGCAACGCCGGCGGCCAGCACCAGCGGCACGCCGGCCGCGCGCGGCAGCACGATGCCCTGCGTCGTGAGCCACAGCGCGACGCCGCCGCCGGCCAGCGCACCGAGCAGGAACTGGCCCTCGGCGCCGATGTTCCAGACGTTGGCGCGGTAGCACACCGCCAGCCCGAGCGCGATGACGACGAGCGGCGTCGCCTTGAGCAGCAGCTCGGTGAGCTGGCGCGTCCCGGCCAGCGGCTCGACGAAGAAGACCGCGAGGCCGCGCGCGGGGTCCTTGCCCAGCGCGGCGAACAGCAGCGCCGCCAGCGCCGCCGTGAGCGCAAGCGCGACGAGCGGCGAGGCCAGCGCCATCCAGCGCGAGGCCTGCGCGCGCGCCTCAAGCCGCAGCATGCGGCGCTCCGGGCAGTGCGGCGTCGGCCTGCCACAGCCCCGACATCCACTGGCCGATGCGCTCGACCGTGGCGTCGGCCGCCGCGACCGCTGGCGACACCCGGCCCTGCGCGATGACGACCAGCCGGTCGGCGATCGCGAACAGCTCGTCGAGCTCCTCGCTGACGACGACGAGCGCGCAGCCGGCGTCGCGCAGCGCGAGCAGCTCGCCGCGGATCAACGCCGCGGCGCCGACGTCGACGCCCCAGGTCGGCTGGCTGACGATGAGCAGCCTGGGGCCGGCGTCGATCTCGCGGCCGACGATGAACTTCTGCAGGTTGCCGCCCGAGAGGCTGCGCGCGGCGGCGTCCGGTCCGCCGGCCTTGACGCCGAAGCGCTCGATGACGTGCCCGGCCAGGCCCCGCATCGCGCCGCGCGCGATCCAGCCGCCGCGCCGCAGCGGCTCGCGGCGCGTGAGCAGGGTGTTCTCGGCCAGGCTCATCGAAGGCACCGCGCCGCGGCCCAACCGCTCCTCGGGCACGAAGTGCAGCCCGGCGCGGCGCCGTGCGCGCGGCGCCGCGGCTCCGATCGGCCGGCCGAACAGCCGGATCGAGCCCGGCGGCGCGCGCCGGTCCTCGCCCGACAGCGCCGCCAGCAGCTCCTGCTGGCCGTTGCCGGAAACGCCGGCCACGCCGAGGATCTCGCCGGCGCGCACGTCGAAGGCGATGTCCTCGAGCGCGACGCCGAAGCCGTCGAGCGCAGCGAGCGTGAGGCCGGCGACCGCGAGCACCGGCGTGCCGGCCGCGCGCGGCGCATGGCGCAGCGCGGGCGGCTCGGCGCCGATCATCAGGCGCGACAGGCTGGCGTTGCTTTCCTGCGCCGGATCCACCAACCCGGTGACGCGGCCGCCGCGCAGCACGGTGCAGCGCCGGCACAGGGCACGGATCTCGTCGAGCTTGTGGCTGATGTAGAGGATGCTGGTGCCCTTGGCGGCGAGCAGCCGCAGCGTGGCGAAGAGCTTGTCGACGGCCTGCGGCGTGAGCACCGAGGTCGGCTCGTCGAGGATCAGCAGCTGCGGCTCGGTGAGCAGCGCGCGCACGATCTCCACGCGCTGGCGCTCGCCCACCGACAGCGTGTGCACCGGACGCGCCGGATCGACGTCGAGGCCGTAGTCGTGCGCGACCGCGCCGATGCGCCGCGCGACATCGGCGAGCGTGAACGAGCGCTCCAGCCCCAGCCAGACGTTCTCGGCCGCCGAGAGCGTGTCGAACAGCGAGAAGTGCTGATAGACCATGCTGATGCCGAGCCGGCGCGCCGCGGCCGGGCTGGCCACCTGCACCGGCCGGCCGTTGAAGCGCATGCGGCCGGCGTCGGGCTGCACGGCACCGTAGATGATCTTCATCAGCGTGCTCTTGCCGGCGCCGTTCTCGCCCAGCACGGCGTGGATCTCGCCCGGCGCGACGGCGAGGTCGACGCCGTCGTTGGCGCGCACCGCCGGGTACTGCTTGGTGATGCCGGCGAGCTGCAGTCGCGGGGTCACGGCCGGCTCGTCCACGGTGGCGCGCGCTGCCGGCGTCGTTCAGGCGCCGCGGAACTTCGGCGTGCGCCGCGCGGCGAACGCCGCCAGCCCTTCGCGCAGGTCGGCGCTGGCGGCGCATGCGGCCTCGCGCGCGCGCAGGCGCGCCGGCTCGTACTCGCCGCGCGCGATCTCGTCGAGCGAGGCCTTCATGCCGTGCACCGCCAGCGGCGCATTGGCCGCCAGCGCGGCCGCCAGCGCATCGATGCGCGCGTCGAGCAGGTCGGGCGCCACCAGCTCGTCGAGGTAGCCGACGGCGAGCAGCAGCTCGGCGCTCCAGCTCTCGCCGAGCAGGAACATGCGCTTGGCCGGGCCCAGGCCCAGACGCGTGACGAAGCGGCGCAGGCCCGAGGCGTAGAAATGCAGGCCCAGGCGGGCCGCCGGCATGCGCAGCTCGGCGGCGGGCGTGCCGATGCGCAGGTCGCAGGCGAGCGCCAGATCGGTGGCGCCGCCGTACAGGCCGGCGTGCAGCCGCGCGATGCTGGGCAGCGGCAGCGCCTCGAGCCGCTCGACGGTGTGCTCGAACAGCCGGGGGTCGCGCGCGGCGCTGTCGGCGTCGCGACCCAGATCGTCGAGGTTGTAGCCGGCGCAGAAGCTTGCGCCTTGCGCGGCCAGCACCAGCACGCGCGCGGCGCCGGGGCGGGCGAGCGCTTCGAAATGCGCCTGCAGCGCGAGCAGATCGTCGCGCTGCAGGCGGTTGTGCTGGCGCGGGCGCGCCAGCGTGATCGTCGCGCGGCCCGCGGCGTCGATCGCGAGCCGCGGCAGGCCGCCCTCCTCGGCTGCGCCGGACGCTGCGCTCGCGGCGGCCGGCTGCCGCGCTTCGTCTTGCGGCGCGAGCGCCTCGAGGCGGCCCGGCGCACTCACGCCGGCGCGGGCAGGTAGCGCACCGCGAGCACGCCCTCGATCGCGGCCAGAGCCTGCAGCACCGGCGCCTGCACCGCGCTGTCGACGTCGACCAGCGTGTAGGCCATCGCGCCGCGGCTCTTGTTGAGCATGGTGTGGATGTTCAGCCCGGCCTGGGCCATGGTGGTCGAGATCTGGCCGAGCATGTTGGGCACGTTGCTGTTGGCGATGGCGACGCGGAAACGCGACTCGCGCTCCATGTGCACGTTGGGGAAGTTGACGGCGTTGGCGATCTGGCCGTGCTCGAGGTACTCGCGCAGCTGGTCGACCACCATCACGGCGCAGTTCTCTTCGGCTTCGGCCGTGCTCGCGCCCAGGTGCGGCAGCGCCACCACCTTGGGCTGGCCGATGGTGGCCGGGCTCGGGAAGTCGCACACGTAGCCGGCCAGGCGCCCCGCGCCCAGCGCCTCGAGCGCCGCGGCGTCGCTCACCACGCCCTCGCGGCTGAAGTTCAGCAGCACGGCGCCCGCGCGCATCAGGCCGATGTTGCGCTCGTTGACGAGATGGCGCGTGCCGTCGAGCAGCGGCACGTGCAGCGTCACGAAGTCGGCGCGCCGCAGCACCTCGTCGACGCTGGCGGCGCGCCGCACCTGGGCCGGCAGGCTCCAGGCGGCGTCGACCGTGATGTCGGGGTCGTAGCCCAGCACCTGCATGCCCAGCTTGATGGCGGCGTCGGCCACCAGGCAGCCGATCTTGCCCAGGCCGATCACGCCCAGCGTGCGGCCGGCCAGCTCGAAGCCGGCGTAGGCCTTCTTGCCGCCCTCGACCTGCGCGTCGAGGTCGGCCGCGCCGGGGTCGAGCTGGGCCACGAAGCGCAGCGCCGGTGCGATGTGGCGCGCGGCCATCAGCATGCCGGCCAGCACCAGCTCCTTCACCGCGTTGGCGTTGGCGCCCGGCGCGTTGAACACCGGCACGCCGCGCGCGCTCATTGCCTCGACCGGGATGTTGTTGGTGCCGGCGCCGGCGCGGGCGATCGCCACCACGCTGGCAGGGATCGGCGTGGCGTGCAGATCGGCGCTGCGCAGCAAAATGGCCGCCGGCTCGGCGACCTCCTTGCCGACCTGGTAGCGCTCAGCCGGCAGCCGCGCCAGCCCCGCAGCGCTGATCTGGTTGTAGACGCGCACGCCGATGCGCGCGCCGGCGGCCGCGAAGTCCTGCGCATCAGCCATGGCGTGCCTCGAACTCCTTCATGTACGCGATCAGCGTGCGCACGCCTTCGATCGGCATCGCGTTGTAGATCGAGGCGCGCATGCCGCCCACCGAGCGGTGGCCCTTGAGCTGCACCATGCCGCGCGCCTCGGCACCCTTCAGGAACTCGCCGTCGAGCTTGTCGTCGGCGAGCTTGAAGGGCACGTTCATCAGGCTGCGGCAATCGCGCGCCACCGGCGCCTGGTAGAACTGCGTCGTGTCGAGGTGGTCGTACAGCAGCGCCGCCTTGGCGCGGTTGTGGCGCTCGATCGCCGCCAGGCCGCCTTGCGCCTCGAGCCAGTCGAACACCAGCCCGGCGATGTAGATCGCGTAGGTGGGCGGCGTGTTGTACATGCTGTCGTTGTCGGCCACCGTCTTGTAGTCGAAGGCGCTGGGCAGCAGCGCGTGCGGCTGGCCGAGCAGGTCGTCGCGCACGATCACGATCGTCAGGCCCGAGGGGCCGACGTTCTTCTGCGCGCCGGCGTAGATCAGGCCGTACTTCGAGACCTCGATCGGCCGCGACAGGATCTCGCTGCTCAGGTCGGCCACCAGCGGCACCTCGCCGACCTCGGGCGTGAAGTGGTACTGCACGCCGCCGATGGTCTCGTTGCCGCAGATGTGCACGTAGGCGGCGTCGGGGTCGAGGCGCCAGCTTTCCCGCGCCGGGATCGTGGTGTAGCCGCTCGCGGCGGCGCTGGCGGCGACGTTGACGGCGCAGTACTTCTTCGCCTCCTTGATCGACTTCTTGCTCCACTCGCCGGTGTCGACGTAGTCGGCCTTGGCCTTGCCGCGCAGCAGGTTCATCGGCACGATGGCGTTCTGCGCGATCGCGCCGCCCTGCATGAACAGCACCTTGTAGTTGGCCGGCACCGCGAGCAGCCGGCGCAGCCTGGCCTCGGCGTCGGCGGCGATGGCGATGAATTCCTTGCCGCGGTGGCTCATCTCCATCACGCTCATGCCCGAGCCGTGCCAGTCGAGCATCTCCGCGGCGGCCTGGCGCAGCACCGGCTCGGGCAGCGCGGCCGGGCCGGCGCTGAAGTTGAATACGCGCGTCATGGGGGCGTTCTCCGGGTCGACAATCGTGGAATCATAGGGCCCGCCGCCGGCCCCGATCGCGTCGGGGCGCCGGCCGGGTCGACGACCGGGCGCAGCGGCGGGATCTCCAGGCGTGCGTCCGCGACGATCTCGATCGCGGGCGTGATTCATCCGTTCACGGGCTCGACAGCCATGTTCAAGCACCTCCTCGTCCCGCTCGACGGCAGCGAACTCTCCGACCGCGCGGCCGAGGTCAGCCTGGAGCTGGCGGCCAGGCTCGGCGCCAGGGTCACGGCCTTCGTCGTCGAGCCGCCGGCGCCGCTGCCGACGATGAGCGGCAGCGCCGCCGTCTACGCGCGCCAGAGCGCCGAGCACGACCAGCGCACCGCCGCGCATGCCGAGCAGGTGCTGGGGAGCTTTCGCGCGCGCGCGGCAGCGCTGGGCGTGGCCGTCGAGAGCCACTTCGCACGCAGCGAGGGCATCGAGGACGCCATCGTGCACGCCGCCGCGGCACGCGGCTGCGACCTCATCGTGATGGTCACGCACGGCCGCGGCCTGTTCGGCAAGCTGCTGTTCGGCAGCCACACGAAGAACATGATCGGCCGCACCGAGCTGCCGATCCTGGTGCTGCATTAGCGCGGCGCGCCATGCGGCCCTTGCAACCGCATCCCGGGCGTCGCACAGCCGCTGCGCGCCCCGGCGGCCCGGGCCGCGCAGGGCGCCGCTCGCCGCAGCGCGCGGGGCGCGCATGACGCGCTGGTGCGCGATGGAACTGCCGGCCGCGGGGCGGCCGCTGCAGCCGGTCTGGCGCGAGCGGCTGCCGCGCCCGCGTGCCGGCCAGGTGCGCATCGCGGTGAGCTGCTGCGGGGTGTGCCGCACCGATCTGCACCTGGTCGACGGCGAGCTGGCGCACCCCGGACATCCGGTGGTGCCGGGGCACGAGATCGTCGGCCGCGTGAGCGCGCTCGGGCGCGGCGTCGAGGGCTTCGCGCTCGGCGAGCGCGTCGGCGTGCCCTGGCTGGGCTGGACCTGCGGCCGCTGCCGCGAATGCCGCGCCGGGCGCGAGAACCTGTGTGCGCAGGCACGCTTCACCGGCTGGCAGATCGCCGGCGGCTACGCCGAGCATTGCCTGGCCGACGCGCGCTACGTCTTCCGCCTGCCCGCGCGCTACAGCGACGAGGAGGCGGCGCCGCTGCTGTGCGCCGGGCTGATCGGCTGGCGCGCCTACGCCGGCGCGCTGGCGCTGGCGGGCGACGCGCAGCGCATCGGGCTCTACGGCTTCGGCGCCGCGGCACACCTGATCGCGCAGGTGGCGGTGTTCCAGGGCCAGGAGGTGCACGCCTTCACGCGGCCGGGCGACGCCGCGGCACAGGCGCTGGCGCGCGCGCTCGGCGCGCGCTGGGCCGGCGGCTCCGACGAGGCGCCGCCGGCGCCGCTGGACGCCGCCATCGTGTTCGCGCCGATCGGCGCGCTGGTGCCGGCGGCGCTGGCTGCGGTGCGCCCGGCCGGCGCCGTGGTCTGCGCCGGCATCCACATGTCCGACATCCCGAGCTTCCCCTATTCCCTGCTGTGGCAGGAGCGGCGCATCGCCTCGGTCGCCAACCTCACGCGCGCCGACGGCGAGGCCTTCATGCGCGTCGCGGCCGAGGTGCCGCTCGTCGTGCATCATGTGCCCTATGCTCTGGCCGATGCCGACCGCGCGCTGGCCGACCTGCGCGCCGGCCGCTTCAGCGGCGCCGCCGTGCTGAAGGTGCAGCCGCCCAACCCCGCCCCGACATGAAGACCACCGAATCCAAGACCCCTGCCGCCGCCGCCGTGCGGCCCCTGCCGGCCCAGCCCATCAGCGCCGAGGTGCTGGTCGAGAAATACGCCAAGGGCGACGAGAAGACGATCGAGGCCGTGAACGCGCGCGTGGCGCGTGCGCTGGCCGCGGTCGAGCCGCCCGAACAGCGCAAGAGCTGGGAGGCGCGCTTCGCCGCCGCGCTCGCCGCCGGCTTCGTGCCGGCCGGCCGCATCCAGTCGGCCGCCGGCACGCACCTGAGCGCCACGCTCATCAACTGCTTCGTGCAGCCGGTGGGCGACAGCATCACGCAGGCCGAGGACGGCTGGCCGGGCATCTACACCGCGCTGGCCGAGTCGGCCGAGACGATGCGCCGCGGCGGCGGCGTCGGCTACGACTTCAGCCGCATCCGCCCGCGCGGGGCCTGGGTCGACAGCACGCAGAGCAGCGCCAGCGGCCCGGTGAGCTACATGCATGTCTTCGACCGCAGCTGCGAGACGGTCGAGAGCGCCGGCTCGCGCCGCGGCGCGCAGATGGGCGTGCTGCGCTGCGACCACCCCGACGTCGAGGAGTTCATCCACGCCAAGGACGAAGGCGAGCTGAAGAACTTCAACATCTCGGTGGGCGTCACCGACGCCTTCATGCAGGCGGTGCTGGCCGACGCCGAGGTCGAGCTCACGCACCGTGCCGAGGCCGGCCCGGCGCACAAGGCCGCCGGCGCCTGCCAGCGCGACGACGGCATCTGGGTCTACCGGCGCGTCAAGGCGCGTGCGCTGTGGGACCAGATCATGCACTCGACCTACGACCACGCCGAGCCGGGCGTGCTCTTCCTCGACGCCATCCAGCGCGACGACAACCTCGCCTACTGCGAGACCATCACCTGCACCAACCCGTGCGGCGAACAGCCGCTGCCGCCCTACGGCTGCTGCTGCCTGGGCTCGATCGACCTCACGCGCTTCGTGCGCGAGGCCTTCGAGCCGGCGGCGCGCTTCGACGAAGCGGCCTTCGCGGCGCTCGCGCGCACCGCCGTGCGCATGCTCGACAACGTGCTCGAGCTCACGGTGTGGCCGCTCGCGCAGCAGCACGAGGAGGCGCGCAACAAGCGCCGCATCGGCCTGGGCTTCACCGGCCTGGGCGACGCGCTGGTGATGCTGGGCCTGCGCTACGACACCGAGCCGGCGCGGCGGCAGGCCGCACGCATCGCCGAGGTGATGCGCGACGCCGCCTACGAGGCGAGCTGCGATCTGGCCGCCGAGCGCGGCGCGTTCCCGCTCTTCAACGCCGACCTCTACCTCTCGGGCGCGACCTTCGCCTCGCGCCTGCCGGCGGCGCTGCGCGAGCGCATCCGCGCCGGCGGGCTGCGCAACTCGCACCTGCTGTCGATCGCGCCCACCGGCACCATCAGCCTGGCCTTCGCCGACAACGCGAGCAACGGCATCGAGCCGGCCTTCAGCTGGACCTACACGCGCAAGAAGCGCCTGGCCGATGGCGGCTTCAAGGAGTACCAGGTCGAGGACCACGCCTGGCGCCTGTACCGGCACCTGAAGGGTGCCGACGCGCCGCTCACCGACGCCTTCGTCACCGCGCTCGAGATGAGCGCGCAGGGCCATGCCGCGATGGTGGCCGCGGTCGCGCCCTACGTCGACAGCGCGATCAGCAAGACCGTCAACGTGCCGGTCGACTACCCCTACGAGGACTTCAAGGATCTCTACACCGAGGCCTGGCGCGCCGGCCTCAAGGGCCTGGCGACCTACCGCCCCAACAGCGTGCTCGGCTCCGTGCTGAGCGTGGCCAGCGAGCCGGCCGCGCCGATGGCCATCGACGAGGCGAATCGCCGCATGGTGCTCGAGCGCGCGCCGGCGCCGGTGCTGGCCAGCCTGCGCTGGCCCGGCCGCCCGGCGCTGCCGGCGGGCAACGCGGCCTGGACCTTCATCGTGCGCCACAGCTACGGCGACTTCGCCGTCTTCGTCGGCGAGGAGGGCAGCCCGCCGCGGCCCTTCGAGGTGTGGGTGAACGGCGCCGAGCAGCCGCGCGGCCTGGGCGCCCTGGCCAAGTCGCTGTCGATGGACCTGCGCACCAACGACGCCGCCTGGCTGCGCCTCAAGCTCGACGCGCTGGCCACGGTGGCCGAGGAGCATGCTTTCGAGATGCCCTTCCCGCCGCTGGGCGAGCCGCGGCGCTTTCCGGGCATGGTGGCGGCGATGGGCGCGGTGATCCGCTGGCGCTGCGAGCAGCTCGGCGCGCTGGTGCAGGGCGTCGACGGCGGCGCGACGCCGGTGATCGACGCGCTGTTCAGCCGCGACGAGCCGCGCACCGGCACCGCCGGCACGCTGGCCTGGGCGGTGGACATCGACAACCCGTCCAGCGGCGAGGCCTTCACGCTCACGCTCAAGGAAGTCACGCTGCCGGTGCCCGGCGGCGGCAGCGCCACGCGCCCCTGCGCGCTGGGCTTCTCGGGCAACTACCCGCGCGCGCTCGACGGCCTGGCGCGCGTGCTGTCGCTGGACATGCGCGTCGTCGATCCGGCCTGGATCGGCATGAAGCTGCGCAAGCTGCTCAACTACGCCGAGCCGCTCGGCCAGTTCATGGCCTTCGTGCCGGGCGAGCGGCGCCAGCAGCTGTGGCCCTCGACGGTGGCCTACATCGCGCGGCTCATCATCCACCGCTACGCCATGCTGGGCGTGCTCGACGAGGAGGGCCGGCCGCTCGCGCCGATGGGCGTGCTCGCCGCGCCCGCCGAGCGCGGCGCCGTGCAGCCGCTGGCGGGCAAGCGCTGCCCGGAGTGCGGCAACGCGACGCTGATCCACAAGGACGGCTGCGAGTTCTGCACCAGCTGCGGCTACGTGGGGCAGTGCGGGTGATCGGCCGGCCAAGCCGATAGAGCGCAGGCCAATCGCCTGCGGCCATCGGCGTCGCGGCGCGGGCGCGCCGGCGTGCGGCCGCTGACAAACGGCCGCCACGTCGCGGCGCCGACCGCGTCGTGCAGGCCACGGGTGTGAATCCGGCGTGTCAACCGACGCCCGCAGCGCGCGTTCTGAACTGATCGCAAGGGGTTGCCACGTGACCACGAACGCAAGCACGGCCGCGGACTGCGCGGCGCGGGAATCGACCACCGGCCCGAACCCGTCTGCCGCGGACGTCGGCGGCCCGGCAGACCGTGCACGTCTGGGCCTGGCCGGATTCGGTGCGCTCGCACTGCAGGCCTGCGGCGGCGGCGGCTCCGACGGCGGCGGATCTGCGGGCGGCAGTTCGCCGCCGCCGTCGGCACTCACGGCCGCGCAGGCGTCGCGGTTCCTGTCGCAGGCCGCCGCCGGCTACAGCCGCGCCGACATCGCTGCGGTGTCCGATTCCGGCATCGACGCATGGCTGAACGCGCAATTCGCGCTGGCGCGGCCGCAGAAGTTCTGGGACTTCCTCGTCGCCAACGGCTATGCCGCCGCCGGCAACATCAATACGCAGAACGGCTTCGAGCCGATGATCTGGTCACAGTTGATGGGCAGCGCCGACCTGCTGCGCCAGCGTGTCGGCCTCGCGCTGCTCGATCTGTGGGTCGTGAGCATCGACGGCTTCGCCGCCAGCTGGCGCGCGTTCGCCATGGCCGCCTACCTCGACGTGCTCTGGGACAACGCCTTCGGCAACTACCGCGACCTCATGGAGGGCGTGTCGACCAGCGTCGCCATGGGGCTGTATCTCACCTTCCTCGGCAGCGTCAAGGCCAATCCGACGACGGGCTCGATCCCCGACGAGAACTACGCGCGCGAGCTGATGCAGCTGTTCACCATCGGGCTGTACCAGATCAACCCGGACGGCACGCAGATCCTCGCCGGCGGCAGCCCCGTGCCAGCCTACACCCAGGCGGACGTGTCGCAGGGTGCGCGCGTGTGGACCGGCTGCACCTACGCCAACGCCGACAACACCACGCCCGACCGGCTGCGCCTGCCGATGGCCATCAACGCTGCCCAGCACGAGAGCGGTGCGTCGAGCTTTCTCGGCATCGCCATTCCCGCCGGCACCAGCGGCGCCGCGGCGCGCACGCTGGCGCTGGACGGGCTGTTCAACCACCCGAACGTGCCGCCCTTCGTCGGCAGGCAACTGATCCAGCGCCTGGTGACCAGCAATCCCTCCGCGGCCTATGTGGCCCGGGTCGCCGCCGTGTTCGCCAACAACGGCAGCGGCGTGCGCGGCGACATGAAGGCCGTGATCCGCGCGATCCTGACCGACCGCGAGGCGCGCGACGACGGCCAGGTCACGAGCATGAGCTTCGGCAAGCTGCGCGAGCCGGTCGTGCGCCTCGTGCATTGGGCACGGGCGTTCCACGTCACTTCGCCGACCCGGCTCTGGCCCTTCGGCAACGTCTCGTCGAGCGCCAACCGCATCGGCGAGAGCCCGGGCCATGCGCCGAGCGTCTTCAACTGGTTCCGGCCCGGCTACGCGCCTCCGGGCACGGCGCTCGCGAACAACGGGCGCGTCGCGCCCGAGTTCCAGATCACGAACGAACCGTCGGTGATCGCGTACGTCAACTACATGCAGTCGGTGATCGTCAACGGCGCGGGCGAGGCCAAGCCCGACTACTCGGCGCTGAGCGCGATCGTCGCGGACAGCCAGGCCCTGCTCGACGAGCTCAATCTGGTGCTGGCGGCCGGGCAGATCGGTGCGACGACGATCGCGCGCATGAAGGCCGCGCTCGATACGATCTCGACGGCCACCGGTGCGGGCTCGAACGCCCGCATCTATGCGGCGCTGGTCCTGGTCATGGCCGCGCCCGAATACCTCGTGCTGCGATGAGGAGATCCGGCATGTCTTCTGCGCTCTCCCGCCGCGCCTTCCTGCGGCGCGCCTCGGCCCTCTCGGCCGCGGGTGCCGCCACGCCGTTCGTGATGAACCTCGCCGCGATGGGCGAAGCCGCCGCGGCCACGGCGAGCGACTACAAGGCGCTGGTCTGCGTCTTCCTCTACGGCGGCAACGACTACGCCAACACGCTCGTGCCCTACGACGCCGTGCAGTACGGCATCTATCAGGCCCAGCGCCCGGGCCTCGCCTACGCGCGTTTGGCGCTGGCCGCCACCGCGCTCGAGCCCTCGCTTGCCCTGCCGAGCGGCGCGCAGTACGCGCTGGCGCCCGAACTCGCCAAGCTCCTGCCTCTGTTCAATGCAGGCAACCTGGCCGTACTGCTGAACGTCGGCACCCTGGTGCAGCCGACCACCAAGGCGCAATACCAGACCAGGAGCGTGCCGCTGCCGCCCAAGCTGCTGTCGCACAACGATCAGCAGAACTATTGGCAGGCCTCGTCGCCCGAGGGCGCCACGTCCGGCTGGGGCGGCCGCGTCGGCGACCTGCTGCAGGCGGGCAACGGTACCGCCACGCTCACCTGCATCAACGTCGCCGGCAACGCCGTGTACCTGAGCGGGCGGGCGGCCGTGCAGTACTCGGTGACGCCCTTCGGGCCGATTGCGCTCAACGCCCGCAACAGCCTGCAAGGATCGCAAGCGGCGGCGAGCCTGCTGCAGTCGCTCATCGGCGGGGGCGGCAGCCACGAGATGCAGGCGGCGCTCGGCGCCATCGGCACGCGCGCCCTCGACCTCTACGGCCAGGTCTCGGCCGCACTCGCCCAGGCGCCGGCGACCGCCACCCCGTTCCCGGCTGCGGCCGACCCGCAGAGCACGCTGGGCGCGCAGTTGCAGATGGTCGCCAAGCTGATCTCCGTCGGCAGCCAGCTCGGCGCCAGGCGCCAGGTCTTCTTCGTCTCGACGAGCCGCTACGACACGCACGACGGCCTGGCAACGCTGCATCCGACGCTGCTCACCAATCTCGCGGACGCGCTGCGCGCCTTCTACGACACGCTCGTGGAACTCGGCGTGGCCTCACAGGTGACGACCTTCACCGCGTCGGACTTCGGGCGGGCGCTGACGGCCAACAACGACGGCACCGACCACGGCTGGGGCAGCATGCACTTCGTGCTCGGTGGCGCGGTCAAGGGCGGCCGCTACTACGGCGTCAACCCGACGCTGGCCAACGGCGGCCCCGACGACATCGGCCAGGGCCGGCTCGTCCCGACGCTGGCGGTCGATCAGTACGCCGCGACGCTCGCGCGCTGGTTCGGAGTCGCGCCCTCCGACCTGCCGACGGTCGTCCCCAACATCGGCAACTTCGCCGGCACGGCATTGGGCACGAACGTCGGCTTCGTGTAGGGCCAGGCCGCGGCGCAGGCCAAGCAGCCTCTCGTTCGGCGGTCCGTGTGCATTCGCCGTTGGCGCGATCGCAATCGGATGCACTCGGTCCGCCCCGGCTCCCTATTGCGGCGCGACGGCGGCGATGCGAGCATCGGGGCTCCGCCACCGAGGAGACGCATCATGGTCCAGCCGCCGTTCGACGCCGACCGCCTCATCGAGATGTTCGCCACCGCCGGCGCGACCCAGGGCGAGCAGCTCAAGAACGCGGCCAGCCAGGCGACGCTGACTGCGCTGCAGGGGCGTGAACTGACGCTCGGGAACATCCGCGCCGCGCTCAAGGCGGTGTCGCAGGCGGCGAGCGCGGGCGCGGCAAAGAACGTCATGCCGGGCATCGACGCCGAAACGCTGCTCGACAAGGCGGTGGCCGGCATGGACTCGGCGCTGCTCAAGGCCGTCGAGGCCAACCGCGTCGCGCTGTCGACGCTGGCCGCGCAGGGCGCCGATCTGCGCGACAAGCACCTGAAGAAGGCGCTCGACGACCTCGACAAGCTCGAGGACACGATGTTCGCGGCGCTGAAGAAGGCGGCCGGCGGCGCAGCCGCGCCGGTGGCCGGCGCCTGGGGCGCGGTGCTCGAGAAGATGCAGGCGGGCGGCACGCTCGCCGGCGCACAGGCCAGCGGTACCGTCGAGCAGCTCGCCACGCAGATGCAAGGCGCGATGCGCGGCACGCGCCAGGCCTCGCTGCGTGCCGCGCAGGCACTGGCCGAGAGCTACACGGCGATGGTGAGCGGCGTGTTGGTCGGCATGAGCGAGGCGCTGGCCTCGCAGGCGCCGACGGCGGCGAAGGCGGCGCAGGCGGCGCAGGCGGCGCAGGCGGCGCAGGCGGCGCAGGCGGCGCAGGCGGCGGCCGACCCGGCCGGCGGCAAGCCGGCCCGCAGGAATCGCAAGTGATCGGCTGAACGGCGGCGGCCGCGCGGCCGCCCCTGCCGCGTCACGGGCGGCGGCCGCTCGGGCCGGGGCAGGTCGGGCCGCAGCCGGCCGGGTTGCCGCAGGCCGGGCTGCAGCAGGCGGCGCAGCAGCAGGCGGAGCAGCAGCAGGCCGAGTTGCCCGTCCGTCCTACACTTGTCGCCCATGAGCTCCGTCGTCATCTCCGGCACCGGCCTGTACCGGCCGCCGCACGTCATCAGCAACGCCGAACTGGTGGCGTCGTTCAACCGCTACGTCGAGCTGCAGAACGCCGCGCACGCCGCCGAGATCGCCGCCGGCACGCGCGCTGCGCTCGTGCCCTCGAGCGTCGAGTTCATCGAGAAGGCCTCGGGCATCAAGCAGCGCTACGTGGTCGACAAGGACGGCGTGCTCGACCCGACGCGCATGCGCCCGCGCATCGCGCCCCGGCGCGACGACGAGCTCTCGCTGATGGCCGAGATCGCGCGCGACGCCGGCCGCAAGGCGCTGGCCGCGGCCGGCATCGAGGCGCGCGAGATCGACGCCGTGTACTGCGCCGCGGCCAACATGCAGCGCGCCTACCCGGCGATGGCCTGCGAGATCCAGGCCGCGCTCGGCGCCGGCGGCTACGCCTTCGACATGAACGTGGCGTGCAGCTCGGCCACCTTCGCCATCGAGCAGGCGGCCAACGCGGTGCGCGCCGGCAGCGCGCGCCGCGTGCTCGTCGTCGACCCCGAGGTCACGTCGGCGCATCTCGAGTGGCGCGACCGCGACTGCCACTTCATCTTCGGCGACGTCTGCACCGCCGTCGTCGTCGAGGCCGCCGAGAGCGCGCGCTCGGCCGAGCGCTGGCAGATCCTCGGCACCCGGCTCGTCACGCAGTACAGCAACAACATCCGCAACAACGCAGGCTTCCTCAACCGCTGCGAGGACACCGACCCCGACGCGCGCGACAAGACCTTCATGCAGGAGGGGCGCAAGGTGTTCAAGGAGGTGGTGCCGCTGGCCGCGGCGCACATCGAGCAGCATCTGCACGCACTCGGCCTCGAGCCCACGCAGGTGCGGCGCTACTGGCTGCACCAGGCCAACCTCGGCATGAACCAGCTCATCGTCAAGCGTCTGGTGGGGCGCGAGGTGGGCGACGACCTGGCGCCGGTCATCCTCGGCGAATACGCCAACACGGCCTCGGCCGGCTCGATCATCGCGTTCCACCACCACCGCGCCGACCTGAAGGCCGGCGACATCGGCGTGATCTGCTCGTTCGGCGCCGGCTATTCGGTGGGCAGCGTGGTGGTGCGCAAGGTGTGAACGGCAGCGCCCGCGCTCCCGGCCTTGCCGTGCTGCGCGCGTGGTCGCGTTGGCGCGCGTCGGCGGCGCCGGCCGCGCGGGTGCGCGCCGCGCTCGCCGCGTCGGCGGTGCTGGCGGCGCTGGCACCGGCGGCCGCGGCGGCGCAGTGGAGCGCCGCGCCCGTGGCGGCCGCGCCCAACGAGCTTGGCGCCGCCGCTGCGGTGCTCGAGGCCCTGCCGCGCCCGAGCGTGCCGCCGCCGGAGAAGGGTCTGGTGGTGCCGGCGCGGGTGCAGCGCTGGCGCCAGGAGGCGGCGGCGGCCGAATACGGCGACGGCGTGGCGCGCGACGCGCTGCGCGCCGCCGAGCTGTACTGTCGCGCCGCGCGCTACGGCGACGCCGAGGCGCAGTACGCGCTGGGCTGGATGCTGGCCAACGGCCGCGGCATCGAGCGCAACGACGCGCACGCCGCGCACCTGTTCGCCGCCGCCGCCGAGCAGGGCCACGCGCAGGCCGCCGCCATGGCTGCGCGCCTGGGCGAGCCAGTCGGCCCGCCGCCGCCCTGCCTGCGCCCGCCCGATGCCGACGCGGTGGCGCAGGCGCCGGTGCGGGCCGCGCCGCCTCCGCCTGCCGGCCTGCTGCGCAAGGCGCAGGCCGTGCCGCCGGCGCCGCCGCTGCCGGCCAACGCGCCCGAGCCCATCGTGCGCTACGTCAGGCTTGCCGCCCCCGACTACAAGCTCGAGCCCTGGCTCGTGCTCGCCGTCATGGCCGCCGAGAGCAACTTCAACGCCGGCGCCGTGAGCGCGAAGAACGCGCAGGGACTGATGCAGCTCATCCCCGACACCGCGCGCCGCTTCGGCGTGAAGAACCTGCTCGACCCGGTGCAGAACATCCGCGGCGGCATGGCCTACCTGCGCTGGCTGCTCGCCTACTACGAGGGCGACGTCTCGCTCGCGCTGGCCGCCTACAACGCCGGCGAAGGCGCGGTCGACCGCTACCTCGGCGTGCCGCCCTTCGCCGAGACGCGCAACTACGTGCTGAAGATCCTGGTCTCGGTCAACGGCCGGCGCACGCATCCGTACGACCTCGCCGCGGCGCTGCCCTCGCCGCGCCTGGCGCTGATGCGCGATCTGTGGCGGCGCTGAGCGCGACCGCGCGGCTGCGCCGTGCCGCGCCTACAGCACCCGATGCCGCGCCAGCGGCGGGTTCTTCGCGAAGTAGCGCGCGATGCCGCCGGCCAGCGCCTCGACGAGCTGCGTGCGGTAGCCCGGGTCGCGCAGCCGCGCTTCCTCCTCGGGGTTCGAGATGAAGGCGGTCTCGACGAGGATGCTCGGCACGTCGGGCGCCTTGAGCACGGCAAAACCGGCCTGCTCGACCTGGCCCTTGTGCAGCCGGCCGACGCGGCCGATGCGGCCCAGCACCTCGTGGCCCAGGCGCAGGCTGTCCTTGATCTGCGCCGCGGTGCTCATGTCGAGGATGGCCTGCAGCAGTTGCGGATCGCGCAGGCCGGCGACGTTGACGCCGCCCACCTGGTCGGCGGCGTTCTCGCGCTCGGCCATCCAGCGCGCGGCGGCGCTGCTGGCGCCGCGCGTGCTGAGCGCGAAGACGCTGGCGCCGCGCGCCTCGGGCTTGAAGAAGGCGTCGGCGTGGATGCTGACGAAGAGGTCGGCCTGCACGCGCCGCGCCTTGCGCACGCGCTCGCCCAGCGGCACGAAGTAGTCGGCGTCGCGCGTGAGCATGGCGCGCAGGCCGTTGCCGCCCGCCTGGAGCGCGTTGAGGCGCTCGCGCAGCTCGAGCGCGATGGCGAGCACGACGTCCTTCTCGCGCAGCCCGCTCGGGCCGATGGCGCCCGGATCCTCGCCGCCGTGGCCGGGGTCGAGCGCGACGATGACGAGGCGGTCGATGCGCCGGCGCTCGGCCGGCGTCAGGGGTCCGGCCGTTGCCTCGGCGGCCGGCGCGGCGCCGGGCGCGGAGGCCGCGGCGGCCGGCGGCAGCGGTTCGGGCGGCACCGGCACCGCCGGCATGTCGGGCGCCGGCGTGGCGGGCCGCAGGCTCGGGCGGTCGATGCGTGCGATCAACTCGCCCAGCGCGTCCTGCACCGCCTGCGCGGCGCGTTCGCTCGCGGCCTCCTTCTCGCGCACCAGCGCCAGCAGCGGGTCGGCCTCCTGCAGCGGATACAGATCGAAGATCAGCCGGTGCCGATAGGGCGCCACGGGCGCCAGCGCGAACTGCTCGGGCCGCACCGGCTGCTTGAGGTCGAAGGCCAGGCGCACGACATGCGGCTGGTACTGGCCGACGCGCACGCCGGCGATGAAGGGATCGTCGGGCCGCACCTTGCCGACCAGCTCGCGCAGCGCGCCGTCGAGCTCGAGGCCGTCGATGTCGACCGCCAGGCGGTAGGGCGCCTCGGTCAGCAGGTGGCGTGCGGCCAGCGCGCGGTCCGACTCGATCGTCACGCGCGTGTACGCGCGCGCCGGCCACAGCCGCACGGCGACGATGCCGGCGCCGCGCACGAGCGGCGGCGCGAGCAGCAGCGCCGCCGTGCCGGCACCGAGCAGGCGGCGGCGCGCGGCGTCCGGCGCCCTGCTCACGCCAGCAGCTCGACGCCGAGCGGCGTCAGGGCCTGCAGCGTGACGCGGCGCGCCTCGCCTTCGCCCGGCTCGATCGCGACGCGCAGATCGGGCACGGGCAGCACGGCGCGCGCCTTGGCCGGCCATTCGGCCAGCTTGAGCCCGGGTGCCGCATACAGATCGCGCAAGCCCGCGTCCTCCCACTCGCGCGCGTCGTCGAAGCGGTAGAAGTCGAAATGCGCGGCGGCGGCCTCGGGCTGGCCGGCGCGCGCCGGCAGCAGGTACTGCTCGACGACGGCATAGCTCGGGCTCTTGATGCGTTCCGTGACGCCGAGCGCGCGCAGCAGATGGCGCGCGAAGGTGGTCTTGCCCGCGCCGAGCGGGCCTTCGAGCTCGATGCAGGCGCCGCGCAGGGCGGGTCGTGCGGCCAGCGCCGCAGCGCTGGCGGCGCATTCGGCCTCGTCGTGCCAGTACAGGGTGCGCACGCTTAGGATCTGCGCATGGGCGAGCGGCATCGGGTCGAAGGGCGGCAACTCGTCGCGGCCTTGCGGCAATGGGCGGGCGAGCTGGGATTCTCCCAGATCGGTGTCGGCGGCATCGATCTGGCGAGCGCAGAGCCCGGGCTGCGCGCCTGGCTCGACGCGGGCTTTCACGGCGCGATGGCGTACATGGCACGCCACGGCATGGTGCGCGCGCGGCCGGCCGAGCTGGTGCCGGGCACGGTGAGCGTGATCAGCGCGCGCATGGACTATCTGCCGCGCGCCGGCACGGCGCAATGGCGCGCGCGCGAGGCGGCGCGCCTGGCCGATGCGGCGCAGGGCGTGGTGTCGCTGTACGCGCGCGGCCGCGACTACCACAAGGTGCTGCGCAGCCGCCTGCAGCAACTGGCCGATCGGCTGGCCGCGGCGGTGGGGCCTTTCGGCCACCGCGTCTTCAGCGATTCGGCGCCGGTGCTCGAAGTGGAGCTCGCCACGCGCGCCGGCCTGGGCTGGCGCGGCAAGCACACGCTCGCGCTCACGCGCGAAGCAGGCTCGATGTTCTTCCTGGGCGAGATCTTCGTCGACTTCGAGCTGCCCGCCGACCGCCCGCTCGCCGGGCATTGCGGCCGTTGCGCGGCCTGCATCGACATCTGCCCGACGCGCGCCATCGTCGCGCCCTACCGCGTCGACGCGCGGCGCTGCATCAGCTATCTGACGATCGAGCATCCCGGGCCGATCCCGATCGAGCTGCGCCGACTCGTCGGCAACCATGTCTACGGCTGCGACGACTGCCAGCGCGCCTGCCCCTGGAACAAGTACGCGCGCCGCTCGACGCTGCCCGACTTCGACGAACGCAGCGGCCTGGGCGACGCCGCGCTGCTGGCGCTGTGGCAGTGGGACGAGGCCGAATTCCTGTGCCGCACCGAGGGCAACCCGATCCGCCGCATCGGCTATGCGCGCTGGCGGCGCAACCTGGCCGTGGCGCTGGGCAATGCGCTCGCCGGCGCGGCGGATGTGCCGGCAAGAGCCGCCTGGCGCGCCGCGCTGGCTGCCGCGCTGCCGGCGGCCGACGCGCTCGCGGCCGAGCACATCGCCTGGGCGTTGCAGCAGGATCCAGGCGGCTGAGGCGCGCGGCGCCTGCACGTCAAGGCCGCACTCGGGCGAGCAACTCGGGCGCGCATCACAGGCGCGCATCACAGGCGCGCATGTCAGGCCGGCGCATCAGGCCGGCGCATCAGGCCAGCGCACGCAGCAAGGCCAGCGCCAGCGGCAGGCCGGGCATCGCCAGCAGCGTCGACAGCGTCACCAGCCCGGCCACGTAGCCGCCATGCCCGCCCATGCGCACCGCGAGCACGTAGGCGCTGGAAGCCGTGGGCAGCGCCGCAAAGACCACCAGCACCGCCTGCTGCGCCGGCGGCAGCCCGAGCGCGCGCACGAGCGCGATGGCCGCCGCCGGCAGCAGCAGGTGGCGGATCGCGAGCAGCGCCGCCGCCAGGCGCGGGCCTTCCTTCAGCGCGCCCATGTGCAGCCCGGCGCCCACCGCCATCAGCCCGAGCGGCAGCGCGGCGGCGCCGATGCGCGTGAAGGTGACGGCGGCCAGCGCCGGCAGTTGCAGCCCGAGCAGCTTGCCGCTCAGTCCGGCCACGGTGGCGAGGATCAGCGGATTGCGCGCCAGCTCGCGCAGATAGCCCTGGCCGCCGTGGCGCGCCAGCGGCCACACCGCCGCGACGTTGACGACCGGCACGCAGACCGCGAGCAGCAGCGCCGTCCAGGCCAGGCCGTCGGCGCCGGCCAGGCGCTCGGAGGCGGCCAGGGCGACGTAGGTGTTGAAGCGGAACGCCGTCTGCGCGCCCGAGGCGTGCAGCCGCGCGTCGACGCCCGGGGCCAGGCGCAGCGCGTATGCCGCCGTGATGCCCAGCGCCACGACGCCGAGGCCGCAGCCCATCAGCGGCAGCGCGGTGCCGGGCGTGAGCGGGCTGCGCAGGATGGTGTTGAACAGCAGCGCCGGGAACAGCACGAAGTACACCAGACGCTCGACGCCGTCCCACACCTTGCGGTCGAGCGGCGTGCGACGGCACAGCACGAAGCCGAGCGCGATGAGCGCGAAGTCGGGCAGCAGCAGCCAGGCGTCGGCCATGGGTGCGTAGTCTGCCAGCGCGGGTGGCGCGTTGTCGGCGGGTCGGGGACTCGATGGACAATGTCGATCATGCGACGCCGTTCCTGCCTGGGCCTGCTGCTTGCTGCCGCCGTCGCCGCGCCGCGCGTGCCGGCGGCCGAGGTGGCCGGCGTCGACTTCGTCGATCGCCTCCGGCTGGCCGGTGCCGATCTGCTGCTCAACGGCGTGGGCGTGCGCGCCGTGGCCTGGTTCAAGGGCTATGCCGCGGCGCTCTATCTCACCGGCCGCGCGCGCAGCGCCGACGAGGTGGTGGCGCAGCCCGGCCCGAAGCGGCTGCGCCTGGTGATGCTGATGGGCGCGCCGGCCTCCGAGTTCATCAAGGCCTTCGACAAGGGCGTCGCGCGCAACGTCGGCGCCGCCGAGGCCGAGGCGCTCGCGCCGCGCATGGCGCAGTTCGACGCCATGCTCGAGCGCATCGGCCAGGTCGCCAAGGGCGACATCGTCGACATGGACTACGAGCCCGAGCGCGGCATGACGCTCGCGTTCAACGGCGTCGTGCGCGGGCCGGCGATCCCGGGCGCTGATTTCTACGCCGGGCTGCTGCGCGCCTTCGTCGGCGACAAGCCCTACGACCAGCGGCTGCGCGCCGGGTTGCTGGGCGCGCAGAGCTAGGAGCGTGGGCAACGCTGCGAGGCGCAAGAAGGGGCCAGGACGACAAGGCCGTCGGTCTTCTCCCCTGCCTCCCGACGTGGAACACTGCGCAGCGCCGGCAGCGGCCGGCGCCGCGCCGATTCCCGTTCACCCTACGTCGACGACACTGGAGACCCTCATGCTCATGAAGCGCACGCTGCTTGCCCTCGCCATCGGCTTGGCCGCTGCCCTGGCGGCAACGCCGGCCGCACTGGCGCAGGCTTATCCCGCGAGGCCGGTGCGGCTGATCGTCCCCTTCGCTCCGGGCGGCACCACCGACATCGTGGCGCGCGTGGTCGCGCCGGCGATGAGCGCGGCGCTCGGCCAGCAGGTGGTGGTCGAGAACAAGGGCGGCGGCGGCGGCTCGATCGGCGCGCTCGACGTCGTCAAGGCGCCGGCCGACGGCTACGTTCTGGGCATGGCCACCGTGTCGACCACGGCCTCCAACCCGGCGATCAACACGAAGATCGGCTACGACCCCGTGCGCGACTTCACGCCGATCATCAACATCGCGGCCACGCCGAACGTCATCGCCGTTCACCCGAGCTTCCCGGCCAAGGACTACAAGACCTTCTTCGAGCTCATCAAGAAGAACCCGGGCAAGTACAGCTTCGCCAGCTCGGGCACGGCGGCCATCGGCCACATGCAGATGGAGCTGTACAAGAGCCTGACCGGAACCTTCATCGCCCACATCCCATACCGGGGCGCGGGCCCGGCACTCAACGACACCGTGTCCGGGCAGGTGCCGATGATCTTCGACAACATGCCCTCGGCGCTGCCCTTCATCAAGGAGGGGCGCCTGGTGCCGATCGTCGTCGCCGCGCCGCAGCGACTGGCCCAGCTGCCCAACGTGCCCACGTTCAAGGACGTGGGCCTCGAGCCGGTGAACCGCATGGCCTACTACGGCATTCTCGGGCCCAAGGGGCTGCCCAAGGAAGTCGTCGACAAGGTGTCGGCGGCGGTGAAGAAGGCGCTCGAAGACCCGGCCGTGCGCAAGCGCATCGAGGACACCGGCTCGCTCGTCATCGGCAACACACCGGCCGAGTTCGCGGCCCAGATCAAGGCCGAGTACGAGGTCTACAAGACGGTCGTCGCCAAGCAGGGGCTCAAGCTCGAGTGACGGCGGCGCAGGCGGCGCAGACGGCTTGAGCGACGCCCAGGCGCGCGCCCGGCAGCGAAGCGGCGAGGGCATCGACCGCTTCGTGGATGCTCTCTGGCTCGAGGACGGCCTGGCGCCGCTGACGCTGGCCGCCTACCGGCGCGACCTGGGCCTGCTGGCCGACTGGCTGGCCGCCGAGTGCGGCCGCGCGCTCGACGAGGCGCGCAAGAGCGATCTGCTGGGCTGCATGGCCGCGCGCCACGCGGCCACGCGCGCCACCACGGCCAACCGGCGGCTCACGGTCTTCAAGCGCTACTACCGCTGGGCGCTGCGCGAGCGGCTCGTCGCGGCCGACCCCACGCTCGAGCTGCTGGCCGCCAAGCAGCCGCTGCGCGTGCCCAGGACGCTCAGCGAAGCGCAGGTCGAGGCGCTGCTCGGCGCGCCCGACACCGACACGCCGCTCGGCCTGCGCGACCGCACGATGCTCGAGCTGATGTACGCCAGCGGCCTGCGCGTGAGCGAGCTGGTGCAGGCCAAGACGGTGCACCTGGGCCTGGCCGATGGCGTGCTGCGCGTGCTCGGCAAGGGCGCGCGCGAGCGCCTCGTGCCCTTCGGCGAGGAGGCGCATGCCTGGCTCGTGCGCTGGCTGCGCGAGGGGCGAGCGGCCCTGCTCGCGCGCCGCGGCAAGGCGCGCACGAGCGAGGCGCTGTTCGTCACCGTGCGCGGCGCGGCGATGACGCGGCAGATGTTCTGGAAGCTCGTCAAGCGCTACGCGCTGGCCGCCGGCATCACGGCGCCGATCACGCCGCACACGCTGCGCCATGCCTTCGCCACGCACCTGCTCAACCACGGCGCCGACCTGCGCGCGGTGCAGATGCTGCTCGGCCACGCCGACATCGCCACCACCACCATCTACACGCACGTGGCGCGCGAGCGGCTCGAGCAACTGCACGCCAGGCACCATCCGCGCGGTTGAGCGCCGGGCCGATCCCGCGCGCGGATCGAGCCCGGTGCGTTCGTGCCTCGTCCACAGGCCGTCGCGCGTGCCGCAGGGGCCGCGGGTGTGGCGCAGCGTTGCCGCAGCTCTGGCCGTCAGCGTGAGACGGCGCGCCTCGGCGCGGGCCGCCGCATGCCGGGCGGCGGCGGTGCGCGCCGCTGCGGCCGAGCCGCGGGGCGCGCCCGCGCGCCTCAAGCCGCGCTGCGCTCGTCGGACGCCAGCTCGGCGCCGACGCGCTCGCGCGCCGTCTGCACATGCTGCGCGATCGCGCGCGCGGCGCGCTCGGCGTCGCCGGCGGCGATGGCGTCCAGGATCTCGGCGTGCTCGCTCCACACCTTGCGCGCCAGCGGCGGGCGGCGCAGCACCTCGCCCATCGCACGGCGCAGGTGCTGCCAGTGCGTCTGCATCGCTTCGACGATGAGCGGGTTGCCGCTCGCGGCGTAGATCCAGGCGTGGAAGTCGACGTCGGCCTGCAGGGCGGCGGCGGGGTCGCCGGCGGCGGCCACCTTGCGGCCACGGGCCACGATGGCGCGCGCGCGTTCGATCTGCTCGGGCGCGGCGCGCGCAGCCGCGAGCGAGGCCGCCAGCGGCTCGAGCGCCGAGCGGAACTCGTAGATCGCCTCGAAGCGCGCGCGGTCCACCGGTGCCACCTGCAGCCCGCGGCGGCCGTGCTCGACCAGGAAGCCCTGCTGTCTGAGCAGCCCGAGCGCGGTCATCACCGGCTGGCGCGAGACCTCCAGGCGCGCCGCCAGTTCGTCCTGCGTCACGCGTTCGCCCGGCGCCAGCGCGCCCTCGCAGATGGCGCCGAGGATGCGCTCGTACACCTGCTCGACGAGCGTCTTCTGGGGTTTCAGCGATTCGATGGGCATGGCCGACTGTGATTGTGTACGATCAGGGTCTTTCCGCATATTGCATTCTACATACTGTATACGATAAGATCCGGGCCGTCCACCCATCCGGACAGGCTTTCCCGAACCCGCTCCAACCCCTCATCGCCATGGACAACACCCCGATTCGCGTGCTGCTCGCCAAGGTCGGCCTCGACGGCCACGATCGCGGCGTCAAGGTCGTCGCGCGCGCGCTGCGCGACGCCGGCATGGACGTCATCTATTCCGGCCTGCACCGCAGCCCGGAGGAAGTGGTCAACACCGCCATCCAGGAGGACGTCGACGTGCTCGGCGTGAGCCTGCTGTCGGGCGTGCAGCTCACCGTGTTCCCCAAGCTGTTCAAGCTGCTCGAAGACAAGGGCGCGGGCGACCTCATCGTCATCGCCGGCGGCGTGATGCCCGACGAGGACGCCGCGGCCATCCGCGAAATGGGCGTGCGCGAGGTGCTGCTGCAGGACACGCCGCCGCAGGCCATCGTCGACTCGATCCGCAGCCTGGTCGCCGCACGCGGCGCGCGCTGACGCCTGCCACGCCACCGCCGGAGACGAACGATGGAAGAGTGGAAGTTCCCGGTCGCCTACGACGAGGAGTACCTGCCGCCGGCCGCGAGCCGCTACTGGTTCCCGCGCCGCGAGACGATGCCCGCCGCCGAGCGCGAACGCGCCATCCTCGGGCGGCTGCAGCAGGTCTGCCGCTACGCCTGGGAGCACGCGCCGTTCTACCGCCGCCACTGGGAGCAGGCGGGCTTCCACCCGAGCCAGCTGAAGTCGCTCGAGGACTTCGAGCAGCGCGTGCCGGTGGTCAGGAAGACCGACCTGCGCGCCGCGCAGTCGGCGCAGCCGCCCTTCGGCGACTACCTGTGCGTGCCCGACAGCGAGATCTTCCACGTCCACGGCACCAGCGGCACCACCGGCCGGCCCACCGCCTTCGGCATCGGCCGCGCCGACTGGCGCGCGATCGCCAACGCGCACGCCCGCATCATGTGGGGCATGGGCATCCGCCCGGGCGACATGGTGTGCGTGGCCGCCATCTTCAGCCTGTACCTGGGCAGCTGGGGCGCGCTGGCCGGCGCCGAGCGCCTGCGCGCCAAGGCCTTTCCGTTCGGCGCCGGCGCGCCGGGCATGAGCGCCCGCCTGGCGCAGTGGCTGGCGACCATGAAGCCGGCCGCCTTCTACGGCACGCCGAGCTACGCCATCCACCTGGCCGAAGTGGCGCGCGAGGAGAAGCTCGAGCCGCGCGCCTTCGGCCTCAGGTGCCTGTTCTTCAGCGGCGAGCCCGGCGCCTCGGTGCCCGGCGTGAAGGACCGCATCGAGGAGCTGTACGGCGCCAGGGTCTACGACTGCGGCTCGATGGCCGAGATGACGCCGTTCATGAACGTCGCCGGCAGCGCGCAGAGCAGCCAGGGCATGCTGTGCTGGCAGGACATCGTCTACACCGAGGTGTGCGACCCGGCGACGCTGCGCCGCGTGCCCTACGGCCAGCGCGGCACGCCGGTCTACACGCACCTCGAGCGCACCAGTCAGCCGATGATCCGCCTGCTCTCGGGCGACCTCACGCTGTGGACGAACGACGAGACCGCCTGCGGCCGCACCTATCCGAGCCTGCCGCAGGGCGTGTTCGGCCGCATCGACGACATGTTCACGATCCGCGGCGAGAACATCTACCCGAGCGAGATCGACGCCGCGCTCAACCAGATGCCCGGCTACGGCGGCGAGCACCGCATCGTCATCACGCGCGAGGCGGCGATGGACGAGCTGCTGCTGCGCGTCGAGCCCAGCGAGGCCATCCACGGCGCCGGCGCGGCGGCGCGCGAGGCCTTCCGCGCCGAGGCGGCGCACAAGGTGCACACGCTGCTGGGCGTGCGCGCCAAGGTCGAGCTGGCGGAGCCGAACTCGATCGCGCGCACCGACTTCAAGGCGCGCCGCGTGGTCGACGACCGCGAGGTCTTCCGCGCCCTCAACGAGCAGCTGCGCAGCGGCGGCTGAGCGGGACGCAGGCGCCATGAGCTACATCCCCTCGCTCGAGCTGCTGGCCCGCATGGACGAAGGCAGCGCGCGCGCGCTGGCGCGCCTGATGTCGCGCGCCGAGGCCGGCACGGCCGAGGCGCGCCCGGCGCTGGCCGAGGTCTACCGCCGCGCCGGCGCCGCGCACGTGATCGGCCTCACCGGCGTGCCGGGCAGCGGCAAGTCCACGCTCGTGGGCAAGCTGGCCGCCGCCCTGCGCACGCGCGGCGAGAAGGTCGGCATCGTCGCCATCGACCCTTCCAGCCCGTACTCGGGCGGCGCCATCCTCGGCGACCGCATCCGCATGACCGAGCTGGCCAACGACCCCGGCGTCTTCATCCGCAGCATGGCCACGCGCGGCGCCACCGGCGGCATGGCGCGCGCCGCGCTCGACGCGGTCGACCTGCTCGACGTCGCCGGCTACCGCACGATCATCCTCGAGACCGTGGGCGTGGGCCAGGACGAGGTCGAGGTGGCGCATGCGTCGGACACCACCGTCGTCGTCTCGGCGCCGGGCCTGGGCGACGAGATCCAGGCCATCAAGGCCGGCGTGCTCGAGATCGCCGACATCCACGTCGTCAGCAAGTGCGACCGCGACGACGCCAACCGCACGCTCACCGACCTCAAGCAGATGCTGACGCTCGGCACCATGGTCGGCCCCCGGCGCGCCTGGGCGGTGCCGGTGGTGGGCGTGAGCTCGTACACCGGCCAGGGCGTCGACGATCTGCTCGCGCGCATCGCGGCCCACCGCGCGGCGATGACCGACTCCGAGCTCGGCCGCGAACGCCGCCGCCGCGTCGCCGAATTCCGCCTGCACAAGACCGCCGAGACGCTGCTGCTCGAGCGCTTCGCCGACGGCGCCAAGAGCTTCGCGCCGGCCCTGGCCGACACCCTCAGCCGCCGCGGCACCGACCCCTATGCCGCGGCCCGACAACTGATCGCCCAGACGATCCGCAAGGAATACACAGGAGATCCCGCATGAGCTGGCTTGACCCCGAGCAACACGACCGCCTCGAGTCCGAGCGCCGCGCCTGGGAGGCCGGCGAGCTGGCCGCCTTCCTCGCCAGGCAGCCCGAGCGCAAGGCGCAGTTCCACACCACGGGCGACTTCGCCGTCAAGCGCACCTACACCGCGGCCGACGTCGCCGCCACGCCGCTCGAGGACATCGGCCTGCCCGGCCGCTACCCGTTCACCCGCGGGCCCTACCCGACGATGTACCGCAGCCGCACCTGGACGATGCGCCAGATCGCCGGCTTCGGCACCGGCGAGGACACCAACCAGCGCTTCAAGTACCTGATCGCGCAGGGTCAGACGGGCATCTCGACCGACTTCGACATGCCCACGCTGATGGGCTACGACAGCGACCACCCGATGAGCGACGGCGAGGTCGGCCGCGAGGGCGTGGCCATCGACACGCTGGCCGACATGGAGGCGCTGCTCGAGGGCATCGACCTCGAGAAGATCTCGGTGTCGCTGACGATCAACCCGACGGCCTGGATCCTGCTCGCGATGTACGTCGCGCTGGCCGAACAGCGCGGCCTCGACCTGAACAAGCTCTCGGGCACCGTGCAGGCCGACATCCTCAAGGAGTACATGGCGCAGAAGGAGTACATCTACCCGATCGCGCCCTCGGTGCGCATCGTGCGCGACATCATCACCTACAGCGCGAAGAACCTGAAGCGCTACAACCCGATCAACATCTCCGGCTACCACATCAACGAGGCCGGCTCGTCGCCGCTGCAGGAAGCGGCCTTCACGCTCGCCAACCTCGTCGCCTACGTCGAGGAGGTCACCAAGACGGGCATGCCGGTCGACGAGTTCGCGCCGCGCCTGGCCTTCTTCTTCGTGAGCGGGGGCGACTTCTTCGAGGAGGTGGCCAAGTTCCGGGCCCTGCGCCGCTGCTACGCCAAGATCATGAAGGAGCGCTTCGGCGCGCGGAACCCCGAGTCGATGCGGCTGCGCTTTCACTGCCAGACGGCGGCGGCCACGCTCACCAAGCCGCAGTACCAGATCAACGTCGTGCGCACCGCGCTGCAGGCGCTGTCGGCGGTGCTGGGCGGCGCGCAGAGCCTGCACACCAACGGCTACGACGAGGCCTTCGCCATCCCCACCGAGGACGCGATGAAGATGGCGCTGCGCACGCAGCAGATCCTCGCCGAGGAGGTCAACGTCGCCAACGTCATCGACCCGCTGGGCGGCAGCTACTACGTCGAGGCGCTGACCACCGACTACGAGCGCAGGATCTTCGAGATCCTGAAGGAAGTCGACGAGCGCGGCGGCGCCGTCAAGCTCATCGAGCAGGGCTGGTTCCAGAAGCAGATCGCCGACTTCGCCTACGAGACGGCGCTGCGCAAGCAGTCGGGCGAGAAGCCCGTCATCGGCGTCAACCGCTTCGTCGAGAACGAGGAGGGCGCCAAGATCGAGATCCACCCCTACGACCCGAGCACCGCCGAGCGCCAGCTCGCGCGCCTGCGCCGCGTGCGCGCCGAGCGCGACGAGGCGCGCGTGCAGGCTCTCCTCGAGCAGCTGGCGGCGGTGGCCAGGGACGACACGCAGAACATCATGCCGGTGACCGTCGAGCTGGTGAAGGCCGGCGCGACGATGGGCGACATCGTCGAGAAGCTGAGGGGCCTATGGGGCACCCACCGCGAGAACCCGGTGTTCTGAGATGGCCACCCCTGCACCTGAAATCGGTCCCGACAGCGCCGCCGGCGTCATCGCGCGCCTGCTCGCGGCGCGCGGCGTCGACCGCGTGTTCGCGCTGTGCGGCGGACACATCATGCCGATCTGGATGCGCCTGGACGCCGAGGGCATCGCCATCGTCGACGTGCGCGACGAGCGCGCCGCGGTCTACATGGCGCACGCCTACGGCGAGCTGAGCGGACGGCCGGGCGTGGCCCTGGTCACCGCCGGCCCCGGCGTCACCAATGCGATGACCGGCATCGCCAACGCCCACGTGGCGCGCGCGCCGCTGCTCGTGCTCTCGGGCCTGCCGCCGCGGCCGCAGACCGACCGCGGCGCGCTGCAGGACATGGTGCACACCGAGATGCTGCGCGGCATCACGCGCCTGGCGCGCACGGTGCGCGAGGCGGCGCAGGTGCCGCAGGCGCTCGACGAGGCGCTGGCCGCGGCCGCGGGCGAGGCCGGCGGCGAGCCCGGGCCGGTGTTCCTCGACTTCCCGACCGACACGCTGCGTGCCGAGGTGCCGCGCGCCGTGCCGCTGCCCGAGCACATGCAGCCGCGCGCGCGCGGCGCGATCGCGCCCGAGCCGGGCGCGCTGGCGCGCGCCGCCGATCTGCTGTGGCAGGCCAGGCGCCCGCTCGTCATCGGCGGGCGCGGCGTGCGCGGCGCGGCCGCGGAGCTGGTGGCGCTGCTCGACGCGACCGGCGCGCCCTTCCTCGACACCGGCGAGTGCAAGGGCGTCGTGCCCGACGCTCATCCGTCGGCCGTGGCGGCGATGCGCGGCAGCGTGATGGGCGAGGCCGACCTCGTGCTGACGATCGGCCGCAAGCTCGACTTCCAGCTCGGCTACGGCTCGCCCGCGGTGTTCGGCGCCGCGCGCTGGCTGCGCATCGCCGACTGCGCGGCCGAGCTGCGCGACAACCGCCGCGGCGAGGTCGAGCTGTTCGCCACGCCGCGCCTGGCGCTGCAGGCGCTGGTGGCGGCGGGCCAGGGCAGGGCGAGCGCCGTCGACACCGCCTGGCGCGACCGGCTGCGCGCCGGCCACGCCGAGCGCGCGTCCAGGCTGCGCGCCTCGATGGCCGCCGCCCCCGACGGCGCCGACGGCTTCATGCACCCGAACCGGCTGCTCGCCGAAGTGCAGCGCGCGATCGGCGACGACGCCGTGGTGGTCGCCGACGGCGGCGACTTCCTCGCCTTCGCGCGCGTCGGCATGCGCTGCGGCAGCTACCTCGACCCGGGCTCGCTGGGCTGCATCGGCGTGGGCACGCCGTTCGGCATCGGCGCTGCGCTCGCCGCGCCCGGCCGCACGGTGGCCGTGCTCACCGGCGACGGCTCGTTCGGCTTCAACGCGATGGAGATCGACACCGCGGCGCGCCACGGCGTGCCGGTGTTGGTGGTGGTGGCCAACAACGGCGCCTGGCAGATCGAGGTGCACGACCAGACGCTGACGCACGGCAAGGTGGTCGGCACGCGGCTGCAGCGCGCCGACCACGCGGCGCTGGCGCGCGCCTTCGGCGCCCACGGCGAGCGCGTCGAGAGCGTGGCGGCGCTGCCGGCGGCGCTCGGGCGCGCGCTGGCCGCGCTGCGCTCGGGGCGCCCGGCCTTGCTCGACGTGCTGGTGAGCGGCGAGCCGATGTCCTCCGACGCCCGGACGGGCCTGGCCTGGGTGCCCGACCTGCAGCCGCTGGCCGCCTGGGACGAGGCCGAGCGGCGCTGGCGCGCCGGCGCCCTGGGTTAGTCTCGACGCATGCCGGAAAGCGCCGCGCGGCTGCACCTCGCCGCCTACCAGGAGCATGAACCGCTCGTGCTCGGTGCGCCGCGCGCGGCGCGCGCCGGGCACGCCCTGGTCGGCCGCCTCACGCTGGGCGCCGGCGCCTGGCTCGGCGCGGGCAGCATCGTGCGCGCCGACGGCCACTACGTGCGCATCGGCGAGCAGTTCCACCTCGGCCGCGGCGCCACCGTGCACATCGCGCACGACCGCTGCCCGACCGTCGTGCACGAGCGCGTGAGCGTCGGCGCCAACGCCGTCGTGCATGCCTGCGCGCTGCTGGCCGACGTGGTGGTCGACGAGGACTGCGACGTGCTCGACGGCTCGGTGGTCGGCGCCGGCGCCGTGCTGCAAGCGGGCAGCGTCGTCTTCCCGCGCAGCCGGCTGGCCGCCGGCATGCTGCACGGCGGCGCTCCGGCGCGGCCGCTGCGTGCGCTCGCTCCCGGCGAGGCGGCGGCGCGGGCGGCGGCGCTGCGCACGCGCAACGAGGCGGCCGACGCGCGCTGGCCTTGCCGGGCGCGGGCGGCCAGCGCCGCGGCCGGCACCTTCGTCGCCGACACCACGCGGCTCGCCGGCGCCGTGCACCTGGCCGCCGGCGCCAGCATCTGGTACGGCTGCCGGCTCGACGCCCGCCGCGGCGCCATCACGCTCGGTGCGCGCTGCAACGTGCAGGACAACTCGGTGCTGGCCGCGGGCGCCGGCGGCCTGCCGATCGGCGCGGACACGACGATCGGCCACAACGTGCTGCTCGAGGACTGCACGGTGGGCGCGCGCTGCCTGGTCGGCATCGGCAGCCGCATCGCTGCCGGCACCGTGATCCCCGACGACACCTTCGTCGCGGCCGGTACGTACACCACGCGCGGGCAGCGGCTCGAGGGCGGCCGCCTCTGGGGCGGCCAGCCGGCGCGGCCGATCGGCGTGCTCGACGAAGCCAGGCGCGCCGTCGTGCTCGAGACGGCCGCCGTCTACGCCGGCTACGCGCGCGCGATGCGCGGCGCAGGACGCCGATCCGGCTGAGCGTGGCCGGGCCGAGCGTGGCCGGGCCGAGCGTGGCGGGGCCGAGCGTTGCGGGGCCGAGCGTTGCGGGGCCGAGCGTGGCGGGGCCGAGCGCAGCGCGGTCGAGCGCTGCAGGCCGCAGCGCCGCAAGGGGCAGCGCCGCCGGGCCGCATCCCTAGAATGCGCCGATGGGCGAGCTGCGCAAATTCCTGTTCGAGGGCCTGCCGGTGCGCGGCATGCTGGTGCGGCTCGACGACGCCTGGCGCGAGGTGCTGGCGCGGCGCGCCGCGGCCGACGGCGGCGCCTTCGCCTCGGAGGTGCGCGCGTTGCTCGGCGAGATGACGGCCGCCGCCGTGCTGCTGCAGGCCGGCATCGAGTTCGACGGCGCGCTCGTGCTGCAGGTGTTCGGCGACGGGCCGGTCAGGCTCGCGGTGGTCGAGGTGCAGTCGGACCTGAGCTTTCGCGCCACCGCCAAGGTGGTGGGCGAGGTGCGCCCGGGCGCCGGGCTCGAAGCGCTGCTCAACGCGCATGGCCAGGGCCGCTGTGCGATCACGCTCGATCCCGGCGAGGGCGCGCCGCACCGGCAGCCCTACCAGGGCGTGGTGCCGCTCGCGCGCAGCGCGAGCGACGCGGCGGCGGCGCCCTTGCAGAGCGTGCACGAGGTGCTCGAGCACTACATGCGGCAGAGCGAGCAGCTCGATACGCGCTTCGTGCTCGCGGCCGACGACGAGCGCGCTGCCGGCCTGCTGATCCAGCGCCTGCCGGTGCAGGGCGGGCGCCACTTCGAAGTGCGCCGCGCGCTGCGCCAGGGCGACGAGGCGCTGGGCGCCGAGGCCTTCGAGCGCATCGCGCTGCTGGCGGCGACGCTCACGCGCGCCGAGCTGCTCGCGCTGCCGCCCGAGCAGGTGCTGCACCGCCTGTTCTGGCAGGAGACGCTGCGCCTGTTCGCGCCCGACCCGCAGGCTGCTCCGCGCTTTGCCTGCCGCTGCAGCCGCGAGCGCGTGCGCGCCATGCTGCGCTCGCTCGGTCGGGCCGAGAGCGACAGCCTGATCGCCGAGCGCGGCCTGGTCGAAGTGGCCTGCGAGTTCTGCGGCCAGGCCTACCGCTTCGACGCCGTCGACGTGGGCGAGATGTTCACGCCCGGGCGCGACCAGCCGCCGGCGAGCGCGGTGGTGCAGTAGGCGCGCAGGACGCCACGCAGGCCGCCGCACAAGAAGACCCGCCGGAAGTCGCCACCGATACGCGCACTCGCCCATGCTCTACGCCCTGTTGAAGACGCTGCACCTGCTGGGCGTGCTGCTGTGGGTGGGCGGCATGCTGTTCGCCCACTTCTTCCTGCGCCCGGCGCTGGCGGTGCTGGCGCCGCCGCAGCGCCTGGCCCTGATGCGCGAGGTGCTGCGCCGCTTCTTCGCCGCCGTGGCCGTGGCCGTGCTCGTGGTGCTGGCCAGCGGCCTGGCGATGCTGCAGCTGGCGCTGCGTGCGCCGGGCTTCGCCTGGCCGGCCGACTGGCTGGCGATGACCGCCCTCGGGCTGGTGATGATGGTCATCTTCGCAGGCATCCGCCTCGGGCCCTACCGGCGCCTGGTGGCCGCGCTGCAGGCCGGCGAGCAGCCGGCGGCGGCCGCGGCGCTGGCGCGCATCCGCGTCTGGGTGGGCGTCAACCTCGCGCTCGGCCTCGCCGTCGTCAGCTTCGTGCTGCTCGTGTAGCGCACGCGGCGCGCGGCTGCGCGCTGCGCATCGAGGCCGCGCCGGCCGCGCAGGCCGGCCCTATCGACGATGAGATCCTGGCCCTGCCCGGCCAGGGCGCTCGGCAAGCGCGCGGCGGCGTCGCTGAGCACGCGGCCTGGGCGCGCGGCCCGCCCGTTGCGGCTTCGCATTCAACGCGCTGAGCGCGTTGCTTCGCCTCGCCGTGCAGCGGCACTGTCTTCGGCTTCGCGCCTGGTCATCGCATCGAGCGCGAAGCCGTATCAGGCCGCAGGCGCGTCGCCCACCAGCATGCGCCCGCGCGCCGTGCAGACCGTGACGCCGTCCTGGTTCACGGCCATCGCCTCGGCCGTGACGATGCCGCCGCCGTGCTTGGGCTTGGGGTCGAGCGCCGTCACCGTCCAGGTGATGGTCAGCTCGTCGCCGATCTTCACCGGCGCGAGGAAGCGCGCGGCGTGTTCGAGGTAGCCGATGGCGGTGCCGGCGTAGACCATGCCGAACTCGGCGCCGACCAGCGCCGACGTGATCACACCGTGCAGGATGCGGCCGCCGTAGCGCGAGCGCGCCGCGAACGCCTCGTCGACGTGCAGCGGGTTGAAGTCGCCGATCAACCGCGCGCCTTCGTCCAGATGGCGTGCCGTGATGCGCTCGCGGCGCACGAACCGATCGCCGATGCGCGTGTCGCGGTAGCGCTTGCCGGCGGCGGGTGCGGGATGCTCGGGCAGCAGGGTCATGGTCGGTCCCCGGATTGGCCGCATGCGCCCGCAGACGGATGCGCCGGGCGGCGTCGGCGCGCGGCCCTACCGGCGCCGGCCTTGCGGCCCGGCGGCGTGCTGGCCCAGCAGCGGCCGGAGCGCCGCGCGCGCCTGCGCCAGCCGCGCCGGGCCCTGGCCGCCCACCACCGCGAACGGCAGCGCGCGCTCGCTCAGCCAGGCGCGCACGAGCGCGTCGACCGGCGCGCGCACCTGCGGGCCGTCGCGCTGCAGGCCGTCGGCCACCCAGGGCAGATCGAGCGCGGTGAGCAGCGTGAGCGCGCTCGTGCGGTGCAGCTCGTAGGCGCGCGCGTCGAGCGAGCGGTCGTCGAACAGCAGCCGGCTGTAGACGGTGGTCATCAGCGCCGTCGTGTCGCAGACGACGATGTCGTGGCCGGCGGCGGCGGCCTCGATGCGCCGGTGCTGCTCCTCGGCGATGGCGTGCTGCTCGTCGGCGCGCGGCGTGCGGCCGGCGTGCACGCACCAGGCGCGCAGCCATTCGTCGACGAGGGCGACGCGCCAGTGCCCGCTCGCGCCGAGCGCGCCCACCAGCGCGGCGGCGAGCGTCGTCTTGCCGGTGCTCTCGGCGCCGACGATGGCGATGCGCAGCGTCATGCGCGCTCCGCCTCGCGCCGCCGCCAGGCGCGCCAGCCGGCCACCGAAAGCAACGCGAACAGCGCGTACAGCAGCACCGTCAGCCACAGCCCGCGCTGGGCGAACAGACCCACGCTGTAGACGTTGACGGCCAGCCAGACGGCCCAGTTCTCGATCAGCTTGCGGCCCAGCAGCAGCTGGCCGGCGATGCTGGCCACCGTGGGCAGCGCGTCGGCGTAGGGCAGGGCGGCGTCGGTGCCCTGCGCGAGCAGCAGGCCCAGCAGCGGCCAGCCCGCCAGCGTGAGCGCGAGCACCCGGACGCGGGCGTGCGCCGACAGGCGATGGACGACGAGCGCACCGCCGTCGGCGCCGCGCCCGCGCAGCCACTGCCACCAGCCCCAGAAGGCCACGGCGACGAAGAACAGCTGCAGCGACGCCTGCCCGTACAGGCGGCTGTCGGCGAACAGCAGCGCATAGAGCAGCGAGCTGGCGATCGCCAGCGGCCAGGCGACGGGGTTGACGCGCATGTTGGCCAGCACCATCGCGATCGCCAGCCCGAAGGCGACGATCTCGAGCCAGGTGACGGGGCTGCCGCGGAACGCGAAGGCCGCCGCCAGCAGCGGGCGCGCGGCCTGCAGCAGCGCCTCCATTCAGCGGCCGGGGGCGTTGGCGACGGCGGCGCCTGCCTTGCTGCCGGCGGCCGCGCCGCGCGGCGCGTACTGCACGAGGATCTCGTCGGGCTTGACCATGCCGAGCTCGGCGCGCGCCTTCTCCTCGACCATCTCGAGGCCTTCCTTCAGGTCGCTCGCCTCGGCCGCGGTGCGCGCGTTGCGTGCGCGCGCCGCCTCGTTCGTGCGCTGCTGCCCGCCGAGCTGCATGCGCAGGCTCACCACCTGCGGCATATTGCCCTTGCCCAGCCAGAGCTCGCCTTGCACGGCGAGCACGGCCAGGGCGAGCGCGAGCGGCGTCCAGCGCATCAGCGCAGGTTGTAGAACGCGGCGCGGCCGGGGTAGCTGGCGACCTCGCCCAGGTCTTCCTCGATGCGCAGCAGCTGGTTGTACTTGGCGATGCGGTCGCTGCGGCTCATCGAGCCGGTCTTGATCTGGCCGGCGTTGGTGCCCACCGCGATGTCGGCGATCGTGCTGTCCTCGGTCTCGCCGCTCCTGTGGCTGACGACGGCGGTCCAGCCGGCGCGCTTGGCCATCTCGATGGCGGCGAAGGTCTCGCTCAGCGTGCCGATCTGGTTGATCTTGATGAGGATCGAGTTGGCCACGCCCTCCTTGATGCCGCGCTCGAGGATCTTCGTGTTGGTGACGAAGAGGTCGTCGCCCACCAGCTGCACCTTCTTGCCCAGGCGCTCGGCGAGGATCTTCCAGCCGTCCCAGTCGCCCTCGTGCATGCCGTCCTCGATCGAGACGATCGGGTACTTGTCGCACCAGGCGGCGAGGATGTCGGTCCACTCGGCGGCGGCGAGCACCAGGCCCTCGCCCTCGAGGTGGTACTTGCCGTCCTTGTAGAACTCGCTGGCCGCGCAGTCCAGGCCGATGGCGATCTGTTCGCCGGCGCGGTAGCCGGCCTTGTCGATCGCATCGAGGATGAGCTGGATCGCCGCCTCGTGGCTGGCCACGTTGGGCGCGAAGCCGCCTTCGTCGCCCACCGAGGTCGGCATGCCGCGGCCGTCGATGATCTTCTTCAGCGCGTGGAAGACCTCGGCGCCGTAGCGCAGCGCCTCGCGCAAGCTCGGCGCGCCCAGCGGCAGGATCATGAACTCCTGCAGGTCGAGGTTGTTGTTGGCGTGCGCGCCGCCGTTGATGACGTTCATCATCGGCACCGGCAGCTGCATGCGGCCCATGCCGCCGAAGTAGCGATACAGCGGCAGCCCCGACTCCTCGGCCGCCGCGCGCGCCACCGCCATGCTCACGGCGAGCGTGGCGTTGGCGCCCAGGCGGCCCTTGTTGTCGGTGCCGTCGAGGTCGACGAGCGTCTTGTCGAGGAAGGCCTGCTCGCTGCTGTCGAGGCCCATCACGGCCTCACTGATCTCGGTGTTGATGTGCTCGACCGCGCGCAGCACGCCCTTGCCGCCGTAGCGCGCCGGGTCGCCGTCGCGCAGCTCGATGGCCTCGCGGCTGCCGGTGGAGGCACCGCTGGGCACCGCGGCGCGGCCCATGGTGCCGGACTCCAGCAGCACGTCGCACTCGACGGTGGGGTTGCCGCGGCTGTCGAGGATCTCGCGGCCGACGATGTCGACGATGGCACTCATGTTCTCGTCCGTTTCCCTTGAAGTGAAAGCGATTCAGACCGGGGCGGCGACGCCCTCGACCAGCACCATGTCGAAGGACTCGGTGGCGCCGGCGCGCAGCGGCCGCAGCGTGTTCGCGTATTCGCCCTGCACGAAGGCCTTGGCCGCCTCGTAGCTGGCAAAGCGCAACAGCGCCACGCGGTGCGGCTGCCAGTCGCCTTCGAGCGTCTCGTGGCGGCCGCCGCGCACCAGGTATTCGCCGCCGGCGGCACGCACCGCCGCCGGCGCCGCGGCCATGTAGGCGCGGTAGCGCTCGGGGTCGGTGATGTTCATCGTGACGATCAGGTACGCAGGCCCAGGCATCGTCGCTCCTCAGCCGCCGAAGTCGTCTTCCAGCCAGGGCCGTGCCTTGACGGCGCGGTCGATCTCGACGAGCTGCTCGAGCAGCGCGCGCATGTGCGCCAGCGGCACCGCGTTCGGCCCGTCGGACAGCGCGCGCGCCGGATCGGGATGCGTCTCCATGAAGACGCCGGCCACGCCGGCGGCCACGGCGGCGCGCGCCAGCACCGGCACGAACTCGCGCTGGCCGCCCGAACTCGTGCCCTGGCCGCCGGGCAGCTGCACGCTGTGCGTGGCGTCGAACACCACCGGCGCGCCGGTGCGCCGCATGATCGCCAGGCTGCGCATGTCGGCCACCAGGTTGTGGTAGCCGAAGCTGGCGCCGCGTTCGCAGGCCATGAAGCGGTCTTCGCCGAGGCCGGCCTCGCGCGCCGCGGCGCGCGCCTTGGCGATGACGTTGACCATGTCCTCGGGCGCGAGGAACTGGCCCTTCTTGATGTTCACCGGCCGGCCGCTCTGCGCCACGGCGCGGATGAAGTCGGTCTGCCGGCACAGGAAGGCGGGCGTCTGCAGCACGTCGCAGGCGGCGGCGGCGGCGCCCACCTGCGCCGTCTCGTGCACGTCGGTGAGCACCGGCAGCGCGAGTTCGCGCCGCACCTTGGCCAGGATCTCGAGGCCCTTGTCCAGGCCCGGGCCGCGAAAGCTCGCGCCGCTGGTGCGGTTGGCCTTGTCGTAGCTGCTCTTGAAGACGAAGGGGATGCCGAGCGCGGCCGTCGTCTCCTTCAGGCGCCCGGCGACTTCCATCTGCAGCGCCTCGCTCTCGACGACGCAGGGCCCGGCGATGAGGAAGAAGGGCCGCTCGAGGCCGACCGTGAAGCCGCACAGTTCCATCGTCAGCCCGCCGCTGCGGCCTGCGGCTTGCCGCGTGCCGCCTGGTAGGCAAGCGCGGCCTTGACGAAGCTGCTGAACAGCGGATGCCCGTCCCAGGGCGTGCTCTTGAACTCGGGGTGGAACTGCACGCCCATGAACCAGGGATGGCGCGCGCGCGGCAGCTCGACGATCTCGGTGAGCCGCTCGCGCTGCGTGAGCGCGCTGATCACCAGGCCCGCGGCCTGCAGCCGCTCGAGGTAGTTGACGTTGGCCTCGTAGCGGTGGCGGTGGCGCTCGCTCACCACCGGCCCGTAGATCTCGTGCGCCAGCGTGCCGGGCGCGACGTCGGAGCTCTGCGCGCCCAGGCGCATCGTGCCGCCGAGGTCGGAGCCGGCGTGGCGGCGCTGCACGCTGCCGTCGCGGTCCTGCCACTCCTCGATGAGCGCGATCACCGGGTGCGCGCAATCGGGCTCGAACTCGGTGCTGTTGGCGCCTTCGAGCCCGGCCACGTGGCGCGCGAACTCGATCGTCGCCACCTGCATGCCCAGGCAGATGCCCAGATACGGCACGCCGCGCTCGCGCGCGCAGCGGGCGGCGGCGATCTTGCCCTCGATGCCGCGCTTGCCGAAGCCGCCGGGCACGAGGATGGCGTCGTACGGCGCCAATGCCGCGCCGGCGTTGGCCGTGTCCAGCGTCTCGGCGTCGACGTACTCGATGTCGACCCGGGCGTGGTTGTGGATGCCGGCGTGGCGCAGCGCCTCGTTGAGCGACTTGTAGCTGTCGGACAGGTCGGTGTACTTGCCGCACATCGCGATGCGCACGCTCGCCTGCGGGTGCTCGACCTCGTGCACCAGGCGGTCCCAGCGCCTGAGGTCGGCCGGCCGCGTGAGCAACTGCAGCTTCATGCAGATCAGCTCGTCCAGGCCCTGCTCGTGCAGCAGGCGCGGCACCTTGTAGATGGTGTCGACGTCGGGCACGCTGATCACGCCGTGCAGCGGCACGTTCGTGAACAGGCTGATCTTGGCGCGCTCGTCGTCCGGGATGACGCGGTCGGCGCGCGCCAGCAGCACGTCGGGCTGGATGCCGATCTCGCGCAGCTTCTGCACCGTGTGCTGCGTCGGCTTGGTCTTCAGCTCGCCGGCCGCGGCGATGAAGGGCACGTAGGTCAGGTGCACGAAGGCGAAGTGGGTGGCACCGAGCTTGAGGCTCATCTGCCGCACCGCCTCGAGGAAGGGCAGGCTCTCGATGTCGCCCACCGTGCCGCCGATCTCGACGATGGCGACGTCGACCGGCACCGCGTTGGCGCCGCGCAGCACGAACTCCTGGATCTCGTTGGTGACGTGCGGAATCACCTGCACCGTCTTGCCGAGATAGTCGCCGCGGCGCTCCTTTTCGAGCACGCTCTTGTAGATCTGGCCGGTGGTGAAGTTGTTCGTGCGCCGCATCCGCGTCGTGATGAAGCGCTCGTAGTGGCCGAGGTCGAGGTCGGTCTCGGCGCCGTCGTCGGTGACGAAGACCTCGCCGTGCTGGAACGGGCTCATCGTGCCCGGGTCGACGTTGAGGTATGGGTCGAGCTTGATCAGCGTGACGACGAGCCGGCGCGACTCGAGGATGGCCGCGAGCGAGGCGGCCGCGATGCCCTTGCCGAGCGAGGACACCACGCCACCGGTGACGAAGACGAACTTGGTCATGTGAAGCGGCCCGCGCTGCACGCGCGGGCCGGGGTGGTGACGGGCGATTATAGGAGGCTGGTCCTGGCGCGCTCCACAGCGGACGGCGGCGGCGCAGCCGACTGCGGCGGCCGCATGCGCTAGCATCGGCAGGCTTGCACCAGGTGCCCAGCCGCTGCGTTCACAGCGGCGGGTTCAACGGGAAGCCGGTGGGCGCGGCGGCCGAGGTCACTCGGGCCGGCGCGCGATTCCGGCGCTGCCCCCGCAACGGTCAGCGAGGAACGCGCTGCAAGAGACAGCCACTGGGGCCGCCCCGGCCCTGGGAAGGCGCAGCGCGTTTTCGGTGTCCTGCCCTTCGCTGGGCCGGCACCGGCACTCGCAAGCCCGGATACCGGCCTCGTGCTCGGGCGCCGGCATTGCGGTGGGCATGCGGGAGCGTCGCGGCCGCGCTGTGGCGGCCGCTGCGAGACCGATCGACTCGACTGCTGCCCTGCCGGTGGGCATGACCTCTGGGGTCCGCACGGGGAGTGCGGACGGAGTTCGATCTTGATCGCTTCCACTCGTACGCTTCACGCGCTTCACGCGCTTCACGCGCTTCACGTGCTTCACGTGCTTCACGTGCTTGGCCGCCGCGCGCTGCGCGGCACCTCGCTCACCCTGTGCGCGCTCGCCGCGTCGGCCGCGTTGGCCGCGGCGGGCGACGAACCCGACGACACCCTCGTCGTCACCGGCAGCCGCGAGCCGCTGGCGCGGCATCAGCTCGCCGCCGACCTGGTCGTGATCGACGCGGCGCGCCTGCGCGCCTCGACCGCCGACACGCTCGAGGATCTGCTGCGGCTCGAAGCCGGCGTGCAGCTCTCGCGCAACGGCCCGCCGGGCCAGAACGCCGGGGTGATGATCCGCGGCGCTTCGTCGGGCCAGACGCTGGTGCTGGTCGACGGCGTGCGCGTCGGCTCGGCCACGCTCGGCGCGCCCGAGTTCGACCTGCTGGGCCTGGCCGACATCGAGCGCATCGAGGTGCTGCGCGGACCGGCGTCGAGCCTGTACGGCGCCGACGCCCTCGGCGGCGTGGTGCAGATCTTCACGCGGCGCGGCAAGGGCGCGCCGCGCGCATCGCTGCGGCTGGCCGCGGGTGAGTACGGCGCCGCCGAGGCCTCGGCCTCGTTCGACCTGAAGCAAGGCGGCTTCGACCTGGCCGTTGCCGCCAACCGCGAGCGCGCGCGCGGCGTCTCGGCGCTGCGCCCGAACGACCAGTTCGGCAACTACAACCCCGACCGCGACGGGTTTGCGCGCCACGGCGCCACGCTGCAGGCGGGCTGGTCGCCGGCGGCCGGCACGCGGCTCGGGCTGAGCGTGCGCGACAGCCGTCTGAACGCGCAGTACGACGCGAGCGAGTTCCTGCCGCCCTTGTACCTGCAGGACGCCAGCCCCGACTTCCGCAACCGCGCGCACGAACGCGCGTGGGCGCTCGATGGCCGCGCGGTGCTCGCGCCGCAATGGACCGTCACCGCACGCGCGGCCCGCGACGAGAGCGAGCGCACCAGCGGCGCACATCAGCTCGACCGCTTCGGCACGACGCGCCGCCAGGGCTCGCTGCAGATGAGCTGGCAGCCGCGCAGCGACCAGCAGCTCACGCTCGCACTCGAGCGGCTCGAGGAGCGGGCGCGCTCGACGAGCTACCTGGGCGAGGCCGGGCGCGACAACGACGCCGCGGTGCTCGCCTACGCCGGCGCGGCCGGGCCGCTGCAGCTGCAGCTCGAGGTGCGCCGCGACCGCAGCTCCGAATTCGGCAGCGTCGACACCGGCCGCGCCGGTCTGCGCTGGCCGCTCGACGCGACCTGGGCGCTGCGCGCGCTGGCCGGCACCAGCTTTCGCGCGCCCAGCTTCAACGATCTCGTCTACCCGGGCTACGGCGTGCCCACGCTCGCGCCCGAGCGCGGCCGCAGCGCCGAAGTCGGCATCGAGTGGCGCCGCGGCGCGAGCGAAGTGACGCTCGGCGCCTATCGCCAGGATCTGCGCGACCTGATCGGCTACGAGAGCGACCGCAGCCTGTGCCCGCCCGACCCGGCCTACGCCTTCGGCTGCGCACGCAACACCGCGCGCGCGCGGCTGCAGGGCGCGACGCTCGGCGCGGCCAATGCCTGGGGCGCCTGGCGGCTGCGCGGCCAGTTCGAGTGGCTCGACGCCAAGGACCGCGCCAGCGGCACGCGCCTGCCGCGGCGCGCGGCGCAGCAGCAGAGCGTGGCGCTCGGCTGGCGCGCGGGCGCCTTCAACGCCGAAGCCGAGCTGCTGCACCTGGGCGCGCGGCCCGATGGCGGCATCGTGCTTGGCGCCGAGACCACGCTCAACCTGCAGGCAGCCTGGCGCTTCGCGCCGGGCTGGCAGGCGCAGCTGCGCCTGCTCAACGCCGGCAACGCCGACTTGCAGCCGGCGCGCGACTACCGGGACCTGGGTCGCCAGGCCTGGCTCGTGCTGCGCTGGGAGGGCGGTCTTTGAGGCTGGCGCGCGCGCCCTGGCCGCGGCTGGCGCTGGCGGCTGCGGCGCTGCTGCTGCTTGCCGGGCGCAGTGCGGGCGCGCCGCTGCGCCTGGCCGACGAGCGCGGGCGCGAGGTGGTGCTGGCCGCGCCGGCCCTGCGCATCGTCTCGCTGCTGCCCTCGCTCACCGAGACGGTCTGCGCGCTCGACGCCTGCGAGCGCCTGGTCGGCACCGACCGCTACTCCAACTGGCCGGCTTCGGTGCGCGCGCTGCCCAAGCTGGGCGGCCTGGAGGACACGCAGATCGAGCGCGTGGTCGCGCTCAGGCCCGATCTGGTGCTCGCCGCGCGCAGTGCGCGCGCGCTCGATCGCCTCGACGCGCTCGGCGTCGCGACGCTGGCGCTCGAGCCGCAGAACCTGGCGCAGACGCGGCAGGCGATCGCGACGGTGGCGCGCGCGCTCGGGCGCGCCGATGCCGGCCGGCGGCTCATCGAGCGGCTGGACGAACGTCTGACGGCCGCCGTGGCGCGCGTGCCCGCCGCGCTGCGCGGCAAGAGCGTCTACCTCGAAGTGGCGAGCACGCCGCACGCGGCCGGCCAGGCCTCGTACGCCGGCGAGCTGCTGGCGCGCCTGGGCCTCGTCAACATCGTGCCGGCCGCGCTCGGGCCTTTCCCGCAGCTCAATCCGGAATTCGTGCTGCGCGCGCAGCCCGACATCGTGATGGCGACGGCGGCCGTGATTGCGCAGATGCCGCGCCGGCCGGGCTGGGCGGCGCTGGCGGCGCTGCGCACGGGGCAGCTGTGCGGCTTCGACGCCGAGGCCTGGGACACGCTGGTGCGGCCGGGCCCGCGGCTGGCCGATGCGGCCGAGGCCATCGTCGATTGCCTCGACGCGATCGCGCAGCGCGACGCGCCACGCCAGACGCGGTGATGGCTCCGCCAGGCAGCCCCTCGCTGGCCGTCGCCGCGCCCGAGCGCAGCGGCGCGACGCCGCTGCGCCTGGCGCTCGCACTGGCCGCCGCGGCGGCGCTGCTCGCGCTGCTCGGCCTGGGCGCAGGCGCCGAGGGCTGGTCCTGGCATTGGCGCGAAGAGTGGGATCTGATCGCCGCCATCCGTGCCCCGCGCACGCTGGGCGCGCTGCTGGTGGGCGCGCTGCTCGGTCTGGCCGGCGCCGTCTCGCAGGGGCTGTTTCGCAATCCGCTCGCCGACCCCTATCTGCTCGGTGCAGCGGCCGGCGCCGGGCTGGGCGTCGTGCTGGTGCTGGCCGCCGGCGGCCTGCTCGGCGCGACGATGGGGCTGGCGGCCAGCTCGCTGCTGCTCAAGCTCGGCCTGGTCGGCGCGGCCTTCGCCGGTGCGCTGGCGGGCATGCTGCTGACGCTGGCGTTGGCGCGCGGCGCCGCGCGACCGCTGGTGCTGCTGCTGTCCGGCGTGGTGGTCGGCGTGCTGCTCGGCGCCGTCTCCGATCTGGTCGTGCTGCTCTCGCCCGAGGCGCTGCGCGGCAAGCAGGTGTTCCTGCTCGGCAGCACGAGCTTCCTCGGCTGGGGCAGCGTGGGGCTCACGGCCGCCGTGCTGGCGGCGACGCTGCCCGCTGCGCTCGTCCTCGCGCGCGTGCTCGACGCGCTGGTGCTGGGCGAGGCCACTGCCGCCAGCCTCGGGCTGCCGCTGGCGCGGCTGCGCCTGGCGCTGGTGGCGCTGCTGGCGCTGGCCACCGGCAGCGCGGTGGCGCAGGCCGGGCTGGTGGCCTTCGTCGGTCTGGTGGCGCCGCATCTGGTGCGCCGGCTCGTCGTCGCCACGCATGCGGCGTTGCTGGCGCTCTCGGCATTGGCCGGCGGCGTGCTGCTGCTGGCCGCCGACGTGGCCGCGCGCAGCGTGATCGCGCCGCAGGAGCTGCCGGTGGGCCTGCTGACTGCCGTCTTCGGCGGCCTGTATCTGCTGGTGCTGCTGCGCCGGCGGCTCGACGCGGGCCTGCGGTGAGCGTGCTGCTCGAGGCCGAGGGCCTGACGCTGGCCTACGGCGCGCGGCGCGTCGTCGACCGGGTGACGGGCGCGCTGCGCGCCGGCGAGTGGCTGGCCGTCGTCGGCCCGAACGGCGCGGGCAAGAGCACGCTGCTCGCGCTGCTCGCCGGGCTGCGCGCAGCCGATTCGGGCCGCGTGCGGCTGCTCGGCCGCGAGCTGGCGCAGTGGCCGGCGCGCGAGCGCGCACGCCTGATCGCCTGGCTGGCGCAGCAAGGCGAGGCCGACGGCGAGCTCGCCGTGCTGGACGTCGTGCGCCTCGGGCGCTTGCCGCACCTGGGCCTGCTCGGCAGCCCCGGCGCCGCCGACGAGGCCGCGGTGCGCGCGGCGCTGGACGAGACCGCGGCCACGCCCTTCGCGGCGCGGCGCCTGGCCACGCTCTCGGGCGGCGAACGTCAGCGCGTGCTGCTGGCGCGCGCGCTCGCGGTGCAGCCGCGCGTGCTGCTGCTCGACGAGCCGGCCGCGCACCTGGACCCGCCGCACCAGCGTGCGCTGCTCGCCACCCTGGCCGCACGCGCGCGCGCCGGCGTGGCCGTGGTCTCGGTGCTGCACGACGTGACGGCGGCGTTGGCCGCCGACCGCGTCTGGGTGCTCGACCGCGGCCGGCTCGTCGCCGACGGCTCGCCGCATTCGGGCGAGCTGCGCGCGGCACTGGTGGCGGTGTTCGGCGGCGCCTTCAGCATCGAGCCGGTGCCGGTCGGCGCCGAGCGCACGATGCGCTGGGTCGCGGTGCCGGCGCCGTAGGCCGCGTGACGAGACGCGCGGGCAAGGGGCCGGGCCGTGCCGGCCTACTCGGCTGCCACCACCGAGACGTTGCGCCCGCAGAGCACGAGCGCGAGCGCGTCGCCGGGCCGCCAGCGCCGCTCGACATCGGGCGAGACGACGAAGATTTCGCCCAGCTCGGTGGCCACCGTCAGTTCGAGGAAGCTGCCGAGACAGGCCATCTTCACGAGCGTGCCGGCAAGCGTGCCGGCACCGGGCGTGGCCACGTGCAAGGCCTCGGGGCGCACGGCCAGCTTCACCTTGCCCCGTCGTGCCGGCCGGCGCACCGGCACCGTGAGCGGGCCCAGGCGCACACGCCCGTCGGCCGGCGCCTCGACGCCACGGAATCGTTGGCGCCCACGCGCAAGCCGGTCGGCTTCATGAACAGGATCGACTCCTTGGGCACCGGCAGGCCGGACTCGGCAGCGTGGTCGGTGTGGTTCAGCCCGATGCACTGGAACTTGCCGCAGCCGCTCCGTGGCGGCGCGACGCGCGCGGGCTCGGCCACCAGCGGCAGCGTGGCCGGATCCAGCGCGCCCAACGCGGCCTTGCTCGCGCCGCAGACGAAGCGGTTGGGCACGCCCAGCACGCTGCCGGCCACCGACGCGATGTTGCCGATCGAGCCGCCGCCGGCCGGCATGCCGGGCAGAAGGGCGTGGATCGTGCGCACCATCGCGCGGGCGTTCAGGTCGAACGCGAGCTCCCAGTGGGCCTCCGACGCCTCGAGCACGGTGCCCGCGTGGACGATGCCCGCGGCGTTGAAGAGCACCTGAACGGATCGGCATCGAGCGCCGCCCGCGCGATCGCGTCGGCATCGAGCACATCGAGCCGTGACGTCGTGCAGCCGCACTCGCGGGCCAGCGCGTCCAGCCCCAGCGGATCGATGTCGGTGGCGATCACGCGGGCGCTGATGCCCGGCCAACGTCCGCTCGATCATGAAGTCGCCCGGCGCCGGGAAGTTGTCCTCCTTGAAGCCGCCCTGCCCGAGCATGTGCTTCGGGTCGCGCTGCAGCGCCGGGCTGCCGGCAGCGCACCCTGATCGGACACTTGCGGTCCTTCAATCCGATCGGGCAGTATCGACTGTCCAATCGATGTCCAGGGGAGGGACTCACAGTGCAGCACGGGAGATTGGCTCGGATCGCGGTGGTGGCCGGCTGCGCGCTGCTTTCGCAGGCGGCTGGCGCGGCCGGCAGTGCAGCGGTCGCGGCGCCGGCTGCATCGCGCCCGGCGATGGAGCGGGTGGCGTCCGCGGATGGGTCGGTGGTGCTGATCCGGCCGCGCGGCTGGCGCGAGCGGGTCGTCGCAGCCGGGCCGCGCCTGCAGGTGAGCGTCTCCAGCGCCGACGGTTCGAGCATCGTCGAACTGGAACACATCGACAACCGCAGCCGCCGCCTCGACACCAGGCGATGGATGGGCGAGCGGCTCGCCGAGCTGCGCAGCCGCCATGCAGACCTGACGGTGACGCGCGGCTCGACGTGCCGCGACGAGCCGCCGTCGTGCGCCGAGGTGTCGATCGCATACACCCGCAACGGGCAGGCGCAGCGGGCGCGGCTGTTCCTCCACGCCGACGCGCAGGTCGCCACGCTGCGCGGCTATCACGCGCCGGCGGCTACCCTCGACGTGCAGCGGCCGCTGCTGCTGGACATCCTGACCAATATCCGCGTGCGGATGCCGCCTCCGGTGGCGGCGCGCCTGGTGCGGCGACAGGCGCCAGACAACTCGCTGTCGCTGGCGCTGCCTGCGGACTGGGGCTTCGTCGCAGGCAATGGCGCGGTGCTGGCGGCAGCCCCGCAGGGCCGCGCCGGCTTCGTCTTCACGGTGTTCCAGGTCATGCCGCAGAGCTTCGGCGTTCAGCCGCCACCGGGGGTGATCGTGTCGGGCTGGCGATCGCCGCAGGACTTCGTCGAGCCCGTGTTCGCGCAATTGGGCAACCGGCAGATCCGCGTGCTGTCCTGGCAGCCCGACCACACAACCGCCGGCGGCTGCCCGTCGCAGATCGGTCGCCAATGCGAGGCCGCCGATGTCCTGGTGAGCTGGCTGTCGCCGGAGGGAAGTGCGTGCACCGGCGCCTTCAAGCTGCTGAACGCGCGGCCGAACCTGGCCGGGCAGTGGTTCAGCATCGTCACCGGCATCTGGGGGCCGTCTGCCGATCTGGCGCGCCATCTGCCGATGCTCGGTGAGATCGCCGCATCCTTCGGCATTCGCGACGCCTACGCCAGGCGCTACATCGAGCAGGGCATGGCGCGCTTGCGCGAGCAGGAGCGCCGCACCCGCCAGGCGGTGCAGGAGCTCTACGGCGCGATCGCGCAGAACCAGCGCGATTACGAGGACCGGGCGGCCCGCAAGGACGCGTCCGAAGCGAAATGGGATGACTACCGGCGCGGCAACAGCTACTGGATCTCCGACCTCGAGGGCGGCAAGGTCTACCAGGCCGATCCCTGGGGCATCCGCGACACCCGCAGCGGCGACCGGATCGACGGCCCCCCGTACGACTACGTGCACTTCGAGGGCCGCAATCCCGCTCATCCGTCCGAGCAGATGCGCGAGATCAGCAGCTTCGAGATGCAGCGGCTCAACCGCTGAGCCGTCCGTGCCGGATGCGGCAGGCCGTCGTGGGCATAGTAGTTTCAAACGCCCTCGGGGTCGACATGTGACGGTCCTGGGGAGGTTTGAGGCGCTTGGGCTTGGCGACCGTGACGGCGCGCAATGTTGCCTCGGCGGACCCTTCAGCGCTCAGAAGGCTCGCTGGTGAGCGCGTCCTCGGGGTCGACCCTGATTCCCTTGGTGCCGCGCTGACGCGACGCGCAGCGCCGCCCCGGCGGCGGTTTGGCGTTGCAGCCTGGAGGAGGTGTTTGTGACGGCCGGCGTGGCTCAGGCGGCGAAGTCGTGCCCCGGCTCGCGCGCCCGCCCTCGGGGCGGCGGCTGCGGATCCAGGCCCAGGTGAGTCAGGATCTTCTCGATCACCGGCCGTTCCAGGATGGCGGCGATGATCTTGAGCTCCCCGGCGTCGCAGTTCGGGCAGTGCTGCATGTCGATGTCAAAGCGCAGCTTCAGCGGAGACTAACTTGTACTCAAGTCATGTCGGAGCTAAAGACGCGCTCGAGCAGCTGCATCCAGCTGATGCGGTGCGCCCGGGCCTGAACCGTCTCGAGCTCGCACTCGCCGCCGGCAACTGCGACTTCGGAACGGGAACAGCAGCCAGCCGCCGACGCTCCACGCGAAGCCGAAGTTGCGACTAAGATGAAAAGAGATCCTTGTCCAGCCAAAGCGTCGGATGTGGGTCCGACGATGAGGTGCCAGGAATTCGTCAGGGAGCGATGCGAAAGGATCTGATGCGATGACGAACACGCCCGTCTCGGCGATGCACGCGCTGCCCCGGCCCCGGGGAGTGCCGAGTTTTCTCGCGATGATCAATTGCCGCGAACTGTTCGCCGAGCTTGCGTTCGACCCGGCGCTGGCCGGCAGCGCCGTGCCGCAGTCGTACTCCATCAAGCTGTTGCCCACAGGGAAGGCCAAGCTGCTCTTCCTGATCGAGGAATGCGAGAAGGGCGTCCTCGACGCGGTGTTGCCCGTCCGCCCGCTGAAGATGGCCCAGCTCTGGATCGAACTCGACGGGCCGGAAGAAGTCGCCCCGCCCCTTTCCGGGACGACCTCGTCGCTGCCGACGAGTTACTGGTACGCGCTGCCACACCAGATGGAGAGCATGGTCGCGGCCACGGCATTCCGCGTGGCCGGCATCGACATTCAGAGGGTCGCGCGCATCGACATCGGCGGCGCACATGGCGCGCCGCGGCAAGGCGCAGTCATCGAAGACAGTTCGGGCGGCGAGCGTTACGGTTGGGAGGAAGCCACCCGGCTATGGGACAAGCCAAATGTCGTCACGGGCAGACGCTGGTTCTTCCGCGAATACGGCGGCATGCTGAGACGCCGTTCGGTCGGCTTTGCGCTCTGCCGATCGGCCTTCATCGGCGACGGCGAAATTTCGGTGACTGCGAGCCCGAATTCGGCCCTCGGCCGCCTTGGAATCGGCAGCCTGCGCGGCCTGAGCAACTCCGTGGTCATGAATTGCAAGGTGCAGATCCGGGTTGCCCCGCTTTGAGGGATGAGTCATTGTGAACGCCTGAGCCGCCGGCGCCCCTTGCAGCGGGCACGGCAAGGCCCGTTCAAGGCCAACTGTGGAACCTGCGCCGCCGGTTGCCCGCGCGCCAGACCTTCGTCGAGCTGTGGCAGGCGATCAACCCGGGCTGACACGCGGCACCGCGGGCCGCGGCAGGCCTCAGAGCCTGTGAAGATATGAATCACGCCCGCGCAGGGGTGCCAGAGGGCGCTGAGCAAGGCGCGACGCGCAGCGCGGGCCGGCGCCCGCGCAGTCGTTACAACGCCGCGCAGCGCACTCTGGCACCCCTGCCCTGCGGGTGGGGCCCCTGAGCGGGCTCACTCGTCGTTGCGAAGCCTCGCTGGGGCCCCAACCCCAGCTTCGCCTTCGCGCCTGGGCATAGTAGTTTCAAACGCCCTCGGGGTCGACATGTGACGGTCCTGCGGAGGTCTGAGGCGCTTGGGCTTGGCGACCGTGACGTCGCGCAATGTTGCCTCGGCGGACCCTTCAGCGGACCCTTCAGCGCTCAGAAGGCTCGCTGGTGCCCGTGCAGCTGCAGCTGCCGCACGTCGCCGCCATGCTTCTTGACGTGCCGGATGCACTGCAACAGCAGCCCGCCCGAGCCGCTGGCCCAGTCGCACACCGACATGCCGGCCCGCGGCTGCAGCACCTCGGCCATCAGGAAGCCGACCTCGGCCGGTGTGTAGAACTCGCCGCTGGACTTGCCGGCCTTGCTGGCGAAGTTGCGGATCAGGTACTCGTAGGCGTTGCCGAACAGATCGTCGGAGACGTGCGCGCGGTCGAAGGTCTGGCTGCTGAAGTGGTTGATCAGGTTGACCAGCTTGTCGCGGGGCAGTTCGTCCTGCTTGTTGAAGTCGATCTTGCCGGTGAGGATGCCGTCGAAGTTGTTCTGGCGGTGGGCATTCGCCCGCTCGATGGCGAGCATGGCTTCGTTCAGCGCCTGGCCGAGCTGGCCCTTGGCGGTGCGCGCCACGTCAGCCCAGGCGGCCTGTTCCGGCACCGTGAAGTGGTGGTTCTGCGGGTCTCGGGCCAACATCAGCGCCTGCTCGCGCGGAACGCCAGCCTTCACCGGCGCCTCGGCCTGAGTGCGGACCTCTTCGTCGTAGCAGTCGCTGATGCGCTTGTAGAACAGCAGCGCAAACACGTAGCCGCGGAACTCGGAGTGGTCGGCGTTGCCGCGCAGGATGTCGGCCGCCTTGTCGAGATAGGTCTCCAGCTCGCCCTGGGTCATACGCCGGGTGGGGCGGATGACGATGGGCGTGTCGAGCTGGGTGAGCAGGTCTTGCAGGTTCATGGGGTCTCGTTCACTTCGGGGCGCCGATGCGGCCAGGGCATGGCCAGCCCTGCTTGTTCTTGTGGGGGTTGAGGGTGGCGTCGTAGGCGCCGCGCTTGAAGGTCTTGCCGCAGACCGTGCAGGCGAAGGTGTAGCTGAGCCCGGTCTGGCCGAAGGGCTTGGGGCTGGCGCGGCGCGCTGGCGCCGGCGTCTTGCGGGTGGATGGCCAGGCCGGTGCGAATGCAGGCATCGCCGGCGCCGGGCGCTCCAGCGCCGGAGCTGCCAGCGGACCAGACGCCGTCAACTCGACGACGAAGCGGGGCCGGAAAGCCTGCCGCGTGACCGTGGCCGAGTTGACGCGGCCCAGCCGGTAGCTGCGGGACTCACCGGTGTCTGCCTTCACGCCGAACAACAGCAGGTGACCAGCGCTGGTCCGGCGAACCGAGTAGGGCTCGATCGTCTGGGCTGTGCGCTCGCCGTTGACCTTGGTGTATTCGAGCTGCACGCAAAGGCGGTTTGCCGCGGCAAAGCGGATGGTCTCCAGCGATCCTGCTTCGGCGCCCCAGGCCTGGACCATCGGCGGCAGGCGCCAGGTGGTGTCCAGCGCATCGCGCCCGAACGCTCCGCCCGGCACGGCAGCAAAGGTGGGCGCGGCGATCGCCTCATTCAGCCATTCGAAGACCTGCGGAAGCTCCTGCCAGAACTCAGCAAAGGGTGGGCAGGTCGGCAACTGGTGGGCGAGCATCTGCTCCCACTCGACTTCGATGGCGGCGCGCTCGGGGCGGTCCGTGAGTGCGGCGTAAGTGGGCACCGCGATGCCCTTGAACTCGCATTTACGGGCCAGCGTGCTGCGGACAACGGCACGGTTCGGCTGCAGGTCTTGCCTGCGGTAGAGGTGCACCACGTCGTACAGGTCGCGCGGACGCTGGCGCTCCGCCAACGCACGCATCTTCTCGGCGAAGACCTCTTCGAACGAGTAGCTGAGGACGTGGATGCCGTCTGCCGGTCGGTCGGTGTAGGGGTGGTGGACCGGGCGCTGCACCGGCGTCAGCACCGGCACCTCATCGGCAGCCAGATCGAACTTGATGCGAGGCGGATCGCCCGCACGGCCGAGCGGACCGCGGTAGCCGACGCGACCCTGGGCCGACGGTGTGCCACGCGTGTTGGTGAAAACCTCGAACTTGCGTGCCTCGGGCGGCAGCTGCAAGCCGCAGGCGTCGTAGACCCACTCGCCGATCTCCTCGAACACTTCGGCGAGGAACGCCTCGTCCAGGTGTTCGGCATCCTGCAGCGTGAAGTCGAGGTCTTCCGAGAAGCGGTAGGTCTCGAAGTAGCACTTCTTCAGGCAGGTGCCGCCCTTGAACACCCAGCGCGGGCCGATCACGGGGTGGGCCGAGATGCCGGCCAGGAACCAGCCGAGGGCGTAGTCCTTTTCCACCACGTGGGCCTGCAGTTGCAGTTCGGCTGCGAGGGCCAGGACTTCCTGCTTGGGGATCATGGCGCAGGCTCCCGCAGTTCACTGTCCGGAACCCAGACCCGCCACGCCGTCACCAGCCGGTCTGCCGGCAGTGCCGGATCCAGGCGGGCATAGCCCGCCGTCATGCGCTGGCGGCAGGCGGTGATCAACTCGGCTGAGCCGGCGGCGGCGGTATGGTCACGTTGCAGCAGGTAGCCCAGGCGCTTGTACACGGCACCGATGCCCAGCTTCTCGGCGTAGAGCAAGAGCTTGGGGGACTCCTTGGGCTGCTCGCGAAGCAGCGTGCTCAGCATCTCTGTCACATGGCGGATGCCGCCGCCCAGGCTGGGTGCCGTCAGCATGTCGACCAAGGTCCGGGCCGGGTCGGACACCTGGACGCGCGTGCCTCCGCGCCAGACCGTCTTCAACCCGATGAGTTGAGACTGGGCCACCGTGTGCAAGTCGAAGCGGACCTTGCGCAGGACAGGCCGGCGGTCGCAGGGGCGCTTCAGCGTCATGACGCAGACCGAGCGGAAGATCTGCTCCGTCAGCCCCCAATGCTCCGCGGCAGACCAGCCGCCGATGTAGCACGGGGCGAACAGGGTCGTGGCTACCGCCCACGGGTCTTCCAGCGCCACGTCGGCAGACGGCGACTCGATCGGCACCGGAACGTAGGCGCCGCGCTGGACACGTGCCAGCCATCCAGATCGCGACCAGGCGGCCAGCCGGCGCGAAGCGGCGGCCGGCGTCAGCCCCAGCGTTGACGCCGCCAGGCTCGTGGTGACGAGCGGCGGGTTGTCTCGCAGCAGGCGGCTGAGTTCGCGCCGTGAAGCGGCGCTGAGGCCGGAAGGGAGCATGCGCTACATCTTAGGCTAGAAAACGTCATCATTGGAGACTTTTCTACGCTTCCGATGTAGTTCTCTCTGCCTCCTGGCCGGCGCTTCCCATTCCTGGCAGCCGCGACGGCTGCCGCCGCGATCAGCGAACCTCGTCGCGGCCCGCGCGCCTTGCGGTCACCTCGAGGAAAGTCTCAGCCGCGCGCTGCAGCCGAGGTACCGCGCTCGGCGGGTCGAGCAGGGCCTGGACAAAGACCACCTGCGCCTAGCGCGTGAGCTTGATGTTCGCGCGCTCGTCGACGGCTTGCCGGGCAGCGTCGACGGCACTCGCGAGGACGAACTCGCTCAGCGTTTGGCCGCTGAGCGCCGCTGCCTGTCGGATGTGCGCCTTCTGCGCTTCTGTCATGCGCACCCCGAATCGCGTCCGTCGCAGTCTGCTGACAGATTGGGGGCCGTCCTGCTCGTAGCGCATGCCGGAAGTATGCGAGCGATACGCACACCAGGCCAGCTACTTCACGCGCCGCAGTGCCGGCCAATTGGGCGCTGGCGACGCTGCCTGCCGTACGGCTTCGATCAGCGCGCGGTCAGTCCCACGCCGGGCGAGGTGCCGCGCCCGCCACCGCATCGCCACCGCGCCGGGCACACCGATCAACGTGGCGGCGATCGCCCCCATCGGAACCACTCCACCGACCATCACGAGCGCGGCGGTGCAGCCCACCCCGGCCAGCGCCGCTGCCACCGCCTCGCACTGCCGCCACAGCAGCGGCGGGTCGGGGCATAGTAGTTTCAAACGCCCTCGGGGTAGACATGTGACGGTCCTGCGGAGGTCTGAGGCGCTTGGGCTTGGCGAGCGTGACGTCGCGCAATGTTGCTTCGGCGGACCCTTCAGCGCTCAGAAGGCTCGCGGGTGAGCGCGGAAGCTGGTGGCGGGCGAGGTCGGCTCGTCGACGATGCCGCACAAGGTCAACCCGATCGACTTCGAGAACGCCGAGGGCAATTTCGGGCTCGCCAACGCGCTGCTCGCGCACATGTCGCAGAAGCTGCCGGTCAGTGCCACGCCCGCGGCTGCATCTCATCCGGTTCCATGGCGTGCTGGCGCCGAACGCCAAGCTGCGGGCGTTGGTGGTGCCAAAGGTGCCACCCGAGCAACACGACCCGGCCACCGAAGCCGTTCCAACCGTCTGGCGCGAGGTCGAGACCGTCCAGGCCCGACCGCACCGCATCAGCTGGGCGCGGTTGCTCGAGCGGGTCTTCAACATCGACATGCAGCACTGCCCGAACTGCGGCGCCGGGGAACTGAAGATCATCGCGGCATCAACGGCCCGGCCGACGGCCGCGGCACCCGGGGCCGCAGCGCCACCACTATGCTCTGGCTGGTTCGGCGTAGCGCCACGCCCGGCGCGGGATTCGCCATGTCGCTGCAGGTCGCGGCCGCAGCGCTGCTGCTGGGCCTGGCGATCTACGCGGTGCTGGCAATGACGATGCCGGCAAAGACCTGAGGCAGGCGTTCAACATCTTGATATATACTTGAGTAATCACGTATTTGTCAAATCAAGCAGCACCCATGACCTCAACCCTTGTCCATTGCATCTGCGGTCCGATCGCGGCCGGCAAGACCACGCTGGCCCGCGAGCTTGCCGAGGCCACCGGCGGGGTGCGCTTCGCCATCGACGAATGGATGCACACGCTGTTCGGCCCGGATCGTCCCGAGTCGATGCAGATGGGCTGGGTGGTGCCGCGCCTGGCGCGGTGCCACCAGATGATCGAGACGGTAATGCAGCAGGTGCTGGCGCGCGGCCGCGACGTCATCATTGAACCGGGCCTGATGACGTTCGGCGAGCGCGAGTCGTTCCGCGCCCGCATGCGCGATGCCGGCCACGTCGTGCGCATGCATTTCGTCGACGCGCCGCGCGACATTCGGCTGGCCCGCCTGGCGCAGCGCAACCGCGAGCGCGGCGAGACGTTCTCGTTCGAGGTGACGCCCGCCATCTTCGAATTCATGGAGGCGCGATTCGAGCCGCCCCGGCCCGGCGAGTGCGACCAGGGCCATGGGTCAACCCCGTCGATCGGAGCTTGAAGCCATGGCCGACCTTCCCGCCTCCGACCCGCTGGCGCTGTGCCTGGCGCTCACGCGCGCCAGCGCCGTGGTCACGAACCGGCTCGATCGCTCGCTGTCGGGCCTGCATGGGCTGAGCTTCCAGGATTTCAGCATCCTGTACCACCTGAGCCGCGCGCCCGACCAGCGGCTGCGCCGTGTCGACCTGGCGCTTCGGCTGGAGATGACGCCCTCGGGCGTCACCCGGTCGCTGCTGCCGCTGGAACGGCGCGGCATGGTCGAACGGGAAACCGATCCCGATGATGCGCGTGCGACCTACGCGGTGCTCGGCAAGGCCGGCAAGCGCGTCCTGGCCGACGCCCTGGTGGCCGCGCGACAGGTCAGCACCGAGTGCCTGGCCGACGTGCCCGCGGCGCATGGTAAGGCGCTGCACGGGGCGCTGGGACGGCTGGCCGGCATCAACCTGAGCAACAGCTGAGGCAGACCCGGCGGCGGCGGCCGCCGCCGGGTCCTACAGAACGGCGCACGGTTGCCGATATCCGGTCGACAGCGCCCGGGTGGGGATCGAAGCACCCAGCGGCTACCAGCGCGTGGCGGTCGCCGCCGACTCGGGCAAGGGCATAGTAGTTTCAAACGCCCTCGGGGTCGACATGGCGTGGTGTCGGTGTCGATCTCGCTCGCACTCGGCGTGCCGATCGGCCTGGCGGCGGGCTTCGCTGGCGGCTGGGTCGACGGCGTGATCTCGCGCGTGACCGACGCCTTCCTCGCCTGCCCGTTTCTGATCCTGGCGATCGCGCTGGCGGCCTTCCTCGGTCCCAGCCTGACCAACGCGATGATCGCGATCGGCGTCTCGGCCACGCCCATCTTCGTGCGGCTGACGCGCGGCCAGGTGCTCAACGTCAAGGTCGAGGATTACGTCGAAGCCGCGCGCGCGGTGGGCAACCCGCCGTGGCGCATCGCCTTCGCGCATGTGCTGCCCAACGTCACCGCGCCGCTCATCGTGCAGGCCACGCTGGCCATCGCGGCGGCGGTGATCGCCGAGGCCAGCCTGTCGTTCCTCGGCCTCGGTCAGCAGCCGCCGGCGCCGAGCTGGGGCAGCATGCTCAACACCGCCAAGAACTACGTCGACAACGCGCCGTGGATGGCGATCTGGCCGGGACTCGCGATCTTCGTCCTCGTGCTCGCCTTCAACCTGCTGGGCGACGGGCTGCGCGACGCGCTCGATCCGCGCCAGCGCTGAAGGCGCCGCCTCAAAGCGGCGCCGCGAGGACACGGCGCAGCCAGTGGTCGAGCGAGAACGTGCCGGCGCCGCGGCACAGCAGCACGAGCAGCATCGCCGCCCACTGGATGTGCGTCGGCCAGGCCTGCGGGTAGACGAAGATCTCGATCACCGACGTCATGCCGAGCAGCACCAGCGCGGCCGGCCGCGTCAGCAAGCCCAGCACCAGCAGCACCGGCATCGACAGCTCGATGGACACGGCGATGTGCGCCGCCAGCACGGGCGGCAGCAGCGGCAGCTTGTAGTCGTCGGCAAAGAGCGCCAGCGCCGCCGGCCAGTCGGCGAGCTTGACGAGCGCCGAGTTCCAGAACACCGTCGCCACGGCAAGCCGCAGGGGAATTGCCAGCAGCGAGTACGGCACCGCGTCCAGACGCTCGACGATGCGACGCAACAGCGCGCTCAGGCCCGGCGCGCGCAGGCGCGCGCGCGAGTCAGGGACGGTGGCCAGGGTGTTTTTCATGACGGAACCTCCGGCAAAGGAGCGAAGCGCCGCGCGGCGCCCGGGACGGTGAAGCGGCCCGTTGCGAGATGGCCGGCGAGCACCGCCGCCGCGTCGGTCGCGGAGCGCGCGCTCGTCGCCGCGGCCGTCTCGCGCACCGCGAGCCGATCGAGCGCCTCCTGCAACGAAGATCCGCAGGCGAGGTCGAGCGTGAAGCGCCAGGCCGTCTCGCCCAGCGCCTGCACGTCGATGCCCGACGCCGTGCGCGCAACCAGCAGCCAGCGCGGCCCGCCCTGCGGATCGAGTGCGGCAAGCGCCGCGTCGTCGTCGGCAAGCGTTGCGCGCCAGATCAGGTCGGCCGCGCGCTGCGTTCGCAGCAGGCGCAGCGAGGGATGATGCGTGAAGCGCAGTGCCGATTGCCGATCGGCCGAGAGCGCCGCGAGCGAGCCAAGCGCGCCGGCATCGAGCGGCGCGGCGTCGCTCGCATGCAGCGCGCGGCTCACCGACCATTCGAGGCGGGCGACATCGCTCAGGTAGGCGAGCGACGCCGCCGGACTCCAGCGAGCGATGAAGCCCGCGAAGCCGGCGCCGTACAGATCGAGCCAGGCCGACGACGGCGCCCGCTCGGCGATGTAGGCGCGCGCCATGGCCTCGAAGAAGTCGTCGCCGACGAGCCTGGCGACGGCCGGATGGTTGAGGCGCAGCGCGCGCACGGCCACGCTCTCGAAGGTGTGGCGGTAGACGGCGAGGCGCAGGACGGCGGCGATGCCGTCGTCGACGACGAATGCGGCCGCCGCCGTGTCGCCTTCGAGGAGGCTGCGCTGCACGGCACGCTGCAGTTCAGCAAGCGAGGGCATGGGCCGTCTCCGTGCCGCGCGATGCGCGCGCTATCGCCGCCTGCGCCGTCGCCGCCTCGCCGAGCAGCACGTCGAGCGCCGGCAGCTGGGTGTCCCATTCGATCAGCGTCGGCCGCGGCCCGACGCGCTCTAGCGCGAACGCGTACAGCGCCCACACGTCGGCACCGACGCGCGAGCCGTGATCGTCGATGCGCAGCATGCGGCCGCCGGCGAGCACGCGCGTGGCATGCCCCGCGAGATGGAACTCGCCGATCGCCTGCGCCGGCAGCGCGTTCAGATAGCGAGCGGCGTCGAAGCCGTGGTTGCAGGCGCTGACCCAGATGTTGTTGATGTCGCACAACAGCCCGCAGCCGGTGCGTGCGGCGAGCGCGGCGAGGAATTCCCACTCGGGAATCGTCGAGTGCGCAAAGCGCAAATAGGTCGACGGGTTCTCGATCAGGATGCGCCGGCCGAGCGCGCTTTGCAGCTCGTCGACATGGCGGCACATCACGGCCAGTGCCTCCTCGGTCAGCGGCAGCGGCAGCAGGTCGGCCAGATAGGTGTGATCGACGACGCTCCAGGCCAGATGCTCGGAGACGAGCGCGGGCTCGATGCGCTCGACCAGCCGCGCCAGGCGGGCCAGATGCGCGCCATCGAGCGCGTCGGCGCTGCCCAGCGACATGCCCACGCCGTGCAGCGACACGGGGTAGTCGCGCCGCAGCGCCTCGAGGCACTCGAGCGCGGCGCCGCCGCTCATGTAGTTCTCGCTGTGCACCTCGAGCCACGCGATGCGCGGCCGGCGCTGCTGCACTTCGCGGTGGTGCGCGAAACGCAGGCCGATCCCCGCTTGCGCGGGGGCCGTGCCGCAGGCTGGCGGCAGCCGCGACGCGCGGTCGCGGCTGCCGCTGGCCCGGCGCGACGCAGCGTCGCCGCGTGCCATCACGCCGCCATCGTGCGGCCGCCCTGGATCTTGCTGCAGGCGCCGGCCGGCAGCAGCACGAACGACTTCGGATCGCGCGCCTGCGTGGCCTGCCCGGCGCAGGAGTGCGCGCCTTCGGCGCAGTCGTTCTTGGCGACGGCGTTGATGCCGTAGCATTTCTGCAGTTGCTGCGACTCCATCCTCATCATGTTGTCCTTGACGACCTGCGGCATGTCGCCGGCGGAGAACGCGGGCGCGGCGGCGGCGGCGAGGACGAGCCCGACGGCGGCGGACAGGGTGGAGGCGGCGTGGCTGCGGATGTTCATGGTCGATCCTTTCGGTTGCGTCGTCTCGACATGAGACGCGGGGGGTAGTTCGCGACAACCGGCGCGCCGGTTACAGCGCCGCGCGGATTTCGAAGCGCCGGCGCGATGGCGGCGGCGCGCACAATGCGCGGCGCGCGCGCTTCGAGCGCAATCGCTGTAACCGAATACCGCGATGTCCCGAACTTCCAGCGATGACCGGCATCGGGCCGTCGAGCAGCGACTGCGTGAGCGCTTCCTGCACGGCCTGGCCGGCGACCAGATCGAGTACGAGGCCTTCTTGCGTGAACTGAGCGGACATCTGCGCGGCTACCTGCGCAAGCGGCTGTCCGGCCTACCCGACGAGATCGAGGATCTGGTGCAGGAAACACTGATCGCCGTGCACAGCCGGCGCGACACCTACGACGCAGGCCAGCCGCTGACAGCCTGGGTGTACGCCATCGCGCGCTACAAGATCGTCGACCTGCTGCGCAGCTGGGGGCCGCGTGCGCGCGCCAGCGAAGTCTTCGACGAAGAGTCGGATGTCTTCGGCGCGGTCGACAACGAAGCCGCGCTCGCGCGGCGCGACGTCGGCCGTCTGCTCGCGCGCCTGCCCGAGCGCCAGCGGCTGCCGATCGTGCAGACGCGGCTCGAAGGGTTGTCGGTGGCCGAGGCGGCCGAGGCCAGCGGCATGTCGGAGTCGGCAGTCAAGGTCGGCGTGCATCGCGGCCTCAAGGCGCTGGCCGGCATGATCCGGGGCAAGCGATGAGGACCGAGGACCTGATCGCCGGACTGGCGCGCGGCGCCGGCGCGGTCGAGCCCCACGCCGTCGCGCGGCGCTATGCCGCGGCGATCGGCTGGGGCGCGTTCGGCGCGACGCTGCTGATGGCGCTCCTGCTGCGCGTACGCGCCGACATCGCACAAGCGGTCTGGCTGCCGATGTTCTGGGTCAAGCTCGGCTTTGCCGCGGTGCTGTTCGCGATCGCGCTGGCGCTGGCGGCGCGGCTGGCACGCGCGGCCAAGCCGCTCGGCCACCTGCCGCTCGCGCTCGCGCTGCCGGTGCTCGTGGTGTGGACGATGGCGGCGGCCGAGCTCGTCGCCGCGCCGCCCGGGCAGCGCCTGCCGCTCGTGCTCGGGCAGACCTGGGAGCGCTGTCCGTTCCTCGTCACGATGCTGTCGCTGCCGACGCTGGCGGCGGCGTTCTGGGCGACGCGCCGGCTCGCGCCGACGCGGCTCGTGCGCGCCGGCGCCGCTTGCGGCCTGGTCGCCGGTGCACTGGCCGCCTGCATCTACGCGCTGCACTGCCCCGAGATGTCGCCCGCCTTCCTCGGCACCTGGTACGTCATCGGCATGCTGATCCCGACCGCGCTCGGCGCGGCGCTGAGTCCCAGGCTGCTGCGCTGGTGAGAGCGTCAGCGCGGCCGGTCAGCGCGCGGCCAGCGACGCGGCGGCGCATAGGGATTTCAAACGCCCCCGCAAGGCCCGACGACCAGGCCGGCCCACCAGGACGGGATATCTGCGGCAGCAAGATCGTGGCAGCGGTGCCCATTGGGACCGCCTCGCCATTCCCCCAGAGGCTCCTCTGGCCTTGGTTTGCCGCCTCGATCTCAGGGCTGACCCTCATTTGGTAACGCCGCGCCCGCTCTGCGCGCCGCGTCGCCCGGCCGCACTTGGGCGCTGCAGTCTGCGGATGTGGCGTTGATGACGGCCGGCGCGGCTGAGGTGGCGTCAGTGTTGCCCGATCTCACGCGCCCGCCCTCGGGGCGGCGGCTGCGGATCCAGGCCCAGGTGAGTCAGGATCTTCTCGATCACCGGCCGCTCCAGGATGGCCGCGATGATCTTCAGTTCCCCGCCGCTGCAGTTCGGGCAGTGCTGCATGTCGATGTTGAAGACCCGCTCGAGCAGCCGCGCCCAGCTGATGCGGTGCGGCCGGGCCTGGACGGTCTCGACTTCGCACCCGCCGGTTGCAACGGCTTCGGTGGCCGGGTCCTGTTGCTCGGGTGGCACCTTTGGCACCACCAGCGCCCGCAGCTTGGCGTTCGGTGCCAGCACGCGGTGTTCGCGCAGCGGGGATCCGCTCACTTCGCGAAGCGAAGTGATGCGCACACCAAACCTGATCAGGTGCAACCGCGGCCGCGGCACCAGCGCCGCCAGCCGCTGCATGAACTCAAGCGGGCTCATGACCAGGCGCGTGGTGCCGTCGCGCCACGGTGTCTCGAGCTTGGGCTCCACCTGCCCCGCCGCGTTGGGCTGCACTCGTTCGTCCGACAGCGCCGGCCGCGTGATGCAGCGGCACGGCTGCTCGAGCCGCTTGCGGTCGTGTGGCTCGACTGTGTCGCTCTGGTCTGTGCGCGACGGCTCGGACGCTGCGCGCCGGCGAGTGGCTCGCCGTCGTCGGGCCCAACGGCGCGGGCAAGAGCACGTTGCTCACCCTGCTTGCCGGACTGCGCGCGCCCGCCGCCGGCCGGGTGCGGCTGCTCGGCCGCGAGCTGGCCCATTGGCCGGAGCGCGAGCGAGCGCGCCTGCTCGCCTGGCTCGCGCAGCAAGGCGAGGCCGACGGCGGGCTCGCCGCGCTCGACATCGTGCGCCTGGGGCGGCTGCCGCATCTGGGCCTGCTCGGCAGCCCCGGCGCCGCAGACGAGGCGGTGGTGCGCGCGGCGATGGACGAGACCGCGGCCACGCCGTTCGCGGCGCGGCGTCTGGCCACGCTCTCGGGCGGCGAACGTCAGCGCGTGCTGCTGGCGCGTGCGCTCGCGGTGCAGCCGCGCGTGCTGCTGCTCGACGAGCCGGCCGCGCACCTGGACCCGCCGCACCAGCGTGCGCTGCTCGCGACCCTGGCCGTGCGCACGACGCGCTGGGTGGCGGTGCCGGCGCCGTAGGGCGCGTGGCCAGACGCGCGGGCAAGGGGCCGGGCCGGCTGCGCCGGCCTACTCGGCTGCCACCACCGAGACGTTGCGCCCGGCCAGCGTGAGCGCGAGCGCGTCGCCCGGCTGCCAGCGCCGCTCGACATCGGGCGAGACGACGAAGATCTCGCCGAGCTCCGTGGCCACCGTCAGTTCGAGGAAGCTGCCGAGATACGCCATCTTCACCAGCGTGCCGGCGAGCGTGCCGGCTTCGCTCGCCGCCACCTGCCAGGCCTCGGGGCGCACCGCCAGCTTCACCCGGCCCGGGCGCGCCGGCCGCGCCACGGCCACCGTGAGCGGGCCCAGGCGCACACGCCCGTCGGCCAGCGCCTCGGCCGCGAACAACATCGCCTCGCCCATGAAGCCGGCGACGAATTCGCTCTCGGGCTGCGCGTAGAGCTGTTCGGGCGTGCCGGCCTGCGCGATGCGTCCGGCGTCCATGACGACGATCTGGTCGCTCACCGCCAGCGCTTCGCTCTGGTCGTGCGTGACGTAGGCGACGGTGAGCGCCAGACGCTGCTGCAGCGCGCGGATCTCCTCGCGCATGCTGCGGCGCAGCCGCGCGTCGAGGTTGGACAGCGGCTCGTCGAACAGCATCACGCTCGGCTCGAGCACGAGCGAGCGCGCCACCGCCACGCGCTGCTGCTGGCCGCCCGAGAGCTCGCTCGGCGCGCGCCGGTCGTAGCCGGCAAGGCCGACGCTGTCCATCGCCGCGCGCGCGCGCCGCGCGGCTTCGTCCTTGCCGACGCCGCTCACGACGAGCCCGTAGCTGACGTTGTCGATCACGCTCATGTGCGGAAAGAGCGCGTAGCTCTGGAACACCATGCTCACGTTGCGCTCGGCGGGGCCGAGCGGGGTGACGTCGCGGCCGTCGATGAGGATGCGGCCCGAGGTCGGCGCGTCGAGGCCGGCGATCATGCGCAGCAGCGTGGTCTTGCCGCAGCCGCTGGGGCCGAGGATGGTGGTGAGCGTGCCTTTGGGCACCACCAGGTCGACGCCCTTGACGACCAGCGGCGCCCCCGCGCCCCCGTAGCGCTTGGTGACCTGGCGGAACTCGATGCCGGCCTCGGGCGTGGTCATGCGGCAGCCTTTCTGCGGCCGAGCTGGCGCTCGCCGACGAGGAACTGGATGAGCGCGGTGGCCGCCGACATCAGCACGATCAGCACCGTGCAGTAGGCGAGCGCGACGCCGTAGTCGCCGTTGCCCACGCGCCCGATGATGTAGGTGGTGGCCAGCTCGTTCTCGGCGGTGACGAGGAAGATCACCGCCGAGACCGTGGTCATGCTGCGCACGAAGCTGTAGACGAGCGCCGTCACCAGCGCCGGCTTGAGCAGCGGCAGCACCACGCGCGTGAGCGTCGTCGCGGTGTCGGCGTGCAGCATCGTGCTGGCCTCGTCGAGGTTGCGGTCGAGCTGCTTGAAGCTGGCCGTGCCCGCGCGCACGCCCACCGGCAGGGCGCGGAAGACGAAGCACAGCACGATGATGAGCCCGGTGCCGGTGAGCTCGAAGGGCGGCACGTTGAAGGCCAGGATGTAGCTCACGCCGAGCACGGTGCCGGGAATGGCGAAGGCGAGCAGGGCGCCGAACTCGAACGCGCGCTGGCCGACGAACTGCGTGCGCGCCAGCAGCCAGCTGATGAGCAGGCCGATGAGCGCGCAAATCGGTGCGGCCAGCGCCGCCAGGCGGATCGTCGTGAAGAGCGAGTTCCACGCCGTGCCCGCCCACACCAGGCCGTGCGTGCCCCACTGGAGGTCGAACGCGGTGACGAAGTGGCGCAGCGTGGGCGTGTAGTCGCGGCCCCAGGTCTGCACGAAGCCGCCGGTGAAGGCGAACACGTAGACGAGCAGCGTGAACGCGAGCCAGGGCCCGGCGACGCCGAGCGCGAGGCGGCGCACGCGCGCCGGCAGCGGCATCGCGATGCCGGCATCGCCCTTGCCCGACACCGTGGTGTAGCTGGTGCGCCCGAGCACGCGCTGCTGCACGAAGAAGACGACGAGTGCGAACGCGGTCAGGATGAGCGCGAGACTCGCGGCGCGCCCCTGGTCGTACTGCGCGCCGACGATGGCGAAGAAGATGTCGGTCGACAGCACCGAGTACTGGCCGCCGACGACGATCGGGTTGCCGAAGTCGGCGATGCTCTCGATGAAGCCGACCAGGAAGGCGTTGGCCAGGCCCGGCTTCATCAGCGGCAGCGTCACCGTCTTGAAGGTCACGAGGCGGCTGGCGCGCAGCGTCTGCGCCGCCTCCTCCATGCTGGGCGCGATGCCCTGCACGACGCCGCGCATGATCATGAAGGCGATCGGCGTGAAGGCGAACATCTGCGCCAGCCAGATGCCGAACAGGCCGTAGAACCAGCGCGTTGGCGCGATGCCGAAGGCCCATTCGAGGAACTGGTTCACCAGCCCGGCACGCCCGAACAGCAAGATGAGGCCGAGGCCGACGACGAAGGGCGGCGTGATGATCGGCAGCAGCGCCAGCACGTTGAGCGTGCGCGTCATGCGCCGGCCGCGGCCGGCCGCGCCGCGCTCGGCGTAGAGCGCGATCAGCGTGCCCATCACCGTGGTGCCGGCGGCGGTGAGCAGGGCCATGAAGAGCGTGTTCCAGGCCGTGCCGCAGCGCACGCCGCCGGCCAGGCAGGCCAGGCCCCAGACGCGCTCGTGCGCCAGGCGCTCGACCAGCGCCGCGGGCGAGAACGCGCCGGCGTCGTCGAGGAAGGCGCCCACCAGGGCCTTGCCCACCGGCAGCGCGACGAACAGCAGCAGCAGCGCGGCGCACAGCACGACGGCGCCGGCGACGAAGAAGTCGCCGCGGAAGTAGCCCAGCCGCGCCACGCCGGCGCCGAGCAGCATCAGCAGCGCCAGCAGCACCAGCGCGGCGCCCAGGCCGATGCCGAACTGGCCGCCGGCCAGTTCGCCGAAGGCCGCGTTCAGCCAGGCGTACGACCAACCCGTGGCGCCGATCGCGAAGCCGCTGCCCACCAGGCCGGCCAGGCCGAGCAGGCTGCCGGCCAGCAGCATGCGGCCCTGGCCGCGCCCGGCCGGCAGCCGCCAGCCCCAGGCGCACAGCGCCAGCCCGGCCAGAGCGCTCCACAGCCAGGGCCGTCCGTGGCGCAGTGCCTGCACGAGTCCGCTGGCCGTCTCGCTGCCGCCGAAGACGCCGGGCAGGGCGCGCAGCAGCGTGACGTTCTGCGGGAAGTACCAGGGCAGCAGCGCGAACGCCGCTGTGCCCAGCGCGAGCCAGGCGAGCAGCACGCGCTGGGCGCGCGCCTGGGCGCGGTTCATGCCGGCGCCGGCGGGCGGCCGTGCGGCGCGTCCGTCGCTGCGAACCTCGGTGCGGTCTTCGACGCGACCTTGGTCGTGACGCTCAGCGCGGCCTTCAGCCCGACCTCCGGCGCAATCTTCGGTGCGGTCTTCGGCGCGACCTTCAGCGCGGCAGCGAGTTGACGTCCTTCTCCCACTTGCCGATCAGCCGCTTGCGCTCGGCGCTGGCGCCGTACTTGGCGTAGTCGTAGCTGATGAACTTGATCTTCTTGAAGTCGGGCACGTGCGGGTCGACCTTGGCGCTCTTGTTGCTGGGCACCTGGAACTGCTTGGCCGCGGCGCCCAGCTCCTGCGCCGGCGCGGTGAGCGCCCATTCGTAGAACTTCTTGGCCGCCTCGAGGTTGCGTGCGCCCTTGATGATGCTCATCGAGCCGATCTCGGCGCCCGTGCCTTCCGAGGGCGTGATGGTGGCCACCGGAAAGCCCTGCATCGCCTCGCCCGGGCCGTCGTGCACGAAGCTGATCGACACGCTCGCCTCGCCGCGCGCCACGGCCTTGATCGGGCCGGTGCCGCTGCGCGTGTAGGTCTGGATGTTCTTGTGCAGCGCCTTGAGGTAGTCGAAGGCCTTGTCCTCGCCCCACAGTTGCACCAGCGTGGCGATCATCGTGTAGGCGGTGCCGCTCGAGGCCGGGTTGGCGACCTGGATCTCGTTCTTGTAGATCGGCTTGAGCAGGTCGGCCCAGCTCCTGGGTACCGGCAGCTTCTTCTTGGCCAGCAGCTCGGTGTTGTAGCCGAAGCCCAGCGGCCCGCTGTAGATGCCCACCGTCTTGTAGCCCGACTGCTGCGCCTGCTGCTGCGCCCAGGCGTGCAGCTGCGGCAGCGAGGGGCTCTTGTACTCGATCGTCAGCCCGAGCTCGGCCGCCTGCAGGTGCGGGTCGCCCGTGCCGCCGAACCAGATGTCGGTCTTCGGGTTGGCCTTCTCGGCGATGAGCTGCGCCAGCGCCTCGCCCGAGCCCTTGAGCGACATGTTGACCTTGACGCCGGTGGTGCGCGCGTACACGGTCTGGATCATGTTGCACCACTCGGCCTGCACCGAGCAGATGATGTTGAGCTGCCCGGCCTCCTGGGCGCGCGCGTTCGGGCCCAGCGCGAGCAGCAAGGCGGCGCCCGCGAGCGCGGGCGCGAGGTGGCGACGGATCATGGCGACTCCTTCGTGGACGGCGGTGCGCAGGCCTTGCGCCTCGCATTCTTGGTGGAACTGGGGCTCGCGCAATCGTAGCCTGCGCGGCGCGGGGCCGTGAAAACCCGCACCCGCGGCGCGCGCGGCCGCGGCGACGCTGCGCCTGCCGCTGAGATACTCGGGTCCATGAGTGCAGTCACGCTCGGCCTGCGCGCCGTCGGCCGGCGCCGCCGGCGCAGGCGCGCGGGCCTGTTGCCGATGGCGCTGCTGCTGCTGCCGCTGATGTGGCTGCTGGCCGTCGGCCGGAGCGCGCGCGCCGAGACCCTGATCGTCGGTCCGTCGGACCAGCCCGTCGCCTTCGCCCAAACGCTGGCGCGTGCGCGCGACGGCGACGTCATCGAGGTGCTGCCGGGCGAGTACCGCGGCGTGACGGCGGTGCTGGCGCAGCGCCGGCTCACGATCCGCGGCGTCGGCAAGCGCCCGGTGTTCGTCGCCGAGGGCAAGCTGGCCGAGGGCAAGGCCATCTTCGTCGTGCAGGGCGGCGAGGTCGCGATCGAGAACCTGGAGTTGCGCGGCGCGCGCGCGCCCGACCGCAACGGCGCCGGCATCCGCTTCGAGAAGGGCCGTCTGCTGGTGCGCGACTGCGCCTTCTTCGACAACGAGATCGGCCTGCTCACCGGCAACGAGGCCGACGCCGTGCTCGACATCCGCGCGAGCGAGTTCGGCCGCGCGCCGCATGTCGAAGGCTCGCTGCCGCACCTGCTCTACGTCGGCCGCATCGCCAAGCTCACGCTCGCCGGCAGCCGCCTGCACCGCGGCTACGAAGGCCACCTGCTGAAGTCGCGCGCGCGCGAGAGCGTGATCACCTACAACATGATCCGCGACACCGGCGAGGGCGACGCCAGCTACGAGATCGACCTGCCCAACGGCGGCGCGGCGACGATCCTGGGCAACGTCGTCGGCAAGGGCCCGCGCCGGCAGAACCCGGTGCTGATCGCCTACGGCTCGGAAGGCGCCGCCTGGGAGCACAACGAGCTCGTGCTGGCGCACAACACGCTCATCAACGAAGGCTGGCTGCCGGCCTGGTTCGTGCGTGTGTTCCGCGACCGCGTACCGATGCGCGAGGAGCCGCTCTTCGTCAACAACCTCGTCATCGGCGGCGGCATCTTCTGGCTCGGCGCCTCGGGCTGGTTCGCCGGCAACTGGCCGGCCACGCTGGGCATGCTGCGCGACATGCCGACCGGCGCCTTCGAGCTGCCGCCCGATTCCTGGCTGCGCGGCCGCGCGGTCGACCCGCGCAAGCTGCGCGGCCGCGACCTCGCGCCGCGCGCCGAGTTCGAGTGGCCGCTGGGCACGCACGCGCTGCCCGCCGACCGCGAGCGCTGGTCGCCCGGCGCCTACCAGCGTTGAACGCCATGAAGACCGACGACCTGCATCCCGACAGCATCGCCGCCCAGGGCCTGGGCTGGATCGACGAGACGACGCGCGCGGTGATCCCGCCGATCCACGTCTCGAGCACCTATCTGCGCGACGCCGACAACCAGTACCGCTCGGGGCGCGCCTACGCGCGCGCCGACAACCCCGCTTTCGACCAGGCCGAGGCGGTGATCAACGCCCTCGAAGGCGGGCACGAGGCGCTGCTGTTCGCCAGCGGCATGGCCGCCGCCACCGCCTGCTTCCTGGCGCTGCGGCCGGGCGACCATGTGCTGGCGCCGCGCGTGATGTACTGGTCGCTGCGCAACTGGCTCACCGGCTACGCCGTCGACTGGGGGCTCGACGTCGAGCTCGTCGACATGGCCGACCCGGCGGCGCTGCGCGCCGCGCTGCGCCCGGGCCGCACGCGGCTGGTCTGGGTCGAGACGCCGGCCAACCCGCTGTGGAGCATCACCGACATCGCCGACGCGGCGGCCGCAGCGCATGCCGCCGGCGCGCTGCTGGCGGTCGATTCGACGGTGGCCACGCCGGTGCTGACGCGGCCGCTCGCGCTCGGCGCCGATATCGTGATGCACGCCGCCACCAAGTACCTGAACGGCCACAGCGATCTCGTCGCCGGCGTGCTCGTCGCGCGCGAGCCGAGCGCGTACTGGCAGCGCCTGCGCGCGCTGCGCGTGCAAGGCGGCGCCACGCTCGGCTCGTTCGAGTCGTGGCTGCTGGTGCGCGGCCTGCGCACGCTGCCGCTGCGCGTGCGCGCGGCTTCGGACTCGGCCGCGCGCATCGCCGCGCATTTCGCGGCGCACCCGCGGGTGCGCGAGCTGCTCTACCCGGGGCTGCCGGGCTTCGCCGGCCACGCCGTGGCGGCGCGCCAGATGCAAGGCGGCTTCGGCGGCATGCTCTCGCTGTGCGTGCGCGGCGGCGAGGCCGCTGCCGTGGCCACGGCCGCCGCCGTGCGGCTGTGGAAACGCGCCACTTCGCTGGGCGGTACCGAGAGCCTGATCGAACACCGCGCCAGCGTCGAGGGCGCCGGCACGCCGGCACCGCCCGACCTGCTGCGCCTGTCGGTCGGCCTCGAGCACGCCGACGACCTGATCGCCGACCTCGAGCAGGCGCTCGCGGCGGCGCATCGCTGAGCGCGGGCGCGCCGGCTCAGTCGGCTCGCGCCCTGCCGTCGGCGCCGCGCCAGGCGCGCAGCTCCTCTTCGAGCGCGCGCCGCGCCGACGCGTCGCGCGCCAGCGCCATCGAACCCAGCACCGAGCCGTCGCGGCCCAGCACGAGGCCGAAGCTCATGTCGACGTAGAGCCTGCTGCCGTCGCGGTGCAGGGCGCGCGTCGTGCGGATCTGGCCGCCGTGCTGCGTGCGCCCCTGCGCGATGGCGCGGCGATAGCCCGCCCAATGCGCCGCGCGCAGCCGCTCGGGGACGATGAGGTCGAGGCTGCGGCCGAGCGCCTCGGCGCCGCTCCAGCCGAACAGCGCCTCGGCGCCGCGGTTCCAGACGCGGATCGTGCCCGCGCGGTCGGCAAAGACGAGCGCCTCGGTGGTCTGCTCGACGATGCCCCGGTACAGCTCGGGCCAGGGCAGGGCGGGCGGTGCGGCGGGTTCGGCGGACATCGGGCGGGCTCTCCCTGGGAGTCGGTGTGCGTGTGCGGCGCCGCCGCGTGCCGCGGCGCGCCGTCACGCGCCCGATTCGACCGCAGTGCCGGCGTGGGCGCAGCAGCCGCGCGCATGCCCCCGCATCGGGTGTTGATACAGAATCGCCGATCGCCCCCGCGCACGGGGCCGGCGCCGCGCTGTCGGCGCGCAGCCGATGCCGGCGCACGCAGCCGAGGAGGCTTGCCGATGAAGCTCAACGTCCTGTCCGACCTCCACCTCGGCTTCGGCGCCATGGAGCGCCCGCTCAACGACGCCGACGTCGTCGTGCTCGCCGGCGACATCTCGCGTCCGCGCGAGGCGGTGGCCTGGGCGCTGCGCTTCGACAAGCCCGTGCTCTACGTGCCCGGCAACCACGAGTACTACGGCGGCAGCCTGGACGGTGTGGACGAACAGCTGCGCCGGCTGTGCGAGGGCACCCAGATCCACCTGCTCGACCGCGGCGAGCTCGTCATCGGCGGCGTGCGCTTCCTCGGCGCCGTGCTGTGGACCGACTTCGCGCTCGCACCGGACGAGCAGCAGCGGGCCGCGGCCAAGGAGGCGGCCACCCGGCTGGTGCGCGACTTCAGCCGCATCCGCCTGCACGAGGACGGCAGCGAGCTGTTCACGCCCGACCACGCCGCCGCGCTGTTCCGGCGCGACGCCGCCTGGCTCGAGAGCCGGCTGACGCAGCCGCACGAGGGCCCGACGGTGGTGATCACGCACCACGCGCCTTCGCGGCGCAGCATCCACCCGCGCTTCGCCGACTCGCCGATGAACGCCTGCTTCGTCTCCGACGCCGAATACCTGATCCGGCCGCAGCGTGCCGCGCTCTGGATCCACGGGCACACGCACGACAGCTTCGACTACGAAGTCAACGGCACGCGCGTGCTGTGCAACGCGCGCGGCTATGCGCGCGCCGGCGTGCCGGAGAACGCGCTGTTCCAGCCCGATCTCGTGGTCGAGGTGAGCTGACGGCGCGCCGGCGGCAAGCCGGCATCAGCGCAGGTGACAGGCTACCTGCTGCTGCGGCGAGCGCGGCTCGAGTTCCGGTCGCACCCGGTCGCACAAGCCCTTTTTGGCGATCGGGCAGCGGGTGTGGAAGTGGCAGCCCGGCGGCGGGTGGATCGGGCTGGGCACGTCGCCCTGCAGCATGATGCGCTTGCGCCGCACCTGCGGGTCGGGGATCGGCACGGCCGACAGCAGCGCCTCGGTGTACGGGTGCAGCGGGTTGGTGTAGAGCGCGCGCGCCGTCGCGATCTCGACGATGCGGCCGAGGTACATCACCGCCACGCGGTCGCTCGTGTGCTCGACCACCGACAGGTCGTGCGCGATGAAGATGTAGGTCAGGCCCAGCTGCTGCTGCAGGTCCTCGAGCAGGTTGATCACCTGGGCCTGGATCGACACGTCGAGCGCGCTCACGGCCTCGTCGCAGACCACCAGCTTGGGCTCGACCGCGAGCGCGCGTGCGATGCCGATGCGCTGGCGCTGGCCGCCGCTGAACTCGTGCGGATAGCGCCGCATGTAGTCGGGGTTCAGGCCCACCGTCTCGAGCAGGGCGGCGGCGCGCTGCTCGATCTCCTTGGCGCCGCGTGCCAGGCCGTGGATCACCAGCCCCTCGCCGATGATCGCCCCCACCGTCATGCGCGGGTTCAGGCTGGCATAGGGGTCCTGGAAGATGATCTGCATGCGCCGCGTGAGGGCGCGCAGCTCGGCGCGGTTCGCGCCGCTGACGCTGCGGCCTTCGAAGTGCACCTCGCCCGAAGTCGGCTCGATCAGGCGCAGCACGCAGCGCCCGGTGGTGCTCTTGCCGCAGCCCGATTCGCCGACCACGCCCAGCGTCTCGCCCGCGGCGAGCTCGAAGCTGACGCCGTCGACCGCATGCACGCGCGCGACCTCGCGCCGCAGCAGCCCGCCGCGGATCGGGAAGCGCTTGACCAGGTTGCGCACCTGCAGCAGCGGCGCCGTCATGCTGGGCCTTGCGGTGTGCGCCGCGGCGCGACGAGCACGCAGGCGGCGCGGTGCCCGGGGCCGACGTCGTACAGCGGCGGCGTCGCCGCCGTGCACTCGGGCATGACGTACTTGCAGCGGCTGGCGAAGCGGCAGCCCGGCGCCGGCTCGATCAGCTTGGGCACCGTGCCGGGGATCGCCTCGAGCCGCGTCTTGTGTTCGGCTGCGAGGTCGACGCGCGGGATGCTGCGGATCAGGCCCTGCGTGTACGGGTGCTTGGGCCGCGCGAACAGCTCGGCCACCGGAGCCTCCTCGACCACCTGGCCGGCGTACATCACGACCACCTTCTGCGCCACTTCGGCCACCACGCCCATCGCGTGCGTGATCAGCAGCACCGCCATGCCCAGGCGCTCCTTGAGCCCCTGCAGCAGCTCGAGGATCTGGGCCTGGATCGTGACGTCGAGCGCGGTGGTCGGCTCGTCGGCGATCAGCAGCTTGGGGTTGCAGGCGAGCGCGATGGCGATCATCACGCGCTGGCGCATGCCGCCGGAGAACTGGTGCGGGTAGTCGTGCACGCGCCGCTCGGCCGTCGGGATGTTGACGAGCCGAAGCATCTCGACGGCGCGCGCGAGCGCCGAGCGCTTCGACAGGCCCTCGTGCAGGCGCACGCTCTCGGCGATCTGCTCGCCGATCGTGTACACCGGGTTCAGGCTCGTCATCGGCTCCTGGAAGATGATGGCGATCTCCTTGGCCCGGATCTTCTGCATCTCGGCGGCCGACAGCGGCACCAGGTCGCGGCCCTGCCACAGCACCTGGCCGGCGACGATCTTGCCGGGCGGCATGTCGATGAGCTTGAGCACGGTCTTGGCCGTGACGCTCTTGCCGCAGCCGCTCTCGCCGACCACGCACACCGTCTGCCCGGCGTCGACCGCGATGTCGACGCCGTCGACGGCGTGCAGCCAGCCGTCGTCGGTCTTGAAGTGGGTCTCGAGGCCCCTGATCTCGAGCAATCGCATCACATCACGCGGCGCGGATCGAGCGCGTCGCGCAGGCCGTCGCCGACGAAGTTGATCGTCAGCACGGCAACGAAGATCGCCAGGCCGGGGAACAGCGCCCAGTGCAGCGCCAGATCCATGTAGTCGCGCCCGTCGTAGAGGATGCGGCCCCAGGTCGGGATGTCGGGCGGGAAGCCCAGGCCGAGGAAGGACAGCGTGCTCTCGGCGATGATGGCGGCGGCGACGTCGATCGTCGCCGCCACGATCACCGGCCCCAGGCTGTTGGGCAGGATGTGGCGCGCCACCTGGCGCGCGGTGGACGCGCCGAGCGCGCGCGCCGCCTCGACGAACTCCTTCTCGCGCAGGCTGAAGAACTGCGCGCGCACCAGGCGCGCCACCGGCATCCAGCGAAAGCCCCCGATCACGGCGACGATGAGGATGAAGATGCCGACCTCGAGGCCGAACATCTGCTTGAGCGGCTCGCGGAACAGGAAGATCAGCAGCAGCAGCACCGGCAGCTGCGGCAGGCTGAGGAAGAGATCCGTCACCCACATCAGCGCCGCGTCGAGCCAGCCGCGCGAGATGCCGGCCAGCGCGCCGATGACGACGCCCACCGTCATCGCCATCAGCATCGCCGCCAGGCCCACGGCCAGGCTGATGCGGCCGCCGTAGAGCATGCGCGCGAGCAGGTCGCGGCCGAGGTCGTCGGTGCCCATCGGGTGCGTCGCCGAGGGGCCCGCCAGGCGCGCCTTGAAGTCGACGTCGTTGATGCCGACCTTGTACACGAGCGGCCCCAGCAGCACCGCCAGCACCATCAGGCCCAGCACCCACAGGCTCCAGTAGGCGAGCCGGTGGCGCTGGAAGCGGCGCCAGGCCTCGCGCCAGGGCGAGACGCTGGCGATCGGCTTGCCGAGCGGGGCAACCGGCGGCGCGCCGCCGGGCGGCGCCGCGCTAGCCGTAGCTGATGCGGGGGTCGAGCCAGCCATAGAGGACGTCGGCGACGAGGTTGAAGAAGATCACCAGGCAGCTGAAGACGAAGGTCACCGCCATGATCACCGGCGTGTCATTGCGCAGGATGGCGTCGATCAGCAGGCTGCCGATGCCGGGGACGCGGAAGATCTGCTCGGTGACGATAGCGCCGCCGAACACCGCCGGCATCTGCAGCGCCACCAGCGTCACCACCGGAATGAGGGCGTTGCGCACGACATGCTTGGTGATCACCTTGCGCTCGGCCAGGCCCTTGCTGCGCGCCGTCGTCACGTAGTCCAGCCGCACGACGTCGAGCACCGCGCTGCGCACGTAGCGCATCAGGCTCGCCGCCTGGAACAGGCCGAGCACCGTGACCGGCATGATGCTCTGCTTGAAGTGCTCCCACAGGAACTGCCAGCCGCTGGCGGCGATGTCGCTGCGGTAGACGAAGGGCAGCCAGCCCAGGTAGATGCTGAAGAACAGGATGAACAGCACGCCGGTGAAGAAGGTCGGCAGCGAGAAGCCGACGAAGGCGAAGGTGCTGGCGATGCGGTCGAACCAGGAATAGGGCTTGACGGCGGCCAGGATGCCGACCGGCAGCGCCACCAGGATGGCCAGCAGTTGCGACAGGCCGATGACGACGATGGTGGTGGGCAGCCGCTGCCAGATGAGCTGGTCGACGTTGATGCGGCTGACGAAGGAGAAGCCCCAGTTGCCCTGCAGCATGCTCGCCAGCCAGTGCAGGTAGCGCTGCCACACCGGGTCGTCGAGGCCGAACTGCGCGCGCAGCATCAGGCGCACCTCGGGCGGCACGTTCGGGTTGGTGGCCAGCTCGTCGAAGGGGTCGCCCGGCGCCAGCGCGAGCACGGTGAACAGCACGATGCTGATGCCCAGCAGGCTGGGCAGGGCGATCAGCAGTCGGCGCAGGATGTAGTTGAGCAAGACGGCCGCCTGGCGTGAGGGCGTGAGGGCCGGAGGGCCGCCGCGCCGACCGGCTTTGCCGGAGCGCCGGCGGCGCCCCCCGTCCTGACCGGGTTCGGGGGCGGCGCCGCCGGGCGCCCCGGGGCTGGACGCTCTATGCCTCGCGGTACCAGTAGGTCATGAACGAGGTCAGGTTGTCCCAGGCCGAGATGGTGGTGACGAGCTTGTTCACCGTACCCACCGGCCGCGGCCGCGCGAAGAGCGGGATGATGTAGCCGTCGCCCACCACCATGTCGTTCATCTTGATGAACAGCGCGGCGCGCTTGACCGGGTCGAGCTCGACCTGCGCGGCCTTGTGCGCGGCGTCGTACTCCGGGCTGGACCAGCGCGAGAGGTTGCGGCTGGCCCACTTGTTGGCCTTCTGCGCGATCTCCCACGAGGTGTACTGCTCCATGAAGGTCTGCGGGTCGGGCTGCGTCATGGTGGTGGTGTACATCTCCATGTCGGCCCAGAACTTCTGGTAGGTGTCGGGGTTGGCGAAGTCGCTGCCGAAGTACACCGCCGCCACCACGCTCTTCAAGTCGAGGTCGATGCCGGCCTTGCTGCAGGCATCCTTGATGATGGCCTGGCACTTCTGGCGCGGGCCGCTGACCGAGGTCTGGTAGAGGAACTTGAGCTTGACGTTGCCCTTGGCGCGGATGCCGTCGGCGCCCTTCTTCCAGCCCGCCGCCTCGAGCACCTGGTTGGCCTTGTCGACGTTGTACTCGTACTTCGTGTTCTTGCTGACGAAGCGCGGCGGGTTGTTCAGGAAGTTCGCGGTCGTGACCGCGCCGCGGCCGTAGATGAAGTCGGCGATGCCCTTGCGGTCGACCAGCAGGCTCATCGCGTCGCGCACCGCCTTGTCGCTGAACGCCGGATGCTGGCTCTTGGCGCTGGCGCGCTCGCCGTCCACCTCCTTCCAGGGGTCGGCGTGGTTGAGCATGATGAACTCGATGTCGCTGCCGGCGAAGAACTGCATCCGGCCCTTGCCCGCGGCCTCCAGGCGCTTGAGGATCTCGTCTTCCACCGCCAGGTTCCAGCCGACGTCGTACTCGGCCGTCTGCAGCACCGCGCGCGCGGCGCTGGTGGCGTCGCCGCCGCCCTTGACTTCGAGCGCGTCGAAGAAGGGCTGGTTGGCGATGTGGTAGTCGGTGTGGGCCGCGGCGCGGATCGAGTCGCCGGGCTTGAAGTCGACGATCTTGTACGGGCCCGTGCCCACCGGCTTGACGTTGGCCGGGTTGTCGCGCGACTTGGCGCCGGTGTAGGCCTCGAACACATGCTTGGGCAGGATCAGCCCGACGCTGCCCACCAGCGGCTCGGCCCAGAAGGGCGTGGGCTTGGCGAACTCCACGCGCACGGTGTGCGAGTCGAGCTTGCTGACCTTGAGGTCCTTGTAGACGCTCACCGTCGTCATCGCCGCGGCCGGATCGGCCGCGTACTGGGCGGTGAAGACGACGTCGTCGGCGCTGAACTCGCGCCCGTCGTGCCACTTCACGCCGCGCTTGAGCTTCCAGGTGACGCTCTTGCCGTCGGCGGCGACGCCGCCGTTGGCGCGCGTGGGCACCTCGGCGGCCAGGAAGGGCACGAGGTTGCCCTCGCTGTCCCAGCCGGCGAGCGGCTCGTAGAAGATGCGGCTGGCATCCTGGTCCTTGGTGCCGCCGGCGTAGTGCGGGTTCAGGTGCACCGCCGCCTGCCAGTAGATGAGCTTCAAGGTGCCGCCGCCGCCGCGCTTGGTCGGCTTGTAGGGGATCGGCGCCGCGGTCTGCGCCAGACCCTCGTGCATCAGCAGCATCGAGGCCATCGGCGCCGTGAGGCCGGCGGCGACGAGGCGCTGGATGAAGCCGCGGCGCGGCAAGCTGCCTGCGCGCACCTGTTCGATCAGGCTGCGGATGTCTCTCTCTTGCATCGCTTTACTCCATCGGTCGAGGGGACGAGCGCGCATGCTACGGGGCCGGGCCGCCGCCGGCGGGTGTGCCGCGCCCCGGGGAAACCCGCGCCCGTCCGGTGGCACGCTCCGGCATCGGGCCGCCGGCGCGGCAGGCACGGCGCGGCTGGCCGACCCGACCGACGCCGGGAGCGCTGCGCGCGATACTTGCGCTCCCGGCCTCGGCCGCAGCGCTTCCGATCCGTCATGAACGAAGAGGTTCTCGTCGTCCACGGCCCGCGTCCGCCGGTTGCGGCGCGCCTGCCGCTGGTGCTCGATTCGCCGCATTCGGGCAACCGCATGCCGCCGGATTTCGACGCCGCGGTCCCGCTGCGCGAGCTGCGCGACGGCGAGGACTGCTTCATCGACGAGCTGTACCGGCCGGCAGCCGAGCGCGGCATCCCGCTGCTGGCCGCGCAGTTCCCGCGCACCTATCTCGATGCGAACCGGCACGCCGCCGACATCGACCCCGAGCTGCTCGCCGAACCCTGGCCCGGCCCGATCAACGACAGCGGCAAGGGCGCGATCGGCAAGGCCCTGGTCTGGCGCACGCTCGACAAGGATCGCCCGATCTACGACCGGCGCCTGAGCGCAGCCGAGGTGCAGCGGCGCATCGAGCGCTGCCACGCGCCGTATCACGCCGCGCTCGCGGATCTGCTCGACGCGGCGCACGCGCGCTTCGGCAAGGTCTATCACATCAACTGCCACTCGATGGGCCACGAGACGAGCGTGCTGATCGAAGGCGTCGACGGCCGGCCGCGCCCCGACTTCGTGCTCGGCGACCGCGACGGCACGACCTGCGACGCCGCGTTCACGGCCTTCGTGCACGGCTTCCTCGCCGACCTGGGCTACGACGTGCGCGTGAACGACCCGTTCAAGGGCGTGGAACTGGTGCGCGCCTATTCCGACCCCGCCGCCGGCCGCCACAGCCTGCAGATCGAGATCAACAAGCGCCTGTACATGAGCACCGACGAGATCGCCAAGGTAGCGAACTTCGAGCGCGTGCAGGCGCAGCTGATGGCGCTGCTCGACGCCATCGCGGCGCGCTTCGGGGGCGCCCGATGAACCTGCCGCCGGTCGAACTCGCGCCGCCCGACATCAGCCGCTGGCGCGAGGGCAACACCGGCGTCGACTACGTGCACGCCTTCGACTCCGGGCAGCCCGGCCCGCGCGTGATGGTGCAGGCGCTCACGCACGGCAACGAGATCTGCGGCGCGATCGCGCTCGACTGGCTGCTCGGCACGGGGTTCCGCCCGCGCTGCGGCCGGCTCGTCGTCGCCTTCGCCAACGTGGCCGCCTACGCGCGCTTCGACGCCGCCGCTCCGTTCGCCTCGCGCTGCGTCGACGAGGACCTCAACCGCGTCTGGGCCGACGAAGTGCTGCTGGGCACGCGCGACTCGGCCGAGCTGCGCCGCGCGCGCCAGCTCAGGCCCTTCGTCGACGCGAGCGAGCTGCTGCTCGACATCCACTCGATGAGCGAGCCCTGCGCGCCGCTCATGGTGTGCGGCACGCAGGACAAGAACGCCGCCTGGGCGCGCGCGCTCGGCGTTCCCGAGTTCCTGCTCGTCGACACCGGCCACCCGGCCGGCCTGCGCATGGTCGAGCGCGGCGGCTTCGGCGACGCGGCCTCGCCCAAGCGGGCCCTGCTCATCGAATGCGGCCAGCACTGGGAGCGCGCGGCCGCCGAGGTGGCGCGCGACACGCTGGTGCGTTTCCTCGGCCTGGCCAGCCTGGCCGACGCCGGCTGGGTGGCGACGCAGGTGCGCCGCGCGCCGCCGGCCGCGCAGCGCCTGGTGCGCGTGACCGAGGCGGTGGTGGCGCGCACGAAGGACTTCCGCTTCCTCGTGCCGACGCTGGGGCTGTCCGTCGTTGCCCGGGCCGGCACGCCGATCGCTCAGGACGGCGAGCGGGTGATCGTCACGCCGTACGACGACACCGTGCTCGTGATGCCGGGCACGCGCAACCTCGAGCCCGGCGCCACCGCCGTGCGCCTGGGGCGCTTCGACGCGTAGCGCCGCGGGCGCCCCGGCATGGGACGCCCGCGCGACCTGCGCCGCCGTGATCGCGATGCCTGCGACGTCATGAATCACGCTCGTGGTTCATGTCGTCACGGATCCGCGAGCGTCGGCCGCCTTGGCGAGCAGCTCGAGCACCGCCTGCGCCGTCTCGCGCGGCCTTTCCATCGGGAACAGGTGCGTGCCCTCGATGTCGCGCCAGCGCGCGCCGGCCAGCCGATGCACGAAGCCGATACCGAGCTGGTGCCGCTCGGCCGAGCGCGTGCCGCCCAGGTAGCCGAACGGGCAGTGCAGCGGATGGCGCGCGAGCACGTGCTCGACGTGGTGCGGCAGCGTGTTGTAGATGCGCGTCTCGATTTCGCGCCGGAACACGAGCTGCACGCCGCCCGCGGCGGCCGGCTCGAAGCCGTGCTGCAGCCAGGCCTCGAAGACGCGCGCGTCCCAGCCGGCGAAAGCGCGCTTGGCCGCGAAATGCGCGCGCGCCGCTGCGAGCGAGGGCCAATGCGTGCGCCGCCGCGCCGCCACCTTGCCCGGCCCGCCGCGCGCGAGCAGGCCGGTCGACTTGAGGATGCGAAAACCCTGGGCGCGCCAGCCGGCGACGATGGGCGCGTCGAGCAGCAGCACGGCACGCGCGAGCGCCGGCTGGCGCGCGGCGGCAAGCAGGCTCAGGTAGCCGCCCATCGAGTGGCCGACCAGCGCCACGGCTTCGCCCGGAGCTTCGCGTTCGATGTAGGCGAGCAGCTCGTCGCGCAGCTGCGGCCAGTTGCTGGTGACCTTGTAGTGCGGGTCGTGGCCGAGCTTGGCCGGCGCCAGCACGCGCCAGCCAGAGGCGCGCCAGACCTCGAACAGCGGCTCGTAGGTGCCGGCGACGAAGCCGTTGGCGTGGCAAAAGACCAGGGTGCCGCCGCCGGCGGCGGCCGGTGCAGTCGGCGCCGCGCGGGGTGTCATGAGGGGTCCTTCGCAAGCAGCTCGCGCAGCCGGTACAGCGCGTCGAGCGCCTCCCTGGGCGACAGACGGTCGGGGTCGAGCGCACGCAGCGCGGCCTCGGCGCGCGAAGGCTCGGCGGCGGGCGGCGCGGGCGCCGCTGCGAAGAGATCCACCTGCGCCTGGCCGGCCGCGGCCTTGGCCTCGAGTGCTTCGAGCGTGGCGCGCGCCTGGCGGATGAGGGCCGCCGGCATGCCGGCCAGCCGCGCCACCTGCACGCCGTAGCTGCGGCTCGCGGGCCCGGGTTCGATCTGGTGCAGGAAGACGATGTCGTGCCCGCTCTCCACCGCGCCCACGTGCACGTTGAGCGCGCGCTCGTGCGTGGCCGGAAACTCGGTGAGCTCGAAGTAATGGGTGGCAAAGAGCGTGAAGGCGCGGTTGCGCTCGTGCAGCTGCAGCGCGATGGCCGCCGCCAGCGCCAGGCCGTCGAAGGTGCTGGTGCCGCGGCCCACCTCGTCCATCAGCACCAGGCTCTGCTCGCCGGCGCGGTGCACGATGGCCGCCGCCTCGGTCATCTCGAGCATGAAGGTGCTCTGCGCGTTGGCCAGGTCATCGGCCGCGCCGATGCGGGTGTGGATGGCGTCGATCGGCCCCAGCCGGCAGGCCGCGGCCGGCACGTACGAGCCCATCGCCGCCAGCAGCACGATCAGCGCGACCTGGCGCATGAAGGTGCTCTTGCCGCCCATGTTGGGGCCGGTGATGACGAGCATGCGCGTCTTCGCGTCGAGCCGGCAATGGTTGGGGATGAAGGCACCGGCGCCGCTGGCGGCCAGGCGGGCCTCCACCACCGGGTGGCGGCCGGCTTCGATGTCGATGCAAGGGTAGGGCACGAACTCGGGCCGGCACCAGCCAAGCGTGGCCGCGCGCTCGGCCAGCGCGGCCAGCGCGTCCAGGCTGGCCAGCGCGCGCGCCAGCGCGGCGAGCGCGGGCACGAAGGGCTGCAGCGCGTCGAGCAGCTGCTCGTAGAGCCACTTCTCGCGCGCCAGGGCGCGCTCGCTGGCCGCCAGCGCCTTGTCCTCGAAGGCCTTCAGCTCGGGCGTGACGAAGCGCTCGGCGTTCTTCAGCGTCTGCCGGCGCTGGTAGTCGGCGGGCACCTTCTCGAGGTGCGAGCCGGTCACCTCGATGTGAAAGCCGTGCACCTTGTTGAACTGCACGCGCAGGTTGGGGATGCCGGTGCGGGCGCGCTCGCGCGCCTCGAGCTCGAGCAGGAAGGCGTCGCCGTGCGCGTCGATGCCGCGCAATTCGTCCAGCTCGGCGTCGAAGCCGGCGGCGATGACGCCGCCGTCGCGCACCAGCGCCGCCGGCTCGTCGGCCAGGGCACTCAGCACGGCGGCCAGCGCCGGCTCGGGCGCCAGCTGCGCGTGCAGCCGCTCGAGCAGCGGCGCGCCGCGCGGCACGGCAGCGCTCAGGCGCGGCAACAAGGCGAGCGTGGCGCGCAGCCCGGCGAGTTCGCGCGGGCGCACCTGGCGCAGCGCGCTGCGCGCCGTGATGCGCTCGACGTCGCTCACGCCGGCCAAGGCCTCGCGCAGCGGCTCGAAGCCCTGCGCGACGAACTCGGCGATCGCGGCATGGCGTTCGCCCGCCGCGCTGCGCGCGCGCTGCGGATGCGTCAGCCAGTGCCGCAGCAGCCGGCTGCCCATCCCGGTGCGGCAGCGGTCGATGAGTCCGAGCAACGTCGCCGCACCGGGGCCGGATTCGCCGCGCAGCGTCTGCACCAGTTCGAGGTTGCGGTGCGTGGCCGGCGGCAGCTCGAGCAGCTCGCTCGTGCGCTCGACCGCGAGGCGCTGCACATGCGCCAGCGCGCCGCCTTGCGTGTGCTCGGCGTAGGCCAGCAGTGCGGCGGCCGCGGCGTGCGCCACCGGCAGGCCTTCGGCGTCGTAGCCCGCAAGCGTGGCCACCCCGAGCTGCGCGCGCAGCTTGCGTGCGCCCAGCGCGGCGTCGAACTGCCAGGGCGGGCGGGCCGTGCGCGCGGCGCGCGCCCCGGCCAGCGCCTCGGGCAGCGGACTGCCGTCGAACAGGATCTCGGCCGGCTCGAGCCGCGCCAGCCAGCCCGGCAGTTCGCGCTCGCCGCATTCGCTGAGGCCGAGCTCACCGCCGGCCAGCGCGAGCCAGGCCAGGCCCCAGGTCGCGCGCTCGCGCTGCACCGCCAGCAGCAGCGTGTCGGCGCGCTCGGCCAGCAGCGCGGCGTCGGTGACGGTGCCCGGCGTCACCACGCGCACCACCTTGCGCTCGACCGGCCCCTTGGCCGTGGCCACGTCGCCCACCTGCTCGGCGATCGCCACCGCCTCGCCCAGCTTGACGAGGCGCGCGAGGTAGCTCTCGACCGAGTGCACCGGCACGCCGGCCATCACCACCGGCTCGCCTGCGCTGTGCCCGCGTGTCGTGAGCGTGATGTCGAGCAGCCGGTTGGCGCGCCGCGCGTCGTCGTAGAACAGCTCGTAGAAATCGCCCATGCGGTAGAAGACCAGCGTCTCGGGATGCTCGGCCTTGATGCGCAGGTACTGCTGCATCATCGGCGTGTGGGCCGCGAGGTCGGGGCCGGCGGGGGGTTGCGGGTCGCGCATCGAGGCAGGGATCTTAGGGCCGGGCACCTGGGCGGTCTTGGGAGCGGTCACACGAGCGGCCGCCGTCGCGCCTTGCACCGCCGCCGCGCGGCACGGCCCCTCGGCGCTTCAGCGCGCTTCGCGCCGCCGCAGCCGCTCGCGCACCGCGCGCAGCACCTCGTCCTCGTGGCCGCGGTCGTCGTGCCGGGCGTGGGGGATCGGCACCTGCTCGATGCGCGCGCTGATGAACCGGCGGCGGGCGGCGGCGAAGCGCCTGTCCTTGTCTTCGAAGGCTACTGCTCAGGCGCGCGGCTTGCGCGCGCGCACGGTGCGCCGCGCGGCGGTCGGCGTCGCCGCCGCGGCGACGAAGGCGGTCGTGGCGTCCTGCGCGGCCGCACCGGCCGGGGCGGCCGTGGTGTGCGGCTGCGCCGCATGCGGCGCGCCTGCCGCCCCCGGCGCGATGACGCGCGTGTGCGGCGCCAGCATCTGCACCAGCTGGCCGTAGACCTTGGGCGTGCCCGCCACGACCTCGCGCTGGAACAGGAAGTCGGCCTCGCCGGTGAAGTTGCCGATCAGGCCGCCGGCCTCGGTGATCATCAGCGAGCCGGCGGCGATGTCCCAGGGGCTGAGGCCGGTCTCGAAGAAGCCGTCGTACCAGCCGGCGGCCACGTAGCACAGGTCGAGCGCGGCGGCGCCGGGCCGGCGCACGCCGCTGCAGCTTTGCATCACGGCCTCGAACATCTTCAGGTAGCGCTGGAAGTTGTCGCCGCGCCGGAACGGGAAGCCGGTGCCGATCAGCGCGTCGGCCAGGCGCGTGCGCTTGGACACGCGCAGCCGGCGGTCGTTGAGGAAGGCGCCGCGGCCGCGGCTGGCATAGAAGAGGTCGTTGCGCGTCGGGTCGTAGACCACGCCCTGCTGCACCACGCCGCGGTGCGCGAGCGCGATGCTCACGGCGTACACCGGCAGCCCGTGCAGGAAATTGGTGGTGCCGTCCAGCGGATCGATGATCCAGGTGAACTCGCTCTCGGCGCGGCCGTGCGCGCGGCCCGACTCCTCGGCCAGGATGCCGTGCTCGGGGTAGGCCGCCAGCAGCGTGTCGATGATGGCCTGCTCGGCGGCGCGGTCGACCTCGCTCACGTAGTCGTTCGGGCCCTTGCGCCCGACCTGCAGCACCTCGAGGTCGAGCGCGGCGCGGTTGATGATCGCCCCCGCTGCGCGGGCCGCCTTGACGGCGATGTTGAGCATGGGGTGCAGGGCGGCTTGCGTCATGGGGCGGCAAAAGGCGGTGCGCGCGCGCCAGAATGCGGCGCATGGAGGCGGCTGCGATCTTACCGGCGGCGCGCGAGGCGACCCGCTTCGTGCTCGTGCAGCCCAGCCACGCCGGCAACGTGGGCGCGGCGGCGCGTGCGCTCAAGGTGATGGGCTTCGCCGAGCTGGTGCTGGTGGCGCCGCGCCACGCCGACATACTCGAGCGGCCCGAGGCCGCCGCCTTCGCCAGCGGCGCGCGCGACGTGTTGGCGGCCGCACGCGTCGTCGCCACGCTGGACGAGGCGCTGGCCGGCAGCACCTGGGTCTGCGCCACGGCGATGACGCCGCGCGACTTCGGTCCGCCCACGCACGAGCCGCGCGCGCACCTGCCGGCGCTGGCGCGCACCGGCGAGCGCGTGGCCTTCGTCTTCGGGCCGGAGCGCACCGGCCTGACCAACGCCGACGTCTACCGCTGCCACGCCTGCCTGTCGATCCCGACGCATCCGGACTACGGCTCGCTCAACCTGGCGCAGGCGGTGCAGCTCGTCGCCTACGAGTGGCGCCTGGCGCTGGGCGGCTTTGCCGTCGTCCCGCGCACGCCGGCCGCGCGGCGCGCCGACGCCGCCGCGGTGCAAGGCGCGCTCGAGCACTGGCAGCGCGTGCTCGTCGAGATCGGCTTCCTCGACCCGGCGGCACCCAGGAAGCTGATGCCGCGGCTGCAGCAGTTGCTCAACCGCGCCGGGCTCAGCGACGAGGAGGTGCACATCCTGCGCGGCATCGCGCGCGCGGTGGCCAATGCGCGCCGGCGGCGAGCACAGTAGTTTCAAACGCCACTTGGCGGGCCGGCGGGGGGCCTGCGGGGGTCTGAGGTGCCTGGATGTGGCGAGCGTGACGTCGCGCAATGCGGCTTCGGCAGGCCCTTGCCCGCTTACAGTCCATAGAGCGCGTGCTCGGCAAGACCGGCATCAACGTCATGACGCGGCTCATGGGCCTGATCCTGGCGGCGCTCTCGGTGGAGGTCATGGCCGACGGCTTGAGCAAGCTGTTCCCCGTGCCGGCAGGGCGCTAGCGACAGGCCGCCGCGAGCGCATTGGCGGCGGGGCGCAATGAGCCATCGGCATTGGCCAGGGCGAAGGCCTTGTTTCCGTCGCCGTTGAACCAAATCACGATAGCCATGCCCAGCCGCCTGGCCTGCGCGACGACATCGGCGGGCCATTGCGCACTCTGGTCGTACTGGCCCATTTCACTGCTGATCACGGGCTTGCCCGTGTGCGCCTGCAACCAGGCCACGGCGCGCTCGAGCTGCGCCGGGTCGCGCTGGTACCAATGCAGGTTCACATAGTCGATAGGCGCCGTGCGGTAGGCGGCAAGCAGATCCGCGGCCTTTTCGTCACGGGCCGCGCGACGCGGGTTGCGCGCCGCGCGATCGCCGCGCCCGGAGGCCTGCCCCAGCAGATCCATCATGGCGCGGCTGGTAATGGCACCGTTGGTGAGCTTGACGCCGCGCGGCCGGGCCACCTGCGCCGCGGCGTTCAACTCGTCGAGGTATTGCTGCGGCGTGCCCTGCACAAAGTTGGCCGCCACCTCTTCGTTCTCGACCGCCAGCACGTCGGGCGCAAAGCGGTCGAGCAACGCTGCCAGTCGGCGTTGGTAGTCGCCGAGGTCAGCCACGGGCGGCGCGGCCTCGCCGCGTTCGCGCGTGGTCACATGCATCAACACCTTGAACCCGGCGCGGCGCGCGGCCTCGGCCTCCTGCAGGTTGGGGCGCTGGTTGAGGCTGACGTTGACACGCATCCAGCCCACGCCCAACTGCTGCGCCAGCGCGACGCGCTGCGCCGTAGTAAAGAACTGGGCTTGCGCGTCACTGCCCGCAGCCTGCGGCGCACCGGCGGCCTTGAGCGAAAACAGGCCGCACGCGCCGGCGCTGCCCTGTGCCTGCGCACCCACGCCGGCGAAGGTCAGCGCGAGCAGAATCGCCCCATGCGCAACGCGAACACGTCTTTGCATCTGACTCTCCTTCTCATGGCCTCATACCTATGCCCGGCGGGTGCGCAGCGACATCAACGGCCGATCTGGCGGCTGATGGCGTTTTCCTGCTGGTTCAGCGAGCGCTGGTCGGCGCGGGTAAGGTGGCTATTGTGAGCACAGTAGTTTCAAACGCCACTTGGCGGGCCGGCGGGGGGCCTGCGGGGGTCTGAGGTGCCTGGATGTAGCGAGCGTGACGTCGCGCAATGCGGCTTCGGCAGGCCCTTGCCCGCTCACAAGCGCTCGCTGGTGACCACGTCCTCAGGGTTGACCCGAATTCCGATGGAGCCGCGCTGACGCGTGGCGCAACGCCGCCCCGGCTGCGGTTTGGCGTTGCAGCCTGGGGCGAGGTTTTGTGACGGCCGGACCGGCGCGGCTCAGGCGGCTTCGGTCTTGCTCCGCCTCGCGCACTCGCCCCTGGGGCGGCGGCTGCGGGTCGCGGAGCGCCCACCAGTCTGCGATCGAAGTGACCCGGCAGGCACCCAGGGCCGTGGTGTGCCTGCTCTCGGCCCGGAGATCCACGACATCGGCGTGCAGGCCCCCTTCGAGGTCTGGATCGCGCTGCCGGCCGGCACGCACGCCCCGAAGGGCACCCAGGCCGCGCTGCGCGTCACCCGCGTGTCGGGCGCGGCTTTCACGGAAGGGATCGAGACCGTCGTGCTCGACGGCGCACCGGTCCGTGTCTACAGCCTCGCCAAGACCATCACGGACTGCTTCAAGCTGCGCAGCAAGGTGGGCCTCGACGTCGCGCTCGAAGCCCTGCGCGAGGCTTGGCAGCAGCGCAAGGTGCCGATGGATGAGCTTTGGCGCTATGCCAAGGTCAACCGCATGACCAACGTGATGCGTCCCTACCTCGAGGCGATGACCGGATGAGCGCGGACCGCTCGGCGTCAGTGCTCGCGCGCCTACTGAATCGGTCGCGCAGCACGTGCGACCTGCTGGTGGTGTTCGACCACCGCATCAGCGCCACGGCCGCGCTCGCGCATGTCGTGATCCCCACGCCGCTGACGCTCGAATTGCCCGGCGCGACGCAGTTCGTCGAGGCGTTCGAGTACAACGGCGTGTCGCGCGGCTTCGACGCACCCTGGGCGCAATACACACCGGCCGTGCTGCCGCATCCGCTTGGAGCCCGCCAGAGAGCGCGAGGACGCACGGCTACACTGCAAAGCCATGTTTGCCCGCCTGCGCGAAGACATCGCCTGCATCCGCGAGCGCGACCCGGCCGCCCGCACGGCCTGGGAGGTGCTCACCTGCTACCCCGGGCTGCATGCACTCGTGCTGCACCGCTGGGCGCATGCCTGCTGGCGCGTCGGCCTGCGCTGGTTCGGCCGTTTCGTCTCGCACTTCGCGCGCTGGGCCACCGGCATCGAGATCCACCCCGGCGCCACGATCGGCCGGCGCGTCTTCATCGACCACGGCATGGGCGTGGTCATCGGCGAGACGGCCGAGATCGGCGACGACTGCACGATCTACCAGGGCGTGACGCTGGGCGGCACGTCGCTGGCCAAGGGTGCCAAGCGCCATCCGACGCTCGGCCGCGGCGTCATCGTCGGCGCCAACGCGCAGGTGCTGGGCGGCTTCACGGTGGGCGCGGGCGCGCGCATCGGCTCCGGCGCCGTCGTCGTGCGGGCCGTGCCCCCGGGCGCCACCGCGGTCGGCAACCCCTCGCGCATCATCGAGGCCGAGGCCGACGCGGCGCGCGAGGCGGCCGCGGCCCGGATGGGTTTCTCGGCCTACGCCGTGACGCAGGGCGATGATCCCGTCTCGCTGGCGATGAAGGGGCTGATCGGCAATGCGGCGTCGCACGAACACCAGATCGCGCTGCTGTGGCAGGCGATCGAGAAGCTCTCGGCGCGGGCGCGCGAGCTGCCCGCCGACGAGTGCGTGCCGCAGGATGCGCACAAGCACGAGAGCTTCGACGCCGAGCGGCTGAGCCGGCTGGTCAAGTAGGAGCGTGGGCGGCAGAAGCCCGGCCGCCGCGCCGCCGCCCCGCGCGCGCTGCCGCGGCGCGCCTGCGTGCACCGCGGGTCGCTCAGGCCATGCGCACGCGCATCGGCAGGTGCCGCCGGCCGAGCACCGGCGGCGGGCCGCCGAAGCGCCCGGCCAGCGGCGTGCCGCAGTGCCGGCAGCGGCCGGCGTCGTCGAGCTCGTAGCGCAGCAGCCGGTGCCCGTCGCGCTCGATCAGCGGCTGCTCGCAATGCCTGCAGCAGGTGGTGCCGCCCTGCGTGTCGCGCACGTTGCCGGTGTAGACGTGGACGAGCCCGTTGGCCAGCGCGACGGCGCGCGCGCGGCGCACGGTGGCCAGCGGCGTGGCCGCGACGTCGGTCATCTTGTAGTCGGGGTGGAAGGCCGTGAAGTGCAGCGGCACTTCGGGTCCGAGGTGCCGGACGATCCAGCGCGCCATCGCCTCGAGCTCGGCGTTGCCGTCGTTGTGGCCGGGGATCAGCAGCGTCGTGATCTCGAGCCAGCAGTCGGTCTCGTGCACGATGTGCTCGAGCGTCTCGAGCACCGGCGCCAGGTGCGCGCCCGTCTGCCGGAAGTAGAACGCGTCGCTGAAGGCCTTGAGGTCGACGTTCGCGGCGTCCATCCTGGCGTAGAACGCGCGCCGCGGCTCGGCGTGCATGTAGCCGGCCGTCACCGCCACCGTCTTGACGCCGCGTGCGCGGCAGGCGTCGGCGGTGTCCATCGCGTACTCGGCGAAGATGACCGGGTCGTTGTAGGTGAAGGCCACGCTCGCGCAGCCGGCCTGCGCGGCCGCCTCGGCGATGCGTTCGGGCGAGGCGCGGTCCTGCAGCCGGTCCATCGCGCGGCTCTTGGAGATGTCCCAGTTCTGGCAGAACTTGCACGCCAGGTTGCAGCCGGCGGTGCCGAAGGACAGCACCGTCGAGCCGGGGAGGAAGTGGGCGAGCGGCTTCTTCTCGATCGGGTCGATGGCGAAGCCCGAGCTGCGGCCGTAGGTGCCGAGCACCAGCGCGTCGCCCGCGCGCCGGCGCACGAAGCACAACCCGTGCTGGCCCTCGTGCAGCCGGCAGTCGCGCGGGCACAGGTCGCACTGGATGCGGCCGTCGGGCAGCGCGTGCCACCAGCGCGCAGGGAACGGCGCGTCGCCGTCGTCGGCCGCCGTCTTTGCCTGGGTGCGCTCGGGCATCAGGCCGCCTGCGCCGTGGCGCCTTCGGCGAACTTGCGCACCTCGTAGCGCGCCAGGCGCAGATCGGCGGCCCAGAAGTCGGCGGCGAGCCCGGCCTTGCGCTTGAGCCCGGCGAGGAACTGCGCCGGCTGCGGCAGCTCTTCCCAGACCTGGGGCAGGAAGGTCGCGCGCCGTCCGCGCCACTCGAGGATCAGGCCGTCGCGGCCGCGGCGCAGCAGCGCCAGCGCCTGCGCCTCGCTGGCCGCGGTCAGCGGCTCGGCCGCGCCGAGCAGCGAGACCTCGATCTCGAGCGCGGCGTATTCGGCGCGCGCCAGCGGCGCGAAGCGCGGGTCGTCGAAGGCCGCCGCCAGCGCATGCGCACGCACGTCGTCTTCGAGCGGGCGCTCGGCGCGCAGAGTGCCGATGCAGCCGCGCAGCGTGCCGTCGCGGCGCAGCGTCACGAACGTCGCGCCGTGCCGCCGCAGCCCGGGGTGCGGGGGCTCGGGCTGCGTCGCCTGCCCGAGCGCGCCGGCGATCGCGTTGCGCGCCCGCGCCAGCAGGGCGCGGCCGAATGCGGCGTCCGAGCCGTCGGCGCCCGCCTTGTGCCCGTCGGCGGGCGCGCGGTCATGGCGCGTGCCCGGCACGAAGGCGACGGCGGCATAGCCGACCACGCGCTCGCGGTCGCCGGCCGTGTCGCCCGAATTGCGCAGATCGAGCAGGCGCGGCACGAGGCCGTGGCGTCGTGCCGCGAGCAGCGCGCCGGCCAGCGGCGCGGCGCCGCAGGCCTCGTCGCGATCGAGCCGCGCGTCGAGCGCGAGCACGCGTGCCATGGTTGCCTCGTCGCGCCGGCGCGCCTCGGCATAGGGCAGGTAATGCGAGAGATCGGAACTGACGACGACCAGCGTCTCGTCGCCGCCCCACAGGCGCTCGAGCACCTCGGCCACCTGCTCGGGCGCGGCGTCGCCCACCAGCAGCGGCACCAGCCTGAACTCGCCCAGCACGCGCTGCAGGAAAGGCAGCTGCACCTCGAGCGAATGCTCCTGGGCGTGCGCGAGGTCGCCGGCACCGATCTGCGGCAGCCCGTCCAGCGCGGCGATCGCCTCACGGTCGAGCAGGCAGCGCCCGAGCGGCGTATCGAACGCGTCGACCAGCGGCGCGCTCAGGCCGCCCACGGCCACCCGGTGCGCCGGCCCCAGCAAGACGACGCGCCGGATGTGCCCGCGCCGAGGCGCCACGCAGGCGTACGCACTTGCGGCCACCGGCCCCGAATAGACGTAGCCGGCATGCGGCACGAGCAGCATCTTCGGCGCGGCCGCGCACAACGGCCGCGCCAGCGCCTGCGCCGCCTCCAGATAGGCATCCACTTCGCGCGCCAGCGCGTTCGCACGTCCCGGATAGAACCGCCCAGCCACGGCGGCCGGGCGCACAGTCTCGTCCATGTCGAACCCGCCTTCCCGATCGCTGATACGGCTTCGCATTCAACGCGCCCACCGCGTTGCTTCGCCGCGCCGCGCGCCCGCACGGTCTTCGGCTTCGCGCCTTGTCATCGCATTGAATGCGAAACCGTATGACTCCCCGGTATGTGCGTGCGCGCAGCGGTTTCGCAAGGGCCGGGCTGGCGCTGCCGGCCGCGGTGGCAGCGTTCGGGGCTCTCAGCCGCGCACCGGGCGCCGCGCCGATTTCGGCCGAAAGGCCCGGCATACCTCGTCGTGCGTTTCGAGGTAGGGGCCGCCGACGAGGTCGATGCAGTAGGGCACGGCGCTGAAGATGCCGTGCAGCGGCGGGTCGCGCTCGGGCAGGCCGGCCAAGGTCTCGGCGATCGACTTGGGCTGCCCGGGCAGGTTGACGATGAGCGCGCGGCCGCGGATCACCGCCACCTGGCGCGAGAGGATCGCCGTCGGCACGAAGGCCAGGCTCACCTGGCGCATCTGCTCGCCGAAACCGGGCATCACCCTGTGCGCGACGGCCAGCGTCGCCTCGGGCGTGACGTCGCGCGGCGCCGGGCCGGTGCCGCCGGTGGTGAAGACGAGGTCGCAGCCGAGCGTGTCGACGAGTTCGACGAGCGCGGCGCTGATGCGCTCTTGCTCGTCGGCGACGAGCCGCTGCTGCCACTGCACCGGATTCTTCAGCGCGCGGCCGATCCATTCCTCGAGCGCCGGAATGCCCTTGTCCTCGTAGACGCCGGCGCTGGCGCGGTCGCTGACGGAAACGAGGCCGATGCGTACTGGGTCGTGTTCGTTCATGCTGCGGCGATCCTCGGTCGGATGAACTGGTACAGCGCGCGCAGGCTCGGCGCCTGGCGCATCCCGGCCGCGGCGCCGGCGGCGTCGCGCCGCGCGGCCTGGACGAGCCGGCGCAACTGCGCGCCGTCGGTGTCCGGGTTGGCCTGCAGCCAGCGCTCGAGTGCAGTGTCGTCGGCGATCAGCTCGGCGCGCCAGCGCTCGGCCTCGTGCAGCGCCAGCGTGGCGCGTGCCGAGTCGAGGCTCGCCGCGGCGAGCGCCTCGCGCAGCGCCGCTTCGTCGGCGCCGCGCATCAGCTTGCCGACGTACTGCAGCTGGCGCCGGCGCCCCTCGTGCGACTTCGTGCGCCGGTAGGCGTCGATCGCTTCGCGCAGCGCCTCGGGCAGCGCGATCGCGGCCAGCCGTTCGGCCGGCAGCGAGGCCAGTTCGAGCCCGAGCGTCTGCGCCGCCTGCGCCTCGCGCTTGCGCGCGGTCTTGCTCGGGCGCGCCGCCTGGCCGTCGTCGTTGCCGTCGCCGTCGCCGTCGCCGTACTGGACGTCGAGACCGCGGTGCGGGGCGGCGCGTCGGCTCATCGGGCGGTGCTCGGGGGTCTGTCGGGGGAGGGCGTCGGTATCATACGAGCGGCCTTGCGGCAGCTTGCTCGTCGCGGCCCGCAGCGCGCGCCCTTCGTCCACTTTCGTATTGCTCCCGAGGCCGTCGATGACCGATCCCCGTGCCGAACGCGGCTTCGCCTTTTCGCGCGCGCAGTTCCAGCAGATGGTCGAGGACACGCTGGCCGAGGCGCGCCGGCTCGGCGCCAGCGACGCCGGGGTCGAGGTGAGCGAGGGCGTCGGCCTGTCGGTCTCGGTGCGCAAGGGCGAGCTCGAGAACGTCGAGCGCAACCGCGACAAGTCGCTCGGCGTCGGCGTCTACATCGACAAGCGCCGCGGCAGCGCCAGCAGCTCCGACTTCTCGCCCGAGGCGATCCGCCGCACCGTGCGCGCGGCCTACGACATCGCGCGCTTCACGGCCGAGGATCCGGCCGCAGGCCTGCCCGACGCCGACGACCTCGCCACGCCCGAGGAGGCCGCGCGCGATCTCGATCTGTTCCATCCCTGGCGCATCGACGCCGAGGCGGCCGCCGAGCTGGCGCTCCGCTGCGAGGCGGCGGCCTTCGCCACCAGTGCGCGCATCACCAACTCCGAGGGCGCCGGCGTGTCGGCGCAGCAGGCGCATTTCTGGGCCGGCAACACGCGCGGTTTTCGCGGCGGCTACGCCAGCTCGCGCCACTACCTGTCGGTGGCGCCGATCGCCTCCAAGGGGCGCGACATGCAGCGCGACGCCTGGCACAGCTCGATGCGCGACGCGCACGAGCTGGCCGCGCCCGAGGCGGTGGGCCGCTACGCCGCCGAGCGCGCACTGGCGCGCCTGGCGTCGCGTCGCGTGGCCACCGGCGAGGTGCCGGTGCTGTTCGAGGCGCCGGTCGCCGCCGGGCTGCTGGGCGCCTTCGTGCAGGCGGTGTCGGGCGCGTCGCTGTACCGCAAGGCGAGCTTCCTGCCCGACAGCCTGGGTCAGCGCGTGTTCGCCGCGCATGTCGACCTCGACGAGGATCCGCACCAGCCCAAGGGCCGCGGCAGCGCGCCCTTCGACGACGAGGGCGTGCGCACGCAGCCGCGCCGCGTCGTCGATGCCGGCGTCGTGCAGGGCTGGTTCCTCAGCAGCTATTCGGCGCGCAAGCTCGGCCTTCGCACCACCGGGCACGCCGGCGGCGCGCACAACCTGCGCCTGACGAGCCGGCTCACGCAGCCCGCGGACGACCTCGACGCGATGCTGCGCAAGCTCGACCGCGGCCTGTTCGTCACCGAGCTGATGGGCCAGGGCGTCAACGGCGTCACCGGCGACTACTCGCGCGGCGCCGCCGGCTACTGGGTCGAGAGCGGCCGCATCGTGCACCCGGTGCACGAGGTGACGATCGCCGGCAACCTGCGCGACATGTTCGCCGACATCGCCGCCATCGGCGCCGACACCTACACGCAGGGCAGCCGCACGGTCGGCTCGGTGCTGGTGGCACGCATGAAGCTGGCCGGCGCCTGAACGCGTCGTCGCCGCCGCGTCGTCGCCGCGCGGCCGGGGCCGACGCTGCGCCGAGCCTGCAGAGCATGGGCGCGCGCAGGGCACAGGCGCGGCGCAGCGGGAAAACCCGCCCGGGCACGCCGGAGGGCGACTCCTAGAATCCGCGCGCTTTCGTCGGCTTTTCGAGCCCCGACTCAATCGCACAGGAGACATCGATGGAACGTCGCTCATTCGTCCAAGGCGCCGGCATCGCCGGCGTGCTCGCCGCCGGCATGGCGCCCGCGGTGGTGCATGCACAGGCCAACATCCGGTGGCGCCTGGCATCGAGCTTCCCGAAATCGCTCGACACCATCTGGGGTGCGGCCGAGGTGTTCGCCAAGAAGCTGAGCGACATCACCGGCGGCAAGTTCCAGGTGAGCACGCACGCGGCGGGCGAGCTGATGCCCGCCTTCGGCGTCGTCGACGGCGTGCAGAACGCGACCGTCGAAATGGCGCACACCGCGCCGTACTACTTCTTCGGCAAGGATCCGGTGTTCGCGCTCGGCTGCGCGATCCCCTTCGGCCTGAACTCGCGCCAGATGACGGCCTGGATGTACGAGGGCAACGGCCTGAAGCTGATGCGCGAGTTCTACAAGCAATACAACATCGTCAACCTGCCGGGCGGCAACACCGGCGCGCAGATGGGCGGCTTCTTCCGCAAGGAGATCAAGACCCTGGCCGACATGAAGGGCCTGAAGATGCGCATCGGCGGCTTCGGCGGCAAGGTGCTCGAGCGCATCGGCGGCGTGCCGCAGAACATTCCCGGCGGCGAGATCTACCAGGCGCTGGAAAAGGGCACGATCGACGCCGCCGAGTGGGTGGGCCCGTACGACGACGAGAAGCTCGGGCTGGGCAAGGTGGCCCCCAACTACGCCTATCCGGGCTGGTGGGAGGGCGGTCCCGAACTCGACTTCTTCATCAACGACAAGGCCTGGAACAGTCTGTCCTCGGAGTACAAGGCCGCGGTCGAGGCGTCCGCGAGCCACGCGCACGTCGACATGCAGGCCAAGTACGACGCGCGCAACCCGGCCGCGCTCAAGCGCCTGGTGGCCTCCGGCATCAAGCTGTTCCGCTTCCCCAAGGAGATGATGGACGCCGCCTTCAAGGAGTCGCTGGGGCTGTACAGCGAGCTGTCTTCGAGCAACCCGAACTGGAAGAAGGTGTACGAGGACTACGCCACCTTCCGGCGCGACCAGAACCTGTGGTTCCGCTTCACCGAGGCCGGCTTCGACGACTTCATGCAGGCGCAGCGCCTGTGACAACAGCCTGAACCGCCGCGCCGCAACCACGAAGGCCCCGCTCGCGGGGCCTTCGTCCTGGTGCGGCCGGCGACGCTACTTCTTCTGCTTGTCCTGCTCGTTGGCGCGCCGGATCGCCTCCATCGGATCCTCGGCGGCGGCCTTGCCTTTGTCGTCGGCCGCGGGCAGCTGCGGCTCGCGCTTGGCGCCGCCCTGCCTCTGCTCGCGCTCGACCTCCTTTTGCAGCAGTTCGAGGTTGCCGGCGCCGGCCGCCGCGGTGTCGCGCGTGACGATGCCGGGGAAGGCGATGATCAGCGCCACCATCACGATCTGGATCAGCACGAAGGGCACCGCGCCCCAGTAGATCTGGCCGATCGTCACCTTCTGCAGCCGCTTGCCGGTGATGCGGTCGTCGTAGTCGTTGGTGGGCGCCACGCTGCGCAGGTAGAACAGGGCGAAGCCGAACGGCGGGTGCATGAACGAGGTCTGCATGTTCACCGCCAGCAGCACGCCGAACCACACCGGGTCGATGCCGAGCTTGATGGCGACCGGGCCGATCAGCGGCACGACGATGAAGCTGAGCTCGAAGAAGTCGAGGAAGAAGGCGAGCAGGAAGACCAGGATGTTGACGACGACGAGGAAGCCCAGCGGCCCGCCGGGCAGGCCGCCGAGCAGGTGCTCGACCCACTTGGCGCCGTCGACGCCCTGGAACGACAGGCTGAACACGGTCGAGCCGATCAGGATGAAGACGACGAAGCACGAGAGCTTCATCGTCGAGTCCATCGCCTGCCTGAGCAGCTTCAGGTCGAGCCGCTTGCGCGCGATGGCCATCACGAGCGCGCCCACCGCGCCCATCGCGCCGCCCTCGGTGGGCGTGGCGATGCCGAGGAAGATCGTGCCCAGCACGAGGAAGATCAGCGCCAGCGGCGGGATCAGCACGAAGGTCACGCGTTCGGCCATGCGCGACAGCAGGTTCAGGTGCAGCAGCTTGTTGAGCACCGCCAGCGCGAAGGCCGCGCCGACGCCCACGCACATCGACACGACGATCAGCTCGTCGGTGGGCGTGGACTCGGGCCGCGTGCGTGCGAACCACAGCGCGAGCGCGGTCGAGGCGACGAACAGCAGGGCCAGCGAGGGCAGACCCGACTTGCCGCTGGCCTCGCGGATCGTGCGCGCCTCGGGCGGCAGCGCCGGCACGAACTGCGGGCGCACGAAGCTGGTGGCGACGACGTAGGCGATGTACAGGCCCGTGAGGACGAAGCCGGGGACGAAGGCGCCCTTGTAGAGGTCGCCCACGCTCTGGCCGAGCTGGTCGGCCAGCACGATCAGCACGAGCGAGGGCGGGATGATCTGCGCCAGCGTGCCCGAAGCGGCGATCACGCCCGAGGCGATGCGCCGGTCGTAGCCGTAGCGCAGCATGATGGGCAGCGAGATCAGGCCCATCGAGATCACCGACGCGGCCACCACGCCGGTGGTGGCGGCGAGCATCGCGCCGACGACGATCACGGCAAAGGCCAGGCCGCCGCGCACCGGACCGAAGAGCTGGCCGATGGTGTCGAGCAGGTCCTCGGCCATGCCCGAGCGCTCGAGGATCAGACCCATGAACGTGAAAAACGGGATGGCCAGCAGCGTGTCGTTGGCCATGATGCCGAAGATGCGCAGCGGCAGCGCCTGCATCAGCGAGGCCGGCAGCAGGCCGAGTTCGACGCCGACCATGCCGAAGAAGAGGCCGCAGGCGGCGAGCGAGAAGGCGACCGAGAAGCCCACCAGCAGGAACAGGATCAGGCCCGCGAACATGATCGGGGCCATGTTGGCCGAGAGGAATTCGATCACTTGTCGGCTCCCTCGGCACCGTCGGCGCGCGCGCGGATGACGTCGGCGAGTTCCTCCTCGGCGCTCTTGGCCTGCTGCTTGACGCCCGGATCGGGCGCGCGCCCCATCAGAAAGCCGATGCGCTTGATGAACTCGCTCACGCCCTGCAGCAGCAGCAGCGTGAAGCCGAGCGGCACCAGCGCGTACACCGGCCAGCGGATCAGGCCGCCGGCGTTGTTGGACATCTCGCCGCTGCGCCAGGCGTTGAGCACGAGCGGGAGCACGAGGTCGATCACGCTCAGGCAGAACGGCGCCAGGAACAGCACCAGGCACACCGCTTCGACGGCGGCCTGCGTGCGCCGCGGGAAGCGCGAAAGCAGCACGTCGATCTTGACGTGCTCCTGGCGCAGCATCGTGTAGCCGGCCGCGAGCAGGAACACGGCGGCGAACAGGTACCACTGGATCTCGAGGTAGGCGTTCGAGCTGAAGTTGAACGCCTTGCGCACCGAGGCATTGGCGGCGCTGATGAGCACCGCCGCCAGCACGAGCCAGGCGAGCCAACGGCCCACCCACTCGCTCATGCGGTCGATCGCCCGCGACAGAGCCAACAGGGCATTCACATGGTTCTCCTCGATGTCGCCGCGCGGCGGATGGCGGCGGCGGGGCGGGACGGCTGCGCTGCTGCTGCCGCCGCCGGGCTTTGAGCAATGTGGCCGAACTGTACGGAACCCGGGCCCTGTTCCCGCGCCGCGGCGGCGCTGATCAGGGAAAGCACGGGGCCGGGGCGTTCGCCGCCCGAACTTCCGGCCTCAGCGGCCGGCGCGTGTGCGCACTGCCTCGACATAGGCCTGGCCGTCGGGCGGCAGGCCGCTGCGCTGCGCGTTCCACAGCATCTCGCCCAGACACTCCATCACCTCGTGGTGCGCCGCGTGCAGCGAGCCGTGGCGCGCGGCCAGCCGCTGCACGGCGGCACGGATGCCTGCCGGCTGGTCGATGCTCGACTGCTCGTCGATCGCGAGGTGCATCGACAGGTGCAGGAAGGGGTTGCTGCGGCCGTCCTCGACGCCGTACGCGGCCGCCAGCGCCGCGGCCTCGTCGGCCAGCTCGGCGTGGTACTCGGGGTGTTCGTCGATCCAGCGCGCGGCCAGCGCCTGCATCGGCTCGAGCGGTGCGCCTGCTCGCACGCGTGCGAAGCTGGCGCAGAAGAAGCGCCGCACGTCGGCTTGGCTGGGCTGGAACACGCGGCCTGGGTACGGGGGTCAGACCGCGTCGCGCGTCATGCAGCGGCCGCGTACCGGGCGACGCGTCGCCGCGGCTACTTGATCCACAGCCGGATCGCGTCCCAGGTGCGGCCGAAGAAGCCGGCCAGCGCCACCGGCTCCTGCACGATCAGCGGCACGTTCGCCACCGGCGTGCCGCCGGCCGTCGTGACCTTGATCGTGCCGACGCGCTGGCCCTGCACCAGCGGCGCCAGCAGCGGGTCGGTACGTTCGATCGTGGTGCGCAGGCGCTCGCCCTCGCCCTTGGGCACGCTGACGTAGAGCGCGCCGCCGTGCGTGTCGGCCGCCAGCCGGGCCTCGGCGACGCTGCCCTTCCACACCGGCGCGGTGGCGACGCTCTTGCCGGCCTCGACCAGGCGCACCGCGTCCCAGGCCTGCCAGCCCCAGGCGAGCAGCTTCTGGCTCTCGGCCGCGCGCGCCTCGCGCGAATCGGTACCCAGCACCACGGACAGCAGCCGGCGCCGGCCGTTGGGCATGGCGCGCACGCTGCTGGCCACCAGGCAGTAGCCGGCGGTGTCGGTGTAGCCGGTCTTCATGCCGTCGACGCTCGGGTCGCGGCCGAGCAGCAGGTTGCGGTTGTCCTGCTTGATGTGGTTGTAGGTGTACTGGCGGATCGAGTACAGCTTGTAGGACTCGGGGTGCTCCTCGATGATCTTGGCAGCCACCGTCGCCACGTCGCGCGCGCTGCTGTGGTGGCCGCTCTCGGTCATGCCGGTGACGTTCCTGAACTGCGTGTTCTTCAGGCCCCAGGCCGCGGCCTGCCGGTTCATCGCCGCGACGAAGTTCTCCACCGTGCCGCTCACGCCCTCGGCCAGCGCCACCGCGGCGTCGTTGCCGCTTTGCACGATGAGGCCGCGCAGCAGCTCGCTCACCTTGGGTGTCATCGTGGTGTCGATGAACATCACCGAAGCGCCGCCCTTGCGCTCGTCCCAGGCGCGCTTGCTCACCGGCAGGGTCTGCTCGAGGCCGAGCTTGCCGTCGCGGATGGCGTTGAACACGAGATAGGCCGTCATCAGCTTGGTCAGCGAGGCCGGGTCGGCCGGCGCGTCGGCCTCGCGCTCGGCCAGCACCTGGCCGCTCGTGAGGTCGAGCAGGATGTACTGGCGCGCGGCGATCTCGGGCGGCTGCGGCGCCTGCGCGATCGCGCTGGCGGCGGCGCAGGCGAGGACGAGGGCGAGGGCGAGGGCGAGGGCGAACGTGCGTGCGCTCAGGCGGGAGAGGAAACGATTCATGGGATTGAGTGCATCGCCGTCGGCGGGAAGTTCCAGGCGCGCAGCACGAGCTGCTTGAGCAGGGTGATCTGCCCGTGGAAGAAATGGCCGGCACCGGGAATCACGGTGACCGGCAGCGATTGCGGACGTGCCCAGGCCAGCACCGCGGCCAGCGGCACCACGTCGTCGGCCTCGCCGTGCAGCACCAGCGTGTCGGGCGGCACCGCGGCGAGCGCGAAGCTCGTCACCGCCGGCGCCACCAGCACCAGGCGCGTGGCCGGCTGGCCCCGTTGGGCCAGGCGGGCCGCGGCGGCAGCGGCCACGTAGCCGCCGAACGAGAAGCCGCCGAGTACGAGGGGCCCCGGGCGGCGCAGCGCGTCGACGACGGCGAGCGCGTCGTCGACTTCGCCGCGCCCCTGGTCCCATTGCCCGACCGAGGCGCCGACGCCGCGGTAATTGAAGCGCACCGCGACGATGCCCACCTGCACGAAGGCGCGCGCCAGGGTGACGACGACCTTGTTGTCCATCGTGCCGCCGTGCAGCGGATGGGGATGGCACAGCACGGCCGTGCCGCGCACGCGGTCGGCAGCGCCGGATGCCGGCGCGTCGAGCACGCACTGCAGCGCGCCGGCCGGGCCGGCGACCGACACCGACTCGGTATGCGGGCTCATCGCAGGCTCTCAGCGGCCGATTTCGGGCGCCAGCAGCAACCTCTCGACGACGCGGCCGCCCTTCAGATGCTGCTCGACGATCTCGTCGATGTCGGCCTTGTCGACATAGGTGTACCAGACGGCCTCGGGGTAGACCACGGCCACCGGCGCACCGGCGCAGCGGTTCATGCAGCCGGCCTTGTTCACGCGCACCCGGCCCACGCCGTCCAGGCCCTCGGCCTTGACGCGCGTCTTGCAGTGCTCGAATGCGGTCTGTGCGCCATGGGCGGCGCAGCAACCCTCGCCGTTGGGTCGCTGGTTGAGGCAGAAGAAGATGTGGCGTTCGTAGTAGCTCATCGCGGCGATTGTAGGCAGCGGCGCTGCCGCACCCGGGCACGCAGGGCTTCGCGGACGCTCAGCGCGAACGGCCGAGTTGCGCGAGAAACCAGCCGATCGCCGCATAGGGCCAGAGCCAGCCGACCCATTGCGCCAGGCCGTGGAAGCGCACGAAGCGCCCCTGTTCCCAGGCCTGCAGCGTCTGCGCGAAATAGGGATCGGCCGGCGCCTGCACCACCGCGGCCACGAGCGCGCCGAGCGCGACGAGGCCGCAGCCGACGACGAGGGCGCGCGCGGCGGGCGCCAGTGCCAGCGCGAGCAGCGCGGCCGCGGCGAAGGCGGCCGCGGTCGTGCGCCCGATCCAGGCGAACGCGTGCGCGGGGCCGAAATTGAGCAGCGTCGCCAGCGTCATCGCCGCCGCCGCAACGAACAGCAGCGCGGCGCCCAGTGCGATGCGGCGCGCCGCGGCCTGCACCGTGGCGTAGGCCAGCAGGCAGGGCGCGACGAGACCGAGCGTCGTGATCGCCGCCTCGGCCGCCGGCGTGAGCGGCGCGTCTCGTGCCGGCGCGCCGTCCAGCAGTGCATGCGCCGCCTGCGCCCAGGGTACGCCGGTCAGCCAGTCGACCAGCAGCGCGCGCAGCGGTTCGTGCAGATGACCGACGCCGAACGGCGCCGGGGTCGGGAACAGCAGCGCTGCGGGCCACAGCGCGAGCAGCGCGAGGGCGCCGTTGCCGCCGGCGCCGAACCACTGCTCGCGCCGGCGCCGCCAGGCGTCCGCCAGGCCCAGGCCGTGCAGCGCGAGCGCGAGCGCGGCGCCCGCAGCGGCGCCGGCGCCGTTGAGCGCCCAGTCCTTCGCCGAAGGGTGGCGCGTCGGCACGAACTGCTGCAGCACCTCGCAGCCATAGGACAGCAGCGCGGGCGCCGCCGCGCCGAGCAAGAACGCGGCCGTGCGCCCGCGGCCGGCGCGCAGCGCGACCTGGGCCACGAGGAGCCCGAGCGGCAGGTAGCCGGCGAGGTTGCTCCACTCGTCGAAGGCATCGCGCCAGCGCGGCCAGGGCAGCACCAGCAGCGTCGGCAGCGCCATGCCGGGCGGCCAGCGCCAGCCTGTGAACGGGTACAGGCTGGCGTACAGCACCAGCACCGTGTAGCCGAGCGCCGCGGCCGCGGCGAGGCTGCCTCGATGCGCCCTGCGCGGCATCGGCTGGCGGCGGCGATGCTCAGAACGGCTCGGCGCGCAGCGGCACCACCGTCGCCGCGAGCCGCAGGAGGCCGGTCCTCATCGGCCCATTATCCTGAACCGGACGAACGGCAGAAAAAAGACGGCCCCGACTTCGTGCGGGGCCGGCAAGCCTTGATGCGTTCGTCGCGCCAAAGCACCTGCTCAGGGAGGAAAAGCAGGGAGCGCGAACCTCGCGGCCCGCGGCTCGCCGCTGAGTTTAGCAGTAGCATGCCGCGGCCTGAATGAGGGCGGCGCGGCGCGCCGCGGCCCGCGGGCGCTGCAAGGAACGAGGCCGTGCGCAATCCACCTCCCTATCCGACGAGCCGCCCGCGGCGCTTGCGGCGCGACGCGTTCACGCGCGCTCTGGTGCGCGAGAGCCGGCTTGCGCCCGAGGACCTGATCCTGCCGGTGTTCCTGCTCGACGGCCAGCGCCAGGAGCAGGACGTGGCCAGCATGCCGCGCGTCAAGCGCCGCAGCGTCGACCGCCTGTTCGAGGTGGCCGAGGAATGCCTGGCGCTGGGCGTGCCGGTGCTGGCGCTGTTCCCCGTGATCGACCCCGCGCTCAAGACCAGCGACGGCCGCGAGGCCGTCAACCCCGAAGGCCTGGTGCCGCGCGCGGTGCGCGAGCTGAAGCGCCGTTTTCCCGAGCTGGGCCTGCTCACCGACGTCGCGCTCGACCCGTTCACGAGCCACGGCCAGGACGGCCTGCTCGACGCCGGCGGCTACATCCTCAACGACGAGACGGTGGCCGTGCTCGAGCGCCAGGCGCTGGTGCAGGCCGAAGCGGGCGTCGACATCGTCGCGCCGAGCGACATGATGGACGGGCGCATCGGCGCCATCCGCAGCGCGCTCGAGCGCGCCGGGCGCATCCACACCCGCATCATGGCCTACAGCGCCAAGTACGCGAGCGCCTTCTACGGGCCCTTCCGCGACGCCGTCGGTTCGGCCTCCAGCCTGGGCAAGGCCGACAAGAAGGTCTACCAGATGGACCCGGGCAACAGCGACGAGGCGCTGCGCGAGGTCGCGCTCGACATCGCCGAAGGCGCCGACATGGTGATGGTCAAGCCCGGACTTCCTTACCTCGACATCGTGCGCCGCGTGAAGGACGAGTTCCGCATGCCCACCTTCGCCTACCAGGTGAGCGGCGAGTACAGCATGCTCGAGGCCGCGGCCGCGCAGGGCTGGCTCGAGCGCGACGCGGTGATGATGGAGTCGCTGCTCGCCTTCCGCCGCGCCGGCGCCGACGGCGTGCTCAGCTACTTCGCGCTCGACGCGGCGCGCTTGCTGCGCGCCTAGGCGCACGCGGGGCGGCACCCTTGCGCGTCTTCCACGTCGCGCCGGATCGGTTCGCCGAGCTCGCCGGGCTGCCCGAGCAGTTGCCCGCAGGCGGCTTCGTCTGGGTGGGCAGCGCGCGCAGCGAGCTCGAGGCCGGCCAGGCCGAGGTGCAGGCCGCGCTGCAGCGCTGGTGCGGCGCGCCCCTGGTCGACCTGCATGTCTCCGACCTGCTCAACGCGCAGCTGCCGAGCCACTACGACTACACCTCCTGGTACGACATGCTGGTGTTCCGCCGGCTGGCGCCTGCCGCCGGCGGCAGCGAGGCCGCAGCGGCCGGCGCCGGCCACGCGCTGGCGGCGGCGCGCGCGGCGCTCGAGGGCATCGACACCAGCCCGGTCGGCTTCGCCGTCTTCGACCGCGTGCTGCTCACCGTGCACCCGCCCGACTGCGCCGTGCGCGAGCACTTCGCGCAGCGCCTGGCCGCGCTCGGCGCCGGCAGCGAGGGGCGCGGCAGCGCGCGCATCCCGACGACCTCGGCCGACCTGATGCTGCGCATGGTCAACCACATGGTCGACGGCTATCTCGAGCTGCGCCGGCAGCTCACGCGCCACCTGGGCCATCTGCAGCACACGCTGCTCGATCCGAAGAGCCGCTTCGCCGACTGGCGGCTGCTGCTCGAGGCGCGCGCCGCGCTGCACCTGCTCGAAGACACCTGCGAGGACCAGCGCGCGGCGGTGCAGGAGTGGATCGACGCGCTCGACGAATGGCCCGACGAGACCGAGCCCGAGCGGCGGCGCGAGCGCGAGCTGCTGCGCGTGCGCTCGCGCGACGTGCTGGAGCATGTCGAGCGCGTGCTCGCGCATGTGCGGCGCCTCGAGCAGAGCGCCGGCGTCGCCGTGCAGATGCACTTCTCGGCGCTCGGCCAGCGCACCAACGACATCATGCGCACGCTCACCGTGCTGACCGCGGTGTTCCTGCCGCTCAACCTGATCACCGGCTTCTTCGGCATGAACTTCGAGTTCATGCCGCTCATCCACACCAGTGCCGGGCTGTGGACGGCGGTGGCGGTGATGGTGCTGGTCGCGCTCGGCCTGGGCTGGTACTTCCGGCGCAAGCGCTATCTCGCAGAGACGACGCCTTGAGCGCGCCCGGTCGCGCCCGAGCGCCCATCGTGCAGCGCGCAGCGCGCAGCGCCGAGGGCGCGAGCGTGAGCGCCGCGACCATCTCCGGCGCGCGCCTGACGCGGCGCCAGCTCCTCGTGCTGGTGCTGCTGACGCTCACCTGGGGCCTGAACTGGCCGGTGATGAAGTTCGCCGTCAGCGGCACGCCGGCCGCGCCGGCGCCGTACCCGCCGCTCAGCTTCCGCGCGCTGTCGATGCTGATCGGGCTGCCGGTGCTCGCGCTCGTGCTCGCCGGGCTGAAGGTGCCGCTGGCGGTGCCGCGCGGCGAATGGCGCGAGCTGCTGCGCCTGACCGCGACCAACATGCTCGTCTGGCACGTGGTGATCGTCGTCGCCGTGCAGCAGCTGAGTTCGGGGCGCTCGGCCATCCTCGGCTACACGATGCCGATCTTCGTCGCCTTGTGGGGCCGGCTGCGCTGGGGCGAGCGGCTGTCGTGGCGCGCGCTGTTCGGCGTGGCCTGTGCCGGCCTGGGCGTCGCGCTGCTGCTGGCCAACGAGTTCGGCCGCCTGAGCGGCGCGCCGCTGGCGGCGGCGGCGGTGGTGGCCGCGGCCGCGGTCTGGGCCTGGGGCACGCACGAGCTGCGGCGCACGCGCTCGGCACTGCCGCTGCTGACGCTGTCGTTCTGGATGACGGCGCTCACCACCGCCGTCATCACGCTGCTCGCGCTGGCGCTCGAGCGCGACGCCTGGCGCTGGCCGAGCGCGCTCGGCTGGGCCGCCATCGGCTTCAATGCGGTGGCCGTGTTCGGCTTCGCGCAGCCGGCCTGGTTCTACCTCGCGCGCAACCTGCCGCCGGTGGCCTCGAGCATCAGCGTGATGATGATCCCCGTGCTCGGCACCTATTCCGGCGCCTGGTTCCTCGGCGAAGCGCTGCACTGGCAGGACCACGCCGCCGTGTTCGCGATGGTCGCGGCGATCGCGCTCGTGCTGCTGCGCTAGGAGCGTGGGCGGGCCGGATTTCTGCCGCCCACGCTCCTGGTGCGTTGCGCCGATCGGCTGCCCCAGGAGCCGGGCGCGGCGCGAGGCCGGGCGGGAAACGCGCACGCGGCACGTCGCCGTCCGCGCATGGGCTATCGTCGGCGGATGAGCGAGCTCACCTTCTTCTGGCACGACTACGAGACCTTCGGCCGCCTGCCGCGGCGCGACCGGCCGGCGCAGTTCGCCGGGCTGCGCACCGATGCCGAACTGCGCGAGATCGGCGCGCCGGTCTGCTGGTACTGCCGGCCCGCACCCGACTACCTGCCCGATCCCGAGAGCGTGCTGCTCACGGGCATCACGCCGCAGCACGCGCTGGCCGAGGGGCTGCCCGAGCACGAGTTCGCCCGGCGCATCGAGGCCGAGCTGGCGCAGGCCGGCACCGTCGGCGTCGGCTACAACAGCATCCGCTTCGACGACGAGGTGACGCGCCACCTGTTCTGGCGCAACCTCGTCGATCCCTATGCGCGCGAATGGGCCAACGGCTGCGGCCGCTGGGATCTGCTCGACGTCGTGCGCCTGACCTGGGCGCTGCGCCCCGAGGGCATCGTCTGGCCCGAGGGCGAGGACGGCCGGCCGAGCTTCCGCCTCGAGCTGCTCAGTGCCGCCAACGGCCTCGCGCACGAGGCTGCGCACGACGCGCTGTCGGACGTGCGCGCGACGCTGGCGCTGGCGCGGCTCGTCAAGGCGCGGCGCCCGCGCCTGTGGGACTTCGCGCTCGGCCTGCGCCGCAAGGAGGCGGTGTGGGCCGAGATCGGCGTCAACCGCCCGTTCGTGCACCTGTCGGGGCGCTATCCGGTCGAGCGCGGCTGCCTGGCGCTGGTGTGGCCGCTGGCGCCGCATCCGGTCAACAAGAACGAGCTCATCGTCTGGGATCTGGCGCAGGACCCGGCCGAACTCGAGGCGCTCGACGCCGACGCGGTGCGCCGGCGCCTGTTCACGCCGGCCGACGCGCTGCCCGCGGGCGAGGAGCGGCTGCCGATCAAGACGATCCACGTCAACCGCTCGCCGATCGTGATCGGCAAGCTCGCGGTGCTGGGCGACGCGCCGCAGCGCTTCGGTCTCGACGTCGACGCCGCGCTGCGCCACGCCGAGCGCGCGGCGCGCCTGGCGCCGCGCGAGGCACTCTGGGCCCGGGTCTTCGCGCGCCCGGCGCCGGCCGCGCCGCCCGACGTCGACGAGGATCTGTACGGCGGCTTCGTCGGCAACGAGGATCGGCGCCGCCTCGAGCGGCTGCGCGCGCTCGCGCCCGAGGCGCTGGCGCGCGAGCGGCCGGGCTTTGGCGACGCGCGCCTCGAAGAGCTGCTGTTCCGCTACCGCGCGCGCAACTTCGCGCACACGCTCGACGCCGAAGCGAACGAGCGCTGGCGGCGCCTGTGCGCCGAGCGGCTGCACCGCGGCAGCGGCGGGGCGCTGACGCTGGCGCAGTTCTTCCAGCGCATCGACGATCTGGCCGAGTCGGCCGACGACCGCGAGCAAGATCTGCTCGAGACGCTGTACGACTACGCGCAGGCGATCGCGCCGGACAACGGCTGAAGGCGGGAGCCGCCGCCGCTGCGCCGCCGCCGGGCCCCCGCTGCGCCGTGCCGAAGCGTTCAGCGCGGCGCGGAAGCCGCGCCCGCCGTCGTCGCCACCGCCGCTGCCGCGCCCGCCGTCGTCGCGAGTGCCGGCGCCGAGGCTGCGGACGCAGCCGCCGGCGCCTCGCCGATGCGCGCGACGAAGCCGCCCGCGGCCCATTCGTCGTAGCGCCAGTCGCCGTCGACTTCCACCACACCGGGCGGCGGCACGAGCGGCGGCACCGGCACGCCGCGCAGCATGCGCGCCATCGCCTCGATCCACACCGGCAGCGCCAGCCCGCCGCCGCTCTCGCGCTCGCCCAGGCTGGCCGGCTCGTCGTAGCCGATCCACACGACGGCCACGACGCCGGGCTGGAAGCCCGCGAACCAGGCGTCGACCGCGCCGTCGGTGGTGCCGGTCTTGCCGTAGAGGTCGGGGCGCTGCAACACGGCCTGCGCGCGCGCGGCGGTGCCGCGGCGCGTGACGTCGGCCAGCAGCGTGCCCATCACGAAGGCGTTGCGCTCGGGGATCACGCGATTCGACTCGTCCAGCGGCGGCGCGGCGGGCGCCTCGAACAGCACGGTGCCGCGCGCGTCGGTGATGCGCTCGATCAGGACCGGGCTCACACGGTGGCCGCCGTTGGCGAACACGGCGTAGGCGGCGGCCATCTGCAGCGGCGTCACGCTGCCGGTGCCGAGCGCGAGCGTGAGGTTGTCGGGCTGGCGTGCCATGTCCAGGCCGAAGCGCGCCAGCCAGGCGCGCGCCGGCTGCACGCCGAGCTGGCGCAGCAGCCGGATGCTGGCCAGGTTCTTCGAGCGCACGAGCGCCTCGCGCACCGTGATCTCGCCGTCGAACCGGCCGTCGCTGTTGCCCGGGTTCCACTGCGCCGACGCGCCCTCGCCGGCGGCCAGCGGCAGGTCGTCGACGCGCGTGGCCGGCATCACGCCTTGCTCGAGCGCGGCCGAATAGAGGAAGGGCTTGATGCTCGAGCCGGGCTGGCGCCAGGCCTGCGTGACGTGGTTGAACTGGTTCTCGTCGAAGTCGAAGCCGCCGACGAGCGCGCGGATGCGGCCGCTCGCGGGATCGAGGGCGACGAAGGCCCCCTGCGCCTGCGGCCACTGCACGATGCGCCAGCCGGCTGCCGGCTTGCCCGCGGGCGCTGCCAGCAGGCGCACCACGGCGCCGCGCCGCACGGCCAGCTGCCGCGGCGCCTTGGGCGACAGCGCGGCCGCGACGGCGCGCAGGCCCTCGCCGCGCACGACGACGACCTCGCCGCTGGCGACCAGCGCGCTCACCTCGCGCGCGCCGGCGGCGAGCACGACGGCGGCGCGCAGCTCGTCGTCGTCGCGCTGCTCGGCGAGCAAGGCGGCGGCGGCGCGCCGGGCGGCTTCGGGTTCGTCGGGCAGCGCTTCGTAATCCTCGGGTCCGCGCCAGGGCTGGCGCTCCTCGTGCGCGAGCAGCGCGCGGCGCAGCGCGGCGGCGGCGGCGCGCTGGTCTTCGGCGCGCAGCGCCGTGTACACCCGGATGCCTTCGGTGTAGGCGCGCTCGCCCAGCCGCTCGTAGACGGCGCGGCGCACCATCTCGGCGGCATGCTCGGCGCCCACCGGCGCGCGGCCGGCGTCGCGCACGACGAGCCTTTCGCGCGCGGCGGCCGCGCGCTCGGCGGCGCCGATGAGACCGAGCTCTTCCATGCGGCCGAGCACGACCAGCGCGCGCTGATGCGCGCGTCCCGGGGCGGCCGCCGGGTTGGCGTGGATCGGGTTCTGCGGCAGACCGGCCAGCAGCGCCGTCTCGGCCAGGGTCAGCTGGTCGAGCGTCTTGCCGAAATAGGTCTGCGCCGCGGCGGCGAAGCCGTAGCTGCGCTGGCCGAGATAGATCTGGTTCAGGTACAGCTCGAGGATGCGGTCCTTGGACAGCCGCTGCTCGATCTGCAGCGCCAGCAGCGCCTCCTTGATCTTGCGTTCGGGCGTGCGCTTCATGCTCAGGAAGAAGGTGCGCGCCACCTGCTGCGTGATCGTCGAGGCGCCCTGCGTGCGCCCGCCGGTGAGCTTGGCCAGTGCGGCGCGCGCCAGGCCGCGCCAGCTGATGCCGCCGTGCGCGTAGAAGCCGCTGTCCTCGATCGCCAGCACCGCGTCGACCAGACGCCTGGGCACCTGGGCCAGCGGCACGTAGATGCGCCGCTCGCTGCCGAACTGCGCCAGCTCCACGCCGTCGGCGCCGAACACCTGCAGGTGCTGGCGCGGCCGGTACGCGGTCACCTTGTCCAGCGGCGGCAACTGCGGCCAGTACCAGGCCGCCGCGGCCGCGAGCAGCAGTGCCGCCAGCGCGAGCGCCGCGGCCAGCGCGAGCGCCAGCGTGCCGATCAGCACGAAGCCGCGCGGCGTGCGGTGCTGCCCTGGGCGGCTGCGTGCTGCGGGCGCGAGGCGCATCGGCCCTCAGCCCGCCGCGGCGGCGAACCAGGCGGCGCGCAGTGCCGGCGGCGGCGCCACGCCGCCGCTCCAGCCGGTGCGCTCGGCGCGTTCGATGAGCTGCCAGTAGTAGCGGTAGCTCGCGCGGTCGTGCAGGCGTTCGGCGCCGCCGTGGCGGTGGCGGATCGGCGCCCAATGCGCGGCCTGCGCCGCCTGGATGATGTCCAGCGCGAGCGCCAGCTCGTCGGCGCGCGGCGCGAACGCGTCGAGGATGGGCCGGATCTGCGCCGGGTGGATGCTCCACATGCGCGTGTAGCCGAATTCGTCCGCGGCACGCTGCGCCGCGCGGCCGAGCGCCTCGCTGTCGCGCAACTCGGTGACGACGCAGTGCGAAGGCACCTTGGCCTGGGCGTGGCAGGCGGCGGCGATCTCGAGCTTGGCCCGGCGCACCAGGGGGTGTGCGAATTGCCCTTCGGCGTCCATCGCAGCGGGTGGGATCGCGCCGCGGTGCGCCGAGACGAAGTCCATCAGGCCGAACGACAGCGACTCGATGCGCTGGTGCGCCGCGATGGCAGCCGCTTCGGCCAGCGCGCCGTGCGTCTCGACGAGCGCGTGCAGCGGCACGGCGGCGGCGCCGGCGGCGTCGATCGCTTCGGCGGCCTGCTGCACGTCGGCCAGGCCGCGCGGCTTGGGCAGCATCAGGTAGGCCGGGGCGCGTGCGGCCGCCAGCACCGTCTGCAGCACCTCGTGGAAGCGCCGGTGTCCCCAGGGCAGCAGCCTCACGCCGACGCGGCCGAAGCGGTTGCCCGCCGAGCCCAGCAGCTCGGCGATGAGTTGCGCGTGCTCGAGCTCGCCGCCCACCGGCGCGCCGTCCTCGTTGTCGAGCGTGACGTCGAACACCGGGCCGAGCTCGGCCTGCAGCTCGAGGCTCTTGCGCATGCGCGCCTCGACGCCGCTGTAGTGGTCGCATACCGGCAGCGCCGGCGGCTGCGCCTCCTCGGGCTCGAACAGCGCGGCACGCGGGTGGATGGCGGTGGACATCGGCAGGCTCCCGTGCAAACGGCGAGGGCGCCCGCGCGGGCGCCCTCTCGGGGGGCGTTCAGCGCCCGCGCGGCCTCACAGCAGGTGCTTGACGCCGTCGCGCTCGCCGCTCAGCTCGGCCAGCGTCTTGTCGATGCAGGCCTGGCTGAAGGCATCGATCGGCAGGCCTTCGACGATCGTGTAGCGGCCGCCTTCGCAGGTGACGGGGTAGCCGAACATCGTGTCTTCGGGGATGCCGTACTCGCCGTTGCTCGGCACGCCCATCGTCACCCACTCGCCGCCGGTGCCCAGCGCCCAGTCGTGCATGTGGTCGATGGCGGCATTGGCGGCCGAGGCTGCCGAGCTCGAGCCGCGCGCTTCGATGACGGCCGCGCCGCGCTTGCCGACGGTGGGCAGGAAGACGTCCTGGTTCCAGGCCGGGTCGGCGATCATGTCCTTCACGCTCGCGCCGTCGATGGTGGCGAAGCGGTAGTCGGCGTACATCGAAGGCGAGTGGTTGCCCCACACGCACAGCTTGCGGATGGCGTCCACCGGACGGCCCGTCCTGGCGGCGATCTGGCTGCGCGCGCGGTTGTGGTCCAGCCGCATCATCGAGGTGAAGTTCTCGCGCGGCAGCGACGGCGCGCTCTTCATCGCGATGTAGGCGTTGGTGTTGGCCGGGTTGCCGACCACCAGCACCTTGACGCTGCGGCTGGCGGCCTTGTCCAGCGCCTTGCCCTGCGCGGTGAAGATCTGCGCGTTGGCCGCCAGCAAGTCGGCCCGCTCCATGCCCGGGCCGCGCGGGCGCGCGCCGATCAGCAGCGCGTAGTCGCTGTCCTTGAACGCGCTGTCGGCGCCGGCGTGCGCCTGCATGCCCGCCAGCAGCGGGAAGGCGCAGTCCTCGAGTTCCATCATCACGCCCCCGAGCGCCTTCTGCGCCTTCTCGTCGGGGATCTCGAGCAGTTGCAGGATCACCGGCTGATCGGGCCCCAGCATCTGGCCGCTGGCGATGCGGAACAGGATGGCGTAGCCGATCTGGCCGGCGGCGCCGGTGACGGCCACACGAACGGGTTTCTTGCTCACGTCTTTCTCCTGGATGAAGCAGCGGGATTCTACCGAGGCGTCTGCGCGGCGGCGCCCGTCGTTCGCAAGACAATCCGCCGATGCCCGGCTCCAAGCATCGGCAGGCCGCCTCCGCCGCCTCGACGGTCGATCCTGCGCCCGCGCGCCGCAAGTCCGGCCCTTCCGGCGCGTCCGGCAGCGCCGAACGCGGCCCGGCCCTGCCGTCGTTCAGCCCGCTGTATCTTCAGATCAAGGCGCTGCTGCTGCGCAGCTTGCAGGTGGGCGAGTGGCAGCCGGGGCATGCCATCCCGAGCGAGACCGAGCTGGCGGCGCGCTTCAAGGTGAGCCAGGGCACGGTGCGCAAGGCGCTCGACGAGCTCGCGCTCGAGAACCTGCTCGTGCGCCGCCAGGGCCGCGGCACCTTCGTCGCCACGCATGCCGAGGAGGGCACGCGCTACCGCTTCCTGCGCCTGACGCCCGACGCCGGCGGCCTGCTGCCGCGCCTGAGCCGGCGCTTTCTCGACTGCCGCCGGCTGCGCGCCACGGCCGAGGTCGCGCGGGCGCTCGAGCTCACGGCCGGCGAGACGGTGATCGAGATCCGGCGCCTGCTGCTCGAAGGCGAGCGGCCCGTGGTGCTCGACGACCTGTGGCTGCCGGCGGGGCGCTTCGAGCGCCTCGACGCGGCCTTGCTGGAACGCTGGCAAGGGCCGCTGTATCGCCTGTTCGAGCTCGAGTTCGCGCTGCGCATGATCCGCGCCGAGGAGAAGATCCGCGCCGTGGCCGCCTCCGCCGCCGAGGCCGCGCTGCTCGGCGTGGCGCCGGGCGCGCCGCTGCTGCTGGTGGAGCGGCGCTCGTTCACCTACGGCGAGCAGCCGGTCGAGCTGCGCCGCGGCCTGTATCGGACCGAGCATCACCACTATCGCAACGAGGTGGGCTGAGCGCGCGCCGCAGCGTCGTCGTCGGCAGCCTGCCCGCCAGTCCGGCGTCAGCCTGCAGCCTTGCAATAAACTCGCCCGGTTACCGCCGGTCTTCTCCAGAGCCCTCCCATGACCCAGACGACGAACCCCGCAAGCCGGCCGCGGCCCGGCACGATGCACCTGCCCGATGCGCTGCGGTACCGCATGCCGCTGGCGGCGCTGGTGTCGATCCTGCACCGCGCCAGCGGCGCGCTGATGTTCGTGCTGCTGCCCTTCGTGATCTGGCTGTTCGACACCAGCGTCAGCACCGAGATCAGCTATGAGCGCTTCACGAACGCCTTCGTCGCCGGCATCGGCTTCGTGCCGGCGCTGCTGGTCAAGCTCGTCGTGCTGGCCCTGATCTGGGCCTATCTGCACCACGCGCTCGCCGGCCTGCGCCACATGTGGATGGACGCCACGCACCGCATGAGCAAGGAGCAGGGCCGCGCCACCGCCGTGGCCACGCTGGCGGTCAGCCTCTTTCTCACGCTCGGCCTGGCCGGCAAGCTGTTCGGCCTGTATTGACCGCCGAGGAGTCGGACGATGTCTGTGAACTACGGCAGCAAGCGCCTCGTCGTCGGCGCGCACTACGGCGTCGGCGACTGGCTGGCCCAGCGCTTCACGGCCGCGCTGTTGGCGCTCTTCACCCTGGTGCTGCTGGTGCAGCTGCTGGCGCCGGGGCCGCTCGGCTACGACAAGTGGGCCGGCATCTTCGCCGCGCAGTGGATGAAGGTGTTCACCTTCGCCGTCGTCGTCGCGCTCGCCTGGCACGCCTGGATCGGCATGCGCAACATCTGGATGGATTACGTCAAGCCGGTCGGCGTGCGGCTGGTGCTGATGGCGGCCACGCTGACCTGGCTGCTCGCGTGCATGGGCTGGGCCGTGCAGGTGCTCTGGAGACTATAGAAAGTGGCTAGCCTTCCCAAGCGTCGTTTCGACGTCGTCATCGTCGGTGCCGGCGGCTCCGGCATGCGCGCCTCGCTGCAGCTGGCGCGCGCCGGCCTCAGCGTGGCCGTGCTCACCAAGGTGTTCCCGACGCGCAGCCACACGGTGGCGGCGCAGGGCGGCATCGGCGCCAGCCTGGGCAACATGGCCGAGGACAACTGGCACTACCACTTCTACGACACCGTCAAGGGCAGCGACTGGCTGGGCGACCAGGACGCGATCGAGTTCATGTGCCGCGAGGCGCCGCGCGTCGTCTACGAGCTCGAGCACTTCGGCATGCCGTTCGACCGCAACCCGGACGGCACGATCTACCAGCGCCCGTTCGGCGGCCACACCGCCAACTACGGCGAGAAGCCGGTGCAGCGCGCCTGCGCCGCGGCCGACCGCACCGGCCACGCGATGCTGCACACGCTGTACCAGCAGAACGTCAAGTCGCGCACGAACTTCTTCGTCGAGTGGATGGCGCTCGACCTCATCCGCGACGCCGACGGCGACGTGCTCGGCGTCACCGCGCTCGAGATGGAGACCGGCGACGTCCACATCCTCGAGGCCAAGGTCACGCTGCTGGCCACCGGCGGCGCCGGCCGCATCTACGCGGCCAGCACCAACGCCTACATCAACACCGGCGACGGGCTGGGCATGGCGGCGCGCGCCGGCATCCCGCTCGAGGACATGGAGTTCTGGCAGTTCCACCCCACCGGCGTGCACAACGCCGGCGTGCTGCTCACCGAGGGCTGCCGCGGCGAAGGCGCGATCCTGCGCAACAGCAACGGCGAGCGCTTCATGGAGCGCTACGCGCCCACGCTCAAGGACCTGGCGCCGCGCGACTTCGTCAGCCGCTGCATGGACCAGGAGATCAAGGAGGGGCGCGGCTGCGGTCCGGACAAGGACTACATCGAACTCGACATGACGCACCTGGGCGCCGAGACGATCATGAAGCGGCTGCCCAGCGTGTTCGAGATCGGGCACAACTTCGCCAACGTCGACATCACGCGCGAGCCGATCCCGGTGGTGCCGACGATCCACTACCAGATGGGCGGCGTGCCCACCAACATCCACGGCCAGGTGGTGGTGCCGCGCGGCGGCGTGCCCGACGCGCCGGTGGCCGGCCTGTACGCGGTGGGCGAATGCTCCTGCGTGAGTGTGCACGGCGCGAACCGCCTGGGCACCAACTCGCTGCTCGACCTGCTGGTGTTCGGCAAGAGCGCGGGCAACCACATCGTCGAGACGGTGCGCAAGGCCGGCGAGGCGTTCAAGCCGCTGCCCGGCGACGCCGCCGAGCGCAGCCTGGCGCGGCTGGCGCGGCTGGACGGCAGCCGCGGCGGCGAGTACGCGCAGGACGTGGCCAACGACATCCGCAGCACGATGCAGTCGCACGCGGGCGTGTTCCGCACGCAGGCCGCGCTGGACGAGGGCGTCGAGCGCGTCGCCGCGCTGCGCCGGCGTGCCGAGGCGACCGGCCTGGTCGACAAGAGCCGCATCTTCAACACTGCGCGCGTCGAGGCGCTGGAAGTCGACAACCTGATCGAGGTCGCGCAGGCGACCATCACTTCCGCGGCGGCGCGCCACGAATGCCGCGGCGCGCACACCGTGATGGACTACGAGCGCGGCGCCGACGACCCCGAGTTCCCCCTCGGCCGCAACGACCGCGACTGGCTCAAGCACACGCTGTGGTATGCCGAGGGCAGCCGGCTCGAATACAAGCCCGTGAAGCTGCAGCCGCTCAGCGTCGAGTCCATCCCGCCCAAGGTGCGCACCTTCTAGGGTGCGCTCCGCCCCGAACCCCGTCCGTACGACCGAGACACGCCCGCGCCATGGCCAGCCGCACCTTCCAGATCTACCGCTACGACCCCGAAAAGGACGACAAGCCGCGCATGCAGACCTACACGGTCGAGCTCGACGGCAGCGAGCGCATGCTGCTCGACGCGCTCATCAAGCTCAAGGCGCAGGATCCGACGCTCGCCTTCCGGCGCAGCTGCCGCGAGGGCGTGTGCGGCTCGGATGCGATGAACATCAACCGCAAGAACGGCCTGGCCTGCCTGACCAACCTGCGCACGCTGCCCGACACCATCGTGCTCAAGCCCTTGCCCGGCCTGCCGGTGGTGCGCGACCTGATCGTCGACATGACGCAGTTCTTCAAGCAGTACCACTCGATCAAGCCGTACCTGATGAACGACACGCCGCCGCCCGAGAAGGAGCGGCTGCAGTCGCCCGAGGAACGCGAGGAGCTCGACGGCCTGTACGAGTGCATCCTGTGCGCCTGCTGCAGCACGGCCTGCCCGAGCTTCTGGTGGAACCCCGACAAGTACGTCGGCCCGGCCGGCCTGCTGCAGGCCTACCGCTTCCTGGCCGACAGCCGCGACGAGGCCGCCGGCGAGCGGCTGGACAACCTGCTCGACCCCTACCGGCTGTACCGCTGCTACGACATCATGAACTGCGCCGACGTCTGCCCCAAGCATCTGAACCCGTCGCGGGCGATCAGCAAGATCAAGGAGCTGATGGTCCGCCGCGCGGTGTGAGGGCCGGTGAAGGCATGAGCGATGCCCGCGCGGGGCCCCGGGAAGGGGCCTGAGAGCCATGAACGAGCGCCTCGACGAACGCGCGCTGGCGCGGCTCGGCTGGCGCTGCCGCCGAGGCCTGCTCGAGAACGACCTGTTCCTCGATCGCTTCCTGCGCACCCATGGCCCGGACATCACGCCGCGGCAGGCCGCGGCGCTCGAGGCCCTGACGGCCCTGGCGGACAACGATTTGCTCGATCTCTTGCTCTGGCGCAAGGAGCCCGAGGGCGAGCTCGATACCCTTGCGGTCCACGAATTGCTGGCGCTGCTGCGCCGGCCGCCGGCGCTGGCGGCCGAACCATGACGATGAAAGGCGCGTGACCATGACCCCCTCCGATGTCAAAGCCACCCTGTCGTTCAGCGACGGCAGCCCGAGCATGGATCTGCCGATCTACAAGGGCAGCGTCGGGCCCGACGTGCTCGATATCCGCAAGCTCTACGGACAAAGCGGCAAGTTCACCTACGACCCGGGTTTCCTGAGCACCGCCAGCTGCAACTCGACGATCACCTACATCGACGGCGACAAGGGCGAGCTGCTCTACCGCGGCTACCCGATCGAGCAGCTGGCGCAGCACTGCGACTTCCTCGAGGTCTGCCACCTGCTGCTCTACGGCGAGCTGCCCAGCGGCGAGCAGCGCGCCAAGTTCGTCAAGACCATCACCTACCACACGATGGTCAACGAGCAGATGCAGTTCTTCATGCGCGGCTTCCGGCGCGACGCGCACCCGATGGCGGTGCTCACCGGCCTGGTCGGGGCGCTCGCCGCCTTCTACCACGACAGCACCGACGTGCAGAACCCGCGCCACCGCGAGATCTCCGCGCACCGGCTGATCGCCAAGATGCCCACCTTGGTGGCCATGGCCTACAAATACGGCGTCGGCCAGCCCTACGCCTATCCGCGCAACGACCTGTCGTACAGCGCGAACTTCATGCGCATGATGTTCGCCACGCCCTGCGAGGACTACCAGCCCAACGAGGTGCTGGTGCGCGCCATCGACCGCATCTTCATCCTGCACGCCGACCACGAACAGAACGCCTCCACCTCCACCGTGCGGCTGTGCGGCAGCTCGGGCACGAATCCGTTCGCCGCCATCGCCGCCGGCGTGGCCTGTCTGTGGGGGCCGGCGCACGGCGGCGCCAACGAGGCCTGCCTGAACATGCTGGGCGACATCCAGAAGATGGGCGGCGTCGAGAAGATCGGCGAGTTCATCAAGCAGGTGAAGGACAAGAACTCCAACGTCAAGCTGATGGGCTTCGGCCACCGGGTCTACAAGAACTACGACCCGCGCGCCAAGCTGATGCGCGAGACCTGCCACGAGGTGCTGGGCGAGCTCGGCCTGCACGACGACCCGCTGTTCAAGCTGGCGATGGCGCTCGAGAAGATCGCGCTCGAGGACGACTACTTCGTCTCGCGCAAGCTGTACCCGAACGTCGACTACTACTCGGGCATCGTGCAGCGCGCGCTGGGCATCCCGGTGAGCCTGTTCACGGCCATCTTCGCCCTCGCGCGCACGGTGGGCTGGATCGCCCAGCTGAACGAGATGATCGCCGACCCCGAGTACAAGATCGGACGCCCGCGCCAGCTCTACGTCGGCTCGCCGCGGCGCGACGTCAAGCCGATCGCGATGCGCTGAGCGCGCCGCCCGGGGATGCGCCGGCGCGCGCTCCGGCCCGGCTGCGGCAGCGCCGGGCCGCGCGCCGCGGCCCCGTGTTCAGGAGTCCGGGCCGCCGAGCGCGAACGCGCGCAGCGCCTGCAGCGTCAGCTCGGGTACCGTGACCCACTGCACCCCGAGCCGGTACAGGTCGGCGTTGGGCACGAGGATGCAGTTCGCGACGCGCCCGCTCGCGCGCACCGCGATCAGGCCCATGCGCCGCGTCGGCAGGTCGAAGGACACGGCGACGGCGCTGCCGGGGTTCACCTGCTCCGACAGCCTGAACCCGACGCCGACCGCGGACACGTCGAGGGTGCGCCCGGCGAGGCGCCGGCCGTCGGTGACGAGCACGGTGATCGGCACGATGACGTGGCGCCGCGGCGCGACGCGCTGCTCGGCAGGGTTGGCCGGTGCGGCGCGATCGGGCTCGGCGGGCTTCATGGCGGCCTGTCAGCAGCTCGCGGCCTCGAGCCCGCTGGCGAAATGCGCGCGCACGATCGCCGCGGCGCGCGCGCCGTCGCGCGCGGCCAGTGCCTGCATGAGCGCGCGGTGCTCGGCCAGCGAGTCGGCCAGCCGCCCCTGCTTGAACAGCGAGTGGTGGCGGTTGAGCTTCATCATCTTGCGCAGGTCGACGACGAACTGGCGCCGCCAGCGGTTGCCCGCGGCGTCGAGCAGAGCCAGGTGGAAGGCTTCGTTGGCGGCAAAGAAGGCATCGCGCTGGCGCACCTGGCGTTCGAGCTGCTCGTGCATCCGCGTCAACGCAGCCAGCTCGGCGTCGCTCGCGCGCACTGCCGCTTCGGCCGCGGCATCGGCCTCGAGCAGCGCCAGCAGATGATAGATCTGCCGGACGTCGCTCGGCGACATCTCGGTGACATAGGCGCCGCGCCGCACCTTCATCGTCACCAGGCCCTCGACCGCGAGCACCTTGAGCGCCTCGCGCAGCGGCGTGCGGCTGATGCCGTACTGGGCGGCGAGCTTCTGCTCGTCGATCCAGCTGCCGGGCTCGAGCTCGCGCGCGAAGATCTGCTGGCGCAGCCGCTCGGCCACGTCCTGGTACAGCGCGCGCGGTGCGAGCGGTCGGGGCGGCTTCGAGGCGGGCTGGTCCAAGGGCGGCGGCGCGATGCCGATCTGTCAGGTGGCCGAAGGTTTTGAATTCATAATTATGCATAATGGCGCCAGGTCGGCAAGCATGGCGCCGACCCGCGACCAGGAGACGGCATGGACCAGGCCCACCCGACGACGACACCGACCGCATCTCGCGCCGGCACCCTCGAGCAGTGGCAGCGCGCCGCGGCGAAGTCGGCGCCCGGCGGCGACCTTGCGGCGCTCGACTGGCAGACGCCCGAGGGCATTCGCGTCAAGCCGCTGTACACGGCGGCCGACCTGGCGGCGCTGCCCGAGCCCGGGCTTGCCGACACGTTGCCCGGTTTCGCGCCCTTCGTGCGCGGGCCTCAGGCCACGATGTACGCGGCGCGGCCGTGGACGATCCGCCAGTACGCGGGCTTCTCCACCGCCGAGGACAGCAACGCCTTCTACCGCAAGAGCCTGGCCGCCGGCGGCCAGGGCGTGAGCGTGGCCTTCGACCTGGCCACGCACCGCGGCTACGACAGCGACCACCCGCGCGTGGCCGGCGACGTCGGCAAGGCGGGCGTCGCCATCGACAGCGTCGAGGACATGAAGATCCTGTTCGACGGCATCGCGCTCGACAAGGTGAGCGTATCGATGACGATGAACGGCGCCGTGCTGCCGGTGCTGGCCGGCTACATCGTCGCGGCCGAGGAGCAGGGCGTCGCGCAGGAGCAGCTGGCCGGGACCATCCAGAACGACATCCTCAAGGAGTTCATGGTCCGCAACACCTACATCTACCCGCCGGCGCCGAGCATGCGCATCGTCGGCGACATCATCGCCTACACGGCCGAGCGCATGCCCCGGTTCAACTCGATCTCGATCTCCGGCTACCACATGCAGGAGGCGGGGGCGAACCAGGCGCTGGAACTCGCCTTCACGCTGGCCGACGGCAAGGAGTACGTGCAGACGGCGCTGGCCAAGGGGCTGGACGTCGACGCCTTCGCCGGCCGCCTGTCGTTCTTCTGGGCGATCGGGATGAACTTCTATCTCGAGATCGCCAAGATGCGCGCCGCGCGCCTGCTGTGGTGCCGCATCATGCAGGGCTTCGGCGCGAAGAACGCCAAGAGCCTGATGCTGCGCACGCATTGCCAGACCTCGGGCTGGAGCCTCACCGAGCAGGACCCGTACAACAACATCGTGCGCACCACCGTCGAGGCGATGGCGGCGGTGTTCGGCGGCACCCAGAGCCTGCACACCAACAGCTTCGACGAGGCGATCGCGCTGCCCACCGAATTCAGCGCGCGCATCGCGCGCAACACGCAGCTCATCTTGCAGGAGGAGACGCACATCGCGAACGTCGTCGATCCCTGGGCCGGCAGCTACATGATGGAGACGCTGACGCAGCAGATGGCGGCCAAGGCCGAGGCCATCCTCGACGAGGTCGAGGCGATGGGCGGCATGACGCGCGCCGTGGCCAGCGGCTGGGCCAAGCTGAAGATCGAAGCCAGTGCGGCCGAGAAGCAGGCGCGCATCGACAGCGGCCAGGACGTGATCGTCGGCGTCAACAAGTACGCGAGCGGCGCGCAGGAGCGCTTCGACATCCTCGAAGTCGACAATGTCAGGGTGCGCGCCGCGCAGCTGGCGCGGCTGGCCGAGCTGCGCGCCCGGCGCGATGCGGCGCGCGTGCAGCGCGCGCTCGCCGCGCTCGCCGAATGCGCCCGCACCGGCCAGGGCAACCTGCTCGCGCTGGCCATCGAGGCCGTGCGCGCGCGCGCCACCGTGGGAGAAGTGAGCGATGCACTCGAGACGGTCTTCGGCCGCCACCAGGCCGACATCCAGAAGGTGAGCGGCGTGTACGCGGCGGCCTACGGCAGCGGCGCGGGCGGCCGCGCCGACTGGGAGCGGCTGCGCAACGAAATTGCCGCCTTCGCCGGGCGCCACGGCCGCCGCCCGCGCGTGATGATCGCCAAGCTCGGCCAGGACGGCCACGATCGCGGCGCCAAGGTGGTGGCCACGGCCTTCGCCGACCTGGGCTTCGACATCGACATCGGGCCGCTGTTCCAGACGCCCGAGGAATGTGCGCGCCAGGCGATCGAGAACGACGTGCACGCGCTGGGCCTGTCCACGCTCGCTGCCGGCCACAAGACGCTGGTGCCGGCCGTCATCGCCGAGCTGCGCCGGCAGGGCGCGGACGACATCGTCGTCTTCGTCGGCGGCGTGGTGCCGCAGCAGGACTACGAGTTCCTCCAGGCCGCCGGCGTCGCGGGCATCTACGGGCCGGGCACGCCGATTCCTGCCTGTGCCATGGACGTGCTCGAGAAGATCCGCAAGGCGCAGGAGTAGGCGGTGGGCTCGGCGCGCTCCGCTGCGACGCCGTCGACCGCGCTGCCGTCCGCGGCGCCGTCGGCCGCGGCGGCGCTCGACGCCGCCGACCGCGCCTTGTACGAGGCCTTGCTCGGCGGCGACGACCTGCACCGCCGCCGCGCGCTGGCCAAGACGATCACGCTGCTCGAGTCGACGCGCGCCGACCACCGCACGCGCGCCGACGCCCTGCTCGGCGCGCTGCTGCCGCACGCGGGCCGCTCGCTGCGCCTGGGCGTGAGCGGCGCGCCGGGCGTGGGCAAGAGCACCTTCATCGAGGCGCTGGGCCTGTACCTCGCCGGGCGCGGGCACCGCGTGGCGGTGCTGGCGGTGGATCCCTCGTCCAGCGTCGGCGGCGGCTCGATCCTCGGCGACAAGACGCGCATGGTGCGCCTGGCCGCGCACGCGCGCGCCTACATCCGCCCCAGCCCTTCGGCCGGCAACCTCGGCGGCGTGGCCGAGAAGACGCGCGAGGCGATGCTCGCCTGCGAGGCCGCCGGCCACGACATCGTGCTCGTCGAGACGGTGGGCGTCGGCCAGAGCGAGACGGCGGTCGCGGGCATGACCGACCTGTTCGTGCTGCTGCAGCTGCCCAACGCCGGCGACGAGCTGCAGGCCATCAAGAAGGGCGTGATGGAGCTGGCCGACATCGTCGTCGTCAACAAGGCCGACCTCGACGAGGCGGCAGCCGCGCGCGCGCACGCGCAGATCGCCGGCGCGCTGCGCCTGCTGCGCCGGCAGCCGGGCGACGACGCCGCGGCCTGGCAGCCGCAGGTGCTGCAGGCGAGCGCGCTCGAGGCCAGGGGACTGGACGCGCTGTGGCACGCCGTGACGCGCTGCCGCACGCTGCGCGAAGCCGGCGGCGCGCTGCAGGCGCGCCGCCGCGCGCAGGACGAGGCCTGGATGTGGGAGCGCATCGAGGCCGGCCTGCGCCAGCGCTTCCGCGAACACCCGGCGGTGCGCGCGGCGCTGCCCGCGCTCGCCGCCCAGGTGCGCGCCGGCACCTTGGCGCCCTCGGTGGCGGCGCGCCGTGCGCTCGAGCTCTCGAACTGATCCGACGACCCGGAGACACCATGCACGACATCATCGACCAGCTCGACAAGAAGCGCTCCGCCGCGCGCCTGGGCGGCGGCGCCAGGCGCATCGACGCCCAGCACGCCAAGGGCAAGCTCAGCGCGCGCGAGCGCCTCGAGCTGCTGCTCGACGCGGGCAGCTTCGAGGAATGGGACATGTTCGTCGAGCACCGCTGCGCCGACTTCGGCATGGATGCGAACAAGATCCCGGGCGACGGCGTCGTCACCGGCTATGGCACGATCAACGGCCGCCTGGTGTTCGTGTTCAGCCAGGACTTCACCGTCTTCGGCGGCGCCCTCAGCGAGGCCCATGCCGAGAAGATCTGCAAGGTCATGGACCAGGCGATGAAGGTGGGCGCGCCGGTGATCGGCCTGAACGACTCGGGCGGGGCGCGCATCCAGGAAGGCGTGGCCTCGCTCGGCGGCTACGCCGAGGTGTTCCAGCGCAACGTCATGGCCTCGGGCGTGATCCCGCAACTGAGCCTCATCATGGGGCCCTGCGCCGGCGGCGCGGTGTACTCGCCGGCGATGACCGACTTCATCTTCATGGTGAAGGACTCGAGCTACATGTTCGTGACCGGCCCCGAGGTGGTGAAGACGGTGACGCACGAGGAGGTCAGCGCCGAGGAGCTGGGCGGCGCCGGCACCCACAGCACCAAGAGCGGCGTCGCCGACCTCGCGTTCGAGAACGACGTCGAGGCGATCCTGATGGTGCGGCGCCTGTACAACTACCTGCCGCTCAACAACCGCGACCGGCCGCCGGTGCGCCTGGGCGGCGACCGCGCCGACCGTCTCGACATGAGCCTGGACACGCTGGTGCCCGACAACCCGAACCAGCCCTACGAGATGAAGGAGCTGATCCACAAGGTGGTGGACGACGGCGACTTCTTCGAGCTGCAGCCCGAGAACGCCCGCAACATCGTCATCGGCTTCGGGCGCATGGAAGGCCAGACGGTGGGCATCGTGGCCAACAACCCGATGGTGCTGGCCGGCTGCCTGGACATCAAGAGCAGCATCAAGGCGGCGCGCTTCGTGCGCTTCTGCGACGCCTTCAACATCCCGGTGGTGACCTTCGTCGACGTGCCCGGCTTCATGCCCGGCACGGCGCAGGAGTACGGCGGCATCATCAAGCACGGCGCCAAGCTGCTCTACGCCTACGCCGAGTGCACGGTGCCCAAGGTGACGGTGATCACGCGCAAGGCCTACGGCGGCGCCTACGACGTGATGAGCTCCAAGCACCTGCGCGGCGACGTCAACTTCGCCTGGCCGAACGCCGAGATCGCGGTGATGGGCGCCAAGGGCGCGGTCGAGATCATCTTCCGCGAGGACAAGGGCGATCCGGCCAAGCTCGCCGCGCGCGAGGCCGAATACCGCGAGCGCTTCGCCAACCCCTTCGTCGCCGGCGCGCGCGGCTACATCGACGACGTGATCCAGCCGCACGAGACGCGCCGGCGCATCTGCCGCTCGCTGGTGATGCTGCGCGCCAAGAAGCTCGACAACCCCTGGCGCAAGCACGGCAACATCCCTCTGTAGGCCGCCGCCGACCGCTGCAAGGCGCTGCGCGGCGCGGCACCCGGAGCCGTTGCCGCGCGCCTGTCGAAGGGTCGATGGGCATCCGACGTTCCTTACAATGAGGTAAGGTAATTCGAGGCAAACACCATGTCCACCGCCACGCTCACCAGCAAGGGCCAGATCACGATCCCGGCCGACGTGCGCCGCGCGCTCAACGTGCAGACCGGCGACCGCGTGGAATTCGTGCAGCGCGAGCCCGGCCGCTTCGAGCTGGTGGCCGCGACGCGCTCGGTGCGCGAGTTGAAGGGCCTGTTCGGCAAGGCCGCGCGAACCGTGTCGATCGAGGAGATGAACCGCACCATCGCCGAGCATGCCGCCGCGGCCGGGCAGCGTGCCGGCCCGCGTGCCGCGGGCCAGAGAGGGCCGGGCAAGTGACGGGTCTCGACACCAACGTGCTGGTGCGCTACGTGATGCAGGACGACCCGCGCCAATCGCCGCGCGCGACGCGCCTGATCGAATCGCTCAGCGCCGACGAGCCGGGCTTCGTTCCCGTGGTGGTGCTGGTGGAACTGGTGTGGGTGCTTTCGGGCAGCTACGGCCTGGAGCGCAGCCAGGTGGCCCTGGTGCTGGACACGCTGCTGCGCAGCAAGGAGCTGGTCGTCGAGCGGGCCGAGTGGGTGACGCAAGCGCTCGCCCGCTGCGCCGGCGCGGGAGCCGACTTCGCCGACGCGCTGATCGAGCGCAGCGCCGCCGGCGCGGGCTGTGCCGCGACGATGACCTTCGACGCCGGCGCCGCCAAGTCCGCCGGCATGACGCTCGTGCCTTGAGGCCGCCGCATGGCCGCGATCCACGACCTGATTGCGCAGATCGGCGACGAGCGCCTGCGCGAGCGGCTGGCCGCCGAATGGACGCGTGCCACGCGCGAGCGCAAGTTCGGGCTCGTGTTCGAGGAGCATCTGCCCGAACTGCTGCCGCTGCCCAGGGCCAAGCCGCGCAAGGGCGACCTGGTGGCGCCGCGCGGCGGCTCGCTGAAGGATCTGCGGCGCGTGCGCGGCGCCCGGGGCGGGCGACTGCAATGCGTGCGTCCGCAGGCCGGTGCGGAAGCGGCGCCCGAAGCCGCGGCGCGGCGCTGGGCACAGATGACGCAAGCCTGGGGCGCCTACTGTGCCGCCGAAGGCGAAAGCCGCGTCTGGCCCGTGCTCGTGGTGCAGGTCGAGAACGCCAGCGGCAAGGATGTGACGCGCACTTCGTTGGCCGACGCATTGGCGGCGATCGAAAGCGCGCTCGGCCGGCGGCTGCACGAAGGTGAAGGGGTGCACACCTTCACCGATTGCGGCGACCTGGACATCGGCGGGCGCCGGCTGCGGCGTGTGGAGGCCTCGCGCATCGACGCCGACAAGAACATCGGCGTGGTGTTCTTCAAGACGAGCCTGTCCACCGGCTGGGACTGCCCGCGCGCCGAGGTGATGATGTCGTTCCGGCGCGCCGAAGACCACACCCACATCGCCCGGCTGCTGGGCCGCATGGTGCGCTCGCCGCTGGCACGGCGCATCGCGCGCGACGCCGCGCTCAACGACGTGCACCAGTACCTGCCGCACTACGACACGACCGCCGTTCAGGGGGTGCTGCAAGCGCTGGAGAACGTGGAAGACGTGCCGCCGGCCGAGGCGGGCTCGGCGCGCGAACTGGTGGTGCTCGCACGGCGCCCGGGCACGCAGGCGCTGTTCGACGCACTGGCGCAGACGGTCACGTACCGCGTCGGCGCCGTGCGCTCGCAGAGCGCGCTCAGGCGCTGCCTCGGCATCGCACGCGAGCTGACGATCGACGAACTCGACGACGCCGCCTGGGACTGCGCCAAGCAGCGGATCGCGCTCTGGCTGGCCGATGGCGTGGCAAGGCTGAAGGCGGCAGGCACGTTCGACACCCTGGCCAGGCCGGTGACGCATGTCCGCCTGACGACGCCGGCGGCGCAGCCCGGCAGCGTGGTGGCCGAAGCCGACGGCTGGCACGAGGTGGAGGCGTCGGACCTGGACATCGAGCGCCTGTTTCAGGAGGCCGGGCGCGTGCTGACCAACGGCTTGCACAAGGCCTGCTGGGAGGCGCAGGCCGAGCGCGACTCGGCCGAGGTGAAAGTGGAAGTGGTCGTGCTGTGCCGCGACGCGGCTTCGATGGCCGCGCTCGAGCAGGCTGCCGAGCAGGCCTTCGACGCGCTGTACGACAGGCACAAGAGAGCCGTCTCCCAGCTTGACGAGGCGAAGCGCCGGCAGTACGACCGGCTGCGCCTGGCCAGTGCGCGGCCGGCCGATGTGCCCTGGTGCCTGCCCGAGAGCATCGACTGGCGGCGCACGGCCGGTGAGGCGGCGCTGGCGCAGCACCTGTTCGTCGATGCGGCCGGGCAGTTCCCGTGCAAGCTCGTCGGCTGGGAGCCTGGCCTGCTGGCCGAGGAACTGGCGCGGGGCGATGTCGCGGGCTGGCTGCGCAACATGCCCGCAAGCCGTGGTCGCTGGAGGTCCCGTACGAGACCGGCGCGGAACTGCGGCCGATGTTCCCGGACTTCGTCGTCGTGCGCAAGGTCGGCGATCCGTGGCTGGTGGACATCCTCGAGCCGCACGATCCGAGCCGCGACGACAACGTCGACCAGGCGCGCGGCCTGGCCCGCTTTGCCGAGCGCCATGGCGCGCTGTTCGGCCGCATTCAACTCATCCGCAAACGCAAGGCGGCCGGCGGCGCCGAGCAGTTCGTGCGGCTGGATGTCAACAGGCAGGAAACGATGCAGAAGGTGCTGCTCGTGAGCCAGGCGTCGCAGCTCGACGCGCTCTTCGACGGAGTCCAGTGAATGTTCAAGATGATGCTCATCGCCATGCGCAGCGACAACGCCCGCAAGGCCGCAGCGGCGCAGCCGCAACGCAGAGTGCGCGCCGCGCAAGCAGGCGACTTCAGCCCGATCGAGGTGCCGCATGTTTAGGAAGATCCTGATCGCCAATCGCGGCGAGATCGCCTGCCGCGTCATCAAGACCGCGCGCAAGATGGGTATCGCGACCGTCGCCGTGTACTCCGACGCCGACGCCGACGCGCTGCACGTGCGCCTGGCGGACGAGGCGGTGCGCCTGGGGCCGGCACCGAGCCGCGAGAGCTACCTCCTGGCCGACGCGATCATCGCCGCCTGCAAGGCCAGTGGCGCCGAGGCGGTGCATCCGGGCTACGGCTTCCTGAGCGAGAACGAGGCCTTCGCGCGGCGCGTCGAGGAGGAGGGCATCGTCTTCGTCGGCCCCAAGCACTACAGCATCGCCGCGATGGGCGACAAGATCGCCTCCAAGAAGCTGGCCGCCGAGGCCAGGGTGAACACCATCCCCGGCTGGAACGAGGCCATCGACTCGCCCGAACATGCCGTGGCGATCGCGCGCGACATCGGCTACCCGGTGATGATCAAGGCCAGCGCCGGCGGCGGCGGCAAGGGCCTGCGCGTGGCCTGGGACGACAAGGAGGCGTCCGAGGGCTTCGCCTCCTGCCGCCACGAGGCCAAGGCCGCTTTCGGCGACGAGCGCGTCTTCATCGAGAAGTTCATCGAGGGCCCGCGCCACATCGAGATCCAGGTGCTGGGCGACGCGCACGGCAACGTCGTCTACCTGCACGAGCGCGAGTGCAGCATCCAGCGCCGGCATCAGAAGGTGATCGAAGAGGCGCCCTCGCCCTTCATCAGCGACGCCACGCGCCGCGCGATGGGCGCGCAGGCGGTGGCGCTGGCGCGCGCGGTGAAGTACCAGAGCGCGGGCACGGTCGAGTTCGTGGTCGGCCGCGACCAGGGCTTCTACTTCCTCGAGATGAATACGCGGCTGCAGGTCGAGCACCCGGTCACCGAGTGCATCACCGGCATCGACCTCGTCGAGCAGATGATCCGCGTCGCCGCCGGCGAGCCGCTGCCGTTCACGCAGGCCGAGATCGCGCGCCGCGGCTGGGCGATGGAGTGCCGCATCAACGCCGAAGACCCGCTGCGCAACTTCCTGCCCAGCACCGGACGCCTGGTGCGCTACCTGCCGCCAGCGGCCACGATGGAGGCGGCGGCGCCGGTGCCGCAGGGCGGCGGCGTGCGCGTCGACACCGGCGTGTACGAGGGCGGCGAGATTCCGATGCACTACGACTCGATGATCGCCAAGCTCGTCGTGCACGGCTTCGACCGCGACGACGCCATCCAGCGCATGCGCGAGGCGCTCAACGGCTTCGTCATCCGCGGCGTGGCCAGCAACATCGCGTTCCAGGCGGCGCTGCTGGCGCATCCGTCGTTCGTGGCCGGCGATTTCGACACCGGCTTCATCGCCGCGCATTACGGCCGGGGCTTCCGCGCCGAGGACGTGCCGCACGAGGACCCCGACTTCCTGGTCGCGCTGGCCGCCGCCGCCTACCGCCGCTACCGCGAGCGCGCCGCGCGCATCACCGGCCAGATGCCGGGCTACGAGATGCGCATCGGCGAGGACTTCGTCGTCGTCGTCAAGGGCGAGGGCGGGGCGCACGAGCATGTGCCGGTGCGCCTGCGCGCCGAGGGCGCGGTGACGGTGGAGCTGCGCGGCAAGAGCTACGCCATCGCGCAGGACTGGAGCTTCGGCGGCATCCGTGCCGGCGGCACCTGCAACGGCCACGCCTTCACCGCGCAGCTCGAGCGCGCGGGGCTGTGGACGCGCGTCACGCACAACGGTCGGCGCATCGAGGCGCTGGTGATGTCGGCGCGCGCCAGCGAGCTGCTGCGCGTGATGCCGTTCAAGGCGCCGCCCGACCTGAGCAAGTTCCTGCTCTCGCCGATGCCGGGGCTGCTGACGCAGATCGCCGTCGCGCCCGGGCAGGCGGTGCACGCCGGCGAACGGCTGGCGGTGATCGAGGCGATGAAGATGGAGAACATCCTCACCGCAGCGCAGGACGGCGTCGTCAAGGAGATCTTGGTCGGACAGGGCGAGAGCCTGGCGGTAGACCAGCCGATCATGAGTTTCGCCTGACGGCGCTTGCGGTGCGGGGACGGGGCAAGGCATGGGGCAGAGCATGGGGCAGGGCATGGGGCAGGGTTCGGGCAGCGCTGCGGGCAAACCGTTTCGCATCCTCGGCGTGCAGCAGATCGCCATCGGCGGCGCGAGCAAGGCGCGCTTGCGCGCGCTGTGGGTCGACATCCTCGGCCTCGAGACGCGCAGCACCTTCAGGAGCGAACGCGAGAACGTCGACGAGGACGTGTGCGCGCTCGGCAGCGGGCCGCTGGCGGTGGAGATCGACCTCATGCAGCCGCTCGACCCCGACAAGAAGCCGGCCGTGCACGCCACGCCGCTCAACCACGTCGGCCTGTGGGTCGACGACCTGCCCAAGGCCGTGGCCTGGATGACGGCGGCGGGCGTGCGCTTCGCACCCGGCGGCATCCGCAAGGGCGCCTCGGGCCACGACATCTGCTTCATCCACCCCAGGGGCAACGACGAATTCCCGCTCGGCGGCGAGGGCGTGCTGATCGAGCTCGTGCAGGCGCCGCCCGAAGTCGTGGCCGCGCTCGGCTGACGGCCGGGCGCTGCAGTGTGCGCCAGGCCATGTCATGGAGGTGCGCGGTGAACCCGAAATCCGTCTTCGACCAGCTGCTGCAGAGCGGCAGATCGGCGCTCGAAGAGGCCGGCCGCGGCGTCGGCCGCGACGACCTCGGCAAGTACGCCACCGGCGCCGCCGTGGGCGGCGTGCTCGGTCTGCTGCTGGGCACGCGGCGCGGGCGCAGGCTGGGCGGCGCAGCGCTCAGGTACGGCAGCGTGGCCGCGCTCGGCGCGCTCGCCTGGAAGGCGTACCAGGATCACCAGGCGCGGCAACAGGCTGCCGCGTCGCAAGGCGCGCCGTCGGCGTATGCCGCAGCCGGCGGTGCTGCGGCGACATTCGAGGCGCTGCCCGCGCCGCAGCAGGAACTGCACGGCCGCCTGATGCTCGAGGCGCTCGTGGCCGCCGCGATGTGCGACGGCCACATCGACGAGCGCGAGCGCGCGCTCGTGCAGGACGAGCTCGAGCGCACCGGCGCCGACGCGGCCACGCGGCAGTGGTTCGCCGACGCGCTGCGCCGCCCGGTCGACGCGCGCGCGCTGGCCGCCGCCGCCACCACGCCCGAGCAGGCCGTCGAGGTGTATCTCGCGTCGCTCCTGGTGGTGGGCGAGCGCTCGCCCGAGGAGCGCGCCTACCTCGAGCAACTGGCCGCCGAGCTGCGCCTGGCGCCGGGGCTGAAGGCCGAGCTGGAGTCGCGGGCGCTGGCGGCGCGCTGAGGCGCGCGAGGCGCAACGCGTCCCGCGCGGCCGGCAGCGCTGGCGCTGTCGACCAGGCTCACCGCGGCGCGACGGTCGATTCAGCGTGAGCGTGAGCCGGCCGATCTGGCTTCGCTCCGGTCGCGCAGCCGAACGTGGCGGGGGGGGGCCGCTACCGAGGGCGAAGAAGGATGGTGTTCAGCCCGATGAGCCGGTAGCGGTGGCGCCCCTCCAGCAACACGCGCCCACGTCGCCGCGCCTTTCGCAGACCGCACGCCGCCTCCTCCCGCGTCACCGGAACGGGCTGCGCTTGCCAGTCGTTGAAGCAGTCCCGGTTGTCGGGGTGTGCCTGCTCGAACTGCAGCCAGCGGCGTTGGATGCTTGCCATCTGTGACACCTGCGTGTGGTTCGGCTGCTCGCCGCACTCTGTGGCGCGCTTCGCGCGGCGCAAGGGGCCGCACGAGGCGCTGCCGATGATCGCCCGATGAAAAACCTGAGCCCGCAGACCCCAGGCATTCTCCAGTGCATGGACATACTCGGCTGCCGGCTCGCCGAGTTCAGGCCCGACGCCGGGCTGACGCCGCGAGCGAAGCCGCAGCACGTGTGCAACGGTGTGCCAGCGCAGGCACAGCCACGGCCTCAGCGGCGCGGCCCGATGCCAAACGCCGCGCGCACCGGACGGCCGGCGCGGCGCTGGCCATCGCGTCGTCCCTGAGCTTGGGGTTGGCCGGCGACAGCGCGCACAGCTCGAGGCGCAACGCGCCGGCCAGCGCAGCGCCGCCCGCCAACCATGGGCGCGCGCCGCGAATCCCCAGCACCGCGCCGGATCTAGGAATGCACCCGGCGACGCCATGCACCGACCGCGGCGAGGCCGCCGGCCATCAGCATCCACGCCGCGGGTTCGGGAACATGCGTGACATGCAGCGTTGCGAAGGCGCCTTTGCCGGGGTCGGGCGGGCCGCTTCCGAACAGGCAGTACGAATGCGCCTCGGGCTGAACGGTCGGGCCGAAATGGTCCTCGACGCCAAGCGCCGGGCTGCCGATGGTCACGCCGGGAAGGAGCCACGCGGTGTGGCTGTGCGCCAACGACTCGGCAACCTCGAAATGCGGGCCGTCGAGGTGGCGATAGGCGGCAAGCAGGTTCCACGCGCCCCCTGCGAGGACGACAGTGAGCGTCGCCTCCCAATGAATGCCGGTGTAGGTGGTGCCGGCCAACCCGTCCGCGGGGTCTGACCAGCTCCAGTCCAGCGCCAACGAGGATGTCGTGTCGGTCAGCGGCACCACCGACATCGCCGATGCGGCGCCCGCTGCCATCGAGCCGGCGACCGCCGCCGCCGTTGCGAGGGAGTGCAGGTTCATGCTTCTCGCCTCCGCCGCGTTGCCGCGGTCAACAGCCGAAGGGCAGCAACAACCACACCCGTTGACGCGAGCGCGCAATGGGCCGAGACGCCCTGTTTCTGGGGCGTGCAAACCCTTATTCGCCCGGCGCTTCGGGAGCCCCGGTACAGATCGACCGACGACGGCCTTGCACGGCCGTCGCCGGGGGCGGGGCTCGCCGCGCGCAGGGCGTCGGCTGCGGGCGGAGGTGGTGCCGCGCTACAGCGGCCTGAACGCCAGCCCCTTGCCGTGCAGGCTCTGCACGTACAGGCGCTCGCGCGTCTCGGTGATGCCGGTGGTCTCGGGCCAGGCGCCGCTCGGGTCCTGCAGGTCGGCGACGATGCGGCCGGCCTCGTTGAAGGCGATCACGTGGCCGTAGGCCTTGGGCACCGGCCACAGCGCGCGCGGCAGCCTGAGCGTGAGCTTGCGCAGCCAGGGCTTGTCGGCCAGCGCGTCGACGGTGGCGCTGCGCGGCTTGGCCAAACCCAGCCAGATGCGGCCGTCCAGGCCGCGCATCAGGTTGTCGGGGTAGCCGGGCAGGTTGTCGAGCACGATCCGCGCCTCGGGCGCGGGCCGACGCAGGTCGAGGGCGCGCGCGGCGACGTCGATGCGCCAGACGCGGTACTTGCCGGTCTCGGCGACATAGAGCGCGCGCTCGTCGCCGGCCAGCGCCACGCCGTTGGCGAAGCAGATGCCCTGCGCCAGCACGCGCGTGGCGCGCGCGGCGGGGTCGTACTCGAGGATGCGACCGCTGCAGCTCTGCTCGAGGATGTCGAGCACGCTGGCCTCGAAGGTGCCGCCCCAGTCGGCCGGCGCGAAGCGCGTCGAGGCGTCGCTGAAGTAGATCTTGCCGCTTTGCGCCACCACCACGGCGTCGGCGTAGCGGATGGGTGCGCCGTCGTGCCGGTCGGCCAGCACGCTCACGCGGCCGTCGGGCGCCACCGCGAGCAGGCCCCTGACGGCGTCGGCGGCGATGAGGTTGCCCGCGGCGTCGAAGTCGAAGCCGAGCACGCGCCCGCCGGTGGCGGCGAACACCTGCTGTCCCGTGCCGTCGGGCGCCATGCGCAGGATCTTGCCGCCGGCCACCGCGGCGTAGAGCTTGCCGTCGCGGCCGAGCGCGATGTGCTCGGGCCCTTCCTCCTGGCCCAGCGGCACGACGGTGAGGCCGGCCAGCAGCTGGTTGGGCGTGTGCGGCCCGCTGTAGCCGGGCGCCGGCGGCGCCTGCCAGGCCACGGGCTCCACGGGCACCGGCCACAGCGCGAGGTAGGCGAGCAGGGCCGCGGCCGCGGCGAGCACGACGGCGGGGACGACGGTGAGGCTGCGCTTCATGCCGGCATTTTGGGTCCGGCGCGGGCGCCGGCCCTGCCGGCGGCGCGGCCGCGGCGCTTGCGGCGACAATTCGCGCTTCAGCCCGCGCCCGCCATGACCGCCCGCACGCTCTACGACAAGCTCTGGGACGAACACGTCGTCCACACCGAGGACGACGGCACCGCCATCCTCTACATCGACCGCCACCTCGTGCACGAGGTGACGAGCCCGCAGGCCTTCGAGGGCCTGCGCCTGGCGGGCCGCAGGCTCTGGCGCGCGAGCAGCATCGTCGCCACCGCCGACCACAACACGCCCACCACCGGCTGGGAGCGCGGCTACGACGGCATCGCCGACCCGACCAGCAAGCAGCAGGTGCGCACGCTCGACGCCAACATCGCCGCCTTCGGCGCCGCCGCCTACTACCCCTTCCTCGACAAGCGCCAGGGCATCGTGCACGTCATCGGCCCGGAGAACGGCGCCACGCTGCCCGGCATGACGGTGGTGTGCGGCGACAGCCACACCAGCACGCACGGCGCCTTCGGCGCGCTCGCGCACGGCATCGGCACGAGCGAAGTCGAGCACGTGATGGCCACGCAGACGCTGCTGGCGCGCAAGGCCAGGAACATGCTCGTGCGGGTCGAGGGCGCACTCGGCCGCGGCGTCACCGCCAAGGACATTGTGCTGGCCATCATCGGCCGCATCGGCACCGCCGGCGGCACGGGCTGCACGATCGAGTTCGGCGGCAGCGCCATTCGCGCGCTCGGCATGGAAGGGCGCATGACGGTGTGCAACATGGCCATCGAGGCCGGCGCGCGCGCCGGCCTGGTGGCGGTGGACGACAAGACGATCGAATACGTCAAGGGCCGGCCTTTCGCACCCACCGGCCTGGCCTGGGAGCAGGCCGTCGCGCACTGGCGCACGCTGCACAGCGACGCGGGCGCGCAATTCGACGCCGTGGTCGAGCTCGACGCCGCCGCCATCGCGCCGCAGGTCACCTGGGGCACTTCGCCCGAGATGGTGCTGCCGGTCGACGGCCGCGTGCCCGACCCCGAAAAGGAGAAGGACGCGCTCGAGCGAGCTGCCGTCGAGCGCGCGCTCGCCTACATGGGCCTCGAGCCGAACAAGCCGATCACCGACATCACCGTCGACAAGGTGTTCATCGGCTCGTGCACCAACAGCCGCATCGAGGACCTGCGCGACGCGGCGGCGGTCGTCAAGCGCCTGGCGCGGCGCGTCGCGCCCGGCGTGCGTCTGGCGCTGGTGGTCCCGGGCTCGGGCCAGGTGAAGGCGCAGGCCGAGCGCGAGGGCCTGCACGAGATCTTCCGCGCGGCCGGCTTCGAGTGGCGCGAGCCCGGCTGCTCGATGTGCCTGGCGATGAACGCCGACCGCCTCGAGCCCGGCGAGCGCTGCGCCAGCACGAGCAACCGCAACTTCGAGGGCCGGCAGGGCGCGGGCGGCCGCACCCACCTGGTGAGCCCGGCGATGGCCGCCGCCGCGGCGCTGCACGGCCACTTCGTCGATGTCCGTCGCTTCGCCTGAGGGCGCGTGCGACGTCTTGCCCGAGCATAGAGAGCACGCCATGCAAGCCTTCACCGTGCACCAGGGCCTGGTCGCGCCGCTGGACCGCGCCAACGTCGACACCGACGCCATCATCCCCAAGCAGTTCCTGAAGTCGATCGCGCGCACCGGCTTCGGGCCCAACCTGTTCGACGAGTGGCGCTACCTCGACAAGGGCGAGCCGGGGCAGGACGTCGGCGCGCGCCGGCCGAACCCGGACTTCGTGCTCAACCAGCCGCGCTACCGGGGCGCGAGCATCCTGCTGGCACGCCAGAACTTCGGCTGCGGCTCGAGCCGCGAGCACGCGCCCTGGGCGCTCGAGCAGTACGGCTTTCGCGCGCTGATCGCGCCCAGCTACGCCGACATCTTCTTTTCCAACTGCTTCAAGAACGGCCTGCTGCCCATTCAGCTGCCCGAGGCGCAGGTGGCGCGCCTGTTCGACGAGGTGGCCGCGTTCCCGGGCTACAGCCTGACGATCGACCTCGCGCGCCAGGTCGTGATCGAGCCCGACGGCCGCGAGCTGCCCTTCGATGTGCCGGCGTTCCGCAAGTACTGCCTGCTCAACGGCTTCGACGACATCGGGCTCACGCTGCGCCACGCCGACGAGATCCGCGCCTTCGAGGCCGAACGCCTGGCGCGCATGCCCTGGCTGGCCAAGACGCAACTGGGCTGAGCACGCGCCAAGCACCCGAAACGAGACACCGCATGAAGATCGCCATCCTGCCGGGCGACGGCATCGGCCCCGAGATCGTGGCCGAGGCCGTGCGCGTGCTCGGCGCGCTCGAGCTCGCGTTCGAGACCGAGACGGCACTCGTCGGCGGCGCCGCCTACGAGGCGCACGGCCACCCGCTGCCCGATGCCACGCTGGCGCTCGCCCGGCAGGCCGACGCCATCCTGTTCGGCGCCGTGGGCGACTGGAAGTACGACAAGCTCGAGCGCGCGCTCAGGCCCGAGCAGGCCATCCTCGGGCTGCGCAAGCACCTGAGCCTGTTCGCCAACTTCCGCCCGGCGCTGTGCTACGAACAGCTCACGCAGGCGTCGTCGCTCAAGCCCGAGCTGGTGGCCGGGCTGGACATCCTCATCATCCGCGAGCTCACCGGCGACATCTATTTCGGCCAGCCGCGCGGGCGCCGCACCGCGGTCGACGGCCATTTCCCGGGCACCGAGGAAGCCTTCGACACCATGCGCTACAGCCGCCCCGAGATCGAGCGCATCGCGCATGTCGCCTTCCGCGCGGCGCGGCGGCGCGGCAGGAAGGTCACCAGCGTCGACAAGGCCAACGTGCTCGAGACCTTCCAGTTCTGGAAAGACGTGGTCACCGAAGTGCACGCGCAGTACCCCGACGTCGAGCTCGAGCACATGTACGTCGACAACGCGGCCATGCAGCTGGTGCGCGCGCCCAGGAAGTTCGACGTCGTCGTCACCGGCAACATGTTCGGCGACATCCTCAGCGACGAGGCCGCGATGCTCACCGGCTCGATCGGCATGCTGCCCTCGGCCTCGCTCGACGCGAACGGCAAGGGCCTGTACGAGCCCAGCCACGGCAGCGCGCCGGACATCGCCGGCAAGGGGGTCGCGAACCCGCTCGCTACAATCCTGTCCGCTGCCATGATGCTTCGCTACTCGCTCGACCAGGCTGCCGCGGCCGACCGCATCGAGTCGGCCGTCAAGGCCGTGCTCGCCGCCGGCCTGCGCACGCCGGACATCTGGAGCGAGGGCACGCAGAAGGTCGGCACGCGCGCGATGGGCGACGCGGTGGTCGCTGCGCTCTCGGGCAAGACGATCGGCAAAACCACTACCAGCCCGAGCTGACGCTCGCGGTTCGTCTCGCCCCCGTTCCTCCTGACTGGACCCCGGCGAAGCGAGCCGGGAGTCGAGAGGGGTCCGGATTCACGCAAAGGCAAGACTGCAATGGCCCAAACGACACCACGGGCACTTCCCGGCAATCCCCGCGTCGGCTTCGTCGGCTGGCGCGGCATGGTCGGCTCCGTGCTGATGCAGCGCATGCAAGCCGAGGGCGACTTCGCGCTGATCGAGCCGGTGTTCTTCAGCACCAGCAACGCCGGCGGCGAGCTGCCCGCCTCGATCGCTAAGTTCGCCAAGAACGAGCGCACGCTCGTGCCGGCCGCCGACCTCGAGGCGCTGGCCGCCTGCGACATCGTCGTCACCTGCCAGGGCAGCGACTTCACGAAGGAGGCCTACGCCCCGCTGCGTGCCGCCGGCTGGAAGGGTTACTGGATCGACGCCGCCAAGACCCTGCGCATGAACGACGACGCGGTGATCGTGCTCGATCCGGTCAACCGGCCGGTGATCGACGCCGCGCTGGCGCGCGGCGTGAAGGACTACATCGGCGGCAACTGCACGGTGAGCTGCATGCTGATGGGCCTGGGCGCGCTGTTCAAGGCCGACCTCGTCGAGTGGATGACGGCCACCACCTACCAGGCGGCGAGCGGCGGCGGCGCGCAGCACATGCGCGAGCTGCTGACGCAGATGGGCACCCTGAACGGCACGGTGAAGAGCCTGCTCGCCGACCCGGCGAGCGCCATCCTCGAGATCGACCGCCTGGTGGCCGAGCGCCAGCGCGCGCTCACGCCCGAGGAGACGAGGAACTTCATGGTGCCGCTGGCCGGCAGCCTCATCCCCTGGATCGACGCCGACCGCGGCGACGGCACCAGCCTCGAGGAATGGAAGGGCGGCGCCGAGACCAACAAGATCCTCGGCCGCGGGCCGGGCTTCGGCGCACCGGCCGTGCCCATCGATTCGATCTGCGTGCGCGTGGGCGCCATGCGCTGCCACAGCCAGAGCCTGACGATCAAGCTGAAGAAGGACGTGCCGCTGGCCGACGTCGAGGCCATGATCCGCGCCGACAACGAGTGGGTGCGCTTCGTGCCCAACACGCGTGAAGCGACGATCCGCGCCCTCACGCCGGTGGCGGTGACGGGCACGATGCAGATCCCGGTCGGCCGCGTGCGCAAGCTCGCCCTGGGGCCGACCTACCTCGGCGCCTTCACCATCGGCGATCAGCTCCTCTGGGGCGCGGCCGAGCCGTTGCGCCGCATGCTGCGCATCCTGCTCGAGCGGTGAAAGCCTTTGCCCCGGCGTGAATCGCGCCCGCGCAGCCGTGCCGCAAGGGCGCTGCACCCCCGTTGCAGGCCGGCAACATGGGCAGCAGTGCCCGGAAACAAAGCATTTCCCGCGCCCTCATCACTGTCTGGATGAGCTTGCGCTCTTATATGCTTGATATTCTTGCGGTTTCGGGAGGTCGGGGGTCTGGAGTCCGGGTCCGGTGCCGGCTTCACCCCTGAAATCGCAGCGCGGCTGCTCGACGAGTGGGCCGATTCGTCTGGGGGACAAGCCTTGAAGCATCGCTCGACCACGGAAACGCCCGCCGCGCTGTCTGCTCCGACGCGTTTTGCGCTCACCGGTGTCGCACTGGCCGCGGCCTGCCTGTGGGGCGCGCAGGCCTGGGCGCTCGGCCTCGGGCGCATCAACGTGCAGTCCGCGCTCGGCGAGCCCTTGCGCGCCGAGATCGAGGTGACCGCGATCACGCCCGAAGAGGCCGCGTCGCTCAAGCTGCGCGTCGCGTCGCCCGAGACCTACAAGGCGCAGGGCGTCGACTACAACGCCGCGCTCGGTGCGGCGCAGGTGCAGCTGGTGCGCCGGCCCGACGGGCGCAGCGTGCTGCGCGTGTCGAGCGAGCGCGCCGTGCTCGAGCCCTTCGTCGACGTGATCGTCGAAGCCAGCTGGAGCTCGGGCCGCTTCGTGCGCGACTACACGATGCTGTTCGACCCGCCGACGCTGCGCACGGCACAGGCCGGCGCCGCGGCGCCGGTGGCATCGCCGGCGCCGGCCACCCCCGCGCCCCCGCGCCTGCTTCGCCGCCGGTCGCGGCGGCGCCCGCGCCGCGCGCGCAGCCGGCGCCCCGGCAGGCGCCGGCACCGGCGGCGCCGCCAGCGGTCGCCGCCGCGTCCGCCGGCGGGCAGGAATACCAGGTGCGCCCGGGCGACTCGCTCGGCCGCATCGCCGGCCAGGTCCGTCGGCCGGGCGTCTCGCTCGACCAGATGCTGGTGGCACTGTTCCGCGCCAATCCGCAGGCCTTCATGGGCGCGAACATGAGCCGCCTCAGGGCGGGTGCCGTGCTCACGGTGCCTTCGGCCGAAGACGCGGGCAAGCTCGACGCCCAGCAGGCGCACGAAATCGTGGTTGCGCAGAGCTCGGACTTCGCGGCCTACCGGCAGCGGCTGGCCGCCGGCACCACCGCGATGGCCGAGGCGCAGCCCCCGCGCCAGGCTTCGGGCCGCGTGCAGACGCAGGTCGAGGACCGCAAGCCCACCACCGCCGCACCCGACAAGCTCACGCTGTCGCAGGGCGCGGTCAAACCGGCGGCACCCGAGGTGCAGGCATCGGCTGCGCGCGACAAGCTGGCGCAGACCGCGCGGCTCGAGGAGCTCAAGCGCAACGTCGAGGACCTGAAGAAGCTGCAGCAGGGCGCGGCCAGCGCTCCGGCCGGCACGGCGCCGGCCGCGACGCCGACTGCGCCGGCCGCCACGCCGCCCGCACCGGCCACGCCGCCCGCTCCCGTGCCCCAGGCACCCGTGACGGCGACGGCGCCGCCCGCGCTGCCAGCCCCCGCACCGGCGGCACCGCCGCCTGCAGCCAAGCCCGCGCCGACACCGGCCAAGCCGGCGGCCGAGCCCGGCTGGCTCGACGCGCTGCTCGACAACCCGCTGCTGCTGCCGGGCGCCGGCGTGCTCGTGGCGCTGCTCGCCGGGCTGGGCCTGTATCGCCTGCGCAGCCGCGGACGCAAGGCCGGCGGCGAGACCTCGTTCCTCGAGAGCCGGCTGCAGCCCGATTCCTTCTTCGGCGCCAGCGGCGGACAGCGCATCGACACGCGCGAGGCCACGGGCAGCCAGAGCTCGTCGTCGGCGAGCTACTCGCTGAGCCAGCTCGACGCCATCGGCGACGTCGATCCGGTGGCCGAGGCCGACGTCTATCTCGCCTACGGTCGCGACCTGCAGGCCGAGGAGATCCTGAAGGAGGCGATGCGCGCCAACCCCGAGCGCATGGCGATCCGCACCAAGCTGCTCGAGGTCTACGCCAAGCGGCGCGACGCCAAGGGCTTCGAGTTGCTGGCCACGCAGGTGCACAACCTGACCCAGGGCACGGGCGAGGACTGGGCCAAGGTGCAGCAGCTCGGGCTCGGCATCGATCCGGACAACCCGCTGTACCAGCCGGGCGGGCGGCCCGAAGCCATCATCGGCTCGAAGGGGCAGCCGGTGGAACCGCTCGGCGCGTCGACCGTGCCGTACACGACGCCGGTCAATCCGGTGGCGTTCCAGCCGGCACCCGACGCCAAGCTCGACAGCACGCTCGACCTCGATCTCGACTTCGCGGGCGGCGACACGCTGCCGCCGCCCACGGCCGAAGCGACGCAGCCGCTGGCTCCTTCGGCGCTGGCGTTCGAGTTCGACGCGCCGACGATGCCGGCGGCCAAGGCGCCGGCCCCGGCGCCGGAGCCCGCCGGGCTCGATTTCGACCTCGGCGACCTCGACGCCGAGCCGGCCAAGCCTGCGGCGGCGCCGGTGAGCGACTTCGGCGCACTCGCCGGCAGCGTCGATCTGGGCCCGGCGACCCTGCCGCCCGACGCCGATCCGCTCGAGCGCAAGCTCGAACTGGCCGAGGAATTCCGCCAGATCGGCGACCTCGAGGGCGCACGCGACCTGCTCGAGGAGGTGATCGCCAAGGCCTCCGGCGTGCTGCGCACCAAGGCCGAGTCGATGCTGGAGTCGCTCGGCTGAGGCTGCCGCGCGCGCCTGCGCACAGCGATGAGCCGGCGCCTCGCGCTGGGCCTCGCGTACCGCGGCCAGGCCTACGAGGGCTGGCAGTCGCAGCCGGGCGGCCGCACCGTGCAAGACCGGCTCGAGCGGGCGCTGGCGCAGTTTGCGCAGCACCCGCTGCGCACCGTCTGCGCCGGCCGCACCGACGCCGGCGTGCATGCGCTGAACCAGGTCGTGCATCTCGACGCGCCGGTCGAGCGCGAGCCCTTCTCCTGGGTGCGCGGCACCAATCGCTTCCTGCCGCCCGACATCGCGGTGCAGTGGTGCCGGCCGGTCGCGCCGGACTTCCACGCCCGCTCCAGCGCGCGCGGGCGCCGTTACCGTTTCCTGGTGCTCGAGTCGGCGGTGCGTCCGGCGCTCGAGCACGGCGCCTGCGGCTGGGTGTTCCGCCCGCTCGACGGCGAGGCGATGCGCGCCGCTGCGGCCTGCCTGGTGGGCGAGCACGACTTCAGTTCGTTCCGCGCCGCCGCATGCCAGGCGCGCTCACCGGTGAAGACGATGCGCGCGATCACGATCGCGCAGCGCGGCGCGCCGATGGCCCGCTATTGGCGCTTCGACTTCGACGCCAGTGCCTTCTTGCACCACATGGTGCGCAACATCGTCGGCTGCCTCGTGGCGGTGGGCAGCGGGCGCCATCGACCCGCCTGGATGTCCGAGGTGCTGGCTGCACGCCGCCGTGACGCCGCCGCGCCCACCTTCCCACCGGACGGGCTGTACTTCGTCGGGCCGTACTACGATGCCGAGAATGGCATCCCCGAGCACACGCCCGCCATGGAGTGGCTGCCCTGACGTCGAACGCGATGCGGCGCGGCGCGGCCACGGGCAGCGCGCGCGATGAAGCGCACGCGCGTCAAGATCTGCGGCCTCACGCGCGAGGCCGACGTCGCCGCGGCGGTCGCCGCCGGCGCCGACGCGGTGGGCTTCGTGCTGTGGCCCGGCAGCGCGCGCTGCGTCAGTGCGCACCGCGCCGGTGAACTCGCGCGCCGGCTGCCGCCCTTCGTCACGCCGGTGCTGCTGTTCGTCAACGCCGCGCCGGCCGAACTGGCCGCCGGCCTCGAAGCCGTGCCGCAGGCGCTGCTGCAGTTCCACGGCGACGAGACGCCCGCGCAGTGCGAGGCTGCGGCGCGCCCCTACCTGCGCGCCGCACGCATGGGCGAGGGGCTCGATTTGCTAGACTTCGCGCGCCGGTTCCGCACCGCGCAGGCCCTGCTGCTCGACGCCCATGTCCCGGGCTACGGCGGGGCGGGAGAGGTCTTCGATTGGTCACGAGTGCCACCCGGCGTGCCCTGTCCGGTCGTTTTGTCTGGTGGGTTGAATCCTGCCAATGTGATCGATGGCGTGCTGCGCGTCCGGCCGTTCGCCGTTGACGTGAGTTCCGGCGTCGAGAGCGCCAGGGGCATCAAGGATCCCGAGCTGATGCGGCGCTTCTGCGACGCCGTGCGCGCGGCCGATGCCCGGCTCCCCCGCCTCGCCGGCACCGCCACCTGAATACCCCTCGAACCCGATGCAGAACTACCGACAGCCCGACGCGCGCGGGCATTTCGGGCCCGTGCGCGGCACGAGCTACGGCGGCAGCTTCGTCGCCGAGACGCTCACGCATGCGCTGCACGAGCTCGAGGCGGCCTACGCGCGCTGCCGCGACGATGCCGCCTTCCAGCGCGAGTTCCAGCATGAGCTGGCGCATTACGTCGGCCGGCCGACCCCGATCTACCACGCCGCGCGCCTGAGCCGCGAGATCGGCGGCGCGCAGATCCACCTCAAGCGCGAGGACCTCAACCACACCGGCGCGCACAAGATCAACAACACCATCGGCCAGGCGCTGCTGGCGCGCCGCATGGGCAAGCCGCGCGTCATCGCCGAGACCGGCGCCGGCCAGCACGGCGTGGCCACGGCCACCGTCTGCGCGCGCTACGCAATGGAGTGCGTGGTCTACATGGGCGCCGAGGACGTGCGCCGCCAGAGCCCGAACGTCTACCGCATGCAACTGCTGGGCGCCACGGTGGTGCCGGTGCAAAGCGGCAGCCGCACGCTCAAGGACGCGCTCAACGAGGCGCTGCGCGACTGGGTCACGAACGTCGAGCGCACCTTCTACATCATCGGCACCGTGGCCGGCCCGCACCCGTATCCGACGATGGTGCGCGACTTCCAGCGCGTGATCGGCGACGAGTGCCGCGCGCAGATGCCGCAGATGATCGAGGAACTGGGCGGCCGCGCCGGCCGCCAGCCCGACGCCGTGATCGCCTGCGTGGGCGGCGGCAGCAACGCGATGGGCATCTTCTATCCCTACATCGCGCACGAGGCAGTACGCCTGATCGGCGTCGAGGCGGGCGGGCAGGGCCTGGCGAGCGGCCGGCACGCCGCCTCGCTCAGCGCCGGCTCGCCCGGCGTGCTGCACGGCAACCGCACCTACCTGCTGCAGGACGAAGACGGCCAGATCGTCGAGACGCACTCGATCTCGGCCGGGCTCGACTACCCCGGCGTCGGCCCCGAGCACGCCTACTTGAAGGACTGCGGCCGCGCCGAGTACGTGACGATCACCGACGCAGAGGCGCTGGCCGCCTTCCACCGCCTGTGCCGCAGCGAGGGCATCATCCCGGCGCTCGAATCGAGCCACGCCGTGGCCTACGCGATGAAGCTGGCGGCGACGATGCGGCCGCAGCAGCACCTGCTGGTCAACCTCTCGGGCCGCGGCGACAAGGACATCGCCACCGTGGCGGAATGGGCCGGTTCCGCGTCCCCGGCGCATCCTGCGTCGAGCGCAACGCAGCCGGGGAGCCCGCTGCGATGAGCCGCATCGCCGCCACGCTCGAGGCGCTGCAGGCGCAGGGCCGCAAGGCGCTCATCCCCTATGTGACGGCCGGCGATCCGCTGGCCGACGCCACGCCGCAGATCATGCACGCGCTGGTCGCCGGCGGCGCCGACATCGTCGAGCTCGGCGTGCCCTTCAGCGACCCGATGGCCGACGGCCCGGTGATCCAGAAGGCGAGCGAGCGCGCCTTGGCGCGCGGCATCGGCACGCGCCAGGTGCTGGCGATGGTGCGTGCGTTCCGGGCCCGGGATGTCGCCACGCCGGTGGTGCTGATGGGCTACGCGAACCCGATCGAGCGCTACGACCAGCGCGAAGGCGCGGGCGCCTTCGTGCGCGACGCGGCCGCTGCCGGCGTCGACGGCCTGCTCGTCGTCGACTACCCGCCCGAGGAATGCGAGGCCCTGGGCGCGCGCGCCCGCGCCGCCGGCCTGGACCTCATCTTTCTGCTCGCGCCGACCTCGAGCGACGAGCGCATGGCCCAGGTCGGGCGCGCGGCGAGCGGCTACGTCTACTACGTCTCGCTCAAGGGCGTGACCGGTGCCGGCCATCTGGACACGGCGGCGGTGGCCCGGATGCTGCCGCGCATCCGCCGCCATGTGCGCGTGCCGGTGGGCGTGGGCTTCGGCATCCGCGACGCGGCGACGGCGCAGGCCGTGGCCGAGGCGGCCGACGCGGTGGTGATCGGCTCGCGGCTGGTCGAGCTGCTGCAGGCCGCGACGCGCGACAATGCAGCTTCCCCGGCGGGCCCGGCGCGGGCCGCCGAGGCGGCGCGCGCCTTCATGTCCGAGATCCGCGCCGCGCTGGACGCATCGGCCCCGAGGGCCGGCAAAGGAGTCACCCGATGAGCTGGTTGGAAAAGCTGCTGCCGCCCAAGATCCAGCAGACCGACCCCGAGCAGCGCCGGGCCATGCCCGAGGGGCTGTGGATCAAGTGCCCTTCGTGCGAGACGGTGCTCTACAAGACCGATCTCGAGAAGAACCTCGCCGTCTGCCCCAAATGCGACCACCACCACCGCATCGGCGCGCGCGCGCGGCTCGACGCCTTCCTCGACCCCGAAGGGCGCTGGGAGATCGGGCAGGAAGTGGTGCCGGTCGACGCACTCAAGTTCAGGGACAGCAAGAAGTACCCGCAGCGCCTGAAGGACGCGCTCGAGGCCACCGGCGAGACCGACGCGCTCGTGGTGGTGGGCGGCGCGGTGATGAGCGTGCCGGTGGTCGCCGCCAGTTTCGAGTTCGACTTCATGGGCGGCTCGATGGGCTCGGTGGTGGGCGAGCGCTTCGTACGCGGGGTCGAGGCCGCGATCGAGCAGAAGGTGCCCTTCGTCAGCTTCGCCGCCACCGGCGGCGCGCGCATGCAGGAGGGCCTGCTCAGCCTGCTGCAGATGGCCAAGACCAATGCCGCGCTCACGCTGCTGGCCAAGAAGAGGCTGCCCTACGTCAGCGTGCTCACCGACCCGACGATGGGCGGCGTTTCGGCGAGCTTCGCCTTCGTCGGCGACGTCGTCATCGCCGAACCCAGGGCGCTCATCGGCTTCGCCGGTCCGCGCGTGATCGAGAACACCGTGCGCGAGAAGCTGCCCGAGGGCTTCCAGCGCGCCGAGTTCCTGCTCGGCAAGGGCGCGCTCGACATGATCTGCGACCGCCGCCAGCTGCGCGCGACCATCGCGCGGCTGCTCGCGCTGATGCAGCGGCAGAGCGCCGACGCCGTGGCCTGAGCATCGCGGCCGCCTGCGGCCGCTGGCGCCGGCGGCCCCGTACCTGTGGTCGCCCGGCGCGCCCGTCGCTCCACAGCCGCCCGCATGAACCGACCGAACACGATCGAGGACTGGCTCGCGCACCTCGAGCAGCGGCATGTCAAGTCGACCGAGAAGGACTTGGCGCGCGTCGCCGCGGTGCGCGACCGCCTCGGGCTGCGCTTCGAGGTGCCGGTGATCAGCGTGGCCGGCACCAACGGCAAGGGTTCGACCTGTGCGATGCTCGAGTCGATCGCGCGCCACGCCGGCTGGCGCACCGGCCTGTACATCAAGCCGCACCTGGTGCACTTCACCGAGCGCTGCCGCATCGACGGCGAGCCGGTGCCGGAGGCGGCGCTGCTGCCGCACTTCGAGGCGGTGGAGGCGGCGCGCGCGGGCACGCCGCTCAGCTGGTTCGAGTTCACGACGCTGGCCATCCTGCGCCTGCTGGCGCAGGCGCGGCTCGACGTCGCGATTCTCGAGGTCGGCCTCGGCGGCCGGCTCGACGCCGTGAACGTCATCGACGCCGACTGCGCGGTGATCACCGCCGTCGACTTCGACCACATGGACTACCTGGGCGCCGACCGCGAGAGCATCGGCTGGGAGAAGGCGCACATCATGCGCGCCGGACGCCCGGCCATCGTCGCCGATCCGGCGCCGCCGGCCAGCCTGGTCGAGTTCGGCCGGCGCCTGGGCGCGGATCTGTGGCTCGCCGGGCACGACTTCCACTGCAGCGGCGACCGCCAGCAATGGAGCTGGGCCGGCCGCGGCCGCCGCTACGCCGGCCTCGGCTACCCGGCGCTGCGCGGCGCCAACCAGCTGCTCAACGCGTCGGGCGCGATCGCGGCGCTCGAGGCGCTGCGCGCGCGGCTGCCGGTGGGCGCACAGGCGATCCGCAACGGCCTGGCGCGCGTGGAGCTGGCGGGCCGCTTCCAGATCCTGCCCGGGCGGCCCGCCGTCGTGCTCGACGTCGCGCACAACGTGCAGTCGGTGGCGGCGCTGGCGGCGAGCCTCGACGCGATGGGCTTCTATCCGTGGACGCGGGCGGTATTCGGCGCGATGAAGGACAAGGACATCGCCGGCTTCCTGCCGAAGATCGTGCCGCTCGTCGACGCCTGGCATTGCTGCGACCTGCCGACGCCGCGCGCGGCCAGCGCGGCCGAGCTCGCGGCGCTGGTGCGTGCGGCCGGCCAGGCGCGCGGCCGCGAGGTCGAACTGCACGAGCACGCCGGCCCGGCCGAGGGGCTGGCCGCCGCGCTCGATGCGGCCGACCCGGCCGATAGAATCGTCGTCTTCGGATCCTTCTACACCGTGGGCGGCGTGATGAAGTCCGGGTTGCCGCGGCTCGCAGCGCGCCATGTCCCGGACCGGGGCCGCGCAGGCGCGGCGACCTGAGCGCCCGCCCGGCCCGCATGCGACTGCCGTTCACCCGCCCCGCCGACGACCCGGCTCGCGCCGGCGACGACGCCGTGCAGCAGGCGCGCACGCGCGCCCGCCGGCGCCTGGTCGGCGCGCTCGTGCTGCTCGTCGCCGGCGTCGTCGGCTTCCCGCTGCTGTTCGACACGCAGCCGCGTCCGCTGCCGGCCGATACGCCGATCGTCGTGCCGGGGCGCGGGCTGCCGCCCGTGCCGCGGGCGCAGCCGGCCGCGCCGACATCGCCCGTGACCCTGCCTCCGGCCGACGCCGGCAACGAGACGCCGATGGCCGGCGGGCGCACGCCGGCCGGCCCGGCGCAGGACGCATCCGCCGCTGCGGCGAGCGCGCCGCCGGCGGCCTTGTCGGCGGCACCGGCTGCGGCCCGGCAGGCCGATCGGCATGCGAGCGCAACGCAGGCGGCGCCGCCGCCCGCGCCGCAGGCCGCGCCGTCACCTGCGCCGTCACCTGGGCCGTCACCTGGGCCGTCACCTGGGCCGTCACCTGGGCCGTCACCTGGGCCGCATGCCGCGCCGCCGGCGGCGCCGCAGCCCGCGGCGGCCATCGCTTCGGCTGCGGGCCGCTTCGTCGTGCAGGTGGGCGCCTATACGGACGCGGCCACCCTGCGCGAAGCGCGCGCCAGGGTCGAGCGCCTGGGCCTCAAGACCTACACCCAGGTCATCGAGAACGACAGCGGCCGGCGCACGCGCGTGCGCGTGGGGCCGTTCGGCACGCGCGACGAGGCGGCGGCAGCCGCCGGCCGCATCAAGGCCGCGGGGCTGCCGGCCAACATCCTCGCGCTGTGATGCCTGCGCTGCCGCACACGCTTGCCGCCGTCGGCTGGGTCGACTGGACGCTGGGCCTGCTGCTGTTCGTCTCGGTGCTCGTCGGCTTGCTGCGCGGCGTCGTCTTCGAGCTGCTCGCGCTCGCGGGCTGGGTGGTGGCCTGGTTCGCCGCGCAGTGGGCGGCGCCCTTCGTCGCGCTGCACGTACCGGTCGGGGTGCCGGGCGGCGGCCTGAACCTGGGCGCCGGGTTCGCGCTTGCCTTCGTCGCCGTGCTCGTGCTCTGGGCCCTGCTGGCGCGTCTCGTGCGGCTGCTGATCCGTGCCACGCCGCTGTCGGTGCTCGACCGGCTGCTCGGCGCCGTCTTCGGCGCGCTGCGCGGCGCGGTGCTGCTGCTCGCCCTCGCGCTCGTCGTCATGCTGACGCCTGCCGCACAATCGCAGGCCTGGCGTCAATCACAGGGCGGACGCTGGCTCGGTCAGGCGCTGGGGCTGCTCGCGCCGCTGCTGCCGGATGCGGCGCCGACGGCGCGTCGCGCCTGAAGTCGAGCTTCGTCCTTCCGCGGAAGACCACCATGTGCGGCATCGTCGGCGTGATCTCGAAGGCGCCCGTCAACCAGCTCATCTACGACGCGCTGCTGCTGCTGCAGCACCGCGGGCAGGACGCGGCCGGCATCGTCACGATGCAGGGCACGAAGTGCTACATGCACAAGGCGCGCGGCATGGTGCGCGACGTCTTCCGCACGCGCGACATGCGTGCGCTGCCGGGCAACGTCGGCCTGGGCCAGGTGCGCTACCCGACCGCCGGCAACGCCTACAGCGAGGAGGAGGCGCAGCCGTTCTACGTCAACGCGCCGTTCGGCCTCGTGCTCGTGCACAACGGCAATCTGACCAACGCGCAGGCGCTCAAGGCCGAGCTGTTCGAGGTGGATCGCCGGCACATCAATACCGAGAGCGACACCGAAGTGCTGCTCAACGTGCTCGCGCACGAGCTGGAGCGCGCGGCGCGCGACCTGCCGCTCACGCCCGACGAGGTCTTCAAGGCCGTGGCGGCAGTGCACTGCCGTCTGCGGGGCAGCTACGCGGTGGTGGCGCTCGTCGCCGGCCACGGCTTGCTGGCGTTCCGCGATCCGTTCGGCATCCGGCCGCTCGGCTTCGGCCGCAGCGCCGAGGGCAACGTGGTGGTGGCCAGCGAGTCGGTGGCGCTCGAGGGCACCGGGCACCGCCTGGAGCGCGACGTCGCGCCCGGCGAGGCGATCTTCGTCGACCGCGAGGGCCGCGTGCACGCCAGGCAATGCGCCGCCCGGCCGTCGCTCAACCCGTGCATGTTCGAGTACGTGTACCTGGCGCGCCCCGACTCCGTGCTCGACGGCATCAGCGTCTACCAGGCGCGGCTCGAGCTCGGCGAGACGCTGGCGCAGCGCGTGATCTCGACCATGCCGCCCTCGCAGATCGACGTCGTGATCCCGGTGCCCGAGAGCAGCCGCCCGAGCGCGATGCAGCTGGCGCAGCGCATCGGCAAGCCCTACCGCGAGGGCTTCGTGAAGAACCGCTACGTCGGCCGCACCTTCATCATGCCGGGGCAGGCGGTGCGCCGGCGCAGCGTGCGCCAGAAGCTCAACGCGATCGGCATCGAGTTCCGCGACCGCAACGTGCTGCTGGTCGACGACTCCATCGTGCGCGGCACGACGAGCCAGGAAATCGTGGCGATGGCGCGCGAGGCCGGCGCGCGCCGCGTCTACCTGGCCTCGGCGGCGCCGCCGGTGCGCTTCCCGAACATCTACGGCATCGACATGCCGACCGCGGACGAGTTGATCGCGCACGGCCGCAGCGTCGAGCAGATCCGCACCTTCATCGGCGCCGACGCCCTGATCTACCAGGACGTCGACGCGATGAAGCGCGTGGTCGGCGCGCTCAACCCGGCGCTCGACGGCTTCGAGGCGAGCTGCTTCGACGGCCACTACGTCACCGGCACGCCGCGCGCGGCGGATCTGGCCGCGCTCGGGGCGCAGCGGCGGCTGCAGTTCGACGACGACGCGGCGCCTGCCGCTTCGCCGCTGACGCTGCAGGGCGCGGAGGAGGGTTGATGGGCATCGCACGCGTCGATCTGCCGGCCGACGCCCGGCCCGAGACCCTGGCCGTGCGCGCCGGGCTGCCGCCCAGCGCCTGGGGCGAGAACTCCGAGGCCCTGTTTCTCACGAGCGGCTTCGTGCACCCCGACGCCGCGACGGCGGCGCGGCGCTTCGCCAACGAGGAGGACGCGTTCGTCTACAGCCGCTTCTCCAACCCCACGGTGGCGATGTTCGAGCGCCGGCTGGCGGCGCTCGAGGGCACGAGCGGCTGCATCGCCACTTCGAGCGGCATGGCTGCGATCTTGCTGCTGGTGCTCGGGCTGCTGAAGGCGGGCGACCATGTCGTGTGCTCGCGCAGCGTGTTCGGCTCGACGATCAAGCTGTTCCAGGACTTCGAGCGCTTCGGCGTGCACGCGAGCTTCGTGCCGCAGACCGACCCCGATGCCTGGCGCGCGGCGCTGCGGCGCGAGACGAAGCTGCTCTTCGCCGAGACGCCGAGCAACCCGCTCACCGAGGTCTGCGACATCGCCGCGCTGGCCGACATCGCGCAGCGCGGCGGCGCGCAGCTGGTGGTGGACAACTGCTTGTGTTCGCCCGCGCTGCAGCGGCCGGCCGAGCTGGGCGCCGACATCGTGATGCATTCGGGCACGAAGTTCCTCGACGGTCAGGGCCGCGTGATCGCCGGCGCGCTCTGCGCGCCCGACGAACTGGTGCAGACCAAGCTGCTGCCGGTGATGCGCAGCGCCGGCATGAGCCTGTCGCCGTTCAACGCCTGGGTCGTGCTGAAGGGGCTGGAGACGCTCGCGATCCGCATGCAGGCGCAGAGCGCGCGTGCGCTCGAGCTGGCGCGCTGGCTCGAGACGCAAGCCGCCGTCGAGCGCGTCTACCACCCGGGGCTGGAGTCGCATCCGCAGCACGCGCTGGCGATGCGCCAGCAAGGCGGCGTCGGCGGTGCCGTGCTGTCCTTCGTCGTGCGCGGCGGCCGCCCGGCCGCCTTTGCCGTGATCGACGCGGCACGCATCTGCAGCATCACCACCAACCTGGGCGACACCAAGACCACGATCTCGCACCCGGCCAGCACCTCGCACGGCCGCCTGAGCGAGGAGCAGCGCCAGGCCGCCGGCATCACGCAGGGCATGGTGCGCCTGGCCGTGGGCCTCGAGGATCCGCTCGATCTGAAGGCCGACCTGCAGCGCGGCCTGGCGGGGCTGGCATGAAGCCGGTGCGCACCCGCATCGCGCCTTCGCCCACCGGCTACCTGCACCTGGGCACGGCGCGCACCGCGCTGTACTCCTGGGCCTACGCGCGCCACCACGGCGGCGCATTCGTGCTGCGCATCGAGGACACCGACGTCGCGCGCTCGACGCAGGAGTCGACCGCGCAGATCCTCGACGCGATGCGCTGGCTCGGCCTCGACTGCGACGAGGGCCCGATCCACCAGATGAGTCGCCTCGAGCGCTACCGCGAGGTGGCCGAGCAGCTCATCGCCGCCGGCCGCGCCTACCGCTGCTGGTGCACGCCCGAGGAGCTCGACGCGATGCGCGAGGCGCAGCGTGCACGCGGCGACAAGACGCGCTACGACGGGCGCTGGCGGCCGGCGCCGGGCAAGCAACTGCCGGCGCCGCCCGCGGGCGTGCAGCCGGTGGTGCGCTTCGCCAACCCGCTGCACGGCGCGGTGAGCTGGAACGACCTCGTCAAGGGCCCGATCACGATCGCCAACGAGGAGATCGACGACCTCGTGATCCTGCGCGGCGACGGCGTGCCGACCTACAACTTCGCCGTCGTCGTCGACGACTGGGACATGCGCATCAGCCATGTCTACCGCGGCGACGAGCACATCAACAACACGCCCTGGCAGATCAACATCTTCCGCGCCATCGCGGGCGCCGGCGCCGAGCCGCCGCAGTACGGGCACTGCCCGATCATCCTCGGCGAGGACGGGCTCAAGCTCAGCAAGCGCCGCGGCGCGGTCAGCGTCACCGCCTATCGCGACCTGGGCTATCTGCCCGAGGCGATGCTCAACTACCTCGCACGCCTGGGCTGGAGCCACGGCGACGACGAGATCTTCACGCGCGAGCAGATGGTGCAGTGGTTCGACGGCTCGCACCTGGCGCGCAGCCCGGCGCAATGGGATCCGGCCAAGCTCGCCTGGGTGAACGCGCAGTGGATGAAACGCGCCGACGACGCCCGCCTGGCCGCGCTGGTGCAGGAACAACTCGCCGGCCGCGGCGTGGCCGGTGCCGACGCGGCGACGCTGGCGCGCACGGCGGCGTTGTTCAAGGACCGCTGTACGACGCTGGTCGAGCTCGCCGACTGGGCCGCGATGCTCTACCTGCCGGTGGCGCCGCGCGCGGAGGACCTGGCCGCGCATGTCGGCGAGACCGTGAGGCCGGCGCTGCGCGCGCTGCGCGAGCGCTTGGCGGAGATCGACTGGGAGCCGGCTGCGATCGCTGCGGCGATCAAGGCCGTGCTCGCCGAGCACGGCCTGAAGATGCCGCAACTCGCGCCCGCGCTGCGCGTGCTGGTCTGCGGGCGCGCGCAGACGCCTTCGATCGACGCCGTGCTCGCTCTCTTCGCGCGCGCGCTCGTGCTGCAGCGCTTGCAGCATGTCTGAGCGGATCGGCTATACTGCCCGACTCGCTTCCAACGGCGCATCGCTGCAGGCGCGGCCCAACCGGACCGCACAGGCATCGAGGCCGAGGGCCCCGGGGGTATAGCTCAGCTGGGAGAGCGCTTGCATGGCATGCAAGAGGTCAGCGGTTCGATCCCGCTTACCTCCACCAAGTCCGAGCCGGCGCCGTTGGAGTGATGAAGGATCGCAGTCCCCTTCGTCTAGAGGCCTAGGACACGACCCTTTCACGGTTGTAACAGGGGTTCGAATCCCCTAGGGGACGCCAACGCAAGTTGGACAAGCCTGGCGGCACTTGGAGCGTCGAGCTCGAAAGCCGCCACCGACGCGGAGTGGTAGTTCAGTCGGTTAGAATACCGGCCTGTCACGCCGGGGGTCGCGGGTTCGAGTCCCGTCCACTCCGCCAACTACAAAGGAAAGCCGTTGCAGGTTGCCCGCCTGCGACGGCTTTTCCATTTCGGCCTCGGGTGCCACGCTGCCGTCTCAGTTCGTTTGCGGTTCGGGCATGCCTACCAGCGTCTCGAACTGCGCCAGCGGCATCGGCCGGCCGAACAGGTATCCCTGATGCCTGCGGCAACCCATCGATTCGAGCATGCGCCGCTGCTCTTCGGCCTCGACGCCCTCGGCGATGACTTCGAACCCAAGACGATCGGCCAGGCCGATGATGGTCTGGACGACGGCGGCGTGCGAGCGGCTCTGCGTGAGTTGACGCACGAACGACTGGTCGATCTTGATCTGGTCGAAAGGCAGGCGGGTGAGGTAGGACAAGGACGATTGCCCGGTTCCGAAATCGTCCAGCGACAGCTTGACGCCGAGACGGCGCAGCGCGTGCATCGTGTCCACCGCCCCGTCCACGTCCCCCAAAATCAGGCTTTCGGTGAGCTCGAGCTTGAGCTGGCCGGCCTGGACGCCGGTGCGTTCGACGATGTCGCGCACCGAGGTCGCAAAGCCGGCACGCCTGAACTGCCGGGCACTGACGTTCACCGCGAGGTCGATGCGCGGCCAGCCTTCGCGCCGACTCCATTCGACGAGCTGGCGCGCGGCGCGCTCGAGCACCCACGCGCCGAGGTCGATGATCAGGTCGCTTTCCTCGGCCAGCGGAATGAACTCGCCGGGGGCAATGCTGCCGCGCGTCTTGTGATTCCAGCGCAGCAGCACTTCGGCCGCCTTGATCCGCCCGCGCGCGTCGACCTGCGGCTGGAAGTGCAGCTCGAGCTGCTCGTGCTCGAGCGCATCGCGCAGCGCCGCTTCGAGCTCGACGCGCTGCTGGAGCGCCGCGTGCAGCGCGGGGTCGAAGAAGCGAAACGTGTTGCGGCCCGATCGCTTGGCAAGGTACATCGCGCTGTCGGCGCGCTTGAGCAGTTCGTCGACGCCGTGAGTCGCGCCCACGAAGAGGCTGATGCCGATGCTCGGCGAAATGCGGTGCCGATAGCTGCCCAGCCGGTACGGCCGGTTCAGCTCGCCGCGGACGGACTCGGCGATCCGCTCGGCCTGGGCCGCTGCCTGCCGCTCGTCGGCGCTCAGGCGTGTGACCAGCACGACGAACTCGTCGCCGCCTTGACGCGCCACCGTGTCGTCGGCGCGCAGTCCGGCGTTGAGCCGCCGGCCCACCTCGAGCAGCAGCTGATCACCGACATCGTGACCCTTGCTGTCGTTCAGCTCCTTGAAGTTGTCCAGGTCGATGAAGAGCAAGGCGGCATGGCGCGCGGTCGCCGCGCTGGCCGCGATGGCGCCGGCGATCCGCTCGCGCAGAAGCCGCCGATTGGGCAGCTGGGTCAGCGGATCGAAGTACGCCAGCGAATGGATCGTCTCGTCGGCACGCTTCTTCTCGCTGATGTCGGTGAAGACCGCGACGTAGTGGGTCGTGCGCTGCTGCTCGTCGCGCACGGCGCTGATGCTGAGCCACTGCGGATACACCTCGCCGCACTTGCGGCGGTTCCAGATCTCGCCCTGCCAGTGGTGCTCGCGCTGCAAGGCCCCCCACATCGCAGCGTAGAACGCCCGATCGTGCCGTCCCGAGTTCAGCAGCTGCCCGCTCTTCTTGCCGCGTGCCTCGTCGATGGTGTAGCCGGTGATCCGGGTGAAGGCGGCGTTCACGCGCAGGATCCGCTCATCGTGATCCGTGATGATGATGCCGCCGAGCGACTCGAACGCGATGGCGGCGATTCTCAGGTCGGCCTGTGCGCTCTTGAGCTGGGTGATGTCCGCCGACACCGCGATATGCCCGCGCACGAGGCCGCTTTCGTCGTGCAGCGGCTGCAGGTCGACGTCCAGCCAGTGTTCGACCCCTTCGGCCGGGCGATGGTGGAGTTCGAAGCGGCCGCCTTGGTCGGAGGCCAGTGCGCGTCGAAGCGGCTCGGCCAGGTGATCCGGGTCGGCCGACGCCGGCAACAGCGTCAGCACATCGTGGCCCACCGCCGCCTGCTGCGGCCGGCCGACGATGCGGGCGAAGGCCTGATTGACCCAGGTCACGCGGCGGCGGTCGTCGACGATCAGCACCGCATTCGTCGTCCGCTCGGCTACCAGCGCCAGCAGCTGGAGGTCCATCGCCTGGGTCGCCAGGCGCCGGTATTGCCTTCGCATCGACCGCAGGGCCGGCGCGATGGCGATCACGACCAGCGCCGACAGGATCACGATGTTCAGCATCGCCCAGAGCTGCGTCTGGCGCACGCGCGCGGCGTGGCTGAGCCTGGCCTGGGCCTGCATGGCGTCGAGCAGCGCCTGCACCGAGTGAAGCGCGGCATCGGCCTTGGTGCCCATCGACCGCGCGAGCTCGCGCGCCACCGGTGCCTCCGGCGCCTCGGCGCGGTCGGCGATCGAGCGCGCCTCGACGACGAGTGCCGCGCGCCGGTCCAGCCACACCTGCCACGCGAGGGCAAGCTCCGCCCCATCGGCGGCAGCGAGCCAACCCCGCGCGTCGAGCAGCGCGGCCAAACCGTCCGCTTCGGCGTCGGAACGGCTTAGGGCCGAGCGCAGTTCGTTGCGCTCGCCATCGGACGCGCCCAGAGTGGGTGAAAGGGCCAGCCGCGCGATGCGCTGGCTCAGCATGCGCTGCAGCGCTGCCATCTCGATGAGGGCGTTCTCCTCGCGACGGTTGTTCTCGGTCTGGTGCGCGTACCAGGTCTGCAAAGCGAAGTTGACGCACAGCGCCGCCAGCACGGCCAGCAGCGTCAGGCGCACGCGGTGGCTGTTGTGCGCGCCCTCGCGGAGCATCGACGCGGTCGACTGCGGCGAGAACGACGAGTCCGGGACGTGCATCGTCATCTGCGTGCTCCTTCGCGCTTCGAGGGCGCGCTCGACTGCGCCTGCTTCGGGCCGACGCAACCCGCTCCCGCGGCGCCGGCAGCGTGCTCGACGCGGCAGGCTTCCTTGCGGGCCTGCCGCCGATCCCCGTCACTCATCCGGGCTCATGATATATCGTCAGCATTCAAACTAATTGATATGATAACGGCACCTTCGACGCGATGTTGAGGGGAGTGGAAGCCCTCGCACCGGGCTGATTCAGGCCGCTGGCGAGGATTGCGCCACGTGCCGGCGATCGGCGGCGCCTGCACCGCGGACCGGGTCCGCCCGCGGCTGGCGCAAGAGGGGATCCCCCGAGTCCGTGCGGCCGGTGGCCGCGGCATGAAGCGCGTCACGCCGGCGCCCGCTTCCGGATGCGTCGCCGGGATCTGGCAGCGGATCGACCGTCAAGTCCGCGCGCCGGGCGCCGACAGCCATCCGGACAATCGCCATACTTACATCGTTCGATGTCAAGCAACGTATCAAAGGAGTTCAGGAATGAAACTCGAAACCATGACCGTCCGCGCCAGGCTGACCTGGGCCTTCGGCACCCTCGCGGCCATCGTGCTGCTCGTTTCGGGCCTGGCCGTGAAGTCCCTAGGTGAGGCCAACGACCGGCACGTGGAATTCGTCAAGGGCATCAACGCGCGCTTGCTGCAGTCGCATCAGGTCCACTCCGCGATCTATCGTGCCGCGGTCGCCGTGCGCAATCTGGCGCTGGCGGCGACGCCGCTGGAGCGCGACGCCGAGCGGCTCGCCGGCGCGCAGGCGCAAGAGCAGGTCCAGCAGCGCATGGACGCGCTGATGAGGATGGCGTCCGAACCCGGCGTCTCCGAGGACGCGCGCAGGCTGATTTCGGAGCTCGACAAGGTTCAGAAGGCCTACTCGCCGCTGGCCTCCTCCGTCGTCGGGCTGCTGGTGGGCGGCAAGCGCGACGAAGCGCTCGACAAGATGAGCCGCGAAGTCCGGCCCCTCCTGGGCGCGCTCGAGCGCGCCGCGCAGGCGTACCAGGAGTACACGGCGAAGCGTTCGCAGCAGTTGATCGAGCAGGCGGCGTCCGACTACGCGACGCAGCGCAATCTGCTGATCGCGGGCTGCCTGCTCGCCTTTGCCGCAGCAGGCGGCACCGGGCTGCTGATCACGCGCAGCCTGACGCGCGCGCTCGGTGCCGAGCCGGCCGAACTCGGCGCAGTGGCGCAGCGCGTGGCCGCGGGCGACCTGAGCCCGGTGGCCGCCGCATCCGCCGCGCCCGGGGGCAGCGTGCTCGCCTCGCTGGGGCTGATGCAGAGCAGCCTGGCCGGCATCGTCGGTCAGGTGCGCGGCAGCAGCGAGAGCATTGCCACGGCGTCGGCGCAGATCGCCACCGGCAACACCGATCTGAGTCAGCGCACCGAGGAACAGGCGAGCAGTCTGGAACAGACGGCAGCCTCGATGGAGCAACTGGCCGGCACCGTGAAGACCAGCGCCGAGACGGCCGCCGAGGCGAACCGGCTCGCCGCCGGCGCTTCGGATGCGGCCGCCAAGGGCGGCGAGCTGGTGGGCCAGGTGGTCGCCACGATGCAGGACATCTCGGGCGCGTCCAAGCGGATTGCCGACATCATCGGTGTCATCGACGGCATCGCGTTCCAGACCAACATCCTGGCGCTGAACGCTGCCGTCGAGGCGGCACGCGCCGGGCAGCAGGGGCGCGGCTTCGCCGTCGTCGCGAGCGAAGTGCGCAGCCTGGCAGGCCGCTCGGCGGAAGCCGCGCGCGAAATCAAGCGCCTGATCGGGGCCAGCGTCGAGAAGGTCGAGGCGGGCGCACGGCAGGTCGACGAGGCCGGGGCTTCGATGGGCGCGATCGTGACCCAGGTGCAGCGCGTGAGCCAGATGATCGGCGAGCTGTCCAACGCGTCGAGCGAGCAGTCGCAGGGCATCGGCCAGGTGAGCGAGGCCGTGCAGCAACTCGATCAGGTGACGCAGCAGAACGCGGCGCTCGTCGAGCAGACGGCCGCTGCCGCCGACAGCCTGCGCCTGCAGGCCGGGCAGTTGAGCGAAATGATGGCGCGCTTCAAGCTCGACGGCGGCGAGGCGGCGCGCAGTACCGCGCAGGTTCTCGAGCGGGTTGCCCAGGGCCCGGCGGCGCACGGGGCAGGACGGCCCGCGAAGGCATCGGCGCGGCCGAAGTCGGCCGCCAACACGGCGCCTGGCGAGCGCCCGCACGCGGCGCAGCCGCGCGCGGAGGCGTTGGTCCAAGCCGCCGGCGAGGAATGGACGACGTTCTGAAGACTGGACGACGTTCTGTGCGTGCGCGAGCGCGGTCGCTTCCGGCCCGTGCGTCGGCCGTTCAGCCGGCGCCGTCGACCGAGGCTGTGCTCGACAACTGGGCCAACAGCGCCAGCAGCAGCCGGGACTTCTCCTCGCCCAGGGCGCCCAGCATGTTCTCGTTGGACTTCGTGCTCAGACGCTCGGCTTCGGCCAGGATCAGCCGGCCTGCATTCGTGAGCTGAAGCCGCTTCTTCCTGCGGTCCGACGAATCGGAATGTTCACGGACCAAGCGGCGCTCCGTGAGCGAGCGCAGAACGATGGAGGTCGTCGAGCGGTCGAGCGCGACCAAGCGCCCGAGTTCGTTCTGGCTGGCCTCGTTGACTTCGCGCAGCATGAACAGCACCGAGTACTGGGACGGCGTGAGATCGAGGTGCCTGCAGGCGTCGGCGAAGGCCGCCGACGCGATCTGGTGGGCGCGGCGGAACAAGAATTCTGGGCAGGCGTAAAGGCGCGCCGGCCGCGGCGCGCCGATCCGATCCGGCCCGCGTGGAGCCAGCTCGGGCGACGTCTGCCGCTGCGTCTGCGGTCTGTTCATGCGCGCCTCCCTCTCCAATGTCACCGCCCTGGGACGGATGTCGCCGAGCCGAGCGCCTGGCGCGAATCGCCGCGGGCGGAGTTCATATTGTTTGATATCATACAAAGCGCTTCGTCGACGCAGCGCGCAGCCCGGATGACCGCAGCGCGCGCTGCCGGCGGATTCGATTCGCGTACGGCAGTGGCATCGGCTCTCATTCGCGCCGATGGTACCCGCCCGAATTCTCTTTGTGGTGGGCTGCCCGACTTCTTTGTGCATGGTGCCGATTGTCCTTGTGGTCGACGACGACGTTGCGTCGACGGTGGTTCTCGCCAAGCTGCTGGCGCGGTTGGGCTGCGAGGTGCTGATCCGGGCCGATACCGATTCGGCCGTCGATCTGGCGCTGTCCGGTCGGGTGGACGTCGTCAGCCTGGACATCTCGATGCCGCATCTGGACGGCTACCAGATGCTGGCCCTCATCCGCTCGCACGAGCACTCGCGCCGCCGGCCCAGCGTGCCGCTCGTCGCCGTCACCGGGCGGGTGACGCCCGCGGACAAGGCGCATGCGCTTGCGCACGGCTTCGCGGCACACCTGGGCAAGCCGGTCCTGCTCCCTGCCTTGCGCCAGGCACTGACGCGCGCCTTGACGCTGCGCAGCGAGTTGCATCGGACGCGCTACTCGCGCGATCAGGCGGCCCTCGTCGCACATCTGGACGAGCTGACCGAGGCGACAGGCGGCGGCGAACTGCAGACCGTTGCCGGCCTGGCGCTGGGGCTGGAGCAGGAGGGCGCACGGGCGCTGTACCGTGCCCTGCTCCTGGCCGAAGAGGGCGGCGCCACTTCGGCCTGCCCGGAAGTGCAGGAGTTCGCCGGGCTGGCGCGCGCCGTCGGCGCCGGGCAGTTGGCGGCCTGCATGGAGACGCTGCGTGACCACCTCGGCGTGGGTGGCGAGATGTTGAGGACGGCTGCCGTGCTGGCGCGCGCCGAGCTCGACCGGGTCATCTTCACGCTGCGCGAACAGGCGCGGCGATGACAGGGTCGTGCCGGCGTCGGCGTGCGCCGGCACGGCTGGCCGGCATGCCCGGACGATGGCACTGCGTGCCGGCGGTGCCGGTTCCGCTGCGCTTTCGGCGCAGTGCTGGCCCGATCAGTGCGCCGCGCGCGCGCTGCGCAGGGCATCGTCGATCACCTGCAGTGTGCGCGACAGCTCCAGCGGCTTGGTCAGGTACGCGGCGAAGCCGGCCGCAAGGCCGCGTGCCACCTCGGTCGACAGGGCGTTCGCGCTGACCGCCACCGCGGGCGAGTCGATGCCCTGGGCGCGCAGAGCGGCGAGCAACTCGTGGCCATCGCCGTCCGGCAGCCGGATGTCGACGAGCAGGAGATCGGGGCGGTACAGCGGTGCGATCGCGAGCGCCTCGCGCGCCGTCGCGGCGGTGCGCAGCTCGACTTCCTCTCTCTGCGCGAGCAGACGGCTCATCAATCGCAGATTGGCCATGTTGTCCTCGACGTAGAGCACCCGACGCCGCGGCGCGCCTTGCGCCGCCTGCGCCGGGGCCGGGCCGGCACGCGCAGGCGGCTCGGCTTCGGTCGCCGGTGTCTGAGGGCGCGGCAGGCACAGCGCGAACGTGCTGCCCTGCCCGGGCACGCTTTGAACCTCGAGCGTGCCGCCCATCAGCTCCGCCAACCGACGCGACAGCGACAGGCCGATGCCGGTGCCCTGGATGCCCGCGCGGGGCGCGTCCAGCCGCTCGAAGGGCACGAAGATGCGCTCGATCTGCTCCGACGTCAGGCCCGCGCCGCTGTCGCTGACCTGAATCTCCCAGCCGGCGGCGCAGGTGCGCGCCGAGACGCGCACCTGCCCGCCGCTGCGGTTGTACTTGACGGCGTTGGACAGCAGGTTCATCAGCACCTGCCGCAGACGCACGGCATCGCCCTTGACCAGCGCCGCGGCCGGCACGGGCTCGAGGTCCAGCACGACTCCCGCTGTCTGCGCCAGCGGCTGCAGCAGGCGCACGCAATCAGCCAACAGCGGCGGCAGTGCCAGCGCCGCCTGCTGCACGCGCGCATGTCCGGCCTCCACGCGGGACAGGTCGAGGATGTCGTCGATCAGCTGCAGGAGATGGCGTCCCGCGGTCATCACCTCCCGCACATGCTGGGCCTCCTCGGGCGGCAGCGCCGCCATCTCGAGCAACTGGGCGAAACCGATCACGGCGTTCAGCGGCGTGCGCAGTTCGTGGCTCATGTGGGAGAGGAATTCGCTCTTGGCCGCGTTGGCGCGCTCGGCCTCCCGGCGCGCCTCTTTCAGGGCCAGCGTGCGCCGCTCGACGCGCGCCTCGAGCTCGAGCGCCAGCGCCTCCAGCTCGGTCTCTCGCGCCTTGAGCGCGCTGATGTCCTGTACGACCCCGATCAATCGCACCGGAGCGGCCGCGCCGTTGCGATGGAAGGCACGCAGGGCCTCCTGCACCCAGACTGCATGCCCTTGCTTGTGGCGCACGCGCAGCTGTACATGGGCGCGCCGCACCTGGCCGCTCAGCAGCTTGCGCACGATTTGTCGCCTGGTGGCGTGATCTTCTGGATGGATGCGCGCGCGCAGCCACGCCAGCGCATCGCCCTGTACGTCGCTGTGCGAACAGCCCACCAGTGCCAGCAATTCGTCGTTGAAGTCGAGCACGCCGCCCGGATGCACCCATTCCCACAGTCCAATGCCCATGTCCTGCGTGACGGCGGTCAGGCGCTGTTGCGTACGCCGCAGGGCCGTGACCTCGGTGGCGAAGGCGAAGAACAGCTCGCGCTGGCTTGCTTGCGTGCGCTCGGCACGCCGGTACTCGACCCAGGTGATGCGCTCCTGGCCGTTGCCGTCGACGAAGCGCTGCTCCATGCTGGTGCTCGAGCGCCCGGCGAGCAGCCGCCGATGCGCCAGCCGACGGTATCGGCCCGCCTCGGGGCCGAACACCTCGTCGGCCGTGCGGCCGATGATCTCGGCCGACGATTTGCCCGCTTCGTGCCGGAAGCGGCCGTTGACATACACGTAGCGCATGTCTCTGTCGACGCAGGCCACCCAGCCCGGGTAGGCCTCGAGTGCGGACTGCAGCAGTGCCTCCCGGTCGGCCAGCGCCTGCTCGGCGCGCAGTTCCTCGCGGATGTCGCGCGCGAACGAGATGCCGTGCGGCCTGCCGTCGATCGCGCGCACCGTGGCGTAGATCTCCTTGGGGACGATGCTGCCGTCGGCGACACGATGGCGCACCCGAAAGGCCTGCGGGGCCGACTCCGTGTGCAAGTGGCCGGCAATTGCCGCCGCCACCTCGCACACCGCGGCCATGCCGCCGACATCGATGTCCGCGATCTCCCTCCCGAGCAGCCGGTCCGGCGTCGTGCCCAGGCTCAAAGCCGCTGCGCGGTTCGCGTAGATGACGCGAAATGCATCATCGGTGAGCCAGATCTCCAGCGGCGCCTGCTCGACGAGATGGCGCAGGCGCACGATGTCGATGTCCCGCTCGCGGCGTGTGGTGATGTCCTGCAAGGTGCCGCGGCTGCGCAAGGCCTTGCCTGCGGCGTCGAAGTCGGCTTCGCCGTACGCCTCGACCCACTTGATGCGGCCATCGGCCAGGCGCAGGCGGTGCTCGAGGCGGTAGGGCTCGCGCGTTTCGAGCAGCCGTCGGTAGGCGTCGGCGACCAGCGCGCGGTCGTCGGCGTGGATCGTCGCGAGCAGCTCGGCGCAGGCAGCGACCGACGACGGGCGATCGGTCTCGAACAGGCGCCGCAGTTCATCAGACGCCACGAGCACACCGGTGGCGAAGTCGAGTTCCCAGGAGCCCATCTGCGCAACCGCCTGCGCCGCGCGCAACTGCGCCTCGCTCCTCACCAGCGCCTGCTCAGCCGGGCGCTGGCCCGAGACGTCGACACCGACGCACACGACGACGCGTCGCCCCGTCTCGCGATCGAGCAGCACACGGTTGGACCATGCGATAAGCCGCCGCTCGCCGCCGCGGCAGATCCACTCGTTCGTGTACTTGCACACCTGTCCCGGCTGCGCTGCGGCCATTGCGCCGTCGAATGCCTGCGTGCGCACCGTTCGTGCCGCCTCCGGCGGCAGGAAGGTCTCCCAGGGCGAGCGGCCGAGCACCTCGTCGACGCGCAGGCCGCTCAGGCGTTCGCACTCGCGGTTGAAGCGCAGGATGCGCCCGTCTTCGTCGAGCACGACGATGAGCGCACCGGCATCGTCGACGATCCGTTCGCTGAATCGGCGCAACTCGTCGCTTTCGATTTGGCGGGCTTGCTCCGAGGCGTTGTCGACGAACGTCGCCAGCAGGTCTGCGGGCGTGGTCGTTTCGTCGTTCAGCGCCTGCAGGGTCGCCTGCAGCCGCAGCGTCGCGCCATCGGCCGCAATAGCGCTCAGCTCGCCCTGCCACAATCCTTGTGTCGCGACCGCCGCCAAGGCGCTTGCGGTGCGCTCCGGTTCGAGCCGCAGGCCGTCGATCAGCTCCAGGCCGCGCGCAAGCTCGCGGTCCGGCAGGCGCCACAGCGCGAGCAGAGCGGAATTGGCGTCGACGATGTGCCCACTCGGATCGACCAGGGCCGTCGGGGCAGCGCTGTGTTCGATGAGGCGGCCGGCAAGCGAGCGCAACTCGCTTGCCGAGATGGGAGCGCTGTGCGCGCGGGGTGCGGCGGGCAAAATCATCAAGGACGGCGGACTCGTCGGCGCTCGGATCCGCAGAGGGCCGCACCCGCGCGTGCACCGAGAGCGGAGCCGCAGACAGCAGCCGGTCGAGCATGGCTGCAGCGCCGCGTCCAGCCGGAAAGTTTCGCCTGTGTCCCGCGCTGAAAATTGACGAAACGCAATCGCCAAAGCATCCCGTCCGAACGGAAGCCCGGCAACGAAAGCATGAAGTCAGATTCGATCCGCCCGCCGGAGCCGCTGCCCCCTGGGCACGGCCGGACACGCAGCGCGCTGCTCTTGCTGCTCGCCTGCCTGTGGCTGGCCCTGCTCGGCGCGCGCGCGCTCGTCAGCGCCGACGAGGGCCGCTACGCGACCCTGTCGCTGGGCATGCTGCAAAGCGGCGACTGGATCGTGCCGCGCCTGAACGGGCTGCTGTACTTCGAGAAGCCGCCGCTGCAGTACTGGGGCGGCGCGCTCGCGCTGGGTCTGCTCGGTGCGAACGAGTTCGCCGCGCGCCTGTGGCCGGGGCTGAGCGGGCTGGCCGCGGTGGCGCTGCTCGGCTTCACGGCGCGCCGCCTCGCCGGGCCGCGCGTGGGCTGGTGTGCGCTGCTCGCCGGCGGCTCGACGACCTGGATCGTCGTCAACAGCCAGTTCCTGTCGCTCGACGCGGGCCTCACGGCGGCGCTGACGCTCGTGCTGTGCGCGCTGCTGCTGGCCGAGCACGAACCGGCGCGGCGCCGGCGCTGGCTGCTGCTGGCCTGGTTCGGCATGGCGCTGGCCGTGCTCGGCAAGGGGCTCATCGGCGTCGTGATCCCGGCCGCCGCCCTGCTGCTGCGCGCGGCCTGGGAGCGCGACCCGTGGTTCTGGCGCGGGCTCGAATGGCGTCGCGGACTGCCGCTCTTCCTGCTCGTTGCCGCGCCCTGGTTCGTCGCGGTGACGTGGCGGCAGCCCGAGTTCGCGCGCTTTTTCTTCGTGCACGAGCATTTCGAGCGCTTCCTCACGCCGGTGCACCGGCGCGAGGGCGCCTGGTGGACCTTCCTGCCGCTGCTCGCGCTCGGGCTGCTGCCCTGGACCGCGGCGCTGCCGGGGCTGTTGCGCGCGCGCTCCGGCGGCGAGCGCCTGATGCTGGCCTGGGCCGCCTTCGTGCTCGTGTTCTTCAGCGCCTCGAGCTCGAAGCTGCCCTCGTACATCCTGCCGATGTTCCCGCCGCTCGTGCTGCTGCTCGCACCGCGGCTGGCCCAGGCGAGCCCGCGACAGCTTGGCCGCTGGCTGGCGCTGGCCGCGCTGGCCTGGGCCGCGTTGCTGGCGGCGGCGCCCTTCGCGACGCGCTGGGCCGGGCCGCAGACGCCGCCCGAGGTGCTGGCGGCGCTGGCGCGCGGCTTGGCGCTGGCCGCGGCACTGTTCCTCGCCGGGGCGGCGCTGGCGGCCGTCGCGCTGCGGCGCGGCGCGCGCGACGCCGCGGTGACGACGATCGCCGTCGCGCACCTGCTGGCCCTGTTCGTCGCGATCGCCGCGCACGACCATTACGGACAACTCAAGACGAGCGCCGTACTGGCGCGCACGATCGCGCCCGACCTGCCGGTCTTCGCCGTACGCGCCTACGACCAGACGCTGCCCTTCTACCTGCGCCGCGACGTCACGCTGGTGGATATAGTCGACGAATTCGAGCTCGGCGAGCGGCTCGAGCCCGGGCGCTGGATCCCGACGCTCGACGCCTTCGCCGAGCGCTGGCGCGGCCTGCCGCGCGCGGCGGCCTACGTCGAACGCGATACGCTGGTCGAACTGCGCGCACGCGGCGTCGAAGGCCGCGTGGCGTTCGAGGACCCGCGCCGCATCGTCATCGTCAAGCCATGAAAGCCTCGGATCTCGCCATCGTGCTCACGGGCGTCTTGCTCAACGCCGTGGCGCAACTGCTGCTCAAGAGCGGGGCCGGTTCGGTCGGCCCGATCGGCGGCTGGTCGGCGCTGCGCGGCGCGCTGCCGGCGCTGGCGCTGCACCCGGGCGTGCTCGGCGGGCTGGTGTGCTACGCGGTGTCGGTGCTGGTGTGGATCGTCGCGCTGTCGCGCGTCGACGTGAGCGTGGCCTATCCGCTGCTGTCGGTGGGCTACGTCGTCAACGCGCTCCTCGCGATGTGGCTGTTCGGCGAGGCGGTGACGCTGCAGCGCTGGCTCGGCATCGGCATCATCCTGATCGGCGTGACGCTGGTGGCGCGCTCGGGGCAGGCCTGATGGAAGCGCCCGCGCTGCCCTTCCTGCCGTTCACGCGGCCGTCGATCGACGAGGAGACGATCGCCGCCGTGGCCGACGTGCTGCGCTCGGGCTGGATCACCACCGGCCCGCGCTGCCGCGAGCTCGAGGCAGCGCTCGGCGCGCGCCTGGGCGGCCGGCCGGTGCGCGTGGCGAGTTCGGCCACGGCCACTTTGGCGCTGGCGCTGCGTATCGCCGGCGTCGGCCCCGGCGACGAGGTCGTGACGACGCCGCTGTCGTGGGTGGCGACGGCCAACGTCGTCCTCGAGCTGGGCGCGACGCCGGTCTTCGTCGACGTCGACCCGGCCACGCGCAACATCGACCTCGAAGCGGCCGCGGCGGCGGTGACGCCGCGCACGCGCGCGCTGCTGCCGGTGGATCTGGCCGGCCTGCCGGCCGACCGCGACCGCCTGGCCGCGCTGGCCGCGCGCCACCGCCTGCGCGTCGTCGAGGACGCGGCGCAGTCGATGGGGGCGCAATGGGGCGGGCGCGAGATCGGCAGCTTCGGCGACCTCGTCTCGTTCAGCTTCCACCCGAACAAGAACATGACGACGATCGAAGGCGGCTGCCTCGTCATGAACGACGAGCACGAGGCGCGGCTGTTCGAGAAGCTGCGCCTGCAGGGCGTGACGCGCCACGCCGACGGCGGCATGGACGTCGACGTGCTCGGCGGCAAGTGCAACCTCACCGACGTGGCGGCGGCGGTCGGCCTGGGGCAGTTGCGGCGGCTCGACGAATTCAACGCGCGGCGGCGCGCGCTGGCACGGCTGTACTTCGAGCGCTTGCCGCGCACGCTCGGCTTCGAGCTGCCGCCGGCCGACTTCGAGCGCAGCAACTGGCACATGTTCCAGCCGCTGCTGCCGCCGGGTGCCGACCGCGGCCGCTTCATCGAGGCGATGCGCGCCGAGGGCATCGGCATCGGCGTGCACTATCCGGCGATGCACCTGTTCACGCTGTACCGCGCGCGCGGCCACCGCGCGGGCGAGTTCCCGCACGCCGAGGACATCGGCCGGCGCACGGTGACGCTGCCGCTCTTTCCCGCCATGGCCGACGCCGACGTCGAGCGCGTCTGTGCCGCGCTCGCGCGCGTGATGCGCCGAGGTGCGGCATGAGCCTGCGGGGCAGTTCCCGGGCACGCGCCGCGCGGCGGGCAGCGTGCAGGGTGGCCCGATGACGCGCGGCGGCCGCGTCGACCTGCGTGCCGACGGCCTCGCCGTTGCGGAGCAGGGCAGCGTCGCGCTGAGCGTCGTGATCCCGGTCTACAACGAGGAGCCGACGCTGCCGCTGCTGTTCGCGCGCCTGTATCCGGCCCTCGACGCGCTGGGCATCGGCTACGAGATCGTGTTCGTCAACGACGGCAGCGCCGACCGCTCGGCGCAGATCCTGGCCGCGCAGTTCGAGGCGCGGCCCGAGGTCACGCGCGTGGTGCTCTTCAACGGCAACTTCGGCCAGCACCGCGCCATCCTCGCCGGCTTCGAGTACAGCCGCGGCGAGCGCGTCGTCACGCTCGACGCCGACCTGCAGAACCCGCCCGAGGACATCGGCAAGCTGCTGGCGGCGATGGATGCCGGCCACGACTACGTGGGCACCATCCGCCGCCTGCGCCAGGACTCGGTCTGGCGCCGCTGGGCCAGCCTGGCGATGAACCGGCTGCGCCACCGCATCACGCGCATCCGCATGACCGACCAGGGCTGCATGATGCGCGCCTACAGCCGCAGCATCGTGCAGCTGATCAACCAGTGCGGCGAGATGAACACCTTCATCCCCGCGCTGGCCTACCAGTTCGCACGCACGCCCACCGAGATCGAGGTCGGCCACGAGGAGCGCGCGGCCGGCGAGTCCAAGTACTCGCTGTACAGCCTGATCCGCCTCAATTTCGACCTCGTCACCGGCTTCTCGGTGGTGCCGCTGCAGTGGTTCTCGATGCTCGGCATGGCGGTCTCGGTGGGCGCGGCCGCGCTCGTCGTGCTGCTGGTGGCGCGGCGCATCGTGATCGGGCCCGAGGAAGGAGGGCTGTTCACGCTGTTCGCGATCGCCTTCCTGCTCATCGGGCTGGCGCTGTTCGGCATCGGGCTGCTGGGCGAGTACATCGGCCGCATCTACCAGGAGGTGCGCTCGCGCCCGCGCTACGTCGTCAGCGCCGTGCTGGAGCGCAGGCCATGACTTCCGCGGCGCGTGCCGTCGTCTTCGCCTATCACGACGTCGGCGTGCGCTGCCTCGAGGCGGTGCTGGCGGCGGGCGTCGCGGTGCCGCTGGTGTTCACGCACCGCGACCAGCCCGGCGAGACGATCTGGTTCGCCAGCGTGGCCGAACTGGCGCGCCGGCGCGGCATCGACTGCCGCATGCCCGAGGATCCGAACGGCGACGAAGTGTTCCAGGCCTGCCGTGCCGCGCGGCCCGACTTCCTCTTCTCCTTCTACTACCGTCGCATGCTCGGGCCGCGGCTGCTCGCGCTGGCGCCGCGCGGTGCGTACAACCTGCACGGCTCGCTGCTGCCGCGCTGCCGCGGGCGCGCGCCGGTGAACTGGGCCATCGTCAACGGCGAGCGCGAGACCGGCGCCACGCTGCACGTGATGGATGCCAAGCCCGACCACGGCGCCATCGTCGACCAGGAGGCGGTGCCGATCGGAGCCGACGACACCGCGCGCGAGGTGTTCGACCGCGTCACCGAGGCTGCCGCGCGGGTGGTTGCACGCAGCGTGCCGCGCCTCGTGGCCGGCACCGCCGTGCTCACGCCGCAGCAGCACGTCGCCGGCCAGTATTTCGGCGCGCGCAGGCCGCAGGACGGGCGCCTGGGCGCCGACTGGCCGGCGCAGCGTCTGCACGATCTCGTGCGCGGCGTCGCGCCGCCCGAATACCCGGGCGCCTTCTTCGACGCCGCCGGCCGGCGCATCGCGATCGACCGCACCCGTGTCGTGCGCGCGGGCGATGCGGCGGCGGGCGGCCGCTTCGCGCTGCGCGCGCATGACGGTGACCTGTGGCTCGACGCCGCCGACGGCGGCCGGCTGCAGGTGCTGCGCGCCCGGGTCGACGGCGTGCCGCTCGACGCCACGGCGTTCGCGGCGCGCTGGGGCGACGCGCCGCTGCAGCCCGATCCCTGATCCGCATCACCCCTCACCCTTCGAGCAGGAAGCACGCAGTGCGCAAGATCCTCATCCTCGGCGTCAACGGCTTCATCGGCCACCACCTCACGCGCCGCCTCGTCGACGCCGGCGACTGGCAGGTCTTCGGCATGGACATGCACGCCGAGCGCGTGGCACCCTGGCTCGGCCATCCGCGCTTCCACTACTTCGAGGGCGACATCACGATCAACAAGGAGTGGATCGAGTACCACGTCAAGAAGTGCGACGTCGTGCTGCCGCTGGTGGCCATCGCCACGCCGGCCACCTACGTGACCGATCCGCTGCGCGTCTTCGAACTCGACTTCGAGGCCAACCTGGCGATCGTGCGCCAGTGCGTGAAGTACGGCAAGCGCGTCGTCTTCCCGAGCACGAGCGAGGTCTACGGCATGTGCCGCGACGAGGCCTTCGACCCCGACCGCTCGCCGCTCGTCTACGGCCCGATCAACAAGCCGCGCTGGATCTACGCCTGCTCCAAGCAGCTGCTCGACCGCGTGATCCACGCCTACGGCCAGCAGCAGGGGCTCGTGTACACGCTGTTCCGCCCCTTCAACTGGATCGGCCCCGGGCTCGACAGCCTGCACGCGGCCAAGGAGGGCTCGAGCCGCGTCATCACGCAGTTCCTCGGCCACATCGTGCGCGGCGAGCCGATCCAGCTCGTCGACGGCGGCGCGCAGCGGCGCTGCTTCACCGACGTGAGCGACGGCATCGACGCGCTCCACCGCATCCTCGTCAACGAGGGCGGGCGCGCCGACGGCGGCATCTTCAACATCGGCAACCCGGCCAACGACCTCTCGGTGCGCGAGCTGGCCGAACTGATGCTGGCGATGGCGCTCGAGCGGCCCGAGTTCGCCGAGTCGGCGCGTCGCGTGCGGCTCGAGGAGACGACGGCCGGCGCCTACTACGGCAGCGGCTACCAGGACGTCGAGCGGCGCGTGCCTTCGATCGCCAGCACGCAGGCCGCGCTCGGCTGGACGCCGCGGGTGTCGATGCGCGCCGCGCTCGAGCGCCTGTTCGACCATTACCGCAGCGAGGTCGAGGCGGCGCGCCAGCTCGTCGACGGCGGCACGTGAACGACTTCGTCGTCCTCAAGGTCGACGTCGATACCTGGCGCGGCACGCGCGAGGGCGTGCCGCTGCTGGCCGCGCTGCTCGAGCGGCGGCACGCGCAGGCGACCTTCCTCTTCAGCCTGGGCCCCGACCACACCGGACGCGCGGTGCGGCGCGCGCTGCGCCCGGGCTTCATGGGCAAGGTCGCGCGCACCTCGGTGCTCGAGCATTACGGCCTGCGCACGCTGCTGTACGGCACGCTGCTGCCCGGGCCCGACATCGGCCGGCGCGAGGCGGCCACGCTGCGCGCGGTGGCCGCGGCCGGCTTCGAGTGCGGCGTGCACTGCTGGGACCATGTGCGCTGGCAGGACGGCGTCGCGCGCGCGGACGCGGCCTGGACCAACGCCGAGCTCGAGCGTGCCTGCCGCCGCTACGTCGAGGTGTTCGGGCAGGCGCCCAAGGTGCACGGCGCGGCCGGCTGGCAGATGAACGGGCATGCCTTCGCCGCCGAGCTGCGGCTGGGCTTCGAAGTCGCCTCCGACTGCCGCGGCGACGCGCCCTTCGTGCCGGTGGATGCGGCCGGCCGCGCGATCGGCCCGCCGCAATGGCCGACCACCCTGCCCACCTTCGACGAACTGCTCGGCCGCGACGGCTGCGACGCCGGCAACGTCGAGCGCGCGGTGCTGGCCGCCGCTGCCGGCCGCGCCGGGCCGCAGGTCTACACGCTGCACGCCGAGCTCGAAGGCGCCCGCTTGCGACCGGCCTTCGAGCGCCTGCTCGACGCCTGGGCCGCCGAGGGGCGGCGTTGCGTCGGCCTGCTGCAGGCGCAGGCGGCGCACCGGGCGGCGCTGCCGCGCGCCACCGTCGTCGCCGGCAGCGTGCCGGGGCGCAGCGGCACGCTGGCGCTGCAGGGGCCGGCGCCGGCCTGAGCCGCGGGCCGGGCGGGCCGGGCAGGCCGCCGAGGCGGCCGGCGGCATCCCTCGCTGCCGGGCTCGCTCTGCCGGGTCGGCGGCGATGCGTAAAGCTTGCGCGCCAGCGGCCGATATACGGTCGGTCCCAGCGACCCCGCCAAAGGCGCCATGCTCAGGAAGATTGCGGTCGACCAACTGCGCGTGGGCATGCACCTGCATGCCTTCGAAGGCGCCTGGATCAACCATCCGTTCTGGCGCACGCGCTTCGTCATCGACAGCGCCGCCCAGCTCGACGCGGTGCGCCGCAGCGGCGTCGCCGAATGCTGGATCGACCCACGGCTCGGGCTCGACGTCGAGCCCGGCATCACGGTGTCGCCCCCGGCTGCGCTCGCCGCAGCGGATCCGGGCCCGGCAACGCAGGCCGCGGCGCCGGGCGCGCGCAGCTTCGCGGCCGAGCTCGAGCAGGCCGCGGCGATCTGCCGGCGCGGGCGCGAGCAGGTGGCATCGATGTTCGCCGAGGCCCGCATGGGGCGCACGCTCGACGCCCAAGCCTGCCTGCCGCTGGTGGAGGACATCTCGCGCTCGGTCGAGCGCAACGCCGGCGCCTTGGTCAGCCTGGCGCGACTCAAGACGCGCGACGACTACACCTACATGCACTCGGTCGCGGTGTGCGCACTCATGGTGGCGCTGGCGCGCCGGCTCGGCCAGGACGACGCGGCCTGCCGCGAGGCCGGGCTGGCCGGGCTCGTGCACGACATCGGCAAGGCGCTGATGCCCTCCGAAGTGCTGCAGAAGCCCGGTGCCCTGACCGACGGCGAGATGAACGTGATGCGCACGCATCCCGAGCGCGGCCACGCCCTGCTGGCCGAGGCGCGCAGCGTACCGGCGAGCGCCCTCGAGGTGGTGCTGCACCACCACGAGCGCATCGACGGCCGCGGCTATCCGCACGGCCTGGCCGGCGAGCGCCTGACGCTGCTCGCCCGCATGGGCGCGGTGTGCGACGTGTACGACGCGATCACCTCCAACCGGCCCTACAAGGAGGGCTGGGACCCGGCCGAGTCGATCGCCCGCATGGCCTCGTGGAGCGGCCACTTCGACAAGGCCGTGCTCGCGGCCTTCGTGCACAGCCTCGGCATCTATCCCACCGGTTCGATCGTGCGCCTGCAGTCGGGCAAGGTCGCCGTCGTCGTCGAGCAGAACGCGTCGGCCCTCACGGCGCCGGTGGTGCGCGCGTTCTTCTCGACGAAGTCGCAGCTGCACATCACGCCCGAGCGCATCGACCTCGCGCGGCCGGGCTGCCAGGACCGCATCGTCGCGCGCGAGGCGGCAGCCGCGGGGCAGTTCAGGCATGCCGACGAACTCTGGGCCGACCCCGAAGTGCTGCGCAAGGCGCGCGCCTGATCCGCGCGCCGGCTGCCGCGGCGCGATTCCCGCGCGGGCGCGCTCAGGCGGCTTGCAGCGCCGCCAGATACAGGCGCGTCGAGCGCGCCCCGGAGCGGCAGAACACCAGGATGGGACGCGGCAGCTCGGCCATCAGGCGGGCGAAGGCGGCCACCTGCGCAGGCGACTGGTATGCGCCGTCGACCGGCAGGAAGCGGTATTCGAGCCCGGCGGCGCGGGCCGCAGCCTCGAGCGCGGCATCGGTCGGTTGGTCGGGGCCGTGCTCGAAGTCGGGGCGGTTGTTGACGACGCTGCGAAAGCCCAGGCGCGCCGCTTCGGCCATCGCCTCGGGCGTGAGCTGCGGCGCGACGCAGACATCGGGCGCCAATGCCCGCAGCGGCAGATCGGAACCGGTCATCGGGTCATCGCGGCGCATGAGACTGCAACGGCCTCAGAGCCCGGCCAGCGCCTGCTTCACCGCGGCGCTCACGGTCGTCATCTCGGCCTGGCCGGCCAGGCGTGCCTTGGCCGCCTGCATCACGCGGCCCATGTCACCCGGGCCGCGCGCTCCGAGCTCGGCCACGAGCGCGCGTACCGCGGCGGCCACTTCGTCGGCGGCCAGGCGCTGCGGCAGGTAGGCCTGCAGCCACTGCACCTCGGCCGACTCCTTGTCGACGAGGTCGGTGCGGCCGGCTTGCGCGAAGGCGTCGATCGAATCGCGCCGCTGCTTGATGAGCTTGTCGACGAGGCCGACGATCGCCGCGTCGTCGAGCACGATGCGCTCGTCCACTTCGCGCTGCTTGATGGCGGCCAGCAGCATGCGGATGGTCGACAGGTGCTCGGCGTGCCTGGCGCGCATGGCCGCCTTCATGTCGTCCTGGATGCGTTCCTTCAGGCCCATGGTGCGGATGCTCGGGTCGATGCGAAGACAACGACGCCCGCAGGGCGAACCCGTGCGGGCGCGGCGCTGCCCGGGGAGGGCTCGGGCGGCTCAGTACAGCTTCTTGGGCAGCTGCATGCTGCGCACGCGCTTGAAGTGGCGCTTCACCGCGGCTGCCTTCTTGCGCTTGCGCTCCGAGGTGGGCTTCTCGTAGAACTCGCGCGCCCGCAGTTCGGTCAAGAGGCCCAGCTTTTCGATCGTGCGCTTGAAGCGCCGCAGCGCTACGTCGAAAGGCTCGTTTTCTTTGACGCGGATCGTGGTCATGGATGGGGCGGATACGGGGGGTTGAGGGTGGTTCGCGGCGGGCGAAGCTCGTTATTATATGTCGATGCGCAGCGTGTCGCGGATGGGCGATGAGGCCAAACGCCGGCCTGCGGCGCGCGGCCCCGGCGGGTGCGCGGCCGGCAGGCCGCCGCACGGGGGCGGCGCGGCCGTCGTCCTGGGCATCGTCCCGGGCGTCGTCCTAGGGATCGGCATGCCGATCGCCCTTGCGAGATGCAGCCGGCCGTACCAAGATCGCCGCTGGCGCCAGCCTCGGCGCGGTTCCGCGCCCCCGGTGGCGTCGCCCGCCTGCAACGCAAGCGCCTGCCGATCGTGAGCGCCGCCCCCGCAACACCGGATGCCGGCCTGCCGGCCGACACCCTGCACTGGCTGCTCGGCAGCCTGGCCGAGCGACTGCTCGCCGCGCGTGCCGAGGGCCTGGCGGTGCAGGACGCGGCGAGCGGCCGCTACCTGCACGTCAGCGCCGACATGCTGCGCTGGATCGGGCTGCCGGCCGATGAGGTCCTCGGCCGCACCGACGCCGAGCTCTTCGACGCCGAGCTCGCCGCCGGCCTGCGGGCCGCGGCGCAGTCCGCGCTGGCGCAGGCCGAACCGCTGGCGAGCGAGCACCGCTTCGAATGGCGCGGCGCGCGCTGCCGCTTCGACGTGCTGCGCCTGGCGACGCCGCCCGATGCCGGCGGCCGCCGCTGGCTGGCCAGCGTCTGGACCGACCGCAGCGCCGAGCACGCGCGCGAAACGCAGCTGAAGAACGCGCTCGCCCAGATCGAGCAGCAGCAGCGCGCGCACGACGCGCTGCGCCGCGAGCTCGCCGATCAGGGGCTGCGCGACGCCGCCTCGGGCCTGTCGAGCCGCGCCCATTTCGAAGACCAGCTCAGGCGCGAGGTCGATCTGTCGACGCGCGAACACCGCGAGTTCGCGCTCGTGTTCGCCGAGATCGACGCGCCTGCGCAGGAGGTGCGCGCGCAGGGCGCCGCCGGCGCGCAGGCGATCCTGGCCGCGATGGGCCGCCTGCTGCGCGGCGGCACGCGCGCGATGGACGCCTCCTGCCGTCTCGACGAACGGCGCTTCGCCGTGCTGCTGTCCGGCGTGGGCCTGGCGACGGCGCACTCGCGCATGGAGGGCCTGCGGCGACGCTGCGCGACCGAGATCGTGATGCACGGCGGTCAGGAGCTCGGCTTCACGGTCGCGATGGGCGTGGCGAGCTTTCCGCACACGGCGCAATCGCAAGGCGAACTGGCCGCCGCCTGCGAGGCGGCGCTGGCCGAGGCGCGGCGGCGCGGCGGCAACCACGTCACGCTGGCCGCGATCCGGCTGGACGACGGCGCGCCGCGCTAGGAGCGCAGCGGCAGTCGGCGCCGACCGAAGCCGGCTGCCGACGGCGGTTTCCTCGGTCTGCCGCCAGCGTTCGCCATCGGCCTCGATCGTTCGCCGTCTGCGGCCAGCGAGCGGAAGCTACGCGAGCCCCTTCCAGGCCATGTAGCCGGCGAGCGCCATCAGCAGCAGCGCGAAGATGCGGCGCAGACGCTCGACGGGCATGCGGTGCGCTGCGCGCGCGCCGAGCGGAGCCAGCGTCACGCTGGCGGCGGCGATGGCCGCCACGGCCGGCAGGTACAGGAAGCCCAGCGCGCCCGGCAGCGCCGGCGGCTGGTTCCAGCCGCCGGCCAGATAGCCGAGCGTCGACGCCACCGCGATCGGGAAGCCGAGCGCCGCGCTCGTGCCCACCGCCTGGCGCATCGGCACGCCGCACCAGGTCATGAACGGCACCGAGAGGAAGGCGCCGCCCGCTCCGAGCAGCCCCGACAGGAAGCCGATGCCCACGCCCGCAGCCGCCAGCGCCGGCGTGCCGGGCAGCGTACGCCCGGCGTCGATGTGCGCCCCACGCAGCATGCGCCAGGAGATGACGATGTTGCAGGCCGCGAAGACGAGCGCCAGCCAGCGCCCCTTGACCAGCGCCAGCACGCCGGCGCCGGCCGCGATGCCGCCCAGCAAGATGCCGGGCGCGAAGCGCACGACGAGCGCCCAGCGCACGGCGCCGTGGCGCTGGTGCGCCAGCAGGCTCGACAGCGACGTGAAGAGGATCGTCGCGCCCGAGGTCGCGATGGCCATCTTCACGGCCAGCGACGCATCGACGCCGCGCTGCCCCAGGATGAAGGTGAGGAAGGGCACGAGCAGCATGCCGCCGCCGATGCCCAGCAGCCCGGCCAGGAAGCCGGCGGCAACGCCCAGCGCGAGCAGCTCGCCCGCCAGCTCGAGACCGATGTCCACCGCGCGAACTCAGGGCCTGTGAAGATACGAATCGCGGGCTCGATTCACGGCTTCACAGGCTCACTGCCTGGGTGGAGGTGAGCCAAGCGGGCGCGCTTCACGTCTTCGCCGGCGCGCGGGCGTCGAGCAGCGCGAGCACGGCGCGCCACTCGTCGGCCGTGACCGGCGTGATCGACAGGCGGTTGCCGCGCTGCAGCACACGCATCGACGCGAGCTGCGGCGCGCGCCGCATGCGCGCCAGCGACAGCAGCGGCGTCTTTCTCACCAGCTTCACGTCGACCAGCATCCAGCGCGGCGCGGCGTGCGTGGCCTTGGGGTCGAAGTACACGCTCTGCGGGTCGAACTGCGTCGGATCGGCGTAGGGCCGGCCCACCACCTGCGCCAGGCCGGCCACGCCGGGCTCGGCGCACGACGAGTGATAGAAGAGCACGCCGTCGCCCGCGCGCATGTCGTCGCGCATGAAGTTGCGCGCCTGGTAGTTGCGCACGCCGGTCCAGGGCAGCGTGTGCGCGGGTGCGCGCGCGAGGTCGTCGATCGAGGCCTCGCCGGGCTCGCTCTTCATCAGCCAGTAACGGGGCATGCGCGCGTCTCGCTGCAAAGGTGTCCGCCGCGCACCGCCGGCCGATTCCCGAACCCTCAGCGGAGGATCAGGTGGGCGAGGTCAGCCGGGCTTCGGGTTCATCTGACGCGAGACGATCGCACCAGCCCGGCAATCTTCCAAGCCCTTGCTCAATGAGCATCGGTTCGAAGAAACAAAGTGGCCCGCAACGCGCGGCGGACCGAGCCAGTATAGAGCGCCGGCGCTGTCGCCTGACGCCTGCGCTGCGCACATGCCGCGCAGCCGGGCAGCGGGCGCGGGCAACGGGCGCGCGCGCCCTGCGTCAGAGCAGCTGGCCGTCGTCGGCCAGCGCGGCCTCGACGCGCGCGAGCAGGGCGCCGATGTCGAGCGCCTCGTCGTCGGCCCGCGCGTGTGCGCGTACGGCGCCGGTGCGCTCGACGCCCTGGTAGGCGATGTTGAGCGCGGCCAGCACGGCGATGCGCTCGCGCGCCTTGACCTTGCCGGCGTCGCGGATCGCCGTCATCTCCTTGTCGACCGCGGCGACGGCGGCGGCCAGGAGGGCTTCACCGCCTTCGGGGCAGGCCAGCACGTAGACCTGGCCGAGGATCGAGACCTCGAGCTGCTTCATCCCTCGCTCCGTCCGGGCTCCGCGGCCGGTGCGGCGGCGTCTTCGGCGGGCAGCCGGGCGAGCAGCGCGTCGATGCGCGCGCGCGCGGCCGCCAGGCGCGAGCGCAGGCTGTCGCGCTCGCCCGTCACCGCCGCGAGCTGCTCGGCCAGCAGCGTGCTCGTGCGCTTGAGCTCCTGGTGGCGCAGCAGCAGGCGGTCGACGCGTTCGGCGAGATCCTCGAGCTTGGCCATTTCAGTTCGCATCCCCCGCGGACGGCTCGCCGGCGATTGTAGGAGCGCCCCAGTCGCACCAGGCGCGCACGGCGCAGGCGTCGCAGTGCGGCGCGCGCGCCGTGCAGACGTAGCGGCCGTGCAGGATCAGCCAGTGGTGCGCGTCGCGGCGCCAGCGCTCGGGCACGCGGCGCTCGAGGCCTTGCTCGACCTCGAGCGGATTGCGCCCCGGCGCCAGTCCGGTGCGGTTGGCGACGCGGAACACGTGGGTGTCGACGGCGATCGTGGGCGCGCCGAAGGCGACGTTGAGCACGACGTTGGCGGTCTTGCGGCCGACGCCGGGCAGGCGCTCGAGCGCGGCTCGCTCGCGCGGCACTTCGCCGCCGTGTTGCGCGACGAGGATGCGGCAGGTCTCGAGCAGATGGCGCGCCTTGCTGCGGTACAGGCCGATCGTGCGGATGCGCTCCTCGAGACCGGTGCTGCCCAGCGCGAGCAGCGCGCGCGGCGTCGGCGCCTCGGCGAACAGGCGCCGCGTCGCCTTGTTGACGCCGACGTCGGTGGCCTGTGCCGACAGCAGCACCGCCGCCAGCAGCTCGAACACGCTGGTGTACTCGAGCTCGCTGCGCGGCGCGGGGTTGGCTGCCGCCAGCGTGGCGAAGAAGGGCTCGATGAACTCGGACTTCACGGCGCGCTGACGCGTTCGCGCGCGCGGGCGAGGGCGGCTTCGATTGCCGCACGCTTGCGCGCCGCCGCGGCGGGATCGGCGGCAGCGTCGGCGGCGGCGACGGCGGCGGCCGCGTCGTCGGCGGCGCGCGCCAGGCCGGCCTCGGGTGCCGGCCGTTCGGCGTCGGCGCGCGCGCTGCGCGCGCGGCGCTGGCGGCGCGCGAGGTGGCGCGCGCGCGCGGCCGCCGCCTGCCCGGCGCTCCAGGCGGCCCAGCCGGTGCGGCTGCCGCTCGCCGGCTGCATCGCGATGCAGTCCACCGGGCAGGCCGGCAGGCACAGCGCGCAGCCGGTGCACTGCGCGTCGATCACCGTGTGCATCGCCTTGCGGGCGCCGACGATGCAGTCGACCGGGCAGGCCTCGATGCACAGGGTGCAGCCGATGCACCCGCTCTCGTCGATCACGGCCAGCGCGCGCGCTTCCTCGCGGCCGCACTGCGGGTCGAGCGGCCGCAGCGCGCGGCCGGTGAGCCGTGCCAGGCGGGCGATGCCCTCGGCGCCGCCGGGCGGGCAGCGGTCGATTTCGGCGCTGCCCGCGGCAATTGCCTCGGCGTAGCCGCGGCAGTCGGCGAAGCCGCAGCGCCGGCACTGCGTCTGCGGCAGCAGCGCGTCGATGGGCTCGGCCGGATCGGCGCCGGCGGCTGCCGATGGCGCGGCTGCCGGCGGTGCAAGGAGCAAAGTGGCGGCTGCGGCGGGCACCGCCCGATTATCGGGCGGCGCCGCGCTGCGCAGTGCCGCGCGCGCGCGCGGCACGCTCGGCCGCACGCTCGTAACGGCCGATGAAGGCGCGCACTTCGGGGTAGACCTGCTCGCGCCAGCGGCGTCCCGAGAAGATGCCGTAGTGGCCGGCACCCCGGACGTCGTAGTGGAACCGGTGCGCCTCGGCGATGCCGGTGCACAGCTCGTGCGCGGCGCGCGTCTGGCCGGCGCCTGAGATGTCGTCGAGCTCGCCTTCGATCGTCAGCAGCGCGGTGCCGGCGATGTCCTCGGGCCGCACCGGGGCGCCGGCGACGCGCCAGCTGCCGTTGACGAGGGCGAAGTCCTGGAACACGGTCTTGATGGTGTCGAGGTAGTACTCGGCCGGCATGTCGAGCACGGCGTTGTATTCGTCGTAGAAGTGACGGTGCGCCTCGGCGCTGTCGCCGTCGCCGCGGATCAGGTCCTTGAAGTAGTCGTAGTGGCTCGTCATGTGGCGGTCGGGGTTCATCGCCACGAAGCCGGCGTGCTGCAGGAAGCCGGGGTAGACGCGCCGGCCGGCGCCGGGGAAGTTGGGCGGCACGCGGAAGATGACGTTGGTCTCGAACCAGGCGTGGCTCTTGTTGGTGGCGAGATTGTTGACCGCGGTCGGGCTGCGGCGCGCGTCGATCGGGCCGCCCATCATCGTCATCGTGCGCGGCGTGAGCTCGCCGGCGCTGGCCAGCAGGCTCACCGCGGCCAGTACCGGCACCGTGGGCTGGCACACCGAGATCACGTGCACCGGCTCGCCGATGTGGCGGATGAACTCCTGCACGTAGGCCACGTAGTCGTCGAGGTGGAAGGGGCCGGCCTCGAGCGGCACCATGCGCGCGTCGGTCCAGTCGGTGATGAAGACCTTGTGGTCGCGCAGCAGGCTGCGCACGGTGTCGCGCAGCAGCGTGCTGTGGTGCCCGGACAGCGGCGCCACCACCAGCACGGTGGGCTGCGACTTCATGCGCTCGAGCGCGCGCGGGTCGTCGGTGAAGCGCTTGAAGCGCAGCAGGCGGCAAAAGGGCTTGGTGATCGGCACCTGTTCCTGCACCGCGACGGCGACGTCGTCGACGTCGGCCGAGGTGATGTCGAAGGCGGGCTTTTCGTACTCCTTGGCCAGGCGGTGCAGCAGGTCGAACGACGCCGACACGCGCTGCGACAGCGGCAGCTGCGCGAACGGCGACAGCGGGTGGCGATAGAGTTTGGCCGAGGCGCTGGCGAACTCGGCGAACGGCGCCATCAGCGCGCGCTGGGTCTCGTAGATCTGGTACAGCATGGGCGCTCTCGGTGCTCGAAGTCGCGGCCGCCGGGACCGGCTTGCGTCCGGCTGCGCGACGACGTGGCGCAAATTATGCTGCGACGCAACAAGGCGCGTTCGGCGGTGTTGCCATGGTGTCGCGCCGGTGCTGCGGGCGAACGCCGGAAAACGACTGGAGTCGAGGTCCGTCTCGCGCGGCTGGAAGCGGCGCGACGCGCCGCCGGTGCGGCTACGCCATCACGCGCGCGATCGCCTGCGCCACGCGCTCGATGTTGCCGCTGTTGATCGCGGCCACGCAGATGCGCCCGGAGTCCAGACCGTAGACGCCGAACTCGCTGCGCAGCCGCTGCATCTGCGCGGCCGTGAGGCCGGTGTAGCTGAACATGCCTTTCTGGCGCGTGACGTAGCCGAGGTCGCCCGTGACGCCGGCGGCGCGCAGCCGCGCCACCAGCGCCTCGCGCGTGGCGCGGATGCGCTCGCGCATGGCGCCGAGTTCGCGCTCCCACTGCGCGCGCAGCGACGGCGTGCCGAGCACGGCGGCGACGATGCTGGCGCCGAAGGTGGGCGGGTTGGAGTAGTTGGTGCGGATCAGCACCTTGAGCTGCGAGAGCACGCGCGCGGCCTCGTCGCTGCTGCGGGCGACGACGCTGAGCGCGCCGACGCGCTCGCCGTACAGCGAGAAGCTCTTGGAGAACGACGAGGCGACGAGCAAGTCCATGTCCGCGTCGGCGAAGCGCTGCAGCGCCGCGCCGTCCTCGGCGATGCCGTCGCCGAAGCCCTGGTAGGCGAGGTCGAGGAAGGGCACGAGGCCGCGCGTGCGGCAGGCCTCGACCACCTGCTGCCACTGCCCGGCGTCGAGGTCGCAGCCGGTCGGGTTGTGGCAGCAGGCGTGCAGCACGACGATGGTGCCGCTGGCGGCCGTGTGCAGCGCCGCCAGCATGGCCTCGAAGCGCACGCCGCGCCGCCCGGCGTCGAAGTACGGGTAGCTGTGCACCGTGAAGCCGGCATTCGTGAACAGCGCCCGATGGTTCTCCCAGCTCGGGTCGCTGATCAGCACCTCGGCCGCCGGATCGACGCGGCGCAGCAGATCGGCTCCGAGCTTGAGGCCGCCGGTGCCGCCCAGGGCCTGCACGGTGGCGACGCGGCCGGCGTCGAGCAGCGCGCGGCCGCGTTCGGAGCTGCCGAACACCAGACCCTGCACCGCCTTGTCGTAGGCGGCGAGGCCGTCGATCGGCAGATAGCCCTTGGGCTTGGGCTGGGCCAGCAGCTGCCGCTCGGCCTCGGCCACGCAGGCCAGCACGGGCAGCTTGCCGGCGTCGTCGAAATACACGCCGACGCCGAGGTTGACCTTGTCGGCGCGCGGGTCGGCCGCGAACTGCTCGTTGAGACCGAGGATGGGGTCGCGCGGGGCCAGCTCGACGCCGGCAAACAGGCTGGAGGACATGCGGGAGTACCTGCCGAGAAGACTGGGGCGGCAGCGTTGCACTGCCTGCGGACGGCGCAGCCGGACTTGGGCTACGCTTATCGATTCTACGGATCGCGCCCTGCTCCCAGATGACCGCTGTCGCCGCCGTCCCAGCCGCACCCGAGGCCGCCGCGGGTGCGTACGCGTCGTTCGCGGATTCGCCGTTCCTGCTCTTCCAGCCCTACGCGCCGGCCGGCGACCAGCCGCAGGCGATCGCGCAGCTCGTCGAGGGCGTGCGCGACGGCCTGGCCTACCAGACGCTGCTGGGCGTCACCGGCTCGGGCAAGACCTACACGATGGCCAACGTGATCGCCCGCCTCGGGCGCCCGGCGATCGTGTTCGCGCCCAACAAGACGCTGGCCGCGCAGCTGTACAGCGAGTTCCGCGAGTTCTTCCCGAAGAACGCGGTCGAGTACTTCGTCAGCTACTACGACTACTACCAGCCCGAGGCCTACGTGCCGCAGCGCGACCTCTACATCGAGAAGGACAGCGCGATCAACGAGCACATCGAGCAGATGCGGCTGTCGGCCACCAAGAGCATCCTCGAGCGGCGCGACGTCGTCATCGTCGCCACCGTGAGCGCGATCTACGGCATCGGCAAGCCCGAGGACTACACGCAGATGCGGCTCATCGTGCGCGTGGGCGACCGCATCGGCCAGCGCGACGTCATCGCGCGCCTGGTGACGATGCAGTACACGCGCAACGAGATCGAGTTCGGGCGCGGCTCGTTTCGCGTGCGCGGCGACACGATCGACGTCTTCCCGGCCGAGCACTCGGAGCTGGCGCTGCGCATCGAGCTGTTCGACGACGAGATCGAGTCGCTGGCGCTGCTCGATCCGCTCACCGGCCGCATGCGCCAGAAGGTGCCGCGCTTCGTCGTCTACCCGTCGAGCCACTACGTGACTCCGCGCGAGCAGGTGCTGCGCGCCGTCGAGACGATCAAGGATGAACTGCGCCAGCGCCTCGACGAGTTCGTGAAGGCGGGCAAGCTGGTCGAGGCGCAGCGCCTCGAGCAGCGCACGCGCTTCGACCTCGAGATGCTGCAGGAGGTCGGCCACTGCAAGGGCATCGAGAACTACACGCGCCACCTGTCCGGCGCCGCGCCCGGCGAGCCGCCGCCGACGCTGGTCGACTACCTGCCGGCCGACGCGCTCATGTTCCTCGACGAGAGCCATGTGCTGATCGGCCAGCTGAACGGCATGTTCAACGGCGACCGCGCGCGCAAGACGGTGCTCGTCGAATACGGCTTCCGGCTGCCGAGCGCACTCGACAACCGGCCGCTCCAGTTTGCGGAGTTCGAGCGCCGCATGCGCCAGGCGATCTTCGTCTCGGCGACGCCGGCCGACTACGAGAAGACGCACGCCGGGCAGGTGGTCGAGCAGCTGGTGCGCCCGACCGGCCTCGTCGACCCCGAGGTCGAGGTGCGCCCGGCGGCGACGCAGGTCGACGACCTGCTGCAGGAGATCCGCGAGCGCGTCGTGGCAGCCGAGCGCGTGCTCGTCACCACGCTCACCAAGCGCATGGCCGAGCAGCTCACCGAGTACCTGGCCGACAACGGCGTCAAGGTGCGCTACCTGCACAGCGACATCGACACCGTCGAGCGGGTGGAGATCCTGCGCGACCTGCGCTTGGGGCAATTCGACGTGCTGGTGGGCATCAATCTGCTGCGCGAGGGCCTCGACCTGCCCGAGGTGAGCCTGGTGGCCATCCTCGACGCCGACAAGGAGGGCTTCCTGCGCGCCGAGCGCAGCCTGATCCAGACCATCGGCCGCGCGGCGCGCAACGCCAACGGCAAGGCCATCCTGTACGCCGACCGGATCACCGATTCGATGCGCGCCGCGCTCGGCGAGACCGAACGCCGCCGTGCACGCCAGATCGCCTACAACGCCGCGCACGGCATCACGCCGCGCAGCGTGAGCAAGAAGGTGCGCGACCTGATCGACGGCGTGGTGAGCGAGCGCACGGCCAAGGACGAACTGGCCGCCGCCCAGGCCGCCGCCGAGGTCGAGGCGCTGAGCGAGAAGGACCTGGGCAAGCGCATCAAGCTGCTCGAGCGGCAGATGCTCGAGCACGCGCGCGACCTCGAGTTCGAGAAGGCGGCGCGCGTGCGCGACCAACTGGCGCTGCTGCGCGAGCAGGCCTTCGGCGCGGCGCAGCACGACGCGCCGCCGGCGCCCTCGGCGCCGGGCGGCGGCGCGCGCGGGGCGGCGTGATGGGCGAGGGCGTGCGCGGTCTGGGCCGGATCTTCGGTCGCCGCGGCCAGGACGCCGGCGACGCCACGCCGGCCACGCCGGGCGCGACCTGCGTGCTGATGGTCTGCATGGGCAACATCTGCCGCTCGCCCACGGCCGAGGCGGTGCTGCGCAGCAAGCTGCGCGCCGCCGGCCTGCAGCGCGCGGTGGCCGTCGATTCGGCCGGCACCATCGACCACCACCGCGGCGAGCCGCCCGACCCGCGCGCCATCCGGCACGCCGCGCGCCGCGGCTACGACCTGTCGGCGCTGCGCGCGCGCGCCGTCGAGCCGGCCGACTACCTGCGCTTCCAATGGATGCTGGCGATGGACGAGGACAACCTGCGCCTGCTGCGCCGGCAGCAGCCGCCCGACTCGGCGGCGCGCCTGGCGCTGCTGCTGGAGCACGCGCCGCAGCTGGGCCAGATCGAAGTGCCCGACCCGTACTACGGCGCGCCGGCCGGCTTCGAGCGTGTGCTCGACCTGGTCGAGGCGGCCTGCGACGGCCTCGTCGAGCGGCTGGCGCGCGAACTCGGCGGTGCCGCCGCCGCAGGCGACCGGCCGCCGGCCTGACGCCCCCGGCGGCTCGACGCCGCCCCGGCGCAAGGCCGGCGCAGAAGCGGCGCAAGGCCGGGCAGGGCTCAGGGTCTTTGCTATACTTGAGTCGTTTACTCGGATTCTGTCCGCGCTCGGCCTCCGCGCCGCCCGGGCATCGATCCGGGCAGGCGCCGGGCCCGTGGTTGGCAAGCGGGGCCGGCTCGGTCGAAGGCAATTCCAACCGGCGTGCCACGCCAGGGAGCAGAACATGCGACTGACCACCAAGGGCCGATTCGCCGTCACCGCGATGATCGATCTGGGCTTGCGGGCACAGAGCGGGCCGGTGGCGCTGGCCGCGATCAGCCAGCGCCAGCACATCTCGTTGTCTTACCTCGAGCAGCTGTTCGGCAAGCTGCGCCGCCACCAGCTCGTGGAGAGCACGCGCGGCCCGGGCGGCGGCTACTCGCTCGGCCGCGCCGCGGCCGACATCTCGGTGGCCGACATCATCGTCGCCGTCGACGAGCCGATCGACGCCACCGGCTGCGGCGGCAAGGAGGACTGCATGGGCGAGGACGCCGGCAAGTGCATGACGCACGACCTGTGGACCAGCCTGAACGCGAAGATGATCGAGTACCTCGACTCGATCTCGCTGGGCAGGCTGGTCGACGAGCAGCTCGCCAAGGGCGTCTCGATCGACGAGGCGCCGGTCAAGCGCGCGATCTCCTCGGCGCCGGTCGTCAAGCCGATCAAGGTGACGGGGCCGAACTCGGTGTTCGCGCTCGGCGCGGCGATCACGAAGTGACGCCGGCGCAGGGCCGCCGCACGGGCAGCGCGGCTTGAGCGTGCGCGCCGTGGCATCGCAGCAGCCGATCTACCTCGACTACGGCGCGACGACGCCGTGCGACCCGCGCGTCGTCGACGCGATGCTGCCCTGGCTGCACGAGCGCTTCGGCAACCCGGCCAGCGGCGGCCACGTCTGGGGCCGCGCCGCGGCGCAGGCGGTCGAGCGGGCGCGCGCGCAGGTGGCGCAGCTGGTCAACGCCGAGCCGAGCGAGATCGTCTGGACCAGCGGCGCCACCGAGAGCGACAACCTGGCCGTCAAGGGCGTGGCATGGGCGCGGCGTGCGCGCGGCCGCCACCTCGTCACGCCGAAGACCGAACACGCGGCCGTGCTGGACGCCATGCGCGCGCTCGAGCGCGCCGGCTGGGAGGTCAGCTGGCTCGACGTGCGGCCCGACGGCCTGCTCGACCTCGAGCGCTTCGCCGCGGCCCTGCGCGCCGACACCGTGCTCGCCTCGGTGATGCTGGTCAACAACGAGATCGGCGTCGTGCAGGACATCGCGGCGCTCGGCGCGCTGTGCCGCGCGCGCGGCATCACCTTCCACGTCGACGCGGCGCAGGCCAGCGGCAAGCTGGCGATCGACCTGGCCGCGCTGCCGGTCGACCTGATGAGCCTGACGGCGCACAAGAGCTACGGCCCGAAGGGCGTGGGCGCGCTGTACGTGCGGCGCAAGCCGCGCCTGCAGCTCGAGGCGCAGATGCACGGCGGCGGCCAGGAGCGCGGCCTGAGAAGCGGAACGCTGGCCACGCACCAATGCGTCGGCATGGGCGAGGCCTTTCGCATCGCCGCCGAGGAGATGGAGGCCGAGCTGGCGCGCGTGCGCGCGCTGCAGCAGCGGCTGCTCGCCGGCATCGGCGGCATCGAGCAGGCGTTCGTCAACGGCAGCCTCGAGCGCCGCGTGCCGCACAACGTCAACGCGAGCTTCGGCGCGGTCGACGGCGAGAGCCTGGTCGGGGCGCTCGAAGGCGTCGCGCTCAGCACCGGCAGCGCCTGCGCCAGCGCAAGCGGCGAGCCGAGCCACGTGCTGCGCGCGCTCGGCCGCAGCGACGAACTGGCGCACGCCAGCCTGCGCCTGACGCTCGGCCGCTGGACGACCGAGCAGGAGATCGACGCCGTGCTGCGGCGGCTGCACGAGCAGGTCGCCCGCCTGCGCGGCGCGGGCAGGCCGCCCGGCCGTGCGTGCGGCGGCGACGCGGCGCCGGCCGCAGCGGCGCGATGATTCTGCGCACGAACGAAGCACGAAGGAGTACAGCATGAGCGTTACCGTCACCGAAGCTGCGGCCCGCCACGTGTCGCGCCAGATCGAGCGGCGCGGCAAGGGCGTGGGCCTGCGCCTGGGCGTCGCCGCCTCGGGCTGTTCGGGCCTGTCGTACAAGCTCGACTACGCCGACGAAGTGGGCGCCGGGGATCTCGTGTTCGAGGCGCACGGCGTGAAGATCCTCGTCGAGCCGAAGAACCTGCCGTTCGTCGACGGCACCGAGGTCGACTTCGTGCGCGAAGGGCTCAACGAGGGCTTCAAGTTCCGCAACCCGCACGAGAAGGACCGCTGCGGCTGCGGCGAATCGTTCCGCGTCTGAGCGCGCGCGGGGCGGCGCCGGTCGGCGCTGCCGCGCTGCGGTCTGCGATGAAAGTCCTCGGCTTCGAAACCTCCTGCGACGAGACCGGCGTGGCGCTGGTCGAGCTCGCGCCGGGCGGCACGCCGCGCCTGCTGGGCGAGGCGCTGCACACGCAGGCGCGCATGCACGAGGCCTACGGCGGCGTGGTGCCCGAGCTGGCCTCGCGCGACCACATCCGCCGCGTGCTGCCGCTGGCGCGGCAGGTGCTGGCGCAGTCGGGCACTGCGCTCGGCGACATCGACCTCGTCGCCTACACGCGCGGCCCGGGCCTGGCCGGTGCGCTGCTGGTCGGTGCCGGCGTGGCGGTGGCGCTGGCCGCCGCGCTCGGCCGGCCCGCGCTCGGCGTCCACCACCTCGAGGGGCACCTGCTGTCGCCCTTCCTCGCCGCGCCGGCGCCGGCGTTCCCGTTCGTCGCCTTGCTCGTCTCGGGCGGCCACACGCAGCTCATGCGCGTCGCCGGGGTCGGCCGCTACGAGCTGCTGGGCGACACGCTCGACGACGCCGCCGGCGAGGCCTTCGACAAGACGGCCAAGCTGCTCGGCCTGGGCTACCCGGGCGGGCCGGCGCTGGCGCGGCTGGCCGACTTCGGCGACGAGAGCGCGTACGCGCTGCCGCGGCCGCTGCTGGCCAGCCGCGATCTGGACTTCTCGTTCGCCGGCCTCAAGACCGCCGTGCTGACCCAGGTCAAGCGGCTGGGGCCCAACGTCTGCGAGCAGAACCGCGCCGACCTCGCGGCCGCGACGCAGGCCGCCATCGTCGACGTGCTGGTGGCCAAGGCGCTGCGCGCGCTCGAGCGCACCGGCCTGGCGCGCCTGGTCGTGGCCGGCGGCGTGGGCGCCAATTCGAGGCTGCGCGAGCGGCTCGACGCCGGCGCCGCGCGCCTGGGTGCGCAGGTGCACTACCCGCCGCCCGCGCTGTGCACCGACAACGGCGCGATGATCGCCCTGGCCGGCGCGCTGCGCGTCGCCAGCGGCCTGGCGGGCGGCACGCGCGACGGCGCCTTCGACGTGCGGCCGCGCTGGCCGCTGGCCGAGCTGGCGCCGGCCTGAGCGTCGCGGGCAGCGAGCGCTGCGCACCGGGCGCGGCCGGCGCAAGCCGGCGCGGCTATAATGGCCGGCTTTCCCGCAGCGGCAATGCCGCGGGAGAACCAGCACGGCGCCGGTCGGTTTCACCGGCGACCGCAAGTCCGCCCGGAAACCCTCGCGCCGCAGCCGCCACCGCTGCCGCAGCGCGGACGGTTTTCCGACTGCTCCCGACAGGAAATCCGTCCCATGCCGCTCACCACCGCCGCCAAGGCCGACATCGTCAAGGGCAACGCCCGCAGCGCCGCCGACACCGGCAGCCCCGAAGTGCAGGTCGCGCTGCTCACCGCGCGCATCAACGAGCTGACGCCGCACTTCAAGACCCACCTGAAGGACCACCACGGCCGGCGCGGCCTGCTCAAGCTGGTCAACCAGCGCAAGCGGCTGCTCGCCTACCTCAAGGACAAGGACGCCGAGCGCTACACGGCGCTGATCGGCAAGCTCGGTCTGCGCAAGTAAGCGGCGCGCCGCGGGGCCCCGGCTCCGCGTCCGGCGCGCCATTCATCCCCCCCGGGTTGCACGCTGCCGTGTCATTCCAACGAAGTCCCAGGCGCGGCGCGCAAGGGCCGCGCTGGAATGGCATCGCGCGCACCCCACCGCCACAGGAGCTGCACGCATGAGCATGTTCAACAAGGTCACGAAGACCTTCCAATGGGGCCCGCACAAGGTCACGCTCGAGACCGGCGAGATCGCGCGCCAGGCCACCGGCGCCGTGCTGGTCGACATCGAGGGCACGGTGGTGCTGGCCACCGTCGTCGCACGCAAGGAGGCCAAGGCCGGGCAGGACTTCTTCCCGCTCACCGTCGACTACATCGAGAAGACCTATGCCGCGGGCAAGATCCCGGGCAGCTTCTTCAAGCGCGAGGGCCGCCCGAGCGAGCTCGAGACGCTCACCAGCCGCCTGATCGACCGCCCGATCCGGCCGCTCTTCCCGGACGGCTTCTTCAACGAGGTGCAGGTCATCGTGCACGTGCTGAGCCTGAACCCCGAGGTACAGGCCGACATCGCGGCGATGATCGGCTCGTCGGCTGCGCTGGCCGTGAGCGGCATTCCGTTCAACGGCCCGATCGGCGCGGCGCGCGTGGGCTACGTCAACGGCCAGTACCTGCTCAATCCGGGGCAGACCGCGCTCGCCGGCAGCCAGCTGAACCTGGTCGTCGCCGGTACCGAGGCGGCGGTGCTGATGGTCGAGTCCGAGGCGCTGCAGCTGAGCGAAGAGGTGATGCTGGGGGCCGTGGTCTACGGCCACGAGCAGGGCCGGGTGGCCATCGCGGCCATCAACGAACTGGTGCGCGACGCCGGCAAGCCCGAGTGGGCCTGGCAGGCGCCGGCCAAGGACGAGGCCTTCATCGCCAAGGTCACGGCGCTGGGCGAGGAGCGCCTGCGCGCGGCCTACCAGATCCGCAGCAAGCAGGCCCGCACCCAGGCCTGCCGCGAGGCCTACGCCGCGGTGCTGGACGGCCTGAAGGCCGAGGGCGTGGACTTCGACGGCGTCAAGGTCGAGGGGCTGCTGTTCGACATCGAGAGCCGCATCGTGCGCGGCCAGATCCTGGCCGGCGAGCCGCGCATCGACGGGCGCGACACGCGCACCGTGCGCCCGATCGAGATCCGCACCGCGGCGCTGCCGCGCGTGCACGGCTCGGCGCTGTTCACGCGCGGCGAGACGCAGGCGCTGGTGGCGGCCACGCTCGGCACCGAGCGCGACGCGCAGCGCATCGACGCGCTGGCCGGCGAGTTCGAAGACCGCTTCATGCTCCACTACAACATGCCGCCCTTCGCCACCGGCGAGACCGGCCGCGTAGGCAGCCCGAAGCGGCGCGAGATCGGCCACGGCCGCCTGGCCAAGCGCGCGCTGGTGGCGGTGCTGCCCGACAAGGGCGACTTCCCCTACACGCTGCGCGTGGTGAGCGAGATCACCGAGAGCAACGGCAGCTCGTCGATGGCCTCGGTGTGCGGCGGCTGCCTCGCGCTGATGGACGCCGGCGTGCCGCTCAAGGCGCACGTGGCCGGCATCGCGATGGGCCTGATCAAGGAAGGCAGCCGCTTCGCCGTGCTCACCGACATCCTGGGCGACGAGGATCACCTGGGCGACATGGACTTCAAGGTGGCGGGCAGCGCCGGCGGCATCACCGCGCTGCAGATGGACATCAAGATCCAGGGCATCACCAAGGAGATCATGCAGGTCGCGCTCGAGCAGGCCAAGGAGGCGCGGCTGCACATCCTGGCCCGCATGGTCGAGGCCGTGGGCGGCGCCAAGGAGGAGCTGAGCCCGTTCGCGCCGCGCCTGTACACGATGAAGATCAACGCCGAGAAGATCCGCGACGTGATCGGCAAGGGCGGCGCCACGATCCGCGCGCTCACCGAGGAGACGGGCACCACGATCGACATCGGCGAGGACGGCACGATCACGATTGCCAGCACCGACGCCGACAAGGCCCAGCACGCGATCAAGCGCATCACCGAGATCACGGCCGAGGCCGAGGTGGGCAAGGTCTACGAAGGGCCGGTGACCAAGCTGCTGGACTTCGGCGCGCTCGTCAACATCCTGCCCGGCAAGGACGGCCTGCTGCACATCAGCCAGATCGCGCACGAGCGCGTCGAGCAGGTGAGCGACTACCTGGCCGAAGGCCAGATCGTGAAGGTCAAGGTCCTCGAGACCGACGACAAGGGGCGCATCAAGCTCAGCATGAAGGCGCTGCTCGAGCGGCCCGAAGGGCATTTCGACGAGGAGCGCCCGCGCCGCGATTACGGCGAGCGCGAGCGCGGTGAGCGTGGCGGCCGCGGCGAACGCGGCCCGCGCCGCGAGCGCGAACCGCGTGAAGGGCGCGAACCGCGTGAGGCGCGTGAGGCGCGTGAGGCGCGTGAGGCGCGTGAGGCGCGTGAGCCGCGTGAACCGCGCGAGCCGCGCGAGCCGCGCGAGCCGCGTGCGCCGCGCGAGGACGGCGGTGCGCCGCGGGCAGCGGCGGCGCCAGCCGCCGACCCGGCCCGCAACCCGGACGAGCAGGGCGGCTGAGCGCCGGGCGATGCGCGCGATCGAGATCACGCGCTTCGGCGCGCCCGAGGTGCTGCAGGCCGTCGAGCGGCCCGAGCCGGTGCCGGCGGCCGGCGAGCTGCTGATCGCCGTGCAAGCCTCGGGCGTGAACCGGCCCGACCTGCTGCAGCGCCAGGGCCTGTACCCGAGCCCGCCGGGCGCCTCCGATCTGCCCGGACTCGAGGTCGCGGGCACGGTGGCCGGCGGTGCGCCGGCCGACCTCGCCGCGGCCGGCCTGGCCATCGGCGACGCGGTGTGCGCGCTGGTGGCCGGCGGCGGCTATGCCGAGCGCTGCGTGGCGCCTGCCGGCCAGTGCCTGCCGCTGCCCGCGGGCCTGACGATGGTCGAGGCGGCGAGCCTGCCCGAGACCTTCTTCACCGTCTGGCAGAACCTGTACGCGATCGCGCGCCTGCAGCCCGGCGAGACGCTGCTCGTGCACGGCGGCGCGAGCGGCATCGGCGTCGCTGCGATCCAGATCGCCAAGGCGCTGGGCAGCCGCGTCGTCGTCACCGCCGGCAGCGACGCCAAGTGCGCCGCCTGCGTGGCGCTCGGCGCCGACCACGCGATCAACTACCGCACGCAGGATTTCGCCGCCGAGGTGCTGCGCCTGACCGACGGGCGCGGCGCCGACGTCGTGCTCGACATGGTGGCCGGCGACTACGTCGAGCGCGAGCTGCGCTGCCTGGCCGACGACGGGCGGCTGGCGATCATCGCCGTGCAGGGCGGCAGCGCCTGCCGCATGGACGCCGGCCTCGTGCTGCGCAAGCGCCTGACGATCACCGGCTCGACGCTGCGGCCGCGCACGGTGGCCTACAAGACGGCGCTGGCGCGCGCATTGCGCCAGCAGGTGTGGCCGCTCGTGCAGGCGGGCCGCATCCGGCCGGTGGTGCAGAGCGTGTTCCCGGCCGCCGAGGCGGCGGCGGCGCACGCGCTGATGGAGTCGGGCACGCATGTCGGCAAGATCGTGCTGACTTGGTGAACAGCGGGGCAAACGATGCGACGCAAACTCGTGGTGGGCAACTGGAAGATGCACGGCAGCCGGGCGGCCAACGCCGAGCTGCTGGCGGCCCTCGTCGGCGCGCCGCCCGGCGCGGCCGAGGTCGCGGTGTGCGTGCCCTTCGTCTTCCTCGGTGAGACGGCGGCGCAGCTGGCCGGCAGTGCGCTGCTGTGGGGCGCGCAGGACGTCTCGGCGCACGCGCAGGGCGCCTACACCGGCGAGGTGTCGGCGGCGATGCTGGCCGAATGCGGCTGCCGCCTGGTCATCGTCGGCCATTCCGAGCGCCGCCAGTACCACGCCGAGAGCGACGAGCTGGTCGCGGCCAAGGCGCAGGCCGCGCTCGCGCAGGGCCTCACGCCCATCGTCTGCGTCGGCGAGACGCTCGCGCAGCGCGACGCCGGCCGCACCGAAGCCGTGGTCGCGCGGCAGCTCGCGGCGGTGACGCAAGCGCTCGGTGCGCGCGCCGCCGACATCGTGCTGGCCTACGAGCCGGTCTGGGCCATCGGCACCGGCCGCACGGCCACGCCGGCGCAGGCGCAGGCGGTGCACGCGGCGCTGCGCGCGCAGCTGCAGGCGGCCACCGGCGCGGGCGCGCGCATCCGCATCCTCTACGGCGGCAGCATGAAGGCCGACAACGCCGCCGAGCTGCTCGCCATGCCCGACATCGACGGCGGTCTGGTCGGCGGTGCGTCTTTGAAGGCGGCCGAGTTCATCGCCATCTGTCGCGCCGCGGGGCTGAGCCGCGCGCGCATTCGTTTCCCGGAGTCTGATCGATCATGCAAATCTGGATGACGCTCGTGCTCGCCGTGCAGTTGCTGTCGGCGCTGGTGATGATCGGCCTCGTGCTGATCCAGCACGGCAAGGGCGCCGACATGGGTGCCTCGTTCGGCAGCGGCGCCTCGGGCAGCCTGTTCGGCGCGTCGGGCAGCGCGAACTTCCTGTCGCGCTCGACGGCGGTGTGCGCGACCGTGTTCTTCGTGTGCACGCTGGCGCTCGCCTATGCCGGCGCGGGCGGCCGTGCCGGCGCCAGCGGCGGCAGCGTGCTCGATCGGGCGGCGGCGCCGGCCGGCGAAGCGAGCGCGCCGGCCGCGGGTTCGATCCCGGGCGGGGCGCCGGGCCCGGTGCCGGCCGCGCCTGCGGTGGCGCCGCCCGCAGCGCCCGCGCCGGCGGCTTCGGGCGGCGCGCTCCCGACGCGCTCGCGCGCTGGCGCAACGGTGCGGTGCCGCGGTCGAAGCGCAGGGCTTTGCGGCTAGAATCGTGGGCGCTGCGGAGAGCGAAACCCCTCATGCCATCCGCCGCGATTGCGCTCTGTGACGACGTCGTGCCGACGTGGTGAAACTGGTAGACACGCTATCTTGAGGGGGTAGTGGCGAAAGCTGTGCGAGTTCGAGTCTCGCCGTCGGCACCAAGGCCGCCCATGCGGGCGGCCACGCAGCGCAGACAGGGCGCGCCGAGTTGCCGCAGGCGCGGCACGAGGCGCGCTTTTTTGCGGCCGTGTCGCGCTGACGTGACGCGGCCGGAGGCGAAGTAGAAGCGATGGACCTGCAACCCTACGTACCCGTGCTCCTCTTCATCCTGGTGGGTGCGGCGGTCGGCGTGGCGCCGCAGCTGCTCGGCTTCCTGCTCGGCCCGAACCGGCCCGACGCCGCCAAGAACAGCCCCTACGAATGCGGCTTCGAGGCCTTCGAGGACGCGCGCATGAAGTTCGACGTGCGCTACTACCTGGTGGCGATCCTGTTCATCCTGTTCGACCTCGAGATCGCCTTCCTCTTCCCCTGGGCCGTGGCGCTGCGTGAAATCGGCGCGTCAGGCTTCTGGGCCATGATGATCTTCCTCGCGATCCTGGTGGTGGGCTTCGCGTACGAATGGAAGAAGGGCGCCCTCGACTGGGAGTGAGACGGAGCAGGCGACATGGGCATCGAAGGCGTCCTCGAAGAAGGCTTCGTCACCACCTCGGTCGACAAGCTGATCAACTGGTCCAAGACCGGCTCGCTGTGGCCGATGACCTTCGGCCTCGCCTGCTGCGCCGTCGAGATGATCCACGCCGCCGCCGCGCGCTACGACATCGACCGCTTCGGCATGCTGTTCCGCCCCAGCCCGCGCCAGAGCGACCTGATGATCGTCGCCGGCACGCTGTGCAACAAGATGGCGCCGGCGCTGCGCAAGGTCTACGACCAGATGGCCGAGCCGCGCTGGGTGCTGAGCATGGGCTCCTGCGCCAACGGCGGCGGCTACTACCACTACAGCTACAGCGTCGTGCGCGGCTGCGACCGCATCGTGCCGGTGGACGTCTACGTGCCCGGCTGCCCGCCCACGGCCGAGGCGCTGCTGTACGGCATCTTGCAGCTGCAGGCCAAGATCCGGCGCGAGAACACGATCGCCCGCTGAGCACCCGATGACGCACGCACTCGATACGCTCCAGGCTGCGCTCACGGCCGCGCTCGGCGCGCGCGTGCTCGCGCTCGTGCGCGAGCGCGGCGAGATCGCGATCACGGTCGCGGCGGCCGACTATCTCGCGGCGGCCGCGACGCTGCGCGACGACCCGGCGTTGAAGTTCGAGCAGCTGATCGACCTGTGCGGCGTCGACTACAGCAGCTGGAAGAACCGGCCCGGGGAGGGCGCCAGGTTCTGCGTCGTCAGCCAGCTGCTGTCGCTGACGCACAACCGGCGGCTGCGGCTCAAGGTGTTCGCGCCCGACGACACGCTGCCGCTGCTGCCCAGCCTCACCGGCCTGTGGTCGTCGGCGAACTGGTTCGAGCGCGAGGCGTTCGACCTGCTGGGCATCGTCTTCGACGGCCACGCCGATCTGCGCCGCATCCTGACCGACTACGGCTTCATCGGCCATCCGCTGCGCAAGGACTTCCCGGTGAGCGGCCACGTCGAGATGCGCTACGACGCCGAACAGCGGCGCGTCGTGTACCAGCCGGTGTCGATCGAGCCGCGCGAGAACGTGCCGCGCGTGGTGCGCGAGGAGGACTACGGCGGCCTGCACTGAGCGCGGCCGCCGAACCCCGATTCCTCATGGCTGAGATCAAGAACTACACCCTCAATTTCGGGCCCCAGCACCCGGCGGCGCACGGCGTGCTGCGCCTCGTGCTCGAGCTCGACGGCGAAGTCATCCAGCGCGCCGACCCGCATGTCGGCCTGCTGCACCGCGGCACCGAGAAGCTGGCCGAGCACCGCACGTATCTGCAGGCCCTGCCCTACATGGATCGGCTCGATTACGTGTCGATGATGTGCAACGAGCAGGCCTACTGCCTGGCGGTGGAGCGGCTGCTCGGCGTCGACGTGCCGGTGCGCGCGCAGTACATCCGCGTCATGTTCGCCGAGATCACGCGCATCCTGAACCACCTGATGTGGATCGGCGGCCACGGCATCGACTGCGGCGCGATGAACATGATGATCTACGCGATGCGCGAGCGCGAGGATCTGTTCGACATGTACGAGGCGGTGTCGGGCGCGCGCATGCACGCGGCCTATTTCCGCCCGGGCGGCGTCTACCGCGACCTCCCGGACTCGATGCCGCAGCACCAGCCCAGCCGCATCCGCAGCGAGCGTGCGCTGCGCGAGCGCAACCGCGCCCGCCAGGGCACGCTGCTCGACTTCATCGACGACTTCTGCCGGCGCTTCCCGGCCAACGTCGACGACTACGAGACCCTGCTCACCGACAACCGCATCTGGAAGCAGCGCACGGTGGGCATCGGCGTCGTCGCGCCGGAGCGCGCGCTCAACCTCGGCTTCACCGGGCCGATGCTGCGCGGCTCGGGCGTGGCCTGGGACCTGCGCAAGAAGCAGCCCTACGACGCCTATGCGCAGGTCGACTTCGACGTGCCGGTCGGCAGCAACGGCGACACCTACGACCGCTACCTGGTGCGCATCGAGGAGATGCGCCAGGCCAACCGCATCATCGCGCAGTGCGTCGACTGGCTGCGCCGCAACCCGGGGCCGGTGATCACCGACAACCGCAAGGTGGCGCCGCCGTCGCGCGTCGACATGAAGACCGGCATGGAGGACCTGATCCACCACTTCAAGCTCTTCAGCGAAGGCATGCACGTGCCCGAGGGCGAGGTCTATGCGGCGGTCGAGCACCCGAAGGGCGAGTTCGGCATCTACATGGTGAGCGACGGCGCGAACAAGCCGTACCGCATGAAGATCCGTCCGCCCGGCTTCGTGCACCTGTCGGCGATGGACGAGATGGCGCGCGGCCACATGCTCGCCGACGCGGTGGCGATCATCGGCACGCTGGACGTCGTGTTCGGGGAGATCGACCGGTGAGCTTCGAACTGACGCCCGAACTGCGCGCGCGCTTCGAGCGCGAAGTCGCCAAGTACCCGGCGGGCCAGCAGGCCTCGGCCGTGATGGCCTGCCTGGCGATCGTGCAGCAGGTGCAGGGCTGGGTGAGCCAGCAGGCCGAGCAGGTGGTGGCCGAGTACCTCGGCATGCCGCAGATCGCGGTGCACGAGGTCACCACCTTCTACAACATGTACAACCAGCAGCCGGTCGGCCGCTACAAGCTGAACGTCTGCACCAACCTGCCGTGCGCGCTGCGCGACGGCGGCACGGCGCTCGAGCATCTGTGCGGCCGGCTCGGCGTCGAACCCTACGGCACCAGCGCCGACGGCCGCTTCACCGTGCAGCCCTGCGAATGCCTGGGCGCCTGCGCCGACGCGCCGGTGATGCTGGTCAACGACCGCCGCATGCTCAGCCACATGAGCGCGGAGCGCCTCGACGAGCTGATCGCAACGCTCAAGGCCGCCGACTGACAACCATGGTCGATCTCTCCCGATTCCAGGCCAGCGGCAGCCAGACCTGTTTCCACGGCCGCCACATCGCGCCGCAGATCTACGCCGGGCTCGACGGCGCCAACTGGCGCCTGGCCGACTACGTCGCGCGCGGCGGCTACGCCGCGCTGAAGAAGGTGCTCGGCAAGGACGGCGGCGCGGGCATGACGCCCGATGCCGTGATCGCCGAAGTCAAGCTCGGCGGCCTGCGCGGGCGCGGCGGCGCCGGCTTTCCCACCGGCCTCAAGTGGAGCTTCATGCCGCGCCAGCACCCGGGCCCGAAGTACCTGGTGTGCAATTCCGACGAGGGCGAGCCGGGCACCTGCAAGGACCGCGACATCCTGCGCCACAACCCGCACATCGTCATCGAAGGCATGGCCATCGCGGCCTACGCGATGGGGGTGCGCACCGCCTACAACTACATCCACGGCGAGATCTTCGAGGTCTACGAGCGCTTCGAGGAGGCGCTGGCCGAGGCGCGCGCCGCCGGTCTGCTGGGCGAGCGCATCCTCGGCTCGGACTTCGGCTTCGACCTGTACGCGCACCACGGCTTCGGCGCCTACATCTGCGGCGAGGAGACCGGGCTGCTCGAGTCGATCGAAGGCAAGAAGGGCCAGCCGCGCTTCAAGCCGCCGTTCCCGGCCAGCGTCGGCCTGTACGGCAAGCCGACGACGATCAACAACACCGAGACCTTCGCCGCCGTGCCCTGGATCATCCGCCACGGCGGCCAGGCCTATCTCGACGTCGGCAAGCCCAACAACGGCGGCACCAAGATCTTCTCGGTGGTGGGCGACGTCGAGCGCCCGGGCAACTTCGAGATTCCGCTCGGCACGCCGTTCGCACAGCTGCTCGAACTGGCCGGCGGCGTGCGCGGCGGCGCGCTCAAGGCGGTGATCCCGGGCGGCTCGTCGGCGCCGGTGCTGCCGGGCGCGACGATGATGGACCTGACGATGGACTACGACGCCATCGCCAAGGCCGGCTCGATGCTCGGCTCGGGCGCCGTGATCGTGATGAACGACACGCGCTGCATGGTGCGCAGCCTGCTGCGCCTGGACTACTTCTACATGCACGAGAGCTGCGGCCAGTGCACGCCCTGCCGCGAGGGCACGGGCTGGCTCTGGCGCATCGTGCAGCGCATCGAGCATGGCCAGGGTCGGGCCGAGGATCTCGAGCTGCTCGAATCGGTGGCCGGCAACATCATGGGCCGCACGATCTGCGCGCTCGGCGACGCCGCGGCGATGCCGGTGCAGGGCATGCTCAAGCATTTCCGCGACGAGTTCGCCTGGCACATCGAACACAAGACCTGCAAGGTCGCGCAGCAGGCCTGAACGCCATGGCCGATATCGATCTCGACGGCAAGAAGGTCTCGGTGGCCGACGGCAGCATGGTCATCCAGGCGGCCGCATCCGCGGGCGTCTACATCCCGCATTTCTGCTACCACAAGAAGCTCTCGATCGCGGCCAACTGCCGCATGTGCCTGGTCGACATCGAGAAGATGCCCAAGCCGATGCCGGCCTGCGCCACGCCCGCGGCCAACGGCATGGTCGTGCGCACCCGCAGCGACAAGGCGGTCAAGGCGCAGAAGTCGGTGATGGAGTTCCTCCTCATCAACCACCCGCTCGACTGCCCGGTGTGCGACAAGGGCGGCGAGTGCCAGCTGCAGGACCTTTCGGTCGGCTACGGCGAAGGCGCCAGCCGCTTCGGCGAGGCCAAGCGCGTCGTGCTGCGCAAGGACATCGGGCCGCTGGTCGCGATGGAGGAGATGACGCGCTGCATCCACTGCACCCGCTGCGTGCGCTTCGGCCAGGAGGTGGCCGGCGTGATGGAGCTGGGCATGGTCAACCGCGGCGAGTGGAGCGAGATCACCACCGTCAGCGGCGGCAGCCTCGACAGCGAGCTGTCGGGCAACGTGATCGACCTGTGCCCGGTGGGCGCGCTCACGAGCAAGCCCTTCCGCTTCAGCGCGCGCACCTGGGAACTGGTGCGCCGCCGCAGCGTGAGCCCGCACGACAGCGTCGGCGCCAACCTCGTCGTGCAGATCAAGTCCGACGCCGTGCTGCGCGTCGTGCCGTTCGACAACGAAGCGGTCAACGAGTGCTGGCTCGCCGACCGCGACCGCTTCAGCTACGAGGCCCTGCAGTCCGAGCGCCGCCTGCGGCAGCCGATGATCAAGCAGGGCGGCCAGTGGCAGCAGGTCGACTGGACGACGGCACTCGAGTACGTGGCCGACGGCCTGCGCCGGGTGCGCGCCGAGATCGGCGCCGCTGCCGTGCACGAGATCGGCGCGCTCGCCCACGCGGGCTCCACGGTCGAGGAACTGCACCTGCTCGCGCGGCTGGTGCGCGGATTGGGCAGCCAGAGCGTCGACCACCGCCTGCGTCACGCCGACTTCGCCAATCGCGCGCCGCGGGGCCAGGCGCGCTGGCTGGGCGCACCGATCGCGGCGCTCTCGGAGCTCGACCGCGCCTTCGTCGTCGGTTCGTTCCTGCGCAAGGACCACCCGCTGCTGGCGCAGCGCCTGCGCCAGTCGCTGCGCCGCGGCGCGCAACTGGCCAGCCTGCACGCGGTGCACGACGACTGGGCGTTGCCGGTGGCCGAGCGGCTGACGCTGCCGCCCTCGCGCTGGCTGCAGGGCCTGGCCGAAGTGGCCGCGGCGGTGGCGGCGGCGCAGGGCGTCGCGCCGCCGCTGGCCGTGGCCGCCGGCGCCGAGGCCGAGGCCGTGGCCGCGCTGCTGCTCGGCGGCCAGCGCAAGGCAGTGCTGCTCGGCAACGCCGCGGCTCAACATCCGCAGGCCGGCGCGCTGCTGGCGCTGGCCGGCTGGATCGCCGAGCGCGTGGGCGCGAGCTGCGGCTATCTGGGCGAGGCCGGCAACGGCGTCGGCGCTCAACTCGTCGACGCCATGCCGGGCGAGGGCGGCCGCAACGCCGGCCAGATGCTCGCGCAGCCGATGAAGGCGCTGCTGCTGCTGGGCGTCGAGCCCGTGCTCGATGCGGCCGATGCGGCGGCAGCCAAGGCAGCGCTGGCCGCTTCCGGCCTCGTCGTGGCGCTCACGCCGTTTGCCGATGCCGCGGCCGATGTCGCCGACGTGATGCTGCCGATCGCGCCCTTCACCGAGACCGGCGGCGCCTTCGTCAACGCCGAGGGCCGGCTGCAGAGCTTCCACGGCGTCGTCAAGCCGCTGGGCGAAACGCGCCCGGCCTGGAAGGTGCTGCGCGTGCTGGGCAACCTGCTCGAATTGCCCGGCTTCGACCACGAGACGGTCGAGGACGTGCGCGCCGAGGCGCTGGGCGATGCTGCCGCGCTGGCTGCGCGCCTGTCCAACGCGAGCACGCTGCCGGCCGCTCTGCCGCAGGCAGCGGCGCCGGCCTCGGTGACGCAATGCGAGCGCATCGCCGACGTGCCGATCTACGCCACCGACAGCCTCGTGCGCCGTGCCGGTGCGCTGCAGCGCACCGCCGACGCGCGGCCGCCGGTGGTCGGCGTGCCGACGCCGCTGTGGGGCGCGCTGCGCCTCACCGACAAGGTGCTGGTGAGCGACGGCCAGACCACCGTGCTGCTGCCCGCGCGCGAAGACCGGAGCCTGGCCGAGGGCACGGTGCGCATCGCCGCCGGCCACCCGGACACCGCCGCGCTCGGCGCCATGTTCGGCACCGTCACGCTCGAGAAGGCCTGAGCACGATGTTCGAGCCCCTGCACCAAGCTGCCAACGCGGCCCTCGGGCCGACGCTCTGGCTCGTCGTCTGGAGCCTCGTGAAGATCGTCGCGCTGGTGCTGCCGCTGCTGATCTGCGTCGCCTACCTGACGCTGTGGGAGCGCAAGGGCATCGGCTGGACGCAGATCCGCCCCGGGCCCAACCGCGTCGGCCCCTACGGGCTGCTGACGCCGATCGCCGACGCCGTCAAGCTGATCTTCAAGGAGATCATCCGCCCGACCGCGGCCAGCAAGGGATTGTTCTTCATCGGCCCGGTGATGGCGATCATGCCGGCGCTGGCGGCCTGGGTCGTGATCCCGTTCGGCCCCGAGCTGGTGCTGGCCGACCTCGACGCCGGGCTGCTGCTGCTGCTCGCGATCGCGTCGATCGAGGTCTACGGCGTCATCATCGCCGGCTGGGCCAGCAACTCGAAATACGCCTTCCTGGGCGCCTTGCGCGCGAGCGCGCAGATGGTGAGCTACGAGATCGCGATGGGCTTCGCCGTCGTCGTCGTGCTGATGGTCTCGGGCAGCCTGAACATCGGCACCATCGTCGCCGGCCAGGCCAAGGGCCTGTTCGCCTCGCTGGGACTGGACTTCCTGTCCTGGAACTGGCTGCCGCTGCTGCCGATCCTCGTCGTCTACTTCGTCTCCGGCATCGCCGAGACCAACCGGCACCCGTTCGACGTCGTCGAGGGCGAGAGCGAGATCGTCGCCGGCCACATGATCGAGTACTCGGGGATGAGCTTCGCGATGTTCTTCCTCGCCGAGTACGCCAACATGATCCTCGTCAGCACGGTCACCGTGCTGCTGTTCCTGGGCGGCTGGCTGCCGCCGTTCGGGTTCCTGGACTTCATCCCGGGCTGGATCTGGCTCGTGCTCAAGTCCTTCGTCGTCGTCACGCTGTTCCTGTGGGTGCGCGCGACGTTCCCGCGCTACCGCTACGACCAGATCATGCGCCTGGGCTGGAAGGTCTTCATCCCGGTCACGCTGGTCTGGCTCGTCGTCGTCGGGCTGTGGATGCAGAGCCCGTTCAGCATCTGGAAGTGATGCCCATGGCCACGCTTGCCGCCCTCAAGGACGTGCTGTCGCGCTTCATGCTCACCGAGCTGTTCAAGGGCATGGCGGTCACCGGACGCCATTTCCTGAGGCCGCACATCACGATCGAGTACCCCGAGGAGAAGACGCCGCTGTCGCCGCGCTTCCGCGGCCTGCACGCGCTGCGCCGCTACGAGAACGGCGAGGAGCGCTGCATCGCCTGCAAGCTGTGCGAGGCGGTGTGCCCGGCGCTGGCGATCACGATCGAGAGCCACCAGCGCGCCGACGGCACGCGCCGCACGACGCGCTACGACATCGACTTCGCCAAGTGCATCTACTGCGGCTTCTGCGAGGAGAGCTGCCCGGTCGATTCCATCGTCGAGACGCACCACTTCGAGTACCACGGCGAGAAGCGCGGCGACCTGTACTTCACGAAGGACATGCTGCTTGCCGTGGGCGACCGCTACGAGCGCGAGATCGCCGAGCGCCGTGCCGCCGACGCGCCCTACCGCTGACGCGGCCGCCCGCCATCCGCCACCGCCCATGGAATCGACGACCGTCCTCTTCTACGTCTTCTCGGCCGTGCTGCTGGCCGCGGCGCTGCGCGTCGTCACCGCGCGCAGCACGGTGCACGCGGTACTGTTCCTCGTGCTCGCCTTCTTCAATGCCGCCTGCGTCTGGATGCTGCTGAGGGCCGAGTTCCTCGCGATCGTGCTGGTGCTGGTGTACGTCGGCGCGGTGATGGTGCTGTTCCTGTTCGTCGTCATGATGCTCGACCTCACGAGCGAACGTCTGCGCGACGGCCTGTGGCGCCATCTGCCGCTGGCCGGCCTGGTGGGCGCGGCGATGGCGGTCGAGATGGCGCTCGTGCTGATGCGGGGCTTCCGCGTCGACAGCGCCCCCGCGGCGAGCGCCAAGGCGCTGCAGCTGGGCAACACGCGGCTGCTCGGCATCGAGGTCTACACGCACTATCTGTATCCGCTGCAGCTCGCCGCGGTGCTGCTGCTGGTGGCGATGGTGGCCGCGATCGCGCTCGCGCTGCGCCGGCGCAAGGACGCGATCTACGTCGACCCGGCCGCGCAGGTGCGGGTGCGCAAGGCCGACCGGCTGCGCATCGTCAAGCTGCCGCCGACGGTCGAGGCGCCGGCTGCGGCCGCTGCGCCGCGGGAGGGGGCGTGATGGGCGCGCTCACGCTCGGCCACTATCTCGCGCTCGGCGGCATGCTGTTCGCCATCGCTGTGGTCGGCATCTTCCTCAACCGCCGCAACCTGATCGTGCTGCTGATGGCGGTCGAGCTGATGCTGCTGGCGGTGAACATGAACTTCGTCGCCTTCTCGCACTACCTGGGCGACATGGCCGGCCAGGTGTTCGTGTTCTTCATCCTCACGGTGGCGGCGGCCGAGTCGGCGATCGGGCTGGCGATCCTGGTCGTGCTGTTCCGCAACCGCGCATCGATCAACGTCGAGGAACTCGACGATCTCAAGGGCTGAGGCCGGACATGAGACAAGAACTGCTTCTTGGCGAATGCCTGCCGAAGAGCCGGCGCGTCCCGCGCCGGCCCGGCCGGGAGGTCTGAGCGCCATGGCCGCGACGCTCTCGCAGGGGCTGCTGCTCACCGTGCCGCTGGCGCCGCTGGCCGGCGCGCTCGTCGCCGGGCTGGCCGGCGGCTGGATCGGCCGGCGCGCCTCGCACTGGGTCACGATCCTCGCCGTCTTCGTCTCCTTCGTCTGCTCGGCCGTCGTGCTGGCGCAGGCGGCCGAGGGCGCGCGCTTCAACGCCACCGTCTACCCGTGGATGAACGTCGGCCAGCTCGTGATGGAAGTCGGCTTCCTGGTCGACGGCCTGACGGCGCTGATGATGACGGTGGTGACCTTCGTCAGCCTGATGGTGCACATCTACACCATCGGCTACATGGAGGACGACCCCGGCTACCAGCGCTTCTTCGCCTACATCAGCCTGTTCACGTTCTCGATGCTGATGCTGGTGATGAGCAACAACTTCCTGCAGCTGTTCTTCGGCTGGGAGGCGGTCGGGCTCGTGAGCTACCTGCTGATCGGCTTTTGGTACAAGAAGCCGAGCGCGATCTTCGCCAACCTGAAGGCCTTCCTCGTCAACCGCGTCGGCGACTTCGGCTTCATCCTCGGCATCGCGCTGCTGCTGGCCTACACCGGCACGCTCAACTACGGCGCGGTGTTCGCCAAGGGGCCGGCGCTGGCCGGGATCGTCTTCCCCTACGACACCTGGGGCGGCGACTGGAATCTCGTCACCGTGATCTGCCTGTGCCTGTTCGTCGGCGCGATGGCCAAGAGCGCGCAGGTGCCGCTGCACGTGTGGCTGCCCGACTCGATGGAAGGCCCGACGCCGATCTCGGCGCTGATCCACGCCGCGACGATGGTCACCGCCGGCATCTTCATGGTGGCGCGCATGAGCCCGCTGTTCGAGCTGTCGGACACCGCGCTCAACGTCGTGCTCGTGCTCGGCTCGGTGACGGCCTTCTTCATGGGGCTGCTGGGCATCGTGCAGAACGACATCAAGCGCGTGATCGCGTACTCGACGATCAGCCAGCTCGGCTACATGACGGTGGCGCTCGGCGTCTCGGCCTATTCGGTGGCGGTGTTCCACCTGATGACGCACGCCTTCTTCAAGGCGCTGCTGTTCCTGGGCGCGGGCAGCGTCATCATCGGCATGCACCACGACCAGGACATCCGCAACATGGGCGGGCTGCGCAAGTACATGCCGCTCACCTGGATCACGACGCTGCTCGGCTCGCTGGCGCTGATCGGCACGCCGCTGTTCGCGGGCTTCTACAGCAAGGACGCCATCATCGAGGCGGTGCACGCGAGCCGCCTGCCGGGAGCGGGCTTCGCCGCCTTTGCGGTGACGGCGGGGGTGTTCGTCACCGCCTTCTACAGCTTCCGCATGTACTTCCTGGTCTTCCACGGCCCGGAGCGCTTCCGTCACAAGCCCTTCCCGGGCCCAGACGACCACGGCCACGGTGCGCACCACGACGCCGCGCCGCACGAGTCGCCCTGGGTGGTGACGGCGCCGCTGGTGCTGCTGGCGCTGCCGTCGGTGGTGATCGGCTTCATGACGATCCAGCCGCTGCTCTTCGGCGAACTGTTCAAGGACGCGATCGTCGTCGACGGCCGGGTGCATGCCGCGATGGCCGAGCTGGCCAAGGGCTTCCACGGCGCTGCCGCGATGGCGCTGCACGCGCTCACGACGCTGCCGTTCTGGCTGGCGCTGGCCGGCGTCGCCGCCGCCTGGTGGTGCTACCTGGTGCAGCCCGCCGTCCCGGCCGCCGCGGCGCGCGCGCTGCGTCCGCTCGTCGTGCTGCTCGAGAACAAGTACTACCTGGACTGGATCAACGAGCGCTTGATCGCCGCCGGCGCCCGCGCGCTCGGCACCGGCCTGTGGAAGGGCGGCGACCAGGCCGTGATCGACGGCGCCATCGACGGCTCGGCGCGCGGCATCGGCGGCCTGGCCGGCGTGATGCGCGGCTGGCAGAGCGGCCGCCTGTACCAGTACGCGCTCGTGATGCTGCTCGGCCTGTTCGGGCTGCTCACCTGGAAGCTGTGGCCCTTGCTGGGCGGCTTGCTGCGCTAGCGACAACGAGAAAGCAAGGGTTCGATGGGTCTGCTCAGCCTCGCCATCTGGTTGCCGATCGCATTCGGCGTGCTGCTGCTGGCGATCGGCCGCGACGAGCGTGCCGGCCTGGTGCGCGCCGTCTCGCTCGCGGGCGCGCTCCTGTCCTTCGCGGTGACGATCCCGCTCGTCACCGGCTTCGACGCCGGCACGGCGGCGATGCAGTTCGTCGAGAACGTCGCCTGGGTCGACCGCTTCAACATCCGCTACCGCCTCGGCGTCGACGGCCTGTCGGTGTGGTTCGTGCCGCTCACCGCCTTCATCACCGTCATCACGGTGATCGCCGGCTGGGAGGTGATCACGCAGCGCGTGGCGCAGTACCACGCCGCCTTCCTGATCCTCTCGGGCGTGATGGTGGGCGTGTTCGCCGCGCTCGACGGCCTGCTGTTCTACGTGTTCTTCGAGGCCACGCTGATCCCGATGTACCTGATCATCGGCGTCTGGGGCGGGCCGCGCCGCGTCTACGCGGCGTTCAAGTTCTTCCTCTACACGATGCTCGGCTCGCTGCTGATGCTGGTGGCGCTGGTCTACCTGTACTTCAAGAGCGGCGGCAGCTTCGACATCCTCGCCTGGCACAAGCTGCCGCTGCCGCTCGCCGCGCAGGCGCTGCTGTTCTTCGCCTTCTTCGCCGCCTTCGCCGTCAAGGTGCCGATGTGGCCGGTGCACACCTGGCTGCCCGACGCGCACGTCGAGGCGCCCACCGGCGGCTCGGTGGTGCTGGCGGCCATCATGCTCAAGCTGGGCGCCTACGGCTTCCTGCGCTTCTCGCTGCCGATCGCCCCCGACGCCAGCCGCGAGTACGCCTGGCTGATGATCGCGCTCAGCCTGGTGGCCATCACCTACATCGGCCTGGTGGCGCTGGTGCAGAAGGACATGAAGAAGCTCGTCGCCTACAGCTCGGTGGCGCACATGGGCTTCGTGACGCTGGGCTTCTTCGTCTTCAACCCGCTCGGCGTGGCCGGCGGCATCGTGCAGATGGTCAGCCACGGCTTCGTCTCGGGCGCGATGTTCCTGTGTATCGGCGTCATGTACGACCGCGTGCACAGCCGCGAGATCGCCGCCTACGGCGGCGTCGTCAACACCATGCCGCGCTTCGTCGCCTTCGGCGTGCTGTTCGCGATGGCCAACTGCGGGCTGCCGGGCACCTCGGGCTTCGTCGGCGAGTGGATGGTCATCCTCGCCGCCGTGAAGTTGAACTTCTGGCTCGGGCTGCTGGCGGCGACGGCGCTGATCACGGGCGCGGCGTACACGCTGTGGCTGGTCAAGCGCGTCTACTTCGGCGCCGTCGCCAACGCCCAGGTGCAGGCGATGCACGACATCGGCGCGCGCGAGGCCCTGATCCTCGCGCTGCTGGCGCTGGCGGTGCTCTGGATGGGCGTCTATCCCAAGCCCTTCACCGACCTGATGGACGTCTCGGTGGCCGAACTGCTGCGCCACGTGGCCGTCTCCAAGCTGCCTTGAGAGCGCGGGCAAACCGATGAACGCAATGAACTGGCCGGTCGTGCTCCCCGAGTTGTGGCTGCTGGCGGCGACCTGCGCCGTGCTGCTGATCGACGTCTTCGCCGCCGGCCCGGGGCGCCGGCTGACCTTCTGGCTGACGCAGGGCGTGATCGCCGTCTTCGCCTGGCTGCACCTGCAGGGCCTGGCCGAAGGCGCCACCGCCTACGGCATGCAGCGCATGGTGGTGGTCGACCCGATGGGCCACCTGCTCGCCTTCTTCGCCGCCATCGCGGTGATGGTGACGCTGGCCTACGCACGCCCGACGCTCGCCGAGCGCGACATGGACCAGGGCGAGTTCTACACGCTCACGCTGTTCGTCTTGCTGGGCATCTCGGTGATGTGCTCGGCGAACCATTTCCTCGTCGTCTACCTCGGGCTGGAGGTGATGAGCCTGTCGCTGTACGCGCTCACGGCGCTGCGCCGCGACCACCGGGTGGCGACCGAGGCGGCGATGAAGTACTTCGTGCTCGGCGCGCTGGCCAGCGGCTTCCTGCTGTACGGGCTGTCGATGATGTACGGCGCCACCGGCACGCTCGAGATCCCCAAGGTGTTCGAGCAGATCGCCGGCGGCCGCATCAACCGCGAGGTGCTGGTGTTCGGCCTCGTCTTCGTGGTCGCCGGGCTGGGCTTCAAGCTCGGCGCCGTGCCCTTCCACATGTGGGTGCCCGACGTCTACCAGGGCGCGCCCACCGCCGTCACGCTGATGATCGGCGGCGCACCCGAGTTCGCCGCCTTCGCGATCACGATCCGCCTCCTCGTCGAGGGCATGCTCGGGCTGGCGCCCGACTGGCAGCAGATGTTCGTCGTGATGGGCGTGGGCTCGCTCGTCGTGGGCAACGTGGCCGCGATCGCGCAGACCAACCTCAAGCGCATGCTGGCCTACTCGACGATCGCGCAGATCGGCTTCGTCGTGCTCGGCCTGGCCGCCGGCGTCGTGAGCGGCAACACGCTGTCGGCCGGCAACGCCTACAGCTCGGCCATGTTCTACTTGGTCGCCTACGTGCTGACGACGCTGGGCACCTTCGGGCTCATCATGTACCTGTCGCGCCAGGGCTTCGAGTGCGAGGAGATCGCCGACTTCGCCGGCCTGGCGCGCAGCCGGCCCTGGGTCGCGGGCGTGATGACGATCTTCCTGTTCTCGCTCGCCGGGCTGCCGCCCTTCGTCGGCTTCTTCGCCAAGCTGGCCGTGATCCAGGCGCTGGTGACGACCAACCTCGGCGGCTACATCGTGCTGGCGGTGGTGGCGGTGCTGCTGTCGCTGGTGGGCATCTTCTACTACGTGCGCGTCATCAAGGTCATGTGGTTCGACGCGCCGGCGCAGCCGGTCGTCGTCGAACGCTCGCGCGGCGTGTCGGCGCTGCTGGCGGCCAACGGCGCCGCGGTGCTGCTGTTCGGCATGTTCTCGGGCGGCCTGATGGCGGTGTGCCGCGACGCGATCGTGCGCGCGCTCGGCACCTGAGCGAGGCGATGGCGAACGCCGCCGACGACAGCGCCGACGGCCACCTGCGCGAGCAGCGCATCGACGGCCGCACGCTGGTGAGCGGCGGCTTCCTCGAGATGCGGCGCGACCTGGTGCGCCTGCCCGACGGCCACGAAGCGACGCGCGAGTACATCGCCCATCCGGGCGCGGTGGCGGTGGTGCCGCTGCTCGACGACGGGCGCGTCGTGCTGGTGCGCCAGTACCGCTATCCGGTGGCCAAGGTGCTGGTCGAGTTCCCGGCCGGCAAGCGCGATCCGCACGAGAGCAGCTGGCAATGCGCGCGCCGCGAGCTGCAGGAGGAGACCGGCTACCGCGCGCGCGAATGGGCCTACGGCGGCGAGATCCACAACGCCGCCGCCTACTCGAGCGAGAGCATCTGGATCTGGTTCGCGCGCGGCCTCGAGGCCGGGCCGGCGCAGCCCGAGCAGGGCGAGTTCGTCGAGACCGTGGTGCTCGACGCCGCGGCGCTCGAGGCGCTCGAGCTGGGCGGCGATCTGCCCGACGTGAAGACGCTCATCGGCCTGCATTGGCTGCTGAGCTGGCAGGGCGGGCGGCGCGCATTGCGCTGGCTCGACGCGGCCGACGCCGCGCGCCTATGATGGCCGCCGGATGAAGGTGCTCGATCTGCGCTGCGCCAACGGCCACGGCTTCGAAGGCTGGTTCGCGTCCGAAGACGACTTCATGAGCCAGAACGGGCGCGGGCTCGTCGAGTGCCCGTTGTGCGCCGACAAGGTCGTGCGCCGCATGCCGAGCGCGCCCCGCCTCAACCTCTCGGGGGCGCGCCAAAGCGAGCCGGCGCGCGAACCAGCACGCGAACCGGCACGCGACGCGACCGCGCAGCCGACGCCTGCGCCGGCGCAGCCGGCCGATCTGCAGGCGGCCTGGCTGAGCGCTGTGCGCGACCTGATGAGCCGCACCGAGGACGTCGGCGCGCGCTTCGCCGAGGAGGCCCGGCGCATCCACTACGGCGAGACGCCGCAGCGCGGCATCCGCGGCCAGGCCACGGCCGAGCAGCGCGCGGCGCTGCAGGACGAGGGCATCGAGACCTTCGCGCTGCCCCTGCCCAAGGGGCTGGACGGGCCGCTGCAGTAGCGGCGCGCTGCGCGCCCGCCCAAGCGCGCCCGGGCCCCGGTCAGAGCACGCGCCCGGGGTTGAGCAGGCCCTGCGGATCGAGCGCGGCCTTGACGGCGCGCATCAACGCCAGCGCCACCGGCGACTTGCGCGCTGCCAGCTCATCGCGCTTGAGCGCGCCGATGCCGTGCTCGGCCGAGATCGAGCCGCCGAAGGGCGCGAGCGCGTCGTAGACGAGACGGTTCACCGCCGGCTCCTGCTCGGCGAGAAAGCGCGCCGCATCGTCGCCCGCAGGCGCCTGCACGTTGTAGTGCAGGTTGCCGTCGCCGAGGTGGCCGAAGGTGACCAGGCGCACCCCCGGCCAGCGCGCCTGCAGCGCGGCGCCGGTGCGGGCGACGAATTCGGGAATCGCCGACACCGGCAGCGCGATGTCGTGCTTGACGTTCAGGCCCTCGGCCGCCTGCGCCAGCGGGATCGACTCGCGCAGCTGCCACAGCGCCTGCGATTGCGCGAGGCTCGCCGCCACCACCGCGTCGTCGACGCAGCCGGCCTCGGCCGCGGCGGCGAGCAGCGCCTCGAAGCGCCGGCGTGCCTCGGCCTCGCCTTCGATGTCGCTCGCCTCGAGCAGCACCGTCCAGGGCGCGTCCGGCAGCGGCTGCGGCAGCCGCGGGAAGTGGCGTGCCACGAGCTCGAGCGCGAAACGGCCCATCAGCTCGAAGCCGGTGAGCGCCGCACCCAGGCGCGCGCGCGCCAGCGCGAGCAGGCGCACGCAGGCCGCGGGCGAGGCGCAGGCGGCCAGCGCCGTCGTCACCGCGGCCGGCTGCGGCGCCAGCTTCAGAGTCGCCGCGGTGATGACGCCCAGCGTGCCTTCGCTGCCGATGAACAGGTCGCGCAGGTCGTAGCCGGTGTTGTCCTTGCGCAGGCCACTCAGGCCGTCCCAGACCTCGCCCGCGGCCGTCACGACCTCGAGGCCCAGGCACAGCTCGCGCGCGTTGCCCCAGCGCAGCACCGCGGTGCCGCCGGCGTTGGTGGCGAGGTTGCCGCCGATCGTGCAGCTGCCCTCGGCGGCGAGCGACAGCGGCAGCAGCAGCCCGGCGTCCGCGGCCGCCTGCTGCGCCGCACGCAGCACGCAGCCGGCCTCGACGGTGAGCGTGAGGTTGGCCGCGTCGAGTGCGCGCACGCGCTGCATGCGCGCCAGCGACAGCAGCACCTGCTTGCCGCTCGCATCGGGCACGCCGCCGCCCACGAGGCCGGTGTTGCCGCCCTGCGGCACGATGGGCGTTGCGGCCGCGGCGCACAGCCGCACGACGGCGGCCACCTCGGCCGTGCTGCCGGGCCGCACGACGGCGAGCGCGCGGCCGCGCCAGCGCCGCCGCCAGTCCAGCTCCCAGGCCGAGAGATCGCCTTCGGTCAGCACCTGCGCCGCACCGACGGCCGCGCGCAGGCCGGCGAGCAGCGTCATGCCGGGCCGGCGCCGCGCAGGCGGCGGCGGATGTAGAGGGACAAGGCAGCGAACAGCGCCAGCGCCAGGCCGACCTCGACCGCGGCCAGCGGCACGGCGGCGCCGTGCCCGCTCGTTGCGCGCCACAGGCCCTCGAGCACGTACAGCCACAGCAGCAAGGCGAGCCAGCGATAGGTGTGCAGGCGGTGCCGCAGCACGCCCGCGAGCGCCGCCGCGAGCGGCAGCACCTTCAGGGCGAGCATGCCGCTGCCGGTGGGCGCGAGGCGCAGCTCCCATGCCAGGCCCAGCGCCACGAGCAGGGCCAGCAGCAGCACGACCGCCGCGCGCAACGCCTGCAACTGCGTGCCGGCGCGCGCCACGGCGGGCGCTGCCGGGGCGGCGGCGTCGAGATTCATGCTGGCATCATAGCCAGCATGGATTCGCCCGATGCGCGTGCGGCCCGGCTCGGCGCACGCGCCGCCGAACTGCTGCAAGCGTTGCGCGGCTGGCCCTGGTTCGACACGCTGCGCACCTTGCGCCGCCGCTTCGCGCAGGACCGGCTCGGCCTCACGGCCGGCAGCCTGACCTTCACGACGCTGGTCGCCCTCGTGCCGCTGGCCACGGTGGCGCTGGCGCTGTTCTCCGCCTTCCCGATGTTCGCGGCCTTCCAGGTCGCGCTCGAGAAGTACTTCCTGCACGCGCTGGTGCCCGAGTCGATCGCGCGGCCGGTGCTGCGCGCGCTCACGCAATTCGCCGGCAACGCGCGCGCCATCGGCTCGGTCGGTCTGTTGCTGCTCACGGCGACGGCGCTGGCGCTGGTGCTGACGATCGACCGCACGCTCAACCGCATCTGGCGCGTGCGCCGGCCGCGCCCGCTCGCGCAGCGCGTGCTGGTCTACTGGGCGGCGCTGACGCTGGGGCCGCTGGCGCTCGGCGTCAGCCTCAGCGTCACCTCGTACGCGGCCTCGGCCTCGCGCGGGCTGGTCTCGGCGCTGCCCGGCGGCGTCGGCGCCCTGTTCGCCTTCGTGCAGTTCGCGCTGCTCGCAGCCGCGATGGCGGGGCTGTTCCACTTCGTTCCCAACGCACCGGTGCGCTGGCGCCACGCCTGGGCCGGCGGCCTGTTCGTCGCCGTGGCGTTCGAGCTGGCCAAGGACGTGCTCGGCTGGTATCTGCAGGCGATCCCCACCTACTCGGTCATCTACGGCGCCTTCGCCACGCTGCCGATCCTGCTGCTGTGGATCTATCTGGGCTGGGTGATCGTGCTGCTCGGCGCCGTGATCGCCGCCTACGCGCCGAGCCTGTCGATGCACCTGGCGCTCCGGCCCGACACGCCGGGCCGGCGCTTCGAGCTTGCGCTGCTGGTGCTTGCCGAACTCGCGCACGCGCGCGCCGCGGGCGCAGGTGGGCTCGCCCTCAGCACGCTGGCGGCGCGCCTGCGCACCGATCCGCTGCAGATCGACGGCGTGCTCGAGCAACTCGTCGCGCTCGACTGGGTGGCACGGCTGGAGGAGGAGGGCGAGCCGCGCCATGCGCTGCTGTGCGAACCGGCGCACACGCCGGCGCTTGCGCTCGTCGATGCCTTGCTGCTCGCCCCAGCCGCATGGGGTACGCCGGCCGCGCGCTTTCGCGAGCGCACGCGGCTCACGGAGCCGATGCTGGCCGAGCTGATCGGGGCATGAGACAGCCCGCGTCGAAGCGCGCGGCATGACGCGGGCGCGCGGGGTTTGCGATTGCTCCGAGGGCGAGCGCCCCGAGACTGCGTGCTCGCGCCCGATCGACGGCTACGGCACGCGCAACAGCACCGGCGAGCCCGCCTTGCGCAGGCAGCCCGAAGCCACGCTGCCCAGCAGCGCCGACTGCAGCGCCGAGCGTCCGCGCGTGCTCATCGCGAGGATCGCGTCGCGCCGGTTGTCGAGGTAGCTGGTGATCGCCGCCACCG
>JAXMEV010000009.1:0-194967 GCA_046348125.1 Rubrivivax sp.
CCGTTTACCCAATCACGTCAACGACTTGGCGTTGCCGCCCGGTCGGAGGGTCACGGATCCAGGAAAGTGGCAGAGCCACATTTGCTTGAGAGCGGCGCGCGCGCCGGCATGCGCTCGTGCCGACGATCAACGCCGCGCCCGGCCGGCGTGCTAGCGTGCCGGCGTGCCGCATCGAGCGCCGATCGGGCCGCCCGCCGGCACGGGGAGATGGACCATGACCTTGTTGCGCCGATGCTTGCCGGCCGCGCTGCTGGCGGCCACCGCGCTGGGCGCCGGCGCGCAGACCGACCCCGGGGCCGGGCCCTATCTGGTGCTGGCCGCCGGGCGTGCCCAGTACGACTACGACTGCTGGTACTGGTCGGCCTGCGAGACGGCGCGCGCCAGCATGGGCAAGATCGGCGGCGGCTACCGCTTCGGCATCTGGGCGCTCGAAGGCTGGTACATCGACCTGGGCAAGGCGACGATCTTTCCGGCCAGCGATCGCCTGCACCTGAGCGGCGGCGCCATCACCGGCGCCTGGTACCTGCCGTTCGGCACTCAGCTCGAAGGGCTGCTGCGCGCCGGGCTGGCCGATGTGCGCCAGACGCGCAGCGGCGACAACGGGCGCAACCGCTTCACCGGCCTGTTCGGCCTCGGCCTGGTCGTCAAGCTCGCCCCTGCGGTCGGGCTGGAGCTGGCCTGGGATGTCACCGGCGGCGAGGGCCGCGACTCCGGCACCACCACCGGCGCTGCCGTCAGCCTCGGTCTGCGTGTCGGGTTCTGAGCGCCCCCAGGGCCGGGCTGCGCCCAGCCCGCCCCCCGTGGGGGTCAAGCAAAGTGGCGGAGCCACATTTGCTTGAGAGCGCCCGAGGAGCCGGCTCGGAGCCCACATGAACCGTGCCCGCGCCTTGCGCGGCGCGCGCCGGCGGCGATGACGCTGCTCACGCTGGCCGACGCGCACCTCGCCTACGGCCACCGCGCACTGCTCGACGGCGCCGCGTTCAGCCTGGCCGACGGCGAGCGCGTGGCGCTGATCGGCCGCAACGGCGAGGGCAAGAGCTCGCTGCTGCGCATCCTCGCGGGCATCGAGCCGCCCGACGACGGCACGCTGCAGCTCGCCGGCGGCCTGACGCGGGCCTACGTGCCGCAGGAGCCCGAGTTCGCCGCCGGCGCCCGCGTGTTCGACGCGGTCGCCGAAGGCGTGGCCGAGGCGCGCGCGCTGCACGCGCGGCTGGCGCGTGCCGCCAGCGCCGAGGAGCACGACGCGCTGCATTCGCGCCTGGACGCGATCGACGGCTGGCATTGGGAGCAGCGCGTGCACGACGCGCTCGCGCGGCTGCGGCTGGACGCCTCGGCCGCGGTCGCGGCGCTCTCGGGCGGCACGAGGAAGCGCGTCGCCCTGGCGCAGGCGCTCGCCGCCGCGCCGCGGCTGCTGCTGCTCGACGAGCCGACCAACCACCTCGACATCGACGCCATCGAGTGGCTGCAGGCGCTGCTCGCGGCACGCCGCGGCGCCCTCGTCTTCGTCTCGCACGACCGCGCCTTCATCGACGCCGTGGCCACGCGCATCGTCGAGCTCGACCGCGGCCGGCTGCGCAGTTACGAGGGCGCGCCGCCGGCGCCGGGCGCGCCCGGCGCCTTCGCCGCCTACCAGGCCGCCAAGGCGCGCGAGCTCGAAGCCGAGGCGCTGGCACAGGCGCGCGCCGACAAGCTGCTCGCGCAGGAGGAGGCGTGGATCCGCAAGGGCGTCGAGGCGCGCCGCACGCGCAGCGCAGGCCGCATCGCGCGCCTCGAGCTGCTGCGCCGGCAGCGCGCGCAGCGCCGCGAGACGCTCGGCCGCGTGCGGCTGGGCGTCGACGCCGGCATCCCGCCCGGGCGCGTCGTCGCCGAGCTGCGCGAGGTGAGCGTGCGCCTGGGCGGGCGGCTGCTCGTCGACCGCTTCAGCACCGTCGTGCAGCGCGGCGACAAGATCGGCCTGATCGGGCCCAACGGTGCGGGCAAGACGACCCTGCTGCGCCTCGTGCTGGGCACGCTCGAACCAAGCGCGGGCACGGTGCGGCACGGCACGCGGCTGGCCATCGCCTACTTCGACCAGATGCGCAGCGCCCTCGACCTCGACGCCACGCTGGCCGACATCGTGAGCCCGGGCAGCGAGTGGATCGAGCGCGGCGCCGAAGGCCGCGCCGCGCGCCGGCACGTGACGAGCTATCTGGGCGACTTCCTGTTCGCGCCCGAGCGCGCCGCGGCGCCGGTGCGCACGCTCTCGGGCGGCGAGCGCAACCGGCTGCTGCTGGCACGTCTGTTCGCGCAGCCGGCCAACGTCCTCGTGCTCGACGAGCCGACCAACGACCTCGACATCGACACGCTCGAACTGCTGGAAGAACTGCTGCAGGACTACGCCGGCACGCTGTTCCTCGTCAGCCACGACCGGCGCTTCCTCGACAACGTGGTGACGAGCACGATCGCCTGGGAAGGCGACCCCGCCTTCGGCGGCCGGCCCGGGCTGTGGCGCGAATACGAAGGCGGCTACGAGGATTGGCGCCGGCAACGCGAGCGCAGCCGGGTGGCGCCCGCCGCGCCGGCCGTTGCGCCCGCTGCGGCGCGCGCGGCCAGGCCGGCGGCGGCGCGCACCAAGCTCGGCTTCAAGGAGCAGCGCGAGCTGGCCGGCCTGCCCGCGCGCATCGACGCACTCGAAGCCGAGCAGAAGGCACTCGACGCCCGCCTGGCCGACCCGGACTTCTTCGTGCGCACGCCGCAGGAAGCGGCCGCGGCGGCGGCGCGGCACGCGCAGATCGAGGACGAGCTGATGGCCTGCCTGGAGCGCTGGGAAGCGCTGTCGCGCCTGGCCGCGGGAGCACCGTGAACGCGGCGGCGGCCGGCCCTTACGTCTCGGCGCTCGACCAGCCTTCGTTGGTGGCGGCCGGATGCGAGCGGCTCACCATCAGCGCCGCCTGCAGGTACAGGCCGTTGAGCATGCGCATCGCGCGCTCGCGGTCGAAGCCGGGCCAGCCGGCGATCTCGCGCAGGTTGGTGGTCTGGCGCGCCAGGCGCTGCACCGCGGCCGCCAGCGTGCCGCCCAGGTCCAGGCGCGACAGGTCGGCGCCCGGCGCCACGCGATAGGCGGCGGTGCCGGCAATCTCGGGCAGCAACTCGTCGCGCGCGCCGCGCAGCGCCAGCTCCCACAGCAGCGGCGCGAGCGCGGCGTACTGGTGCGCCTCGGGCCCGGGCCGCGCCGGGTCGTACGGCGCGATGCGCGCCGGCTCGACGTGCAGCACGCGCAGCTCGGTCAGGCGCCAGCTCAGCAGGGTCGGCAGGGGCAGCGGGCAGTGGATCTGGTGCTCGCCCGGGAAGACCGTCAGCGCCAGCACGCGGAACTCGTGCTGCAGGTGCACCAGCAGCGGCCGCGCGTGGCGCACGGCCGCGGCCAGCACCTCCAGCACCTCGAGCGAGCCCTCCTCGTCGCGCCCTTCGCGCTGCGCGAAGCGCTGCAGGTCGTGCAGCAGCGACGGGTTGAGCGAGCTCAGCCGGGTCGAGCCGGCGACGCTGTCGCGATCGCTCTCGGCGCGGTAGCGCTGGAACTCGCTGACGCGCATCAGCGGCGAACTCGGTGCCGGCTGCGTGTTGTCGAAGATCATGGTCGGGTTTGCGGCCGCGACGTGCCTCGTGCGGCTCGGCCTCGATTGAACGACGGCCAGCGGGCCGTTCCGCGCCGCTCGCCGCGGGGACCGTGTTTCAAGTGTGACCGGATGTTCGCGGCGGATCGGCGCCGGCTAGACATCATGGTCGCCGCGCCGATGTAGGTGGCCGGTCTCCAACACCGTAGGTTGCGCGCCGAGGCGCGTAGAGCTGCATGCTGAAGGTTGGGCCGTCAACAACCAGGAGACCGACCATGGACGAGCGCAGCAAGATTCACGTGGGCCTGGACGTCCACAAGGACAGCATCACGGTGGCTGCGGCCGATGCTGGGCGCGACAAGGCGAGGCTGATCGGCAAGGTCGTGCATGACCTGCCCAAGCTGTTGAACGTGCTGGCCAGGGTGGGCGCGCCTGAGCAATTGCATGTGGTCTGTGAGGCCGGGCCCACCGGCTATGGACTGCAGCGCGCCTTGAGCGCCAGGGGCTACAGCTGCGAGGTGATCGCACCGTCGAAGATGCCTCGGCAAGCGGGCCAGCGCGTCAAGACCGATGCGCGAGACAGCGTGGACCTGGCTGCGTGCTCGCGTGCGGGCCAACTCAGCGCCGTGTGGGTCCCTGATCCGGCCGACGAGGCGATCCGGGACCTGGCACGTGCACGCGAAGACGCCGTCAACAGCCGCAGGCAAGTGCGACAACAGCTCAAGGGCTTGTTGCTGCGCCACGACAGACGCTATGGCGGCAAGACCTCGTGGTGTGGTGCGCACGATCGTTGGTTGGCCAGGCAGAGCTTCGAAGCGCCGGCGGTGCAGACCGCGTTCACCGAATACGGGCTGGCGGTGAAGGCAGCCGACGAGAGAGTCGCGCGATTGACCCAAGCGCTGCTGAGCTCCATTGCCGGCTGGCGATTCGAGTCGGTCGTCCAAGCCCTGCAAGCGCTGCGCGGCGTGGCGGCGATCACCTCCATCGGGCTGGCGGCAGAGATCGGTGACTTCAATCGATTCGAGCACCCGCGCAAGCTGATGGGCTACCTGGGCCTCGTGCCCTCGGAGCACTCCAGCGGTGAGCGAACCAGCCGAGGCAGCATCACCAAGACCGGCAACGGCCACGCGCGCCGGCTGCTGATCGAGGCGGCCTGGAACTACCGATTCAAGCCGCGTGTGGGCAAGGAGATCAACACACGCCAGGAGGACCTATCCGAGGCGGTGCGCACGATGGCTTGGAAGGGGCAACTGCGGCTTGCCGAGCGATACGCAGCGCTGCAAAGGCGAGGTGTCCAGGCCAACAAGGTCTGCGTGGCCGTTGCGCGCGAGCTGGCTGGTTTCGTCTGGGCCATCGCGATGCAGGCTCAGCGGGAGAAATCAACCGCCTGAATCCCGCCCCGGGATCGATCGGGCGATGCGGCATGAGCAACGACCAGGGTAACCCTCGTCACTCCTACCAGGGCACCGCAAGGCTGATCCCCGACCCTAGAGCGAGGCAGGCCCACGACGAATCGATGAATTGCTGGTAGCCAATCCGCGGATATGAGTCTGATTCATCGTCGCTTCACCGCTCGCGTCGCATCACCCGATCGATCCTGAACCACTGCAACACAAACAGATCATTCAGAATCATTGACTACGGCGACCATATGAGGAGCGTGGGCGGCATAAAACCAGCTGCGAGTCAGGGCCTGCGCATCCGGGCTCGCGCGTGCGCCCGCACGCGCAGGCCGAAGCGTTCATCGCGTGTCGCCGGTCGCGCCGCGCCGCGCGCGCAACGCCTCCTCGTACACGAGGATCGCGCCGGCCAGGTCGGCCGCAGCGTGGCCCGAGAACGCGAACAGCGTGCGCCCCGGCGAGCCGGCCGCGTGCGGCACGCGCCCGCCGGCGACGTCGGCCAGATCGGCCGCGAAGGGGCCGGCACTGACGAGCTGGCCCGCGCGGCCGAGTTCGGCCGATTGCGCGCGCTCGTCCGTGACGATGCGCTCGAAATGCGCGAGCCCGGCGCGCTGCCAGCTGCGGCCGAGATCGACGGCGGCGACGAAAGCGCCTTCGGCCAGCCAGGCGGCGTCGAGGAAAGGGACTTCGCAGCCGTTGGGCACGGTGGTGACGACCAGATCGTGCCCGGCGACGGCCGCGCGCGGCTCGTCTGCCGCACGCGCGTCCAGCCCGGCGGCACGCAGCTCCCCGGCGAAGGCGCGCGCCGCCTCGATGCGCCGCCCGACCACGACCGCCCGGCGCAGCCCGGGAAACAGATCGCGCAGCGCGAGGAAGTGGCTGCGCGCCTGCACGCCACAGCCGACGAAGCCGATGCTCGCGCTTTGCGCCCGCGCGTAGTGCGCGGCCGCGACGGCCGACATGGCCGCGGTGCGCGCGGCGGTCAGCCCGTCGGCAGCGATCGCGGCCAGCGGCCGGCCGCTGTGCCAGTCGTTGAGCAGCAGCGTCGCATTCACCGTCGGCCCGCCCGCGGCGCGCGCGGCCGGCACCACGTTCACCCACTTGCAGGCGCTGTAGCCGCGTTCGAGATCGACCGCGGTCAAGGCCAGCAGCAGCTCCTGCGGCGAGGGCCGCAGATGCGACTTCGGCCCCACCTGCACGGCGCCGCGCGCGCTGCGCCGAAAGACCGAGGCGATGGCCTCGCGCCAGGCGCGCGGCGTGAGCGCCAGCGCTTCGATCTCCGGTTCGCACAGATGCATCATCGGCCGGCCCTCCCGCACAGCGCAACAATCGCAGGCGCAATGATGGGCCCGTCCGCCGCACCGATGAAGCTCGCCCTCGATCATCTCGTGGTCGCAGCGCGCACCCTGGCCGAAGGCACGCAGTGGTGCGAAGCGACGCTGGGCGTCGCGCCCGGCCAGGGTGGCCGCCACACGCTGTTCGGCACCCACAACGCGCTGGTGAAGATCGCGAGCGCGGCTTTCCCGCGCGCCTACCTGGAAATCATCGCCATCGACCCCGGCGCCGATGCCGCGGCGCGGCTGCCGCGGCCGCGCTGGTTCGCGCTCGTCGACCCGGGGCTGCAGGCGCGCATCGCCGCCGCTCCGCGGCTCGTGCACCGGGTGGCGCGCAGCGAGGAACCGGCGGCCCATCGCGCCGCGCTCGCCGCCGCCGGCCACGACCCGGGGACGCCGCTGCAGGCCTGGCGCGACACGCCGCGCGGCCGGCTCGAGTGGGAGATCACCGTGCCGGCCGACGGCGCGCTCGCCTGCGGCGGCGCGCTGCCCACCCTCATCCGATGGCGCGGCGCGCATCCCGCCGACGCGCTGCCCGCCGCGCCGGTGCGGCTGCGCGTGCTGCAGCTGCGCGGCCTGCCGCCGCGCATCGGCGAGCTGTTCGGCCTGGCCGGCGTGCAACGCGACGCCGCGCCGGGGCCGGCGCTGCGTGCCGTGCTCGACACGCCGCGCGGCCAGATCACGCTGGAGAGTCCATGACCGAAGAACTGTTCCGCGACGACGCCACGCTGCTCGCGTGCACGGCCATGGTGGTGGCGGTGGACGAGGCCGGCATCGTGCTCGACCGCACCGTGTTCTATCCGCTCGGCGGCGGCCAGGCCGGCGACACCGGCACGCTGACCACGACCGGCGGCGTCGCGCTGGCCATCGTGGACACGCGCAAGCACAAGGAGCGGGTCGGCGCGATCGCGCATGTCGCGGCCGCCGGCGCCGACCTCGCGCCGCTGGCGCCGGGCACGCCGGTGCACGCGCAGGTCGACGCGCCGCGCCGCCGCGCCCACATGCGCTTTCACACCGCGACGCATCTGCTGTGCGCGCTGGTGCCGCATCCGGTGGACGGCTGCTCGATCACGGCGCAATACGCGCGTCTGGACTTCCACATGACCGAGCCGCTCGACAAGGAGGCGCTCGACGCCGGCCTGGCGCGCCTGGTGGCCGAGGCGCATCCGGTGCGCCAGCGCTGGATCGACGAGGCCGAACTCGACGCCAACCCGGGCCTCGTGCGCAGCATGAGCGTGCAGCCGCCGCGCGGCCTGGGCCGGGTGCGCCTGATCGACATCGAGGGCGTCGACCTGCAGCCCTGCGGCGGCACGCACGTGGCCAACACCGCCGAGATCGGCCCCCTACGCGTCACCAGGATCGAGAAAAAGAGCGCTGCGACCCGCAGGGTCGTGCTCGGCTTTGCCGAGCCGGCCGCAGGCTGAGCGTTCTTGCCGGGGAGCGCTCATGCCCGCGCAGCGGGCGTGATGCGCTCACCAAAAAGAGCGCTGCGACCCGCAGGGTCGTGCTCGGCCTGGCCGAGCCGGCCGCAGGCTGAGCGTTCTTGCCTTCGGACGCGCGCGCGCCGGCGGATCCGGCGCCTGGCTCAGGTCGCGCGCGCCTCAGGGGTTGCGGAAGTTGTCGTGGCAGCCCTTGCAGGCCTGACCGACGTTGCCGAAGGCGGCTTTCACGTTGTCCAGGTTGTTGGTGCGCGCGGCGACGACGAGCTTGGCCACCTCGTCCTGCATGGTCTTGGCCGCGGCGTCGAACTTGGCACGCTCGCTCCAGATCTTGGCCGAGGCGCGGCCCTTGCCCGTACCCGCGGTGCCTTCGACGAAGCCGACGAAGGGCAGGTGCGACAGCGTGGCGATGATCTCGGCGTTCTGCGTCGCCGCGGCCGCGTCGTAGGGCACGCGGCCCTGCACCATCGCGCCGATGCGGCCGACATGGTTGGCCATCACGAACATCGCGCTCTCGCGGTACTTGACCGCGTCCTCGGGCTTCTGGAACTGCGCCGCCGCGGGCAGGGCGACGACGAGGCCGGCCAGCGCGGCCGAACAGGCGGGCAGGAATCGGTTCATGCGGGACATCCTTCTTGGGTTGGTGGTCGACGGACGCCGCGGGCGGCCGGGGCGGCGAGTGTAGCGAGGAGGATCCGACGCTGCAGGGCAACGCTGCAGGGCAACGCTGCAGGGCGACGGCGCAGGGCAGCGGCGCGCATCGATGGCCCTCGGTCCGCAGGGACGAGAAAGCGCGGTATGGTTGCGCCTGCCATGAGCACCCCCGGTCCCATCCGCACCGGCCAGGCCGTCGCCCCGGACGCCGCCGTCGCGGTGCGCGTGTGGGATCTGCCCACGCGCCTCTTCCACTGGATCATCGCGGCGTCCATCGTCGGCTCGGTGGTCACGGCCAAGATCGGCGGCAATGCGCTGGCCTGGCACTTCCGCCTCGGCTACCTCGCGCTCGCGCTGCTCGCGTTCCGGCTGCTCTGGGGTTTCGTCGGCGGCCACTGGTCGCGCTTCGCCACCTTCGTGCCCGGCCCGGGGCGCCTGCTGCGCTACCTGCGCGGCCGCACCGGGCCCGAGGAACACGCCGAGGTCGGCCACAGCCCGCTGGGCAGCCTGTCGGTGCTGGCGATGCTGCTGCTGCTCGCGCTGCAGGTGGGCACGGGCCTCGTCGCCGACGACGAGATCGCCCACACCGGGCCGCTGAACCGCTTCGTCGCCAACGCCACCGCGCTGGCGGCCACCTCCTGGCACAAGCACTGGGGCAGCAAGCTCATCGTCGCCCTCGTCGTGCTGCACGTGGCGGCCATCGTCTACTACCGCGTGAAGAAGCGCCGCGACCTCGTGCCGCCGATGATCACCGGCGACAAGCGGCTGCCCCCGGGCGTGCCGGCTTCGGCCGACGGCGCCGCGCAGCGCCTGTTCGCGCTCGTGCTCGTGCTCGCCTGCGCCGCTGCCGCGGCCTGGGTGGCGAGCCTGGGCGGGTGAGAGCCTGTGAAGATATGAATCGCGCCCGCGTGGGGCCCCAGAAAGGGCCCAATCTAGGCGTGAAGCGCAGCCGGGGTTGGGCCCCGGCGAGGCTTCGCAACGACGAGTGGGCCGTTTCTGGGGCCTCACCCGTAGGGCAGGGGTGCCAAAGGGCGCTGTGCGGCGTTGCAACGCTTGCGCGGGCGGCCAGCCCGCGCTGCGCGTTGCGCCTTGCCCAGCGCCCTTTGGCACCCCTGCGCGGGCGCGATTCATATCTTCACAGGCTCTGAGGTCCGGCCGGCCGCCCGCTCGCCGCCAGCCATGCAGCGCCAGATCCGCATCGTCGCCGCCGAGGCACCCGCCCAGATCGAAGCGGCGCGCACGTTGATGCGCGAATACGCCGCCTCGCTCGGCGTCGACCTCGGCTTCCAGGACTTCGAGCGCGAGCTGGCCGGACTGCCCGGCGACTACGCGCCGCCGGGCGGCGCACTGCTGCTCGCGCTCGTCGACGGGGCTGCGGCCGGCTGCGGCGCGCTGCGGCCGCGCCCGGACGTCGACTACCCCAACGCCTGCGAGATGAAGCGCCTGTACGTGCGCGACGCGTATCGCGGCCTCGGGCTGGGGCGGCGCCTGGCGCAGGCGCTGATCGACCACGCCACGCGTGCCGGCTACCGCTCGATGCTGCTCGACACGCTCGACGACATGGAGGCGGCGCGCGGCCTGTATGCCTCGCTCGGCTTCGAGGAGATCCCGCCCTTCTACTTCAACCCGATCGCCGGGGCGCATTACCTGAAGGTCGACCTCGACGCGCCGCTGCGGCGGCGCTGATCCGAAGGCGCGGCCCGCGCCGGACGCCGCCGGCACATGCGGCATCATCGCGCTTGCGGCCCGAACCCGCCCGCCGATGCGCCCCATGCCCGAGAACAACCCGCCGGCCGCCGCCGAGAGCGAGACGATGGCCACGCCGCTGCCCCGCCCCGAGCTGCTGGCGCGCCTGGCCGAACGCCGCGACTGGGATCTCGTCGTCGTCGGCGGCGGCGCCACCGGGCTGGGCGTGGCGCTCGACGCCGCAGCGCGCGGCCTGGCCACCGTGCTGCTCGAAGCGGCCGATTTCTCCGAAGGCACGAGCTCGCGCGCCACCAAGCTCGTGCACGGCGGCGTGCGCTACCTGGCGCAGGGCAACATCGGGCTCGTGCGCGAGGCCCTGCACGAGCGCAGCGTGCTGCTGGCCAACGCGCCGCATCTGGCGCAGCGGCTGGCGTTCGTGGTGCCGGCCTACCGGCTGTGGGAGCAGCCCTTCTACGGCATCGGCCTGAAGATGTACGACCTGCTCGCCGGCGCGCGCGGCCTGGGCCGCACGCAGTGGCTGTCGGCGGCACGCACCGTCGAGGCGCTGCCCACCGTGCGGCGCGCGGGGCTGACCGGCGGCGTGCGCTACTGGGACGGCCAGTTCGACGACGCGCGCGTGGCCCTCGCGCTGGCGCGCAGCGCGGCCGCGCGCGGCGCGCTCGTGCTCAACCACATGCCGGTGGTGGACCTGCTGCGCGCAGGCGGCCGCGTGCACGGCGTCGTGGCCGAGGACGCCGAGAGCGGTGCGCGTCACGAGGTGCGCGCGCGCTGCGTCGTCAACGCCACCGGCGTCTGGGTGGACGCCTTGCGCGCCATGGACCGCGACGCCGGCGCGCCGGCGCGCGCGCCGATGGTGGCGCCGAGCCAGGGCGTGCACCTCGTCGTCGACCGCGCCTTCCTGCCCGGCACGCACGCGCTGATGGTGCCCAAGACGGCCGACGGCCGCGTGCTGTTCGCCCTGCCCTGGCTGGGCAAGGTCATCCTCGGCACCACGGACACGCCGCGCGAGGACATCGTGCGCGAGCCCGCACCGTTCCACGACGAGGTGGAGTTCATCCTCGGCGAGGCCGGCCGCTACCTGGCGCGCGCGCCGACGCGCGCCGACCTGCGCTCGGTCTGGGTCGGCCTGCGCCCGCTCGTCAAGCACGCCGGCGACGACGGCGAGAACACCAAGGCGCTGTCGCGCGAGCACACCGTGGTCGTCGGCCGCTCGGGCCTGGTCACGGTGACCGGGGGCAAGTGGACCACCTACCGCGCGATGGCCGAGGACGTGCTGGCGCGCGCGATGGCGCGCGGCCTGCTGCCCGAGCGGCCCGGCGGCGTGACGGTGCGGCTGCCGCTGGTCGGCGCGGCTGCGGGCAAGCCGCTGGCCGAGCCGCCCGGCGAGCACCTGTACGGCAGCGAAGCGGCGCTGCTGAGCAGCCTGCCGGGCGCCGAGCGCTGGCTCTGGCGCGACCCCGAGAGCGGCCAGGGCGGCCTGAGCGAGGCGATGGTGCGCTTTGCCGCGCGCTACGAACTCGCGCGCGAGGTGGCCGACGTGCTGGCGCGCCGCTCACGGCTGCTCTTCCTCGACGCCGCCGCGGCCGCCCGCCTCGGGCCCGAGGTGGCCGCGCTGCTGCAGGAGGAACTCGGGCGGCCGGTGGACAGCGCTGCGTTCGCGCAGCTCGCGGCGCAATACGCGCGCGCGCCCTGATCAGGACGGCAGCGCCGCGAGCGCGCGCCTGATCTCGTCGACGCTCAGGATCTCGCTCAGCAGCGTCGGCGCGCCGCCGCCGGGTGCGTACAGCGCATAGACCGGCACGCCGCTGCGCGCCAGGCGCGCCAGCTCGGCACTGATGGCCGCGTCGCGGCGCGTCCAGTCGGCGCGCAGCAACAGCACGCGCTTGCCGGCGAAGGCATCGAGCACCTCGTCGCGCCCGAGCGTGGTGCGCTTGTTGAACTGGCAGGTCACGCACCAGGCCGCGGTGAAGTCGACGAACACCGGCCGGCCTTCGGCCAGCGCCTGCGCCACGCGCTCGCCCGACCAGGGTTGCCAGCGCTCGCCGGCCTGGCTGGTGCGTGCCACGGCTTCGTGCCGCCACGAGGGCAGGGCCCAGAACAGCGCCGCTGCCACCAGCGCCAGCGCGGCGGCGCCGAAACCGCGCCGTGCCACGGGCCCGAGCGAGGTCGAGCCGAGCGCCCAGGCGGCAAAGGCGACCGCGACGAGCACGCCGAGCAACGTGGCGGCGCCGTCGACGCCGACCTGCTGGCCCAGCACCCAGACCAGCCAGACGACGGCGGCGAACATGGCGAAGGCCATCAGCGTCTTGAAGTGCGCCATCCAGGGGCCCGGCCGCGGCAGCCTCGCCGCCAGCGCGGGCCAGGCGCTCGCCGCCAGGTAGGGCAGCGCCATGCCCAGGCCGAGCGCGCAGAACACCGCCAGTGCCTGCGCCGCCGGCAGCGCCACCGCCAGGCCGAGCGCGGCGCCCATGAACGGTGCCGTGCAGGGCGAGGCGACCGCCACCGCCAGCACGCCGGTCAGCAAGGCATCGGCCATCGGGTGGCGGGCGCGTGCCGCCAGCCAGGTGCCGGGCAGCACGCTGCCGAGCTCGTAGACGCCGGCCAGGTTGAGGCCGATCAGCGTGAACAGCACCGCCAGCGCCGCCACGAACCAGGGCGACTGCAGCTGGAAGCCCCAGCCGATCTGCTCGCCGCCGGCGCGCAGCGCGAGCATCAGCGCGGCCAGCGCGACGAACGAGGCGATCACCCCCGCCGTGTAGGCCAGGCCGCCGCCGAGCAGCGCGCGCCGGTCGGCGGCGTGCCGCGCGAAGCCGAGCACCTTGAGCGAGAGCACCGGAAACACGCAGGGCATGAGGTTGAGCAGCATGCCGCCGCCGAGTGCGAGCACGAGCGCCAGGCCGTGTCCGATCGGGGCCGCGCGCGCGCGCTCGGCGTCGGCGCCGCCGGCCGGCGGCGCGGATTCGGTCGCCGAGCGCGCCTCGGCGGCGGGCGCCGACGCGGCCGCCTGGGCCGCGGGCAGCGGTGGCCAGGGGCCCTTCACCGCCACCGTGGTTCCGAGTCCCGCCGGCTGCCCATCGGCCGCCAGCACGGCCGGCAGGGTGGCCGGAGCCTCGGTGCGCTGCGGGTCCAGCGCAAGGCGCGCCGTCCACTCGCTGCCGCTCCAGCGCGCCTCGGGTCGGGCGGCGTTGTGCAGCACGCCCGGCGTCTCGGGGAAGAACGCGAGCGACCTGCCCGTCCACGCGGCCGGCAGCCCGGCCACACGCACGACGAGCGCGTCGCCCTGCACCTCGGCGCTGGCCTGGACGCCGGCGTCCGACCCGGGCAGCGCGGCGCGCGCCGCCTCGAACAACGCCGCCTGCGCGGCGGTGGCCGCGCGCGCGGGCAGATCGAGCGCGAAGTCGCCGCCCTCGGGAATGCACACGTCCTTGCACACCAGCCACTCGGCGTGCAGCTTGACCGGCAGGGTCTCGGCGGCAAAGCCCGCCGGCACCTGCAGCGCGACCGGCAGCAGCACCGTGCCCTCGTAGCCGTAATTGAGCAGCGGCCCGATCGGCAGCCGGCGCGGCGTCGGCCACTCGATCGGCCCGGCCGTCACGCCGGCGGGCAGCGTCCACGCCAGCGTCGTCGGCAGCCCCGAGTCGCCCGGGTTCTTCCAGTAGGTGTGCCAGTTGGGCTGGTGCTCGATCTTCAGCCCCAGCCACAGCGGCTTGCCGGCCGCCACGCCCTCGGGCGCGTGCGCCACCAGCTCGGCGCGCACCTGCGGCGTGCGCACCACCGCCGCAACCGGCTCGGCCCCTGCCGCGGCCCAGGCCAGCAGGGCACCCAGCCCTGCCAGCAGCCGCGCGACATGCTTCGACGAGATCATCGCGGGTTCGACCGGGGCACCGCGTGGCGGTTCCGGCCCTCAGCGCAAGTGCAAAGACCGCAATGAGACCACATCCGCGGCCGGACGGCGGCGCGCACGGTCAATTCCTGCGCGCCGGGTCCGGGGTGCCGGCCGCGCGCGGCCGCCGCCGCTGCGGCGCGCACGGCGGCTGCCGCTGCGCCCGGCCGCGTCGGGACGGTTCGGGTTTCTTCGTATAATCCCGCGGCTTTGCCCGCCCCGTCCGAAGAACGAGCTGCACCGTCGAGATGGCGATCGCGTCCGAACCCCTGGCCGACCGCAGTGCACGATGGGCATCCGACGACGGCGCGGCCGAGCCGCCCGAGCCGAAGCACAGGGCGCTGACGAGGGAGCAAGCGCATGCCCTGCGCGAGCGTGCACCGTCGCTGTCGCCGTGGCGCGTGGTCGCCGCGCAGGCAGCGCTCGGGGCCCTGGTCGCGCCGCTGGCTGGCTGGCTGGTCGGCTCGGCGGGGGCGGCGTGGTCGGCGCTGTACGGCGCGGGCTGCGTGGTGGTGCCGGGCGCGCTGATGGCGCGCGGCATGACCAGCCCCTCGAGCCGCATGTCGCTCGGCAGCAGTGCCGTCAGCTTCGTGTCGTGGGAGGGGGTGAAGATCGCGGTTTCGGTGGCGATGCTGATGCTGGCCCCGAAGATCGTGCAGGCACTGAGCTGGCCGGCCTTGCTGGTCGCTCTCGTGCTGTGCATGCAGGTGTACTGGCTGGCCTTGCTGTGGCGACCGTCGCGCAGCAGGCGGCCGACTGAGGCCTAGGCCGGGAAGTTCAGAGGGCGCGTTCGAGATGTCAGCACAAGCAGCAAGCGAGGCCGCCGTCGCCGGCCTCAGCGCCGGCGAGTACATCAACCACCACCTGCACCACTGGCAGGTCGGTTCGGGCTTCTGGACCGTCAACCTCGACACCATCGGCTACTCGCTGCTGCTGGGCATCGTCGGCTGCTTCGTGATGTGGCGCGTGGCCGCGCGCATGAGCTCGGGCGTGCCCGGGCGGCTGCAGGCGGCGGTGGAGTTCCTCGTCGAGATGGTCGACACGCAGGCCAAGGGCATCGTGCACAACGAGCAGAGCCGCCGCTTCGTCGCGCCGCTCGCGCTCGTGCTGTTCGTCTGGATCACGCTGCTCAACGCGATGGACCTGCTGCCGGTCGACCTGCTGCCCTCGGCCTGGCAGGCGGCGCGCGGCGACCACGGCGCCTACATGCGCGTCGTGCCGACGGCCGACCTGTCGGCGACGATGGCGATGTCGCTCACGGTGCTGCTGATCAGCCTGTACTACAACGTCAAGATCAAGGGCCTGGGCGGCTGGCTGCACGAGCTGTTCACCGCGCCGTTCGGCAACCACGTCCTGCTGTACCCGTTCAACTTCATGATGCAGTTGATCGAGTTCGTGGCCAAGACGGTGAGCCACGGCATGCGGCTGTTCGGCAACATGTACGCCGGCGAGCTGGTGTTCCTGCTCATCGCGCTCATGGGCGGCGCCTTCTTCTCGGCGGTGGGCATCCCGCTCACCGTCGGCCACATCGTGGCGGGCACCTTCTGGGCCATCTTCCACATCCTGATCATCCTGCTGCAGGCCTTCGTCTTCATGATGCTGGCGCTGGTCTACGTCGGCCAGGCGCACGACGCGCACTGAAGGCGGCGCGGCAGCGGGCCTCTTCGTTTCATCCTTCCTCCAATAACCTTCGCCACTAGGAGTTCGCAATGGAAGTCATCAGCTTTGTCGCCCTGGCCTCGGGCCTCATCATCGGCCTCGGCGCCATCGGCGCCTGCATCGGCATCGGCCTGATGGGCGGCAAGTACCTCGAATCGGCGGCGCGCCAGCCCGAGCTGATGGGCGAGCTGCAGGTCAAGATGTTCCTGCTCGTCGGCCTGATCGACGCGGCGTTCATCATCGGCACGGGCGTCGCGCTGTGGTTCGCCACCGCCAACCCCTTCCTCGGCCAGCTGGCCAACCTGCCGAAGTGATCGCCGGCCGCGGCCCGGCCGCGGCCACGTGCCGCGGCGGCGCGCCCCGGTTGCGGGCGCGCCGCCACCCACCGCGTTTCGAGGAAGACTCAAGTGAGCATCAACGCGACACTGATCATCCAGATGATCGTGCTCCTGATCCTGGTCTGGTTCACGATGAAGTTCATCTGGCCGCCGATCGCGCGCGCGCTCGACGAGCGCGCCGCGAAGATCGCCGAAGGGCTGTCGGCGGCCGACAAGGCCAAGGCCGACCTGGCCGCCGCCGACAAGCGCGTCGAGCAGCAGCTCTCGGCCGCGCGCGACGACGCCGCGCGCCGCCTGGCCGACGCCGAGCGGCTGGCGCAGCAGATGATCGAGGAAGCCAAGGGGCGTGCCGCCGACGAGGGCGCCAAGATCATCGCCGCCGCGCGCGCCGAGGCCGAGCAGGAATCGGTGAAGGCGCGCGAGACGCTGCGCGACCAGGTGGCGGCGCTGGCCGTGAAGGGCGCCGAGCAGATCCTGCGCAAGGAAGTGAACGCTGGTGTGCACGCCGAGCTGCTCGGCCGGCTCAAGGCGGAGCTGTGAACATGAGCGCCCGCGTTCGCATTCGTTCGCTGCCTACCGTGGGGGCGCAGGCCTCCCTCGGGACGGCCCGGCGGGAGGCCTGACCATGGCCGAGCTGGCCACCATCGCACGCCCCTATGCCGAGGCCCTGTTCAAGGCCTCGGGCAGCCAGGGCGCGGCGTTCAAGGAGCAGCTGGCCGCACTGGCGGCGCTGGCCTCCGACACCGAGCTGCTCGCCTTTGCCGGCAATCCGAAGGTCTCGGCGCTGCAGTTGTTCGATCTCATCGCGGGCGTGGCGCTCCAGAAGGGCCTAGCCTTCGACCCCAAGGTCGTCAACTTGCTGCGCATCGTGCTCGACAACCGGCGCCTGGCGGCGTTGCCGGCGATCGCGCGCCAGTTCGCAGAGCTGGTCAATGCGCAAGGCGGCGTGCGCGACGCCGTCATCGAGAGCGCCTTCCCGCTCGGCCTGGTGCAACTCGCCGACACGCTGGCGGTGCTCGAGCGGCGCTTCGGCCGCAAGCTCAATCCCACGGTGCGCGAGCTGCCCGAGCTGATCGGCGGCATCCGCGTGCGCGTCGGCGACGAGGTGCTCGACACCTCGGTCAAGGCGCGTCTCGAACAAATGAAGGCCGCCCTCACGGCGTAGCCTGGAGATCACGATGAACCTCAATCCCGCAGAAATTTCCGAGCTGATCAAGAGCCGCATCGAGGGCTTGCAGGCCAGCGCCGACATCAAGAACCAGGGCTCCGTGGTCTCGGTCACCGACGGCATCGTGCGCGTGCACGGCCTGTCCGACGCGATGGCCGGCGAGATGCTCGAGTTTCCGCCCACGCCGAGCGGCCAGCCGACCTTCGGCCTCGCGCTCAACCTCGAGCGCGACTCGGTCGGCGCGGTGATCCTGGGCGAGTACGAGCATGTCAGCGAAGGCGACACCGTCAAGTGCACGGGCAAGATCCTCTCGGTGCCGGTGGGCCCCGAGCTGATCGGCCGCGTCGTCAACGCACTCGGCCAGCCGATCGACGGCAAGGGCCCGATCGACGCCAAGATGACCGACGTCATCGAGAAGGTGGCGCCGGGCGTGATCGCGCGCCAGTCGGTGGGCCAGCCGGTGCAGACCGGGCTCAAGTGCCTGGACTCGATGGTGCCGGTGGGCCGCGGCCAGCGCGAGCTGATCATCGGCGACCGCCAGACCGGCAAGACCGCGGTCGCGATCGACACGATCATCAACCAGAAGGGTCAGAACATGACCTGCGTCTACGTCGCGATCGGGCAGAAGGCGAGCTCGATCAAGAACGTGGTGCGCGCGCTCGAGCAGGCCGGGGCGATGGACTACACCATCGTCGTCGCCGCTTCGGCCTCGGAGTCGGCGGCGATGCAGTACGTGTCGGCCTACTCGGGCTGCACGATGGGCGAGTACTTCCGCGACCGCGGCCAGGACGCGCTCATCATCTACGACGACCTGTCCAAGCAGGCCGTCGCCTATCGCCAGGTGTCGCTGCTGCTGCGCCGTCCGCCGGGTCGTGAAGCGTTCCCGGGCGACGTGTTCTACCTGCACTCGCGGCTGCTCGAACGCGCCGCGCGCGTGAACGCCGACTACGTCGAGAAGTTCACCGACGGCGCCGTCAAGGGCCGCACCGGTTCGCTCACCGCGCTGCCGGTCATCGAGACGCAGGCCGGCGACGTCTCGGCCTTCGTGCCGACCAACGTGATCTCGATCACCGACGGCCAGATCTTCCTCGAGACCAACCTGTTCAACGCCGGCATCCGCCCGGCCATCAACGCCGGCATCTCGGTGTCGCGCGTGGGCGGCGCGGCGCAGACCAAGCTGATCAAGAACCTCTCGGGCGGCATCCGCACCGACCTCGCGCAGTACCGCGAGCTGGCGGCCTTCGCGCAGTTCGCCTCCGACCTCGACGCGGCCACGCGCAAGCAGCTCGACCGCGGCGCGCGCGTCACCGAGATGCTCAAGCAGGCGCAGTACAGCCCGCTGCCCATCAGCCTGATGGCGGCCTCGCTGTTCGCCGTCAACAAGGGCCACCTCGACGACGTCGACGTGAAGAAGGTACTCGCCTTCGAGCACGGCTTGCACCAGCACTTGAAGAGCAGCCATGCGGCGCTGCTGGCCAAGCTCGAGAACGACAAGGCGATGGACAAGGCGGCCGAGGAGGAACTCGGCAACGCCATCGTCGCGTTCAAGAAGTCCTTCGCCTGAGCGCCTGACGCGAGCCAGCCCACAAGGAGCCCGTCATGGCGGTCGGTAAAGAGATCCGCGGCAAGATCAAGTCGGTGGAGAACACCAAGAAAATCACCAAGGCCATGGAGATGGTCGCTGCGAGCAAGATGCGCAAGGCGCAGGAGCGCATGCGGCATGCGCGCCCCTACGCCGACAAGATCCGCGTCATCACGGCCAACCTGGCCGAGGCCAACCCCGAGTACAAGAGTCCGTACATGCGCAGGGGGGGCAGCGCCAAGGCGGTCGGCTTCATCGTCGTCACCACCGACAAGGGCCTGTGCGGCGGCCTGAACACCAACTTGCTGCGCGCGCTCACCAACAAGATGCGCGAGGCGCAGGCCGCCGGCCAGGCGATCCGCACGGTGGCCGTCGGCAACAAGGGCTACGGCTTCCTGGGCCGCATCGGCGCCGAGATCGCCAGCCACGTCGTGCAGCTGGGCGACGCGCCGCAGCTCGAGCGCCTGATCGGCCCGGTCAAGGTGATGCTCGACGAGTTCGTCGCCGGCCGGCTCGACGCCGTCTACCTGTGCTACACGAAGTTCATCAACACGATGAAGCAGGAGCCGCTGATCGAGCCGCTGCTGCCGCTGGGCGCCGAGCGCCTGGCGCAGTCGGCCGCCGAGAAGGCCGAGCACGGCTGGGACTACCTGTACGAGCCCGACGCCGCCAGCGTCATCGACGAGCTGCTCAAGCGCTATCTCGAGGCGCTCGTGTTCCAGGCGGTGGCCGAGAACATGGCCAGCGAGCAGAGCGCGCGCATGGTGGCGATGAAGGCGGCCACCGACAACGCCGGCAACCTCATCAACGAGCTCAAGCTCATCTACAACAAGACGCGGCAGGCGGCGATCACGAAGGAGCTGTCCGAGATCGTCGGCGGCGCCGCGGCCGTCTAAGCATTCGACTCCAGAGGACCCCAGCAATGCAAGCCCAAGGCAAGATCGTCCAGTGCATCGGCGCCGTGGTGGACGTGGAATTTCCGCGCGACAAGATGCCGCGCGTGTACGACGCGCTCAAGCTCGAGGGCTCGCCGCTCACGCTCGAGGTGCAGCAGCAGCTCGGTGACGGCATCGTGCGCACGATCGCGCTCGGCTCGTCCGAGGGCCTGCGCCGCGGCCTGATGGTCACCAACACGGGCGCGGCGATCACGGTGCCGGTGGGCACGGCCACGCTCGGCCGCATCATGGACGTGCTCGGCAACCCGATCGACGAGCGCGGCCCGGTGAGCCACGAGCAGACCGCCTCCATCCACCGCAAGGCGCCGGCCTACGACGAGCTCAGCCCCAGCACCGAGCTGCTCGAGACCGGCATCAAGGTGATCGACCTCATCTGCCCGTTCGCCAAGGGCGGCAAGGTGGGCCTGTTCGGCGGCGCCGGCGTCGGCAAGACCGTGAACATGATGGAGCTCATCAACAACATCGCCAAGGCGCACAGCGGCCTGTCGGTGTTCGCCGGCGTCGGCGAGCGCACGCGCGAGGGCAACGACTTCTATCACGAGATGATGGAGTCCAAGGTCGTGGTCAGCGAGAACCTGGGCGAGAGCAAGGTGTCGATGGTGTACGGCCAGATGAACGAGCCGCCGGGCAACCGCCTGCGCGTCGCGCTCACCGGCCTGACCATCGCCGAGAGCTTCCGCGACGAGGGCCGCGACGTGCTGTTCTTCGTCGACAACATCTACCGCTACACGCTGGCCGGCACCGAGGTCTCGGCGCTGCTGGGCCGCATGCCCTCGGCGGTGGGCTACCAGCCGACGCTGGCCGAGGAGATGGGCCGGCTGCAGGAGCGCATCACCTCGACCAAGGTGGGCTCGATCACCTCGATCCAGGCCGTGTACGTGCCCGCCGACGACCTGACCGACCCGTCGCCGGCCACCACCTTCGCCCACCTCGACGCCACCGTCGTGCTCTCGCGCGACATCGCCGCGCTCGGCATCTACCCGGCGGTCGATCCGCTGGACAGCACCAGCCGCCAGGTCGACCCGAACGTCGTCGGCGAGGAGCACTACAGCACCACGCGCTCGGTGCAGGCGGTGCTGCAGCGCTACAAGGAGCTGCGCGACATCATCGCCATCCTCGGCATGGACGAGCTCAGCCCCGAGGACAAGCTGGCGGTGGCGCGCGCGCGCAAGATCCAGCGCTTCCTCAGCCAGCCCTTCCACGTCGCCGAGGTGTTCACCGGCAGCCCCGGCAAGTACGTGCCGCTGAAGGAGACGATCCGCGGCTTCAAGATGATCGTCGGCGGCGAATGCGACCACCTGCCCGAGCAGGCCTTCTACATGGTCGGCACGATCGACGACGCCTTCGAGAAGGCCAAGACGATCCAGTAACGGCGGCTTGAGCCACGAGGAGCCACGATGGCCAGCACCATCCACGTCGACGTGGTCAGCGCCGAAGAGAACATCTTCAGCGGCGAGGCCCGGTTCGTCGCCCTGCCCGGCGAGAGCGGCGAGCTCGGCATCCTGCCGCGCCACACGCCGCTCATCACGCGCATCCGGCCGGGCGCCGTGCGCATCGAGCGCGCCAATCCCGACGGCAGCAGCGGCGGCGAGGAGTTCGTCTTCGTCGCCGGCGGCATCCTCGAGGTGCAGCCCGACTGCGTGACGGTACTCGCCGACACCGCGATCCGGGGCAAGGATCTCGACGAGGCCAAGGCCAACGAGGCCAAGAAGCTGGCCGAGGAGGCGATGCGCAACGCCAAGAGCGACATCGACCTGGCCAAGGCGCAGAGCGAGTTCGCCGCCATGGCGGCGCAGATCGCGGCGATCCAGAAGCTGCGCAGGAAGTAGCGGCGCGCTGCGCGGTCAGCGCCGCTGCACCGGCCGGTCGGGCAGTTCGTTCGGATTGGGCGCGCCCGCCGCGAGCGGGAAATGGCGCACGAGCAACGCGTCGACGCCCGCCACCGCCGCGGCAAGTCCGTGCTCGAAGCGGCCGGCACGCAAGGCGGCCGCCAGCGCATCGGCGAGCGCGCGCCATTGCTCCGCCTGCACGTGCCGCCGCAGCCCGCGGTCGGCGACGATCTCGATCGCGCGCTCGGCCAGCAGCAGGTAGATCAGCACGCCGTTGTTGTGTTCGGTGTCCCACACACGCAGCTCGCCGAACAGCGCGATCGCACGCTCGCGTGCCTGCGCGTGCCGCCACAGGTAGGCCAGCGGCAGCCCGGCCTCGACGCAGATGCGGATCTCGCCGCTGTGATGCCTCTCGCTGGCGGCGACGCGCTCGGTCAGCCGTGCCAGCGCGGCGGCGTCGAGCGCGCGCGCGACATCGGTCTCGTCGTGCCAGCGGTGCCTGAGGATGCGCGCGAGCCTGCCCATCGTCGCGCTCACCAGCGGCCCGAGGCGCCGCCGCCGCCGCCGCCGCCGCCCGAGCTGAAACCGCCGCCACCCGAGCCGAAGCCGCCACCCCTCCAGCCCCCGTCCGGGCTCGCGCCGCCCCAGCCGCGCGGCAGGCTGCCGCGGCGCGCCGCAGCGCCGATGCCCAAGAGCCCGACCAGCACCAGGGCCACGAGCGCTGCACCGGCAGCGGCCAGCAAGCTCGCGGTGAACCACCAGCCCAGGCCGCCGGCGGCACCGGCCGTGAGCACGGCGCCGAGCCTGCGGCCGAACAGCCCGGTCAACACGGCACCGACGATGGGAACGACGACGAACAGGAAGATCCCGATCTCGTCGAGCTGCAACCCGTGCTGCGCCGGCGGGCGCGCGTCGGGTGCAGGCAGTCCTTCGCCCTGGATGCGCGCGATGAGCGCGTCGACGGCGGCGTCGATCCCGCCGGCGTAGTCGCCGGCGCGCAAGGCCGGCACGATCGCGCGGTCGATGATCTGGCGCGCCGCGAGGTCGGGAACGGCGCCCTCCAGCGCCTTGGCCACCTCGATGCGCACACGGCGGTCATCGCGCGCCACCACGAGCAGCAGGCCGTCGCCCACGTCGCGCCGGCCGATCTTCCACGCATCGGCCACACGCTGCGCGTAGGCGGCGATGTCCTCGGGCTGCGTCGTCGCCACCAGCAGCACCACGATCTGCGGCCCCGAGTGCGCCTCGAAGGCGGCGAGCTTGGCTTCGAGCGCCGCGCGCGCAGCGGCGTTCAGCGTGCCGGTGCGGTCGACGACGCGCGCGTCGAGCACCGGCACCGGTTGCAGCGCCTGCGCGCGCGCCACGGGCGGCGCAGCGACGCCCACCACGAGCCACAAGGCCGCGAGCAAGGCGCACCAGACGCCGAGCGGCCGACGCAGGGCGCGCATGGCACGCTCGCTAGCGTGACGCCGCGGGCGACGCTGCGGGCGACGCCGCCCTGCCGAAGTCGACCGTCGGCGGCGTGGCCAGCTGCGTCTCGTCGCGCACCGTGAAGGAGGGCTTGACGTCGTAGCGGAAGACCATCGCCGTCAGGTTGCTCGGAAACCGGCGCACGAGCACGTTGTACTCCTGCACCGCCTTGATGTAGCGGTTGCGCGCGACGGTGATGCGGTTCTCGGTGCCTTCGAGCTGCACGCGCAGGTCCTGGAAGCCCTGGTTGGCCTTGAGGTTGGGATAGTTCTCGGCGACGACGAGCAGCCGCGCGAGTGCGCCCGACAGTTCGCCCTGCGCCTGCTGGAAGCGGGCGAGGGCCTCGGGGTTGGCAAGCAGCTCGGGCGTGGCCTGGATGCCGGTGGCCCGGGCGCGCGCCTCGACCACTTTGGTGAGCGTCTCCTGCTCGAAGCCGGCCTCGCCCTTGACGGTGGCCACGAGATTGGGCACCAGATCGGCGCGCCGCTGGTATTGGTTGAGCACCTCGCTCCAGGCCGCCTTGGTCTGCTCGTCCAGGCGCTGGAAGTCGTTATAGCCGCAGCCGCCCAGCGCGAAGGCGGCGGCCAGAGCCAGAGCGAGGACGACAGAGCGGGCAATCGACATCGGACTTCCTCCCAACACGCAACCCGCGCCGACACGGACGCTGCGACGGCGAACATGCAGCAGATGCGGCGCAGCCCGGGGGCTTCAAGTGCCCCGGGGCCGCGCGCGCGGCCACGCCGGCATGGCGCCCACGATAATGCCGCCATGCCACGTCCGCGCAACGACACCTTCCTGCGCGCCTGCCTGCGCGAGCCCACCGACTACACCCCGCTGTGGTTGATGCGCCAGGCCGGGCGCTACCTGCCCGAGTACAACGCCACGCGCGCCCGCGCCGGCAGCTTCATGGGCCTGGCGACGAACCCCGACTACGCCACCGAGGTGACGCTGCAGCCGCTCGCGCGCTATGCGCTCGACGCCGCGATCCTGTTCTCCGACATCCTCACCGTGCCCGACGCGATGGGTCTGGGCCTGACCTTCGCCGCCGGTGAGGGGCCGCGTTTCGCCCGGCCGCTGCGCGACGAGGCGGCGGTGGCGGCACTGCGCGTGCCCGACCTCGAGCGGCTGCGCTACGTGTTCGACGCCGTGCGCTCGATCCGCCGTGCACTCGCCGGGCGCGTGCCGCTGATCGGCTTCGCCGGCAGCCCGTGGACGCTCGCCTGCTACATGGTCGAGGGCGCCGGCAGCGACGACTACCGCCTCGTCAAGAGCATGCTGTACGCGCGGCCCGACCTGATGCACCGCATCCTCGACGTCAACACGCAGGCGGTGGCGGCCTACCTCAACGCGCAGATCGCGGCCGGCGCACAGGCCGTGATGTTGTTCGACTCCTGGGGCGGCGTGCTCGCCGACGGCGCCTTCCAGCGCTTCAGCCTCGAATACACGCGCCGCGTCGTGCACGCGCTCGTGCGCGAGCGCGAGGGCGAGCGCGTGCCCTGCATCGTCTTCACCAAGGGCGGCGCGCCCTGGCTCGAGGAGATCGCCGCCTGCGGCGCCGATGTCGTCGGCCTGGACTGGACCGCCAACCTGGGCCGGGCGCGCCAGCGCGTCGGCGACCGCGTGGCGCTGCAGGGCAACCTCGACCCGGCCGTGCTGTTCGCGCCGCCCGAGATCGTGGCCGCCGAGGCGCGCGCCGTGCTCGACAGCTTCGGCCCGCCGCAGCGCGCCGACGGCCGCTGGGGCGGCCATGTCTTCAACCTCGGGCACGGCATCAACCAGCACACGCCGCCCGAGCATGTGACGGCACTCGTCGAGGCCGTTCACGCGCATTCCAAGGCGCTGCGCAGGCCGGCCTGAAAAGGCTCTCGCGGCCAAGCGCACGCGAGCGAGTAAGTGAGCGCTCAGGGCTTGACTTATCCCCAGCAAAGTAGTTGCGGGACGAACGCACGCTCGGCCCGCATGCGCGGCCGACGCATCGCCGCCAGGCAGCGCTAAGTCGTTGATTCATATCAAGTCTGTTCGATGCGTCGGCGGCGGGCAGAAAGCCGGCAGACGAGCGAAATCAAGGACTTGGCGGCGCTTGCCGCAGCCTGCCCACAAAGTTATCCACAGAAATCGTTGACAGTGATAAAAGTGCTTTCCGATCAGTGAGTTGCGGCTGCAAATGAAGGTGAATCCTCGATCGCCAGCGGGCCGGAGAAGGGGCAGGTGACCGCGTCGCCGCTGCGGCTGGCGGTAGCGGTCGAAACGCCCCGCCATTCGGCCGTGGGCGGCCTGCTCGACTACACCAGTGAGCAGCCACTCGCGCCGGGCTCCTTGCTGCGCGTGCCGCTGGGCAGACGGGTGGTGTCGGGCATCGCCTGGGGCCCAGGCTCGGGCATCGAAGCGGCCGCGTTACGACCGGTATCAACTGCGTTCACGACGCTGCCGGCGCTGTCGGACGAATGGCGCGCGCTCGTGGCCTTCGCCGCCGGCTACTATCAGCGCGGCATCGGCGAGCTGGCGCTCGCCGTGCTGCCGCCCGAGTTGCGCCGGCTCGACGACGCGCAACTCACGCGGCGCCTCGCGCGGCTGGCGCGCAGCACCGACGAGCGTGGCGCTGCGCGCCAGCCCGCCACGCCGGACGCGAGTGCGACGCCGCCGCTCACCGACGAACAGGCGGCCGCGCTGGCGGCGCTGGCCGCGCCGGCCGATGCCGGGCGCCCGACGCTGCTGCACGGCGTCACCGGCAGCGGCAAGACCGAGGTCTATCTGCGCGCCGCGGCCGCCGCACTCGCCGCCGGACACCAGGTGCTGGTGCTGGTGCCCGAGATCAACCTCACGCCCCAGCTCGAAGCGCGCTTCGCGGCGCGCTTTCCGGGCCGCACGCTGGCCAGCCTGCACAGCGCGCTCACGCCGGCGGCGCGCCTGCGCCACTGGCTGCTCGCCCACCTCGGGCGCGCCGATCTCGTGCTCGGCACGCGGCTGGCGATCTTCGCCTCGCTGCCGCGCCTGGGGCTCATCGTCGTCGACGAGGAGCACGACCCCTCGTTCAAGCAGCAGGAGGGCGCGCGCTACTCGGCGCGCGACCTGGCGGTGTGGCGCGCGCACCAGCTGGGCATCCCGGTGCTGCTGGGCTCGGCGACGCCCTCGCTCGAGACCTGGCAGAACCTGCGCGAGGGCCGCTACCGGCGGCTGGCGCTGCCGGCGCGCGTCGGCGGCGGCACGCTGCCGCGCGTGCGCCTGCTCGACATGTCGACCCTGCCGCGCAGCAAGGGCAGCGAGCTCGTGGTCGCGCCGGCGCTGGCCGATGCGCTGCGCGAGCGGCTCGCGCACGGCGAGCAGAGCCTGGTGCTGCTCAACCGGCGCGGCTACGCCCCGGTGCTGCACTGCGGCGCCTGCGGCTGGAAGAGCGGCTGCCCGCATTGCAGCGCCTGGCGCGTGTTCCACAAGGCCGACCGCACCCTGCGCTGCCACCACTGCGGACTGGCCGAGCGCGTGCCGCGCGCCTGCCCCGATTGCGGCAACCTCGACATCGCGCCGATCGGCCGCGGCACCGAGAAGCTCGAGGAGCAGCTCGCCCAGCTGCTGCCCGGCGCGCGCATCGCGCGCATCGATGCCGACAGCACGCGCGGCGCCGGGCGGCTCGAGCAGCAGCTGGCCGCGGCGCACGCCGGCGAGGTGGACGTCCTGGTGGGCACGCAGATCCTGGCCAAGGGGCACGACTTCCGTCGCGTCACGCTGGTGGCCGCAGTCAACCCCGACGGTGCGCTGTTCAGCAGCGATTTCCGCGCCCCCGAACGGCTGTTCGCGCTGCTGATGCAGGCCGCCGGCCGCGCCGGGCGCGACGCCGCGCAGGCCGCGCGCGCCGAGATGTGGGTGCAGACCTGGCACCCGCGCCACGCGCTGTACGCGGCGCTGCGCGCGCACGACTACGAGGCCTTCGCGGCGGCCCAGCTCGCCGAACGCCAGGCCGCGGGGCTGCCGCCTTTCTCCAGCCTGGCGCTGCTGCGCGCCGAGGCCAGGCAGGCGGCGGCGGCCACGGCCTTCCTGCGCGACGCGGGCGCGCTGCTCGACGCCGCCGCCGGCGTCACCGTGTACGCGCCGGTGCCGCCGCCCGTGCCGCGCGTGGCCGACGTCGAGCGCGTGCAGATGCTGCTCGAGGCGCGCTCGCGCGGCGCGCTGCAGCGCGCGCTCGCCGCCTGGCTGCCGCAGCTGGGCGCTCTGCGCGCACGCCACAAGGGCCTGCTGCGCTGGGCCGTCGACGTCGATCCGATCGCGATCTGAGCGCCCCCAGGGCCGGGCTGCGCCCAGCCCGCCCCCCGTGGGGGTCAAGCAAAGTGGCAGAGCCACATTTGCTTGAGAGCGCGATCGCGGCGGGCCTGTCGCCCGTCCGATCGCCCGTCCGATCGCCCGGCGCATGAGCCCGCCGCGCCCGCCGGCTCGGGCGGGCCGGCGCGACCCTGCTCAGCCGCCCAGCACACGCTGCCATTGCAGCGCCTCGGCCGCGTGCGCGACCGTCACGCGTTCGGCGCCGGCCAGATCGGCGATCGTGCGCGCCACCTTCAACGCGCGGTGCAGCCGACGGCCCGACCAGGCCAGCCGCGCCGCGGCGTTGCGCACGAAGGCCTCGGCGGCCGCTTCGAGCGCCACCCGCGCGTCGACGCCGGCGGCGTCGAGCGCCGCGTTGGGCGTGCCCTGGCGCGCCTGCTGGCGCGCACGCGCCTGCGCGACGCGCGCCGCCACCACTGCGCTCGGTTCGCCCTCGGGCGCAGCCAGCAGTTCGTCGGGGCGCGCCGCCAGCACCTCCACCTGCAGGTCGATGCGATCGAGCAGCGGCCCCGACAGCCGACCCTGGTAGCGCGCCACGGCGTCGGGCGTGCAACGGCAGGCGCGGCCCGTCGCCGGCGGCGCGCCGAGCCAGCCGCAGGGGCAGGGGTTCATCGCGGCCACGAGCTGGAAGCGGGCCGGAAACGTGGCCCGGCGCGCGGCACGCGCGATCGTGATGCAGCCGCTCTCGAGCGGCTCGCGCAGCGCCTCGAGCGCCGCGCGCGGGAACTCCGGCACCTCGTCGAGGAAGAGCACGCCGCCGTGCGCGAGCGAGATTTCGCCCGGGCGCGGCGGCGAGCCGCCGCCCACCAGCGCAACCGCGCTCGCGGTGTGGTGCGGCGCGCGCACCGGCCGCTCGCCGAAGGCGACGGCGTCGGCCGCGAGGCCGAGCAATGCGGCGCTCTCCAATGCTTCGTCGTCCGTCAGCGGCGGCAGCAGACCGGCCAGGCGCTGCGCCAGCATCGACTTGCCGGTGCCGGGCGGGCCGACGAGCAGCAGGCTGTGCGCGCCGGCCGCCGCGATCTCGAGCGCGCGCTTGGCCGCGCTCTGGCCCTTGACGTCGCGCAGGTCGCCCGCCGCGCCGCGCACGACCGCGCGCGGTGCGGGCAAGGCCTGCGCCAATGGCTGCGCGTCCGCGCCGGGCAGGAGTGCGGCCACCACCTGCGCCAGCGTGTCCGCGCCGCGTACGTCCAGGCCCTGCACCTGCGCCGCCGCGGCCGCACTGGCGCGGGGCAGCACCAGCATGCGCGCGCCGCCGTCGCGCCGCGCGGCCAGCGCCAGCGCCAGCGCGCCGCGCACCGGACGCAACTCGCCGGCCAGCGACAGCTCGCCCGCGAACTCGCCCTGCGCCAGGCGCTGCGCGTCGAGCTGCCCATCGGCCGCCAGCAGCCCGAGCGCGATCGGCAGGTCGAAGCGCCCCGACTCCTTGGGCAGCTCGGCCGGCGCCAGGTTGACCGTGATGCGCTTGTTGTGCGGGAAGGCGAAGCCGCTTTGCTGCAGCGCCGCGCGCACGCGCTCGCGCGACTCCTTCACTTCGGTGTCGGCCAGACCCACCAGCGTGAAGCTCGGCAGCCCGTTGGCCAGCTGCACCTCGACGTGCACCGCCGGCGCCTCCAGGCCGTCGAGCGAGCGGCTGCGCACCACCGCGAGCGCCATGAATCGATCCTCCCGGCCGCGATTTTGCTGCGCCGGCCGATCACCCCCATCGGTGCACCCGAGCGGGCGCAGGCACCAGCTTGGTGCCTGCGGCGGCGCTTCGAGCGCTGCGGCGCGCCGCTGCGCGGTGCGGGCTGCGCTCACGCAGCGCGCGCGCATCACTCGCGCACGGCCAGGGCGCGCATCACCCGCGCACGACCAGGGCGTGCATCACCCGCGCACGGCTAGGGCGCGCATCACTCGCGCACGGCCAGTGCGCGAGCGCCCAGGGTGGGGGCTGGCACGGAAGCTGCAGAGGCTGAGCCCGAGTGCCTTCCCGAAGTTGAATTCACGTGAGCCCCCGCATGAACCAATCGCTGCCCGTCCTCGCCGCGGCCATCACGGCCGCCGCGCTGCCGGATGCGGCGTTCGCCGATCTGGCATCGAACGTCGGCGTCGTCAGTGACTACCGCTACCGCGGCATCTCGCAGTCGCGCCTCGAGCCCGCGCTGCAGGGCGGAGCGGACTACGACAACGGCGGCCTTTACGTCGGCGCCTGGGCGTCGACGATCAAGTGGATCACGGACGCCGGCACTGCGGGCGGCTTCGGCGCCGGCAACGCCGACGTCGAGCTCGACATCTACGGCGGCTACAAGGCCGAGCTCGTCAAGGACTCGCTTGCCTACGACATCGGCTTGCTCGCGTACCGGTATCCGGGCAACAAGCTCACGCCAAGGGCAGAGACCTACGAGATCTACGGCGCGCTGACCCGCGGTCCGGTGACGGCCAAGTACTCGCACAGCGTGGGCAGGCTGTTCGGCGTCGCCCACAGCAGGAACAGCGGCTGCCTCGACGTCGGCGCCAAGTTCGAGTTCGCCTCCGGCCTCAGGGCCGGACGGCGCGGGCGCGAGAACCTCCTGCCACGAGTTCATCCATGAGTCGACTCATCACCTCCTTCGCACTCGCGCTGGCCCTGCTTGGCAGCGGCGCGGGCGTGCTGGCGCAGAGCCGCGCGCCGGCCGGCTCGGCGCCCGAGGCGGCGGCTGCGGCGGCTGCGGCCGCGGCGCCCGCCCCAGCGGCCACGCCCGCCGCCGCAGGAGCCTCCGCGGCCGCCGCGCCGGCCGCCTCGGTGCCCAACAAGGGCGACGTGAGCTGGATGCTGCTGGCCACGCTGCTCGTCGTCCTGATGGCCATCCCGGGCCTGGCGCTGTTCTACGGCGGCCTGGTGCGCAGCAAGAACATGCTGTCGGTGCTGATGCAGGTCTTCGTCACCTTCGCGCTCGTCACCGTGCTGTGGGTCGTCTACGGCTACAGCCTGGCGTTCACCGAAGGCAATGCCTTCGTCGGCGGCTTCGACCGGCTGTTCCTCGCCGGCGTGTTCGACCCGATGAAGGGCGACTTCGCGACGGCGGCCACCTTCAGCAAGGGCGTGGTCATCCCCGAAATCGTGTTCGTCGCCTTCCAGGCCACGTTCGCGGCCATCACCTGCGGGCTGATCGTCGGCGCCTTCGCCGAGCGCGTCCGCTTCGGCGCCGTGCTGCTGTTCATGGTGCTGTGGTTCACCTTCGCCTACCTGCCGCTGGCGCACATGGTGTGGTTCTGGCCGGGCCCCGACGCCTACACCGGCCACGACGTCGCCGCCGCACTGGACGCCCGGGCCGGCCTGCTGTGGCAATGGGGCGTGCTCGACTTCGCCGGCGGCACCGTGGTGCACATCAACGCCGCGGTGGCGGGTCTGGTGGGCGCGTACATGTCCGGCAAGCGCATCGGCTACGGCAAGGAGTCGATGGCGCCGCACAACCTGCCGCTCACGATGGTCGGCGCCTCGCTGCTGTGGGTGGGCTGGTTCGGCTTCAACGCCGGCTCCGCGCTCGAAGCCGGCGGCGGCGCCGCGCTTGCCTTCCTCAACACGCTGTCGGCCCCAGCCGCGGCGGTGCTGGCCTGGTGCGCCGGCGAGGCGGTGATGAAGGGCAGGGCCTCGATGCTGGGCGCTGCCTCGGGCGCCGTGGCGGGCCTGGTCGCCATCACGCCGGCGGCCGGCAACGTGGGCATCGTCGGCGCCCTGGTGGTCGGCGCTGCGGCGGGCCTGCTCTGCCTGTGGGGCGTCACCGGCCTGAAGCGCGTCATCGGCGCCGACGACTCGCTCGACGTCTTCGGCGTGCACGGCGTGGGCGGCATCGTCGGCGCGCTGCTGACGGGCGTGTTCAACAACCAGGCGCTCGGCGGCCCCGGCATGGTCACCGACTGGGTCACGGCGGCGGTGGGCAGCCGGGGTGTCTTCGAGCAGTTGCTGCGCCAGGGCGGCGGCGTGCTGCTGACCGTCGTCTGGTCGGGCGTCGTGGCGGCCATCGCGTACAAGATCGTCGACCTCACGCTCGGCCTGCGCGTGTCGGCCGAAGAGGAGCGCCAGGGCCTGGACATCGCCGCGCACGGCGAGACGGCCTACAACCGCTGAAGCCCCCGGCGGCGCCTGCGCTGCGGGTGCATGGGCTGCAGCCGGCAGCCCATGCGCCCGCCGGCCCGGGTCGTGCTGCGCCCGCGCCGGCCGCGCGCGCTGTCCGGCGTGCCCGCCGCCTGCACTGTCCGGCACGCCCGCCGCACTCCTAGAATGCGCCGATGGTCCCGCACCTGATCACCGCGCTCACCGGGCCGATCAACGAGCTCGAGGCGCGCGTCCTCGAATCGATGCCCGCCATCGAGCGCTGGTTCCGCCTCGAGTGGATGGAGCACACGCCGCCCTTCTACACCTCGGTGGATCTGCGCAACGCGGGCTTCAAGCTCGCGCCGGTGGACAGCGAGCTGTTCCCGCACGGGTTTCACCATCTCACCGAGGCGATGCTGCCGCTGGCGGTGCAGGCGGCGATGGCGGCGATCGAGAAGATCTGCCCCGAGGCGAAGAACCTGCTGCTGATCCCGGCCGACTGCCGGCACAGCTTCTATCTCGCGCACCTGCAGCGCCTGGTGCGCATCTTCACGCTCGCCGGCCTGAACGTGCGGCTCGGCTCGTTCGACCCGGCGCTCACGGCGCCGCGCACCCTGGCCCTGCCCGACGGCGAGGAGCTCGCGCTCGAGCCGGTGGTGCGGCGCCGGCGCCGGCTCGGGCTGGCGAATTTCGATCCCTGCACCGTGCTGCTGAACGACGCGCTCGCGCACGGCGTGCCGCCGGCGCTGCGCGGCCTGCACGAGCAGTACCTGCTGCCGCCGCTGCATGCCAGCTGCGCGGTGCGGCGCAAGTCGCGCCACTTCCAGAGCTACGAGGAGGTGGCCAAGAAGTTCGCCAAGCTGCTCGGCATGGACCCCTGGCTGATCACGCCGCTGACCGGCGCCGGCTGCCGCATCGCGGCCGACGGCAGCGGCCTCGAGGCGCTCGAGGCCAGCGCCGACGCGCTGCTGGCCAAGCTGCGGCGCAAGCACAAGGAATACGGCATCGCCGACAAGCCCTACGTGGTGCTGAAGGCCGACGCCGGCCGCGACGGCGACAGCATCGTCGCGCTGCGCGACGCCGCCGAGCTCGACGCACCGGCGCTGCGCGCGCAGCTCTTCGCCGACGGGCAGACCGCGCGCGAGATGCTGGCGCAGGAAGGCGTGCCGACGCACGAGCGCATCCACGAGGCCGTGGCCGAACCGGTGGTGTGCATGATCGACCGCTACGTGATCGGCGGCTACTACCGCGTGCACGCCGGGCGCCGCGCCGACGAGAACCTGGCCGCGCCGGGCTCGGACTTCGTGCCGCTGGCCTTCGCCGAGAGCCACCACCTGCCGCGCCGCGGCCTCAAGCCGGGCGCGAGCGCGCCCAACCGCTTCTACATGTACGGCGTCGTCGGCCGCCTGGCGATGCTGGCCGCCGCCTACGAGCTCGAAGCCACCGATCCCGACGCCGAGAGCTACGAGTGAGCCGCGCTGCCGCGCCCCGCGGGCGTGCCCTGGCCGCCCTGGCGCTGGGCGCGATCGGCGTCGTCTACGGCGACATCGGCACGAGCGTGCTGTACGCGCTCAAGGAGGTGTTCGCGCGCGACCGCGTGCCGCTCACGCCCGACAACGTGCTGGGCATCCTGTCGCTCGTGTTCTGGACGCTGACCCTCATCGTCAGCCTGAAGTACGTGACGCTGATCCTGCGCGCCGACAACAACGGCGAGGGCGGCCTGGTGGCGATGCTGGCGCTGGCGGCCGGCGCCGTGCGCGAACGCCCGGCGCTGCGCCGGCGGCTGCTGCTGCTGGGCATCTTCGGCACCGCGATCTTCTACGGCGACGGCGTGATCACGCCGGCCATCACGGTGCTGTCGGCGATCGAGGGCCTGGAGGTGGCGGCGCCGGGCCTGCACCGCTTCGTCGTGCCGGTCACGCTGGCGGTGATCACTGCGCTGTTCGCGGCGCAGCGCTTCGGCTCGGGCACGGTGGGGCGCTTCTTCGGGCCGGTGATGCTGGCCTGGTTCGTCGCCATCGCGGCGCTGGGCCTGCCGCACCTGGCGCGCCAGCCGCAGGTGCTGGCCGCACTGCTGCCGCACCACGCGGCGGGCTTCATGCTGCGGCACCCGGGCATCGGCTTCCTGGCGCTGGGCGCGGTCGTGCTGTGCGTCACCGGCGCCGAGGCGCTGTACGCCGACCTCGGCCATTTCGGCAAGCGCCCGATCCGTGCGGCCTGGTTCGCGGTCGTGCTGCCGGCCTTGCTGCTCAACTACTTCGGCCAGGGCGCGATGCTGCTCACGCACCCCGCCAACGTGGGCAACCCGTTCTTCGAGATGGCGCCCGAGTGGGCGCTGTTTCCGCTCATCGTGCTGGCCACCGCGGCCTCGGTGATCGCCTCGCAGGCGCTCATCTCCGCGGCCTATTCGGTGACCAAGCAGGTGGTGCAGCTGGGCTACCTGCCGCGCCTGCGCATCACGCACACCTCGGTGCGCGAAACCGGGCAGATCTACATGCCGCTGGTCAACTGGACGCTCTACGCCTTCGTCGTCTTCGCCGTCGTCATGTTCGGCTCCTCGGGCGCGCTCGCCTCGGCCTACGGCATCACGGTGACGATCGACATGACGATCACCACCATCATGACCTTCTTCGTCCTGCGCTACGCCTGGCGCCTGCCGCTCGCCCTCGGCCTGGCGGCGACGGGGCTGTTCTTCGTCGTCGACTTCTCCTTCTTCGCCGCCAACGCCGTCAAGCTGTTCGAAGGCGGCTGGTTTCCGGTGGCCATCGGCGGCGCGCTGTTCACGCTGATGCTGACCTGGAAGCAGGGCCGGCGCCTGATGCGCGAGCGGCTGCGCAGCGAGTCGATCGACCTGCCGAGCTTCCTCGAGGCGATCTTCGTCAGCCCGCCGCAGCGCGTGGCCGGCACCGCCGTCTTCCTGCACAGCGAGCGCGGCTCGACGCCCTTCGCGCTGCTGCACAACCTCAAGCACAACAAGGTGCTGCACCAGCAGAACCTGTTCGTCACCGTCATGCACCACGAGGTGCCGTGGATCGGCTTCGACAAGCGCATCGAGATCGAGCCGCTCGGCCACGACTGCTGGCAGGTGACGCTGCACTTCGGCTTCAAGAACGAGCCCGACGTGCCCGAGGCGCTGGCGCTGCTGGCCGGCCGCGGCGTCAAGCTCGACGAGATGGAGACGAGCTACTTCCTCAGCCGCGACACCGTCGTGCCGACCTTCGGCGGCGGCATGGCGATGTGGCGCGAGAAGCTCTTCGCCAGCATGCACCGCAACGCCGCCGCCGCCGCCGATTTCCTGCACCTGCCGACCAACCGCATCGTCGAACTCGGCACCAAGCTCGAGATCTGACGCGACGCGAACCCTGCCGATGAACTGCCGCGCGTGTCGCATTGCCGTGCTGCTGGCGCTGGTCTGGACCCATGCCGCTGCGACGGGCGCCGAGGTCGCGCTCGAACGCATGACCTCGCCCGAGTTGCGCGCCGCCGTCGCCGCCGGCACGACGACGGCGCTGATCCCGATCGGCGGCACCGAGCAGAACGGCGCGCACATGGTGCTGGGCAAGCACAACCGGCGCGTGCAGGTGCTGGCCGAGCGCATCGCGTGCGAACTGGGCAACGCCGTCGTCGCGCCGGTGCTCGCCTACGTGCCCGAGGGCGCGATCGATCCGCCGGCCGCGCACATGCGCTGGGCCGGGACGATCTCGGTGCCGGACAGCGCGTTCGAGGCCGTGCTCGAAGGCGCGGCGGCCAGCCTGGCGCGGCACGGCCTGCGCGACATCTTCCTGCTCGGCGACCACGGCGGGTATCAGGCGGCGCTCGAACGCGTCGCCGCGCGTTTCAACCGCAGCGCGGCGGCGCGCGCCGGCGCGCGCGTCCACGCGCTCGGCGCGTACTACCGTGCCGGCCAGCGCGAGTTCGCCGCCTGGCTCCAGGCGCAGGGCTACGCGCCGGCGGCGATCGGCGAGCACGCGGGCTTGCTCGACACCTCGCTCGCGCTCGCCGTCGATCCGGCGCTGGTGCGGCGCGAGCTGCTGGCACGCCCGGGCCCGCGCGACGGCGTGCGCGGCGACCCGGCGCAGGCCAGCGCCGAGCTCGGCGCCGCCGGCGTCGCGCGCATCGTCGCCGCTTCGGTTGCGGCGATCCGCACGCAGGCGCGCCGCTGAGAGCCTTTGTCCCCGCTTGCGCTGCGCGCCCCCTTCCCCCAGCAAACACCTGCGATCCATGCCACCGAGCCGTCTTGCCCCATTGCCTGCCTCGCTTGCCTCGCTTGCCTCGCTTGCCTCGCTTGCCTCGCTTGCCTCGCTCGCCTCGCTCGCAGCGTTCGCCCTCGCCGTGCCGGCCCGTGCCCAGGCGCCCGCCAGCGTCTACGCCGGCACCGGCGCCGGCCAGCTCGCCGAGGCCGTCAAGGGCGACCTCGAGCGCGTCTACGTGCCCAACCTGCGCTCGAACGACGTCAGCGTCATCGACCCGGCGACCATGAAGGTCGTCGACCGCTTCAAGGTCGGGCGCAGCCCGCAGCACATCGTGCCCGCGTGGGACTTGCGCACGCTGTGGGTCACCAACAACGCCGAGGGCCGCACCGACGGCAGCCTGACGCCGATCGACCCGCGCAGCGGCAAGCCGGGCGCCGCGGTCGCGGTCGACGACCCCTACAACCTGTACTTCACGCCCGACGGCAAGTCGGCCATCGTCGTCGCCGAGGCGCGCAAGCGGCTGGACTTCCGCGACCCCGGGACGATGGCGCTGCAGTACGCGATCGAGGTGCCCGGCTGCGCCGGCATCAACCACGCCGACTTCGCCGCCGACGGGCGCTACGCGATCTTCACCTGCGAGTTCAGCGGCAGCATCGCGAAGATCGACCTCGCCGCGCGCAAGGTGGCCGGCTACCTGAAGCTCAGGCTGCCCGACACGCGCTTCAAGGAGGCGGCGCCGCTGGCGCCCGGCAAGGTCTGGGAGCCCGGCGCGACCGAGCTGTGCACGCTGGCCAAGGGCATGCCGCAGGACGTGCGCATCGCGCCCGACGGCCGGCGCTTCTACGTCGCCGACATGCATGCCGACGGCGTGCACATCGTCGACGGCGAGACGCTCGCCCAGGTCGGCTTCATCGCCGCCGGCATCGGCACGCACGGCCTGTACCCGAGCCGCGACGGGCGCCGGCTCTACGCGATCAACCGCGGCACGCACCGCATCCACGGGCGGCGCAACGGCTCGGGCGGCGTCGCGGTGATCGACTTCGCGACCGAGAAGGTGGTCGCGCGCTGGGGCATCCCCGGCGGCGGCAGCCCCGACATGGGCAACGTCAGCGCCGACGGCCGCCACCTTTGGCTGGCCGGACGCTACGACGACGTCGTCTACCGCTTCGACACCGCGAGCGGCGCGGTGCAGCAGATCAAGGTCGGCGCCGAGCCGCATGGCCTCACGGTCTGGCCGCAGCCCGGGCGGTTTTCGCTCGGGCACACCGGCAATCTGCGCTGAGCCTGCTGCGGACGCTCAGGTCGCCAGCAGCGAAGTAAGGATCGGCTCGCCGCGCCGGCGCGGCCGGTACGCCGAGACGCGGCGCGCGATCTGGGCGATGTGCGCCGGCGTCGTGCCGCAGCAGCCGCCGGCGATGTTGAGCAGGCCGCTTCGGGCGAACTCCTCGAGCAGCGCGCCGGTGACTTCGGGCGTCTCGTCGAAGCCGGTCTCGCTCATCGGGTTGGGCAGGCCGGCATTGGGGTAGCAGCTCACCCAGGTGTCGCCCGCCGCCTTGCCCAGCTCCTCGATGTAGGGCCGCATCACCGCCGCGCCAAGGGCGCAGTTCAGGCCCACCGCCAGCGGCCGCGCATGACGCACGCTGTGCCAGAACGCGGCCACCGTCTGGCCGCTCAGGATGCGGCCCGAGGCGTCGGTGACGGTGCCCGAGACGATCACCGGCAGGCGCTCGCCGCTGGCCTCCATCAGCTCGTCGAGCGCGAAGATCGCGGCCTTGGCGTTGAGCGTGTCGAAGATGGTCTCGACGATGTAGAGGTCGCAGCCGCCTTCGAGCAGGCCCTCGGCCTGCTCGCGGTAGGCGTCGCGCAGCTGGTCGAAGCGGATGTTGCGCGCGCCCGGGTCGGCCACGTCCGGACTGATGCTGGCCGTGCGCGGCGTCGGGCCGATCGCGCCGGCGACGAAGCGCGGCCGCTCGGGCGTGGCGAAGCGGTCGGCCGCGCGCCGCGCGATGCGCGCTGCGGCCACGTTCATCTCGCGCGCCAGCGGCGCCAGGCCGTAGTCGTCCTGCGCGATCGAAGTGGCGCCGAAGGTGTTGGTCTCGATGATGTCGGCGCCCGCCTCGAGATAGGCCGCATGGATCGCCGCCACCGCTTCGGGCTGCGTCAGCGACAGCAGGTCGTTGTTGCCCTTCAGGTCCTTCGGATGGTTCCTGAAGCGCTCGCCGCGGAAGGCCGCCTCGTCGAGCCCGAGGCCCTGGATCATCGTGCCCATCGCGCCGTCGATGATGGCGATGCGCTCTTGCAGCAGCGCGGCGAGCGCGGCGCCGCGGGTGTAGGCGGGGAGCGTCGTGGTCATCGCGCGATTCTAGGAAGCATGGCCTGGCGTCGGCGGCGCAGCGCGATTCGCCCGGCACGCGAGGACGCCCAGGGCGCGGCGCTGCCGGCTTCGGTCACGAACCGAGGAAGCCCAGCGAACGGCGCTGCCGCACTTCGGGCTTGACGCGGTGTTCGCCTTCGAGCTGGCTCAGGAACTCGTCGGGCTCGAAAACCGCGCCCAGGATCTCGATCTGCCGGCGCACGGCGGCGAAGTCGCCCGGCGCGAGCAGATCGAGTGCGGCCAGCCGTGCGCGCTGCTCGGCCGTGAGGCGCGCCGCGTCGCCGCCCAGCGCCTCGGCGACGAACATGCGCTCGCGCTGCTCGGCGCGCAGGGCGAGGAAGCGGATCTTGAACGTGAAGCGGCGCAGCGCCGCCTCGTCCAGGTCTTCGAACAGGTTGGTCGTGCAGACGAAGATGCCGCCGAAGCGCTCCATGCCCTGCAGCATCTCGTTGACTTCGCTCACCTCGTAGCGGCGCTCGGCCAGGCGGCGGCTGCGCAGGAAGCCGTCGGCCTCGTCGAGCAGCAGCAGCGCGCCTTCGGCGGCGGCCTCGTCGAACATGCGCGCCATGTTCTGTTCGGTCTCGCCGACGTACTTGCTCGCGATGTCGCTCGCCTGGCGCACCATCAGCGGCCGCTCGAGGCTCGCCGCGATGTGCTCGGCCAGCGCCGTCTTGCCGGTGCCCGGCGGGCCGTGCAAGCACAGCGTGCCGTGGCCGCGCCGCGCCAGCGCGGCGACGATGCGCGGCACCTCGAAGCGGCATTCGACGTTGAGCAGCGTGAGGTCGTACTGCGTCACCACCGCACGCGCGCCGCGCTCGCGAGCCGGGCCGCCCAGCGCCTTGTCGGCGTTGGCGAGCTGGCGCTGGATCAGCGCTTCGATCGCCGCCTGCACCGCCTCCGCGTCCTGCGGCGCCTGCGCCGGGCCCTCGGCAGCCGGCTGCGCCAGCTGCGCGAAGCGCACCGCGGTGCGGATCTGCGCCGGCGTCAGGCCGCGCCGCTCGGCCAGGCGGGCCGCGAACGGCTCGCCGACCGCGGCCCCCGCGAGCGCGCGCCGCACCAGCGCCGCACGCGCGCCCGGCGGCGGGCTGCCGAGCAGCAGGTGGTACTGGAAGCGGCGGCGGAAGGCCGGGTCGATCTGCTCGATGCGGTTGGTGATCCAGATCACCGGCACCGGGTTGGTCTCGAGGATCTGGTTGACCCAGGCCTTGCCGCTCACGCTGCCCGAGGCGGGCGCGTCCGCGCTGTCCAGGCGCGCGATGAGCTGCGCGGCCTCGTTCGAGATCGGCGGGAACACGTCCTCGACCTCGTCGAACAGCAGTGCGACCCTGTCGCTGCCCTTCAAGAAGGCCTGGCTGATCTGCAGGCTGCGATAGCGGTCGCGGCCCGACAGGCTGTTGCCGTCGCGGTCGGCGTACTCGACCTCGTACAGCGCCAGCCCGGCGGCGGCCGCGCAGACCTTGGCCAGCTCGGTCTTGCCGGTGCCCGGAGGGCCGTACAGCAGCACGTTCACGCCGCCGGCCTTGCACGCGGCGGCGTTGCCCAGCAGTGCGGTCAGCACGGCGGCGTCTTCGGCAACGAAGCCGAAGTCGGCCGGCGCCAGCTCGCTCGGCGCCGCCGGCCGCGTGAACACCGCCATCAGCTCGCCGGGCGCGCGGTACTCGCGCATCAGCACCGGCGGCAGCTGCTCGCTCACCTTCATGAGGTCGGCCAGGTCGGTGATGTTGTGCTCGCCGATCAGGTTCTCGACCATGCCGATGCGCTCGAGGCGCGAGCCGGCGCGCAGCGCCTCGGCCACTTCGCCGGCCTCGACGCCGGCCACCGCGGCCAGCGCCGCGTAGGCCTCGTGCGCGTTGCCGACCTTGAACTCGACCAGCACGCCGCGCAGCTCGCGCTGCCAGCGCGCCAGCGTGCCGTACAGCAGCAGCGCACGTTCGGCCGGGTTGAGCTGCAGCAGGCCGCCCAGCGCATCGATGTTCTTCTGCACCAGAGTCGACTCGGTCTTCAGGCGCCGCGCCAGCCCGTGGCAGCTCGCGTCGAGCACGGCGAGCAGATCCTTGGGCGCGTCCTTGACGTATTCGTCGAGGTAGAAGAACAGCGTGCCCTCCTCGTACGGGCCGCGCCAGGGCCCGTGCCGCGCGACGAAGGCGGCGTCGGCCAGCGCCTCGTGGCCGCGCCAGTTCGGATTGCCCTTGCAGCGCTGCGCGAGGTAGCCGCGCAGGCGCGCGAGCACCGGCGCCGGCCACACCAGATGGCGGCCGACGATCGCCAGCAGGCTGTTCCAGTCGCGCCTCAGATCGAAGCGCGCCGCCTGGCCGAGCGTGAGCGTGAGCACGAAGTGCGAGCACAGCAGATCCAGCACCGGCGCCTCGGCGAGACCGGGGCTGGCGATCGTGCGTGCGTCGGCGTGCGGGATTCGGGGCATCGGCGCCGCCCGGCCGCGCCAAGGGCGCGCGACGGAGCGTGCGGCCATCTTGTCGCAGCCGCGCGCGAGACACAAGGCCCCGCTGGCGACCTGCCGCTTCAGTGCGCGACCAGCGGCTGCTGCGCCAGCGCGCTGTAGCCCGCGATGTACTCGTCGAGCGCCTCGACGTTGGGTTCCTCGGCGGGCATGCCCGCGACGAGCTCCTTCACGCCGGCGGCAAAGCGATCGGCGAGCAACCCCTCGAGGAAGATCTCCTTGCGCGCGAACTTGTCGACGATCTCGTAGCCGCCGCGCCGCACCGCATCCTCGCGGCTGCCTGCGGGCGCGGGCAGATCGAACTGGACGACGGCGAAGCTGTCCGAGTTGTAGAGCAGTTGCATGGCGGTCGATTCCGGATGCCACCCACATGGGTGCCGCGTGCCGGCTTTCAAGCCGGGCGGCCGCGGCGGCCCGCGCATGCCCCGGAGCGCGGACGGCGGACAGCCCATCTCGCGGCGGCCGCAGACGGCGGCGCGCCGGCCCGCGCCTACTCCAGCCGCAGCGTGCGCAGCAGGAATTCGGTGCTCTCGCGGCCCGGCGGCGCCTGCAGCAGCAGCCGCACCGGGAGGTAGTGGCGCGACGGGTCGAGCCAGACCTGCACGCGCGTGTCGTAGGGGCGTTCGGGCTCGCGCACCCAGTGCAGCGCGTCCTCGACGCGACGTTCGGGCAGCTCGAGCGCGCTGCGCCCTTGCACCGTGAAGGTCCAGACATCGGCCTCGCCGCGCGGCCCCACCACCCACATCGACACGCGCGCGCCTTCGGTGCCCAGCGTCGGGTCGGCCTGCACGATGGCCGCCAGCTGCAGCATCCAGCTCACGCGGTCCTGCACGCCGGGCAGCAGCGGCAGCTGCAGCGTCGGGCCCGAGAAGCGGATGCGCCCGCCGCCCGCGCCGTCGCGCTCGAAGTTCACCGCCAGTGCGTCGCGGCCGCGGCGCCGGGCGACGAAGCGCTCGGGCGCCACGCCGTCGGCGTCGACGCGGCCGCGGCTGGTCCAACCCAGTGCCTCGGCGCTGCCGCTGCCGCCACGCAGCGCGAGCTCGTAGCGGTCGCCTTCGAGCCGCCATTCGAGCGCGCCCTCACCCAGGCCGGCGCCGCGGCGCAGCTCGTAGCCCAGCGCCGCCGCCGGCGGCAGCTCGGTGGCGTAGCGCGGCGGCGCGGCGCCGCCGGCCGGCGGCGCGGGCACCGGCGGCTCCCGGGCCGGCACGGCAAGCGCCTGGGCCGCGGGCGCGACGGCAGCGGCCGATGCGGCGCGCGCCGGTTCGGGCCCGCGCCGCGCGGGCGGCGCCGCGCCCGCCGCCGCCGCTGGCGCCGCACCGGCCTCGCTCTTCGACACGGCCGCCTGCGGCACGATCTGCCGCACCTGCAACGGCCGCACGCCGCCGCGCAGCGCGCCGTCGACGCGCCCGCTCGGCCAGCCCAGCAGCGCCCAGGCGTGCAACATGAGCACGCCCAGCACGAGCAGGACGAGCGCACGCCGCCGGCGCCGCCGCTGCGGCTGCAGCGTGCCATTTGCGCATGCGGCTGCGGCGTGGCTCACCCGACAATACTGCCATCGCCGCGGAGCCGCTGAAGACATGAATCACGCCCGCGATTCATGTCTTCACGGACTCAGCCGATCGATCCGACGATGAAACTCGCCTCCCTGAAGGACGGCTCGCGCGACGGCCAGCTCGTCGTCGTCGCGCGCGACCTGAGTCGCGCGCACCACGCCGGCGCCATCGCCGGCACCTTGCAGCGCGTGCTCGACGACTGGAACTTCCTCGCCCCGCAGCTCGAGGACCTGTACGCCGCGCTCAACGAGGGCCGCGCGCGCCACGCCTTCGCGTTCGAGCCGCAGCAGTGCATGGCGCCGCTGGCGCGCGCCTTCCAGCGGGCCTGCGGTTCGACCTACCTGAACCATGTCGAGCTGCTGCACCGCGCGCGCGGCGCCGAGCCGCCGGCCGGCCTGCGCGAGGAGCCGCTGATGTACCAGGGCGGCAGCGACGGCTTCCTCGGCCCCTGCGACGACGTGGCCTTCGCCGGCGCCGATCGGGGCCTCGACTTCGAAGCCGAGGTCGCGGCGGTGACCGGCGACGTGCCGATGGGCGCCGCGCCCGAGGCCGCGCTCGAAGGCGTGCGGCTGCTGATGCTGGCCAACGACTGGACGCTGCGCGCGCTCGTGCCGGCCGAGCTGGCCAGGGGCTTGGGCTTCGTGCAGAGCAAACCCGCCACCGCCTTTTCGCCGGTGGCCGTGACGCCCGACGAACTGGGCGCCGCCTGGAGCGGCGGGCGCGTGCATCTGGCGCTCGACTGCACGTTGAACGGCCTGCGCGTCGGCCGCTGCGAGACCGGCCCCGAGATGCACTTCCACTTCGGCCGGTTGATCGCGCACCTGGCGCGCACGCGCAACGTGCGCGCCGGCAGCATCGTCGGCAGCGGCACCGTGAGCAACCGCGACCGCGCGCGCGGCTGCTCGTGCATCGCCGAGCAGCGCGCGATCGAGACGATCGAGCGCGGCGCGCCCCAGACGCCCTACATGGCTGCGGGCGACCGCATCCGCATCGAGATGCCCGGCGCCGACGGCGCGAGCATCTTCGGCGCGATCGACCAGCGGGTGGCGGCGCCGGCCGGCGGCTGAGATCCGCCGCCCGCCCACCCGAGCACCGGACCGCCCGCATGTCCATCCCCGCCTTGCTGCGGCCGGCGCGCACCGCCTTGCTGGCGCTGCTCGGCACGCTCGCCGGCGCCTGGGCAATGGCGCAGACGCCGGCGGCACCCGAGCCCGCCGGCTCGGCGAGCGCGCTGTCCGCGCCGGCTTCGGCGAGCGCCGCGTCCCAGGCAGCCCCGACCGACGCGCCGATCATCTGCCCGCCCGCAATCGCCCCGGGCGCCGACGGCGCCGCGCCCGGCGACCGCGGCGTGCTCTGGCGGCTGACGCGCGAGGGCCGCCGCTCCTACCTCTACGGCAGCCTGCACGTCGGCAAGCCGGCCTGGCGCACGCTCGGGCCGAAGCTGGCCGCCGCCTGGCGCGACACCGACTTGCTCGCGCTCGAGCTCGACCCCACCGACCCCGCGATCATGGCCGCGCTGCTGCTCGACCGGCCGGGGCCGGCGCTGCCGGCCGCGCTGCGTGCGCGGCTCGCGCAGGCCATGGCGCGTGCCTGCCTGCCGGCGGCCGCGCTGGCGCCGCTGCACCCGGTGCTGCAGGCCACCACGCTCACGATGCTCGAAGCGCGCTGGCTCGGGCTGGACCCGGCCTTCTCGACCGAGATGCTGCTGGCCGAGCGTGCGCACGCGGCGCACCGCCGCATCGTCTCGCTCGAATCGGTCGAGCTGCAGAAGGCCGCCCTCGTGCCCGACGACCCGCGCGAGGTGCTGGCGACGGTCGAGCAGAACCTCGCCCAGCTCGAGGACCTGAGCAGCCGGCGCGTGCTCGCGCGGCTCGTCGCCGCCTGGCAAGCGGGCGACCTCGCCATGCTCGAGCGCTACGCCGAGTGGTGCGAATGCGTCGCCAACGACGACGAACGCGCGGCCATGCGCCGGCTCAACGACGAGCGCAATCCGCAGCTCGCGGCGCGCGTCGCCGCGCTGCACGGCCAGGGCCGGCGCGTCTTCGCCGCCGTCGGCGTGCTGCACATGACCGGCGCGCAGGCGCTGCCCGCGCTGCTCGCCGCGCGCGGCTTTCGCGTCGAGCGCGTCGAGCTCGCGCGCTGATCGGCGCACAATGCGGCGCGCCCTGCGCGGCGAGGAACTCGACAACGAGGAGACGAGATGGCCAGCGCCACCGATTTCGCGAAGATGGTCCCCGGCTTCGACTTCCTGCAGGGCTTGCTCAAGAGCGCCGGCGCCGGGCTGCCCGGCTTCGGCCAGTGGGTCGCGCCGACGCTCAATCCGCAGGAGATCGACAAGCGCATCGAAGAGCTGCGCACCGTGCAGTTCTGGCTCGAGCAGAACGCCAAGATGCTGGCGGCCACGATCCAGGCGCTCGAGGTGCAGCGCATGACGCTGGCGACGCTGCAATCGATGAACCTGCCGCTGGGCGAGCTGCGCGACGCGTTGAAGGCCCCCGCACCGCCGGCGGGAGCAGCGGCTGCCGCCGAGCCGGCGGACGAGCGGCCGCAAGCGCGCGCCGCAGGCGGCGCGCGCAAGAGCGCGCCCGCCCGCGCCGCGGCGCCGGCCGTCGATCCGATGCAATGGTGGGGCGCGCTCACGCACCAGTTCACCGATCTGGCCGCCAAGGCGATGCGCGAGAGCGCCGGCGACGCCGCGCGCAACCTCGCCGGGGCCGTCGTCCGGCAGTCGCTCGACAGCGCCGGGCAGGCGCTGGGCAAGGCAGCAGCCGTACCGGTGAAGGCCGCCGCGGCCACCGCCGGCGCGGTGGCCGGCGCCGCGAAGGCGGCCGCGCGCCGGCGGCGGGGCTGAGAGCCTGTGAAGACATGCACCGAGCCCGCGTAGGGCCGGGGTAGCCTAGGAGCGTGGCGTAGAGTCGCCGCACCGCTGCACCGCTGCCCCGCCGTGACCGCCGCCCTGCCCGCCGCCTCCGCACGCGCGCCCGCCGCATCGGGCAGCGCCGGGCGCGCCGAGCTGCAGCGCCGCGTCGTCGCGGCGCTGGGCGCGCTGCTGCCGCCGCACGCGCTGCTGTGGCAGCCCGAGGACACCACGCCGTACGAGTGCGACGGCCTCACCGCCTACCGCCAGCGCCCGCTCGCGGTGGCGCTGCCCGAGACCGAGCAGCAGCTCGCCGCGCTGCTGCGCTGCTGCCACGCCATGGACGTGCCGGTGGTGGCGCGCGGCGCCGGCACCGGCCTGTCGGGCGGCGCGCTGCCGCACGCGCTGGGCGTGACGCTGTCGCTCGCCCGCTTCGACAAGATCGTCATGGTCGACCGCCTGGCGCGCACCGCCACCGTGCAATGCGGCGTGCGCAACCTCGCCATCAGCGAGGCGGCGGCACCGCACGGGCTGTACTACGCGCCCGACCCGAGCAGCCAGATCGCCTGCACGATCGGCGGCAACGTGGCCGAGAACTCCGGCGGCGTGCACTGCCTGAAGTACGGCCTGACGCTGCACAACGTGCTGCGCGTGCGCGGCTTCACGGCCGAGGGCGAACCGGTCGAGTTCGGCTCGGCCGCGCCCGACACGCCCGGCCTGGACCTGCTGCCGCTGGTGGTGGGCAGCGAGGGCATGCTGGCCGTCGTCACCGAGGTCACCGTCAGGCTCACGCCCAAGCCGACGCTGGCGCGCTGCATCGTCGCCAGCTTCGACGACGTGCGCCGCGCCGGCGACGCGGTGGCCGCCATCGTCGCCGCCGGCATCATCCCGGCCGGCCTGGAGATGATGGACAAGCCGATGACGGCCGCGGTCGAGGCCTTCGTGCACGCCGGCTACGACCTCGACGCCGCCGCCCTCTTGCTGTGCGAGAGCGACGGCACGCCCGAGGAGGTGGCCGAGGAGATCGAGCGCATGCAGGCGGTGCTGGCCGCGCACGGCGCCACGCGCATGCAGCTGAGCGCCGACGAGGCGCAGCGCCTGAAGTTCTGGAGCGGGCGCAAGAACGCCTTCCCCGCCTCGGGCCGCATCAGCCCCGACTACATGTGCATGGACTCGACCATTCCGCGCCGCCGCCTGGCCGACATCCTCGAAGCGATCGCGGCCATGGAAGCGAAGTACGGCCTGCGCTGCTGCAACGTCTTCCACGCCGGCGACGGCAACCTGCATCCGCTGATCCTGTTCGACGCCAACGACCCCGCTCAGCTCGAGCGCGCCGAGCGCTTCGGCGCCGACATCCTCGAGACCAGCGTCGCGCTGGGCGGCACCATCACCGGCGAGCACGGCGTCGGCGTCGAGAAGCTCGGCTCGATGTGCGTGCAGTTCAGCGCCGAGGAGCGCGCGCAGATGCAGGCGCTCAAGCTCGCCTTCGACGCCAAGGGCCTGCTCAACCCGGGCAAGGTGATCCCGACGCCGCAGCGCTGCGTCGAGGGCGGCAAGATGCTGGTGCGGCGCGGCCTGCTCGCCTTCCCCGGGCTGGAGCGCTTCTGATGGAGCCGGCGCTCGCCGAGCTCGTCGAGCGGGTGCGCGGCGCGCGTGCCGCCGGCGGCCGGCTTGCCATCCGCGGCGGCGGCACCAAGGCGTTCTACGGCGAGGCGGCGCAGGGCGAACCGCTCGACGTGGGCGCACTCGCCGGCATCACGAGCCACGAGCCGAGCGAGCTGGTCGTCACTGCGTTGGCGGGCACGCCGCTGCTGGCGCTCGAAGCGGTGCTCGCCGAGCGTGGCCAATGCCTGCCCTTCGAGCCGCCGCGCTTCGCCGCCGGCGGCAGCGTGGGCGGCATGGTGGCCGCCGGCCTGGCCGGGCCGGCGCGCGCGGCCGCCGGCGGCGTGCGCGACTACGTGCTCGGCGCGACGATGATCAACGGCCGCGGCGAGCTGCTCGCCTTCGGCGGCCAGGTCATGAAGAACGTCGCCGGCTACGACATCGCGCGCGTGCTCGCCGGCTCGCTGGGCACGCTGGGCGTCATCTGCGAGGTCTCGCTCAAGGTGCTGCCGCTGCCGCCGGCGCAGGCGACGCTGCGCTTCGAGCTCGGCCAGGCCGCCGCCCTGCGCCGCGTCAACGAGTGGGGCGGCCAGCCGCTGCCGCTCAACGCCAGCGCCTGGTGGGAAGGCATGCTCGTCGTGCGCCTGGCCGGTGCCGCGGCGGCCGTGCGGGCCGCGCAGGCACGGCTGGGCGGCGAGGCCATCGAGCCGGCGCTCGCCGCCGGCTTCTGGCAGGGCCTGCGCGACCAGCGCGACGAGTTCTTCCTCGGCGCGGCCAAGGCGGTGGCGGGCGGCGCCGGCCTGTGGCGGCTCGCGCTGCCGAGCACGGCGCCGCCGCTCGAGCTGCCGGGCGAGCAGCTCGTCGAATGGGGCGGCGCGCAGCGCTGGCTGTGCACCAGCGCGCCCGCCGCGCTGCTGCGCGAGGCCGCGGCGCGCGCCGGCGGCCACGCCACGCTGTTCCGCGGCCACGACAAGTCCTGCGGCGTGTTCACGCCGCTGGCGCCCGCGGCCGCGCGCATCCAGCGCCAGCTCGCGCGCGCCTTCGACCCCGACGGCGTGTTCGACCGCGGGCGCCTGTATCCGGATCTCTGAAGGGCCGCGCCAGTGACCGACGTCGTGCGCGACATGCAGGCCTACTACGCGCAGCGCGCGGCCTACTACGAGCGCGTGTACCACAAGCCCGAACGCCAGGCCGACCTGCGCGCCATGGAAGCCTGGCTGGCGGCGCCGCAGGGCCCGTTCGCCGGCCGCCGCGTGCTCGAGATCGCCTGCGGCACCGGTTGGTGGACGCCGCATGCGGCCTGCCATGCGCGCGACTGGCTGGCCAGCGACGTCAATCCGCAGACGCTGGCCATCGCCCGCAGCAAGCCGCTGCCGCCCTGCGTGCGCTTGGCCGAGCTCGACGCCTACACGCTGGCCGGGCTCGAGAGCGCGCCGTTCGACGCCGCCTTCGCCGGCTGCTGGTGGAGCCATGTGCCGCTGGCGCGCCTGCCCGAGTGGCTGGCGCGGCTGCACGCACGGCTGGCGCGCGGCGCGCGCGTCGTGTTCCTCGACAACGCCTACGTGCAGACGAGCAGCACGCCGATCACGCGCCGCGACGCCGAGGGCAACACCTACCAGCAGCGCCGGCTCGACGACGGCTCCACGCACGAGGTGCTGAAGAACTTCCCGACGCCGCACGAGGCCATCGCGCTGCTCGGCCCGCGCGCCCGCCGGCCGCAATGGCACGAGTGGACGCATTACTGGGCGCTCGAGTACGAGCTCGCCTGAGAGCCTGCGAAGACGTGAATCGAGCCCGCGATTCACGTCGGCACATGCCCTGAGAACCCCGCGCCAAGCCGCTTCGAACACCGCCCCCGCCCATGCAGACGCAACTGGCCGCCGAATTCCGCGCCACCCGCGACGGCGCCGAGGCCGAAGCCATCCTGCGCCAATGCGTGCACTGCGGCTTCTGTCTCGCCACCTGTCCCACCTACTTGCTGCTGGGCGACGAGCTCGACAGCCCGCGCGGCCGCATCTACCTGATGAAGCAGGTGCTCGAAGGCGCCGCCCCGACGCGCAAGACGCAGCTGCACCTGGACCGCTGCCTGACCTGCCGCAACTGCGAGACCACCTGCCCGAGCGGCGTCGCCTACGGCCGGCTGGTCGACATCGGCAGGCGCATCGTCGACGAGCGCGTCGAGCGCCCGCCCGCGCAGAGGCTGGCGCGCGCCGCACTCGCCGGCGGCCTCACCTCGCCGCTGTTCGGGCCCGCGCTGGCGCTCGGCCGGACGGTGCGCGCGCTGCTGCCGGCGGCGCTGGCGTCCAAGGTGCCGGCGCGCAGCGGCGCGCAGGCACACCGCTGGCCGCAGCGCGAGCACGCACGCAAGGTGCTGCTGCTGCTGGGCTGCGTGCAGCCGGCCATGATGCCCAACGTCAACAGCGCCAGCGCGCGCGTGCTCGACGCCGTCGGCATCCAGACCCTGGTGGCCGACGGCGCCGGCTGCTGCGGCGCGCTGCGCACGCACCTGGGCGACGTCGCCGGCGGCCTGGCCGACGCGCGGCGCAACATCGACGCCTGGTGGCCGCTGGTGCAGGGCCTCACCGCACAGGGCAAGGTCGAGGCGATCGTGATGAACGCCTCGGCCTGCGGCCTGGCCGTCAAGGAGTACGGGCACGCGCTCGCGCACGACCCCGAGTACGCCGACAAGGCCGCGCGCGTGAGCGCCTTGACGCAGGATCTGTCCGAGCTGCTGCCCGCGCTCGTGCCGGCCCTGGCCGGCAAGCTGCGCGCGCCCAGGCCGCGCCGGCTTGCCTGGCACCCGCCGTGCACGCTGCAGCACGGCCAGCGGCTCACGGGCCAGGTCGAGGCCGCGCTGCGCGCGCTCGGTTTCGAGGTGAGCCTGCCGGCCGAGAGCCACCTGTGCTGCGGCTCGGCCGGCACCTACAGCATGCTGCAGCCCGAACTCGCCGCGCCGCTGCGTGAACGCAAGCTCGCGCACCTGGCCGCCGTCGAGCCCGAGGCCATCGTCAGCGCCAACATCGGCTGCATCCAGCACCTGCAGGCCGGCACGGCGACGCCGGTGCGGCATTGGGTGGAGGTGCTGGACGAGGCGCTGGCGTAGGCGCAGGCCGGCACGGCGCGCCTCGGGCCGGCAGCCGGCATGCTCGGCCTGGCCTCCCTCACCTGCCACGCCCGGCCGCCCGAGCACGATGATGGCGCCGCCGCGGACAGCCCGGATCGGCTCGGGCCTCACCGGCCCTGCGGCAACGGCCTTGCATTCACGGTGACGCGCGGCCGCTCGGTGTCGTCGCTCACCTCGATGCTCGCTTCGAGCAAGCAGCGCGACGCGCCGCGGTGCACGGCGTCGACCCGGTACTGAATCTCCCGCAGACGCAGCGTCCGCGGGTGGGTGCTGGTCACGGTGGTCAGCCAGAGCTCGACGGTGGGGTTCTCGACGACGAGCTTGCGCAGGAACTTCTCGATGCCGTGATTCTGGTAGGCCTGATTCACCTCGGGCGGGGCGAATCTGATCCCTTCGGCGCTCTCGCGGCCCGTGCCCGCACCTTGGCTGTGTGCGCGCTGCCAGCCCTCGAGGCCGAACTGGACGCCCGAGAAGAACCGCTTCTCGAATCCGCTGCGGCCGACGGCCGGCCGCAGCCTGCTCTGAATGACCAGGTCCCCAAGCGCGTCGCGAAACGATCTCTCGGCGAAGTGCATGCTCGACTCCCCATGCCGGACCTTGCGGCCCGATTCTGCGCGCCCCGAGGAGCCGGCGCCTCATCCGAGCTGGGGACATGGCCTGCGTCGACGGCCTGGGCGAGGGCCTGGCTCCGGCGCGTGAGGTGAGTTGCCGCCGCAGCCGGGCCCGCCGCGACAAGCCCTCGCGATGCGGCCGGTGTCAACGCGCCGGGGAGCCCGGCGCCTTCTTGCTGCCGCGCACCGTTTGCGCGCTGGCGCCGGCCGTGGCGCGGGTCGGCCAGCAAGGCCGCGCCGGCGCATGCGGCGCGCGCAGCGCCCAGGCGACGCCGGCCACGAGCAGCGCCGCGCCGGCCAGCGTCGCCGCGGGCGGCGCCTCGCCGCGCAGCGCCAGGGCGTAGGCGAGCGCGGCCAGCGTCTCGAAGACGATGAGCTGCCCGGCCAGCGTGGTCGGCAGGCGCTGGCTGGCCTCGTTCCAGCACAGCGTGCCCAGCCACGAGGCGAGCAGGCCCATGGCGAGCATGAGGCCGACGAACAGCGCCGGCGCCGGGCCGAAGGGCATCGCGAAGGGCGCGCCGCCGGGCGCGCCCGCGGCCTGCCAGAGCCAGAACGCGCCGAAGCCCAGCGCCGCCAGCGGCAGCGTCGCCACGCCCTGCGCCGTGGCCCAGGTGCGCGGCGAGCGCTCGGCGTGCGCACGCAGCCATTCGGCGTTGCGGATCGGGTACCAGGTCCAGCAGGCCACCGCGCCCAGGGCCAGCAGCGCGCCGAGCGCGTAGCGCAGCGCGTCGGCCGCCGGGTCGGCGTGCAGGCGCAGGAGTTCGGCACGGTTGACCAGCGCGATGCCCGCGCCGATCAGCGCGAGCGAAGGCGCGAGCCGCCGCCACGGCAGCCGGCCGGCGTGCGCCGCGGCGCCGGCGCCGCGGCCGCGCAGGTTGGCGACGATGGCGATCACCACCGGCAGCGTGCCGATCAGCATCGTCGGCAGCGGCGCGCCGGCGCGCTGGATCGCGGCGGCAAGGAAGAGGTAGTACAGCAGATTGCCGACGACGCCCAGCGCCAGCGCCGCGCGCCAGTCGGCACGCGTGAGCGCGGCCAGCGCACGCCGGTCGAGCCAGGCGAGCGGCAGCGCGACGAGGCCGAAGGCCAGGTAGCGCGCGGCCGACAGCAGCGGCGCCGGATACTGCGGCAGCAGCAGCGGCACGACGAAAACCAGGCCCCACGTCAGCCCGGCGGCGAGCGCGAAGCCGGTGCCGGCGAGGAGGGTCGTGCGCGCGGGGTTCATCGCAAGGAGGCAGTACGGGCGGTGCGGGTAGTACCGGCGGTGAGGGCGGTGAGGGCCGTGAGGGCCCGGAGGGACGTGAGTACCGCGAGTGCGGCGAGGGCGCCGCGGGCGGTTCTGGCGGCGGCGGCCCCGGGCCGGGCCGGGGGCGCCACGATAACCGCCCGCCCCGGCGCGCCCGCGCGCCGCCATGGCACAGTGCGGCCCACAAGCGCCAAACAAGCACCAAGCCAGCCGAGGAGAAGCCGCCGCCATGGCCAAGGACCACCTGCTCGCCCTCGACCAGGGCACGTCGAGCTCGCGCGCCATCGTCTTCCATCGCAGCGGGCGCATCGTCGCGCTGGCGCAGCGCGAGTTCCGCCAGATCTACCCGCAGCCGGGCTGGGTCGAGCACGACCCCGAGGAGATCTGGGCCACACAGTTCGCGGTGGCCGAGGAGGCGCTGGCGCGCTCGGGCCTGGGCGCGGCCGACATCGCCGCCATCGGCATCACCAACCAGCGCGAGACCACGGTGCTGTGGCAGCGCGCCAGCGGCCGCCCGCTGGCCAACGCCATCGTCTGGCAGGACCGCCGCACCGAGCCGCTGTGCGCGCAGCTGCGCGAACGCGGCCTCGCCGAGACGGTGCGCGCGAGCACCGGCCTCGTGATCGACCCGTACTTCAGCGGCACCAAGCTGCGCTGGCTGCTCGATCACGTGAGCGGCGCGCACATCGCCGCCGCGCACGGCGAACTGGCCTTTGGCACCGTCGACAGCTGGCTGCTGTGGAAGCTCTGCGAAGGCCGCGTGCACGCCACCGACGTGAGCAACGCCGCACGCACGATGCTGTTCGACATCCGCCGCAACCGCTGGAGCCAGGAGCTGCTGGCCGCCCTGCACATCCCCGAGAGCGTGCTGCCGCGCGTGTTCCCGTCCAGCCATGTGTACGGCGAAACGCGCCTGTTCGGCGCGCCGATCCCGATCGCCGGCATCGCCGGCGACCAGCAAGCGGCGCTGTTCGGCCAGGCCTGCTTCGAAGCCGGCATGGCCAAGAACACCTACGGCACCGGCTGCTTCATGCTGATGCACACCGGCGCGCAGCTCGAGCGCTCGGCCAACGGGCTGCTGGCGACGGCCGCGGCCCAGCCCGGCCCGGCGCCCGAGTACGCGCTCGAAGGCAGCGTCTTCATCGGCGGCGCCGTCGTGCAGTGGCTGCGCGACGGCCTGCGCGCGATCGACTCCAGCGCCGCGGTGCAGGCGCTGGCCGAGAGCGTGCCCGACACCGGCGGCGTGGCCTTCGTGCCGGCCTTCACCGGCCTGGGAGCGCCGTACTGGGACGCGCAGGCGCGCGGCGCCATCGTCGGCCTGACGCGCGGCAGCACGCTGGCGCACATCGCGCGCGCGGCGCTCGAGAGCATCGCCTTCCAGAGCGCGGCGCTGCTGCGGGCGATGACGGCCGACGCGGCCGCGGCCGGCGGCGCCGCGCCGAGCGAGCTGCGCGTCGACGGCGGCGCCTCGGTCAACGACCTGCTGATGCAGTTCCAGGCCGATCTGCTCGGCATCCCGGTCGTGCGCCCGGCGGTCACCGAGACCACCGCCCTCGGCGCGGCCTACCTCGCCGGCCTGGGCGTGGGCCTGTACGGCGGGCGCGCCGAGATTGCCGCACAGTGGCAGCTCGAGCGCCGCTTCGACCCGGCAATGGCGCGTGCCGAGGCGGCCGCGCGCATGGCCGGCTGGGAGCACGCGGTGCGGCAGGTGCGCGCGGGCTGAGAGCCTGTGAAGATAGGAATCGCGGGTGCGATTCATGTCTTAACAGGCTCCGAGCGCGGCGCGCGCCGCAGCGAAGGGCAAGAGCGGCAACTTTTCCCTCGCCGCAGGGGCGCGCGCAGGCGGCGCCGCCTTGCGCCGCAACGGCGAATGCCTACACTGTGCGGCTTCGGTTTGCAAAGAACGGGATCGCAGCATGCAAGCAGCTTTCGCAGCACTTGGGCAGGCCGGCTGGCGCGTCGCCGCGGCCACGATCGCGGCGGCCGCGCTGGCCGGTTGTGTCGGCGGCACCATGGGCGGCGGCGTGCGCCAGGACGGCAACCCCTCGCCGATCGCCGGCGGGCGCGCGTCGACCGACGCCAACCAGCGCGCCGACACCGCGCAGGCCAGGCCGGTCGAATACGCCAACGCCGCCAAGAAGGGGCCGCGCCTGATCGTGCTGCCCGGCGAGATCAAGAGCAACAACGCCACCTTCACGCAGCGCGTGACGGCCAACAACATCGCCGACTTCGCCGAGATCGAGCTCACGCGCGCCAACTTCACCGTGCTCGAGCGCAACCAGCTCGGGCCGCTGCTGCGCGAGATGGAGCTGGCCTACAACGTCGGCAACGCGGCGCAGGCGCAGCGCACGTTCCAGAAGGGCAGCATCGCCACCACGCGCTGGGTGCTCAAGTTCGACATCCTGAAGGCCGAGCCGGTGGCCACCTCGGGCGGCGGCTTCGACGGCAGCACGGCCGGCCGGCTGATCGGCATCTTCGGCAGCGGCAAGGCCGCGGCCGCCGGCTCGACGGTGGCCGATTCGGTGCGCACGAGCGAGGACGCCAAGGTCTGGAACATCGGCCTGCGCTACAAGATCCTCAACGCCAACTCGGCCGAGCAGGTGGCCAACGGCTATTTCGAGGAGAAGATGGAACTCGGCGCCACCTCGACCTCGGTGCTCGGCGTGAGCCAGCGCGCCAGCGGCCAGCTCACGCTCGACAGCCTGGTGCAGCGGCTGGTGCAAAAGAGCGTGGCCGAGATCGACGCGCGCTACAAGTAGCATGCCGCGCCCGGCCGGCTCGCCCATGCAGGCGGCACACGCAGGGCAGGCGCCGCAGGCGCTGTGCGGCACGCCCGCTGCGCACACGACGCAGGTGCGGCGCGCTCGCTTCGCTGGGCGCATGCTGCAGGTTCTGCGCGCCTGCGCAGCGGCGATCGCCCTGCCTGCGCTGGCCGCGGCCTTCGTGACCGGCGGCGGCGTGCTGCTGCCCGACGCCGCCGCGGCGACCGCCGCCGCACCCGCGGGCGCGCGCGTCGCCCTCGTGATCGGCAACGCCGGCTACCGCAGCACGCCGCTGGCCAACCCGCTGAACGACGCGCGTGCGATGGCCGACGCGCTGCGCCGCATGGGCTTCGACGTCATCGGCCTGGAGAACGCCTCGCTGGCGCAGATGAACGAGGGCGTGCGCCGCTTCGGCGATGCACTGCAGCGCGGCGTCGGGCTCTTCTACTACGCCGGCCACGGCGTGCAGGTCAAGGGGCGCAACTTCCTGCTGCCGGTCGACGCCGACATCGAGCGCGAGGACGAAGTGCCGTACAAGGCCTTCGACGTCGGCCAGGTGCTGGCCAAGATGGAGGCGGCGCACAACCCGCTCAACATCGTCATCCTCGACGCCTGCCGCAACAACCCCTTCGTGCGCGCCTCGCGCAGCGGCGGCGGCGGCGGTCTGGCGCAGATGGATGCACCCACCGGTTCGATCGTCGCCTTCGCCACCGCGCCCGGCGCCGAGGCCGCCGACGGCGCCGCCGGCAACGGCCTGTACACGAGCCAGCTGCTGCGCTTCATGACGACGCCCGGCCTCAAGGTCGAGGACGTGTTCAAGCGCACGCGCGTGGCCGTCAAGCAGGCCTCGGCAGGCCGCCAGATCCCCTGGGAGAGCACCTCGCTCGAGGGCGATTTCTACTTCCAGCCGGGCAGCGCCGGCGCCGCCCCGGCGGCCGGCGCCGACCTCGACGACGAACTGTGGAACATGGTTGCCGGCACCGCGCAGCCCTCGGCCTACCGCGCATATCTGGAGCGCTTCCCGGAAGGCAAGCACGCGCCGCAGGCGCGCTCGCTGGCCGCGCGCGCCGACAGCGACGCGAGCCGCGCCGCCGGCGTCGCACGCCAGGGCGCGCCGGCCGCAGGCGGCTTCAGCTTCTCGGCCGAGGAGGCCAAGATGGAGCAGGCGACGCCGCAGGGACGCGAGCGCAGCGCCGAGCAGCAGCTTGCGTCGCTGGCCTGCCCGCCGGCGCGGCGCGGCGCCCGACTGCGCCTGCAGCTCGACGAGCCGGCGGGCGGGGCCTTCGGCGGCGCGCTGGCCAAGGCGCTGCAGCAGGCCGGCATGAAGGTGCAGGGCACGGGCGACTACGTCGTCCGAGGCACGCTCAGCGTGCAGGCGCGGCCGCACGCGCTGCTGCGCGTCAACGAGGTAAGCGTCAGCAGCGCCGCGGCGATCGACTCGCCGGCCGGCCAGCGGTTGGCCAGCAGCGTGCTGCGCGACGACTCCTACGCCGGCAGCGACGTCGCGGCGATAGCCGCGCCGATGATCCGCGCGCAGGCGAGCCAGGCCGCAGCCGACCTGCTGACGCAGTTCTGCCGGCCCTGAGCCGCGTCCCGGCGTCCCGGCGTCCCGGCGTCCGGCGTTTCGACGGCCCTGCAGCCGCGCTGACGCGCAGCCCATGCCGGGCCTTCCTACAATGCATCGCATGTCGATCGCGCAGCGCAGCACCAGGCGCCCGGCGTGCCGGGCGCACCCCTGCCGCCGCGCCGGCGCCGCCCGATGAGCCACCCGATGAGCCGCCGCCTGCCGCCCGCCGTGAGCGGCAGCGCCGACGACGTGGAGGCCGAGTTCTACGAGGCGCTGCAGCGCGCCGACCTCGAGCGGCTGATGGCGGTCTGGGCCGACGACGACGAGATCGTCTGCGTGCACCCGGGCGGCGCGCGCGTCATCGGCGCGGCGGCCATCCGCGCCAGCTTCGAAGCCATCTTCGCGCGCGGCGGCATCCCGGTGCTGCCCGAGCAGGTGCACCGCCTGGTGTGGTCGGGCGGTGCACTGCACCATCTGGTCGAGCGCGTGGTGGTGCCGGCCGAGGCCGGAGGCGTGCAGGAGGCCTGGGTGCTCGCGAGCAACCTGTACTTGAAGACGGCACAGGGCTGGCGCCTGGCGGCCCACCACGCCAGCCCGGGCACGCTGCACGAGCCGCCCGGCTTGGCCGACGCGCCCTCGACGCTGCACTGAGCACCCCCAGGGCCGGGCTGTCGCCCAGCCCGCCTCCGAGAGGGTCAAGGAACTCGGGAGCGGCCCTTCGTTTCTCGAGAGCACGCCGAGTCAGCCCGTGCCCGCAACGCCACCGGGCGCCACGCTGCGGCAGCCGTCCGCAGGCCGCGCCGCGGGCCTCGCGCCGCAGGCGCGGCGGCGCGTGCGCTGGCGCGGCCCGCGGCGCTGGGCGCCGGGTGCGCCGTGCCGCAGGCTCCACGCACCGATGCGGCCGCCGCGGTTGCGGTAAGTTCGGCCTCCATGGACGAGATCGTCGCAGCGGCGCTCGCGAAGTGGCCGCGGGTGCCGCATTGCCGGGGCTGGCTTGCGCTCGACGCGCGCGGCGACTGGTACCTGCGCGACGAGGGCGCCCAGCGCACGGGCCCGTTTCCGCGCGTCAAGGGCAGCCGCATCGAGCACGACCGGCTCATCGCCTTCATACACCGCCACTACGCGGCCGACGCCGAGGGCGCGTGGTTCTTCCAGAACGGCCCGCAGCGCGTCTACGTCGAACTCGAGGCGGCGCCCTTCGTGTGGCGCGTCGATGACGGGGCTGCCGTGCACGCGCACACCGGCGCGGCCGCGACGCCGCACGGCGCCTGGCTCGACGAACAGGGGCGGCTCTTCCTCGCCACCGAGCTCGGCTTGGGCATCGTGCACACGCTCGACATGGCGCGTGCGGCCGAGGCGGTCGAGCGGGGCCAATGGCAGCCGCGCGTCATGCCCTTTGCGCGGATGCCGGAGCACTTCGGCTACCGGCTGCGGCCCGCACCGCCGACGTCATCCGGCTAAGCAGCCGCGACTCATGCGGCTTCGCATTCGACACGCTGACGGCGTTGCTTCGCCTTGCCGTGGTTCAGCACCCTGTTCGGCTGCGCGCCCTGTTGTCGCATTGAATGCGAAGCTCGATCAGTGCGCCGCGCTCACTTCGGCGCGCTGGCCGCGTCGGCCGGCGGCTTGGGCTCTTCGAACTTCGCGCCGCCCTGGTCGGCCATGTAGACCACGGCGCGCGCGATCTCGTAGTCGCTGTACGCGCCGCCGCCTTGTTTGGGCATGGCACCCTTGCCGTTCAAGGCCGAGTGCAGCAGCGCGTCGAAACCCGTCTTGATGCGCGGCGCCCAAGCGGCCTGGTCGCCGAACTTGGGCGCACCCGCGGCGCCGGTGCCGTGGCAGGCCGAGCACACCGCGGTGTAGAGCTCCTCGCCGGTGCGCGGCGCGGCGGCGCCTGCCGCCTCGCCCAGCTCGATCGTGCCCACGCGCTGCAGACGGCGCGCCACGGCCTCCGCGCTCATCGACTCGCCCCCCGCAACCGTCTTGCCGCCGAACACGAAGCTGGCGAGCAGCCAGATCACGCACACCGGCAGCAAGAACGCAAGCGCCGCCGTCGCGAACAACCGCCCCGGCACGTGGACCGCGCCTTCGGGCGGCGCCGGCTGCAGCCCGGCGGCGGAATTCTCGGCTTGGCTCATGGAAGTCCTCGGCATGCTCGTGCGCGTTCGCTGCGCACCGATCGAAGCGCGAAATTCTAGGGGCGGCACGACGAGCCTGCCCCGCCTGCGGCCACGCCCGGGCATTGTCCAGGCACGCGCGGACGACGCAGCTGCGTGTGAGTACGCGTGGGTACGCGCGGCGATGCGCCCGGTCGGCCTGCCGCGAGCCGCGCACTAGAATGCAGCCCCCACGCGCGGCGACCGTGGTGAAGTGGATATCATGCGGCCCTCCGAAGGCCGCGTCGCAAGTTCGATTCTTGCCGGTCGCGCCAGCCCTGCGGCACGCTGCTCAGCAGCGCCGCAGCGCGTTCTCCAGATCCGCGATCAGGTCGTCCTCGTGCTCGAGGCCGATCGACAGGCGCACCAGTCCCTCCGACACGCCGACCTGCGCGCGCAGCTCGGCGGCCACGCCCGAGTGCGTGGTCGAAGCCGGGTGGCACACGAGCGACTCGGTGCCGCCCAGGCTGACCGCCGACTTGAACAGCGCAAGCGCGTTGATGAAGCGGAAGGCCGCCTCGCGCCCGCCCTCGAGCACGATCGAGAAGGTCGAGCCCGCACCGGTGCACTGGCGCCGGTACACCTCCTGGTAGGCGGGCGACGCATCGAGCTGCGGATGCAGCACTTCGAGCTGGCGCACCGGGTTGTGCGCCAGCCAATGCGCAACCCGGCTGGCGGTGGCGGCGGCGCGGCGCATGCGCAGCACCAGCGTCTCCATCGAGCGCGCGATCATCCACGACGAGTGCGGATCGAGCTGCGCGCCGAAGGCGCCGCGCGTGGCCTTCAAGCGCTTGATCAGCTCGGCCGAGCCGCTCACGCCGCCGGCCACGAGGTCGCTGTGGCCGCCGACGTACTTGGTGAGCGAATACACGGCGACATCGATGCCGTCGCGCAGCGGGTGCTGGAAGATCGGCCCCAGCATCGTGTTGTCGCAGGCCGAGACGGGCCGGTAGCCGTGGCGGCGCTCGAACGCAGCCAGCGCCCGCGTGACGAGTGCGAAGTCGACCAGCGCGTTGGTCGGATTGGCCGGCGTCTCGACATAGACCAGCGCCACCTTGCCGCGCGCGGCCGCCGTCTCCAGCGCGGCATCGAGCTGCGCCGGCGCCAGGCCGTCGACGAAGGACTCGTGGCCCACGCCCCACTCGGGCAGCACCTTGCGGATCAGCGTCTCGGTGCCGCCATAGAGCGGCGTCGAGTGCACGATCTGGTCGCCCGGGCGCAGCAGCGTGAGCAGCAGCATGCCGATCGCCGCCATGCCGCTGGCGGTGACCGCGGCCGCCTCGGCGCCGTCGAGCAGCGCCAGGCGATCCTCGACGATCTCGAGGTTCGGATGGTTGAAGCGGCTGTACACGAGCCCGGCGCCGGCGTCCTGCGGCGGCGGCTTGCGGCCGGCGACGACGTCGAAGAACGCGGCGCCGTCCTCGGCGCTGCGAAAGGCGAAGGTCGAGGTCAGGAACACCGGCGGCTTGACCGCGCCCTCCGACAGGAAGGGGTCGTAGCCATAGGACATCATCTGCGTCTCGGGGTGCAGCTCGCGGTCGAGGATCGATTTCTTGTGGTAGTTCGAGTACGACATGCGAATCTCCGAAGCGGGTTGGTGCGATCGACGGCCGCCGCCCGCGGCCGACCGCGGCGGCGCAGGCTGCGATCATGCGCCAGCCTGCGCGCTCCGGGGCGCGCCGCGCCTGCCTGCTACATTGAGCCGCCGCTGCGCGGCGCCGCCACATCGATGAATCGCTCGGAGTCCCCGTCTTGTGCCGCGGGCATGGCGCTGCCGGCGCCGCCCGCAGCCGGGGCGGTGCGGCGCTGATCGCGCACCGACTCAGCCGACGCGCGGCGCAACCGATCGCGAGAGCACGAGATCGCGATGCAGTGGCAGCATCAGTGGCAGGACAGCCTGCTGTGGATCGGGCGGACCTACCTCCTCGTGCTGCTCGCCTTCGCGCTGGCGGGCGCGGCGCTCGTGCGGCTCACCGCCTGGGGCCGGCAGTTCTGGCGCTTCGCGGGCCCGTACTTCGCGCCCCGACGCGACTGGCGGCCACTGGCGCTCGCCGCGGCCATCGTGCTGCTGTCGGTCGCCGGGGTGCGCGTCAACGTCCTGCTCTCGTACTGGAACAACGGCTTCTACGACGCGCTGCAGGCGCTCGATGCGGCGCGCTTCTGGTTCTTCATGCGCCTGTTCGTGCTGCTGGCGACGATCCACGTCGTGCGCGTGCTCGTCGCCTTTCTCGCCGGCCAGACCCTGGACATCCGCTGGCGCAGCTGGATGAACGAGCGCCTGAGCGACGACTGGCTCGCCGGCAGCGCCTACTACCGCGCGCGCTTCCTCGCACGTCCGGTCGACAACCCCGACCAGCGCATCCAGGTCGACATCGGCAGCTTCGTCAGCGCCAGCCGCACGCTCGCGATCGGCGCGATGGAGGCGGTGGTCTCGCTTGCCAGCTTCACGCTGATCCTGTGGGATCTGTCGGGGCCGCTGGCCCTGGGCACGCTCGAGCTGCCGCGCGCCATGGTGTTCCTGGTCTACGTCTACGTGCTCGTCGCCAGCGTGTTCGCGTTCCGGCTCGGCCGGCCGCTGATCCGGCTCAACTACCTGAGCGAGCAGCTCGCCGCCGACTTCCGCTACGCACTGATCCGCCTGCGCGAGTACGCCGAGAACATCGCCTTCTACCGCGGCGAGGCGGTGGAGAAGCGCAGCCTGGGCGAGCGCTTCGACGCCTTCATCCGCAACCTCTGGGCGCTGGTGTTCCGCTCGATGAAGTTCGACGGCTTCAATCTCGCGGTCAGCCAGGCGGCGGTGGTGTTTCCGTTCCTGCTGCAGGCGCAGCGCTTCTTCGCCGGCACGATCAGGCTGGGCGACGTGATGCAGACCTCGCAGGCCTTCGGCCAGGTGCAGGACGCGCTGTCGTTCTTCCGCCTGTCCTATGACGGCTTCGCCCAGTACCGCGCCGTGCTCGACCGCCTGAGCGGCTTCACCGACGCAGCCGCGCAGGCGCGCGCGCTGCCCACGATCGCGATCGAGCCCGACGCGGCGGCGCTGCGCATCGAGGCGCTGGACGTCGACCGCCCCGACGGCAGCGCGCTGCTGCGCGGCCTCACGCTGCAGCTCGCGCCCGGCCAGGCGCTGCTGGTGCAAGGCGCCTCGGGGGCAGGCAAGACGACGCTGCTGCGCGCGCTCGCCGGGCTGTGGCCGTACGCGCGCGGACGCGTGCAGGCGCCGCTCGGCGCCGATGCGCTGTTCCTGCCGCAGCGCCCCTATCTGCCGCTGGGCACGCTGCGCGCCGCCCTCGCCTACCCCGAGCGCGAGGCCGACGACGCGCGCTTGCGCAAGGCCCTCGAGCAGGTTCAGCTCGCCCACCTGCGCGAGCGGCTCGACGAAGCCGCCGACTGGTCGGGCACGCTGTCGGTGGGCGAGCAGCAGCGCGTCGCCTTCGCGCGCGTGCTGCTCGCGCGGCCGCGTCTCGTCTACCTCGACGAGGCCAGCTCGGCGCTCGACGAAGGGCTCGAGCACGCGATGTACGGCCTGCTGCGGCGCGAGCTGCCCGAGGCGATCGTGGTGAGCGTCGGCCACCGCAGCACGCTGCAGGCCTTCCACAGCCACCGGCTGCTGCTCGGCGGCGACACGCGCTGGACGCTGGTGGCGGCCGCAGCCGGCTCGCGCGGCTGAACTCGACGCGCGTCGCGCCGGCGCGACGCCGCGGTCCGCAGGCCCCGCCTGTCCAGCGGCACGCGGGTGCCGCCTACCCCCCGGCGCGCATCTCGGCGCCCAGCCGCCTCGCCATCTGGCGCGCATAGAAGCGCGGCGCCAGGCGCGACGCCCACCAGGCCAGGCGCGACACGCGGTCGGGCAGCAGCAGGCGCTCGCCGCGCGCCGCGGCGCGGACGATCCGCGCCGCCACCGCCTCGGGCGTCGAGCGGCGGCCGACGATGGCCTGCGGGTGGCGCACCGGCGTGCCGTCGCTGGCGAGCGCGTTGCCCTCGATGCCGGTGCGGATGAACGACGGGCACACCAGCAGCACCTGCACGCCCAGCGGCTCCACCTCGCTGCGCAGGCTGTCGAAGAAGCCGTGCAGCGCGTGCTTGCTGGCCGCGTAGCCGGTGCGCGCGACGAGCGGCGCGAAGCCGGCGACGCTGGACACGGCAACGACCAGGCCGCGGCGCGCGATCAGGTCCGCGAGCGCGGCGTGCGTGCAGTGCAGCGCACCGAAGAAGTTCACCGCCATCACGCGGCGGATCACCTCGGGCCGGGTGGCGGCGAAGGCGCTGCGGTGCGTGATGCCGGCGTTGTTGACGAGCACGTCGACGCCGCCCCAGGCGCGCCGCACCTCGGCCAGCGCGCGCAGGCAGTCGGACTCGTCCGTGACGTCGCAGGCCAGGCGCAGCACCTGTGCTTCGTCTGGAAAGGCGGCCTGCGCGAGCAGCGCCGGGTCGCGATCGAGCGCCGCCACGCGCGCGCCGGCAGCGGCGAAGGCGAGCACGAGCGCGCGCCCCAGGCCGCCGGCGGCGCCGGTGACGACCACCACCCGGCCCGCGAACTCACGCACCATGGCCGCGCGCGCGCCGGTACAGCTCGAACACCTCGGCCGAAGTCAGGCGCGGCCGGTAGCCGAACTCGGTCTTGAGCCGCGTGTTGTCGAGCACCGGGCGCCAGCGCAGGAAGTCGAGCTGCTCGGGGCCGTATTGCGTGAGGCCGAGCGCGTGCAGCGCGCGCAGCGCCAGGCGCAGCAGCCCGGCCGGCAGCACGAGGCGGCGCTTGCCCAGGCGCGCGGCGATCTCGGCCAGCGTGAGCACGCCGTCGCCGGCGACGTTGTAGACGCCCGTTCGGTCGCTCGCGATGGCGTGCAGCAGGCAGCCGACCACGTCCTGGTCCCAGACGAAGACGAAGGGGCTGGCGGCGCCGCGGATGGCGATCAGGCGCGGCTTGTCGAACAGATCGGTGATCTGGTTCTTCACCGTGTCGCCGAGGATGGTGCCGATGCGCAGCACCACCTGCTGCAGCTCGGGGTGCTCGCCGCGCCAGCGCGCCAGCATCTCCTCCACGAGGCGCTTGTGCCAGGCATACGCGAAGGCCTCGTTGCCGCGCAGCGGGCAGTCCTCGGTCAGCCAGGCGGGGTTGTCGGCGTGGTAGCCGTAGGCGGCGCCGCTCGAGCTGACGACGATCTTCCTCACCCCGGCCGCCAGGCAGGCGCGAAGCACGTTTTCGGTGCCTTCGACATCGACCGAGTACTCGAACGCGCGCGTGCTGCCGCGCCCCGGCGTGACGATCGAGGCCAGGTGCACGACGACGTCGACCGCGTGCCGCCGCATGAGATCGGCCAGTTCGGGCGCGCGCACGTCGATCCGCTCGTAGGCGACGCCGGCCAGGCGCCCGGCTGCCGGTACCTCGCGCAGATCGGCGGCGACGACGCGCTCGACCTCGATGCGCCCGGCCGCCAGCGCGGCGACGAGCTGCCGGCCCAGGTAGCCGCCGGCGCCGGTGACGAGCACGCGCGCGGTCATGCCGGCTGCAGCGCCGGCGCGCGCCGCGACCACCAGGTGGCGAGCGTGAGGCCGGCCACGATGTGCCAGATGCCCCACCAGGCAGTGACCACCGCCATGCCGCCCAGGCCGTCGAAGAAATTGAAGATCAGGATCAGGCCGAGCCCCGAGTTCTGGATGCCGCACTCGATGGCGACGGCGCGCCGGTCGGGCTCGCTCAGGCGCGCCGACCAGGCGAGCCCGTAGCCGGTCGCGAGTGCCGACGCGTTGTGCACGAACACCACGCCGACCACCATGCCGACGTAGAGCACGAAGTACTTCCAGTTCGCGCCCAGCGCGGCGAGCACGAAGACGAGGAAGAAGGCGAGCGAGAAGATCTTCATCGGCCGGCGCGCGCGCGCGGTGAAGCGCGGCCAGCGGCGCGAGACGACGAGCCCCGCCGCCAGCGGCAGCCCGAGCAGCAGGAACACGTGCAGCAGCATCTCGAAGGGGTTCACCGCCACCTGGCGCAGGATCGGCTGCGCCGGCGCATACAGGCCGCCCCAGAAGGCGATGTTGAGCGGCGTCATCACGATCGCCGCCAGTGTGGACAGTGTGCTGATCGACACCGACAGCGCCGTGTTGCCGCGCGCGAAGTGGGTGAGGAAGTTGGAGATGTTGCCCGCCGGGCACGACGACACCAGGATCATGCCCAGCGCGATGCTCGGCCGCGGCTCGAGCGCCAGCACCAGCAAGAAGGTGAAGGCCGGGAACACCAGGTGGTGGCCGAGCAGCCCGATGGCCAAGGCGCGCGGCGTGCGCAGCGCCGCCGAGAAGTCGGCCGCCTTCAGCTCGAGCGAGACGCCGAACATCACCAGGCCCAGCACGACGTTGAGCGCCAGCAGCGTCTGCGGGTTGAAGTTCAGGCGGACGAGATCGATGTCGGTCATGGTGGTGCGGCGGCGGGCGGCGTCCGAGGCGTTGGTGCGGCGCGTTCCGGCAAGCCGGTCGGCCCGTCGGCCGTTCAGCCGGTCAGCCCTTGGGCTCCTCGTGCATCTTCTTGAAGTGGATCAGCCCCGGCGCCCACATGTGCTTGACCGGGTCGACGTCGACGTGCACCACGGCGCAGCGCCCCGAGGCGAGCGCGCGCCGCAGCGCCGGCTCGAGCTGGCCCGGCTCGGCGACGCGCTCGCCGTGCGCGCCCATCGCCTCGCCGAGCTTGTCGAACGCGATCTCGCCCAGGTCGGCCTTGATCGTCTCCTCGGGGTCGAGGTGCTTGAACAGCATGGTCTTGAACGGCCGCAGCATGAACTGCTGGTTCATCTTCACCATGCCCCACTGGCGGTCGGCGAGCGCGATGTAGACGATCTGCGCGCGGTTGCGCACCGCCGTCTCCACCTCCTGCGGATGAAAACCGAAGGCGCCGTCGCCGGTGATGCAGCACACCGGCGCGCCCGGCAGCGCCAGCGCCGCGCCCACCGCCTGCGCCATGCCGGCGCCGAGCATGCCGAACTTGAAGGTCGAGACGATGCGGTTGGGCACCTCGGCGCGGTGGTGGAACATCGCCCAGATGGTGGCGTTGCCGCCGTCGGCGACGAGCACGCTGCCCTGCGGGAACACGCGGCCGCAGACGGCGGCGATGTGCGCCGGGTGCATCGGCACCGACGCGTCGGCGAGCGCCTTGTCCCAGCCGGCGCGGTCGTCCTGCATCGCCTTGGCGTAGCCGGCGGCGCGCGCGCGGCGGGCGTCGAGGTTCATCGTGGCGGCCAACGGCTCGAGCGCATCGGCCAGCCGCGCCAGGAAGCGCCCGGCGTCGGCCTGGATGGCGAGGTCGGCCGGCTTGTTGAGGCCGAGCATGTCGGCGTCGACGTCGACCTGGATCGTCTGCTGCTGCGCCGGCGGCGCCCAGTAGGGCGGCCGGCCCCACCAGTCGGTCTCGCCCAGGCGGGAGCCGACGACGAGCACGACGTCGGCCTCGTTGCGCACCTTGTGGTTGAGCTTGACGTGCGGCATCGGGATCGCCAGCGGCGAAGTCTCGGGCAACGCGCCGCGCGCGGCCCAGCTCGTCGTCACCGGCGCCGCCAGCCGCTCGGCCACGCGCGCCAGGGCCTCGAAGGCCAGCGCGTGCACGACGCCGCTGCCGACATGGATCATCGGCGCGCGCGCCGCGGCCAGCAGGCGCGCCGCCTGCTCGACCTGCGCGTCGCTCGGCTCGAGCGGCACCGTCGCCCGGTACTGCTGCGGCGCCCAGTACGCGACCTCGGCCTTGACCTTGCCGTTCATGATGTTCTCGGGCACGTCGAGGTGCACGACGCCGGGCCGGCCTTCCCAGCTCGCGCGCAGCGCCTTGCGCATCAGCTCGGGCACGCGCTCGAAGCTCGAAACCGCCGCGCTCCACTTGCCGATGCGGCCGATGACGCCGGCCTGGTCGAAGCACTGGTAGGCGCCGCCGCGGTCGGGGTACATGATCCCGGGGCGGCGCGCGCTGGTGATGGCGAGCACGCGGTTGCCCTCGGCCTGCTCGACCACCAGGCCCGGCAGCAGGTTGGCCACGCCCGGGCCGTTGCTCGCCATGCACACGCCCAGCCGGCCGGTCAGGCGCGCGTACGTGCCGGCCATGTGCGCCGCGCAGGTCTCGTGGCGCGGCGTGACGATCTCGATGCCCAGGCGGTGCAGCGCCGAATAGAAGCCGAAGTAGGTGCCGTCGATGATGCCGAACACGCGCTCGACACCTTCGCGCTGCAGCATGCGGGCGATGACTTCGCCGCCGGTCGTCTCGGACATTCTTCGCTTCCCAGGAACGAGGCCAAGCTCCGGCGCCGCCACTCGGCTGGCGCCGCCTCCAGGAGCGTGGGCGGCAGAAATCCGGCCCCGCTCCTAGGGCACGATCGTCCGCGCCCGCGCGCGCCGAGACAATCAGGCTTGCCCGGGGTTCGGGCAGACTGTGGGGTGCGCGCTGCAGCCGTCGTCCGCGCCCCATCCGTGGCGCCGGGCAGGTGCGAGCCCCGGAACGAGCGAACGGCCGATCGAAAGCCGAGCGAGGCAAGCCGACGCAGGCCCGCACGCGATCGCCGCCGTCGCACGGTCGGCCGGATCTGCGCCGGCGCCAGGCAGGGCCAGTCCTTCTGCCGCCCGCATTTCCACCCCGCACGGAGACACTCGATGCCCTTTTCCACCTGGTCTCGCCCTGCCGCCCTGGGCCCGCTCGTCCTGCTCGCCGCCTGCGCCGGCACGCCGCCCGCACCGGTTTCCGCGCTCGACGTGGGCGAGCTTCGCCCGGGCTCGGGCTACCTCAACGGCTACCTGAGCCGCGCGCAGATTCCCGACAGCCTCGCCTTGCTGCCGCCGCCGCCCGCACAGGGGTCGGCCGCCTACGCCGCCGACGTCGAGGCGTATCGCGCGTTGACGGCCTTGCAGGGCAGCGCACGCGGCAGGCAGGCCACGCGCGACGCCGCGCTGCAGTTCCCGCAGGCAGCGGGCGCGTTCGCCTGCGCACTGGGCGTCACGATCTCGGAGCAGGCCACGCCCAACCTCAACATGCTGCTGCGTCGCACGCTCACCGACGCCGGGGTCGCCACGTACAAGGCCAAGGAGAAGTACCAGCGCACGCGCCCGTTCGTCGCGTTCGACGCGCCATCGTGCACGCCGGCCGACGAAGCCATGCTGCGCAAGGACGGCTCCTACCCCTCGGGACACGCCGCACTGGGTTGGGCCTGGGCCCTGATGCTGACCGAACTGGCGCCCGAGCGAACCGACGCACTGTTGCAGCGCGGGCGCTCCTTCGGCCAGAGCCGCGGCATCTGCGGCGTGCACTGGAAGAGCGACATCGAGGCGGGCCGCCTGATCGGCTCGGCCACCGTCGCGCGGCTGCACGACAGCGCCGTGTTCAGGGCCCAGATGGCCGCTGCGCGGGACGAACTGGCGCGCCAGCGCGCCGCAGGCCAGGTGCCCTCGGCGGCCGACTGCGCGGCCGAGGCGGCGACGTTGAGTTCGTCCTCGGACCGCGCGCCCTGAGCGCCCGTGAAGCCGTCGATCGCACCGCCGTGATCCATGGCATGGCGGGCTGCGAGATCGACGACAAGGCCCTGCGCAGGCCGGCCCGGGGCATGCGGCGCGGCGGCGCCGGGGCCGCCGCAGCGCCGCCCCTGCCCGCGCAGGGGCTGGCTTTCTGTTGGCGACGCTCCTAGACTCCGCCGCCAAGTCCGCGGCACGCTTGACCGGCATGCCGTCTCGTCCATGCCGCTTCGAACGTTGCAGGCCCTCGCGGCCTCGATCGCGCTCCCGGCCTGCGTCGCCCTCGCCGCTGCGGCGCCGGGCGCGGCGGCGGCGGCGCCCTTCGCACCGGGCAGCGCGGCGGCGACGCCGCAGGCCGCATCCGCAGCAGCACCGTCGCTCGACGACATCCGCATCGAGACGCCGCGCCCGATTCGCGCCGCCACCGCGATGCTCGGCATGGGGCGCCAGCGCCTGGCCTTGGTCGTCGGTCTCGGCAAGGTCGGTGCACGCACGGCGCTGGACTCGGCCGTGCGCGACGTGCAGGCCGTCGCCGGCGCGCTGGCCGCCGGCGGCTACCTGGTGATGCGGCGCGAGGACGTCGCTGCCGCCGAGCTGCGCGCCGCACTGGCCGAATTCCGCGCGCGGCTGCAGCCCGAGGGTCTGGGCTTCGTCTACGTCACCGGGCTGGGCGCGCAGCTGGGCGGCGGCAACCTGCTGCTGGCCCGCGACGCGCGCCTCGAGGACGACGCAGACGCCGCCCGCGCGACGATGGCGCTGGCGCAGGGCACGGTGCCGATCGCGGAGGTGATCGACGCGCTGCAGGGCACGGCCGACAGCCCGCGCCTGCTCGCCATCGACGCGGCCTACGCGCACCCGGCGCTGGCGCGGCTGCAGCAGCCGGGCCTGGCCGAGCCGCGCCTGCCGCCGGGCATGATGGCGCTGTTCAGCCAGCCGCTCGGGGCGGTGCAGCGCTTGCCCGCCGTGGCGCCGCTGCCGGATCCGCCGCCGACGAATCCGCGCGAGCTCGCCGCCTCGCACTTCGCGCGCGCGCTGCTGACGGCGCTGGCCCAGCCGCGCACGAGCGGGCCGGCTGCGCTGCGCGCCACGCAGCGCAGCCTGGCCGAGACTGCGCCCGCACAGGCGCCGCCCTGGCTGGGCGGCAGCAGTGACGAGCGCGAAGAGTTCGCCGAGCTCACGATCCTCGACGCCCTGCTGCCGCGCAGCGCCGAGGAGGCGACACAGACCGCGCTCGAACAGCTCGCCAAGCGCGCGCTGGTGAACCAGGCGTCAGGCGACGGCGCCAAGCCGGTGGCGGAGGTGCTGCAGCAGGCGCGCGCGCCCGAAGACGCCACGCAGGGCACGCAAAGGCGTCTGCCGCAGCCCTCCGACACCACGCGGGCGCTGGGCCATGCGCCCAGCGCCCCCTCGCTCGCCGCGGCCGCGACGGGCACCGCGGCCGCCGTCGCCGAAGCGGCCGCCGCGCGGGCGGCCACCGGGGTGGCGGCGGGGGCCGCTGCAGGGGGCAGCGCCGCAGCGGGCGCCGCAACCGGCGCCGGCTCGGCGCTGTCGACGGCGGCCAAGGCGATGCTCGCCACCGAGCGCAAGTCCGACGGCGCGGCGGCCGCCGGCGCGGTGCCGGCCGCCGCGGGCCAGGCGACCATCGCCGCGGCGCCCCCTTCGGCAGCGCTTGCAGCGGCCGGTGCCGCCGTTGCCGCTGCGGCGCCCGAGGCGCCGCCCGTGGCGGCCGCTGCGCTCCAGGCAAGCATGCCGCCCGACCCGACGGCGGCCGCGCCCGACGGACGCACGGTGCGCGCGGGCGAACGCGGCGAGCGCCCGCTGTACACGCCGCGCCGCAACGCCTACGGCTACGCCGAGGGCGACACCTTCGTCTATCAGGTCGTCGACACCTGGAAGGGCGAGATCAGCAGCCGCTACACGCACGCCGTGGAGGAGGTGCTCGAAGACGGGCGCATGCGCGGCAACGGCGGGCAGCTCGCGCTCGACGCCGAGGGCCGGCTCAGGCACGTCGAGCGCAGCGACGGCAGCCGCTCGGATTTCGAGCCGCACGAGGATTCGTGGTGGGCCGCGCCGCGCCGCGGCGAGCAGCGCGACGTGCAGTACATCGAGACCTTCCGGCGCGCCGACGGCGTGCGCGGCCGCACCGAGTGGAGCGGCAGCGCGAGTGTCGGCCGCGCGCGCCGCATCGAGACGCCGGCCGGCGCGTTCGACGCGCTGCCCATCGAGAGCGACGGCTGGTGGACCGAACGCATCGGCAACGGCCCGCGCACGCAGGGCAAATGGAGCCGCACGGTCTGGTATGCGCCGAGCCTGGGCCATCCGGTGGCCATCGAGCTGCAGCTCACCGACCCGCGCGGCAGGCTGCTGCAGCGCGAACGCGTGGAGCTGACGCACGCCCAGACCGCGCGCACGGTGGAGCCCTGAACCGATGATCGCGCCGGGCCGCTCCCAAGCGCCCATCGCGCAGCGCGCATCGCGCAGCGCGCGGGCCAGTCTGGTGAACGGGCCTCGGGCCGCACATCGGCTGCCGGCGCGGCTTGCCGCGGCCGCGCTCGCTGCAGCGCTCGCGCTCGTGGCCGGCTGCGCGACGCGCGCGCCGCGCCCGGGCGCCGACGGCCCCGAGGCGCGGCCGCCGCCCGGCCTCGAGCGCACGCCCGATGCCGTGCCGCGCGTCGAGCCGATCCGCGGCGGCGGCCCGAACAAGCCCTACGAGGCCTTCGGCCGCAGCTACGTGCCGGTGCTGGCCGACCTGCCGCTGGCCGAGAGCGGCCTCGCCTCGTGGTACGGCCGCAAGTACCACGGGCGCAGCACCGCCAGCGGCGAGCCCTACGACATGTACGCCATGACGGCGGCGCATCCGACGATGCCGCTGCCGAGCTACGCGCGCGTGCGCAACCCGGCCAACGGCAGCGAGGTGGTCGTGCGTGTCAACGACCGCGGCCCGTTTGTCGACGGGCGCATCATCGACCTCAGCTACACCGCGGCGCTCAGGCTCGGCGTGCTGCGCGGTGTGGCGCCGGTGCAGCTGCGGCGCATCACGAATGCCGAGATCCTTGCGGCAGCAGCGGCAGCACCCGCGGCCGAAGCGACGGCCGGCTCCTCGGCCGCGACGGCCGCCGTGGCGGACGCTGTTGCGCCCGCCGCCTCGCTGCCCGAGGCCCCGGCGCCCGACGGGCCGCTGCAGGCTGTGGGCTTCTGGCTGCAACTCGGCGCGTTCCGCGCCCGCGACGCGGCCGCCGCCTTGCAGCAGCGCGCGCTGCTCGAGGCCGACCTGCCGTGGGCAGCGGTGCACGAGGAAGAAGGCCTCTTCCGGGTGCAGGCCGGCCCCTGGGCCACGCGCGCCGAGGCCCAGGCCGCGGCCGAGCGCCTGCGCAGTCGCATCGGCGTCTTCGCGTACTTGCTCGAGCGGCGCTGAAACACAAGCGGCGGTCGATCACAGCGGCGTTGCCGCGTGAGGCCGGATCGTTCAAAGCAGACCCAGGTCGCGCGGCGCAACACCGCCGAAGACCTGGTCCAGCTGCGCGCCGCTCAGGCCGAACTGGCGCCGAAACAGACCGGCCAGCACCGCGCGGTATTCGTTGAGCACCGGCAGGTCGCGATCCTGGAACAGCGTTGCGCGTTCGACGCGCACCTGCTCGCCGACAATGCGCCCGCCGCGCACGCTGCCGCCCAGCACCCAGTAAACCGTGCCGTGGCCGTGGTCGGTGCCGCGGTTGCCGTTCTGGCGGAAGGTGCGCCCGAACTCGCTGATCACCACCACCGTGGTGTTGCGCCAGGCCGGGCCGAGTTCCTCCGCGTACGCCACCAGGCCGCGGGCCAGATCGTCCAGCCGGCTGGCCAGATAGCCCACCGCCGCACCCTGGCCGACATGCGTGTCCCAGCCGCCGATGTCGACGAAGCCGATGTCGTAGTGCTCGGCCATCAGCCGCGCGATGCGGCGCGCCTGGGCGCCGAAGCCGCGTGCCGAGATCGCATTGCGGCTCGCGGCCTGCATCTGCGCGCGCAGCTCGCGTCCGACGCGATCGCGCAGCTCGAAGCCCTCGTCGACGCGCGCCGCGAGCGCGCTGCCGCGGTACATCGAGGCCACGAGGCGACTCTGGCGCGGGTCGACCGCGGCCGAGGCGACGCGGTCCAGCGCCATGTTCGCCACCGGCACGCGGCCCTGCATCGAAAGCGGCAACTGCGCCGTGAAGGCCATCGGCGCGGCGCCCGCGCACACGCCGGCCAGACGGTTGAGAAAGCCGCTGTGGTAGTCGCGCGTGCCGCCCGGCGCCTGCCCGAGCTCGATGCGGTCCTGCGTCTCGAAGTGGCTGCGCGAGGTGTCGTCGGTGCCGGCGAAGGCGACGAAGGCGAGCTCGCCGCGCTGGTACAGCGGATACAGGGTCTCGCGCAGCACCGGATGCAAGCCCCAGTCGGCATCGAGCACGAGCGCCGCCTGCTCGCCGTTGCGCGGCACGGCGATGTCGGGCCGCGCTTCGTAGTAGAAGCTGCTCGACGTGGGCACCAGCAGGCTGCAGCAGTCGTAGGCGCCGCGCAGGAACACGAGCAGCAGGCGCGAGCCCGCCGCCGGCGCGGCGAACAGACGCGCGGCGCCGCCCGCCAACGGCAGTGCGGCGATGGTGTGCAGCAGATGACGGCGCTTCATGGCCTGGTCTCCTCGGCGCGGCTCTCAGCGCCGCATGAACTCGGGGCTGGCGAGCAGCAGCGTGTTCCATTCCTGCGGCGAGGCCGCCTGCGCCAGCGCCTGGCGGGTCGCGGGCCCGAGCGTGTGGATCATCGCCTCGTAGTACAGCGCGCCGGCCAGTTGCGGGAACGCGCTTTGCTCGGACGGCTGCGCGCCTTCGGTGCGGAACAGGCCTGCCGCGCTGCCGCCCAGCACGCGCGCGATCTCGAAGCGGGTCTGCATCTGCCCCGAGCTCGCCCAGTCGGCGCCGGCCAGCGGGTAGCCGTCGGGCGTCTGATGGCCGTACAGCGGTTCGCCCATGCGCGCCAGCCAGTCGATCATCGGCGCGGCGTTCAGGATCGTGCGGCCGTCGTAGGCCAGACGCACCGCCGAGACGACCCAGCGCATCGGATCCTTGAACTTGCCTTCGGCGGCCTGCGCGAACTCGGGCGCGGCGAGCAGCGTGCGCAGCGTGGCGGCAATGTCGCCGTCGCTGCGCGTGAAAGCGGCCGCCATGCGCTCGACGAGCTCGGGCGGCGGCTCGTCGCTCATCCAGTAGAGCGCGAGCTTGCGCGCGACGAAGCGCGCGGTGGCCGGCGCGCGCGCGATGCGGTCGAGCGCCTCGTCGAATTCGGCCAGGCCCCGCTGCTCGATCGGCGCGCCGAGAAAGACCTTGGCGCCGAAGTCGTGCCGCCGCGGGTCGAATTCGAAGACGCCACGGCGCACGTAATAGGGCGCCAGGCGCGGCGGCAGGCGCGGTTCCTCGGCACGGTAGGAGACGCCGACGCCGGTCATGATGCGCGCCAGCTGCTGCACGTCTTGCTGCGTGTAGCCCGAGCCCACGCCCATCGTGTGCAGCTCCATGATCTCGCGCGCGTAGTTCTCGTTGATGCGGCCGGCGCCGTTGCGCACGTTGTCCAGGTAGACCAGCATCGCCGGGTGGTGGGCTACCGCGCCCAGCAGCGCGCGGAAGCGCCCGAGCGCGTGCGGGCGGATCGCGCGTTCCTCGTAGTCGCCGACGGTGGCGCGGATGTCGCCCTTGAACTGGAAGACGTTGAAGTGATTCATCCAGAACCAGGTCATCTGCTCCTGGATCTGGTTGGGCGAATACAGCGCGCGCAGCAGCGCGCGCGACTGCGCCTCGCGTCCCAGCGCGGTCATCGCGCGCTGCCATTCGGCGAGCGCGGCCTTCTTGGCGTCATCGTCGACGTGGGCCTCGGCCAGGCGGCGCTGCTCGAGCATCTCGCGCGCGAGTTCCTCCACCGGCTGCCGGCTGATCGTCATCGCGTCGATGCGGGCCTGAACGTCGCCGGGCAGCACGGCCTGGCCGGGGTGGAGCTGCGCCTCGAGCCAGCCCTCGATGCCGGCGGCGCGCAGCTGCGTCAGCGCCTGCGAGTCGGCGCCCCAGGTCAGGCGGTTGGCGGCGCGCAGGAGCGCCACCTCATCGGCCGCCGGCGGCCTGGGCGCGCCGGCAGCGGCGCCGCGCGTTGCGGCCGGGGTCGTACAACCAGCCAGGAGGCCGGCGGCGGCCGCGGCCAGCGCGGCGGCGAGGCAGCGTCTCGAAATGTCCACAGTGGCGGATCCGGCGATCGGGCGGCGGGCCCTGGCGGCCTGCCGATCCACTCGTAACGCCGCCGCGCGCGGCGCGCTGACGGCCACGGCGCGCTTTACGGCATCTTTACGGTTTCCTGCGGCGCGGCGGCGTCCGGCCTATCCCTAGCTCGCTGGCCGCTGCGGCTTGCCCGACGCGGCCTTTGCGCCGATGCTCGCTGCATCGAAGCGACCCCCAGGACCGTGCTGCCGCCCAGCCCGCCCCGCGCGGGGTCAAGGAACCCGGGGCGGCGCTTCGTTGTTCGAGAGGAATGCCCCATGTCCGATGCGCACGATCCCGCCGACCTGCAGCCCATCACCTTCGTCGTGCCCGGCCAGGCACTGGCCGGCGGCGTCGATCCCGCCGCCGCCACGCGCGGCACGCCCGCGCAGCCGAGCGCGCGCCCGGGCCGCGTGAAGGCGGCGGTGCGCGTGGCCGCGCTGCGCGGCGCGGCCGACGTGCAGCGTCTGGTCGCCGTGCCGGGCGAGGACATCGTCGCGCTGCACGTGGCCGGCGGCCCGGTGCTGTACCTGCACCCGGCCAACGCGCGCGACTTGCTGCTCGCGCAGGCCGCGGCCGGCGCCACGCGCGGCCAGGCCGCGCCCGCGCCGACAGTCGGCACCGCGCCGCCGCCAGCCGAAGTGGCGGTGAGTGCGGTGCTGCGCTGGCGCGGCCAGGAGCCCGGCGCGCCCACGCGCGGCCTGCTCGGCGACGTCGTGCTCGCCGCGGTCGAGGTGCTCACCGGCCTGGCCAAGGACGAGGCCGCCGACTTCGCCGCCGGCCGGCTCGTGCAGCAGGTCGACGCGCAGGTCGACGCCGGCCTGTACGCGCTCGCGCCCGAGGCGCTGGCGCCGCTCGCGGGCTCGGGCCGCAAGGTGACGCCCGAGCATCCGCTGCCGCCGGCCGAGACGCCGCTGCTGGTGCTGATCCACGGCACGTTCGTCGAAACCGTCAGCACCTTCGGCAAGCTCTGGGCGCTGCACCCCGAGCGCGTGCGCGAGCTGTTCGCGCATTACGGCGGGCGCGTCTGCGCGCTCGACCACGAGACGCTGGGCAAGAGCCCCATCGCCAACGCGCTGACGCTGGCCCAGGCACTGCCCGCCGGCGCCCGCCTGCACCTCGCGACGCATTCGCGCGGCGGCCTCGTTGCGGAGGTGCTGGCGCGCGTGGCGCACACCCGGGCCGTGGACGCGGCCGATCTGGCCTTCTTCGCCGCGCCCGAGTACGCCCGGCACCGTTCGGACCTGCAGGCGCTGGCCGCGCTGCTCGCGCAGAAGGACATCACCGTCGAGCGCATCGTGCGCGTGGCCTGCCCGGCACGCGGCACGCTGCTGGCGTCGCGCCGGCTCGATGCGTACCTCTCGGTGCTGAAGTGGTCGCTCGAGGCGCTGGGCGTGCCGCTGGCGCCGGCCTGCGTCGACTTCCTCATCGAGGTGGCGCGTCGCCGCGCCCGGCCCGAGCAGATCCCGGGGCTGGAAGCGATGATCCCCGGCACACCGCTCGTCGAATGGCTCAATGCCGCGCCGGACCCGATCGCCGGCGAGCTGCGCGTGGTGGCCGGCGACCTGCAGGGCGACTCGGTGGGCAGCTGGATCAAGACGCTGCTGGCCGACGCCTACTACTGGACCGACAACGACATCGTCGTGCAGACGCGCTCGATGTACGGCGGCGCGCCGCGCGCCGGCGGCGCGAGCTTCCTGCTCGACCGCGGCGGCAAGACCACGCATTTCGCCTACTTCGCCAACCCGGCGACGGTCGACGCCGTCGTCGACGGCCTGATGCAGCCCGAGCCGCCGGCCGGCTTCGCGCCGATCGGGCCGCTGTCCTGGGCCGGCGAGGACGCCGGCGGCACGCGCGGCCTGCGCGGCAGCGCCAGCGAGCCGGACAAGCCGGCCGTGTTCGTGTTGCCCGGCATCCTCGGCAGCAACCTGCAGCAGGGCGGCCGGCGGGTGTGGCTCGCCCTCGCGCTGTTCGCCAACCTCGACACGCTCGCCTACCGCCCGGGCGGCGCCGACGGCGTGGCGCCCGACGGGCCGATCGAGCTCGTCTACGGCAAGCTGATCGACCACCTGGCCGCGACGCACGAGGTGCAGCCCTTCGCCTTCGACTGGCGCCGCCCGATCGAGCAGGAAGCGCAGCGCCTGGCCGCCGAGATCGACAAGGCGCTCGACGCGCGCGCCGCCAGCCGCCAGCCGGTGCGGCTGCTCGCGCACTCGATGGGCGGGCTCGTCGTGCGCGCGCTCGCGCTCGAACGCCCCGCCACCTGGCAGCGCATGCTGGCGCAGCCCGGGGCGCGCGTGCTGATGCTCGGCACGCCCAACGGCGGCTCGTACGCGCCGATGCAGGTGCTCTCGGGCGACGACACCTTCGGCAACCTGCTCGCCGCGTTCGGCTCGCCGCTGCGCGACCAGCACGCGCGCGAGCTGATGGCGGCGATGCCGGGCTTCATCCAGCTGCAGGCCGACCTCACCGACCCGACGCGCGGCCTGGACACCGAGGCCACCTGGCGCCGCCTGGCCGAAGACGACTACGCGCGCACGCAGCAGCAGAACTGGTGGCACCGCTCGGCCGGCGAGGCGATGGAACCGGCTTACCGCTGGGGCGTGCCCAGCCAGGCCGTGCTCGACGCCGCGGTGGCGCTGCGGCGGCGCCTGGACGCGCAGCGCGCCCAGGCGCTGCCGGCGTTCGCCGACCGCATCTTGCTCGTCGTCGGCCACGCCCGCAGCACGCCGGTGGGCTACGAGGTCGACGCCGAGAACGGCTTCGTCTACCTCGACGCGGGCGACGGCGACGGCCGCGTCGCGCTCGCCAGCGCGCTGCTGCCCGGCGTGCAGACCTGGAGCCTGGACTGCGAGCACGGCAGCCTGCCGAGCGCCAAGGGGGCCTTCGACGCCTACGTCGAGCTGCTCGAGCGCGGCAGCACCGAGCGGCTGGCGCGCCTGCCGGCCGCACGCGGCGCCGCGCCGGCCGCGGCGTTGCTGCGCAGCCGTCCGTCGCGCCAGGGCGGGGCGACGCAGCCGCCGCGCTCCGAGGACACCGTGTTCGGCATCGAGCCGCAGACGCTCGCGGCCGCGCCGCCCGCGCGCGGCGCCGCGCTGCAGCTCGAGCTGCTCAACGGCAACCTGGCCTTCGTCGGCGAGCCGCTGCTGCTGGGCCACTACCGCAGCACCGAACTCACCGGCACCGAGGCGGTCGTCGACCGGCTGCTCGGCGGCAGCATGAGCGCGGCGCTGGCCGCCGGCATCTACCCCGAGGAGCGCGCAGCGCACCGCGCCTTCGTCAACGCCTGGCGCGATCCGGTCAACCCCTGGGCGCTGCCGCGCCCGCTGGCGGCGGTGGTGCTGGGCCTGGGCGACGAAGGCACGCTGCGCGAATCGGATCTGGCCGCGGGCGTGTGCCAGGCGGTGCTCGGCTGGGCCCAGCGGCTGGCCGAGGAGCGCACGCGCTCGGCCGCCTCGACGGCGCTGGCCGCGACGCTGCTGGGCAGCGGCGGCCTGGGCATCTCGGCCGGCGCCGCGGCGCGCGCGATCGCGCGCGGCGTGCACGAGGCGAACCGGCGCCTGGCGCGCCTGGGCTGGCCGCGCGTCGAGCGCCTCGTGCTCGTCGAGCTGTACCTGGACCGCGCCACCGAGGCCTGGCAGGGGCTGCAGGTGCTGGCCGCCGCCAGCCCCGAAGCCTTCGTGCTCGCGCCGCGCATCCGCAGCGGCACCGGGGCGCTGCGCCAGCCGATCGCCGGCGGCTACCGCGGCGCCGACTACGACCTCATCACCGCCGTCACGCGCGAAGCGGGCACGATCGAGTTCGCGCTCGACAGCCGGCGCGCGCGCTCCGAGCTGCGCGAGCAGCCCACGCAGATCGGCCTGGTGCGCGATCTCGTGCTGCGCGCGGCCAGCGACCGCAGCGACGCGGCCCCGCTCGGCCGCACGCTGTTCCAGCTGCTGGTGCCGCTCGAGATGCGCCCCTTCCTCGGCGGCACCGACCGCATGGTGCTCGACCTGGACGCCTCCACCGCTGCCATTCCCTGGGAGCTGCTCGACGCGGGCCAAACCGCCGCCGGCAGCGACGCACGCCCCTGGGCGGTGCGTGCGCGCCTGCTGCGCCGGCTGCGCAAGTCGGTCTTCCGCGCCGCGCCGCGCGATGCCGACGCACTGGCGCATGTGCTGCTCGTCGGTGCGCCCAAGGTCGACGCCGGCTCGGGCTACGGCCCGCTGCCGGCGGCGCGCGACGAAGCGCTCGCCGTGCAGGACGCGCTCACCGAGGCCGGCGGCCTGCCCGGCGAGCAGGTGCTGGCCCTGGTCGACGAGCCCGACGCCGCCAGCGTGGTGAGCGCATTGCTCGAGCGGCCCTGGCGCATCGTGCACATCGCCGGCCACGGCGAATCGCGTGCCGACGGCGCGCGCGGCGTCGTGCTCAGCAACGGCCGCTTCCTCGGGCCGGCCGAGATCCGCGCCATGGACGCGGTGCCCGAGCTGGTGTTCCTCAACTGCTGCCACCTGGGCGCCTTCGGCGTCGAGCAGGTGCTGCGCGGCGACGACCCGGCCACCTTCGCCGCCAACATGGCCGACCAGTTGATCGCCATCGGCGTGCGCTGTGTCGTCGCCGCCGGCTGGGCGGTCGAGGACGAGCCGGCGCAGACCTTCGCGCGTGCCCTCTACGGCGCGCTGCTGCGCCCTGGGGCGCGCTTCATCGACGCCGTGAGCGAAGCGCGCGAGGCCTGCTGGCGCCGTGCGCCGCAAGGCAACACCTGGGCCGCGTACCAGTGCTACGGCGACCCGAACTGGGTGCTGCGGCGCGACGGCGGCGACGCGCAGGCGCCGCGCACGGAAGACGACGAGTTCGCCGCCGTCGCCTCGCCGCCCGCGCTGGCGCTGGTGCTCGAGACGCTGGCCGTGCAGTCGCGCTTCATGGGCAAAGCGGCCGAAGTGCAGCAAGGCCGGCTGCGCCAGCTCGAAGCGCGCTTCGCGGGCGTCTGGGGCAGCATCGGTGCGGTGGCCGAGGCCTTCGGCGTGGCCTGGGAGGCCGCCGCAGGCCGCGACCAAGCCATCGGCTGGCTCGACCAGGCCGTGCGCGCCAACGACGCCTCGGCCTCGCTGCGCGCCGAGGAGACGCTCGAGAACCTGCGCGCACGCCGCGCCTGGGCGCAGGCCGCGGGGCAGGCCGAGGGCGCGGCGCGCACGCCGCAGCTGGAACGTGCGGTCGCCAGGGTGCTGGCCGCGCTGGCCGCGCTGGCCGAACGCCGCCCCACCGCCGAGCGGCTCAACCTGCTGGGCTCGGCGCACAAGCGGCATGCCTTGATCCTGCGCCGGGCCGGAGACACCGCGGCCGAGCAGCGCGCCTTGCGCGCCGCGCTCGCGGCCTACCGGCGCGCGTTGCGCCAGGGCAGCCGCGACGGCGTGGCCGACCGCTTCTACCCGGCGCTGAACTGCCTCGCGCTCGAGCTCGTGCTGCGGCGCGCGGCCGGCGCCCCGAAGCGCGGCGCGACGGCGGCGCGCCAGGCGGCCCGCTCGGCGCTGGCCGACAAGTCGCAGCGCGACCCCGACTTCTGGAGCCAGGTCGGCTGGGTCGAGCTCGCGCTGTACGACGCGCTGGCCGCCGCGCGCCTGCCCGAGCAGGCGGCCGCGCTCGCCGGCGCCTGGGCCGACGTGCATGCGCGCGTGGACAACGCCGCTTGGTGGAGCTCGGTGGCCGACCAGGCCGATCTCGTGCTCGGCGCCTCGATGCGTCACGGCGGCGAGGCCGAGCGCGCCGCCGCCGGGAAGCTGTGGGAACAGCTCGCCGCCTATGCCGGACGCCACCGCCCGCCCGCCACCGGCGCCGGCCAGCACGCCAAGCCCGCGCCACGGCTGGCGATGGCGAGCCAGCCCGCACTGCTTCCGCCGCCGCCGCAGCAGCAGCAGCAGCAGCAGCAGCAGCAGCAGCAGCAGCAGCAGCAGCAGCAGCAGCAGCAGCGCGGGCGCGCCGACGCTGCGCTGCCAGGCGGTGTGACTGCGCAGGACGCGGGGGGCCCGACGCCCGGGTCAGCGCCGGGGTCAGCGGTGGAATCAGAGCCTGGGCCAGAGTCCGGGTCAGAGGCGGGGTCAGAACCTGGGGCGGAATCCGGGTCCGAGCCCGCGTCGGAGTCCGGATCAACCGCGTCGGCGTCGGCCGTACGGGCATTGCCCGACGGCAGCCTGCCGGCGGCGTCGGCGCCGCGTGCGCTGCCGGTGCCCGAGGCCGAACCGGTGGATGCAGCGGTCTATTGCCCGCCGCGCGTGGCGCGCGGCAGCAGCTTCCTCGTGCAGGTGGCGCTCTTTGCGCCGCCGCGCGCCGACGAGGCCGCCGCGCGTGCGCGCGAGGCCGATGCCGCCGCCGAGCGGCGCCAGCAATGGTCGCTGCCCCTAGACCTGGCGCCGGGCACGCGCGTCGACCTGCACCTCGAAATGCCCGGCCTCACGCTCGCCGAGCCCGACGCCTTCGTGGTCTGGCGGCGCGGCGGTCTGCTGGGCGCGCAGTTCGAGGTCGGCGTGCCGGCCGACGCCGCGGGCGATGCCGGCGGCAACGCCATCGGCCGCCTGCGCTTCGCGATCGACGGCGTGCCGGTGGGCACGATGCGCTTCCAGGTGGCCATCGTCGCCGCCGGCGCGCCGGCCGAAGCGGCCGCCGCCGTCGAGGCCCAGGCGCGGCGCTACCGCCAGGCCTTCGTCTCCTATGCGTCGAAGGACCGCGCCGAGGTGCTGCGCCGCGTGCAGGCGTTCAAGATCGCCGGGCTCACGGTGTTCCAGGACGTACTCGACCTGGACCCCGGCGAGCGCTGGGAGCGGCGCCTGTACCTCGAGATCGACCGCTGCGACGTCTTCATGCTGTTCTGGTCGAACGCGGCGCGCGCCTCCGAATGGGTGGGCAAGGAAATCGACTACGCGCTGGCACGCAAGGGCGGCCGCGACGACGCGCCGCCGGCGATCCAGCCGGTGCCGATCGAAGGCCCGCCGATCGTGCCGCCGCCCGATGCGCTGCGCGGCCTGCACTTCAACGACGCGCTGCTGGCCCCCATCGCGGCGGCCGATGCGTCGCGCCCGGCGGCAGCGCCCCCGCCCCGGCAGCCGTGAAACCGCACGCCAGTCGCACGGCAAGCGCGAGCGACGCAGTGCCGACGTCAAGCGCGTCGGCCTGCGCGGGCTGCCGGGCGGCGCCCGCCTGGCGACATGTCCGCCCCAGCCCCGGTTCGCGCGGATCGACATTGACAGCGCCAGGGGGCCGAGCAGAATCGGCGCGCGCCCGGGCATCCGGCACGCAAGGCGTGACGCAGGCTCGCGGCGGCTTCATGGCGCGGAAATTTGGGCGGCCTATCGCAGGCGCGCGATGGCCCGGAGGCGGGGTTCAGGAAGGGGCGGACCGAGGGCGTCCGAAAGGGGGTGAGCGATGGCAGGCAGATCGCATACACGAACTCCGGCGCCTCCCTGTCTGCAATCCATTTGACGTTATGCCCCGTGGACGGCGGACTTCTCACTCGGAGACGCAGGAAGGGATAGAGATAGCAGAACATGAAGAATACTGAGATCTCAGCCAAGCGCGAGCGCACTGACGCTCCCGCCGCCCGGTCCTTCGTCCAGAGGGACTATGCACGCGAAGTCGCCGCATATCGATCCAGTGGGCGTCTGATGCCTCTGCTCCTGCTCGGAGACGCCCAGGTGGTGCTAGACAAGTTGCCCGGATCGTCCATCGACTTCGCCATGACCTCGCCACCGTATTGGGGGAAGCGCGAGTACGAAGGCGGAGGCATCGGTCAGGAAAGCGACTACTCGGAGTTCATCCGGCACCTGTCGAACATTTTCCTTGCACTCAAGCGTGTTCTCAAGCCCGAGGGCTCGTTCTGGCTCAACATCGGCGATACCTATCAAGACAAGGGTCTTGCGGGCATTCCTTGGCGTGTGGCCCTCGAACTCACCGACCGACAAGGCTGGATACTCCGCAACAGCGTGATTTGGAACAAAGTCAAGAGCGGTATGGACAACACGAAGGACCGCCTCGGGAACATTCACGAGCATGTCTTTCACTTCGTGAAGCAGTCGAAGTACCACTACGACACTGACGCGATCCGATCAAAGCCAAGAGAGGCACGGGTCGTGAACGGCGCCGTCGTTTCCGCCACCGGTGTTTCCGGCGTCCGCTACAAGCGGCAGATCGAACTCTCCACCTCGCTGAGTGAGGAAGAGAAGCGAGAAGCCTTCAAAGCGATAGAGCAGATATTGGCTGACGTTGGTGCTGGAAGCATCTCTGATTTCCGCATGATCATTCGCGGCCAACAGCGCGCGACCCACTCGGACAGCGAAAAGGTCTCAGGTCGCGCTAAGGAACTTCGTGATCGAGGGTTCTATTTCCTCAAGTACCATCCGAACGGAAGCAAGCCCGCAGATGTGTGGGACATCATGCCCGAGGACACCCAGAAGCGAGAATCCCACTATGCACCATATCCAGTAGACCTGTGCCGAATCCCGATCCTTGCGACGTGTCCGCCAGACGGAGTAGTGATTGACCCGTTCTGTGGGACGGGTACTACCCTTCTCGCAGCGCGTGACCTTGGGCGCCAATCCATCGGAATCGACATTTCCTCCCACTACCTGGAAATTGCAGAGGAACGATGCGCGACGCTTCTATGAGTACTGTGGTTGAGCTGTTCGGTCACTCTGCCGAAAGTCGGCGGAAGGACTGGTCACGCGTTGTGCGTGAGCAGCAGTGCCCATTCTTGTCAAAGACATGCTACAAGGTTCGGAAGAGCGACCCTGGCACTTCCATCGGATCGTGCACTGTTCTCTACGGCAAGGAGCAGGAGCCGGTGGTTATCTGCCCGACGCGACTTCTTGAACGACGCCAGATATTCACCGACTGCCTTCACCTTCTCACCACGCACGAACCAGGAAACGAACTTCACATCGTTCAAGAGGTCTCGATTCCCGGCGGCAGCGTCGACTACTTCCTGGCATCGGCCCGTAGGGGCAAGGTGAAGGATTTCGTCGGTATCGAGATTCAGACGCTGGATACGACCGGCACGGTGTGGCCTGAACGGCAGCGACTGCTCAAGAAGCTCGGTGTCCCGCGCGGGGACAAGGACGACTCATCCACGAAGTCGTACGGCATGAACTGGAAAATGACTGCGAAAACGATCTTGGTCCAGATGCATCACAAGATCCAGACCTTTGAGCACGTCAACAAGAAGCTGGTCCTCGTCCTCCAAGATAAGCTCTTCGGTTACATGACGAAGGAATTTACCTTCGATCATCTGAAGAACCCGGCCGCACTCGGTGACGCGATGCACATGCACGTGTACCGATTGGAGAAACAGGCGGACCGATCATTCAGATTGGGAATGCAATCGCGGGTCAGTACCGATGCTGAGGGCATCGCGACATGCCTTGGACTTCAAGCCGAAGCCCGCGTCGAACTAGACCAGATCGTCGCTGCCCTCGAAGCAAAGCTGTCTCCAAGCACGCTCTTCAAGCCAGTGTGAGTGGTTCGATGTCGAACACGGGGCATAACGGATAAGGATAGATCGCGCGAAGCCGCGATCTGATCCGTTTGTTGGACGAGCCCGGTCGAAGGCGCTGCGGTGAGTGCCTGGGGCGCTGCAAATACATTCGGGGGAACCAGCCGCGGGAGCTGCGCTGGCGATGACGGCGAGTGCGTCGAGGGCGCCGATCAGCGCTTGGCGATCCTCATGGGCGCTTGCCCGGCCGGGTCGGGGCCGGTTTTCGGGCAAGCGGCGGCGGCAGGGCCCGGCGGGCGCTGTGGCTTCGGGGGTGGGCGGGGCGGGTTCTCAGTTCATCGTGGGCAGCGCACGCTCACCGGGCTTGTCAGGGCGCACGACGCGCGCGGGCTGCTCGTCGGGTGCGGCGAGCGGGCGCAGTGCGGGCATGCGCCGGCGCAGCACGGCCATGGGCTGGCCGCAGGCGCAGCGCCAGGCCGGCCGCTGGATGGCCGTGGGCGGGTTGGCTGCGCCCGGCGCGGCGCGCAGGTGCAGCAGCTGCAGCAGCCGGATGGCGCGCGCGCTGTTGGGGTGCAGGAAGCCGAAGTTGCGCGAGCGGCGCAGCCCCTTGGGCAGCACGTGCTGCAGCACCAGCCACAGGAAGTCGGCGCCGGGCAGCGTGCGCCGAGCCATCTTGTCGGTCCTGGCGTCGCGGTACTGGAAGGTGACGTTGCCCGCATCGTCGCAGCGCAGGATGTCGCGCTCGTGGATCACGCCGCGGTACAGGTAGCGGCTCAGGTACTGCAAGGCCATGCGGCCGTCGCCCACCGCCTTGCAGTCGACGACCCAGGTTCGGGGCAGCGCGGCCGGCAGCGCGAGCCCGGCGCGCTCGAGCGCGTCGAGCACCTTGGCGCGGAACGCCTTGGCCAGCGCCTTGTGGCTGAACAGCCACCCGCCGCCGCCGCCGCTGTCGCCACCGCCGCCGCCGGCGCTCGGCACGCCGGCGTGCGTTGGCGCGGTTCGGGCCGCCTTGGCACGACGGCGCCGGCTCGCTCGCAGCTTGGTTCGCCACAGCCGGCGCTCGGGGTCCAGCGCCGCGGCGGGGATCACCATGTGCACATGCGGATGCAAATCCAGCCGCCGGCTGTGGGTGTGCAGCACGCCGACCGCACCGGCGCCGGCGCCCAGCTTGCGATCGTTGCGAGCGAAGGTGTCGAGCGTGTCCCAGGCGCACTGCATCAGCAGCGCGTAGACCGTGCGCTGGTGGTGCCAGGCCAGGCCGCGCAGTTCGGCCGGCAGCGTGAAGGTGACCATGAAGTACGCCGCCGGCACCAGCGATGCGAGCTGGCGCTCGAGCCACACTTGGCTGTCGTGGTGCTGGCAATGCGGGCAGGAGCGGTGGCCGCACGAGTGCGGCACGCTGCGCTGCTCGCCGCAGCCGGTGCACTGCGCGAGCATGCGCGGCGCGAAGTGCGTGCGGCAGCGCTTGATCGCCGCCAGCGCCTGCTGCTGGCTGGGCAGCAGCCGTTCGCCATAGCGCTCGATCAGCGCGGGCTCGAAGCGCTCGATCAACTCGGCCAGCGCGATCATGGCCGCACCTTGCAGCCGACGGTGAAGCGGTCCATCAGCGCGTTGATGCGCACGCCGCAGTGCTCGGCGACCTGGCTGCTCAGATGGGTGTAGCGGCTGGTGGTGAGGATGCTGTGGTGGCCCAGGATCTGCTGGACCGCAAGCAGATCGACGCCGGCCTCGATCAGGTGCGTGGCGTAGCTGTGGCGCAGGCTGTGGGGGGTGATCTTTTTTTTAGCCCGCACTGGGTGGCGACTTGCCGCAGCGCGCGCTGCACGCCGCCGCGGTCCAGGGCGCTGGCAGCGCTGCGCGCGCCGCGCAGGCCGGCGGCGCGGTTGGGAAACAGCAGCCGCGGATGGCGGTGCACGCGCCAGAACGCGCGCAGCACGGCAAGCGTGCGCTGCGGCAGCGGCACGAGGCGGTCGCGGTTGCCCTTGGCGTCGCGCACATGCACGCGCATGCGCTGGGCGTCGATGTCGGCCACCGTCAGCGCCAGGCCCTCGCCCAGGCGCAGGCCCAGGCTGTACAGGGTAAAGAACAGCACCCGGTAGCTGAGCACGTGGGTGGCGTCGAACAGCGCCTGCGCCTGCTCCACGCTGACGATGTCGGGCAGCCGGCTCGCCTTGGGCGGGCGGATGAAGTCGGGCATCGCCCACGGCCGGCGCAGCACGTGTTCGGTGAAGAACTTCCAGCCGTACAGGTCGAGCTTGACGCCGCTCCACGAGTGCGAGGCCTTGAGCTCGGTGAAGTACTCGGCGAGGTCGTCCGCGCCCAGCGCATCGACCTGGTAGGAGAAGTACTCGCCGATGCGCCGCACCCCGCGCGCGTAGGCGTCGATGGTCTTGGGCTGCAGGCCCTTCAACTCCAGGTGCCGCAGGTGCGACTCGTACTGCTGCAGGAAATGCGGCGGGAACTGCGCCTGCGGCGCAACGGACTGCTGCGCGATGTTTGCCATGATGGAAAGCCCTCGCAAAGTTGCACACTCTCACGCGCCAGAATCGACGGCGTGAGGCGCAACCATACGGGACGCACAAGGACCTGGCGGGGCTTGCTCCGCGCAGCGGCTTCGTCCAACAACCGGTTGCAGCGGACGGTCCGCTGCGCGGCCCGCCGCTGAACCTGGGCGTTGGGCAAACAGCCAAATGCGGGTTGTGCAATGCGGTCATCAGCTTGTAGTTCAACCGCGGCTGCATGCCCGCAGTTCGGCGGTCGGGTTGTGGTGTCGCGCTTCGGCGCCGTTTCACCGCGCGCTTCGGGCTTCAGTGCGCGTCGCTTCCGCGGCCGTAGTTTTGTCGGGCAAAGCCGTCTGCGGGCCGTCCGTCCTTCGGCGGCCGGCGAATCGACTGCGCACTGGCGCCAGGGCCTGGCCGTGGCGGCTCGCTGCGCCGCACTGCGTGGTCGCGCCGCAGGCCATCGCGCTGCGCTGGGTTGCACGGTCCGTTGGCGCGCTTGCCTGCCCAACCCGGCACTCAAGCGGACAGCCTACGGCTGCCGCTTAGTTCTACGTTGAACTAAACCGCTGACGCGGTGGTGGTGCTCGAGCGGCGCGCCGGCGCGCTTGGATGCGGCAGTGGGAGTACCTTGATCGCTGCGGGCAATCGCCCGCGGTTTGATCGAGGAGATCGTCATGACACCCCTACGGCAACGCATGCTCGACGAGCTGGTGCTGCGCGGCATGGCAGCGCGCACGCAACAGGCGTACATCGACGCGGTTTCTTTGCTGGCGCGGCACTACAAGTGCAGCCCCGAGACGCTCACGGCGCAGCAGGTGGGCGATGTCCCGGGATCTGTTGAACGGCTGAGCCAAAGGTGGCGGCTCCTTTCGCCCGCATGTGAACATGCGGGTGCCTTGCAAGCAAAGAAAGGAAACCGCCAACATGAAGTCTCGCATCAAAGCCAAGTCGTCGAATGTTCACTCGTTTCGCGCTGCCAGCCGGCACCCCCTGATGGAGCAGCGTTCGCTGGGTCTGCTGGGTGTGCTGCACGATGTGCGACATGCCTTCGAGGGCTTGTGCGCCCAGGCCGGGCTGGCCGTCTTGGAGCAGTTGATGGAGGAGGACCGCACGGCGCTGTGCGGACCCAAGGGCGTGCCGCAGGAGGGTCGCCGCGCGGTGCGCGGGGGCACGACGGCGGCCAGTGTGGTGCTGGCGGGCCGGCGCATCGCCGTGCAGCGCCAGCGCGTGCGCGATCTGCAACGAGGCGAGCTGGCGCTGCCCAGCTACGTGTGGGCCAGCGAGCGCGACCCGCTGGACAGGGCAACGCTCGAGGCGGTGGCCGCCGGCGTGTCCACGCGCCGCTACGCCGGCATCCAGCCTGAGCTGCCCGAGGTGCTGCGCGCCGCGGCCGACTCCACCTCCAAGAGCACGGTGTCCAGGCGCTTCGTGGCGCTGAGCGAGCGGCAACTGCACGAATGGCTGTCGCGTTCCATCGCCGGGCTGGATCTGCCGGTAGTGATGATCGACGGCATCCACCTGGCCGACAGCGTCATCCTCATCGCGCTGGGCATCGACGCCCAGGGCAACAAGCATGTGCTGGGGTTGCGCGAGGGCTCCAGCGAGAACGCGCGCGTGGTCAAGGCGCTGCTGTCGGATCTGATCGAGCGGGGCCTGCAGGCCGACCGCGCCAGGCTGTGGGTGGTCGACGGGGGCAAGGCGCTGCGACGCGGCATCATGGAGTGCTTCGGTCGCCTGGCGCTGGTGCAGCGCTGCCAGGAGCACAAGCGCCGCAACGTCCTCGAGCACCTGCCCGAGACGATGCAACAGGGCACCAGCAAGGCGATGCGCCAGGCCTGGGACGGCCACGACGCGACGCTGGCGGCCAAGCGATTGCAGGCACTGGCCAACTCGCTGCAGGCCCAGCACCCAGGGGCGGCGGCCAGCCTGCGCGAAGGCCTGGCCGAGACGCTGACGGTGCAGGCTCTGGGCATCACGGGGGCGCTGTACCGCACGCTGCGCACCACCAACCCGATCGAGAACCTCAACGGCTCGATCGCGCGCTACACGCGCAACGTCAAGCGCTGGAAGGACGCCAGCATGGCCCAGCGCTGGGTTGCCAGCGCGCTGCACGATGCCAAGGGCCGGTTCAGAAAGCTGCGTGGGCACAAGGAAATGAAAGCCTTGGTTGCCGCATTGAATTCGCACGCTGAAAAGCTCCAAGCCGCCGAAATGCGCGATCCACAAGTCGCCGCGTAACATCGCCAAATTGGAGCCGCCGCCGGGCTATCGTTCAACAGCTATCGGGACAACGCCCAGCAGGTGCGCGAGTACCTTTTGTTCTTGCGACGCGAGCGCAAGCGCTCGATTTCGACGGTCAACCAGTACGGCTGCGCGTTTCGCTTCCTGTACGGCACGGTGCTCGGCTTGGACGGGCAGCAGTTCCAGATCCCGCTGGCCGCGACGCCCTCGCGGCTGCCGCAGATCTTCTCGCGCGAAGAGCTCGCGCGGCTTTTCGCGGCGGCGCAGCGAAGCGCGGCGCGCACCTTCTTGATGCTGGCCTACGGCACGGGGCTGCGGCTGTCGGAGCTGTGCCGCCTGCGCGTGAGCGACATCGACAGCCACGCCGACCGCATGTGCATCCGCGTCGAACAGGGCAAGGGCGCCAAGGACCGCTACGTGCCGCTGGCTGCGGACATGCTGCAGGTGCTGCGCGCGTGGTGGCGGTGCACGCATTCGCGGCTGTGGATGTTTCCCGGCCACGGCGATGGATCGCAACCGATCAGCGACGCGACGGCGCAGAGGTGGTTCCACGCCGCGCGCGCCGGCGCCGGGATCGGCAAGCCCGGAGGCATTCACCTGCTGCGCCACTGCTATGCCACGCACATGCTCGAAGCGGGAGTGGACCTGTACACCTTGTCCAGGTGGCTGGGGCACAACCACGTCGGCACCACCTCGCGCTACCTGCATCTGGCTCGGCCCGACGCACCCGCGGGCGCCCGACGCGATCCGCTGGCGCTGCTGAGCGCGCTGCCGCCGCTGCGGGCGCCGGCCAGCGCCGACGCGGGTGCAACCGGCCAGCCCGCCAAGGCCCGCGCGCGCACCCGCAAGACGATCGGCGCCAGCGCGCCGCCAGCCACGCACTGATCGGCCGGCGCCGCCTCGGGATCGGCTGGCCGTGGCCGCCTCGCTGGCCGAGGTGCTGCTGCGCTTTGGCCGCAGCTGCCTCGCGCGGCACGCGCTGGGCAGCGCCTGCGCGCGCGCGTGGCGCGCCATCGTCGCGTGCCGCACGCCGCTGCTGGGCGGCCAGCTGTGGCGCTGCGAGGACTGCGGCAACGAGCAATGGCGCTGGCATTCATGCCGCAATCGGCACTGTCCGCGCTGCCAGAAGCCCGCCCAGGACGCCTGGCGCCGCGCGCGCGGCGCCGAACTGCTCGCCGTGCCGTATGCGCACATGGTCTTCACGCTGCCGCACGAGCTCAACGCGCTCGCGCGCGCGCATGCGCGCTGGGTCTACGACACCTTGTTGGCCTGCACCGCGGCCACGCTGGCCGAGTTCTGCGCCAACCCGCGCTGGCTCGGCGGGCAAGGCGCCTGCACGCTGGTGCTGCACACCTGGAGTCAGGATCTGCGGCTGCATATCCACGTCCATGCGCTCGTCGCCTGCGGCGCACTGGGCGCCGACGCGCGCTGGATCGCGCCCAGGCGCTCGAGCCGCTTTGTGTTCCCTGTGCATGCGCTGTCCAAGGTCTTTGCGGGCAAGTTCCGCGCCGCGCTGCACGACGCCCAGCGCCGCGGCGCGTTGCCGCGCGACCCCGATGCGCAGCGGCGCGAGCAGCGCATGCAGCGGCTGCGCCGCAAGCCCTGGGTGGTCTATGCCAAGACGCCGCTGGCGGGGCCGGCGGCGGTGCTGGACTATCTGTCGCGCTACACCCATCGCACGGCCATCGGCAACGACCGAATCGCCGCCATCGACGGCGCCGACGTGTTGCTGCGCGTGCGCGCCGGCGACGCCGCCGCATCCGCGCCGCCGGATGGCGCCCGGCGCGCAGGCCACAAGAAGATCGTTCGCATCGACGGCGTCGAGTTCATCGGCCGCTTCTTGCAGCACGTGTTGCCGCTGGGCTTCAAGCGCATCCGCCACTGCGGCATCCTCGCCGCCGCGCACAAGGCACGCGCGCTGGCCGCCGCGCGCGCGGCATTGGCGATGCCCGCCGCGCAGCCGCCGGCGCACGAGAGTGCAGCGCAGTTCATGCGCCGCGTGCAGCGCATCGACATCGAATGCTGTGCGCACTGCCGCGCGCGCTGGCATGTCGTGCAAACCGCAGCCGCCGACCGGCTCGCGCTGCACGAGGTGCCGCCGCTGCCGCGCGCGCGGCCGCCATCGCCCGGGCGCGCGGCCGCGGTCATGCCGGCCGGGCCGTGACAGGGCTGGCCATGGCACGCGTTCGCAAACCCGCTCGCCCGCACCACGCTGCCTCGGCCGCGCACGGCGCCTTGCGCGCCAGGCGGCTGCGCCGCCTTGGCGCAGCCGCGCTCGCCCAGCGCGAGCCATCCGCGACACCGCTACGCCCTTGCACCGGCGCCGCGCAAGCCACACGCACCCGTGCGTTCGCCCGCTTCGCACCTTGACGGCACGGTCGCGAACCTTACACTGCCCATCAAAACCTCCGCCCGCGCACCGGGTGCCGGCGGTTCAGTTCAACGAGGTTTACGAGCCGCCGGCCACGCCGGCACGCTTCGGCGACGTCGGCCGGGCGGCTCATAAACGCTATTGGTTAGCCATCAATAGGAATCCCGCGTGCCGATCGTTCATTTGATTGAAGGTCCCGTAGGTGCGGGAAAATCGACGTTTTCGTCTTCGCTTTCTATCCGCACCAAGGGTGTTCACATCGCCCTCGATGAGTGGTTTGCAAAGCTATTCAGCGCAGATCGGCCAGAAGGCGACTTCGTTCCGTGGTACATCGCTCGCAAAGAGCGCTTGTTAGCACTCATCTGGGCTCATAGCAAAGCTGTCCTGGCGTCGGGTTCGGACGTCATCCTTGAGCTTGGGCTCATACAAAGGGAACGGCGCTTGGGCTTCTGCCGCATGGTAGTCAATGAAGGCTATCGCCTCATGATGTACGAGCTTGACGCCCCAAGAGAAATACGCCGCGCCCGCGTTCAGCACAGAAACGCGCATAAAGGCCCAACTTTCTCCATGGTCGTACCTGAGCCAATTTTTGAAATCGCTAGTAATTTGTGGGAGCCATCTGACGAATTCGAACGCGAGGAATACCCCGTTGAATACATTTCTTCGGTGTCAGGCAACGAATTGATGGCCAAGCATTCATTCAACGGGACGCCTAACGGCGCCCGTTAATTCAAACGTTAGGCGTCTTAGAGCCATGGACGAGTTTGCACGGGTCTTCATACAGTTCCAGGACCACCTGGCGCCGCGTCTCGATGTGTATGAGCAGGCGATCTATCTCTACCTTCTGCGCCACACCCGAGCCGAAGGAAGGCGAGAGACGATAGTTGGCTTCAAGTCCGCGCGCAGGAAGCTTGCCTTCGGCATCGGTAAGGCCGGTTCTCCTCCTTCAGAGGCGGTCGTTTATGAAAAGGTTCGTCAGCTCGAACAGAAGCCTGGATCCGTGACCCTCCGACCGGGCGGCAACGCCAAGTCGTTGACGTGATTGGGTAAACGGGCAGGGTTGGTCCTGACATCGGAGCACCCTGCGGGTGAGTTGTGTGGGGGAATCGATTCGATCTCGCCCAGCGCCCGCAGACCATGCGCAAACTCATCGTCCAGCAACTCGACTACGACCTCACGCCGGTAGCGGGCCTTTCGTTGGTGGGCCACTGCCTGAACGCGTTGCGGCCGAACTTCAGACGGCTCGATGCGGCGCTGCCGATCAGGGGCGGCGTGGCCAACAGCGACATCGTGCGCAGCTACATCGGCCTGCTCGCGCAAGGCAAGAGCGACTTCGACGCCATCGAGAACTACCGCGGCGACGCGTTCTTCAAGCAATCGCTGGACATCGCGCTGCTGCCTTCGAGCCCGACGCTGCGCCAGCGCATGGACGCCAAGGCCAGTGCACTGTTCGACTTCGTGCCGCCGATGATCGAGACGCTGCTGGGCGGCCAGCGCCCGGACTACGGGGTGCTGCCTTGCGGTTGGCTGCCGCTGGACGTGGACACCTTTGCGATGGACAACGGCGGCACGCTCAAGGAGGGCGTGGGGCGCACCTACGCGGGCGTGGACGGCTACTGCCCGCTGGCGGCGTATCTGGGCAGCCATGGGTTTTGCCTGGAACTGGCACTGCGCCCGGGCGTGCAGCACTCGGCCTCGGAGACCGACTTCAACCTCGAGCGCGTCATCCCGATGGCGCAGCGTCTGAGTGCGGCCGGGCCGCGGGCGCCGATCCTGGCACGCCTGGACTCGGGCTTCGACTCGGCGCGCATTGCGCGCGCTATCGAAGCGTGCAACAAGCCGGGCCTGCCGCGGGTTGATTTCCTCATCAAGTGGAACCCGCGCAAGACCGACGTGGGCGCACTGGGCGCACGGCTGGGTGCCGAGGCCAGCACATGCTGGGAGCACCCGCGCGAGGGCAAGCGCGTGACGACCTGGGAAGAGCCCGTCGCAATCGAGGGCATCGAGCGGCCGGTGCGTCGGGTGTTTCGTCTGATCGAGCGCGCCATCGACGCCCGTGGCCAGGTGCTGCTCGTGCCCGAGCTGACGCTGGAGGGCTGGACGACGAGTCTGCCGGCCGCGCAGTTCAGCGCCGCGGCGATCATCGCGCTGTATGCCGACCACGGCACGCACGAGCAGTTCCACTCCGAGTTCAAGACCGACCTCGACCTCACGCGGCTGCCCTCGGGCAAGTTCGACACCAACTACCTGGTGTGCCAGCTCGCGGCGCTGGCGATGAACATCCTGCGCCTGATCGGTCAGCGCGGCTTGCTCGGGCCCGATGCACCGGTGCGGCACAACGCCAAGCGCCGGCGCATCAAGACGGTGATGCAGGAGCTGATCTACCGGGCCGGCCGACTGATCGCGACCGGCCGGCGCGTGATCCTCGGGCTGGGCGCCAACGACAAGGCAGCCAAGGCCTTCATCCGCCTGCATGCGCAGTTCGCACCGACGGCATAACGCCACATCGCAGCGGCTGGACTGCCGCGCGAGCCCGCTCATCCAGTACCCGGCCCTGCCGAACACCGTCCACGGCAGCCTGGGCCGTGCCCGCCGACGCTCGAAACCGGCACGATCGGCACGCCAGCACCGCCTGCGGCCCGAAATCCGAGGCCGATCGACCTTCGGCGGCATCGCGGAACGCGCCAAACCAATCAAATCGGGCATGGCAGAGATAAATCGACCGAACAGTATGGCAACCGAGTCGGGATGTTCACGGATTCAGGACTTTGCTTGACCCCCACGGGGGGCGGGCTGGGCGCAGCCCGGCCCTGGGGGCGCTCAGAGCGCCGCTTCGAGCGCGTCGACGAACATCGCGGCCACGTCGAAGCCGCTCTGCGCCATGATCTCGGCGAAGCAGGTCGGGCTGGTGACGTTGATCTCGGTGAGCGCGTCGCCGATCACGTCCAGCCCGACCAGCAGCAGGCCGCGCGCGGCCAGCACCGGCCCCAGCGCCCCGGCGATCTCGCGGTCGCGCGGCGCCAGCGGCTGCGCCACGCCCTTGCCGCCGGCGGCCAGGTTGCCGCGCACCTCGCTGCCCTGCGGGATGCGCGCCAGGCAGTACGGCACCGGCCGGCCGCCGATCACGAGCACGCGCTTGTCGCCCTCGGCGATGGCGGGCAGGAACTGCTGCACCATCACGGTCTGCGTGCCCTGGCGGTTCAGCGTCTCGACGATGCTGCCCAGGTTGAGGCCGTCGGCGCGCACGCGGAAGATGCCCATGCCGCCCATGCCGTCGAGCGGCTTGAGGATGACGTCGCCGTGCTCGGCGTGGAAGGCGCGGATGGCCGCTTCGTCGCGCGTGACCAGCGTCGGCCCGATGTACTGCGGGAACTCGAGGATGGCCAGCTTCTCGGGGTGGTCGCGCAGCGCCGCGGGCCGGTTGAACACGCGCGCGCCCTCGCGCTCGGCCTGGCCGAGCAGGTGCGTGGCGTAGAAGTACTCGCTGTCGAACGGCGGATCCTTGCGCATCAGCACGGCGCCGGTGTCGGCCAGTGCGCGCTCGGCCGCGGACACCACGGCGAACCAGTCGTGCGCGTCCCCGGTCAGCGTGATCTCGCGCAGCGCGGCCGTGACGCGCCCGCCGCGCTGCCAGCGCAGGTGGCGCGGCTCGCAGGCCAGCAGCCGGTGGCCGCGGCGCGCCGCCTCGCGCATCATGGCGTAGGTCGAGTCCTTGTAGGTCTTGAAGCTCTCGAGCGGGTCGGCGACGAACAGCAGATCCATGGGTCGTCTCAGCGTGGTGCACGCCAGTGTTGCACGGCCAGCGCCAGCGCGCCCGCCGCCACGCCCCAGAAGGCCGCCCCGACACCCCAGAGCGTGAGGCCGCTGGCGCTGACGACGAAGGTGACGAGCGCCGCCTCGCGCGAGCGCGGGTCGTCGAGCGCCGTGGCGAGCGCGCTGCCGATCGTGCCCAGCAGCGCCAGCCCGGCCACCGCCAGCACCAGCGCCTTCGGAAAGGCGGCGATCAGCCCGGTGACCGCGCCGCCGAGCAGGCCGACCACGATGTAGAGCGCGCCCGCGGCGGCGCTGGCCTTCCAGCGCTGGCGCGGATCTTCGTGCGCCTCGCGGCCCATGCAGATGGCGGCCGTGATGGCGGCCAGATTCAGCGCATAGCCGCCGAAAGGCGCGAGCAGCAGCGTCGCCAGGCCCGTGGTCGTGACCACCGGCGACACCGGCGTGTCGTAGCCGGCCGCGCGCTGTGCGGCCACGCCGGGCAGGTTCTGCGAGGCCATCGTCACCACGAACAGCGGCAGCGCGATGCCCACCAGCGCGGCCAGGCTGAAGCGCGGCCAGGTGAACACCGGCGTGGCGAGCTGCCAGTGCACGGCGCGAAAGTCGAGCTGGCCGCGCGCCGCCGCCAGCGCCATGCCGGCGGCCAGCACCGCCGGCACGGCCCAGCGCGGCCACCAGCGCCGTCCGGCGAGGTAGACGACGAACATCGTCGCGACCAGCGCCAGCTCGCGCTCGGCCGCGGCGAAGGCGTCGAACGCGAAGCGCGCCAGCACGCCGGCCAGCAGCGCCGCGGCCAGCGCCATCGGGATGCGGTTCATCACGCGCGCGAACGCGCCGCTGGCGCCGGCAGCCGTCATCAGCAGCGCGCAGACGAGGAAGGCGCCCACGCCTTCGGCCAGCGGCACGCCCAGGCCGGCGCTGGCCAGCAGCGCGGCGCCCGGCGTCGACCAGGCAGTGAGCACCGGCTGGCGGTACCACCAAGACAGGCCCAGGCTCGTGAGCCCCATGCCGAGGCCGAGCGCCCAGATCCACGAGGCCGTCTCGGCCGGCGTGGCGCCGAACGCGGCCGCGGCCTGGAACACGATGACCACCGAGCTCGTGAAGCCCACGAGCACGGCGACGAAGCCGGCGACGAGTGCGGCGAGCGGCAAGCGATGGCTCTGCGATGTGCGGGCGGGCGGCCAGCCAGCAAGCCGCACCCGGACCCGAGGGGCGGGCCGGGTCCGGATGGTTCAGCGCTCGCCGGCCTTGGTCGGCGCCTGCGGCGGCAGCCCCACGAGGTGATCGGCGTCGGCCCAGCGCTCGATGACGAGCGTGCCGTGCTGCCAGCGCAGGCGGTTGAGCCCGGTGTTCGGGATCTCGCAGCGGCGCAGGCCGGTGATCGGCAGGCCGAGGGCGGCGCGCCACAGCATGTCGAGCACGCCGCCGTGCGTCATCAGCGCCAGCCGCATGCCGGCATGCGCCTCGGCCAGCGTGCGCACGGTGTCGAGCACGCGGCGGTGGAACTGCACCAGACTCTCGCCGCCGGGCAGCTCGAAGTCGCCCTCATGCTCGAGCCAGCGCGCCCAGAGCTCGGGATGGCGCGCCTTGATCGTCGGCACGTCCAGCCCTTCGAGCACGCCGAAGTTCTGCTCGCGCAGGCCGGCCACCGGTTCGGCCTCGCGCCGCCACGCGGCAGCCAGCGGCGCGGCGGTCTGGCGCGCGCGCAGCAAGTCGCTGCTGTAGAAGGCGTCGTGCGGATCGGCGGCGAGGCGCGTCGCCAGGCGCTCGGCTTGCAGTGCGCCGGCGGCATTGAGCGGCACGTCGATCTGGCCCTGGAAGCGCTGCAGGCGGTTCCAGTCGGTCTCGCCGTGGCGGATGAACAGCAATTCGGTCACGTGGGCTCGCTCGGCTGCGGATGGCCGGCGCGCCGGCGCGCGTTGGGCCGAAGAACAGAGAGCCCCCGCACGAGCGCAGCTTCGTCGCGGGGGCATGCAGGCGCTGCCGACGCGCCGGCAGCAGCGAAGGCGTGCCGCGATCGCGCCGGCGCCGGCCGCGGCCGGAAATCACTTGACCGCGAATTCCTCCAGCGTGCGGCCTGCGGCGAGCGCCTCGCGCAGCCACACCGGACGCTTGCCGCGCCCGGCCCAGGTGTTGCCGCTGGCGTCGCGGTACTTCGCGGCCACCTTGCTGCCCTTGCGTGCGGTGCGGCGCGCGACGCGCGGCCCGGCTGCGGCGGCGCCGCGCCTGGGGCCGGGCTTGGCGCGGCCCAGGCCCAGGTCGGCGGCGGTCAGACCGTAGAAATCGATCGCTTCGCGAATGCGCTGGATCACGCCGCTGACCTCCTGCTTGCGCAGCCTCTCGGCCTGCGACTTCAGGAGGTCGATCTGCTTCATCACTTGGGTGTAGGTCTTGGTCATCTTCGATTTGCCGCAATGGCTCCCTGCGTTCGGCGCAATTCACTGCATCGGTGGCGCGCGTAATGCGGCGCATTATCCACGTATTGCGCGCGGCGAATTCGGCCCGGCCGCGCCGATCGGGATTATCGGCATGCCGCCGTGAAAGGGCCGGCGCCGAGCGCCGTTTGCCGCCGACACGCCGTGCCTCACCAGCGGCGCGGATCGAGCCGGTAGCAGCGCCGCATCTCGTCGAACAGCTCGGGATGCGCCTCGGCCAGCGCCTCGGGCCGCTCGAAAAACAATTCGCTGACGACGGCGAAGAATTCGGCCGGCGCGCCCGCGGCGTAGGCGTCGATGAGGCCGGTTTCGCCGCGCGCCAGCCGTGCCTGCAGCACCCGATATTCGGCGTTCATCACGCGCGCCCAGCGCTGCTGGTTGCTGCGGCGCGCGCTGCGCGCCGCGCCGCCGAGAAAGGGCGCGCCGTTGGCGCCGCCGGTCTCGAGGTCGAGCTGATGCGCGAATTCGTGGATGACGACGTTGGCGCCGTCGTGCGGCTCGGCGGCGCCGGCCTGCACGGCGTCCCAGGCCAGCACCACCTGGCCCTGCTGCCAGGATTCGCCGGCGAGCGCGCGGCGCGCTTCGTGCACCACGCCGCCGGCGCCGGGCTCGGCGCGATCGACCACGAAGGCGCCCGGATAGAGCAGCACCTGGCGCAGCGTGCCGAAGCCGCCGCCGCGTTCGAGCAGCAGCAAAGCCGCCTGGGCCGCGATCAGCACGCGCATCTCCGCGCTGACGACGAGCCCGCCGCAGCCGATGAAGGGCAGCTCGGCCAGCAGCACCTGCACGCGCTGCTCGAGCCGGCGCTGCGTCGCGGCCGACAGCTCGGCGTACAGCGGCATGCGCCGGCGCAGCACCTCGCGCCAGGCGGCGGGAAAGGGCCGGCGCATCGCGCGCGCGCGCCGCAGCACCACCCAGGCCGTCGGGCCGGCCAGGCCGCCGGCGACGAGCAGCGCGAGCGCGACGAAGAAGACAAGCGCGGCCGGCAGCGACACCCGCCGATCTGTGCGCCGGCGGCCGCGCTTTCAAGACCGCGGGACGATCAGCACCTGCGTCTTCACCGAGTTCGCGATGTAGCACTCCTCGTGCGCGCGCTCGTGCAGCGCGAGCAGCTCGGCCGGCGCGGGTGCGCGCGCGCCGGCGAAGACGACCAGCGGGCGCAGCGTCACGTCGGCGACGAAGCGCCGGCCCGCTTCGTTCGCGGCCATCGTGCCGCTCGCCTCGTCGACGTAGCGCTCGACGCGCCAGCCCGCGGCGGCGGCGAGCGACAGGAACCACAGCATGTGGCAGCTCGCCAGCGCGGCGACGAACATCTCCTCGGGATCGACCGCGCTTGCGTCGCAATTGGGGCAGGGGCACATGGGCGGGCGAGGCCGAGGCCGGCAGCACGAAGCCGCCGTCGAACGCGATCTCGTGGCGGCGGCTGTAGCGCTGACCGACGGCGGCTTCCGAGCGCCCCCAGGGCCGGCCTGCGCCCAGCCCGCCCCCCGTGGGGGTCAAGCAAAGTGGCAGAGCCACATTTGCTTGAGAGGGCTGGCGCTGCCAGCGCACGGTGGCGGTGTAGGCGTGGGTCACGGCGCGCTCCGTTGATGCCGCAGGCCGGGTCGCGCGCGCCACGGCAGCCGCCGCCATGCGCGGCGCGGGCGCGGCCGATGCGGCCGTCCGGCGTCGCTGCCGTTCCGGTCCGGGCTCATGCGCGCGCCTGCTCGCCGCCGCCCAGCCGCTCGATCCAGTGGCGCGCCAGCGGCGACAGCGGCGCGGCCATGCGGCGCTCGTTGACGAGCGCGCGTCCGAGCGCGCGCTGGCCGCTGCGCGCCGCGGCGGCCAGCAGCGTCTGGTCGATCAGCTCGCGCTGCGCCTGGCTGCCGCCCAGCCGCGGCACGAGAGCGCGCACCGCATAGATCGCCTCGCAGGCGGCGCGTGCGTCGCCGCGCGCGAAGGCGAGCAGGCCGCGCATCAGCGGCAGGCCGACCTCGCGCGCGACGCCATGGTTGCTGCGGCGCAGGTCCGCCGGCGCGAGGGCGCGCTCGGCGCAGCGCGCGACCCGGCGCTCGGCCGCCGCCACGTCGCCGGCGCCGAGCAGCGCGAGCACGACATGCAGGTCGACGATGGCGTGGCAGCCGGCGGCGTCGGCCGGCAGCGGCCAGCCGGCGAGCAGCGCGCGGCAGCGCGTGGCGACATCCTCGCCCAGCAGGTGCAGCCGCCACAGCAGCGCCGCGGCGTCGATGCGCTGCATGCCGCCGCACAGGGCTTCGCCGCCCAGGTGGTGGTCGAGCAGCCGCATCACGCCCACGCTGTCCAGCGCTTCGAGGCGGAACAGCGCCTGGTGCCACCACAGATGGCAGGCCAGGGCATTGCCCTCGGCCCATTGCGGCTGATGCTGGCGCAGCCAGGCCGACCCTTCGTCGAAGCGGCCCTGCATCGCCATCACGTGCGCCACGGCGTGCACGGCCGTCGGCAGACGCGGGTTGGCGGCGAGCGCGCGCCGGCCAACGTCTTCGGCCTGCGCGTACAGATTGCATTCGGCGAGGCCGAGGGCGTACAGCGCGCGCACGCAGGGCTGCAGGGGATCGTTCTCGTCCCATTCGGGCAGGACACGCGCCGGGCGCTGCTGCAGCGCGACGGCGTCGCCCTGGTGGAAGTCCCACAGATGCGCCCATTGCAGCGCGAGCGCGTCGCGCGGGTGCTCGAGTAGCAACGCGTCCCACAGGCGGCAGGCGTCGCGCCAGCGGCCCTGCGCGACATGCTGCACCGCCTCCAGGTGCATGCGCTCGCGCGGCGCGGCGCCGGCGGCGAGCGCCTGCGCCTGCTGCAGGTGCGCGAGCGCTTCGCCGACGAGGCCGGGCTCGGCGAGGCCGAGCCGGTGACCGGCCTGCATCACATGCGGCAGCATCCAGCGCGGATCGGCAGCGGCAGCGGCTTCGAGTTCGGCCGGCGGCGAGCCGTAGTGCGACAGCAGGCACCACAGCGAGCGCTCGGCCGCCGCGCGCGCCGCCTCGCTGCCGCTGCTGCAGGGATTGCCGCGCCGGTCGGGGCTCGCCATGGCGCGAATGTAGCGCGCCCTCGACTCCGGCCGGCGCAGCGCGCCGCCGCGGCTGCGGCCGGCCTGTGCCCGGCTACGCCGCCGGCTGCTCGGGCCAGGGCCGCAGCGCCTCGGCCGGGCGCAGCCGCTCCCAGGCGCGGGCCAGGCGCAGCACGCCCAGGTCGTCGTGGCGCCGCCCGGCGATCTGCAGGCCGATCGGCGCGCCGTCGGCAGCGTGCGCGCAGGGCACGCTGATGGCGGGCTGCTCGCTCATGTTGTAGGGCAGGGTGAAGGCGATGTGCTCCATCGCGCGCGCCGGGTCGTTCGTGGGCATCGCGTGCTCGGCCGGGAAGCTGGCCAGCGGCGCCACCGGCGAGAGCACGAAGTCGAAGGGCTGGCAGGCCGCGACCGCGGCGTCGCGCAGGGCCGCGATCTGGCTGAAGCCGCGGAACAGCTCGGCCGTGCTCGCGTGCGCGCCGCCCTCCACCCATTGCCGGATGAAGGGCAGCACGCGCTCGCGCCGCTCGTGCGGCAATGCCGCGATGTCGAGCCAGCTGCGCACGCGCCAGAACAGATCGATGCCGTCGGCCATCGCGCGCGTCGTGAAGGGTGCGAGCGGCTCGACGCGCGCACCGGCTTGCTCGAACAGCTGCGCGGCGCGCGTCACCGCGGCGCCGATCTCGGGCGCGCAGGCCAGGCCCCAGCCGGCATCGAGCAGCAGCCCGATGCGCAGGCCGCGCAGCTCGCAGTCGAGCGCGCTCCAGTCGATCGCCTGCGGCGGCAGGCTCGTCGCATCGCGCCAGTCGGGCTGCGCCAGCACCGCCATCAGCGCCGCCGCGTCCTCGACGCTGCGCGTCATCGGCCCGGCGACGCGGCCGATGTACGGCGGCTTGATCGGCACGCGCCCGAGGCTGGGCTTGAAGCCGACCACGCCGCACCAGGCGGCGGGCAGCCGGATCGAGCCGCCGATGTCGGTGCCCAGGTGCAGCGGCCCGTAGCCGGCGGCCGCGGCCGCGCCGGCGCCGGCGCTGCTGCCGCCCGGGTTGGTGGCCAGGTTCCAGGGGTTGCGCGCCAGCGCGTGGAAGCTCGACAGGCCCGAGGACAGCATGCCGTAGTCGGGCATCGTCGTCTTGGCCAGCAGCACGGCGCCGGCCTCGCGCAGGCGCGCCGCGGGCGGCGCGTCCTCGGTCGCCGGCACGAGCGCGCTCGCTGCGGTGCCCAGCGGCACGGCCAGGCCCTGCGTCGCGATGTTGTCCTTGAGCGTGAGCGGCACGCCGTCCAGCGCCGAGAGCGGCCGGCCGGCGCGCCAGCGCGCCTCGGACGCGCGCGCCTGCGCCAGCACCGCTTCGGGCGCATAGGCCCACAGCGCGTGCAGCCGCGGCTCCCAGCGCTCGATGCGCGCCATCACCGCCTGCGCCACGTCCAGCGGCGAGAGTGCGCCACGCGCGTAATGCGCCGCCAACTCGCGCGCGCCCAGTTCGTGCAAGGCCTTCATCGGGGGGTCGGTTTCCATAGGGTGTCGCGGTGGCGGACCGGCCGGGCGCCGTACGCAGTCATCGGCTCGGTGCGCCGCGCCGCCGTGCGGCCTCAGCTCGTGGCCGGCGGCGCCCAGCTCACGGCGGCGAGGTCGTTGGCGAAGATCGGCGAGCTGCTCCACAGCCCGCGCAGCCCGCGCCGGTACACCGCCACCTGCGCCGGGTTCCAGATGAACACGTTCACTGCGTCCTCGGCGAGCTGGCGCTGGATGTCGCGCCACAGGCGGCCCTTCTGAATGCGCTCGCTCGTCGCCGCCAGCGTGGCCACCAGGCCGCGGAACAGCGCCGAGTCGTAGCCGAAGTAGTAGTTCGGATCGGCGTAGGCGGTGGCGTAGTCGAGCGGCTCGACGTGGACGATGAGGGTCAGGTCGAAGTTGCCCTTGAACGGCCCGGCCAGCCACTGCGCCCATTCGACGTTCTCGATCTTGGCCTTCACGCCGACCTTGGCCAGCATGGCGGCGACGATCTCGCCGCCCTTGCGCGCATAGGGCGGCGGCGGCAGCGTCAGCGTGAGCTCGAGCGGCGCGGCCACGCCCGCGTCCTTGAGCAGCGCGCGCGCCTTGTCCGGGTCGTAGGGGTAGCGCTTGGTGAGGTCGAGGTAGCCGAGGTCGGTGGGCGCGAAGTGGCTGCCGATCGGCCGGCCCAGGCCCTCCTGCGCGCCGGCGATGAAGGCCTGGCGGTCGATGGCATGCGCGAGCGCGCGCCGCACGCGCAGGTCGTCGAGCGGCTTGCGGCGGTTGTTGATCGCCATGATGCCCTTGCCGGCGGTGCTGCCCACCTCGACCGCGAAGCGCTTGTCGCGCCGCAACTGCGCCAGCGCCTGCAGCGCGGCGAAGCGCGGCATGCCGTCGATGTCGCCGGCCAGCAGCGCCGCCACCTGCGCCGCCGGATCGTTGAGGAAGCGGAACGTGGCCTTCTTGATGCGCACCTTGGCGGCGTCGCGGTGAGCGTCCCACTTGCCGAGCGAGACGGCACTGCCCTTGCTCCAGTTGTCGAGCTTGTACGGGCCGGTGCCCACCGGGCGCGTGGCGGCCTGGGCGGCGCTGTTCGGGTGCAGGATGACGGCCGTGTTCTCGCCCAGGCGGAACGGCAGCGTGGCGTCGGGCTGGTCGAGCACCAGGCTCACGATGTGCGGCTCGAGCACGACGACGCTGCTCAGGTTGTCGAACACCGCCTTCCTGGCCTTGTTGGTGCTGCCGGGCGCCTTGGCACGCTCGAAGCTGAACTTCACCGCGTGCGCGTCGAAGGCGCTGCCGTCGCTGAAGGTGACCCCCTTCCTGAGCGCGAAGGTGTAGGTCTTGCCGTCGGGCGCGACGGTCCAGTTCTCGGCCAGCAGCGGCGTCACTGCGCCCTCGACGCCGATCTTCGTGAGCCCTTCGAGGATGTTGTAGTGCACGATCTCGCCGATCGCCGCGGCGGCGCCGGTCGTCGGGTCGAGCCCGGGCGGCTCGAGCACCATGCCGAGCACGACCGCGTCGCGGCGCGATTGCGCGGCGGCCAGCGGGTGGGCCAGCGCCAGCGGCAGGCCGGCGAGCAGCGCGTTGACGGTGCGGCGGTCGGTCGTCATCCTCGTGTCTCCGTCGGAGCCTGGAATGGGCTCGATTCTGGCGCCAAGCGCCACGCGCCGGCAGGCCCCGAAGCCGGTGCCTCGCGTGGAGCCTGGGAAGACATGAATCGCGCCCGCGAAGCATGCCCTCACAGGCTCAGCCGCCCGGTACCGCCGCCAGCAGCCGTTGCGTGTAGGGGTGCTGCGGCCGGCGGAACAGCGTCTGCGGGCTGCCGCGCTCGACCACGCGGCCATGCTGCAGCACGATGACCTCGTCGCACACCAGGTCGACCACCGCCAGGTCGTGGCTGATGAAGAGGTAGGTGACGCCGAAGCGGTCCTGCAGGTCCTGCATCAGGTTGAGCACCTGGGCCTGCACGCTCACGTCGAGCGCGCTCACCGGCTCGTCGGCGACGATGAGCTCGGGCCGCGTGACGAGCGCGCGCGCGATGGCGATGCGCTGGCGCTGGCCGCCGCTGAACTCGTGCGGGTACTTGGCGAGGTCGCTGGCGCGCAGGCCGACCGCGTCGAGCACCTCGCCGGCGCGCTCGCGCTGCTCGGCGCGGCCGGCGCCGTGCAGCACGGCCAGCGGCTCGGCTACCGTCTGCAGCACGGTGCGGCGCGGGTCGAGCGAGCCGTAGGGATCCTGGAACACCATCTGCAGGCGCGCACGCACGCGCCGCAGCTCGGCGCGCGCGAGCGCGTGCAGGTCGGCGCCGCCGAGCAGCACGCGGCCGCTGCTGGGCGACTCCAGCGCCATCACCAGCCGCGCCAGCGTGCTCTTGCCCGAGCCCGACTCGCCGACGATGCCCAGGCTGCGCCCGGCCGCGAGCGTGAAGCTCACCTCCTGCAGCGCCTGCACTTCGGGCGCGGCGGCCAGCAGATGCTCGCGCGGCAGGCGGTAGCGCTTGCCGAGGTTCTCGACCGCCAGCAGCGTCATGCCGCCTCCGGTGCTGCCTGCGCGGCCAGCGCCGCCAGCGCCGCCAGCGCGTCCGGCACGCGCAGGCAGCGGGCGACGTGGCCCGCGCCCACCTCGACGGGCGGCGGCAGCGCCGCGCGGCAGGCCGGCACGACGAGCGCACAACGCTCGGCGAACGGGCAGCCGGCGGGCAGGTCGGCCAGCTCGGGCACGCGTCCGGCGATCGTCGCCAGCCGCGTGCCGCGCGCCAGCCCCAGGCGCGGCCGCGCCGCGAACAGGCCCTGCGTGTACGGGTGCGCGCGGCGCGCGAACACCTCGGCCGTGGGCCCGCTCTCGACCACCAGGCCGCCGTACATCACGCACACGCGCTGCACGCGGTCGGCCATCACGCCCAGGTTGTGGCTGATGAGCACCAGGCCCATGCCGTCGGCGCGCACCAGCTCGTCGATGAGGTCGAGCACCTCGCGCTGGATCGTCACGTCGAGCGCGGTGGTGGGCTCGTCGGCGACGAGCAGGTCGGGCCCGCAGGCCAGTGCGATCGCGATCACCACGCGCTGGCGTTGGCCGCCCGAGAGCTGGTGCGGGTAGGCGTCGAGCCGCTCGCGCGGCTGCGGCAGCTGCACGCGCTCCAGCAGCCGCAGCGCCTCGGCGCGCGCCGCCGTGCGGTCGAGGCCCTTGTGCAGGCGCAGCGACTCGGCGATCTGCCGGCCCACCGTGTGCAGCGGGTTGAGCGCCGTCATCGGCTCCTGGAACACCATGCCGATGCGGTTGCCGCGCAGCGCGCACAGCGCGTCCTCGGCCAGCGTGGTGAGCTCGGTGCCGTCCAGGCGGATCGAGCCGGCGACGCGCGCGCCCTCGGGCAGCAGCCCCATCAGCGCGAGCGCGGTCATCGACTTGCCGCAGCCCGACTCGCCGATCAGCCCCAGCGTCTGGCCGCGCGCGAGCCTGAAGCCGACCTCGCGCAGCGCGTCGGCCGGGCCGCGCGCGGTCTGCAGCGTGACGCGCAGGTCGTTCACTTCGAGCAGGGGCATGGGGCGACGATAGCTCAGACCTGACTCCGGCAGTTCCGCGGCACATGGCCCCGGTTCCGGCCTGTCGGGCGAGCGCAAGCGGTTGCTTTGTGGAGCCTCGCGCAGGTCGAGTGCCGCCAAATGCCTAACAACATCGACGAGGCCGGCACCGTGACCGAGCCCGACGGCTTCAAGGGCCTGCTCGCGATGGACGCCACGCAGCACGCAAAGCTCGGCACGCGCTGCCCGGCGGTGCTGCTGACGGTGGGCATGACCGACCCGCGCGTGGAGCCGTTGGAAGGCGCCAAGATGGCGGCGCGGCTGCAAGCGGCCAACGCTTCGCGCAACCCGGTCCTGCTGCGCCTGGAGTTCGACGCCGGCCACGGCACGGGCAGCACGCGCTCGCAGATCGACGACCGGCGCGCCGACGAGTTCGCGTTTGCGCTCTGGCGCGCGGGGCGAAAGAGCGTGGCCTGAAGCGTGGCTTGATGCGTGGCTTGGCGTGCCGCCCCGTCGCGCGGCCTGCGGCGCGGGTTGCGCGTCAGGCCGCTCGTCCCGGCCGCAGCCGCTCGGTTTACAATTTCAGCTCAAAAGGCTGAAACAGCAAATAGATGTTCGCGCGTATCGCTGCCGAGCGCCTGGTGCGCCTGGCGCGCGGCTTCCCCGTCGTGGTGGTCACCGGCCCGCGGCAGTCGGGCAAGACGACGTTGGCGCGTTCCTGCTTCGCGTCCTACGCCTACGTGTCGCTGGAGGACCCCGACGTGCGCCAGCGCGTGGCGGCCGACCCGCGCGGCTTTCTCGCCGCCAACTCTGAAGGCGTGGTGCTCGACGAGGCACAGCGCGTGCCGGAGCTGCTGTCCTACCTGCAGACCGCGGTCGACACCGACCGCCGGCCCGGCCGCTACATCGTCACCGGCTCGCAGAACCTGCGGCTGTCGCAGGCGGTGTCGCAAAGCCTCGCCGGGCGCGCCGGCTTCCTGGAACTGCTGCCGCTGTCGTACACCGAAGCGGCCGAACGCTTCGACGCCCTCAGCCTCGACGAACTGCTCGTGCTCGGCAGCTACCCAGCCTTGCACAGTACCGCCGTGGACCCGGCCGACTGGCACGCCAGCTACGTCGCCAGTTATCTCGAACGCGACGTGCGCGAGCTCAGCCGCATCGGCGACCTGCTGCAGTTCCAGCGCTTCATGCGGCTGATGGCCGCGCGCTGCGGCCAGTTGCTCAACCTCAGCGCGGTGGCCAACGACCTGGGCATCGCGCAGACCACCGCGCGCGACTGGCTGACGGTGCTCGAGGCCAGCTACATCGCCTTTCGGCTGCCGCCGTACCACACCAACTTCGGCAAGCGCCTGGTCAAGACGCCCAAGCTCTACTTCCACGACATCGGCCTGGCCGCCTGGCTGCTGGGCGTGCGCAGTGCCGGCGCGATGAACATCCACCCGATGCGCGGTGCGTTGTTCGAAAACCTGTGCATCGCCGAATACGGCAAATACCTGCGCCACCGCGGCGAGCCGGGCACGCCGTACTTCTGGCGCGACAACATCGGCAACGAAGTCGACCTGCTGATCGAGCGCGACGGCGTGCTGTGGCCGGTGGAGTTCAAGTCCGGCGCCACCTTCCAAGGCGCGTGGCTGCAACCGCTGCAGACCTGGCAGCGCCACGCTGCGGCCGCCACGCAGGGCCAGCCGCTGCTGGTCAGCGCCGCGCCGGGCAACCAGCGTTTGCAAGGCATGGGCCTTGCGCATTGGCGCGATGCGCTGCTGGCGCTGCGCTGATCACGCCCACGGGAAGCAAAAGTCGCAATGGCCCGCGGCACTGCGATGCGGCCGCTTCCTCATGCGGTTGGAACAGCATGCGCTCATGGCGCGCGGCCCAACCGGCGGGTCACGGCAGCCGCGGGGCATGGGCGGTGGCGCTCGTAGTGGAGCGGGGCGGCGTCGGGCGCCCGCGGCGCCGGTACGGGGCTGCCGGTCGGTGACGTGCACGATGGACGCGCGCTGGGGTGAGCCCGCACGGTCTCAGGCCGTGCCCGGTACCTCAATCGCCCGGTGTGCGGCCTGCCGATGTGTGCCCTCCGCCGCGCGCCCTCGATCGGGTAAAACGGCGCCACGATGCGCCAAGGCGTCGCTTGTTCGCCCGTCTCGAACATGAGCCGAATCGCCGCCACCGAAGCCCTGTCGTCCACTTCATCGCTTTCGTCCCTGTCGTACTCCCTCGCCCTCACCCCGCAGGGCCAGCTGCGGCTTGCCGCCGATGCCGAGGCGCCGGCGCTGGCCCCCGCGCTGGCCGAGCGGCTGGCCGCCGCCTTCGAGCACGACGCCGGCCGCGGCCTGCTGGCGCTGGGCGCGCGCGAGGTGGCGAGCGCCCTGCCGCCGGGGCTGGCCTGGTGGCGCGATTTCGCGGTGCGCTACATCAGCGCGCTGTGCGCCACGCCCGAAGGTGCGCCGATCGCAGTGGTGGCGCCGGATGCCGCGGTGCTCGACGCGCTGGCGGCCGACGCGCCGCCGATGCGCGGCGCCGAGTACCTTTCGGGCCAGGTGCTGGCGGCGCTGTGGGCCGCGCTGGACGCGGCGGCGCGCGCTGCGCTGGACGAGTCCGGGCAGCCGCTGGCCGAGCTGCTGAGGAGCTGGCACCCGGCCTGGAACCTGGTCGGCCGCGTGCACTTCAACCTGGCCGAGAACCGCAAGGACGCCGAGGCGCCGTTCGCCTTCCTCGCCACCTACACGACGCGGCTCGCGGCGCACGGCCGGGCGCAGCACCAGCCGCTGGCGACGGCGCTGGCCGAGTTTTCGGGGGCGCGCAAGAAGGCGCAGCTGTTGTCGCTGCTGTTGCCGGTGCAACGCGCGGCGCAGCATTGCGACTGGCTGCGCGAGATGGTGGATGCGGGCGAGATCTACCACCCGCTGCGCTGGACACCCGCCGACGCGCTGCGCCTGCTGCGCGACCTGCCCCGGCTCGAAGCCGCCGGCATCGTCGTGCGCATGCCCGGCAACTGGCAGGGCGGCAGGCCGGCGCGCGCGCGCGTCAGCGCCACCGTGGGCGCGGCCCGGCCCTCGGTGCTGGGCCTGGGCGCGATGCTCGATTTCGAAGTGGCGCTCACGCTCGACGGCGAGCGGCTCACGTCCGCCGAGATCGAGGCGCTGCTCGCCGCCAGCGCCGGCCTGCAGCTGATCCGCGGCCGCTGGGTCGAGGTCGACGGCGCCAGACTCGGCCGGCTGCTGGCGCGCTGGCGCGCGGTCGAGCAGAGGGCGGCCGCCGACGGCCTGCCGTTCGCCGAGGCGATGCGGCTGGTGGCCGGCGCGGGCCTGGGCGACGATGGCGAAGAGGGCGAAGAGGGCGAGAGCGGCGACGGCGCCCGGGCCCGCGACTGGGCCGAAGTCAGCGCCGGCGGCTGGCTGGCCGAGACCTTGCGCGGTCTGCGCCGGCCCGAGGGCCTGGCGCAGGTCGATCCGGGGCCGGCGTTGAAGGCCACGCTGCGGCCGTATCAGCAGGCCGGCCTGCGCTGGCTGTATCTGCTGACGTGCCTGGGCCTGGGTGCCTGCCTGGCCGACGACATGGGCCTGGGCAAGACGATCCAGACGCTGGCGCTGCTGCTGGTGCTGCAGCAGGAAGGCGCCCGCAACGGCAAGCCGCGCACGCCCAGCTTGCTGGTGGCGCCGGCCTCGCTGCTGGCCAACTGGGCGGCCGAGGCCGAGCACTTCGCGCCCGGGCTGCGCGTGCTGGTGGCGCATCCGTCGGTGCTGCCGGCACCGCAGTTGCGGGCGCTGGACGCGGCCGCGCTCGCCGCGGCCGACCTCGTCGTCACCAGCTACGCGACGCTGCTGCGCCTGCCGGCGCTGGCGCAGCAGCGCTGGCGCCTCGTCGTCGCCGACGAGGCGCAGGCGATCAAGAACCCCGGCGCCAAGCAGACGCGCCAGCTCAAGAGCCTGCACGCCGACGCGCGCATCGCGCTCACCGGCACGCCGGTGGAAAACCGCCTCGGCGATCTGTGGTCGCTGTTCGACTTCACGCACCCGGGGCTGCTCGGCTCGCAGCAGGTGTTCGCCGATTTCACGCGCCGGCTGCAAGGCGCCGAGCATTACGCGCCGCTGCGCCGGCTGGTCGCGCCCTACATCCTGCGCCGCCTCAAGAGCGACAAGAGCGTGATCGCCGACCTGCCCGACAAGACCGAGCTCGATGCCTGGTGCCATCTGGCGCCGGCGCAGGCCGCGCTGTACCAGCAGGCGGTGCAGGAACTCGCGCAGGCGCTCGACGGCGCCGAGGGCATCGCGCGCAAGGGGCTGGTGCTGGCTTACCTGATGCGCTTCAAGCAGATCTGCAACCACCCTTCGCAGTGGCTGGGCGACGCGGCCTGGCGCGCCGAGGACAGCGGCAAGTTCGCGCGCCTGCGCGAGCTGGCCGAGGTGGTGCGCGACAAGCAGGAGAAGCTGCTCGTCTTCACGCAGTTCCGCGAGACCACCGAGCCGCTGGCGGCCTTTCTCGGCGCGTTGTTCGGCCGCCCGGGGCTGGTGCTGCACGGCGCGACACCGGTGGCGCGGCGGCGCGAACTCGTCGAGCGCTTCCAGGGCGACGAGATGGCGCCCTTCTTCGTGCTGTCGCTGAAGGCGGGCGGCTCGGGCCTGAACCTCACCGCCGCGTCGCACGTGGCGCACTTCGACCGCTGGTGGAACCCGGCGGTGGAGAATCAGGCCACCGACCGCGCCTACCGCATCGGCCAGCGCAAGAACGTGCTGGTGCACAAGTTCGTCTGCCGCGGCACGGTGGAGGAGCGCATCGACGCGCTGATCCGCTCCAAGCAGCAACTGGTGAAGGACGTGCTCGAAGGCGGCGCCGAGCGCCTGCTCACCGAGATGGGCGATGCCGAGCTGCTCGATCTGGTGCGGCTGGACATCCACGCCGCGCATGAGGCCTGATCAGGCGCAGCGGCGAGAGGGAGGAAGGGCATGGACTACTGGGGATGGAAGCCCTACGTGCCGGTGGCGGCGCGCAGGAAGAAGGCCGAGGCCGCGGCGAAGCGGGCGCACAAGGCCGGCGCGGCGCTGGCGCCGGTGGCGGCCTCGCGCGGCGCCATCGCGAAGACCTTCTGGGGCAAGGCCTGGTGCGACAACCTCGAGCAGTACAGCGACTACGCCAACCGGCTGCCGCGCGGGCGCACCTACGTGCGCAACGGCTCGGTGATCGATCTGATCATCGCCGAGGGCGAGGTGCGCGCCCAGGTCATGGGCTCGGACCTGTACCGCGTCGAAGTGCGCGTGGCAGCAGTGGGCGACAGGCACTGGAAGGCGATCGGCGCCGACTGCGCCGGCTCGATCGACTCGATGGTCGAGCTGCTGCAGGGCCGCTTCTCGCAGGCCGTGATGCAGCGCCTGTGCCGGCCCGGCGACGGGCTCTTTCCGGCGCCGCGGGAGCTGCAGTTCAGCTGCTCCTGCCCCGACTGGGCGTCGATGTGCAAGCATGTCGCCGCGGTGCTCTACGGCGTGGGCGCGCGGCTGGACAGCCAGCCCGAGCTGCTGTTCAAGCTGCGCCGGGTCGATGGCGCCGAGCTGCTGGCGCAGGCCGATCAGGTCATCGCCGCGCCGGCCAAACGCCCCGCCGGGAGCCGCGTGCTCCAAGACTCGGCGCTGGCCGACGTGTTCGGCATCGAGATGGCCGGTGTCGCGGCTGCGCCCGTGGTCCCGCTGGCCGCAAAGACGCCGGCGCCGGACCGAAGCGGCGCGCAGGCAAGGCAGCCCGCGCCGCGAGCGGCTTCTGCGCTGCCCAAGGCACGTGGCGGCGCGCAGGTTGCGGCAGCGCCGAAGGGCGGGGCGAACGCGAAAGCCAAGCGCACGACTGCGCCCAAGGTGAAGGCCGAGACGAATACCAAGACCCAGGCGGCGGCCACGAACGCGGCGGGCGTCAAGGCCAAGCCCAGGGCGCAGACCGGGGCCAGGACCGGGGCCAAGAGCAGGACCGGGATCGAGGCCAAGACCAAGACCAAGACCAAGACCAAGGCCAAGACCAAGCTGAAGTCATCCGCCTGACGCCGGTTCGGCACGCCGGCGCACGCGGCTCGACGGCGCGCCGCGCCGCGCCGCGCTTTCGGCGATTTGCGCGGCAAGCTCCGGGCCCGCGGCCTCAGCGTCGCCGCCAGTAGCCGCCGCGCCAGCGCCAGCCCGGCCCTTCGCGGCGCCAGTAGCCGGGCACCCAGCCGTGCCCCTGCGGCGGCACCGCCCAGCGGCCGCCGATCCAGGTGTAACGGCCGAGCTGCCAGGCCCAGTAGCCGCCGATCCACACGTAGGCCGGGCCGGGCGCGACCGGCACCGCCTCGTACTGAGGCATCGGCGGCGCGACGTCGGCGAGCGGGCCGTCCGCAGGTTCGTAGGCGCCGTAGCCGGGCAGCGGCGCGACCACGCAGCCTGCCAGCAAGGCCGCGCCGACTGCGCCCAGCCCAAGAGCAGCGGCGTGCGCGAAGAAGCGTCGGCGTTCGGGTGCGTTCGTTTTCACGGGCAAGCTCCTGTCGCGTTGCGCGGACGTTGCCGGTTCAACGCGCAACGCATGCGCGGCGGCGACAGCGCCGCCGCGGTGTTGCGCGCGTTTACTCGGTGAAGTTCTGTTGCCCTGCGCCGTCGGCAGCCGGCGTGCGCGTCGGCGCCGAGCGGCCCCGGCGCCCGGTCAGGTCTGCGCCGCCAGCCGCCGCAGCACCTGCTCGAACACCTCGGGCGTCTGCGCGCCCTGGATCAGGTGGCGGCCGTCGACGACGAGCGCAGGCACCGAGTGGATGCCGGCGTCCTGCCACCGGCGCTCGGCGGCGCGCACATCGGCGGCGAACGCGTCGCCGTCGAGCACCTGCGCGGCGCGCGTGCGGTCCAGGCCGAGCAGGTCGACGAGTTCGAGCAGGACCTCGCGCTCACCCGGGTTGCGGCCCGCGCCGTGATAGGCGGCGAAGAGCGCGTGTTCGAGCCGGCGCTGAGCGTCGGCGCCGGCTTCGACGCGCGCCCAGGCGAGCAGCCGGTGCGCGTCGAAGGTGTTCCACACGCGGCCGCGCGCGCCGAAAGCGAAGCCCACCGCCGCGCCGCGTTCGCGCAGCGTCGCCTGGTTGGCGTGCACCTGCGCTTCGCTCAGGCCGTACCTGGCGCCCAGGTACTGCAGCATGTCGACGCCCTCGGCCGGCATGTCCGGGTTGAGCTCGAAGGGCTGGAACTCGAGCTTGACCGGGATCTCGGGCCCGAGCGCGGCCAGTGCGCGTTCGAGCGCGTTCAGCCCCACCGCACACCAGGGGCAGGCGATGTCGGAGACGAAATCGATCTTCATGGGGACGGGCTCCTTCGTTCGGCGGCGGCGCGTGCGGCGTCCCTCGCTTCGGCGCTTGCTTGGGCGCCGGCTTCAGCGCTTGCGCGCCAGCTTGGGGTCGAGCAGGTCGCGCAGGCCGTCGCCCACGAGGTTCAGCCCGAGCACGCTGGCCATGATCGCCAGCCCCGGGTAGACGGCGAGCAGCGGGGCCTGGAACATCTGCGTCTGCGCCTCGTTGAGCATGCGGCCCCAGCTCGGCCGCGGCGGCTGCGTGCCCAGGCCGAGGTAGGACAGCGCCGCCTCGGCCAGGATGGCGGTGGCGAACGAGATGCTCGCCTGCACGATGAGCGGGCTGGCGATGTTGGGCAGCACATGGTCGCGCGTGATCGCCAGCGGCCCCTTGCCGGCGGCGCGTGCGGCGGTGACGAACTCGCGCGCCCATACCGCGTTGGCGCTGCCGCGTGCGATGCGCGCGAACACCGGGATGTTGAAGATGCCGATCGCGACGATGCTCATCACCAGCCCCGGCCCGTAGATGGCGGTGAGCATGATGGCCGACAGCAGTGCCGGGAAGGCGAAGGTGAAGTCGCTGGCGCGCATCACCGCTTCCTCGATCCAGCCGCGGCCGTCGGCGCGCGAGGCCGAGGCCAGGCAGCCGAGCGCGACACCGACCACCAGGCCGATGCCCACGGCGATGACGCCGACCAGGATGCTGTTCTGCGCGCCCACCAGCAGCTGCGAGGCGATGTCGCGCCCGAGGCTGTCGGTGCCGAGCCAGTGCGCCGCGCTCGGCGGCTGCAGCTTGTTCGGGATGTCGATCTCGGCCACCGGGTAGGGCGACCAGAAGAGCGAGACGAGCGCCGCCAGCGCCAGCGCCGCCGTCAGCAGCCCGCCGACGACGAAGCTCGGATGGCGCCGCGCGCGCTGCCCGAAGCGCGTCACCGCAGCGGCTCCGTGTGGGCGTGACTCATGTCCTGGCTGGCTCAAGCGCCGCGCAGCCGCGGGTCGACCACCGCGTACAGCACGTCGACGACGAAGTTCACCACCACCACCATGCTGGCCAGCAGCATGACGACGTCGCGCACGACGACGAGGTCGCGGTTGGCGATGGCCTGGAACACGAGCCGCCCGATGCCCGGCAGCACGAACACGTTCTCGACGACGATGGTGCCGGTGACGAGGTTGGCGAACTGCAGCCCGGCCACCGTCAGCACCGGGATCAGCGCGTTGCGCAGCACGTGGCGCCACAGCGCCTGGCGCCGGGTCAGGCCCTTGGCACGCGCGGTGCGCACGAAGTCCTCGCGCATCACCTCCAGCACCGACGAGCGCGTGATGCGCGCCAGGATCGCCGCCTGCACCACCGCCAGGGCCACTGCCGGCAGCACCAGGGCCCTGAGCCCCTCCCACAGCCCGCCCCCGTCGTCGGCGCTCCAGCCGGGAAAGCCGCCCGCGCTCACCCACTGCAGCTTCACCGCGAACAGGAGGATGAGCAGGATCGCGAACCAGAAGTTCGGGATCGCGATGCCGAGCTGGCTGGCCGCCATCACGCCGACGTCGCCGAGCTGGTTGTGGCGCGCCGCGGCATAGACGCCGAGTGCGAGCGCGAGCGCGACGGTGAGCGCCATCGCCATCGCCGCCAGCGGCAGCGTGACCTGCAGCCGCTCGACGATGAGCTCGGCGCTGGGCGTGTCGTAGCTGATGCTGTTGGCCGTGCGCCCGCGCAGCAGGCCGCCGACCCAATCGAGATAGCGCGTGAGCGGCGGCCGGTCCAGGCCCAGCTTGGCCTGCAGTGCCGCCACCGATTCGGGCGTCGCCGTCTCGCCCAGGATCACCTCGGCGGCGTTGCCGGGCAGCAGTTCGAGTACCGCGAACACCACCGCCGACGCGACGGCCAGCGTGGCCACGAAGGCGGCGAAGCGCTTGAGCAGGAACAAAACCATCGGCGACTATGATGCCCGAAGCCGCCCGCCCTGCCTCCGGAGGCCCGCATGAGTTCCGCCGCTGCCGCATTCGATAGCTCGCTCGTCTTCGTCGGCGGCCGCTGGCGCCCGGCGGCGGGCGGCCGGACGCTGCCGCTGCTCGACCCGTCCGAGGGCGCGCCGCTGGGCGCGATCGCACGCGGCCAGGCGGCCGACATCGACGACGCGGTGCGTGCGGCGCGCACGGCGCTCGACGGCGCCTGGGGTGCGCTCAGCGCGGCCGAGCGCGGCCGCCTGCTCGCCAGGATGAGCGCGCTCGTACTCGAACAAGCCGACGAGCTGGCGCGGCTCGAGGCGCTCGACGTCGGCAAGCCGCTCAAGCAAGGGCGCGCCGACGCGCTGGCGCTGGCGCGCTACCTCGAGTTCTATGGCGGCGCGGCCGACAAGGTGATGGGCCAGACGATCCCCTTCGCCAACGGCTACACCGCGCTCACGCTGCGCGAGCCGCACGGCGTCACCGCGCACATCGTGCCCTGGAACTACCCGATGCAGATCATCGGCCGCAGCGTCGGCGCGGCGCTGGCGATGGGCAACGCCTGCGTGTTGAAGCCGGCCGAGGAGGCCTGCCTGACGGCGCTGGCCTTCGCGCGCATCGCCGAGCGCGCCGGCCTGCCGGCCGGGGCGCTCAACGTCGTGCCGGGGCTGGGCGAGGAGGCCGGCGCGGCCCTGTCCGCGCATGCCGGCATCGGCCACATCTCGTTCACCGGCTCGGTGGCCGTGGGCGCGCTCATCCAGGCCGCGGCGGCAAAGAACGCGGTGCCGGTGACGCTCGAGCTGGGCGGCAAGAGCCCGCAGATCGTGTTCGCCGACGCCGACCTCGACGCGGCGCTGCCCTTCCTCGTCAACGCCGGCATCCAGAACGCCGGCCAGACCTGCTCGGCGGCCAGCCGCATCCTCGTCGAGCGCGCCGTGTTCGACGAGGTCGTGGCGCGCATGGCCGCGCGCTACCGCGCGCTGCGCGTGGGCCGCGCGCTCGACGATCTCGACGTGGGCCCGGTGATCTCGCAGCGCCAGCACGAGATCGTGAGCGGCTACCTCGGCCTGATCGAGGCCGGCGGCATGCAGGTGGCGGCCCGGGCCACGCTGCCGGCCACGCTGCCCAGGGGCGGCTGGTACGTGGCGCCGACGCTGGTGGCCGACGTGAGCCCGGGGCACCGCATCGCACAGGAGGAGATCTTCGGCCCGGTGCAGGCGGTGATCGCGTTCGAGGGCGAAGCCGAGGCGCTGGCCATCGCCAACGGCACGCCCTACGGCCTGGTGGCGGGCCTGTGGACGCGCGACGGCGGCCGCCAGCTGCGCCTGGCGCGCCGGCTGCGCTGCGGCCAGGTGTTCGTCAACAACTACGGCGCCGGCGGCGGCGTCGAGTTGCCCTTCGGCGGCGTCAAGCACTCGGGCCACGGGCGCGAGAAGGGCTTCGAGGCGCTGTACGGCTTCTCGTCGCTCAAGACGATCGCGATCAAGCACGACTGAGGCACGCGCACATCGGGAGACAGAGAGCATGCGACTGCAAGGCAAGGTAGCCGTCGTCACGGGAGGCGGCTCGGGTTTCGGCGCCGGCATCGTGCGCAAGTTCGTCGCCGAGGGCGCGCGCGTGGTGGTGGCCGACCTCGACCTCGCCGGCGCCGAGGCGGTGGCGGCCGAGGCCGGCGCCGCGGCGCTGGCGCTGCGCGCCGACGTGGCGCGCGCGGCCGACGTGCGCGCGATGCTCGACGCCGCCGAGCGGCACTTCGGCGGCCTGGACATCCTCGTCAACAACGCCGGCGTCACGCACCTGCCGACCCCGCTGGAAGAGGTGGCCGAGGCCGACTTCGACCGCATCGTCGCCGTCAACATGAAGGCGATCTACCTCGCGATGCGCGAGGCGGTGCCGCGCCTGAAGGCCAGGCCGGCCGGCGCGCACGGCATCCGCGGCGTCGTGCTGAACATGGCCAGCACGGCCGGCGTGAGCCCGCGCCCGCGCCTGGCCTGGTACAACGCGAGCAAGGGCTGGGTCATCACCGCCACGCGAGCCAACGCGGTGGAACTGGCGCCGTTCGGCATCCGCGTCGTCGCGCTCAACCCGGTGGCCGGCGAGACGCCGCTGCTCAGGAGCTTCATGGGCGCCGACACGCCCGAGATGCGCGCCAAGTTCCTCTCGACGATCCCGATCGGGCGCTTCTCCACGCCCGAGGACCTGGGCAACGCCGCCTGCTTCCTCGTCAGCGACGAGGCCAGCATGATCACCGGCGTGTGCATGGAGGTCGACGGCGGGCGCTGCATCTGAGTGCCGGGCTGCCGCCAACGCTCCTAGCTCGCCCCTCGTGGAGGCAAGGAGCTCGGGGGCGGCCCTTCGTTCTCCGAAAGCGTGCGCGCGACCGGGCTGCGCCCGGTGTGCCGTACCGCCGCGAGCCGGGGGCACGCGCGACCCGGCTCGCGTCGGCCCCGCAATTCAGGCCAGCCGATACGTCTGCAGGTGGATGCTGGTCTCGGTGCTGCCGATGCCCTTGATCAGCCGCACGCGGTCGAGCACGCGCGCCAGCTCGTTCAGGTTGGCGGCACGCAGTTCGGCCAGCAGATCCCAGCGGCCGTTGGTGTCGTGCAGCGATGCGACGCCGGGCTCGCCCAGCAGGTGCGCCACCACCGCGCGCGTCTGGTTGCCTTCGACCGCGATGCTCATCCAGGCGCGGATTTCGTCGGGCGTCGCGTCGGGCCGCAGCCGCAGCGTGTAGCCGACGATCACGCCTTCGGCTTCGAGCCGGGCGATGCGGTTGGCCACCGTGCCGCGCGAGACGCCGAGCTTCTTCGCGAGTGCGGCGAGCGTGGCGCGTGCGTCGGCGCGCAGCAGGGCGAGCAGTTGCTGGTCCAGCGAATCCATTTCTCATTCTGACATCAGAACATGGCGAAATGCCAGCCAACTGCCGATGTGTCGGCGGTTTCGGCGCTTTTCATTGACGTTGGAGGCTCGAAGAATTGCTTGGTCCGTCCCCATCGGCGCCAACATGACGCTCCTGCTCACCACCTCCGACGTCGCACGCATCGTCGCCGCCCGAGGGCTGCCGCAGCTGCTGCAGAGCTTGGCCGATGCCATCGAGGCCGACCTGCGCCGCTGGCCGGAGTTCGACAAGACCGCGCGCACGGCAAGCCATTCGCCGCGCGGCGTGATCGAGTTGATGCCGGTCGCCGACGCCACGCATTACGCGTTCAAGTACGTCAACGGCCACCCGGCCAATACGGCGCTCGGGCTGTCGACGGTGATGGCCTTCGGCGCCCTGGCCGAGGTGGCCACCGGCGCGCCGGTTCTGCTTTCGGAACTCACGCTGGCGACGGCGCTGCGCACGGCCGCCACCTCGGCGCTGGCGGCCCGGGTGCTGGCGCGCCGTAACGCGCGCACGATGGCGCTCATCGGCAACGGCGCGCAGAGCGAGTTCCAGGCGCTTGCCTTCCACCATCTGCTGGGCATCGACGAGATCCGTGTCCATGACCGCGACCCGGCAGCCACGGCCAAGCTGGCGCGACACCTGGGCCGCGCAGCGCCGCAGATCCGCCTGCGCACATGCGGCGGCGCCGCGGAAGCGACAGTGGGCGCTGACATCGTGACCACCATCACCGCCGACAAGTGCCGTGCGATCGTCGTCTCACCCGAGATGGTGGCGCCCGGGATGCACTTGAACGCGGTGGGCGGCGACTGCCCGGGCAAGACCGAGCTGCACCCCGGCGTGCTGGCCGCGGCCCGCGTGGTCGTCGAATACGAGCCGCAGACACGCGTCGAGGGCGAGCTGCAGCAGATGCCGGCCGATTTCGCCGTCGCCGAGCTGTGGCAGGTGCTGAACGGCGCCGCGCCCGGGCGGGCGAGCGCCGAGGAGATCACGCTGTTCGATTCGGTCGGCTTCGCGCTCGAGGACTTCTCGACGCTGCGGCTGCTGCTGGCGGCAGCGCGCGAACTCGGACTCGGACAGCAGATCGACCTGACGGCCTCGCCTCAGGATCCGAAGAACCTCTTCGGCCTGCTCCTCGCCCCAGCGGACGACGGCGCGGCCAGGGGCTGATCATCACCGCCATGCCGAGAGGCGCGGCCTTGACCCCCTGCTGTCAGTGCCGGCAACTGGCGCCGGCCCGGAGTCATTGCAAGAGTGGGCGCTTACAGAGCGGCGTCGTGGCGATCTGCTGCTGCGTACAGGTCGGCGGCAAAGCGCGGGTCGAGCGTACGCACCGAGTCGGCATAACGGCGCAGCCGAGCGGCCTCGGCGATACGCTCCATGCGCAGCCGCCGGCCCGTATGCACCCGGCGGGCCAGGTGCAGCACTTCGAGCAGGCGTGCGAACCAATCCGCTGCCACCGGCGCAAAGCGCGGCGCGACGACCGGAGCCGGGCGGGGAAGGCTGGTGGTCGACATGAACTCTTCCTTTCGATACGTGGGGCATCGCGCCTCCACGGACACATACTGGGGTAAATACCTAGAAAACACAATCAAATTTGCGTGATGTCGAAAATAACCTAGACAAATATCTACCGTGCCCGCCCATGCCAGACTTCCGCACCATCGACCTGAACCTGCTGCGGGTGTTCGACGCCGTGATGTCCGAAGGCAGCGCAACGCGCGCCGCCAGCGCGCTGGCGACGACCCAGCCCGGCGTCAGCCAGGCGCTGCGCAGGCTGCGTGACGCGCTCGGCGACGAGCTGTTCACGCGCACGCCGCAAGGTTTGAAGCCGACCCCGCAGGCCGAGCGCCTGTGGCCCCAGGTGCGCGCCGCCCTGGCCGCGCTGCGCGACGCGATCGCCCCCCAGCACTACGACCCGCAGCGCGACGCCGCGTCATGGCGCCTGCTGATGACCGACGCCACGGCGGCGCGTCTGGTGCCCCAGCTCGTGGCGGCCCTCGAGCCGCTGGCCGCGCCGATCGACCTGCGCGTGCTGCCCCTGCTCACGCGCGATCCGGGCCCGGCACTCGAAGCCGGCGACGCCGACCTCGCCCTGGGCGTCTTCGCGGGCGTGGCACCCGACGCCGCCTTCGGCGCCGGCGCCGTGCGCAGCCTGCTGCTGTACGAAACCCGCTATGTCTGCGTGATGCGCAGCAGCCATGCGCTGGCGCGCTGCGCGCTCGACCTCGACGCGTTCTGCGCGGCGCGGCATCTGAAGGTGAGCTTTGCCGGTCGCATCCGCGGCCAGGTCGACCAGGCGCTGGCCGCGCTCGGCCGCACGCGACGCGTCGTGCTGACGGTCGGCCAGTACATCACCGCCGGCCGCGTGGTCGCGCAGTCGGAGCTGCTGGCGGTGCTGCCCGAGTCGGTGCTGGCGGCCACCGGCTGCGGCGACCGGCTCGTGGCGCGCGAGCTGCCCTTTGCGCTGCCGCCGGTACAGGTGGCGATGCTCTGGCACCAGCGGCACGACGCCCGGCCGGCGCACCGCTGGCTGCGCGAGCGCGTGCAGGCCGCCGCTGCCGCGGTGAGTGCAGGCGTCGGCGCTTGACAGGCTCAGTCGATGACCGCGGCGATGGCCTCGGCCGTGCGCTCGACGTTGCCGCCGTTGAGGCCGGCGACGCAGATGCGCCCCGAGCGCAAGAGATAGACCGCGTAGGTCTCGCGCAGCCGGTCGACCTGCGCCGGCGTGAGCCCGGTGTAGCTGAACATGCCGCGCTGGCGGAGCAAGAAGCCGAAGTCGTGGCCCGGCTTCCTGGCGCTCAGGCCGGCGTGCAGCCGCCGGCGCATCGCCAGGATGCGCTCGCGCATCGCACCGACTTCGCTTTCCCACAGGCTGCGCAGCGCCGGCTCGCCGAGCACCCGGCCGACGATGCCCGCGGCGTGCATCGGCGGGCTCGAGTAGTTGCGCCGCACCGTGGCCTTGAGCTGGCCGAGCACGAGCTCGGCCTCGGCGCGATCGGCGCACACCACCGACAGCGCGCCGGCGCGCTCGCCGTACACGCTCATGCTCTTGGAAAACGAGTTGACGATGAGGAACCCGAGCCCTGCGTCGGCCAGCAGGCGCGGCGCGAACGCGTCCTCGGCGATGCCCTCGCCGTAGCCCTGGTAGGCGAGGTCGAGGAAGGGCAGCAGCGCACGCTCGCGCAGGATCGGCACCAGCGCGCGCCACTGCTCGCGCGTGAGGTCGACACCCGTGGGGTTGTGGCAGCAGGCATGCAGCAGCACGACGCTGCGCGCCGGCAGCGCGTCCAGCGCCTCGCACATCGCGTCGAAGCGCACGCCGCCGCTCGCGGCATCGTGGTAGGGGTAGGTGTGCACCGCGAGGCCCGCACCCTCGAACATCGCGCGGTGGTTCTCCCAGCTCGGGTCGCTGATCCACACCTCGCTCGCCGGCAGCCAGCGCCGGACGAGGTCGGCGCCGACCTTCAGGCCGCCGCTCGAACCCACGGCCTGCAGCGTGGCGACGCGGCCGGCCGCGAGTGCCGCATGGTCGGCGCCGAACAGCAGCGCCTGCACCGCGGCGCGCGCCGTCGCCGCCCCTTCCATCGGCAGATAAGGCTTGGGCCCGCTCTCGGCAAGCATCGCGGCCTCGGCCCGGCGCACCGACTCCAGCACCGGAATGCGGCCGGCGTCGTCGAAGTAGATGCCGATCGACAGGTTCACCTTCTGCGGCCGCGCATCGGCCTGATAGGCCTCGTTCAGGCCGAGGATGGGGTCGCCTGCGTAGGGCTCGAGGTGGCCGAAGAAATGCATGCTGCGCTCCGGGTGCGGGGTTCTCTAGTGCAGTGTTCGATGCTATGCGGGACTCAAGAAGACCGATGGATTTGTCGTCCTGGCAAGGCGCAAACCGCAGCGATACCGGGTGGTATCGCGAGGATTTGCAACGCCGCCAGGGCGGCAAAGACGCGGTCTTATGTGCCGCATAGCGTCGAACACTGCACTAGACCGCGGCTGGCGCCGCGGGCTGCGCCAGCGCGCGCTCGATGTCGGCGCGCAAGGCGTCGGGCGTCTCGTTCGGCGCGTAGCGCCCGAGCACCCGGCCGTCGCGGCCGACGAGGAACTTGGTGAAGTTCCACTTGATCGCCTCGGTGCCCAGCAAGCCCGGCGCCTGCCCCTTCAGCCATTGCCACAGCGGGTGTGCGCGGGTGCCGTTGACCTCGACCTTGGACATCATCGGAAAGCTCACGCCGTAGTTGCGTTCGCAGAACGAGGCGATCTCGCCGTTGCTGCCCGGGTCCTGGCCGCCGAACTCGTTGCTCGGGAAGCCCACGACCACGAGCCCGCGCTCGCGGTAGTCCTGCCACAGCCGCTCGAGCCCGCCGAACTGCGGCGTGAAGCCGCACCGGCTCGCGGTGTTGACGATCAGCAGCACCTGGCCGCGCTGCGTCGACAGGTGCGCCGGCCTGCCCTCGATCGACAGCGCCTCGAAATCGTAGATGCTCGGTTCGGCCATGTCATCGTCCTCGGGCGCGTCGGCGGGGCCAGGATCTTAGCGGGCGGCTGCGCGCGACGTGCGCGCGGTCATTGACAGGGGGCCGCCTGCGCCCCACGATGGCCCGGCCTGCCGCATCGCCGCATCGCCGCATCGCCGCATGAGAGCCCCCTACCGCGTCGCCCTGCTCGGCTTCAACGCCTTCGAGCGCAACATCCTGGCGTCGCACTTGCGGCTCGCGGCTCGCCGCAGCCCGAGCTACGAGCTGCACAAGATCCTGGCCGAGGCCGACTTCGTCGTCGCCGATGCCGACCACGCGCCCTCGGTGCAGCTGGTGCTCGTCACCGAGCGGCTGACCGACGCGGTGTTCGTCGGCACGCGGGCGCCGCAGGAGCTGCGTGCCTGCCTGCCGCGCCCGCTCGAGCCGCTGCTCGTGCTGCGCGCGCTCGATGCCCTCGCGGCCGCAGCCGCTGCGGCGGCGCCGGATGCGGCGGGCGACAAGGTGCGCACGGCGATCCTGCCGCGCCGGCCCGGCCCGGCGCCTGCACCGCCTGCGTCGGACGACGAGGCGCCGCCGCCGCTCGAACTCGTGCTGCGCTCGTCGGTCGGTCCGTCGAGCGTCGTGCCGGCGATCGACGCACCGACGATCGACCTGCCTCTGGTCGACGTGCCTCTGGTCGACGTGCCGCTGGTCGACGTGCCGCTGGTCGAGGCGCCGCTGGTCGAGGCGCCGCTGGTCGAGACGCCGCTGGTCGAGACGCCGCTGGTCGAGGCGCCGCAGATCGAAATGCCGCCGAGTGCCGCGCTAGCGGCCGAAGCGCCCCCAACCCGCGTCCCGCCGGGCGCATCGCCATCGGCGGCCGCGCCGGCCGCGCAGCCGGTCGTGCCGCGGCCGCCCTTGCCGGTGGCCCCGGCGGCCACCTTGCCGCGCGCGCTCGTCGTCGACGACAGCGACATCGCGCAGCGCTTCCTGCAGCTGCGGCTGGCTGCCCACGGGCTCGCCGCCGACTGCGTCGCCACCAGCCAGCAGGCGCTCGACCGGCTGCTGCAGCGCAGCTACGAACTCGTCTTCGTCGACCTCGAGCTCGGTCCGGCCAGCCCGTACGACGGCCTGGCCCTGTGCCAGAAGATCAAGCGCGACTTCGGCACCCGGGTGCCGCCGCCGCAGGTGGTGGTGGTGACCGCGCACCACGGCGAACTCGACCGCGTGCGCGCCATGCTCGCCGGCAGCGACGGCTTCCTGGGCAAGCCGCTCGACGAGGCTGAACTCGAACGGCTGCTCGCGCACCAGGGGCTGGCACGCCCGCGCGGGCGCGTGACGGAGCGTGGTTCGGGCTGACCGGGCGTGATCGAGCGCCGCCTGCGCCGCAGCGCGACGCAGGGGCTTCATCCGCGCGCCGCCGACAGCGCAGCGCCGACGATGAGCCCGCCGCCGAGCACGAGCGCCGGCGTCAGCGTGCCGGCCCCCAGCAGCACGGCCGAGGTCGATGCGAACAGCACTTCGGTGATCATCACCACGGCCGTCGCGTTGGCCGGCAGGCGCGCGGCACCGTACTGCAGCGCGAGGTTGCCGAACAGGAACCACAGCGCGAGCCCGAACGTGCCCGCCAGCCAGCCGGGCGCCGGCGCGGGCAGCGGGTTGACCACGCCTTCGGCGGCGAGTGCCAGCGCCAGCACGCCGGCCACCAGCGCGCCGCCGGCGAACATCGCCAGCGCCCGCGCCTCCTCGGGCTGCGCGGCCTCGCGCCGCAACAGCACGTTGTTGAGCGCGAAGCTCGCCCCGCCGATCACGGCGAGCCACTCGGCCAGCGCCTGCGGCAGCGGCCAGCCGCCGCCGGCCGGCCACAGCACGACGGCGGCGCCGGCCAGCGCCAGCGCCACGCGCACGAGCGCGCGCGCGCTCAGCGGCTCGCCCAGCAGCAGCCGCGCCAGCAGCACGGCCCACAGCGGCATCAGGTAAAAGAGCAGCACCACGCGCACGACGTCGCCGATCGCCATGCCCCAGTTGAACGCGGCGTTCGTGGCGCCCGAGGCGAGCACGAGCCACCACAGCGACGGCGCGCGCAAGGCATGCGCCAGCGCGCCGGGCCGCCAGGCCAGGAGCACCGCCAGGGCGACGACGTAGACCAGCACGGTGGCCCACAACGGATGCACTCCGGCCGCCTGCAAGCGCCGCAACGGCCACCAGCTCAGCCCCCAGGTGAAGGCGTTGAGCAGCAGCGCGAGCACGGCGGCGGCGCGTGCTTGGGCCGGCATGCGCGCCTGCGTCAGTGGCCGTCGGTGCGCGCGATCGCGAGCAGCCGCTGCACCTCGTCGTGGTGCACGCGCTGGTTGTGCGCGTTCCAGCGCCGGATCAGCTCCATCACGCCGGCCACCACGAGGCCGAACAGCGTGATCGCGGCGAAGGCCGAGAGCCCGAAGCGCGTCATCCCGGCGTAGAACGCCCCCAGGCCGAGGATGCAGGCCTGCTCGTTGAAGTTCTGCACCGCGATCGAGCGCCCCGCGCCCATCAGGTTGTGGCCGCGGTGCTGCAGCAGCGCATTCATCGGTACGACGAGAAAGCCGCCGAGCGCGCCCAGCAGCATCAGGAACGGTGCCGCCACCCAGACGTGGCCGATGAAGATCATCAGGATCACCGTCAAGCCCATGCCGGTGCCCAGCGGAATGACCGCCGTCGCACGGTGCAGCTTCATCGTCATCGAGGCGGCCAGCGCGCCGGCGGCGGTGCCGATGGCCACCACGCCGACCAGCCCCGAGGCCTGCGTCGTGGTGTAGCCCAGCGCCGCCGCCGCCCAGGCCAGCACGATGTAGCGCAGGTTGCCGCCGGCGCCCCAGAACAGCGTCGTCGTCGCCAGCGAGATCTGGCCGAGCTTGTCGTGCCACAGCCGCGCGTTGCACTCGGCGAACTCGCGCACGAGTACGAGCAGACGGAAGTCGAAGGGCTGCAGCGGCGCCTCGGTGCGCGGAATGAAGAGGTTGATCACGGCGGCCAGGACGTAGACCAGCACGAGCGCGGCGATCGCCGCCTCGGGCGGCGTCTCGATGCCGGTGTCGATCCAGGGGAAATCGATGTCGAGCAGCAGCGGCGCGATCTTCGGTCCGACGAGCTGGCCGCCGAGCAGCACGCCCAGGATGATCGAGCCGATCGTCAGCCCCTCGATCCAGCCGTTGGCCTTGACCAGCTGCGAGGCCGGCAGCAGCTCGGTCAGGATGCCGTACTTGGCCGGCGAGTACGCGGCCGCGCCGAGTCCGACGACGGCGTAGGCCAGCAGCGGGTGCGCGCCGAACAGCATCAGCAGGCAGCCGACGATCTTGATCGCGTTCGAGACGAACATGACGCGGCCCTTGGGCACCGCGTCGGCGAAGGCGCCGACGAAGGGCGCGAGCACGACGTAGAACAGCGCGAACAAGGGCACCAGCGCCGCGCGGTGCCACTCGGGCGCCCCGATGTCGCGCAGCAGCTCGACGCCGGCGACGAACAGTGCGTTGTCCGCCAGCGAGCTGAAGAACTGCGCCGCCATGATCGTGGAGAAGCCTTTTTTCATCGTGTCGCGCTTGCCGCAGTCGGCGGGTGCTGGGCAGAGCGCCGAGGCCTTGTCTCCGTCTTCGAGGCGGGCGCGTTATAGCACGCGCCTGGGCGGGCGAACCGGCTGGCAGAATGGCCGCACCCCTTGCCTGCGTGCCGCACGATCGAGGGGCCGCTGCCGCCATGCCGCGCCCGATCGAAGCCCTGATCCACCGCCGTGCGCTCGCGCACAACCTGGCGCGCGCGCGCGCCGCGGCGCCCGACGCGCGGCTGTTCGCCGTCGTCAAGGCCAATGCCTACGGCCACGGCATCGAGCGCGTCTACGAGGCCCTGCGCGGCGCCGACGGCTTCGCCCTGCTCGACCTGGCCGAGGCCGAGCGCGTGCGCGCGCTCGGCTGGCGCGGGCCGGTGCTGCTGCTCGAAGGCGTGTTCGAGCCGCGCGACCTCGAGCTCGTCTCGCGCCTGGAGCTGTGGCACGCCGTGCATTGCACACAGCAGATCGACTGGCTGGCCGCGCACAAGACCGAGCGGCCGCAGCGCGTGTTCCTGAAGATGAACAGCGGCATGAACCGCCTGGGCTTCGCGCCGGCCGCCTACCGCTGCGCCTGGGCGCGCCTGAACGCGCTGCCGCAGGTGGGCGAGGTCTCGCTGATGACGCATTTCTCCGATGCCGACGGCGCGCGCGGCATCGCGCACCAGCTCGCCGCCTTCGATGACGCCGCGCGCGACCTGCCCGGCGAGCGCAGCCTGGCCAACAGCGCGGCCATCCTGCGCCATCGCATCCCCGCCGTCGCCGGCGACTGGGTGCGCGCGGGCATCCTCGTCTACGGCAGCGCGCCCGACTTCCCCGCACACGACATCGGCCACTGGGGCCTGCAGCCGACCATGACGCTGCGCTCGCGCATCATCGGCGTGCAGCAGCTCGAGCCGGGCGACACGGTGGGCTACGGCAGCAGCTTCACGGCCGGCGCGCGCATGCGCATCGGCGTTGTCGCCTGCGGCTACGCCGACGGCTACCCGCGCCACTGCCCCAGCGACACGCCGGTGCTGGTCGACGGCGTCGTCAGCGGCACCGTGGGCCGGGTGTCGATGGACATGCTCGCGGTCGACCTCGGCCCGGTGCCGGCGGCCGGCCTGGGCAGCGAGGTCACGCTGTGGGGCGAAGGCCCGCGCGGCACGCGGCTGCCGATCGACGACGTGGCGCGCGCCGCCGGCACGATCGGCTACGAGCTCATGTGCGCGCTGGCCGCGCGCGTGCCGGTTCATACTGTCGACTGAGAGCCTGTGCGGACCTGAAGCGCGGGCATGTACCCTGCCCGCACGGGTTGCGGGTCCACTCACCGAGGAGAGCGCGCATGCTGCATTACCTGTGGATGGCGATCGTCGGCCTGATCGTGGGCGCCATCGCGCGCCTGGTGACGCCCGGCGAGCAGAAGATGGGCTGGATCATGACCAGCCTGCTCGGCATCGCCGGCTCGCTGCTGGCAGGCTTCGTCGGCCAGGCGGTGGGTTGGTACCAGGCCGGCCAGCCGGCCGGCTGGATCGCCTCGGTGGTGGGCGCGGTCGTGCTGCTGTTCCTGGCCGGCAAGTTCAAGGGCGGCAGCGGCGGCGGCTGACGTGCGCGGCGCGCGGCGCACGGCCGGGCCGGCGGTCGAACCGGCCGAGGTCGAGTTCAGCGCGCTGCGTGCGCAGGGCGCGGGCGGGCAGAACGTCAACAAGGTCTCGAACGCGGTGCTGCTGCGCTTCGACGTGCGCGCCTCGTCGCTGCCCGAAGACGTGAAGGCGCGGCTGCTGGCGCGCGCCGACCGGCGCATCGGCAGCGACGGCGTCGTCACCATCAAGGCGCAGGAGCAGCGCAGCCTGCCGCGCAACAAGGCAGCCGCGTTGGCGCGGCTGCAGGCCATGGTGGACGCGGCGGCGCTGCCCCCGCGCCGGCGCATCGCCACCGCGCCCACACGCGCCGCGCGCGAGCGCCGCCTCGAGGCCAAGGCGGCACGCGGCGCGATCAAGTCGGGGCGCCGTCGCGTGGCCGCGGTGTGACCGGCGCGGCGCCGGCGCCGGGCGCGCCGGCTGCCGACGGCCTCGTGGCGAGGTAGACACAGGCCAGGCACAGCACCATGCCGCCGAGCGCCAGCGACGTCGGCCGCCAGCCCTCGAAGACGGCCGAGACGGCGAGCGCGATCGGCGGCACCAGCACGCCGGTGAGCGCGGCGCGCGCCGGGCCCTCGCGCTGCGCGAGCTTGAAATACAGCACGAACGCGGCCACGCTGCCGAAGGCCGCCAGGTACAGCAGCGAGCCCCACCAGGCCCAGCCGCTGCCGACGCGCCAGACGGCGTCGTTGGCGGCCGCCACCGCATACAGCGAGAGCGATCCGTAGGCCATGCAATGCGCCAGCATCGGCGCCAAGGCGATGCCCTGGCGCGTGAGGCGCAGCGTGAGCGCGTTGCCGAAGCAGGCACAGAGCGCCGCCGCCAGACCAATGCCCAGGCCAAGCGCGCCGTTCGGCCGCTGGCCGGTGGCGGCGACCTCGGGCCAGAAGATCAGCACCACGCCGAGCACGGCCCCGCTGCCGGCGAGCAGGAAGCGGCGGCTGACGCGCTCGCCGAGGATCAGCCAGCCGGTGGCGGCGTTGCCGAACACCATCAGCGAGAACAGCACCGCCACCAGACCCGAAGGCACATGGCGCTCGGCCTCGTACACGCCCCAGTAGTTGAGCCCGTACTGCAAGGCGCCGGTGAAGAGCAGCCAGCCGTGCCAGCGCCAGGCGATGGCGATGCGCTGGCCCTGTGCGCGCGTGAGCGCGAACAGCAGTGCCGCCGCGACCGCGAAGCGCAGCGCCACGCCGTTGAGCGCGGGCGCGCCTTCGAGCTGGTAGAGGATGACGTGCCAGGTCGAGGCCCAGATCAGGGTCGGGCCCCAGAACAGCAGGCGGGGTGAGGCAAGCAGCGGCGTCAAGGCGGGCGGGCGGAGCGCGACGGGCAGGAACGAAGGGCGCCGCGGCGAGGTCGCCGGGCCGACTGTACCCGGCGTGCAGCGCCGGGCCGCCGGCGGCACCGCTAGACTGCGCCAATGAGCCCCGAATCACTGCTCGGCATCGATCATGTCGTGATCGCCGTGAACGATCTCGCCGTCGCCGCGGCCGACTACCGCGCGCTCGGTTTCACCGTCACGCCCGGCGGCCGGCACCCGGGCCGCGCCACCGAGAACGCGCTCGTCGTCTTCGCCGACGGCGCCTATCTCGAACTCATCACCTACCGCGCGCCGGCGCCCGACGAGCGCTGGTGGCGCACGCTGCAGGCCGCGGGCAGCGGCTACGTCGACCACGCGCTGTGGCCCGAGGACACGCTGGCGGCGCTGGCCGCGGCCCAGGCGCGCGGCCTCGAGACCCTCGTCGGCCCGGTGCCCGGCAGTCGGCTGCGGCCCGACGGCCAGCGCATCGAGTGGGTGAGCGCGCGCCAGACGACGCCCGAGCTGCCCTTCCTGTGCGCCGATCGCACGCCGCGCGCGCTGCGCGTGCCCGAGGGCGAGGCGCGCCGCCACGCCAACGGCGCGCGCGGCGTCGCCGAGCTGGTGGTGGCGGTGGATGCTCTGGACGCCGCGCTCGGGCGCTATCGCGCGCTGCTCGGACCGGCCGTGCCGCTCGTCACGGCGCCGCCCGATGCCGAGGGCCTGCTGCGCGCGCATTACCGGCTCGGTGGGCAGCGCCTGCAGCTCGTCGCACCCGGGCCGGCGACGCCGCCCGGGCATGCGCTGCGCGAGCGCCTGCGCCGGCGCGGCCCCGGGCCTGCGGCGCTCACGCTGGCCGCGGGCGGCGGCGCGCCGCGTGCGCTCGACCTCGCGGCCTGCCACGGCGCGGCCATCGCGCTCGCGTAGCCGGCGGCGGCATCGGCGCGAGACCGCGCCGGCAGACCATGCGGGGACAATGCGCCGGGACAACGCTCCCGCCACAGCAACCGGACGCATGGCGGAACACGAGCGGCTGCATCAGCCGCTGTGCGAGTCGCTGCGCGAGAAGGTGCGCGGGCGCTGCCGCGGTCGTCGGCTAGCGCGACCGCCTCGCCGCAGCCGCGGGCGCCGCCGCCGGCGTGCGCGGCATTCCGCGCCGCAAGCCCGCGTGCGCGTCGTGCGCCTTCGGCGCCGCCATCGCGGCGGATTCGAGCGACGCGATGATCGGACACTCCGGCCGCTCGTCGCCGCGGCAGCAGTGCACCAGGTGCTCGAGCGTGGCCTTCATCGCCTGCACTTCGGCGATCTTGGCGTCGAGCGCGGCGATATGCGCCTGGGCCAGCGCCTTCACCAGCCGGCTCGGGCGCCGGCGGTCCTGCCACAGGCCGAGCAGAGCGCGGATCTGCTCGATCGAGAAGCCCAGGTCGCGCGCGCGGCGGATGAAGCGCAGCGTGCCGATCTCCGGCTCGCCGTAGCGGCGGTAGCCGGCCGCGTTGCGCGCGGGTTGCGCGAACAGGCCCACGCTCTCGTAGTGGCGGATCATCTTGGCCGACACGCCCGAGGCCCTGGCCGCGGCGCCGATGTTCATGCGTTCGTTCATCGCCGTCCTCATGCGGCCTCGCATTCAGCGCGCTGACCGCGTTGCTTCGCCTCGCCGCGCGTCGGCACTGTCTTCGGTTGCGCGCCTTGTCATCGCATCGAATGCGAAACCGTATCCAGCGCGCTGCCCGTGAAGATCGGGCTGCGCGGGCATGACTGCCTTCTTCATCTTCAGGCGGTGGCCGCGCGCACCGGCTGTGCGCGCGCCGGCCCTGCGGGGGCATCGGTGCTGCCGCGCCAGCGGCGCAGCGTGAGCGCATTGGTGACCACGCTCACGCTGCTCGCGGCCATCGCGGCGCCGGCGATCACCGGGCTCAGCAGGCCGGCGGCGGCCAGCGGAATGCCGAGCACGTTGTAGCCGAAGGCCCAGAACAGGCCCTGCATGATCTTCGCGTAGGTGCGGCGCGAGACGTCGAGCGAATCGGCCACCAGGCGCAGGTCGCCGCGCATCAGCGTGATGCCGGCGGTTTCGGTGGCGACGTCGGCGCCGCCGGCCATCGCGAAGCCGACCGCGGCCGCAGCCAGCGCCGGGCCGTCGTTCAGGCCGTCGCCGGCGAAGGCCACCACTTCGCCGGCACGGCCCAGCGCCTCGACCAGCGCCGCCTTGTCGCCGGGCAGCACCTCGGCGCGCACGTCGTCGATGCCCAGCTCGCGGCCGACGGCCTCGGCCGCGCCGCGGTTGTCGCCGGTCAGCATCACGGTGCGGATGCCCAGCTCGTGCAGCCGCGCCACCGCTTCGCGCGCCGTGGCCTTGACGGTGTCGCCGAAGGCAAGCAAACCCAGCAGCTCGCTCGCCGCACCCTCGCGCCGCAGCAGCCACGAGACGGTGCGGCCCTGCGCCTGCAGCCGCGCCGCGGCGCCGGCCAGCGCGCCGGCCTCGACGCCCAGCTCCTGCGCAAGCCGCGTGCTGCCGAGCACGAGCGTCTGCCCTTCCACAAGGCCTTCGACACCGCGCCCGGGCAGCGCCTTGGCAGCGGCGGCCGGCGGCACGGCCAGCCCTTCGGCGCGGGCGCGTTCCTGCACCGCCAGCGCCAGCGGATGCGTGCTCGCCTGCTGCAGCGCCGCGGCCAGCCGCAGCAGCTGCGTGCGCTCGAAGCCGGCAGCCGGCTCGAGCGCGGCCAGTGCCGGCCTGCCGTCGGTGAGCGTGCCGGTCTTGTCGAAGGCGACGACGGTGACCGCGTGCGCCAGCTCCAGCGCCTGCGCGTCCTTGATCAGGATGCCGTGGCGCGCGGCGACGCCGGTGCCGACCATGATCGCGGTCGGCGTCGCCAGCCCGAGCGCACAGGGGCAGGCGATGACGAGCACCGACACGGCGTTGATGACCGCCTGCGCCACATCGCCCGACCAGGCCAGCCAGCCGCCGAAGGTGACGAGCGCGATGCCCAGCACCACCGGCACGAAGACCGCGCTCACGCGGTCGACGATGCGCTGGATCGGCGCCTTCGCGGCCTGCGCCGACTCGACCATGCGGATGATGCGTGCCAGCGTCGTCTCGGTGCCGACGGCGCCGGTGCGCACCAGCAGCAGGCCTTCGGCGTTGAGCGAGCCGCCGGTGACCGGGTCGCCCTCGCCCTTGGCCACCGGCAGGCTCTCGCCGGTGATGAGCGACTCGTCGACATGGCTGCGGCCTTCCAGCACCTGGCCGTCGACGGCGACGCGCTCGCCCGGGCGCACGACGACCAGGTCGCCCACGCGCAGCGCGTCCACCGGCAGGTCGAACTCGGCGCCGTCGCGCCGCACGCGCGCGGTGCCGGGCGCGAGCGCGTTGAGCGCGCGGATGGCGTCGGTGGTCTGGCGCTTGGCGCGGCCTTCGAGCCACTTGCCCAGCAGCACCAGCGTGACGACGGTGGCCGAGGCCTCGAAGTACAGGTGCGGCATGCCGTGCTGCGCATGGGCCAGCAGCAGATAGAGCGACAGCCCGTAGGCGGCCGAGGTGCCCAGTGCCACCAGCAGATCCATGTTGCCGCTGCCGGCGCGCAGCGCTTTCCAGCCGGCGCGATAGAAGCGCGCGCCGAGCCAGAACTGCACCGGCGTCGCCAGCGCGAGCTGGACCCAGCCGTCGGGCATCCAGCCGATACCCAGGGGCGCGAGCAGCATCGGCAGCACCAGCGGCAGCGTGAGCGCCACCGCCAGCGCCACCGGCCACCACTCGGGCAGCCGGCGCGCGGGCGCGGGCTGCGCCTCGGCCAGATCATGCGCCGTGTAGCCCGCCTTCTCGATGGCCGCCTTCAGCGCTGTAGTGGGCACGGTGGCGAGCGCGTGCACGGTGGCGCGCTCGGTTGCCAGGTTGACCGCGGCGCGCTCGACGCCGGGCACCTTCAGCAGCGCCTTCTCCACCCGCGCGACGCACGAGGCGCAGGTCATGCCCTCGATGCGCAGCGTCGTCTCGCGCTCGGCCACCTCGTAGCCGGCTTTGCGCACCGCCGCCGCCAGTGCCGCGGTGCCGACCGTCGGCGGCGCTTGCACGGTAGCCTGCTCGGTGGCGAGATTGACGCTCGCACGCTCGACGCCCGGCACCGCTTTCAGGGCCTTCTCGACGCGCGCCACGCACGAGGCGCAGGTCATGCCGGCGATGTCGAGCCGGATCGCATTCGCTTCGGACTTCGCGGCGTTGTTCATCGGCGTTCTCCGGATGCGGCCTGGCGGGCCGTGGCCCATCCTCGGGCTTCCCACGATGGCAAGCGCAAGCCCGGCGGGCCGAAAGCCGCGCGCGCGGCAGGGTGATGCGCGGCCGACGCTTGACCTTCCCACAGTGGCAAGGGCCAGAGTATCCTCGTGTGCGAACCCCGCTGCTGGAGACCAGGATGATCGCCTTCGAAGTCAAGGACATGACCTGCGGCCACTGCGCCGGCACCATCACCAAGGCCGTGGCCGCGGTCGACCAGGGCGCCAAGGTGCAGATCGACCTCGACAGCCACCGCGTGCGCATCGAGCCGGCGACGGCCGGCGCGCAGGCGCTGGAGGAGGCGATCCGCGAAGCCGGCTACACGCCGGTGGTGCTGGCCGCGCCCGCCGCCGCGCCGCAAGGCGGCTGCGGCTGCCGCTGAGCGCCGCGCAGCGCACGCGAGGAGGTGGCGCGATGAAGATGTCGATGTACCAGGCCAGCGTGCCGCGGCTGGCCGCCATGCTCGAGAACTTGTCGGGCATCCTGGACAAGGCGCAGGCGCACATCGACGCGCGCAGGATCGACGTCGCCGTGCTGATGGGCGCGCGCCTGGCGCTCGACATGTACCCGTTCGCCAAGCAGGTGCAGATCGCCTGCGACAAGGCGCGCAGCGTCGTCGCCCGGCTGGCCGACCTGGAAGTACCCGCCTACGGCGACGACGACCTGACGCTCGCCGATCTGAAGCAGCGCATCGCGCGCAGCGTGGCCTTCATCCGCAGCGTGCCGCCCGAGCGCATCGACGGCACCGAGGACAAGGAGATCGTGCTGCCGGTGGCCGGCAAGCCCACGCGCTACAGCGGCATGCAGTTGCTGCTGGGGCACTCGATGCCGAACGTCTACTTCCACGCCACCACGGCCTACGCGATCCTGCGCCACAACGGGGTGGACGTGGGCAAGCGGGATTTCCTCGGGAATCCCTGAAGACGACGGCGAGCGACACTCGATTGAGCGGGTGAGTTCGTCTGATGAGGGGCGCGCAAGCCGCGCCACGGCTGAAAGGCTGGGGGTGCCGGCCGGGAGTCTCGATCCGCGCGCGCCCCGTGAGGGGCGCGCGACGCCGATCGCGCAAGTGCCCGTCGGCAGGAGCGAGTTTGCCTTCAAAGCGCGAACCGGCCTTCGGATCCGGGCGGCAGACGCAGGATCGGGGGGCGGGTTGGCGCTCGTCCGAGCGCAGCGCCGCCGCGCGAACCGCCGGCGGGAGCGGCTTCGCTGGAGGTTCGCGCATCACAGTACGAGGGGCGCGTCGAAGTCGATCGCACGGAAATGCCCGTGCTCACGGACCTGCGCCGCCGCGCCATCCGCCAAGCGGTACAGGCGCAGGTTGTCCTGCGTCAGGTCGATGATGTCCAGCAGCCGGCGCTCGAGCGACTCGAATCCAGCCTGGTCGAGCTGACATTCGAAGACGGACTTCTGCACGCGCTGGCCGCGGCCCTCGCAAGCCTTGGCTACGCGGCGCAGGCGGCGGCGGCCTTCACGGCTCTCGGTGTTGACGTCGTAACACACCAGGATCTTCATGGTCTGTAAGGCCGCGCGGCTCAGTGCATCGCAAAGGGTTCGTAATGGGGTACATCGCCGCGCACTGCACGCGCCAGCAGCCGTGCTTGCACCAACGGAACGACGCCAAGCGGAATGGTCTCGGCCAGCAGCGGATGGCCCAGTGTCTCCTGCTTGCGTTCCTGGAAGGCGACGACGACGACCTTACGCGCATCGCCTTGCAGCAGCACGGCGCTGCCCTCGCGTTCGTCGAAGTCCTGCTCGCCCAGCTGCAGACGGTTCAGCAGGGTGAGTGCCAGGCGGTCGGCTAAGGGGCGGAATTCTTCCACCAGATCGAGCGCCAGCGCCGGCCTGCCCGGGCGCAGCGCGTGCAGGTAGCCGACCTGCGGGTCCAGCCCGGCGGCCTCGCAGGCGCTGCGGCAGTCATTCGTCCACATCGAGTAAAGGAAGGACAGCAGCGCGTTCATGCGGTCGCGCGGCGGGCGCCGCGTGCGGCCATCCATGGAGAAGTGCGCACGCAGTTCCGGCCGCAAGAGTCGCGCGAACGCCGAGAAGTAGCTGCGTGCGGCCTCGCCCTCCACGCCGCGCAGCGCGTCCAGCGTCTCGGCAGCGGGCAGGGCGCGCAGGCCGGCGGCAAGGTCGTGCGCACAGCGTGCGAGCGCCTGCCGATCGTCGCTGTCCTTGGCTTCGCGGGCGCCGCGCAGCATCACCTGCCGCTGGTTGCGCAGCTTGCCGGCCACGACACGCCGCGCCATCCGCAGCGCCCACGCGGCATCGGCGCTGGTCTGGTGCTGGGCGCGGCGCAGCAGCACGTTGCCGGTAGTTGCCCCTTCCAGCCGCGCCTTGAAGCGCCCGGCCGCATCGAGCAGGACGAGCGCGATGCCCTCGTCGGCCAGCCTGTGCATCAGCGGCACGCTCACCCCGACGGCGCCGAAGCACACCACAGCGCCGAGGTGATGCAGCGGCACCCGCAGCCTCGTCTCGTCGCCCACCAGCAGGCGCACGGTGTCATTGTCCAGCCGCAGGTGGCTGTCGGGCAGCGTCACGTACAAGGTGTTGAGCAACTGCATCGTCAGCCGGCCCGGTCGTCGGTCACCTCGAACAGCGTGCTGCCGGCACCGGCCGCGAGCCGACGCCACGCCTCGGGCTGGCAGCGGTCGCGCAGCGAGCAGCCAGGGCAGCGCCGAAGGTCGTCGGTCGGCGGCGGCAGGCGGCCGGCGGCGAGCATGACCCGTACCTGGTGCGCCGCTTCGCACACGCGGGCACGCAAGGGCGCGTCGATGTCTATGAGCCGCCGGCGCTTGGAACTGGCATAGAACAGCGCGCCTTCGGGCACCGCACGCCCCGTCATCTCTTCGAGGCACAGCGCCTGGGCTGCGAGCTGCAGCTCGTCGCAGGCGGCGATGGCGGCGGCCTTGTGGTGCGAGCCGTGCTTGTACTCCACGGGATAGGGCGTGCCGTCGGGCTCGAACTCCACGGTGTCGGCCCTGCCGATCAGGCCCAGCCGGTCGCTGAACACCGGCAGCGCGCGCTCCACGCGCAGGCCGCGGCGCAGCTCGAAACCGGGCCGATCGGCCTGTGCGTGCACGGCCTGACCGCGACGGGTGTTGACGTCGTCATCGAAGGCCTGCTCCAGATGGATCAGCCCGCACTGGCGCGGACAGTAGGCCCAATGCTGCAGGGCCGAGATCGGCAGAGGGTCGACTTCATCCACGGCCGGCCGGGGGCAGCGGGCGGCGCCGCAGGCCTTGCCGGGTGCACACGACGAACTGCCCGGCGATCGGCTCGGCCAGCGCCTGCAACACCAGCGCCGCCGCCGCTTCGCCATCGATCGGGTGCAGCCGCAGGTAGACGAGGGCGAGCGGCGGTTCGTGCCCCCTTCGGTAGACGAGATCGCCGAAGTCGGCGTCGAAGCTCACCAGCACGCGGCCGTCGCCGCGCGCCTGGGCCAGCACGGCCTCGTCCGGCGCCGCCGGGCATGCATCGACGACGAGCGCCACGTCGTGCCCGGCCTGCGTCAGCAGCCTTGCCGTGCTGCGCGGCAGGTTCTCGTCCAGCAGGAGTGCCGCCATCGCGCCAGCCCGGCGGGCGGGTCAGTCGGGCACGCTCTCGGCGGCATCGCCGGCCTTCGCGCGCAGCACGAACTCCTCGTCCTTCATGCACTCGCGCACGAAGGCGAACACCGCCTGCAGGTCTTCGGCCTTCAGATGCGGGTACTCGTCGAGGATGCGCTGGCCGCTCCAGCCCGAGGCAAGCAGTTCGAGCACGAAATCGACGCCGATACGCGTGCCGGCGATGCGGGGCCGGCCGAACAGCGTGTCCGGCGTCGTGACGATGCGATCCTGCCAGTCCATTTCAGCACCTCCGGATGAGCCTGACGCCGTGGCCGAGATCCACGGTGTCGCCGGCGGCCACGGCGCGGCCGTCGAAGCCGACCGAGTATGCGCCGAAGTCGCGCGCCGGGCCGTCGCCGCCCGACGCGCGGGCCACGACGAGGCGATCGAACAGATCGTGTGCGTGCGCGTTGCCGAGCTTGCCCTCGTGCTCGAAGACATAGAGCCCCCGGCAGGCCATCTGCCCGCGCGCCGCGCTGCGGTCGTGCTCGAACATGTTCTCGAGCGCCTGCCACAGCAGCGCGAGGTCGGCGTCGTCGAACCTGGTCTGCTCCGCGAGAAAGGCCGAGACGAAGCCGTGCGTGCGGTACAGGCCGTAGGGCACGGTGTGCTTGCGGCCCATGGTGCGGTTGTCGCCATGCTGCTTCTCGGCCTCGGCCTCGGTGGCGACGGCCACGCGCGTGATCGAGTGCTCCAGCGCAACCACCGGTTCGACGGACCGCGCGAAGGTCAGCTGGACGGGCCCGCGCACCTGGCCGGCGTTCGTCCCGGTGGACATGACCGCGCCGAAGCAGCGCACATCGAAGAAGTTCTGGCACATCCAGGCGCGGGCCTTGTCCACGTCGTCGGCGCTGCCCTTGCGCTTGTCCTTGCCGGCCTTCTTCTTCGGTGCTTCCTGCTCGGCGCCTTCCTCGGCAGCCGCCTCGGCCGGGTCGAGCCCGAGTGCGGAGTAGGCACGCTGGTGCTGCAGATTCAGGATCGCCTTCTCCCGCACGTAGATCTCGAAACGCTTCTCGCCGGCGACGGGGTCGCGTTGGTCTTGCTCCTTGGTCAGCGCGACGAAGTTGCGCACCTTGCGCTTGAGCGACACGTCGGTCACCAGACCATGCCCGGTCTCGGCGTCGAGTCGGGGCAGGTTGCCGGCATCCGGGTCGCCGTTGGGATTGCCGTCGCGCACGTCGAACAGATAGACGAAGTCGTAGCGGTGGGCGATGGGCATGGTCAATCCTCCTGGGTCGACGTGGGGGTGGTTTCGGCGCCGTTGGCGGACTCGGATTTCGGCGTGAAGAAGCTCTGCCGCTGCTGGTAGTAGCCGAGCGCGAACAGGCCCTGCGCGTGTAGATCGAGTTGGCGCGGGAACGAGGTGAGCGCCGGGCGCTCGACGCTGCCCAGCACCTCGCCCACCAGCCGCTCGAAGTGCGTGGCCTCGCCGTCGCTCAGCTTCTTCAGGTGGGCGTTCTTCAGCCGCAGCAAGGTCGGAAACACCGTGCCTGGCGTGCTGGAGGCGGCGCCGTAGTAGCGGTCGCGGATGGTGGCGTTGAGGCCAGGTTGCGCGCGCGACTGGATGCGCTCCAGCACCGCGAAGAGGCGGCCAAGCCGGTAGGCGGGGTCGGTCTGAGTCACGTCGAGGTCCTTCCGGATGAACTGGAAATCGTTCGGCAGTCCGTGCTTGTGCCGGTAGGCACGATTGACGCAAGCCTTCAGGATCGCGGCCCGCAGGTGCGTCACGTTGCCCGAGCGGTCGGTGGTGGCCTGCTCGGCGCGGCAGCGGCTGACCGCGGCGTTGAGCAGCGCGGACGGATACGGCATGCCTTCCAGGATGGCGCGCATCCACTCGCCGGCCAGTCGCGGCGGGATGTTGTCGGCCTTGCTCTGCGCTGCGATCGCCGTGAGCAGCCGGAACATCGACGGCGTGGTCGGCTGCTGCGGGGCGTGCACGATGCGCAGATCGTCGAAGTGCTGCAGCACCCGCGGACCCAGCCGCTCGAACGGCTCTCGCAGCCAGAAGCGCACTGCGATGCGCGAGGCGTTGGGCGCGAGCCCGAGCACGAAGAACTGAAGGCCGCTGTCGTCGGCACCGATCGTCCCGCCTTGGATGCCTTCGAGACGCTTGCGCACGGCTTCGACATGGGCATCGGGATCGTCGCCTCCGAACAGGGCGGCGAAGTCGGCGTCGGCGCCCGTGTCTCGGTCGGCCCAGACGATCGTGGTTGCGTCGGCGACCTGGATGCGGTTGGGGGAATCGCGGGCCAGCAGCGCGTTCAGGGCGGTCGTGTACGCGAACGTGGCCCGCTCGCCGACCGGAGCGTTTTCGCCCTGGCGCTCGGTCTTCCCGTACGACTCGAAGGCCCGCGCGTTGAACGAGACGATGTTGGCGCCCGAGGTCTGCGCCCCCCGCACGCCCTTGATCGACGGGTGCAGGCGTGCGATCGGGCCGTGCCGCCCGTCCACCAGACACCACCGGGTCGATACCGAGGCCGGGACCTGCAGCGCGGCGCGCACCACGGCTGGGCGCTGGCAAACCAGTTGGCCTCGGTCCGTCGCGAGGGCGAAGGTCAACACCGGATTCGACTCGGCGATCTCGCTCCAGGCGGGGTGGGCGTGGAGGGCGGTCCAGTCGTTGCGGCCCAGTGCCAGCCGCACGGCCGCGATGCCGGGATCGTGCAGCACGTCCGCCGGTAACTCGTCGATCCGTTCGCGATAGGCCTGGGCTGCCGTCTTGTCCCCGCCGCCCTTGCGCTCGCGCGCCAGGTCGATCACGTACTCGGCGCTGTCCCACAGGAGATTGGCCTTGATGCCCGAGGTCTTCTTCTCGCCCTGTGGCACCAGGAAGCATTACGCGCGCAGCCGCTTGCCGTCGGGTTGGCGGGTGTCGCGCAGTTGCACCACCCGGCCATCGGCGTCGAGTTCGATGACGAAGGGAATCTCCTTGTCCACCAAGCCGAAGGCTGGCAACCGGCGCGCGGGGTCGTCGCTGGCCGCCCTGCGGTCGTAGTAGTCCACCAGCGCCTGCAGGATCACCGCGTCATCTCCACTTCGCGCTCGTCGCATTCGACGACGCCGCCCACCAGCCGCGCCCGGAAGAACCTCGGCTGCGGATCGGCAGGGTCGGCGAAGTCCATGTCGTGCAGCATCCAGCCGAGCTCGCGCGTCTCGTCGATGGCGGGCGGCTGGGTGGTCGGGTCGTCCACGAGGCGCCAGCGCGCGGCGAACTCGCGGCAGCCGAGGTAGGGCTGATTGACGCACTGGCCCTTGCGCGCGCGGCGCTCGAACATCTCGAAGAACTTGGCCGGCGGCTCGGGATCGCCGCGGTCGGGGCGCACGACGAGGTCGGCGTGCAGGCGGTAGGCTACGTCGCGCAGCAGCAGCGCGGCGCGCTGCTGGCGGTCTTCGTCGGCGTAGAGCGCGAGCGCGCCGCGGCCGGCGTGCATGGCCTGCTGCACGCTCGGCGTGCGCACCACCGAGGCCACCTCGTTGCGGCGCAGGTTGGTCCAGCGCACCGGACGCAGCACCTCGATGCGGACGACGCGCCAGCGGATGGCCGGCTTCCAGAACACGGCGTCGAACACGGCCCGCGCGGCCGACGGGGTGACGACGTCGTAGCTGACGCGCTCGACCTTCATCTCGGGCCGCGTGAAGCAGGCCCATTCGCCCCGCACCTCGAGGCAGTATCGGCGGCTGGTCATCGCGCTCGTCCTCCCTTCAGACCGAAGGTTATTGGGCCAGCGTCCGCGCGTCCAGCACGGCGCCTTCGCGCAGCAGGCCGCGGCGCGGGTGGTAGAGCATCGGGTCGCGCAGCACGAACCACCCCGGCATCGGCTCGGCCACGTCGCCCCGGGCGAGCCAGGCCATCACGTCGCGCCGCGGCGCCTGCACCACGTAGCGCTGCAGCGCGCGCAGCTGCCAGCGCTCGGCCGCGGCAGCCTGGAGGGCCGCGAGTGCGGCATCGCGCCCGGTCGCGTCGCCCGAGGCGGGCGCGTAGGGCACGATGACGCTGCATTGGTCCTCGTCGTCCACCAGGCGATAGGCGGCCGCGGCGCTGCGGAACTGCATCGCGAAGTCGGGCTTGCGCTCGAGCATGCGCACGATGCCCTTGGCGTCGAGGCTCTCGAAGAGCCCGTACCAATGCTCGAAATAGCGCTCGAAGAGCGCCGGCTGCAGGGTCGCGGGTCGCTCGTCGCCCAGCACCGCCACCGTGGCCGCTGCGGCACGCGCCAGTGCGGCCAGTGGCGCCGGCACCGGGCGCGCGAACACCACCACGCGGCCTCCTCGGGACCCGAGCCGGCCTTCGCGGTTGCAGCGGCCTGCGGCCTGGGCGATCGAGTCGAGCCCGGCCAGCGCGCGGTACACCACGGGGAAGTCGAGATCGACCCCGGCCTCGACGAGCTGCGTGCTCACTACGCGCAGCGGCCGCTCGTCCCCTGCGGCGCGCTCCTGCAAACGCCTGCGAACGGTCGCGATCACGTCGGCGCGGTGCTGGCCGCACATCGCGGCCGACAGGTGCAGGGCCGGTTCGGCGTCGGGCGCGGCAGCGTCCAGGGCCTGCAGCAGTTCTGCCGCGTCCTTGCGCGTGTTGACGACCGCGAGCACGGCCGGCTCGGCGGCAAGACAGGCGGCGACGTCCGCCAGTGCGGCGGCGTCGGTCAACACGGCCGGCCACACGAAGCTCACCCGCTCCAGTGCAGCGTAGAGAGGGGCCACGTCGCGCACGATCTCCTGCGGCCGCTCGGCACCGCGCGTCAGCCCGCGCAGGCCCTGACGCGGATCGAAGCGGTGGATATCGGTCAGCACCGGCTGCGTCGCGGTGCAGGAGACGATGCTGGCGCCGTGGTGCCGCGCCAGCAGCCGCAGCGCGTCGAGTGTCGGCTGCAGGAAGGGCGGCGGCAGCACCTGCGCCTCGTCGAGCACGATCACGCTGCGCTGCAGCCGGTGCAGCTTGCGGCAGCGGCCGGTGCGCGCGGCGAACAGGCTTTCGAGCAACTGCACGTTGGTGGTGACGACGAGCGGCGCGTCCCAGTTCTCGCAAGCCAGGCGCGAGCGGGCCGTCGCGCGTGGGCCGTCGTCGCCGCCGTCGCGTTGGTGAGGGCCGTCGCTGGCCTGGCTGTGATGCTCGACGACGGCCTCGCGGCCGAACACGCCCGCGAGCACATCGGCCGTCTGCTCGACGATGCTGGTGTAGGGGATGGCGACGATCACCCGCTCCAGACCGTGGGCCTGCGCATGGGCCAGCGCAAAGGCCAGTGAGGCCAGGGTCTTGCCGCCGCCCGTGGGCACCTGCAGGCTGAACACGCCGGGGGGCAGTGCGGCCGCGGCACGGCAGTCGGCCAGCACCTGGGCACGCGCGCGCATGACGGGCTCGGCGGCCCGCCCGGCATCGCGCACCTCGGCCAGCAGGGCGTCGAGATGGGCGTCCAGGCGTGCGCGGTACTCGTCGAGCGGGGAGAAGCCCGCCCGCAGAGCCGCCCGACCCTGGTTGAGATAGGCCTCGGTGTCGAGGAAGTCGGCGTCCACGAGCGCCGAGAAGATCATGCGCACCGCCAACGAGGCCGCGAAAGGCTCTTGCCGGTCGGCGAGGCCTGGCAGGGCTTGCAGCATCGCCCGTGGGTCGAACTCCGCCGGCAGGGCCAGCAGCGCCGCATCGATGGCGGTGCAGGCCGCGACGGCCTCGCGGCGCTCGCGCTCGCTCGCGTCGCGGGCGCCGCCGCGCAGGCGGTCGGCGAGTTCGGCGTGATCGTAGAGGCCAGCGTGATGGCCCGCGATCACGTGGGCGAGGAGCCAGCCGACGGCGCGGCCCCAGTCGCCTGAGTGGCCCTCGAGCGACGCGAGTGCATGCAGCGCGCCGGCGGCCGAATGCGTCTTGTCGGCCGAAACCGCCGCGCGCCCTTCGACGTGCAGGCTCCCGTCCTGCCGCACGTAGCGCTGGAATCCGGGCCTGAACTTGCCGAGGTCGTGCCACAGGCCGGCGAGCGAGGCCAGTTCACCCATTGCCGGCGGCGCATGTCGGCGCGCCAGGGTGGCCACGGTGCGCAGGTGCTCGGCGAGTCCGTGATCCGGACCATGGGCGATCGGCGTGTCGGCGTTCATCGGGGCACTTCGAAGCATCATCCTCGCACAGGGGTGGCTCGAATCCCGAGCCACCCGCCCAGCGACAATCCCCCGCCGATGACGCGCGCCAAGACCATCCACACCTGTCGCGAATGCGGCGGCACCAGCCCGAAGTGGCTGGGCCAATGCCCGCACTGCAAGGCCTGGAACACGCTCGACGAGAGCGTGGCCGAGCCGGCTGCGGCGGCGAAGAACCGCTTCCAGGCGCTGGCGCGCAGCCAGCCGGTGGCGACGCTGGCCGAGATCGAGGCGGCCGAGTTCGAGCGCGAGGGCACCGGGCAGGAGGAGCTCGACCGCGTGCTCGGCGGCGGCCTGGTGGCCGGCGGCGTGGTGCTGATCGGCGGCGATCCGGGCATCGGCAAGAGCACGCTGCTGCTGCAGGCGGCCGACGCGATGAGCGCGCGCCTGAAGGTGCTCTACGTCACCGGCGAGGAAAGCGGCGCGCAGGTGGCGCTGCGCGCGCGCCGGCTCGGGCTGGCCGGGCGCGCGGTGCGCGTGCTGGCCGAGATCAACCTCGAGAAGATCCTCGCCGCGCTCGAGGCCGAGCAGCCGGCGCTGGCCGTCATCGACTCGATCCAGACGCTGTATTCCGAGCAGCTCACCTCGGCGCCGGGCTCGGTGGCGCAGGTGCGCGAATGCGCGGCGCAGCTCACGCGGGCGGCCAAGGCGGGCGGCATCGGCGTCGTGCTCGTCGGCCATGTCACCAAGGAAGGCGCGATCGCCGGCCCGCGCGTGCTCGAGCACATCGTCGACACGGTGCTCTATTTCGAGGGCGACACGCATTCGAGCTTTCGCCTCGTGCGCGCGATCAAGAACCGCTTCGGCGCGGTCAACGAGATCGGCGTCTTCGCGATGACCGAGCGCGGGCTGAAGGGCGTGGCCAACCCGAGCGCGATCTTCCTGTCGACACAGGGCGAGCCGGTGCCCGGCGCCTGCGTGCTGGTGACGCTCGAAGGCACGCGCCCGCTGCTGGTGGAAGTGCAGGCGCTGGTCGACAGCGGCGGGCCGAGCCCGCGGCGCCTGTCGGTGGGACTGGATCGTGACCGCCTGGCGATGCTGCTGGCGGTGTTGCATCGCCATGCGGGCGTGAGCTGCATCGACCAGGACGTGTTCGTCAACGCCGTCGGCGGCGTGCGCATCGGCGAACCGGCGGCCGACCTGGCGGTGCTGCTGGCCATCACCAGCAGCCTGCGCGGCCGTGCGCTGCCGCGCGGCTTCGTCGCCTTCGGCGAGGTCGGCCTGGCCGGCGAGGTGCGGCCCGCACCGCGCGGGCAGGAGCGGTTGAAGGAGGCGGCCAAGCTCGGCTTCAGCGTCGCCGTGGTGCCGCGCGCCAACGCGCCGAAGAAGGCGATCGAAGGCCTCACGGTGCACGCGGTCGAGCGCATCGAGCAGGCGATCGAGGCGGTGCGCGGGCTGGCTTGAGCGTCGGCGCGGGGTCGCGGCCGTCCGTTCGCCCTTTCGTCCGCTCGTTTGTTCGTCCTTTCGTCCGCTCGTTTGTTCGTCCGTTCGTCCGTTCGTCGGCCCGGCCGGCGTCAGCCGCCGAAGCGCTCGCGCAGTGCCTGCGTCAGGCCGTAGACGACGCGCCGCGCCTCGTTGCCCAGGCGGTAGGCGTAGGCCGGCAGCCGGCGCGTCCAGTGGAACTTGCGCCGCGCCGGCGCGACGATCGTGCTGGCGATCTCCTCGTCGTGGCCGCAGGGCGTGGGTGTCACGAGGCGGAACTTCAGGTCGAAGCGCCAGCCCTGGTCGTACACATGGTCGTAGGGCAGGCGCATCGGCAGCAGGCCGGCGGCGTAGCGTTCGGCGGCGCGGCGGTTCAGCAAGTAGGCGCTCGAGCCGGTGCAGCGCGTGAGCATCACCGCCAGGCGATGGCCAGTCGCCACTTCGAGATACGGTACCGGCGTGCCCGAGTGCACCGCCGACAGCTTGGCCACGTCCCAGCGCGCGCGCTGTGCGACGAGGCCGGCCAGCACCGCCGGCAGCGCCTCGTGCAGCAGCACGTCGTCCTCGAGCACGAGCGCGAACTCGGCCTCGCTGGCGAGGAAGCGCCGCATCGCCTCGACATGCGAGAGATAACATCCCAGCTCGCCCGGCGCCGGCGTCTTGCCGTGGCGGCGGCGGTAGGCCGGCTCGTCGAGCGCGGCGCGCTGCGCCGGGGTGAGCGCTTGCGCGTCGACCGCCGGCAGCCGCGTCCACGCCAGGCCCAGGCGCTCGAGCTGGGCGCGGATGCGCGCCAGGCGCTCGGGCGCACGATCGAGGTTGATGACCCATGTGTGCAGTCGATCCACGGCCGGCATTGTGCGAGACGCAGGGCGAGCGGCGGCGATGAACGACAAGCGGCTCGGCTGGGCGCTGGCGCTGCTGGCGCTGGCGGTGGGCATCTACGCCTGGGGCTGGCGCGGCGGCGTGCTGGGCTTCAGCGTCGTCGTGTTCTGGCTGCTGCTGCAGTTCAGCCGCTCGCTGCGCGTGCTGCGCGGCGCGGCGCAGCGGCCGCTCGGCTGGGTGCCCAGCGTCGTGATGCTGCACGCCAAGCTGGCCGAGGGCATGGCGCTGCTCGACATCCTCAGGCTCACGCGCAGCCTGGGCCGCCGGCTCGGCGACGGCGAGCCGGAGGTCTTCGCCTGGCGCGACGACGGCGGCGACGAGCTGCACGTCGAGCTGCGCCGGGGGCGCCTGGTGCGCTGGACGCTGCACCGTGCCGCCGAGGGCGCGCCGTAAAATCGCTGCTTTCCCCCGCAACGCAGGAGCTCCTCCCATGTCGATGTCCGACCGCGACGGCAAGATCTGGATGGACGGCCGCCTCGTCGACTGGCGCGACGCCAGGATCCACGTGCTCACGCACACGCTGCACTACGGCTGCGGCGCCTTCGAGGGCGTGCGCGCGTACAAGACGGCGAGCGGCCGGACGGCGGTGTTCCGCCTGCGCGAGCACACCGAGCGCCTGTTCAACAGCGCCAAGATCCTGCGCATGAAGCTGCCCTTCACGCCGCAGCAGGTGATGGACGCGCAATGCGAGGTGGTGCGCGCCAACGGCCTGGACAGCTGCTACCTGCGGCCGCTGGCCTGGATCGGCGACGAGAAGCTCGGCGTCAGCCCCAAGGGCAACGCCATCCACCTGATGATCGCGGCCTGGTCCTGGGGCGCCTACCTGGGCGAGGAGGGCCTGAAGCGCGGCATCCGCGTCAAGACCAGCAGCTATACGCGCCACCACGTCAACATCACGATGACGCAGGCCAAGGCGGTGAGCAACTACACCAACAGCATCCTGGCCAACATGGAGGCCACCGACGAGGGCTACGACGAGGCGATGCTGCTCGACGCCTCGGGCTTCGTGAGCGAAGGCGCGGGCGAGAACCTGTTCGTCGTCAAGGAGGGGCGCGTGTACACGCCCGACCTGAGCGCCGGCGCGCTCAACGGCATCACGCGCAACACGGTGTTCCACATCTGCCGCGACCTCGGCATCCCGCTGACGGAAAAGCGCATCACGCGCGACGAGGTCTACATCGCCGACGAGGCCTTCTTCACCGGCACCGCGGCCGAGGTGACGCCGATCCGCGAGCTCGACCGCATCGAGATCGGCGCCGGCAGCCGCGGGCCGGTCACCGAAAAGATCCAGAGCGCCTTCTTCGACATCGTCAACGGCCGCAACGCGAAATACGCCGAGTGGCTGACGGCGGTCTGAGCGGGGCACGGCGCATCATGAGCAAGGCCCCCGAAGCCGTGGTCGAACTCGCCGCCGCCGACCTGCTCGGCCCCGGCGTCACCTTCTGCCCGAACCCGAAGATGCCGCTGTGGAGCCACCACCCGCGCGTGTACATCGACATCGCGCACGACGGCCAGGGGCGCTGCGCCTACTGCGGCACCGTGTACCGGCTCGCGGCCGGGGAGCAGGCGCAGCGCGCGCATTGAGCGCCGACGCGGCGCGCCGCGAGCGCCGCGGCCGCGCACCCTGAACGCGGGCGGCCGGCGCGCGCCGCGGGCGACGGCCTACAGCAGCGGCGCCAGCCGCCGCCGCGCCTCGTCCAGCGGCAGCCCCAGGCGCGCGGCCCAGTCGGCGAGCTGGTCCTCGCCGATCCTGCCGACGTTGAAGTAGCGCGCCTCGGGGTGCGCGAGATAGAAGCCGCTCACGCTGGCCGGCGGCGCCATCGCGAACGACTCGGTCACGCTCATGCCGACCTCCTCGGCGCCGAGCAGGCGGAACATGTCGCGCTTGACGCCGTGGTCGGGGCAGGCCGGATAGCCGGGCGCCGGGCGGATGCCGCGGTACTTCTCGGCGATCAGCGCGTCGCGGCCGAGCGCCTCGCCGGCCGCGTAGCCCCAGAACTCGGTGCGCACGCGCTGGTGCAGCCGCTCGGCGAAGGCTTCGGCCAGGCGGTCGGCCAGCGCCTTGAGCGTGATGGCCGAGTAGTCGTCGTGCGCGGCGACGAACTGCGCCGCCCTGCGCTCGACGCCCAGGCCCGCGGTGACGGCAAAAAGCCCCAGGTAGTCTTCGGCCGTGCCCTTGGGCGCGACGAAGTCGGCCAGGCTGCGGTTCGGCCGCTTCACGCCCTCGACCACCGGGCGCACGCTCTGCACGCGCAGCGGGCACCAGCGCAGCGCCACCTCGCGCCGCGTGTCGTCGGTGTAGAGCTCGATCGTGTCGTCGTCCACCGTGTTGGCCGGCAGCAGCGCGAACACGCCGCTGGCCTGCAGCCAGCGCCCGTCGATGAGCTTGCCGAGCAGCGCCCGGCCGTCGGCGTACACGCGCTGCGCCTCGGCGCCCACCACCGCGTCGTCGAGGATCGCCGGAAAGGCGCCGGCCAGATCCCAGGTCTGGAAGAACGGGCCCCAGTCCAGGCAGGCCGCCAGTTCGGCCAGGTCGTAGTTCTTCAGCACGCGCCGGCCGATGAAGCGCGGCCGCGGCGGCCGGTAGGCCTGCCAGTCGATCGGCGTCTTGTTGGCGCGCGCCTCGGCCAGCGTGACCAGCGGCGTGCCCTTCTTGGCCGCGTGCAGCCGCCGCGTGCGCTCCTGGTCGGCGCGCGTCTCGCCGACGAAGGCGGCCGAGCGCTCGGGCGACAGCAGCTCGGCGCACACGCCCACGCTGCGCGAGGCATCGGCCACGTAGACCACCGGCCCGTCGTAGTGCGGCGCGATCTTCACCGCCGTGTGCACGCGGCTGGTGGTGGCGCCGCCGATCAGCAGCGGCGTGCCGCGCTCGCGGAACCAGGGGTCGCGCTGCATCTCGGCGGCCACGTGCTGCATCTCCTCGAGGCTGGGCGTGATGAGGCCCGACAGGCCGATCATGTCGGCGCCCTCGACCTTGGCTTTCTCGAGGATGTCCTGCGCGGGCACCATCACGCCCAGGTTCAGGACCTCGAAGTTGTTGCACTGGAGCACGACGCCGACGATGTTCTTGCCGATGTCGTGCACGTCGCCCTTGACGGTGGCGACGACGATGCGGCCCTTGGCGCGGACCTCGGCGCCGGCGTCGGCCAGCGCCTTCTTCTCGGCCTCGATATAGGGCAGCAGGTGCGCCACCGCCTGCTTCATCACGCGCGCGCTCTTGACGACCTGCGGCAGGAACATCTTGCCGGCGCCGAACAGGTCGCCGACGATGTTCATGCCCGCCATCAGCGGGCCCTCGATCACCTGCAGCGGACGACCGCCCGCAGCCTGCGCCTCGCGCCAGGCCTCCTCGGTGTCGGCGACGACGAACTCGGTGATGCCGTGCACCAGCGCGTGCGCCAGGCGCTCGGCCACCGGCGCCTGGCGCCAGGCCAGGCGCGCCGACTCGTCGCGCGCCGCGCCCTTGGCGCGCTCGGCGATCTCGAGCAGGCGCTCGCCGGCGTCGGGCCGGCGGTCGAGCACGACGTCCTCGACGCGCGCGCGCAGCTCGGGGTCGAGCTCGTCGTAGACGCCGATCATGCCGGCGTTGACGATGCCCATGTCGAGCCCGGCGCGGATCGCGTGGTAGAGGAACACGGTGTGGATCGCCTCGCGCACCGGGTCGTTGCCGCGGAAGCTGAAGCTCACGTTGCTGATGCCGCCCGAGACCTTGGCGCCGGGCAGGTTGGCCTTGATCCAGCGCGTGGCCTCGATGAAGTCGACCGCGTAGTGGTTGTGCTCCTCGATGCCGGTGGCGACGGCGAACACGTTGGGGTCGAACACGATGTCCTCGGCCGGCAGGCCGACCTCGTCGACCAGGATGCGGTAGGCGCGCGCGCAGACCTCGATGCGCCGCTCGAGCGTGTCGGCCTGGCCGCGCTCGTCGAAGGCCATGACGACGGCGGCCGCGCCGTAGCGGCGCACCAGCCGGGCCTGGCGCACGAACTCGGCCTCGCCCTCCTTGAGCGAGATCGAGTTGACGATGCCCTTGCCCTGCAGGCACTTGAGCCCGGCCTCGATCACCGCCCAGCGCGACGAGTCGATCATCACCGGCACGCGCGCGATCTCCGGCTCGCCGGCCATCAGTTCGAGGAAGCGCTGCATCGCGGCGACGCTGTCGAGCATCGCCTCGTCCATGTTGACGTCGATGATCTGCGCGCCGTTCTCCACCTGCTGGCGCGCCACCGCCAGCGCGTCCTCGAAGCGGCCCTCGAGGATCATCTTCGCGAAGGCGCGGCTGCCGGTGACGTTGGTGCGCTCGCCGATGTTGACGAACAGCGACCCCGCGCCGATCGTGAGCGGCTCGAGGCCGGACAGGCGCATCGCAGCGACGGGTTGGGCGGGCAGGGCGACGGGGCTCAAGGACGCAACTCCAGGCGGGTTGCGAGCGCCGTTGCCGACCCGCACGACGGCATCGCCGTGCGGGCTTACCGAGCCTGGTGGCCGGGGCGGGCGCCCGGGGCCATCGCAACGCTCCTCGGTGGGCGCGATTGTAGCCAGGCGTGCTGCGCCGGCAGGGCCGGCCGCCGGGTCGGCGGGGCATCGAAGGCCGCGCCGGGCGGGCGGCATCTCATCGGCGACGTCTCGCGGGCGAAGTCTCGCGGGCGATGCCTCACGGGCGATGCCGCCGGCGATGCCGCCGGCGATGCCGCGGGCGATGCCGCGGGCGATGCCGCGCGCGCGAGCCCGTTGCATGCCGCCGCCTTTGGGTTACCGTGCCCGGGCCGAGCCACCGACGCAAGGACCGACGCCGCATGAACGCTCCCGCGCTGCCCCTGCCCTGGCTGCTCGCCGACATCGGCGGCACCAACGCGCGCTTCGGCTGGGTCGGCGAACCCGACATGCCGGTGGCGCGGGTGCGCGTGCTGCGCACGGCCGACCACGCCGACCCCGCCGCCGCGGCGCGGGCCTATCTCGACGCGCTCGCCGCCGAGCTCGGCAGCGGCCATGCCGCGCCGCGCGCTGCCGCCTTCGCCGTGGCCACCGCGGTGGGCGCGGACCGCATCGCCTTCACCAACAGCGCCTGGAGCTTCTCGCGCCGCGACACCGAGCGCGCGCTCGGCCTGCAGCGCCTGATCGTGCTCAACGACTTCGAGGCGCTGGCGCTGGCGCTGCCGCGGCTGCACGGGCCGCAGCTGCGCGCGGTCGGCCCGGACACGCCGGCGGCGCCAGACGCCGCGCGCGCCGTCATCGGCCCGGGCACCGGCCTGGGCGTCGGCGGGCTGCTGCCGCACGCCGGGCAATGGGTCGCGCTGCCGGGCGAAGGCGGGCACGCGACGCTGGCGGCGGCCGACGACTTCGAGAGCGCCGTCATCGCCGCGGCGCGGCGCATGCACGGCCATGTGTCGGCCGAGCGGCTGCTCTCGGGCATGGGGCTGGCGCTGCTCGAGCGCGCGCTCGCCGAAGTGCTGGGTGCCGCGCCGCCCGGGCGCGACGCGCCGCAGATCGTCGCCGCGGCGCTGGCCGGCGGCGACGCGCTGGCCGAGCGCAGCGTGCAGCAGTTCTGCGCCTTCCTCGGCGGCTTCGCCGGCGACGTGGCGCTCACGCTGGGCGCGCGCGGCGGCGTCTACATCGGCGGCGGCATCGTGCCGCGGCTGGGCGCGCTGTTCGAGCGCTCGGCGTTTCGCGCGCGCTTCGAGGCCAAGGGCCGCTTCGAGGCGTATCTGCGCGCGATCCCGACCTGGCTGATCGTCGACACGCTGGCGGCGCTGGCCGGTGCCGCGGCCCGGCTGGCGCAGGAGCGCGGCTGAGCGCCCGTGAAGACATGAATCGGGCCCGCGCCGGGCCCGCGCCGGGCCCGCTGCCGGCCTGTCCCGCTCTGCAGGGCGATGCGGCGCGCCGATTCTGGAACATACTGCGGCACGATGAGTCCGACCCCCTCCGTGCCGCCCGCTCCGCCGCTGCCGCCGGACGACGAGGCCAAGACCATGCTCGTGCCGCGGCGCGACAAGGACGCCGGCCTGCCGCGCGGCACCCATCTGGCGCAGTACCTGATCGAGCGGCCGCTGGGCGTCGGCGGGCACGGCATCGTCTACCGCGCCTACGACACCGCGCTGCAGCGCTCGCTGGCAATCAAGGAGTACATGCCGGCGACGATCGCCACGCGCACGCCCGAGGGCCGCGTCGTGCCGCGCCTGCCGCGCTTCGAGGAGGCCTTCGCCGCGGGTTTGCGCAGCTTCCTCAACGAGGCCAAGCTGCTGGCGCATTTCGACCACCCGGCGCTGGTGAAGGTGCACCAGTTCTGGAGCGACAACGGCACCGCCTACATGGCGATGACGCTCATCGAGTCGATCACGATGAAGAAGTGGCTGGCCGAGCTGGGCGCGCCGCCGCCCGAACGCTGGCTGCGCTCGATCGCCGCCGATCTGGCCGACGTGCTGGCGCTGCTGCATGCGCAGAACTGCTTTCACCGCGACATCGCGCCCGACAACATCGTGCTGCGCTTCGAGCGCGGCAGCGGCGAGGGCGAGCCCAGGCCGCGCCCGATGTTGCTCGACTTCGGCTCGGCGCGCCGCGTCGTCGGCGAGGCCACGCAGCAGCTCACGGCGCTGCTCAAGCCCGGCTACTCGCCGCCCGAGCAGTACGAGGGCGAGACCTCGGCGCGCCAGGGCCCCTGGACCGACGTCTATGCGCTCGGCGCCGTGCTCTACGGCGCCATCACCGGCGCGCCGCCGCCGTCGTCGATCGCGCGCGTGATGAAGGACGAGATGACGCCGGCGGCCGTGGCCGGCGCCGGCCGCTACTCGCCCGAGCTGCTGGCCGCGGTGGACGCGGCGCTGACGGTGCGGCCCGAGCAGCGGCTGCGTTCTATGGCCGATTTCAAGGCCATGCTCGCGCGGCCGCATGGCGAAGCCGGCGCGGCGGGCGCGACGGCTGCATCGGCGGCCGACGGGCCGGCGGCGCGCGCAGCAGCCCCGGCCGCGCCGGCAGCAGGCCCGGCGGCCTGGCCCTGGTTCGCGGCGGCGGCGCTGGTCGCGCTGGCCGCGCTGGCGCTGTGGTGGTGGCGCGGCTGAAGCGCTGCGCGTTCACGCGCGCCGCGCTGCCGCCCCCGATCCGCCGCTAAAGTCACGCCCGCCGGCCCGCGCCGGCTGCCGCCGCGATGCTGCGCTTCATCCTCACCCGCCTGGGCCTGGTCGTGCCGACCTTCATCGGCATGACGCTGCTCGCCTTCATGATGATCCGGCTCGTGCCCGGCGACCCGATCGAGACGCTGGCCGGCGAGCGCGGCATCGACCCGGCGCGCCACGCCGAGCTGGTGCGCGCCTACGGCCTGGACCAGCCGCTGCTCGTGCAGTACGGCCGCTACATCGGCCGCGTGCTGCACGGCGACCTGGGCAAGTCGATGATCACGCAGGCGCCGGTGCTCGACGAGTTCCGCGCCCTCTTTCCGGCCACCGTCGAGCTCGCGCTGTGCGCCGTCGCCTTCGCGCTCGTCGTCGGCATTCCGGCCGGCATGCTGGCCGCGGTGCGGCGCAACTCGGTCTTCGACCACGGCGTGATGGGCGTCTCGCTCACCGGCTACTCGATGCCGATCTTCTGGTGGGGCCTGCTGCTCATCTTGCTGTTCTCGGTGCAGCTGGGCTGGACGCCGGTGTCGGGCCGCATCGACGTCAAGTACTTCATCGAGCCGGTGAGCGGCTTGCTGCTCGTCGACGCCTGGCTCTCGGGCGAGCGGGGCGCGCTGCGCTCGGCCTTGTCGCACCTCGTGCTGCCGGCGATCGTGCTGGGCACCAATCCGCTGGCCATCATCGCGCGCATGACGCGCTCGGCGATGCTCGAAGTGCTGGGCGAGGACTACATCCGCACCGCGCGCGCCAAGGGCCTGTCGACGCTGCGCGTGGTGGCGTTGCACGCCTTTCGCAACGCGCTCATCCCGGTCGTGACGGTGATCGGGCTGCAGGTGAGCGTGCTGTTCACCGGCGCCATCCTGACCGAGACCATCTTCTCCTGGCCCGGCGTGGGCAAGTGGATGATCGAGGCCATCAGCCGGCGCGACTACCCCGTGCTGCAAGGCGGCCTGCTGCTGCTGGGCGGCGTCGTCATGGCCGTCAACCTCGCGGTCGACCTGGCCTACGGCATCATCAACCCGCGCGTGCTGCATGCGAAGTGAGGCGGACGTGAGCGCTGCGCCCGCGGCCGCCCCGCCCGGGCCGCTGCGCGAGTTCTGGAGCGGCTTCGGGGCCAACCGCGGCGCGGTGGCGGGCCTGGCGGTGGTGCTGGCGGTGCTGGCGCTGGCCGCCTTCGCCCCCTGGGTCGCGCCGCACCCGCCCGACCTCACGAACAACGCCGCCTTCCTGCGCCCGCCGGCCTGGAGCGAAGGCGGCTCGTGGACCTATCCGCTGGGCACCGACGCCATCGGCCGCGACATCCTCTCGCGCCTGATCCACGGCGGGCGGCTGTCGCTGACGATCGGCATCGCGGTGGTGGCGCTCTCGATCGTCTGCGGCATCGTGCTCGGCATGGTGGCGGGCTTCGCGCGCGGCGCGCTCGAGATCGCGATCATGCGGCTGATGGACATCATCCTGACGCTGCCCAGCCTGCTGCTGGCGATCGTGATCGTGGCCATCCTCGGCCCCGGGCTGATGAACGCGATGCTCGCCGTCTCGGTGGTGGTGCTGCCGCACTACGTGCGCATCACGCGCGCCGCCGTCATCGCCGAGACGGCCAAGGACTACGTCACCGCGGCGCGCCTGTCCGGCGCGGGCCTGGCGCGGCTCATGTTCGTCGAGGTGCTGCCCAACTGCGCGGCGCCGCTCATCGTGCAGGCCTCGCTCGGCGTCTCGACCGCCATCCTCGACGCCGCCGCGCTGGGCTTCCTCGGCCTGGGCGCGCAGCCGCCCGCGCCCGAGTGGGGCACGATGCTGGCCGACGCGCGCGAGTTCGTGCTGCGCGCCTGGTGGGTGGTCACCTTCCCGGGGCTGATGATCCTCGCCACCGTGCTCGCCTTCAATCTGCTGGGCGACGGACTGCGCGACGCGCTCGACCCAAAACTCAAGCGCTGACGATGGCCGCCCGCCTGCTCGAGATCGAGGACCTGCAGGTCGACTTCCCGACGCAGGGCGCGGTGATGCACGCCGTCGACGGCGTGAGCCTGGCGCTCGACGAAGGCGAAGTGCTGGGCGTGGTCGGCGAATCGGGCTCGGGCAAGAGCGTGACGATGCTGGCGCTCATGGGCCTGGTGGGCTTCCCGGGCGAGGTGCGCGCCAAGGCGATGCGCTTTGCCGGGCGCGAGCTGCAGGGCCTGACGCCGCGCGCGCGCCGGCGCATCGTCGGCAAGGAGGTGGCGATGATCTTCCAGGATCCGACCACCAGCCTGAACCCCTGCTTCACGGTCGGCTTCCAGCTCGCCGAGACGCTGCGCCTGCACCTGGGCCTGGACGCGCGCGCGGCGCGCGCGCGCTCGGTGGAACTGCTCGAGCAGGTCGGCATCCCGGCGGCGGCGCGCCGCCTCGGGGACTACCCGCACCAGATGTCCGGCGGCATGAACCAGCGCGTGATGATCGCGATGGCGATCGCCTGCAACCCGCGCCTGCTCATCGCCGACGAGCCGACGACGGCGCTCGACGTCACGATCCAGGCGCAGATCCTCGAGCTGCTGCGCAGCTTGCAGCGCGAGCGCGGCATGGCGCTGGTGCTGATCACGCACAGCATGGGCGTGGTGGCCGAGATGGCGCAGCGCGTGGCCGTGATGTACGCCGGCCAGGTGGTCGAGGAGCGCCCGGCCGCGGCCTTGTTCGCCGCGCCCCAGCACCCGTACACCGCGGCGCTGCTGGCGGCGATGCCCGAGCGCAGCCAGGGCGCCGGGCGGCTGGCCACCATCGCCGGCGTCGTGCCGGGCCCCTACGACCGGCCCGCGGGCTGCCTGTTCGAGCCGCGCTGCACCTGGGCCGTGCCGGCGCGCTGCGGCGGGCGCCCCGCGCTCGCGCCCTGGGCCGACGGCAGCGTGCGCTGCCACTACCCGATGGGCGACGCGACGCGCGAGGCGCGCCGCGCCGCCGACGGGGGCGCCGACGCGGCCGCCGGTTCCGCCCCTGCGGCACGCGAGGCCGCGGCATGAGCGCCGGCCGCTCCGAAGGCGCTCACCCGCGTCGGGGGGCGGCGCGCGGCGCCAAGGGGGCAAGATCAGCGCCGGGCGGCTGCCGCGCGAGGGGGCGGCGCCCGGTGCGTGCGAGAACTGCTTGCCGCCGCGCCTGAGTGCCATGAACGATGTGCGGCAATCCGATGGAGGAAGTGGTGACGGGAACAATCCACTTCGCTGACAACCTCGAGGTCCTTCGGGCGCTGCCGACGGCATCCGTGGATCTGGTGTACATCGACCCGCCGTTCAACACCGGGAAGGTGCAACAGCGCACGCAGCTCGAGACGGTGCGTTGCGCGGCAGGAGGCCGCGTCGGCTTCCAGGGCCATCGCTACGAGAGCATCGTCGTGGGCAGCATGCGCTTCAGCGACCTGTTCGACGACTACCTGGCCTTTCTGGAGCCGCGCCTGACCGAGGCCCGCCGCGTCCTCGCAGCGCACGGGTGTCTCTACTTCCACGTCGACTACCGCGAGGTGCACTACTGCAAGATCCTCCTCGACGGCATCTTCGGACGCGACGCCTTCCTCAACGAAATCATCTGGGCCTACGACTACGGCGGCCGGCCGAAGAACCGCTGGCCGCCCAAGCACGACAACATCCTGCTTTACGCCCGCAACCCGTCCAATTACCTGTTCAATGTCGACGAGATCGAGCGCATCCCGTACATGGCGCCAGGGCTCGTCGGGCCCGAGAAGGCCGCGCGCGGCAAGCTGCCGACCGACACGTGGTGGCACACGATCGTGCCCACGAACGGCTCGGAGAAGACCGGTTATCCGACGCAGAAGCCGCTCGGCATCCTGCGTCGAATCGTCCAGGCGTCGAGCCGGCCGGGCGCGCTGGTGCTCGATTTCTTCGCCGGCAGCGGCACCACGGGTGCCGCCGCGCTCGAACTCGGGCGCCGCTTCGTGCTCGCCGACGACAACCCGCAGGCGCTCGCGGTCATGGCGCGTCGGTTCGACGGTGTCGAAGGGATCGACTGGGTCGGTTTCGATCCGGCGCCGTACCAGCGGCTCGATACGCAGCGCAGCCTGTCCTCCGTGCCCGCCGTCGAAGAAGGCTGAGCCGATGCCGTCCCGGATCGAGGACCCAGAGGACCAGATGCTTGCCGCCGTCGCCGGCGCGCTCGAGGCCGATTGCATGCACGCAGGGGCGGACGATCCCTGGGCCGGGAGCCCATTCGCCGGGATTCGTACGCGCCCGTCCCGTCAGGTCGGAAAGATCGGCGCGCCGCTCGTCGCCGGTTGGTGCGCAGCCAGGGGGCTGGACGTCACGCGCAGCTCCGACTCGCAGGCGGAGCGCGTGATTGCCGGCAGACGCGTCGAGATCAGGTTCTCCACGCGCCGGGAGAGCGGTGTCTACGAGTGCCGGCCGTTGCGCGGCCAGGACTACGAATTCGCGGCCTGTCTCGAAATCTCGCCCTTGGACGCACATTGCCGGGCCCTTTCCGAGGACAGGCTGCTTCAGCACGTCATAGGTCATGTGCAAGCGGCAGGCACGGCGGTGACGGCATTGCTCCGGACAAGCGCCGGCAGCGCGCGGTCTGCAGTGCGGCGCATGGCTGCACCGAGGCGCGCAAGCGCCCATGCGCCGGCGCAGGCCGCGCGCAGGCGCGCACGCGAATCGGCCGGCGCGGCGCCCGGGCGCGGCGTCGCGCGCGCCGACGGCCCGTCGCGCCGGGCAAGCCCCCGGCGTGGCGACTCGACGGCCGGCACGGGCCGGGAGCCTGCCCGATGACTGCGGCTGCGCGCGTCGCCCCCGTTGCCGAGGCCAGCGGCCTCGTGCAGACCTACCGCATCAAGCGCGGCTTGCTGCGCGCGCCGGCGCTGCTGCAGGCGGTGGGCGGCGTCGGCTTCACGCTGGAGCGCGGCCGCACGCTCGCCGTGGTGGGCGAATCGGGCTGCGGCAAGTCGACGCTGGCGCGCATGGTGACGCTGATCGAGCCGCCGAGTGCGGGCACGCTGCGCCTGGCCGGCATCGACGTGGCCGGCGCCGACGCGCGCCAGCGCACCCAGCTGCGCCGCGCCGTGCAGCTCGTGTTCCAGAACCCCTACGGCTCGCTCAACCCGCGCAAGAAGATCGGCGCCGCGCTCGAAGCGCCGCTCGAGATCAACACCCGGCTCGGCCGCGCCGAGCGCGCCGAGCGCGGCCGCGCGATGCTGGCCCGGGTCGGCCTGCGGCCCGAGCACTACGGCCGCTGGCCGCACATGTTCAGCGGCGGGCAGCGCCAGCGCATCGCGATCGCGCGCGCGCTCATGCTCGAGCCGGCGCTGCTGGTGGCCGACGAGCCGGTGTCGGCGCTCGACGTGTCGGTGCAGGCGCAGGTGCTCAACCTGCTGGCCGAGCTGCAGCAGGAGCTGGGGCTGGCGTACCTCTTCATCTCGCACGACCTGGGGGTGGTGCGCCACATCGCGCACGAGCTGATGGTGATGTACCTCGGCCTCGTGATGGAGCAAGGGCCCAAGGAGCGCATCTTCGGCCGCCCGCTGCATCCGTACACGCGCGCGCTGCTGGCCTCGACGCCGAGCGTCGACGCTGGCGCGCGCCCAACGCGCGTCGTGCTGCAAGGCGAGCTGCCTTCGCCGCTCGATCCGCCCGCGGGCTGCGTGTTCAGCACGCGCTGCCCGCACGCGGTGGAGCGCTGCCGCGTCGAACGCCCCGCGCTGCGCGGGCTCGACGGCCGGCAGGTATCCTGTCACTTTGCCGAGCAGCTGGCTGCCGGCGCGTAACCACCGGGCCCGCTCGGGGCCCCGCATCCTGGAGTTCACATGAAGCCACAAACGCATTCGTCCGCCGCGCGCCGCCGCTTCCCGCTCGCCGTGCTGGCCGCCGCCGCCCTCGCCGCCGCCGTCGGCGCGGCCTCGGCCAAGACGCTCGTCTACTGCTCCGAAGGCAGCCCGGAGAACTTCTACCCCGGCGTCAACACCACCGGCACCTCGTTCGACGCCAGCGGCCAGATCTACAGCCGCATCGTCGACTTCGAGCGCGGCGGCACCAAGGTCGTGCCCGGCCTGGCCGAGAAATGGGACATCTCGCCCGACGGCCTGACATACACCTTCCACCTGCGCAAGGGCGTGAAGTGGCACGCGAACAAGAACTTCAAGCCCACGCGCGACATGAACGCCGACGACATCCTGTTCATGTTCGAGCGCCAGTGGAAGGAGAACGACCCGTACTTCAAGGTCACGAGCCCCAACCACTCGTACTTCAACGACATGGGCATGCCCAAGCTGCTCAAGTCGGTGGACCGGGTCGACGAGCACACGGTGCGCGTCGTGCTCAACCAGCCCGAGGCGCCGTTCCTGTCGAACCTGGCGATGGAATACGCCGGCGTGCAGAGCAAGGAGTACGCGATCGCGATGCTCAAGGCCGGCACGCCCGAGAAGATCGACCAGGAGCCGCTCGGCACCGGCCCCTTCATGCTCGTGCAGTACCAGAAGGACGCGCTGATCCGCTACAAGGCCTTCCCCGAGTTCTGGGGCGGCAAGGCCAAGATCGACGACCTGGTGTTCTCGATCACGCCCGACGCCGCGGTGCGCTGGGCCAAGCTGCAAAAGGGCGAGTGCCATGTCATGCCCTACCCGAACCCGGCCGACCTGGACGCGATGCGCAAGGACCCGAAGGTCACGGTGCTCGAGCAGCCGGGCCTGAACATCGGCTACCTCGCCTACAACACGCAGAAGAAGCCCTTCGACGACGTGCGCGTGCGCAAGGCGGTGAACATGGCCATCAACAAGAAGGCCATCATCGACGGCGTGTACCTGTCCACCGGCATCGCCGCCAAGAACCCGATCCCGCCGACGATGTGGTCGTACAACGACGCCGTCAAGGACGACCCGTACGACCCCGAAGCGGCCAAGAAGCTGCTCGCGCAGGCCGGCCTGGCCAACGGCTTTGCCACCGACCTGTGGGCGATGCCGGTGCAGCGGCCCTACAACCCGAACGCGCGCCGCATCGCCGAGCTGATGCAGGCCGACCTCGCCAAGGTCGGCATCAAGGCCGAGATCAAGAGCTTCGAGTGGGGCGAGTACAGGAAGCGCATGCAAGCCGGCGAGCACCAGATGGGCATGCTCGGCTGGACCGGCGACAACGGCGATCCCGACAACTTCCTGCACACGCTGCTCGGCTGCGACTCGGCCAAGACGGGCGGCAGCAACGTCGCCAAGTTCTGCTACAAGCCCTTCGACGAGCTGGTGCTCAAGGCCAAGACGGTGACCAAGCCGGCCGAGCGCACCGAGCTGTACAAGAAGGCGCAGGTGATCTTCAAGGAGCAGGCGCCCTGGTTCACGATCGCGCACGCGGTGCAGTTGAAGCCCGTGCGCAAGGAAGTCGTGGACTTCAAGCTGAGCCCGTTCGGGCGGCACACGTTCTACGGGGTCGACCTGAAGGAGTGAGGCCGGGCGCGCTCGGGCAGGCGCCGGTGCGGCGGTGGCTATGATCCGCCGCCCGTTCGCTTGCCGGTCCGCCGCCTCTTGAGTTCGTCTGCCTCGCTCAACCCCGCCCAGCTCGCCGCCGTCCGGCATCTGGCCTCGCCCTGCCTGGTGCTGGCCGGCGCCGGCTCGGGCAAGACGCGCGTCATCGCGCACAAGATCGCGCGCCTGCTCGGGCACGGGCTCGAGCCGCGCCAGATCGCGGCCATCACCTTCACCAACAAGGCCGCGGCCGAAATGCGCGAGCGCGCCAAGGCGCTGGTCGGCGCGCGCGCCGCCAAAGAGCTTGCGATCAGCACCTTCCACGCCCTGGGCGTGCGCATGCTGCGCGCCGACGGCGAGCGCATCGGCCTCAAGCCCGGCTTCAGCATCCTCGACGCCGACGACGTCCAGGGCGTGCTGCGCGACGCCGGCGGCAACACCGACAACAAGCTGGCACGCCACTGGCAGTGGAAGATCTCGCTGTGGAAGAACCAGGGCCTGGACGCCGACGCCGCCGAGCGCGCGGCGTGCGATGACGACGAGCGGCTGGCCGCGCGCATCATGCGCCGCTACGCCGAGCGGTTGGCGGCCTACCAGGCGGTGGACTTCGACGACCTGATCGTGCTGCCGCTCGCGCTGCTGCAGCGCGACGCCGAGGCGCGCGCCAAGTGGCGCGCCGCCTTCGGCCATGTGCTGGTCGACGAGTACCAGGACACCAACGCCGTGCAGTACGAGCTGCTGAAGGCGCTGGTCGGCGAGCGCGGCCCCAACGGCCAGTTCACCGCCGTGGGCGACGACGACCAGAGCATCTACGGCTGGCGCGGCGCGACGATCGACAACCTGAAGCGCCTGCCGCAGGACTACCCCAAGCTCAGGATCATCCCGCTCGAGCAGAACTACCGCAGCACGGGCTCAATCCTGCGCGCGGCCAACGCCGTCATCGCCGCCAACCCCAAGCTGTTCGACAAGAAGCTGTGGAGCGAGCTGGGCGACGGCGAGCCGGTGCGCGTGATCGAGTGCGACGGCGAGGAGCACGAGGCCGAGCGCGCGGTGGCGCGCATCCAGGCGCTGCGCGCCGGCGCCGGCGCGAAGTTCTCCGACATCGCCGTGCTCTACCGCGCCAACCACCAGAGCCGCGCCTTCGAGCACAAGCTGCGCGCGGCGCAGATTCCGTACAAGGTCTCGGGCGGGCAGAGCTGGTTCGACCGCGCCGAGATCAAGGACCTGTGCGCCTGGCTGCGCCTGCTCGTCAACCAGGACGACGACCCGGCCTTCCTGCGCGCGGCGACGACGCCCAGGCGCGGCATCGGTCACCAGACGCTGGCCACGCTGGGCGAGTTCGCGGGGAAGTGGAAGGTGTCGCTGTTCGACGCCGTCTTCGCGCCCACGCTGCCCGCCGTGCTCAAGGGCAAGGCGCTGGATGCGCTGGCGCATTTCGGGCACGAAGTCAACGAGCTCGAGCAGCGCGCGCGCCACGCGAGCGGCGGCGACGAGGCGCGCGCGCTGCTGCTGGACTGGCTGAAGTCGATCGGCTACGAGCAGCACCTGCACGACGGCGAAGACAGCGCCAAGCTCGCCCAGGCGCGCTGGGCCAACGTGCTCGAATTCGTCGACTGGATCGCCCGGCGCTGCGGCGGCGAGATCACGCGCGAGGCGGGCACCTTCGAGAGCGACAGGCGCTCGCTGCTGGAAGTGGCGCAGACCATCGCCGTCATCATCAGCCTGGCCGAGCGCGGCGACCAGCAGGACGTGGTGACGCTGTCGACGCTGCATGCCGCCAAGGGCCTGGAGTGGCCGCATGTGCTGCTGGCCGGCGTCAACGAGGGCCTGCTGCCGTTCAAGGGCGCCGACGAGGAGATGACGCCGGAGCGCCTGCACGAAGAGCGCCGCCTGATGTACGTCGGCATCACGCGCGCGCAGCGCACGCTCGTCGTGAGCACGCTGAAACGCCGCAAGCGCGGCCGCGAGACGGTGGCCGGCGTGCCCAGTCGCTTCATCGCCGAGATGAAGCTCGACGAGGCGGCGGCCAAGCTCGATCCGCGCGCGCGCCTGCGCCAGTTGCGCGACGAGCTCGCGGCGCGCAGCGCGGCGAACAGGGCCGCTGCGGACGCCCGCAGCGGCTGAGCGCGGCTGCGGCACGCGCTTGCCGCGCGCCAGCGCAACGCGGGCGGGCCGCGCGCCGGCCGCGCGCCGGGCGCGCGGCGCCTCGGCCGCGCGTCTGCGCTTGCCGCGCGGCACGTTGCCCGCGCCCCGGGCCCGTCGTCGCGACGCCTCGGCTACAGTCTGCCGGCCTGCGGGAGCGCTGCGATGGCCACGACGACCGAATCCGCTCTGCAACCGTGCGCCGCGCCGGGCGCACCTGCCGACGCGCTTCGGCGCGCTCGAGGCGCGCTCGTCGATCGACGGCGCGCTGCCGGCCGGGTGCCGCCGGTCCCGCAGCGCGTCGCCGCGAGGGGCCGTGATCGCGTCGGCCCGCGCGGCGAGCGGGCGATGAGCCGGGCAGGCGGCAGCGCTGGCGTACCGGGCTCGGGCTCGGGCTCGGGCTCGGGCTCGGGCTCGGGCTCGGGCTCGGGCTCGGGCGCGGCCGAAGGCGCCGAGCGCGCCTTCGCCGTCGCGCTCGTCGCCTGCGCCGCGCTGGCCATCGCCTCGGCGCCCTGGGCGCTGGACCGGCGCTGGCTGCTCCTCGTCTTCAAGCCGCTGGCGACGATCGTCGTCATCGCCTTTGCCTGGCAGCGGCGCGGGGCGCGTCCCGAACTGCGCCGCTGGCTGCTCACCGGTCTTGCGTTCTCGCTCGCCGGCGACGTGGCGCTGATGTGGCCGCACGAGGGCTTCCTGGCCGGCCTGGCGAGCTTCCTGCTGGCCCATCTGGCCTACCTGTGGGCGTTCACGCGCGAGCGGCGCTTCGCGTCGCGCCGGGCGCCCTTCGTCGCGTACGCGCTGCCGGCGGGCGCGATCCTGTGCTGGCTGTGGCCGGGCGTGCCGGCGCCGCTGCGCGTTCCGGTGCTGGCCTACGTCGTCTGCCTGCTGTCGATGGCGGCGCAGGCGGCCGTACTGTGGCGCGCCGGCGTCGCGGGCGCCGGCCGCCTCGCGCTGGGCGGCGCGCTCTTCGTCGCCAGCGACGCCATGCTCGCCGCCAACCGCTTCGCGCAGCCGCTGCCGCTGGCGAATCTGTGGATCCTCGCCGCGTACTGGTCGGCGCAGTGGTGCATCGCGAGCGGGCTGGCGCGCGCGCCGCGCGCTCGCTGACGGCGCCGAGCCGCGCGCGGCGGCAGCGCGCGGCGGCAGTGAGCGGCGGCAGTGAGCGGCGGCAGTGCACCGGCCTCCGTCAGGCTGCCTGCCGGCCGCCCGTCGGTCATGCGTCGGCCGCGCGCGGTCGCAGGCCTGGAGCGTGCGGTTGTGCACGCGGGCGCACCGGCGCTGCGCGGCGGCGGCGGAACCCGGCGCGCTGGGGCGCCTCGCAGCACGAGGCACGCGAGACCTGCGCGTGCCGCATCGTGCGTCGTCGGGCCCCGATTCGCGGCCCGCGACCGTTTCGCCACCGCTGCGAAGGAGTCGCCATGTTCGACAAGACCAAGATCGTGTTGCTCGCGGCCGCGCTGGCCGCCGGCGCCGCCGGCGCCGCGCCGGCCGACATGAGCCCGCAGGCCCGTGCCCGGGCCCAGCAGGCGATCGACGCCGGCATCAAGTACCTGCGTGCCCACCAGGCCCCCGACGGCTCGATGCTGGGCTCGAGCGGCCTGACGGCGCTGGCGCTGACGGCGATCCTCGACAACCCCGATGGGGCCGGCAAGGCAGAGCCGGCGGTGATCGGCAAGTTCGCGGCCTTCATCGCCTCCAAGGCCAATCCGGACGGCTCGATCGTCGAGCGCGCGCACGACCAGAGCTACAACACCGCGGTGGCCATCGGCGCGCTGGCCGCCACGCACGACCCGAAGTACGCGCCGCTGGTGGCGGCCGGGCAGAAGTACATCGTCGGCACGCAGATCGGCGAGTCGCGCGGCTTCGCGCCCGTCGACAGCTGGTACGGCGGCGTGGGCTACGGCGGCGACGAGCGGCCCGACGTCTCCAACCTCTACGTCGCGCTCGATGCGCTGCGCGCGACCGCATACGACCCGAACGATCCGGTCTGGCGCAAGGCGCTCGTCTTCGTCAGCCGGCAGCAGAACCGCAGCGAGAGCAACGACCAGAAGTGGGCCGGCAACGACGGCGGCTTCGCCTACTCGCCCGGCGGGATCAATCCGTCGGAGGACACCACGGCGCGCATCGCGCAGGGCGCTTCCTACGCCTCGATGACGGCCGCCGGCATGTACAGCCTGCTGCTGATCGGCGTCGACCGGAACGACCCGCGCGTGCAAGCCGCGCACAGGTGGCTGACCGGCCACTACACGCTCGACAGCAACTTCGGCACGAACTCGAAGATGACGCTGTTCTACTTCTACCGCGCCTTCTCCAAGGTCATGAGCGCCTACGGCGAGCGCGAGTTCGTCGACGGCCAGGGCCAGCGCCACAACTGGCGCGACGAGCTCGCGCGCAAGCTCGTCGCGATCCAGAACGCCGACGGTTCCTGGGTCAACCGCGATGCCGACGCGTACTGGGAAGACAAGCCCGAGGTCGCCACCGCCTGGGCCGTGCTGGCACTCGAGCAGGCGCTGAAATAGGCGCCGAAGCAGGCGCTGCAACAGGCGTCGAAGCGGGCCGCGCTCGGCACGCGGCCGGCGCTGCCGCCGCGTGCGGCTACATGCCCTTGAACAGGCCGGCGTAGCTGCGGCTCACTTCGAGCTTCTCGGGGTGGCCGCGCACGCTGACGATCTGGCGGCCGCGGAAGTCGCGCGTCACGCTGGCGATGGCATCCACGTTGACCAGCGTGCTGCGGTGGATCTGCCAGAAGCGCTGCGGGTCGAGCTCGTCGACGAGCTCCTTGATCGGCTTGCGGATCAGCGCCTCCAGCTGCGCCGTCTGCACGCGCGTGTACTTCTCGTCGCTGATGAAGAACAGCACCTCGTCGACGGCGATCATCTGGATCGTCGAGCCGACGTTGGCCTGGATCCACTTCAGGTACTGCGGCGCCTGGCCCGTCATGCGGGCCGCGAGCTGGTGCAGCAGCTGCTGCAGCGGCACGCCGGGCGCGGCGTCGGCCGGCGGCTCGGCGCCAGCGCGGCGCGCGGCCAGGCGCTTCTTGATGCGCCCCGCCGTCACCTGCAACCGCTCGCGCTCGGCCGGCTTGAGCACGTAGTCGGCCGCGCCCTGCTCGAACGCCTCGACCGCGTGCTGGTCGTAGGCGGTGATGAAGACGATCTCGGGCGGCAGATCGTCTTCGCCGGCGCCGGCGCGCGGCGGCAGCTGCGCGATCTGGCGCGCCGCCTCGACGCCGGTGGCGCCGGGCATGCGGATGTCGAGGAAGACGACGTCGGGGCGGTGCTCGACCGTCAGCTGCACCGCCTCGAGGCCGTTCCTGGCCTCGGCGACGATCTGCAGCTCGGGCCAGACCTCGGCCAGGCGGGCGCGCAACTGCTCGCGCATCAGCCGTTCGTCGTCGGCGAGCAGCGCGCGCGGCGCGGGCAGGGGAGGCGTGTCGTTCATGCCGGCATGGTAGTGGGCGGCGCCCGTCGGCGCCGCGGCGCCAGCCCGGCCGAGGGCGGCTCTCACGCGAATGGTGACGCCGGAGGTGGGCGCAGACCTCGGCGTGCATGCCGGGTTGCCAGCGGATGCGAGCGGTCGACGGCCGGATCGAGGTTCGATAGGCTCCGCATCCGCAGTCCTTGCAACGGCGTTGCAGTGAGAGCCTGTGAAGATATGAATCGCGCCCGCGTGGGGCCCCAGAAAGGGCCCAATCTAGGCGCGAAGCGCAGCCGGGGTTGGGCTTGCAGCCCGCGCCGAGCCAGAGGCTCGGCTCCTCGCCAGGCACGAACAGTCCGCAGGGACTGTTCGTGTCCGGGCTCGGCCCCGGCGAGACTTCGCAACGACGAGTGGGCCCTTTCTGGGGCCCCACCCGCAGGGCAGGGGTGCCAATGGGCGCTGCGCGGCGTTGCAACGCTGGCGCGGGCGGCCAGCCCGCGCGGCGCGTTGCGCCTTGCTCAGCGCCCATTGGCACCCCTGCGCGGGCGCGATTCATATCTTCACAGGCTCTGAGGTCGTCATGAGGATCGAGATCCAACCCGGCGTGCGCCTGTTCGTCGACATCGACGGCTGCGGCCTCGTGCCCGACGGCGCGACGATGCGTGCCAAGCCCGCGCTCGTCTTGCTGCATGGCGGCCCCGGCTTCGACCACAGCAGCTTCAAGCCTCTGTTCGGCAGGCTGAGCGACGTCGCGCAGGTGGTCTATGTCGACCAGCGCGGCCACGGCCGCAGCGACCGGCGGCCCAGCAGCGAATGGAACCTCGACACCTTCGCCGACGACGTGGTGCGGCTGTGCGACGCGCTCGGCATCACGCAGCCGGTGGTGCTCGGGCAGAGCTGGGGCGGCTTCGTCGCGCAGCGGTATCTGGCGCGGCATCCGGCGCACCCCGGCCGCGTGATCCTGTCCAGCACCAGCCACCACTTCGGCCTCGCGCGCAAGCTGGCGATGTTCGACCGGCTCGGCGGCAGCGCCGCGCGCCAGGCGGCAGAGGACTTCTGGCGCGACCCCACCGCAGCCGCCTGGGCGGCGTACGAGCGCACCTGCCGACCGCTGTACAACACCCGGCCGCCGGCCGACCCGGACGCGAAGGCGCGCACGATCGCCGAGGACGCGATCCTCTTTCACAGCGCGCGCCACGAGATGCCGACGATGGACCTGCGCGCCGGCCTCGCGCGCGTGCGATGTCCGGTGCTGGTGATGCACGGCGACGCCGACCCGGTGACGCCGATCGAGGACGCGCTGGAGATCGTCGCCGCACTGCCGCCGCAGTGGGCGCACTTCGAACGCTTCGAGAACGTCGGACATGGCCCCTGGCGCGATGCGCCCGAGCGGGCGCTGGCGGTGATCCGACGCTTCGTCGGCGGCGGCTGAATGCGCGGGCGCGACGACGCGCGGCGCCACGGCGCGGGCGGCAGCGGCGCCGGCGCCGCGGCGCCCGGCCGTCACGCCGTCACCGCCTCCTCGACCGTCTTGTAGGGCAGCGTCACCGTCACGCGCGTGCCGCCGGGCTGGTTCTCGGCCACCGTCAGCGTGGCCTTGGCGCCGTACAGGAGCTGCAGGCGCTCGCGGATGTTGGCCAGGCCGACGCCGGTGCCGGCGGTGGCGGCGTTGCCGAAGCCCAGACCGGTGTCGGCCACCGTCACCTGCAGCTTGCCGTGCACGATCTCGGCCTTCACCAGCAGATGGCCGCCCTCGGCCTTGGGCTCGAGGCCGTGCTTGATGGCGTTCTCCACCAGGGTCTGGATCATCATCGGCGGGAACTCGGCCGACAGCAGGCCGTCGGGCACGTCGATGGTGGTGCTGAGGCGCTCTTCCATGCGCACCTCGAGGATCGCGAGGTAGGGCCGGATCACGGCCAGCTCGCGTCCGAGGTCGCGCACGCCGTTGCCGCCGGCGCTGCCGGCGGCCTCGCGCATCGTCGGCATGCTGGCGCGCAGCAGTGCGATCAGGTTCTTCTGCATGCGGCTGGCGCGCGCCGGGTCGGTCTCGATCAGGTGGTCGATCGACGCCAGCGTGTTGAACAGGAAATGCGGCTCCACCTGCGCCTGCATGGCCGCCATGCGTGCCTCGACCACCTGGCGCCTGAGCGACTCGGCCTCGGCCGTCTCGGTGGCCTTGGCGGCCTCGCGCTCGGCCTGCAGGCGGCCCTTGTAGGTGTACTTGAGCACCGCCGAGCCGAGCACCCACAGCAGCGCGAACTGCATCATGACGTCGCCGATGCCCAAGCGCGTGATGCGCGTGCGCGGCCGCGGCCGCTCGCGCGCGAGGTCGGCGAGCGCGCGCTCGGCGTCGCGCCGGGCTTCGGCGGCGTCGCGCGCGGCCTGCCCGGCGTCCTCGCGCGCCTGGCGCACGGCGTCCTCGATGTCGCGCCTGGCCTGCTCGACCGCTTCGCGCACCGCTTCGCTGGTGACGCCCGGCGGCAAGGTGATGCGGATGCCCTGCGCGGCGGCCGAGGCGGCGGCCTCGGCGGCGTGCGCGGCCTCGCTCGCCCGGGTCTGGGCGTCGGCCGCCGCCGAAGCGGCCGGCGCGCCTCTGGACGCGATGCGGATGCCCTCCTTGCCGATGCTGATCTCGAGGCCGCCCGTCCGCTCGCCCTTCTTGGGCAGATCGATCTGGATCGGGAAGTCCTTGCCGCCGGGCTCGGCCGGCCGCTCGCCCGAAGGGCTCTTCGGTACGGCCGGCGCGGCCGGCGGGGCGGGCGCGGGCGGCGCAGGCGCGGTCGTCTCGACGACCTTCTCGGTGATCGTCCAGGTGAACGGCGGCATGTCCGAGACGATGCCGACGACGATGAACAGCAGCAGCGCATAGACGATGAAGCGCCACCACGACAGCTGCACCAGCCAGGCGCCGTAGGCGTGGTAGCCGCGCAGGAAGGCGGCCGCGAAGCGCTGCCAGCGCTGCTGCCAGGGGGCGGCGGGCGGGGCGGAGGCGGTCATGGGCGGGCGCGTGGCGGCGATGCCGTGCACTGTATCGGCAGCCGGGCGCGGCGCCAGCGCGAGCCGACGCGCGGTGCCGCGGCGCGACGAGGTGCGGCGCGGCGCGACGGGCCGCCGGCGCGCGTCGTCAGCAGGCGTTCTCGGTGGGCGCTCTCGGCAGGCGTTCTCAGCGGGCGAACAGCGCGTCGCGCGCGGCCTGGGTGATCGCCACCACGCAGGGGTGGGTGACGCGCCGCTCGACCGAGATGGCGTAGAAGTCGTCGACGATCTCCTCGCTGCGCCCGACCACCTGCACCCCGTATTGCGCGACGACCTCGTGCTCGAGCACGCCGGGCGCGCAGAACACGCCTCGTCCCTCGCGGCCGAAGGCCATCATCAGCGCGCTGTCCTCGAACTCGCCGACGAGGTTGAGCGCCAGGCCCTGGCGCTCGAACCAGGCCTCGCATTGCTGGCGCACGGCCGACGCGCCGTCGGGCAGCAGCATCGGCGCGCCGTCGAGGCAGTGCGGAAAGGCGCCCCCGAGCCGCCCGGCAACGGCCGGCGTGGCGAAGAAGGCCGTCGGCGAACGGCCGAGTTCGTGGTTGTAGGCCTTGACGCTGACGCGCTGCGAGAGCGGCCGGTCGGCGACGACGAGGTCGACGCGGTGCAGCGCGAGCTGGGCCAGCAGGTCTTCCAGGCGGCCCTCGCTGCACACCAGGCGTACCGGTTCGCCCAGCAGCAGCGCCGGCTCGAGCAGCCGGCAGGCCATCGACTTGGGCACCTGGTCGGCCACGCCGACGCGGAACTCGAGCACGCGCTGGCCGCCGTCGCGGCGCGCGCGCAGCGCGCTCTCGAGCTCGCCGCCGAGCATGAAGATCTGGTCGGCGTAGTGCAGCGCGGTACGGCCCGCGTCGGTGAGCTCGAGGCGGCGGCCGACCTTGCGCAGGAGCTTGCGCCCCAGGCGCTCTTCGAGCAGCTTGATCTGGCCCGACAGCGTCTGCGGCGTCGTGTGCAGCTGCTCGCTGGCGCGCGTGACGCCGCCGGCGCGCGCCACGACCCAGAAGTAGTGCAGGTGCTTGTAGTTCATCGTCAGATTTTCGCGAATGAAATGCGACGAATTATCGAATTAACAACAACATTGCATGTCCCTACATTGAGTGGTGCCGAATCCGCCGGCGTTCACGCGGCGCCCGGGCCGGGCGGCGGATCGATCAGGGAGCAGCGCATGCGCATGAGCACCAAGGGCCGCTTCGCGGTCAACGCCGTCATCGACCTCGCACTGCGCGAGGCTGCAGGGCCGGTGACGCTGGCCTCGATCGGCGAGCGTCAGCGCACGTCGCTGTCGTACCTCGAGCAGCTGTTCAGCCGGCTGCGCCGCAACGGCGTCGTCGCGAGTACGCGCGGTCCGGGCGGCGGCTACACGCTCGGCCGGCCGGCGGCGGCCATCACGGTGGCCGACATCGTGACCGCGGTCGACGAGCCGCCGGCCGCGCCGCGCGGCGATGGGGCCGCCGGCGACCACGCACAGGTGCTGTGGCGGCACCTCGACGACGTGATGGTGCGGCACATGGCGACGATCACGCTCGCCAGCCTGGTCGCGGCCGAACTCGCGCGCGGCGTGCGCGTCGAGCCGCGGCCGCGCCGGCACGCCGCCGCACTGCCGTCGGCCGCGGCCAAGCCGGTGCGCACCTCGGTGCCGAATTCCGTCTTCGCATTCGGGCGCTCGTTCGCCGCCTGATGCGGCTTCGCATTCAACGCGCTAACCGCGTTGCTTCGCCTCGCCGTGCGTCAGCACTGTGTTCGGCTTCGCGCCTTGCTATCGCATTGAATGCGAAACCGTATGAGCGCCGTGCGCGCACGCGCCTGCGCCGGCCGGCGCAGGCGCAGGCTCAGCGTCCGAGGATGCCGCGCAGCACGTCGAAGGCGCCCGGCTTCTTGCGCTCCTCCTTGGGCGCCTCGGCCGGCGGCTCGGCGCTGCCGGGCGTGGCGGCCGCGCCCGGCATGCCGAGCATGCCCTGGGTCACCGTCTTCACGCGCAGCTTGAGCGCCCAGTCCGGATCCCAGCGCTGCTTCGGGTCGGTGGGCCGCGGCGGGTAGGCGAGGTTGAGCTCGGAGCCGTAGCCGATCAGACGCAGGATCGCGCCCTGGCCGCCGAACACGCCGGCCGGCACGGTGCAGTTCGTCGTCGACGGGGCGAGCAGGATCTTCTCGCGCAGCCAGCGGTCGATGGCCGCATTGCCCTGGTAGTCGATGAGGCCGAAGCCGGTCTCGGGCTGCTCGCTCGAGGTCCACAGCACCATCTCCTCGCGGCCGCCGCCGGCGCCCATGGCGGCGACGAAGTAGGCGCGCGCCGCGGGCGCCGCGTTCCAGGCGAGCTCGGTGGCGCCGCCGCTGTCGCGTTGCTGCAGCGCCAGCGCCGGCATCAGGTCCTGCGCCGCCGGGACGGTGAAGCGGAAGTTGTCCGGCACGCCGGCACCGCTGAAGCGGTGCTCGCCGGCGAGCGAGGCGCCTTCGGGCACCATGCGTGCATCGCTCGGATTGGGCCAAAGCGGCCGGCCCGGCATCGAGTGCGCGCCGCGGCCGGTGGCACCGCGCGTGACGAAGAACTTGCCCAGGTCGGCCGGCGCCATGGTCGCGAAGTCGAGCACGCGCGGCTGGCCGGCGCGCACGGTGGCGCCGCAGCCCCAGTACATCAGCAGCTTGCCGCGCGGGCGTTCGTACTCGGGCTCGACGATGGTGTCGTCGGATTCACGCTCGGGCACCGGCTTGGCCGGTGCGACCTGCGGCGCGACGAGCTCCAGCGCCGGGCTCAGGAAGCCGGCCGGCACCTGCTGCTGCGCCTTGTCGATCGGGCCGGGCGCGCGCAGCGTCACGTCCACCCAGCGCCCGGGCGACATCGAGTGCGTCTGGCCGAAGCTGTTCTTGGCGCCGCCGCCGAACAGGCTGCCGAGCGCGGCCATCGGGCTGCCGCCGCCGCCCAGCATGGCGCCGATGCCGGCCGGCATGCCCAGGCCCGAGAAGGTGGCGACATCGATCCAGGCCTGGGCCTTGGGTGGACTCACCTCCTGCTTCGGGGCTTGGGCAAAGGCCGCGCCGGCATGCAGTGCAGCGAGCGCGGCGGCAATGGGGGCGAGGGCGGGCAGGCGCATCGGGGTCTCCGTCAGAGCGATTCGCGAGCATAGGGCGAACGAAGCCGGCGCACAGCACCGCCCGGCTGCTCGCCGGGGCCTGCGTCACGCGCCGGCCAGCCGCAGCTCGGCCACGCGCGCCGCGGCGGCCGCGCCGGCATGGCCGCGCAGCAGCCCGTGGCGGCAGAGAAAGTCGATCGTCACCACGGCCGCGTCGACCGTCATGGCGCAGCCGGCGGCCAGCTCGATCGCTTCGGCCAGCGGCAGGCAGTCAAAGCCGGCCACCTCTCCGTCCTCGTTGCGCGGCGCGCGGCCGGCCGGCAGCTCCAGGTCGAAGCTGTACAGCCACTCGTGCTGCAGGCCCTCGGGGATGTCGCGTGCCAGACGCAGCACGCCGGCCGGCCGTGCACGGGCCACTTCGGCCGCGTCCAGGCCGGCCTCCTCGAAGCCCTCGCGCACCAGCGCCTGGACGGGCGACTGCCCGGCCGGCACGCCGCCGCCGACGAGGTTGTCGTAGAGGCCGGGATCGGTGGCCTTGTCGAGCGCGCGCTGCGCGATCCACAGGTGCGTCGGCCGGCCGTCGGCGCCGGCGACGTAGCCGCTGGCATGCGCGCCGCGCGTCAGCGTGCCCCAGAAGCGGGCCGCCGCGCGCTCGATCGTCGCCAGCAGCGCGCCGCTGGCCGGGTCGGGCAGCTCGAACGCTTCGTCGCGCCAGGCGCGGATCAGGCCCTGGGCACGCAGTGCGCGGTGCACTTCGGCCAGCGCCGCATCGCGCTCGGCGCGCGCCACGCGCAGCGTCACGCCCGCGGCGTCGACGCGCAGCCACTGCGGCCAGGCGCGCAGCGCGTCCAGCGCCGCCTGCGCCACCGAGCCGACGACGCGGCCGTCGATGGTGAGCGGCACGCGCGGCAGGCGCTGCCGGCGCGCCGCGTCGATCGCGCAGAAGGGCTCGCCCATGGTCGGCGCCCGCGGTCGGCCGGTGCAGCCTGCCTCAGCGCGCCGGTGCGGCGGCGCCGGCGCGCCAGCGCTGCATGGCCGCGGCCCACTTCGTGCGTGCGGCCTCGAGGTGGCGTGCCTTGACGTGGCCGTAGCCGCGGATCTCCTCGGGGATGCGCGCGATCTCGACGGCCAGCGCGCGGTTGCCGGCGGCGAGCGTACGCAGAAGTTCGTCGATCGTGGCCTGATACTCGCCGATCAGCGCGCGCTCGCCGCGCCGCTCGGCGCTGCGGCCGAACGGATCGAAGGGCGTGCCGCGCAGCCCCTTCAGCTTCGCCAGCAGGCCCAGCGCCGGGCGCATCCAGGCGCCGTAGGCGCGCTTGACCAGATGGCCCTGGCCGTCGCGCGCGGCCAGCAGCGGCGGCGCGAGGTGGTGCACGATCCGGTAGTCCTCGCCGGCGCGGCCTTCGAACATGGCCTCGATGCGCGCGCCGAACTCGGGCGCGCTGTGCAGCCGCGCCACCTCGTACTCGTCCTTGTAGGCCATCAGCTTGAACAAGGAGCGCGCCACCGCTTCGGCCAGCGCGCTGCCGCCGACGGCGGCCTCGGCCGCGCGCACCTTGGCGACGAAGGCGCGGTAGTGCGCCGCGTAGGCGGCGTTCTGATAGCCGGTGAGGAACTCGGCGCGCCGCGCCACGACTTCGTCGAGCGCGGGTTGCCTGACGATCTCGATCACCTGCTGCGCCTGGAACAGCGCCTGCACCGCGGCCAGATCGTGCGCGCAGCGCCGGCCCCACTCGAAGGCGGCCTTGTTGTGGTCGACCTGCACGCCGTTCAACTCGAGCGCGCGCATCAGGGCCGCATGCGCGAGCGGCACGAGTCCGCGCTGCCAGGCCCAGCCGAGCAGCAGCAAGTTCGTGTACATCGAGTCGCCCAGCAGCGCCACCGCGGCGGCCTCGGCATCGAAGGCGCCGACGCGCTCGGCGCCCACGCTCTCGCGCAGCACCTGCTCGCAGCGGCCGGCGGGGCTGCGCCACTCGGTGTTCCTGACGAAGGCCGCGGTCGGCGTGCCGTGCGTGTTCAGCGCCACCCAGGTGCGGCCGGGCTGCATCAGCGCCAGCGTGGCCTTGGACGCGCCGACGATGGCATCGCAGGCGAGCACGAGGTCGGCCTGCGCGGTGTCGACGCGCGTCGTGTGGATGGCCTCGGCGCGTTCGGCGATCTGCACATGGGCCCAGGTCGAGCCGCCTTTCTGTGCCAGGCCGCTCGAATCCTGCGTGACGACGGCCTTGCCCTCGAGGTGGGCCGCCATGCCCAGCAGCTGGCCGATCGTGATGACGCCGGTGCCGCCGACGCCGGCCACGACGATGCCCCAGGCGCGCTCGGCGCGGGGCACCGTCGGCTCGGGCAGCGGCGGCAGGCCGGCGGGCGCGTCCTTGTTCTCCTTCTTCGGCCGGCGCAGCGCGCCGCCCTCGACCGTGACGAAGCTCGGGCAGAAGCCCTTGACGCAGGAGAAGTCCTTGTTGCAGCTGTTCTGGTTGATGCGCCGCTTGCGGCCGAACTCGGTCTCCACCGGCTCGACGCTCAGGCAGTTGCTCTGCACGCTGCAGTCGCCGCAGCCTTCGCACACCAGCTCGTTGATGACGACGCGCCGTGCCGGATCGGCCATCTTGCCGCGCTTGCGGCGGCGGCGCTTCTCGGTGGCGCAGGTCTGGTCGTAGATGAGGGCGGTGGTGCCGGGCGTCTCGCGCAGCTCGCGTTGGATGCGGTCGAGCTGGTCGCGGTGGTGCACCGTGACGCCGGCCTCGAGCGCGACGCCCGCGTACTTCTCGGGCTCGTCGCTGACGATGACGAGCCGGCGCACGCCTTCGGCGACGAGGCTCTTCTGGATCTGCAGCACCGAGTGGCCCTCGGGGCGTTCGCCGACCGGCTGCCCGCCGGTCATCGCCACCGCGTCGTTGTAGAGCAGCTTGTAGGTGATGTTGACGCCGGCGGCGATGGCCTGGCGGATGGCGAGCAGGCCGCTGTGGAAGTAGGTGCCGTCGCCGAGGTTGGCGAAGACATGCCGGTCCTTGCTGAAGGGCGCCTGTCCGACCCAGGCCACGCCCTCGCCGCCCATCTGGCTGAAGGTGCTGGTGCGGCGGTCCATCCACACCGCCATGAAGTGGCAGCCGATGCCGGCCATCGCGCGGCTCCCCTCGGGCACGCGCGTGCTGGTGTTGTGCGGGCAGCCGCTGCAGAACCAGGGGATGCGCTCGCCGGTGTCGACCTGGATCGCGGCGAGCGAGCGCTCGCGCGCCTCGACCGCGGCCAGACGCTCTTGCATGCGCGCGGCGATGTCGGCCGGCACGCCGAGCCTGCCCAGGCGCCGGGCGATGGCCTTGGCGATGATCGCCGGCGTCAGGTCGGCCTTGGCGCGCAGCAGCCAGTTCTCGCCCGGGTTGGGCCTGCTCCACTCGCCGCCGCTGGCCTCGCCCTCGGGGGCGTCGAACTTGCCCAGCACCTGCGGGCGCACGTCGGGCCGCCAGTTGTAGAGCTCCTCCTTGATCTGGTACTCGATGACCTGGCGCTTCTCCTCGACGACCAGGATCTCCTCCAGGCCCAGCGCGAAGGCGCGCGTCGCCGTCGCCTCGAGCGGCCACACCACGTTGACCTTGTGCAGCCGGATCCCGAGCGCGCGGCAGGTGTCGTCGTCCAGGCCGAGGTCGGCCAGCGCCTGGCGCGTGTCGTTGAAGGCCTTGCCGCTGGCGATGATGCCCAAGCGGTCGCCGCGGCCGCCGTGCGCGCCCTCGACGACGTTGTGGTTGAGCCGGTTGGCGCGGATGTAGGCGAGCGCCGCGTACCACTTGTAGTCGAACAGGCGCGCCTCCTGCTCGAGCGGCGCGTCGGGCCAGCGGATGTGCACGCCGCCGGCGGGCATCGCGAAGTCCTCGGGCAGCACGATGCGCACGCGCTCGGGGTCGACCCGCACCGAGGAGGACGACTCGACGATTTCCTGGATCGTCTTCATGCCCGTCCACACGCCCGCGTAGCGGCTGAGCGCGAAGGCGTGCAGCCCCATGTCGAGGATGCCCTGGACGTCGCTCGGGAAGAACACCGGCAGCCCGCAGGCCTTGAAGATGTGGTCGCTCTGGTGCGCGGCGGTGCTGCTCTTGCTGATGTGGTCGTCGCCGGCGACGGCGATGACGCCGCCCAGGCGCGCCGTGCCGGCCATGTTGGCGTGCTTGAAGACGTCGCTGCAGCGGTCGACGCCGGGGCCCTTGCCGTACCAGATGCCGAACACGCCGTCGAGCTTCTTGCTCTGCGGGTACAGGTCGAGCTGCTGCGTGCCCCAGACGGCGGTGGCGGCGAGCTCCTCGTTGACGCCGGGCTGGAAGACGATGTCGTGCGCCTCGAGGTGCTTGCGCGCCGCCCACAGCGCCTGGTCATAGCCGCCGAGCGGGCTGCCGCGGTAGCCGCTGACGAAGCCGCCGGTGCGCAGCCCGGCGAGCGCGTCGCGCTGCTGCTGCAGCATCGGCAGGCGCACCAGCGCCTGGATGCCGCTCATGAAGGCGCGGCCGCGCCCGAGGCTGTACTTGTCGTCGAGCGTGGCGTCTTGCAGCGCCTTGCGGATGGACTCGGGCAGCGGGGCGTTCATCGGGCGTCTCCGTTGGCGGTGCGGGGCGCGGCGCGGCGCGGCGGCGACGCGGCTGCAGGGCGCGGGCAGTGTAGGCAAAGCGCGGCCGCGATTGTCGCGGCCGGGCGCGTCGGGCGGCTGCCGCCGGGGCGTAAGGCAACGACGCCGGGATGGCCGGCTCCGCGGCCAGCTCGAGTCACGTCATGCGGCGCGGGGCTTGCGCAACGGGAGATCGAACCTGTGCGTCTCGGGCCGCGGTCGGTGCTCACCGGCGGCCAGCGCGAGCGCGTAGCCGCGCGCGTGACACACATCGGGCGATTACGCGGGCACGGGCGCCCGCTGCAGTCGGGTCATGCACTGCAGCCTGATCCTGCGCGACGCGCTCGTCCGGCACGTCGTTCATGCCGGCTCTCCCGCACGCGCGAGGTTCAGCGCCAGCAGCCGGCGCAGGATCTCGTCGTCGGGCATCGCCGGCGTCCAGTCGGCCCAGCCGTAGGCGGCGGCGACTGCGGCGTCGAGCGCCTCGTGCGCCTGCGCGAGCCAGGCCGGACGCTGGTTGTACAGGTTGGTGAGCGTGCGCCTGGCCAGTTCCTGCTCGAAGCCGGGCTTCGCGACGATGCGGTCGGGGTAAGGCGAATGGTCCATGCCCAGCGGCACGACTTCGGGCAGGCGTTCGGTCCACTCGGGCGGGTTGAGCCAGGCGTCGCGCAGCGCCGCCAGCCGCTGCGCGGCGCGGGCGATGGCCTCGGCTTTCGGGCGGATGTCGTCGGGCAGGTCGGCAGGGATGAAGCAGGGTGAAGCAGGCGTCCCTGCGGACGCCTGCACCTGCGGCGCGGCTGCCGCCTGCAAGCGCGAGCCGGCGCCGCCGTCGATGGCCTCGGTGCGCTGGTGCGCGGTGTCGGCAGGCGTCAGGCCGGCGGGGAAGGGGAAGGTCTCGAAGCAGGTGGTCGGGGTGTAGCGCGGCCGATCTTCGAGCGAGGTGCCCAGGCGCAGCGACCAGAGTTCGTGCATGCGGCTGTGCAGGATGCCGAAGGTGGTGTCGTCGGCGCGTGCCACAACGATGACCACGTTCTCCGGCACGACGAGCTGATGCAGCCAAACGAAGAAGCGATGCTTGGCCACCAAGCAGGTCGCCGCATAGCGCGGCGTGTTCGCGAAGGCGGAGAACATTTCCGGACGCGAGCGCTCGAACTGCCACCACACCTCGCGGTTCTTCGGAGTGCGACTCTCCAGCCTGGCGGGAAAGATCGTAGCCCTGGCGTAGGCGAAGGGTGCTTCGTACAGCGCGGCCTCCTGCAGCGTCTTCATACCGAAGTCGACGATCCATTCGCCAGAGCTGCGCTTCGCGATGTCGGAACCATTGGCAGACGGCTTGAGAACTTCGGCGTTGGATCGACCATGCGGATTCGGTTGTCGCAGGAAATCTCGCGCCAACGCCGCATCGATGTCGAATGGGCCTGACTTGGTGACCCCCATGAACGACACGCCAGAGCACTCGCTCAAACGTCGTGCATTCGTCAGATCGAACGGCTGCATTGCCGAACCGGCAGTCAGGTCCGTGTAGATGCGCTCTGCATCCGCTCCGTCGAGCCGGAGCAGTTGCTCCGACTCGCCAAACGCCACCAACGACACCCGCACCGCCGCGCCGTCGTTGATCCAGGGCTCGTCGCTCCAGGCCTCGAAGATGCGCGTGCTCCTGACGATCGCGTCCAGCACCGCGCGGTTGGCGCCGCCGCGGATCGAGTTCGTCGCCACCAGCCCGGCGCGCTGCAACTGCCCGCGCTCGATCTGCGCCCTCGCCTTCTCGAACCAGTAGCACACCAGATCGGCGCCGCCGGGCACGCGGCCCTTGTAGGCGGCGCGCAGCGCCTCGGTGTAGGCGTCGCCGAGTTCGGCGCGCATCTTCTTGTCGCCGACGAAGGGCGGGTTGCCGACCACCGCGTCGGCCCGCGGCCAGTCGGCCTCGCGGCCGTCGGCGGCCAGCACCGCATCGCGGCACTCGATGTGGTCCAAGGGCTCCAGCACCGGCTGCGTCTTGAAGCCGTAGCCGCGCTGGATGCGCCACTGCAGCTCGCCGATCCACACCGTCACGCGCGCCAGTTCGGCCGCGTATTCGTTGATCTCGATGCCCAGCACGTTGTGCGGCCCGGTCAGGTCGTGCTGGCGCTCCAGCCCCAGCGCCTCGGCTTCCAGGTTGACCTGGTGCTCGATGTCCTTCAGGCAGCGCAGCGCCAGGTACAGGAAGTTGCCGCTGCCGCAGGCCGGGTCGAGCACGCGGTAGGCGCGCAGCCGCTCCAGAAACTCGTTGAAGACAGCCTGCGCGGCGCGCTCGGCCTCGTTGGCCCGAGTCCGTACACGCGCGTACTTCTCCTTCAGCGCTTTGGTCCGGCTGGGGATCGTTTCAGCCTCGGCACGCAGCAGGTCGCGCTTCTCGATGAGTGCGGCGATGGTCGCCTTCGCCTTTTCCCATTCGGCCAGCAGCGGGCGCTGCACCACCGGCTGCACCAGGCGCCAGATGGTGGCGGCGTCGGTGAACTGCGCGCCCAGCTGGCTGCGCTTGGCCGGGTCCAGTCCGCGCTCGAACAGCGTGCCGAAGATGGTGGCGTCGATGGCGCTCCAGTCCAGCGCGCTGGCCGCCTTGAGCGCGGCCACGTCCGGCTCGGCCAGCGGAGGCACGGCGATCTCGCGGAACAGCCCGCCGTTGAACCAGGGCACGGCGTCGACGCCGAACAGCCCGCCGTCGCGCATCGCCTCGAACAGCTTGCCCAGGTGGCCCTGCAGCTGCGCCGGCGCGACGCCCACGCCGACCAGGCGCTCGAACAGCCGCGCCGGCAGCAGGCCCACGTCCTCGGCGAAGAAGCAGAACAGGCACTGCGTCAGGAAATGGCTCACCGCGTGCGGCGCGCTGCCGGCCGCGCGCAGCCGCTCGGCGGTGGCGGCGAAGGTGCGCGCGGCCTCTTCGGTGATGTCGCGGTTGCTGCGCTTGGGGCGCCAGGTGTCGGGCTCGGTCCACAGCGTGCGCAGCCGCTGCTGCACGTCGGGGCGGGCGATCTCTTCGAGCGCGAAGGTGTGCTTCTCGCTCGGCGTGCCGGTGAAGTGCGTGTGCACCTCGATGCGCTGGCGGTCGCTCGCCACCAGCAGCGGCGGGTTCTCCAGCGCCAGCGCGTACATCATCAGCTGCTTCAGCGCGGCATCGAGGCTGCGGCCCGGCGCCTTGTATTCCCAGGCGAAGTGGCCGCGCAGCCAGACGTCGGCGAAGCCGTCGGTGCGCGCGCCGCTGCTGCCGGTCTTGGTGAGGCCGCGCTCGAAGCAGTAGCGGTCGGGATCGTCCGGCTCCGGCACGCCGAGCAGGCGGCACAGGTCGATGAAGTGCGCCTGCGCGCCGGCGCGTTCGTTCAGCGCATGCGCGGTCGAGCCGGCCTGCCACTTGCGGATGAACTGCTGTGCCTGCATCGGATGTCGCCGTCCCCGGCCCGCCTGCGCGCGCCGCCGGCGCGCATTGGATCACGGCGGTTCGGTCGCCCGGCGGCGGCGCGCCGCGGCGTGCGACTTCGGCACATCGTCGCCTGCGACGGCCGCGGCATCGAAGCCGGCGTCGCGCCGACGCATGCCTTGCCGACACCGCAGCGCAAGCCGATCCGGCGGCGCCGCCGCGTCCTTGCGCTACGCTTGCGTTCGCGTCAGCCGGCACGCTGGGCGGTCGGGCGCGCGATGCGACATTTCCTCGACCTGCTGTTCACCACCGACGCCGTGCAGCGCCTGCGCCTGCAGCAGGCGGCGCTGGCGATGGGCGTGCTCGCGGCGGCCGTGCTCGTCATGCACTGGTTCGTCTGGACCGGCGTCGCGCCTTCGGTGCCGGTGGCGCTGTGGACCGCGCTGTCGCTGGGCGGCATGGTGGTCTTCTTCGTGCTGATCCGCAGCGGCTGGTCGCGCCGCCTGGCCGAGCCCTCGCTCACGGTGCCGCAGATGGTGTACGCGCTCGCCTGCTGCGTGCTCGCCTACATGCTGCTCGGGCCGGCGCGCGGCGCGGTGTTCCCGATCGTCATGGTGATCCTGATGTTCGGCATGTTCATCGCCACGCCGCGCCAGATGCTCGGCGTCAGCGGCTTCACCGTGCTGCTGTTCGGCGTGGCGATCGCGCTCGCGTCGTGGCGCCGGCCGGCCGCCTACCCGCCGGTCATCGAGCTCGGCCATTTCCTGATGGTGGCGACGATGGTGCCGGTGACGGCGCTGCTGGCCGGACGCGTGGCGCGGATGCGCCTGCGGCTGCGCATGCGGCGCGACGAGCTGGCGCAGGCGCTCGAGCGCATCCGCCAGCTCGCCACGCGCGACGAGCTTACCGGACTCGTGAACCGCCGCCACATGCAGGAGGTGATGGCGCAGGAGCACCAGCGCGGCATCCGCTCGGGGCAGACCTTCTGCCTGGTCAAGCTCGACATCGACGCGTTCAAGGCGGTGAACGACGCGCACGGCCAGGCCGTGGGCGACGCCGTGCTGCGCGCGCTGGCGCAGGAGGCGCTGCGCCAGGTGCGCAGCTGCGACTTCGTCGCGCGCTGGAGCGGCGAGGAGTTCGTCGTCATGCTGCCCGACACGCGCGCGGCGCTGGCGCGCGCGCCGATGGAGCGGCTGATCGAGCGCCTGGCGGCCTTGCGCATCGTGCACGGCAGCGACGCGGTCGGCGTCAGGCTCTCGGGCGGGCTGGCCGAGCACCACGCGGGCGAGTCGGTGGAGCAGACGCTCGAGCGCGCCGCCGCCGCGCTCGATCTGGCCAAGGCGCAGGGCGGCGGGCGCATCCAGGCGGCCTGAGATCCCGTGACGACATGAGTCGCGCGCGCCGGGGCACCGGCGGGCCGTGGGCTGGGCGCGGCGCGCGAGAGCTCGCGCGAGCCCGCAAGAACGCGCAAGAGCGCGCAAGAGTCCGCAAGAGCGCGCAAGAGCGCGCCGCAGGGCCGCCGCCGATCAGTGCAGCAGGCCCGGGAAGACGAGCTCGAACTCGGGCACGACCGCCTCGAAGGGCCGCGCGTCCTCGCTCATGCACAGGTAGGTGCCGCGCATGCGGCCGTAGGGCGTGTCCAGGCGCGTCCAGCTCGTGTACTCGAACTCCTCGCCGGGCGCGAGCAGCGGCTGGTGGCCCACCACCGCCAGGCCCCGCACTTCCTCGACGCGGCCCTCGGCGTCCGTGATCACCCAGTGGCGCGCCACGAGCTGCGCGGCGATGTCGCCGCTGTTCTTCACCGTCACCGTGTAGGCGAAGGCATAGGGGCCCTCGGGGTGACGGCTGCGCTCGGGCAGGAACTCGACGCGTACCTGGCAACTGAATTCGGGCTTGGCCACGCGGCGATTCTAGGCAGCCGGGTTGCCCGGGATTGCCGTGTGGCCGGCGCTTCCTAGAATGCAGGCAATGAGCACCGCACGCCATCGCATCGCGCCCAGCATCCTGTCGGCCGACTTCGCGCGGCTCGCCGAGGAGGTGCGCGCCGTCGTCGCCGCCGGCGCCGACTGGATCCACTTCGACGTGATGGACAACCATTACGTACCCAACCTGACGTTCGGCCCGATGGTCTGCCAGGCGCTGCGCCGGCACACGCAGGCGCCGATCGACGTGCACCTGATGGTGCAGCCGGTGGACGCGCTGGCGCTGGCCTTCTGCCAGGCCGGCGCCGACCTGGTGAGCTTCCACCCCGACGCCAGCACGCATGTCGACCGCACGCTGCAGCTCATCCGCGGCGAAGGCAAGCAGACCGGCCTCGTGTTCAACCCGGCGGCGCCGCTCGACCTGCTCGAGTGGGTGATCGACAAGGTGGACCTGGTGCTCGTGATGAGCGTCAACCCCGGCTTCGGCGGCCAGTCCTTCATCGACTCGGCGCTGCGCAAGGTGGAGCGCGCGCGCCGCATCATCGACGCCAGCGGGCGCGACATCCGCCTCGAGGTCGACGGCGGCATCAAGGCCGACAACATCCGCCGCGTGGCCGACGCCGGCGCCGACACCTTCGTCGCCGGCAGCGCGATCTTCGGCCAGCCCGACTACAAGGCCGTCATCGACGCGATGCGGCGCGCGCTGGCCTGACGCGCGCCGCGCGCCGGCCGCGCGGCGACCGCTGGCACAGCGCGCTCTCAAGCAGATATGGCTCTGCCACTTTGCTTGCCCCCCACGGGGGGCGGGCTGGGCGCAGCCCGGCCCTGGGGGCGCTCACAGCCCGAGGTAGGCCTCCTTCACGCGCGGATCGTCGAGCAGCGCGGCGCCGCTGCCCGCGAGCACGATGCGCCCGTTCTCCAGCACGTAGGCGCGGTCGGCCAGCTGCAGCGAGGCGGCCACGTTCTGCTCGACGAGCAGGATCGTCATGCCCTGTGCGTGCAGCGTGCGGATGGTGGCGAACACCTCGTCGACCAGCGCCGGCGCGAGGCCGAGCGAGGGCTCGTCGAACATGACGAGACGCGGCGCGCCCATCAGGCAGCGCCCGATCGCCAGCATCTGCTGCTCGCCGCCCGAGAGCGTTCCGGCGGCCTGCGCCGCGCGCTCGGCCAGGCGCGGGAACATCGCGTACACGCGCTCGAGCGTGGCCCGGGCCTCGGCGCGCGCGCGCGGCAGCAGCGCGCCGAGCTGCAGGTTGTCGAGCACGCTCATCGAGGGGAAGACCTGCCGGCCCTCGGCCACCTGGCCGACGCCGAGGTTGCACACGCGGTGGCTCGGCAGGCCGCCGATCGCCTGGCCGTCGAAGCGGATCGAGCCGCTGCGCGGCGCCAGGATGCCGGCCACGGTGCGGATCAATGTCGTCTTGCCCGCCCCGTTCGCGCCCACCAGGGCCACCACCTCGCCGGCGCCGACGTCCAGATCGACGTCGTCGAGCGCCTGCGCGTCGCCGTAGCAGACCGAAAGACCGCGGATCTCGAGCATCGCGCGGCTCAATGCGGCGCGCCTGCGCTGCCCAGGTAGCTGCTCACCACGCGGGGATCGGAAGTCACCTGCGCGGGCGTGCCCGAGGCGATGATTTCGCCGTGGTGCAGCACGTACACGCGCTGCGCCAGCGCCATCACGGCACGCATCACGTGCTCGATCAGCAAGATCGTGATGCCCTGCTCGGCGTTCAGGCGCCGGAAGGCGGCCACCATGCGGTCGGTCTCGGTCGGGCGCAGGCCGGCCATCACCTCGTCGAGCAGCAGCATTGCGGGCTCGGTGGCCAGGGCGCGCGCCACCTCGAGGCGCTTGCCGGCAGGCAGCGTCAGCGCCGAAGCCGGCCGATGGCGCTCGGGCCACATGTCGAGCGCGCGCAGCGCACGCTCGGCGCGCGCGCGTGCCAGCGCGCGGTCGGCGGTGCCGCGAAAGCCGCCCACCATCGCGTTCTCGAGCACCGTCATGTCGGCGAACGGCTTGACGATCTGGAAGGTGCGCCCGATGCCGGCGGCGCACACGCGCTCGGCGCTCCGGCCGGCGATCTCGACGCCCTGGAAGCGGACGCTGCCCGAATCGGGCGCGAGCGCCCCGGCCACCAGGTTGAACAGCGTCGTCTTGCCCGCGCCGTTGGGCCCGATGAGCGCGACGATCTCGCCGCGCGCCACGCTGAGCGAGGCCTGGGCCACCGCGCGCAGGCCGCGGAAGCTCTTGGACAGGCCCTCGACCGCGAGCAGCGGCTCCGCGCCGAGCGGCGGCGCGTCCGGCGCCGCGGCGGCGGCGCGCGTCTCAGCCGGATTCATCGTCGCCCCAGTCGTCGCGCCTGAACCCCAGCTTGCGGGCGATCACGGGCCAGATGCCGCCCGGCATGAACATGATCGCCAGCCCCAGCGCCACGCCGTACAGGATCTGCTTGACGCCGGGCACCTCGTAGCCGGACATCGTGAGCAGCTGGTTGATGCCCTCGGACAGCGCGGTGAGGAGCGCCGCCCCCAGCACCGGACCGAACAGCGTGCCGATGCCGCCGATGATCGGCGCCAGGATGATCTCGATCGAGCGGCCGATGTGGAAGATCTGCTCGGGGAAGAGGTTGTTGTAATAGAAGGCGAAGAACACGCCCGCCAGCGCCGTCAGCGCGGCCGAGATCTGCAGCGCGTAGAGCTTGTAGCGGAAGACGGCGACGCCGGCGGCGCGCGCGGCTTCCTCGTTGTCGCGGATGGCGCGGAAGTAAAAGCCCGCCCGCCCGCGCAGCAGCCAGGCCGAGAGCGCGAAGGCGAGCGCCGCCAGCGCCAGCGCGAGGTAATAGAAGAGCGCCGGCTGGCCGCGCAGGTTGACTAGGTCGACCTGATCTTGCTGCGTCACGCGCAGGAAGAAGCCGCCCGAGCCGCCGACCCAGCCGAAATGCTCGAAGCCGATGCGCGTGAACTCGGCGCAGGCGATCGTCAGCAGCGCGAAGTAAGTGCCGCCGATGCCGAAGCGAAACGCCAGCCAGCCCATGAACGAGGCCGCGGCCACGCACACCGCCACCGCCGCCAGCATGCCCAGCCAGGGCACGACGCCGAAATGCTGATACAGCGCCGCCGCCGTGTACGCGCCCAGGCCGACGAAGAGGGCGTGGCCGAGCGAGAGCTGGCCGCAAAAGCCCATCATCACGTTCCACGCCTGGCCGACGAAGGCGAAGTACAGGATGAGGATCATCACCGAGAGCAAGTAGCGGTCGAGCACGAGCGGCAGCGCGAGCAGCAGGGCCAGCAGCGCCGCCAGCGCCCAGTGCGCGCGCTTCATCGGGCCCTGAACAGGCCTTGCGGCCGCAAGGCGAGCACGAGGATCAGCAGCGCGAAGGACAGCATGCTCTTGGCCGAAGGCGTGAACAGCAGCCCGGCCACCGACTCCGAGACGCCGATCAGCACGCCGCCGGCGAGCGCGCCGATCATCGAGCCCAGCCCGCCGATGATGACGATGACGAAGGCCAGCAGCGTGTACGCCGGCCCGAGCCCCGGCGTGACGTCGACCAGCAGCGACAGCAGGCAGCCGGCGACGCCGACGCAGGCCACGCCCAGGCCGAAGGTGAGCGCGTACAGGTGGCGCACGTTCAGGCCCACCACCTGCGCGCCGAGCAGGTTGTCGGCGCAGGCGCGGATCGCCTTGCCGAACGCGGTGCAGCGGAAGATCGCGAACAGCAGCGCGCAGGCCGCGAGCGCGACCGCGGCGCAGATCACGCGCACCTTGTCGACGAGCAGTGGGCCGAGCTGGTACGAGTCGAGCGCGTAATCGACCTGCACCGCGCGCGCGTCGGGCCCGAAGGCCACCAGCAGCGCATTCACGAGCACCAGCGCCAGGGCCAGCAGCAGGATGAACTGCGCGTGCTCGGGCCGCCCGATGAAGGGGTTGATGAGGACGCGCTGCAGCGCGTAGCCGATGCCGAAGAAGGCGAGCGCCATCGGCACCGGCAGCCACAGCGGGTCGATGCCGGCGAGCGCGAAGGCGAAGACCGCCGCGTACATGGCCACCGCCATCAGCTCGCCGTGCGCGAAGTTGACGATGCGCACGACGCCGTAGATGACCGACAGGCCGAGCGCCATCAGGCCGTAGACGAGGCCGGTGAGCAGCCCGCTCAGCACGATGTTGGCGATGGCTTCGGCGGGCAAGCCGGCGGCTCCTGTGGGTGCGGTCGAGAAGTCGAAACGCCGCTGCCGGCGGCGCGGCGGCGCGGCGGCGCGCAGGCGCGCCCCGCGCCGGGCCGCGATCCTAGCCGCGTTGCGCCCAGCCCGGCACCGGGAACACCGGCGCCGTCTGTGCCGCCTCCTTCGGCAGCACGACCATCGGCTGGCCGTTGCGGTTCTGGATGCAGGCCGAGGCGATGTGCGTGTTCTGGCCCTTGGCGTCGAAGGCGATCGGGCCGCCGATCATCATGTGCTCGACGATGTTCGTCTGGCGCAGCGCGTTGGCCAGCGCCGTGCCGTCGGTGCTGCCGGCGCGCTTGAAGGCGTCGGCGGCGATCATCATGGCCTCGAAGGTGAAGCCCACGTTGAGGGCGTGGAACATCAGCTTCTCCTGCGGGAACTGCTTGGCGAACTGGGCCTCGACGCGCTTGCTGAGCGGCGCGTTCGGGTTGTACCAGGGCACGTTGGAGATGCAGTAGTCGGAGTACTTGTTGCCCAGCGCCTTGTAGAACTGCGCCTCGTACATGCCGGGCGAACCGGGGCTGAGGATGGCCTGCGGCGACCAGCGCTGCTTGACCAGCTCGCGCACCAGCAGGACGGCGTCGTTCAGGCGGCTCACCAGCAAGATGAAGTCGGCGTTCGTCGCCTTGGCCTTGGTCACCTCGACCGACAGGTCGCGCGCGTCGCGGTCGTAGGCGATCGTCTCGACGATCTTGAACGGCAGGTAGGTGAGCGTCGGCAGGATCGCGGCGATGCCCTTGGCCATCGAGACGCCGAAGGTGTCGTTGACGTGCAGGAAGACGGCGCTGCGCGGCGCCGCCTTGGTGGCCTGGAAGACGTCGCGCGTCAGCGCCAGGCCGTTGCGGATGAGCTCGGCCGCGCTGGTGAAGTTGCGGAAGGTGTACTTGTAGCCCTGCTCGGTGAGCTGGGGCGCGGCGGCGATGTTCACCACCAGCGGCACCTTGCGCTGCTCGGCCACCTGGGCGATGGCCACCGTCGGCCCCGAGTCGAAGGCGCCCATCAGCACCTGCGCGCCTTCGTTGACGAGCTTCTCGGCGCGCGAGCGCGCGACGTCGACGTTGGACTCGATGTCGGCGTTCATCAGCTCGACCTCGACGCCGTACATCTCGCGCAGCAGGGCCGGCGCGATGTCGGCGCCGCGCTGGCACGACTGGCCGATGAAGGCGAGCGCCCCCGAGCGCGGCAGCAGCACGCCGACCCTGAGCTTGTTGCCCTGGGCGCGCACCAGCGCCGGCGCGCCGAGCGCGGCGGCGCCGGCTGCGAGTGCGCCCAGACGGCGGTTGAAGCGGCGGCGGCTGAGCGGGTTCATCGATGACCTCCTGGCTGGGATGTTCGGGATCCGGCGGGGTTTGCGAGCAGCGTCGGCGGCGTCACGACCGGCCGGCCTGCTCGCGCAGTACGCGCTTGAGGATCTTGCCGGTGGCGCTCTTGGGCAGCTCGGCGACGATGTCCACGCGCGCGGGCACCTTGTAGGCGGCGATATGGGTGCGGCAATAGGCGAGGACGTCTTCGGCGCCGAGCGCGTGGCCCGGCCGGGGCACGACCGCCGCCACCACCTGCTCGCCCTTGTCGGGGTGCGGCAGGCCGTACACCGCCACCTCCTGCACGCCGGGCAGCTTGTACAGGTACTGCTCGACTTCGGCCGGCCAGACCTTGAAGCCGGCGACGTTGATCATGTCCTTGACGCGGTCGACGATGTAGACGTAGCCCGCGTCGTCCATGCGCCCGATGTCGCCCGAATGCAGCCAGCCGCCGCGCAGCGCCTGCGCGCTGTCCTCGGGGCGGCGCCAGTAGCCTTGCATGACGCCGGGGCCACGGATCACGATCTCGCCCCACCGGCCGCGCGGCAGCTCGCGCTCGGCCTCGTCGAAGATGGCGAGCTCGAAGCCCTCGATCGCCCGCCCCACCGAGCCGAAGCGGTGTTCGACGAGGTCGTTGTAGCAGGCGAAGGGCGAGCATTCGGTGAGACCGTAGCCCTCGTAGACGCGGCGGCCGAAGCGCTCGGTCCAGCGGCGCGAGATCTCCTCGGGCATCGTCGCCGCGGCCGACATCTCGTAGCGGATCGACGACAGGTCGTACTTCGACAGGTCCATCGCGAGCAACCCGATGAAGATCGTCGGCACGCCGAAGAACATCGTGATGCGCTCGCGCGCGACCGCCTGCAGCACCGGCTCGGGCACGAAGCGGCGAAACAGCACCAGCGTCGCGCCGGCGTGCACGGCCGCGTTCATGATGTAGTTCTGGCCGTAGACGTGGAACAGCGGCAGGAAGGCGGCCAGCCGGTCGTCCGGCCGATAGCCCGAATAGCGCGCGGCCGCGGCGATGTTGCTGGCGATGTTGCGCTGCGTGAGCGTCACGCCCTTGGGAAAGCCGGTCGTGCCCGACGAGTACAGCAGCGCGGCGGGCGCCTCGGGCGCGCAGGCGACGCCCGGGCAGCTGGTGTTGCCGCCGGCGCTCCACTCGGCGAGCGTGGCGCAGCCGGCGGGCGCCTCGCCCTCGCAGACGACGATCTGCTCGAGCGCCGGGCATTCGGCGCGGGGCACGAACGGCACCAGCTCGGCGACCGTGAACACGACCCGGGCGCCCGAATCGGCGAGCAGGTACTGGACTTCGGCGCTGCGGAAGATCGAGTTGATCGCCACCGTGATCGCGCCCAGCTTCTGCGCCGCGTAGTAGGCGACGAGGTACTCGGGGATGTTGGGCAGGTACAGCGCGACGCGCTCGCCGGCCGCGATGCCGCGCGCGCGCAGGCCCTGCGCCAGTCGCGAAGCCGCGGCGTCGAGCTCGGCGTAGCCGAGGCTGCCGCCTTCGAACAGCACGGCCGCATGCGCCGGCCGCTCGGCTGCGTGTCGTTCGAGGTTGGACGCGAGGTTCACCGCATTGCCTCAAATGCCGGTTATATGAAGCCTCGTCGCGGCGCGAAATGCTGGGCAACCCGAACAACGCAGGGCCGAGGCGAGCGCGGTGCGCTGCAACATGCCATCCGGAGCGCGGAGCTGCGTGCAGCGAGCCACGTCGGCGAGGTCGGCCTGAACCGGGTGAACGGCGTGAACGGCGTGAACGGCGCGAACCGCGTTGTGCGCAACCGTCCGAGCGCGATGCCGCCACAGACCTCGCTGCGCCCTGCGAGCGCGCCGCGCCGCTGCCGCACGACCTCTTGGCTGCAGCCTCATGCGGCACAATGCCCGCCGTCACCGGACGAAGGATCCTCGTTGGCGCGAACCAAGACGCTGCCTGGCTGCGGCGCACGCTCTCGGGTCTCGATGGTCGGTACCGATCTGGCGTTGGATCGTCATGCGGCGTTATCTCCCCTCCACCGCGATGCTGCAGGCCTTCGAGGCCTCGGCCCGGCGGCTGAGCTTCACGCTCGCCGCCGAGGACCTGTGCCTGACCCAGGGCGCCATCAGCAAGCAAGTCGGTGCCCTGGAGGAGCTGCTGCGCACCGAGTTGTTCAGGCGCGTCAAGAAGCGCCTCGAGCTGACCGCGGCGGGCAAGAGCTTCCTGGCCCGCATCACCCCGGCCCTCAACGGCATCGAGGCGGCGGTCATCGAGCTGATGTCCAGCCAGAGCGAGCGCAGCTCGCTCGATCTGGGCGTGGTGCCTTCGTTCGCGACGAAGTGGCTGATCCCGCGCCTGGGCGATTTCGCGAAGACGCATCCGGGCGTGACGATCAACCTGGCCACCCGGCTCGTGCCCTTCGACTTCGGCGAGAGCACGCTCGACGCCGCCATCCATTTCGGCCAGCCCGACTGGCCCGGCGCCATCTGCGACTACCTCATGAGCGAGGAGATGGTCGTCGTCTGCAACGAGGAACTCGCCGCCCGCACGCTGCGCACGCCGGCCGATCTGCAAAAGCTCTCGCTGCTGCATCTGTCGTCGCGGCCGCAGGCCTGGAAGGAGTGGGCCGCCAGCGCCGCGCTCGAAGGCCTGGCTGCGGCCGGCGGCCCGCAGTTCGACAACTTCTCGATGGTGACCCAGGCCGCGGTGGCCGGCCTGGGCGCAGCCGTCCTGCCGAAGTTCTTGATCCTCGACGAGCTGGCTTCGGGCAGACTCGTCATCCCGTTCGGCCCGACCGCCACCAGCGACAAGGGCTACTACCTCGTGTATCCGGAGCGCAAGGCGGGCCTGTCGTCGCTGCAGAAATTCCGCGCCTGGCTCATCGACGCCGTGGCCGAGGGCCGGCGGCCGCTGCGCTGATGCGTCGCGCGAAACGGCGATGCCCGTCGCATGTACGATGCATGAGCAAAGCTCATGAGCGCAGGAATTCCGGTCGCTTGTGCCGTCAGGGTGCGCCGCCTACGATCGGGCGCCAGGTGCCCCTGGCGGCGTGCGAGCGTGCGTGACCTCACGCCGCACGCTCTGTGCGCAGACCCGTTCACGATACCTGGCGTTTCGCGCCGCCGCCTCGAGGCCAGAGCGGCTCATCTTCGGCGCCATCCCCGATAGGAGTCGAGACTATGCGTCATTTCGGTCTTGCGTGCTCGGTGTGGCTCGGCTCGTCCCTGCGCTCGCTGTCGCTGTCCGCGCTCGCCTTCGGGCTGGCGACTCAGGCCGTTGCTCAGAGTCCGACCAAGGTCCGCTACGAAGAGGCGGTTCGATCGGTGCTCTACGTGCCGATGTATGTGGCGTTGAACCAGGGCTATTTCAAAGAGAACGGCCTGAGCGTGAGCATGAAGACCTCGCAGGGTACCGACAAGGGGATGGCTGCCTTGCTGTCGAACAGCGCCGACATCGTGCTGATCGGCCCCGAGGCGACCGTGTACGTCGCCAACAGCGAGTCGCCGGTCAAGCCTAAGATCTTCTGCGCGCTGACGGCGACCGACGGTTTCCTGCTGCTGTCGCGCAAGCCGATCGACAAGTTCAACTGGAGCATGCTCAAGGGCAAGAGCGTGATGTCCTTCCGGCCGGGCTCGAACCCCGACGTGTTTCTCGAGACGGCCCTGCGCAAGAACGGGATCGATCCGCGCACGGATCTCAAGCTGGTCAACAACATCGGCCCGGCTGCCCGCACCGGGGCCTGGATGGCGGGGCAGACCGATTTCGCCATCTTCCTCGAACCCGAAGCGAGCAACCTCGAGAGCAACGGGTCGGGCCATGTCGTGGCTTCCGTGGGCCAGGAGGTGGGTCCGGTCGACTACACGGTGTTCACTTCGACCGACGGCTATCTGCAGAAGAACCCCCAGGTGGCCCAGGGCTGGGTCAATGCCATCGCCAAGGCCCAGAAGTACGTCGCCGCCGCTGCGCCGGCCGACATCGCCAGGCATATCGCCGAGTTCTTCCCGGGCATGAGCCAGGCCGAACTGGTCAAGACCGTCGAGCGTTATCGCGCCCTGCGCCTGTGGAAGACGAGCACGCTGGTGGAGGAGGGGGCCATGGAGACGCTCCAGGACATGCTGATCGCGAGCGGCCAGCTCGAGAAGGCCAAGCGCGTGAAGTACCGGCAGATCGTCGACCCGAGCTTCGCCAGCCAGGCGAAGTGATGGCGGCCCTGCCGAGCAGGTCGGATTCGGCGGCGGCGGCCGCCGCCGCCGCGGCGCGGCCGCGCATCGAAATCGACGACGTCTCCCTGCGCTATTTCTCGAAACAGGGAGAGACGCTGGCTCTGGACGGGGTCTCGCTGCGGGTCGCCGCCGGCGAGTTCGTGGCCATCATCGGGCAGTCGGGCTGCGGCAAGAGCACGCTGTTGTCGATGATCGCGGGCATTCTCGAGCCGTCGGCCGGTTCGGTGCGGATCGACGGTCAGCGCGTGACCGCGGCCTCGAGGCGCGTCGGCTACATGCTGCAGCAGGATTACCTGTACGAGTGGCGCACCATTCTCGACAACGCACTGCTGGGCGCGGAGATCCAGAAGCTCGATCTCGGTCAGGCGCGCGCACGCGCCGTCAGGCTGCTCGAGAAGTGCGGGATGCGCGACTTCCTGCACCACTACCCGCGGCAGCTTTCCGGCGGCATGCGGCAGCGGGTTGCGCTGGCGCGCACATTGGTGACGAATCCCGACGTGGTGTTGCTCGACGAGCCCTTTTCGGCGCTCGATTCACAGACCCGGCTGGCGATCGCGGACGAGGTCGTCGACATCCTGCGCAGCGAGGGCAAGTCGGTGGTGCTCGTGACGCACGACATCGGTGAAGCGATCGCGATGACCGATCGGGTGATCGTGCTTTCGAGGCGGCCGGGCCGCATCCGGTCGCAGCACATGCTGCGCTTCCCCAGCGTCGGCAGCCGCCGGCCCACGCCCTTCGAGGTGCGCTCGCTGCCCGAATTCAACGATTATTTCAACGCGCTGTGGAGCGAGCTCGACGTGCACGTGGAGGGCTGAGCATGGAATCTGCGCGCCTGCAGGCCGTCCATCCGGCAGCGCCGGCGGCGGCGTTCAGCAGCGAATACCTGGCCTATCTGCGGCGCGAGAAGCGCAGATCCGCCATGGTCCTTGCCGCGCGGCTGCTGGTCCTGGCGCTGTTCTTCGGCGGCTGGGAATACGCCGCGCGCAGCAAACTCGTCAATCCGATGCTCACCAGCTACCCGAGCGCGCTCTGGCCGACCTTCCTCGACCTCGCGCACAACGGCAAGCTCGGCCAGCACACCTGGGCCACGTTCAACGCGACCGTGATCGGGTTCGCCGTCAGCATGGCCGCAGGCATCGCGATCGCCGCGGCGCTCTGGTGGTCGGAGTTCGTCTACAAGGTGCTCGACCCGTACCTGGTGGTGGCCAATGCGATGCCCAAGATCGCCTTCGTGCCCATCTTCTACATCTGGCTGGGCTCGGACTATTCCGTGTACGGCATGGCGATCGCGATCGCGATGTTCATCACGATCCTGGTGGTCTACGAGGGCTTTCGCGCCATCGATCCGAACAAGATCAAGCTGGCCCGCACGTTGGGCGCGAACCGCTGGCAAATCCTGACGAAGGTCGTCCTGCCCGGCAGCGTGCCGACGCTCATCTCGGCCCTGAAGATGAATATCGGCCTGTCGCTCGTGGGGGTGATCGTCGGCGAGTTCCAGTCGGCCAACGAGGGGCTCGGGTTCCTCATCATCAACGGCAGCCAGGTCTTCAAGCTCAACGTGGTGATGACGGCGATCGTCGTGCTCGGGGTGATGTCGGGCGCGATGTACCTGGCCATCGCGCGCTTCGAGGCCGCGGCGATGCGGCGCTACGGCTGAAGGGGGGCGGTCGTGGATTTCCCGCAATGGGTCGTGGACCGTGTGCTCGCACGCCAGGGGGTGCTGCACCCGTACGCGCAATTCGAAGCGGCCCGGACCGCCTTCGTCGTCGTCGACCTGCAGAACTACTTCACGCAGCCCGGATACCAGGGCGAATGCGCCGCCGCGCGCGCAACCTTCGCTGCCGTCAATCGACTGGCGCGGGCGCTGCGGGAAGCCGGCGGCGCCGTGATCTGGATCCAGACCAGTGCCGACGGCGCCGACGAGTTCTGGTCGCATCACCATGCCTACATGCTGACGCCGGAACGCAGCGCACGCCGGCTGAAGGAGCTGGCGAGCGCGCACGAAGGGTTTGCCGTCGCGCCCGGGCTGGAGGTGCGGCCCGAGGATGTGCGCGTGGTCAAGCGCTGCTACAGCGCTCTTACCAGGGGTTCGTCGCGGCTCGCCGAGGAGCTCGAGGCGAGGGGCATTACCACGCTGCTGATCGGCGGCACGGTGACCAATGTCTGCTGCGAGTCCACCGCACGCGACGCGATGGCGATGAACTATTCGACCGTGATGGTCGAAGACGCGCTGTCGGCGATGACGCCCGAGGAGCATCTCGGCGCGCTGCAACAATGGATGCTGTTCTTCGGCGACGTCTTGAGTGTGAGCGAAGTGGTGGCGCGCCTGCGGGCTGCTCGGGGTCCCCCCGCGTCAGAATAGTTGCCGCCCCGATAGAACCTGGCCCCGACGGGCTTTGGGTTCTTGTTGTAGGTGGTGGTAGGAGGCTGTGGAGCTTGTGGGCGAAGGCGGGCGCGGTGGGCAACGCGTGAGCGTTGTCCACGGCAAGCCGGCCGGTGCGCGCAGCGCATCGTCCACAAATCCACAGCCTGTGCGGCCGCCGAATTTTCTCGACCCGGGGGCGATGACAGAGGACGAATTGGCTCGATACGGACAAGCATTCAAGGACCGGGCAGTGGCACGGCTGCTGCCGCCCGAGAGCGCGCCGCTGGAGGCGGTGGCGCGCGAGATCGGGTTGGGCGCGGCGACGCTCGAGCGCTGGCGCGCCCACGCGCTGGCCAAGCCTGCGGGGCAACGCGCCTGGACGGCGGTGGCTCGGCTGGAGGCGGTGATCGCCACGGCCGCGCTGGACGAGACGGCGCGCAGCGCGTGGTGCCGCGAGCACGGCGTGTACCCGCAGCAGCTCGGGCAGTGGCGCGACAACGCCACCCAGGCGCTGGCCGAGCCCGAGGAGGCGCGCGCCAGCCCGCAGCAGACCCGGCACGAGCGCCGACGCATCAAGGAGCTCGAGCGCGAGCTGCGGCGCAAGGACCGGGCCCTGGCCGAGACCGCAGCGCTGCTGGTGCTGTCAAAAAAAGTCGCGGCGATCTTCAACAAGGGCGAGGACGAATGATCGGCCTCGAAGATCGCCAAGCCCTGGCCCGAGACATCGAAGCGGCTCGCCAGGCCGGCGCGCGGCTGCGCCTGGCCTGCGAGATCGCCGGCATCGACGTGCGCACCTTGCAGCGCTGGAAGGCCGACGACGGCCTGGTCGCTGGCGATGGACGCCCCGAGGCGGCGCGGCCTACGCCTGCGCACGCGCTCAGTCCCGCCGAGCGCGAGTACATCGTGCACGTGGCCAACCAGCCGCGCTTTGCCGACATGCCGCCCGCGCGCATCGTGCCCGCGCTGGCCGACGAGGGCGTGTACGTAGCCAGCGAATCGAGCTTCCAGCGCGTGCTGCGCGCGCACGGGCAGACGCGTCATCGTGGTCGCGCCAAGGCGCCGCGCAAGAGCCGCCCGCCCACCACCCACGTCGCCACCGCGCCGCGCCAGCTGTGGTGCTGGGACATGACGTATCTGCCCGCCGAGGTCATCGGCCGCTGGTTCTACCTGTACCTGATCCTGGACGTGTACAGCCGCAAGATCGTCGGCTTCGAGGTCCATGACAGCGACGACGCCGACCACGCCGCGCACCTGCTCAAGCGCACCGCGCTGGCCGAGGGCATCCACGCGATGCTCAACAAGCCCGTGCTGCACGGCGACAACGGCTCCACGCTCAAGGCCACCAGCGTGCTGGCGATGCTGCACTGGCTGGGCGTCAAGCCCTCGTACTCGCGCCCGCGCGTGAGCGACGACAACGCCTACGTCGAGAGCCTGTTCCGTACGGCGAAGTACCGCCCGGAGTTCCCCGCCAAGGGCTTTGCCGACCTCGACCAGGCGCGGGCGTGGGCCGCCCAGTTCGTGCACTGGTACAACCACGATCATCGCCACAGCGGCATCCGCTACGTCAGCCCCGCACAGCGCCACGCCGGCGCCGACACGGCGATCCTCGCGGCGCGCCACGAGCTGTACTGCCGAGCGCGCGAGCGCAATCCGCGGCGCTGGTCCGGGCCCACTCGGAACTGGACGCCCGTCACTGTGGTGACCTTGAACCCGGAGCGCGATTCGGTCGTCGAGACCCATTCGCGCACCCTCGATAAGCAGCCCTCGGCTGCATGAATGAGGCGACAACTACCTTGACACGCACCGGGGTGTTGCGCACGGCGCAGACCGGACCGAATCGGACGCGTCGATGCATGAGCGCCGCGCATGACAATCGGAGAATCCGTCGTTTGAATTGCTGCCGCGCCCAGACCTACGATCCGACACCGAAAACCGGCACTCGGGAACCCCCGCAGTTGCCTCCCACCGCGGCCGGGCCGGCCCGAGCTCGAACAGGAGACCAAGTGAAGCTGATCAACAAGCTGGGCGTCATTGCCGCACTCTCGCTGGCTGCCGCCGGCGCCCTGGCGGAAGCCTATCCGGACAAGCCGGTGCGGGTGGTCGTCACCACCGTGCCGGGTCCGCTCGACGCGTTCGCGCGGGCCGTGCTGACGCAGATGGGCAAGCGGCTCAAGCAGCCCTTCGTCGTCGACAACAAGGCGGGTGCCGGCGGCAACCTCGGAACGGAAATCGTCGCCAAGGCGCCGCCGGACGGCTATACGCTGCTGTTCGCGCTGGACACCACGTTCACGGTCAACCCTTCGCTGTACGAGAAGATGCCGTTCGACGCCGCCAAGGACCTGGCGATCGTCTCGGTGCCGGTGACCTACAGCCAGGTGCTCACCGTCAATCCCGGCATCAAGGCCAACAACGTGGCGGAGTTCGTCAAGCTGGCCAAGACGACCAAGATGACCTACGCGTCCGGCGGCAACGGCTCGCCCAGCCACCTCACCATGGCGGCGTTCCTGTCGACGGCCGGGATCGAGATGACGCACATCCCGTACAAGGGCACCGGCCAGTCGGTGGTCGACGTCATCAGCGGCCAGGTCGACTCGTTGTTCGCCGTCGGCAGCGGCGTGCTGCCCCACGCCAAGGCGGGCAAGCTGCGCGCGCTGGCCATCTCCGGCGCCCAGCGCTCGGCGGCCACGCCGGAACTGCCCACCGTCGCCGAATCCGGCTATCCCGGCTTCAACGCCAGCTTCGCCTACGTGCTGGCGGCGCCGGCGGGCACGCCCAACGAGATCGTCCAGTTGCTCGCCAAGGAGGTGGCGCTGGCGATGGAGACGCCCGAGGTGCGCGAGCTCAACCGCATCGCCGACTATGCCCCGACCAACCTCGGGGCGCAGGAATCCGCTGCCTGGCTGCGCGACGCACGCAAGCGCTGGGCCGACGTGATCCGCACGGCCAAGATCGTGCTGAACTGAGCCGCGGCGCGCGACGCCTCGCGTCGCAGCGGGCCGCTCCGGGCCGGGGGCGGTCGGCCCCC
>JAXMEV010000010.1:0-141015 GCA_046348125.1 Rubrivivax sp.
GCTGCGCGACGACGTCGCCGACATCGGCATCGCCACCGAATCGCTGGCCGAGCACGACGACCTCGTCTCGCTGCCCTGCTACGACTGGCAGCACCTGATGGTGGTGCCGGCCGAGCACCCGCTGGCCGCAGTGGAGCGGCCCTCGCTCGAGCAGCTCGCGACGCAGCCGCTCGTGCTCTACCACCGCACGGTCGCCGGACGCACGCGCATCGACGCGGCCTTCGAGCGCGCCCACCTGACGCCGCAGGTGGCGCTGGAGGCGATCGACTCGGACGTCATCAAGACCTACGTGCGCCTGGGCCTGGGCATCGGCATCGTCGCCGAGCTCGCGTTGCGCGACGAGCCGCCCGATTCGGGCCTGGTGGCGCGGCCGCTCGGCCATCTGTTCGGGCGCAACGTCACGCGCCTGGCCTTCAAGCGCGGCGCCTACCTGCGCCACTTCGTCCACGCCTTCACCGCCATGCTGTCGCCGCGCCTGACGCCCGCGCTCGTCGAGCGCGCGCTCGCCGGCCAGGGCAGCGATTACGAACTCTGAACCTCGCGCCGTCCACCATGCCACCCCGCACCCCGCCCTTCGCCAGCCGCCTGCCGCATGTCGGCACGACGATCTTCACCGTGATGTCGGCGCTGGCGCAGGAGCACGGCGCGATCAACCTGGGCCAGGGATTCCCGGATTTCGACTGCGACCCGGCGCTCGTCGACCATGTCTGCGCGGCCATGCGCGCGGGCCACAACCAGTACCCGCCGATGGCCGGCGTGCCGGCGCTGCGCGAGGCGGTGGCGGCGAAGATCGAGGCGCTGTACGGCCGGCGCTACGACCCGGGCAGCGAGATCACGATCACCGCCGGCGCGACGCAGGCGATCCTGACCGCCATCCTCGCCGCGGTGCACCCGGGCGACGAGGTCATCGTGCTCGAACCCTGCTACGACAGCTACGCGCCCAACATCGAGCTGGCCGGCGGGCGCGTCGTGCGCGTGCCGCTCGTGCCGCGCAGCTTTCGGCCCGACTTCGAGCGCATCGCCGCCGCCCTCAACCCGCGCACGCGCATGATCGTCGTCAACAGCCCGCACAACCCCGGCGCCGCCGTGTGGACACGCGCCGAGATGGACCGGCTGGCCGCGCTGCTCGCGCCCACCGATACGCTGCTCGTGAGCGACGAGGTCTACGAGCACATGGTCTTCGACGGCGCGCCGCACGTGAGCGCGTCGTCCGTTCCCGAGCTGGCGGCGCGCGCCTTCGTCGTCTCGAGCTTCGGCAAGACCTACCACGTGACCGGCTGGAAGGTCGGCACGGTGGCGGCGCCGGCGCCGCTCACGGCCGAGTTGCGCAAGGTGCACCAGTTCAACGTCTTCACCGTCAACACGCCGATGCAGCATGGCCTGGCGCGCGGCCTGGCCGACGCGCGGCCCTATCTCGAGCTGCCGGCGTTCTACCAGCGCAAGCGCGACTTGTTCCGCGCCGGCCTGGCGCGCACGCCGCTGGTGCCGCTGCCCAGCCAGGGCAGCTACTTCCAGCTCGTCGACTACGGCGCCGTGAGCACGCTGCCCGAGGCCGAGTTCTGCCAGTGGCTCACGCGCGAGGTGGGCGTGGCGGCCATTCCCGTGTCCGCGTTCTACGACGGCGGCTTCGAGCAGCGCCTGGCGCGGCTGTGCTTCGCCAAGCGCGACGAGACGCTGGCCGCGGCGCTCGAGCGGCTCGCGCGGCTCGAGCGCCTCGAACGACCGCAGTAGCGCCGCCGCCGCCCCGGCGCCCGTTCAGGGCCGCCGCGCCGGCTCGTCGACCGCATCGAAGATGCTGCTCGGCCAGTCGCTGCGCGACAGATCGAGGTCGACGGGCGCCGTGGCGCGGTCGTCGTGCGCGCCGGCACCGTCGGCGTCCAGGCCGGCCTCGGGGCGCAAGGCCGCCGCCGGACCCGCGTCGCCGAGCGGCAGCAGCAGATCGACGCTGCCGCCGGCCAGCGCTTCGCGGTCGAGCCGGTCGCGCGCCAGCGCGTAGAGGAACAGCACGTCGCGATAGGCCGGCAGCTCGAACAGCTCGCCGCGCGCCTTGCGAAACAGCAGCGTCTCGAGCTCGGCCATCGCGTCGATCGGCTGCGGCCAGGCGCGCTCGAGCCGCGGCAGCACGGCCGGGTAGTCCTCGAGCGTGCGGCCGTGCGCGAGGTCGGCACCCCACTCCGGCGCGTAGGCGTTGAAGCGGCGGTTGAAGCGCGCACGGGTGCGCTCGTAGGCCTCGCGCTCGCCGCGCCGATGGTAGATCTCGAGCAGCTTGAGATAGGGCAGCGCGCTGCCGCCGCCGGTGCTGCGCAGGTGCTCGACGAGCAGGTCGATCGCCGCCTCGTCCTGCCCGAGCACGACGAAGAACTCGGCCTGCTGCTCGAGGTCGATCAACTCGTCGACCGACACGTCGCGCGCGGCCGCGCCTTCGGCCTGGCCTGGCCCGGCGAGCACCTGCGTGCGCTCCATCGCCGGCTCCGATGCCGGTGCGCCGCGCCGCTCATCGACAGCGGCAGCGGCAGCGGCCGCGCCGGCCTCCGGCACAGCCGGCGCCGCGGGCGGCGGCCAGGCCGGATAGCCCTGCGCCTGTGGGCTGGCGGGGGCGATCTCGCTCGTCACCAGCGGGATCGGCGCGGTCGGCTCGCGCGCCGGCGCGGCCGCGGCGGCCGGCGGGCGCGCGACGGCCTGCCGCCAATCGACCTCACGACGACGCTGCGCTGCGGCGAGTCGCCAGGCCAGCCAGGCCGCGAGCCCGGCCAGCAGCAGCACGAGCGCGACCAGCGGCGCCAGCCAGCGGCTCGGGCGATCCGAGGCCGCCAGCTGGGCGGCCAGGCGCGCAGCCTGTTCGTCCTGCGTCGCGGCCTGGGCGCGCAGTTGGCCGACGGTGCGTTCGAGTGCGGCGATGCGCTCGGCGCTGGCCGAGGCGGCCGAAGCGGCGGCACGTGCCGCGCTGGCCGCCCGGGCCACCGCCTCGAGCGCCTGCTCGACCGCCTGCGCGTCGGGGCTCGCGACCGGCACCGCTGCCTCGAGCAGCAGACGCGGTGCGGCCGCCTGCAGCGCGACGGGCACGAGCGGCGACGCGGCGCGACGCGGGCGACGCGGCGTCGCCTGGCGCACCGCAACCCGTGGGCCTTGGGTCGCACGGCGCGCGCTGCGGGCCCGCTCGGCAGCCGCAGCGCGTGCCGTGCCGGCGCGGCCGGCATCGCTCAGCCGCGCGGCCCGCGCGGCCCGCGCGGCCCGCGTGGCCTCCTTGGCCGGCGGCGTCGCGCGCCGCGCAGCGCTCGACGCGACGAGCGCCTCGCCGGCCACGGGCAGCGGCGCCGCAGCGAAGGCCGGCGCCGCGACTTCGCTCGCCGGCGCCGCCGCGCTGCGCTCGGGCGGCTCGGCGAAGAGCACGTAGCGCCGCGTCACGCGCGACGCGCAGCCCGCGCCGACGCTGACGGTGACCACCGGTTCGTCGAGCGGCGGCGTCGCCGTGACGCGCAGCCGCGCCGCGTCGGCCGCGAGCGTCTCGAGCACCGTGCGCACCGCCGGCGCCGGCAGCACGCGCTCGCCGTAGGCCACCACCGCTTCGACGCAATCGGGCGCAAGGCTCTCGCCGGCCGCGATGCGCAACGGCAGCGTGAAGTCGAGCGGCTGCCCGAGCAGCGGTGCCGCCGATGCCGCGGCGCCCAAGCCGGCGGCCCGCGCCGGCGCGGCCGCCGCGGCCATCGTCACGGCCAACGCCAGGGCGAGCGCAAGGCGCGGCAGGTCGAGCAGATGCAGCATGCGGCGCGTGGCGGCGTTCGGGTCGGTTCGAGTCACTCTAGCACGGCCACCGATGCATCCGGGCCGGCCGCGCCACGCTGCTCGACTCCGGCCGCAGCATCCGTGCTCGATCGACGTTGGCCACAATGCGCCCGTCGCTGTCGCCTCAGGGACAAGTCATGCCGACCCCCGTTCTTACAATCGAAGAGCAACGCAACATCGAGTCCGGCGCTTGGTTCAAGCAGCTCTCTGCCGCCCTGCGCGGCGCCATCGTTGCGCGCGCGCAGGTGCGGCGGCTCGCCGACGGCGCGGCGCTGATCGCACGCGGCGCGGCGGCCAGGGAGTGGTATGGCGTGGCCGCCGGCGCGGTGCGCATCGGCACCGTCTCGCTCGCCGGCAAGCAGCTCACGCTCACCTACGCCGAGCCGGGCGTCTGGTTCGGCGACATCGCGCTGTTCGACGGCCTGCCGCACACGCACGACGCCACCGCGCACGGCCCGACCACGCTGCTGTGCGTGCGCAAGGCCGACTTCCGCGACTTGCTGGCGCAGCACGTCGAGCTGTACGAGGCGCTGCTGCGCCTGAACTGCCGGCGCCTGCGGCTGATGTTCGACCAGATCGAGGATCTGGGCACGCTGCCGCTGCGCTCGCGCCTGGCGCGTCAGCTGCTGCTGCTGGCGCGCCGTCACGGGCGGCCGCAGGGCGACGCCGTGCGCGTCGGTCTGGCGCTGGCGCAGGAGGATCTGGCCCAGCTGCTCGGCGCCTCGCGCCAGCGCGTCAATCGCGAACTCAAGCGCTTCGAGCGCGAAGGCGTGCTGCGGGTCGAGCCGACGCGCCTGCTCGTGCTCGCGCGCGAGGCGCTGATGGCGGCGGCCGCACGCTGATCGCACTGCCCCGGAGGCCCTGATGGAAGAGTACACCGGCACCCGCCCCGTGGCCGCGAGCCACGCCTTCGACGCGGCCGCGCTCGAGGCGCATCTGACGCGCGCGCTGCCCGGCTTCGCCGGCCCGCTCGCGGTCGAGCAGTTCAAGGGCGGTCAGAGCAACCCCACCTACAAGCTCGTCACGCCGGCGCGCAGCTGCGTGATGCGCAGCAAGCCCGGGCCGCAGGCCAGGCTGCTGCCCTCGGCGCACGCCATCGAGCGCGAGTTCCGCGTCATGCGCGCGCTCGCCGCGACCGAGGTGCCGGTGGCCGAGATGCTGCTGCTGTGCGAGGACGAGTCGGTGATCGGCCGTGCCTTCTTCGTCATGCAATACGTCGAGGGGCGCGTGCTGTGGGACCAGGCACTGCCGGGCATGACGCGTGCCGAACGCGGCGCGATCTACGACGAGACGAACCGCGTCATCGCCGCCCTGCACAGCGTCGAGCCGGCAGGCGTGGGCCTGGCCGACTACGGCCGCCCCGGCAGTTACTTCGAGCGCCAGATCGGCCGCTGGAGCAAGCAGTACCTGGCCTCGGTGACCGAGGACATCGAGGCGATGAACCGCCTGCTCGAGTGGCTGCCCGCGCACATGCCGGCGAGCGCACGCGACGACAGCCGGGTCGCCATCGTCCACGGCGACTTCCGGCTGGACAACCTGATCTTCGCCGCCGACGCGCCGCGCGTTCTCGCCGTGCTCGACTGGGAGCTGTCGACGCTCGGCCACCCGCTGGCCGACTTCAGCTACCACTGCATGGCCTGGCACATCCCGCCGGGCACCTTCCGCGGCATCGGCGGGCTCGACCTGGCCGCGCTCGGCATCCCGGGCGAGCGCGACTACGTGCGCCGCTACTGCGAGCGCGTGAGTGCGGCCACCGGCCGCGCCCTCGACGCCGATACGGTGATGGCCGACTGGGACTTCTACCTCGCCTACAACCTGTTCCGCCTGGCCTCGATCTGCCAGGGCATCGCCAAGCGCGTGGTGGACGGCATCGCCGCCAGCGCCGAGGCCAGGGCCACCGGCGCGCGCACGCGGCCGCTGGCCGAGATGGCCTGGCAGTTCGCGCAGCGCGCCTGAGAGCAGGCGCCGAACCGCAACGCAGACGGACCGCTTGACTTCGCCCACGCGCCCGGGCACGCGCGAACTTCAAGAGCGCCTGCACGCCTTCATGGCCGAGCATGTCTACCCGGCCGAACGGCGCTGCTTCGTCGAGCTCGAGACCCACACCCGCGCCGCCCACGCTCCTAGGTGCCCGATTCCTCGGCCGCCGGCGCGCCCGGCGCCGACTGCGGCAGGGCGGACAAGGACGACGCCTCGGCCGATGCGCCGCCGGCCGCGCCGCGGGCCGCACTCAGCGCGACCTCGAACAGGCCGAGCCAGGCCTGCAGCTGCGGCACCGCCGCCTCGGCGAGCGCGGTGCGCAGCGTCAGCCGGCCGCGCCCGACGGTCAGCACGATCGGCTGCTCCGGCGCGACGTTCAAGCCCTGCAACTGCGCCGCCAGCGTGCCCGCCAGCCACGACTGCAGCCAGCGCTTGTGGCTGCCGAGCGCGACGAAGCGCTCCTTGAGCGTGCCCAGCTCGGTGCCGCCGAGCTTGGGGAACATCACGAGCCAGCGCATTTCCGGCGGGGTGCTGTCGTCGATGCGCGTCTGCACGTCCTCGACGTACTGCTCGTAGACGTCCTTCTCCATGCGCTCCTGCAGCCGGCGGTTCATCACCGCGGCCTGCAGTTCGGGCGCAAGACCGAGCTCGCTGCGGATGCGCAGTTCCTGGCCCTCGATGTAGCGGCGCTGCGACGGGCCCCACTCGAGCCGCCAGGGCGTTGCCTCCAGGCGGCCGTCGACGACGAAGCCCTCGTCGGCGACGCTGCGGTAGGCGCAGCGCTGCGCGGCGGCCCAGCGTGCCACGTCCTCCCAGCCCTGCTGCGGCGCCGTCGCGCGACCGGAGAACCAGCGCTTGATGCCATCGAGCATGGTTTAGAGTCCGAACGGGCGCGGCCGCCGCGGGCCGCCCCCACACCAGAGGTGAGCGATGATCGAAGTGTATTCGTGGGCCACGCCCAACGGCCACAAGGTCCACATCATGCTCGAGGAATGCGCGCTGCCGTACCGCGTGCATGCGGTCGACATCGGCGCGGGCGAGCAGTTCGCGCCCGATTTCCTCGCCCTCAGCCCGAACAACAAGATCCCGGCGATCGTCGACCCCGACGGCCCGGACGGCAAGCCGATCTCGCTGTTCGAGAGCGGCGCCATCCTCCTGTACCTCGCCGGCAAGACCGGGCGCTTCCTGCCGGCCGACACGCGCGGCAAGTACGAGGTGCTGCAGTGGCTGATGTTCCAGATGGGCAGCGTCGGCCCGATGCTCGGCCAGGCGCACCATTTCCGCATCTACGCGCCCGAGAAGATCGCGTACGCGATCGAACGCTACACGAACGAGGCCAGGCGCCTGTATGGCGTGATGAACCGCCGCATCGCGCGCCGGCGCTACATCGCCGGCGACGAATACACGATCGCCGACATCGCGATCTTCCCCTGGCTGCGCAGCTGGAAGAACCAGGGCATCGAGTGGGACGAGTACCCGCATCTGAAGGGCTGGTTCGACGAAATCGCGGCGCGCCCGGCCGTCGCGCGCGGCGTGCAGGTGCTGGCCGAGCGGCGCCGGCCGCTCACCGGCGAGCGCGAGCGCGAGGCGTTGTTCGGCGCCCCGCAGTACCAGGCGCGCTGAAGCCGGGCGCGCGCGCCGCACAATCGCACCCTGCTGCCCGTAGCTCAACCGGATAGAGCACCGGCCTTCTAAGCCGGTGGTTGCGCGTTCGAGTCGCGCCGGGCAGGCCAGCAGCGCCGCGCGCGGGCTCGGTAATCCCCCTGTCCTGACGGGTCCGGGCCCAACCCTAGAATCCGCGCGTCTTGTCCGGGAAGGGGCGTTTGCGATGAGGATTGCACTCGGTGTCGGCACCTGCGTCGTGCTCGGCCTGTCGTGGCTGGGGCCGAGTTGGGCCGCCGGCAGCGTCGAAGCCGGAAAGGCGAAGTCGGCGGTCTGCGCCGGCTGCCATGGCGCCGACGGCAACAGCCCGATGGACATGTGGCCCAAGCTCGCGGGGCAGCTGCCCGAGTACATCAAGAAGCAGTTGCACGACTTCAAGTCCGGTGCGCGCAAGAACGACCAGATGACGCCGATGGCGATGCCTCTGTCCGAACAGGACATCGCCGACCTCGCCGCCTATTTCTCGACGCAGAAGGCAACGCCCCTGGCCGACGCGAAGAAAGACCAGTTGGCGGCCGGCGAGAAGCTCTTCACGAAGGGCAAGGGCATGCCCGATCAGGTGGCCGCGTGCATGGGCTGCCACGGCCCGGCCGGCGGCGGCAAGTCCGACTGGGCGGCGACGATGAAGCTGCCGCCGACCACGCTCGCGCCGGCCATCGGCGAGCAGTACGCGGGCTACATCGCCAACCAGCTGAAGGCCTTCAAGTCGGGCAGCCGCGCCAACGACATCGGCAGCGTCATGCGCCACATCGCCGGCCGCATGAGCGACGCCGAGATCACCGCCGTCGCCGCGTACGCGGCGACGCTGCGGCGCTGAGGCGCGTTGCGCCGGCCGTTCGCGCCGCCGCAGGTGCAACCATGAGTGCTGTCGCCCGGCCCGGCCGCGGCCGCCTGCGCCAGTTCCTGGCGCTGACCAAGCCGCGCGTGCTGTGGCTGATCGTGTTTTGCGCCGTGATCGGGATGTTCATGGGCAGCCCGGCGCTGCCGCCGGGCCGCGTCGTCCTGTTCGCCACCGTGGGCATCGCGCTCGTGGCCGGCGCGGCGGCGGCGATGAACTGCCTGATCGAGCAGGGCATCGACGCCGTGATGGCACGCACGCGCCACCGCCCGCTGCCCAGCGGCGAGCTGAACTCGATGCAGACGGCGGCGCTGGTGCTGGTCACCGGCGGCACGGGGCTGTTCCTGCTGCACCACTTCGTCAATGCGCTGACGATGTGGCTCACGCTCGCCACCTTCATCGGCTACGCCTTCGTCTACACGGTGCTGCTCAAGCCGAACACGGCGCAGAACATCGTCATCGGCGGCGCCTCGGGCGCGATGCCGCCGGTGCTCGGCTGGGCGGCGGCAGCCGGCGAGGTGCCGGTGCAGGCCTGGCTGCTGTTCCTGATCATCTTCGTGTGGACGCCGCCGCACTTCTGGTCGCTGGCGCTGTACCGCACGCAGGACTACGCGCGCGCCGGCCTGCCGATGCTGCCGGTGATGCGCGGCCGCGAACACACGCTGCGCGTCATCGTGCGCTACACGTGGCTGCTGGCGGCGGTGACGCTGCTGCCGTTCGCCGTCGGCATGAGCCGCTGGCCGTATCTGGCGTGCGCCGCCGCGCTCGGCGCGCGCTTCGTCTGGCGCGCCCACCGCCAACAGCGCCGCTACAGCGACGACTTCGCGCGCGGCACCTTCAAGTACTCGATCCTGTACCTCGCCGCGTTGTTCGCGGCGCTGCTGCTGGACCACTACCTCGCGTTCTAGGAGCGTGGGCGTCGAGGCGCCTGATCCCGGCCCTCCGATCCTTGCCGGCATGCCAACCCCACACGAGCTCGAACCACGCATCGATGCGCAGGCGCCGCAGCGCCTGGCGCGCGCCTTCCTCTGGCTCGGCGTCGCGGCACTGATCGGCGCCGGCCTGCTCGCGCTCGTCCTGGTGCTGGCCCGCACGCCGGGTCTGGCGACGGCGTTGCCGGCGCTGGCCACGCTGTTTCGCGCCGCGCTGATCGTGCACGTGGATCTGTCGGTGCTGATCTGGTTCATGGCCTTCGCCGGCGTCCTCTGGAGCCTCGTGACGCCCGGGCGCTGGCTGGCGCTGGGCTGGTTCGGCTGGTGGGCGGCCGCCGCCGGCACCGTGGCGATGACGCTCTCGCCCTTCCTGCCGGGCGCCGAGCCGCTGCTGAACAACTACATCCCGGTGCTCGAGCAGCGCTGGTTCTTCGTCGGCCTGGCCCTGGCCGGCCTGGGCTTCGGGGCGACGATGCTGCGCACGCTCGTGCTCGCGCTGCCGCGCTGGCGCCGGCTCGGCCCGCTCGAGCAGGGCATCGTGTTCGCGGCCGCCGCCGGCGCGCTGGCCTGGCTTGCGCTGGCGTGGAACCTCGGCCAGCCGCTGCCGGCCTCGGGCGCGGCGCGCTACGAGGTGCTGTTCTGGGCCCCGGGCCACGTGCTGCAGTTCCAGCACACCTTGCTGGCGGCGGTGGCCTGGCTGTGGCTGCTCGTTGCGCTCGACGCGCCGCCGCCCTGGGGCGCGCCCGCCTTGCGCGCCGCCTTCGCCCTCGCGGCGCTGCCGCTGGCCTGGGCCCCGGTGCCTTATCTGCTGCACCCCGTTGCTTCGAGCGAGCTCATGACGGGCTTCGCGCGCCTGATGGAATGGGGCCACCTCGCGATGCTGCCGCTCGTGCTGGCGCTGGCGCTGGCGCTGCCGCGTGCCGCGCGCGGCGGCGCCAGCGCGGCCAAGGCGTCGCTGCTGGCCTCGCTCGTGCTCTTCGGTGCCGGCGGCGTGCTGGCCTTCATGATCCGCGGCGCCAATGTCGTCGTGCCGGCGCATTACCACGGCTCGATCGTCGGCGTGACGCTGGCCTTCATGGGCCTGGCCTATGTGCTGCTGCCGCGTCTGGGCTTTCGTGCGCCGGTCGGCCGCATGGCGCGGTGGCAGCCCTACGTCTACGGCGGCGGCCAGCTCATGCACATCCTCGGCCTGGCCTGGTCGGGCGGCTACGGCGTGCAACGCAAGGTCGCCGGCGCCGAGCAGGTGCTGCTCGGAGCGCCCGAGCGCATCGGCATGGGCATGATGGGGCTGGGCGGCCTCGTCGCCGTGATCGGCGGCGTGATGTTCGTCCTGGTCTGCCTGCGCGCGATGTGGCCGCGCGGCGGCGGCGTCAGCGGCGCGTGAGCCGCAGGTAGTCGGCGCGCACCCGGGCCGGGTCGTGCGGCCAGCCGAAGGCGGCCTTGAGCCGCGCCTTCGGGTCGATCAGGAACATCGAGGCGGTGTGGTCGACGCCGTACTGTCCGTTCGCGTCCCTGGGCTGGCGCGCGACCATGACGCCCAGGTGCGCGAGCAGCGGCGCCAGGTCTTCGTCGCGGCCGCGCGCGCCGATGAAGGCAGGGTCGAACTTGGGCACGTAGGCGGCCAGCAGCTCGGCCGTGTCGCGCTCGGGGTCGACCGACACGAACAGCACCTGCGGGCGCGTCGCGGCATCGAGCCCGCGCACCACCTCGGCCATCGTCGCCAGCGTCGTCGGGCAGACGTCGGGGCAATGCGTGTAGCCGAAGAACAGCATCGTCCAGCGGCCCAGCAGCGAGGCGCGCGTCAGCGCGCCCTGCGTGCCCTCGGCCCTGAACTCGGGGACGGTCAGCCGGTCGTCGAGCACCGTGACGCTGGGCGGGCCCGCGGGTGGCGCGTCGCGTGCAGGCCAGTGGCGCCACAGCACGATACCGCCCGCGCTCGCCAGCGCGATGCCGGGGATCAGCAGGCGTCGGATCTTGTCCATCGCAAGGCGTGCATGCGCAGCGGCTCGGCCAGGGCGGCAGCGGGCCGCCGCAGCGGCCTCGTGCGGGCGGATCGCGCCGTCCTCGGGCGCGCCGATCTGCCCAGGCTCCTAGCGGTTCGCGTAGGTGTAGGGCGTCCAGCTCTCGGCCACGGCCGGGGGCGTCGGCCAGTTGCCGTGCGGCGGCGGCGACACCGTCGTCCATTCGAGCGATCGGGAGCCCCAGGGGTTGTCGCCCGCCTTGGGCCCCTTGACCGCGCCGATGATCCAGTTCAGCACCGCGATCACGAAGCCCACGCCCAGCACCGCCGCGCCGAAGGTCATCCACTGCTGCGCCGCCTCGAACTGCGAGAAATGCGGGTAGTCGTAATAGCGGCGCGGCATGCCCTTGACGCCGATGTTCATCATGATCCAGAAGACGATGTTCACGCCGACGAAGGTCAGCCAGAACCCCGCCTTGCCCCAGAACTCGTTGTACATGCGCCCGGTCATCTTCGGGAACCAGTAGTACACGCCGCCGAAGATGGCGAAGGTGCCCGCCACCGCCATCACGTAGTGGAAGTGGCCGACGACGTAATAGGTCTCCGACAGGTGCAGCGTGAGCGACGTGATCGCCAGCGGGATGCCGGTCAGGCCGCCGATCAGGAACAGGAACAGCACGCCCAGCGCGTACAGCATCGGCGTCTCGAAGGTGATGGCGCCCTTGTACAGGGTGCCGGCCAGGCTGATCACGAGCAGGCCGACGGGCACCGAGATCATCAGCGTCGTCACCATCTGGCCGATGCGCAGCCAGTCGGCCATGCCCGAGACGTACAGGTGGTGCACCCAGACCTCGCCCGACAGCAGCACGATGCCGCCGACGCCGCCCCACAGCGCCACCTTGAGGTTGAACACGCGGTTGCGCGCGAAGGTGGCGACGATCTCGAACACGATGCCGATGAAGGGCAGGAAGATCACGTACACCGCCGGGTGCGAGTAGAACCAGAACAGGTTCTGGTAGGTGAGCACGTCGCCGCCGCGCGCGGGGTCGAAGAAGTGCGTGCCGAGGTACTTGTCGAAGCTGATCAGCGTGACCGCGGTGCCCAGCACCGGCACGAAGATCAGCTGCAGCACGAACGCGCCCAGCGTGCACCAGACGAAGACGTTGAGGTTGCTCCACTTCAGACCCGGCGCGCGCATGAAGGCCACGGTGGTGAGGAAGTTCACGCCGCCGGCGATCGAGGCGAAGCCGAGGATCAGCACCGTGAACGTGTACAGCGCCGTGTTGCCGGTGCTCATCGTCGAGTACGGCGGGTAGGCGGTCCACATCAGGTCGGGCGAATCGGGCACCACGAAGGTGAGCAAGGCCAGCACGATGCCGACGTAGAACAGCCACACCGACAGCGCATTCACGCGCGGGAAGGCCACGTCCTTGGCGCCGATCATCAGCGGGATGCAGTAGTTGGCGAAGAAGCCGGTCAGCGCCGGGATCTGGAAGCCGAGGATCATCACCGCGCCGTGCGCGTACAGCCAGACGTTGTAGGTGCTGGGGTTGTTGGTGATCGTCGGCCCGATCGTCGTCAGCTCGATGCGCATGAGCAGCGCCGCGATGCCGGCCACCGCGAACGCGGCCAGCGAGCCGATGAGGTACAGCACGCCGACGCGCTTGTGGTCGGTCGTGAACAGCCATTCCTTCCAGTTGATGCTCACCGGTGTCTCCTCGCGATCAGGCCGGGTTGGCCGCGGCCGGGGCCAGCTTGGCGGCCTCCTGGTCGAGCCAGGTCTTGAATTCCGCTGCCGGCAGGGCAACGACCTTGCCCGCCATGTACGAGTGCATCACGCCGCAGTACTCGGTGCAGGTGACGACATGCTCGCCCGGGGCCTTGGCGACGAACCACAGGTAGGTCATGCGCCCGGGCATCGAGTCCTCCTTGACGCGGAAGTCCGGGATGAAGTGGCTGTGGATCGTGTCGCGGCTCGTCATGCGCAGCAGCACCGGCTTGCCCACCGGCACGCGCAGCTCGTTCTGCGTCTTCACGCCGTTGGCGTAGGTGTAGTCCCAGCTGTACATGCCGCTTTCCAGGCGCACTTCCATGCGCTCGGCCGGCACGTCGCGGTAGTCGTTCCACAGCATCCAGCCGTTGGCGGCCAGGTACAGGTCGTCGGCCAGGAAGACGAACAGCGGGATCACGGCCCAGCCCACCATCGCGGCGCTGGACAGCGCCGGCGCGCTGCCGACCTCGCCGTCGGCGCGCTTGCGGTAGCGCACGAGGAAGTACGCCATCGCCAGCGCGAACACCACGCCGATGACGCTGATGTCGACGATGACGGTGTGCCACAGACGGTCCCAGCCGGGCGCCGGATCCTGCACGCGGCCGGGCGCGGCGCTGGGGATGTTCTCGGCCGCTGCAGCCGGCAGGCAGGCCAGCGCGCAACCCGCGCCGAGCCAGGCGGCGGCGAGTCGTTCGCGCCAGCGGCGTGGCGACGTTTCAATGGACATGCGCGGCCCTCCTAGCCAGCTTCCTGCGGTATGCGAAGGCGCCCAGGCCGATCAGGCCCAGGCCGAACAAGAGCGAACCCAGCCCGGCCAGCAGCGCGTAGTTGGGCTGGTAGCGGCCTTCCGAGTAATTGAAGCTGTAGCAGGCGCCGGTGATCATGTCGAACACCGAACCGCGCCCTTCGGCGATGCGGCCCCAGTCGGCGTCGATCAGCGCCAGCTCGACGGCGCGCGCGTCCAGCCGCGTGCCGTAGAGGTAGCGCGCCACGCGCCCTTCGGGCGTGAGGAAGACCAGCACGTTCGGGTGCATGAAGGTCTTGTCGATGCGCGACCAGAAGTACTGGAAGCCCACCGCATCGGCGAACGCCCGCGGCGCGTCGGCGGCCGGATCGGCGAGGACGGCAAAGCGCCAGCCGGCGCGCAGCGCCGCGGGCAGCGCCTTCATCTGCTCGACGAAGCGCGCCGCCGTGCCCGGCGTGTCGGCGCGGTCGAACGACACCGTCAGCACGCGGAAGTCCGCGCCCGGCCGAAAGCGCGTGACCTGCGCCAGCACCGCGGCCAGGTTCTGGTTCACCGTCGGGCAGCTGCCGTCGCAGCCGTAGTACGACAGCACCAGGATCGCCGGCTTGCCCAGCACCTCGGCCAGGGCGAAGCGGCCGCCGGCGTCGTCGAGCAGCGGCGTGGCGCGATCGACCGGCTGGCCCAGGTAGCGGCTCTCGTCGATCTGCATGATCGCCGGATCGAAGCTGGTGCGGCTGTTCTGGTCGGGCGGCCGCGCGCCGGCCAGCGCGGCGCCGGCCAGCAGCACGGCCAGCAGCGCGGCCAGCGTGCCGATCAGCCGGCGCACGAGGGCACCCGCGTCGAGGTCGTCGTCACCGATCACCAGAAGTAGATCTGCGAGACGACGAAGAACCAGATGATGTCGACGAAGTGCCAGTACAGCCCCGCCGTGCGCCAGTAGCCCTCGTCGTACTTGCCCCGGCTCACCGCATAGAGCCCGGCGAGGAAGATCGACAGGCCGACGATCACGTGGCCGCCGTGAAAACCGGTGATCGAGAAGAAGCTCGTGCCGAAGACGTTGGTGGCGATCGTGAAGCCGCCGTGGATGAGGTGGTTCCACTCGTAGCCCGACATGCCGAGGAAGCAGGCGCCCAGCACGACGGTGACGAGCAGCCAGTTGCGGAAGCCCGCGCGGTCGCCGCGCTGCAGCAGCGCTTCGGCATGGTGGATCGTGAACGACGACGACACCAGCACCGCGGTCATCACGAGCGGCAGCACGCGCGGAATGGCCGGCGTGTTCTCCGGCGGCCAGAACGGCGCCTCCAGGCGCATCAGCCAGTACGAGACGAAGTAGGCGACGAAGATCATCGCCTCGGCCAGGATGAACCAGCCCATCGCGCCGTAGGACAGGCCCTCGCCCAGCCCCATCGACTCGTTGGTCCAGCCGACCACGCCCGAGACCACCAGCACCGCGCCGACGCCGGTGACGATGGCCGCGGCGAAGCCCTGGTGGTAGACGAAGTTCAGCATGAAGGCCAGCGCCAGCGCCAGCACGCCCATGCTCGCAACGAAAGGCCAGACGCTCCAGTCCCAATGCGCGTGCGCCGCCTCGTGGCCGGCGCCCGCATGCAGCGTGCTGGCTTCGTTGGACATGCTTGTCTCCTTCGTCTTCGTGTCCGGCCCGTCGGCAAGGCCATCGTCGCTGCAGCAGGCGGGCGTTGCGCCCGCACTGCCGGGGCCTGCCCTCGTCGGTCGACCGGCGCATGCGACGGGCGCGAATGTAGCAGGCAAGCATCACCTGATGTGAACGCAGGGGCGTTGCGCCCAGCGTTCGACGGCCGGCCGACGGCTCGCGGCCGGGTTTTCCCGCAACCCCGGCGCACGCGCATCGGCGTGCGCCCGACGCGCCGCCCGCCCCGCCTGCGCATGCTAAGGTCCGCGCCCCGGATCGAGGCGGGGAACGGAGGGCCGCGGTGGCCACGACGCAGTACGAACGCATCAAGGACTACGTGACGGACAAGGTGATGTCCGGCGAATGGCCGCTCGGCGAACGCATCCCGACCGAGGAGGAACTGGCCGCGCAGTTCCAGGTCAGCCGCATGACGGTGCACCGCGCCGTGCGCGAGCTGACCGCCGACGGGCTCGTGCATCGCCGCCCCGGCGCCGGCACCTTCGTCTCGAACGAGCGGCCCAGCCTGGACCTGGTGGCGGTGCGCAACATCGCCGACGACGTGCGCAGCCGCGGCCACGCCCATGCCAGCGTCGTGCACCAGCTGCGCCAGGAGTCGGCGACACCCGAGATCGCCGAAGCACTCGGCCTGAAGCTGGGCGCCAAGGTCTTCCACTCGCTGATCGTGCACCTGGAAAACCACTGGCCGATCCAGCTCGAGGACCGCTACGTCAATCCGAAGGCCGCGCCCGAGTACCTGAAGCAGGACTTCACCGCGCACACGCCCAACGCCTACCTGATGACGGTCGGCCCGCTCGAGCGCGTCGAGCACACGATCGAGGCCGTGCTGCCCTCGCCCGCCACCTGCGAGCTGCTGCGCATCCACGCCAGCGAACCCTGCCTGCTGCTGCACCGGCGCACCTGGTCGATGGGGCGCGTGGTCTCGCGCGCCTGGCTCACGCACCCGGGCAGCCGCTACCGGCTCGGGGCGAGCTTCGGGCGGGCGGTGGCCGGCAAGGTCTGATGCGGCCTCGCCTTCGATGCGATGACGAGGCGCGCAGCCCAAGGCCGTGCCGAAGCACGGCGAGGCCAGGCAAGGCCGTCGGCGTGCTGAATGCCAAGCCGCATGACCGGGCGCGTGCGGGCCGGCAAGGACGGGTCCGCCGCGCCGGGCAAGCCGGCCCGGCTCTCAGCCGCTGCCGAGGTAATGCCGCAGCAGCGCCGGGTCGGCGGCGGCCTCGGCCGCGCTGCCGCTCCACGCGTCACGGCCCGACTCGACGATGACCGCCGAATCGGCCGCAGCGAGCGCGTGACGCGTGTTCTGCTCGACCAGCAGGATCGCCAGTCCCTCGGCGCGCAGCCGCGCCAGCGCGGCGTAGATCTGGGTCACCGCCTTGGGCATGAGGCCGAGCGAGAGCTCGTCGATCATCAGCAGGCGCGGCTCGGCCATCAGCGCGCGGCCGATGGCCACCATCTGCTGCTCGCCGCCCGAGAGCGAGCCGGCGAGCTGGCGCAGCCGCTCGCCCACGCGCGGAAACAACGCCACCACGCGCTCGAGGTTCCGGGCCTCGGCACGGCGCGGGCGCACGAAGCCGCCGACGGTGAGGTTCTCGCGCACCGTGAGGTCGCCGAACAGGCGGCGCCCTTCGGGCACCCAGGCGATGCCGCGTGCGGCGCGCGCGCCCGGCGCGAGCCGATCGAGCGGCTCGCCTGCGTAGCGCAGCGCGCCGCCGAAGACCTTCACGTGCCCGGCGATGGCGCCCAACGTCGAGCTCTTGCCGGCGCCGTTGGGGCCGATCAGCGCCAGCATGCGCCCGGCGTCGAGCCGCAGCGACAGGCGCTGCACGGCAACCACCTCGCCGTAGCCGCAGCTCAGCTCAGCCAGCTCGAGCATCGTCGATCTCCTCGCCCAGGTAGGCGCGCACGACGGCCGGGTCGCTCATCAGCGCGCGCGGCTCGCCGTCGGCGATCTTGCGCCCGGCGTCGAGCACGACGAGGCGGTCGCACATGCGCATCACCTCGCCCAGGTTGTGCTCGATCAGCAGCACCGCCAGGCCGCCGTCGGCCAGACCGCGGATCAGGTCGGCCAGGCGCGAGGCCTCGGCGCTGTTGAGGCCGGCCAGCGGCTCGTCGAGCAGCAGCAGCCGCGGCTCGAGCGCCAGCGCGCGCGCCACCTCGACGCGCTTGCGCACGCCCAGCGGCACCTCGCCGGCGGCGCGCTCGGCGAACTCGGCAATGTCCAGCCGCTCGAGGATCGCGCGCGCCGCCGTGCGCGCCTCGGTGCGCTGCACGTGCACGGCCGCGGCCAGGAGCGACGCGCGGTGCCGATGGCCCCAGGCGAAGGCGACGTTGTCCAGCACCGTGAGCGACCGCAGCGGGCGCACGATCTGGTGCGTGATGCCGATGCCGAGCATGACGCGCCGGTGCACCGGCAGCGCGCCGATCTGCCGCCCCGCGAACGCGACCTGCCCGCCGTGCAGCGGGCCCTGGCCCGAGATCGCCTTCAGGCAGGTGGTCTTGCCGGCGCCGTTGGGACCGATGAGTCCGAGCAGCTCGCCGGCACCGACGTCGAACGACACCTCGTTCACCGCGCGCAGGCCGCCGAAGTGGACTTCGAGCGCGTCGGCTTGCAGCAGGGCCGGCACTTCAGGCCCCCTTCGCAGCGGCCGGCGCGCGCGCCGGCCGGCGCCGCGCCAGCGCCGCCAGGCCGCCGGGCAGCAGGCGCATCACCAGCAGCAGCAAGCCGCCGTAGAGCACGAGCTTGTAGTCGTTGACGACGCGGAACCACTCCGGCAGCAGCGTGAGCGCGATCGCCGCGGCCAGCGTGCCCCAGGTCGAGCCGATGCCGCCGATGGCCACGATCGCCAGCGCCGCGATCGACAGCGTGAAGCCGAACGCGTCGGGCACGATGAAGCGCGTGTAGCTCGCATACAGCGCCCCGGCCACGCCGGCCAGCAGCGTGCCCAGGCAGAACGCGGCGAGCTTGTGGCGCGCGACGTCGACGCCGAGCACGCGCGCCACGGCCTCGTCGTCGGCGATCACGCCGAAGGCGAAGCCGAGCCAGCTGCGCGCCAGGTGCAGGCTGAGCCACACGCAGGCCACGAGCAGCGCCAGCACGAGCGCGGCGTAGCCGGCCAGGCCGAGCCCGGGCTCGGGGATGGCGCTGATGCCCATCTCGCTGCCCAGCCAGGCCTGCTTGCGCACGACGCCGACGAAGACGAAGCCCACGCCCATCGTCGTGATCGCGAGGAAGTCGTCGCGCACGCGCAGCGACAGCAGCCCGACGGCCAGCCCGACGCCGCCCGCCAGCACGGCCGCCGCCGGCAGCGCCAGCGCGAGCGGCCAGCCGGCCTTGGCCAGCAAGGCGCCGGCGTAGGCGCCGATGCCGATGAAGGCCGCGTGCCCGAGGCTGGCCTGCCCGCACATGCCGGTGATGATGTTGAGCCCGAGCGCGGCGATGGCCTGGATGCCGACGATGATGGCGAGGTTGAGCGCGACGTCCATCAGGTCCCCCGCGACTTCAGCGCCAGCCCTTCGGGCCGCAGCACCAGCACCGCGATCAGCGCGAGGAAGGCGATCGCGTCGCGGTCGACGAACTTGTCGATGTAGATCGTGCCGAACGCCTCCACCACCCCGAGCCCGAGGCTGGCGAGCACGGTGCCGAGCACGCTGCCCAGGCCGCCGAGCACGATGATGGCGAGCATCTTGTAGCTCGGGATCGCGCCCATCGTCGGCTCGACCAGGTTGTTCAGCACCGCCACCAGTCCGCCCGAATAGGCCGCCATCATCGACGCGATGAAGAAGCACAGGTCGCGCGTGCGCCGCGGCGAGACCCCGAACGACCAGGCCACCTGCGGATCGGACACCGTGGCGCGCATGCCCACGCCGGCGCGCGTGAAGCGCGTGAAGAGGGCGAGCGCGCCGAACAGCAGCGCCGTGGAACCGAGCGTCAGCAGCTCCGACTGCCTGAGCGTGAAGCCGCCCAGCCGTACCGGCGCGCCCAGCGGCTGCACCGCAAACGACAGGCCGTAGGGGCCGAAGACGATGCGCAACGCCTCCTGCATCAGGATGAACAGGCCGATCGAGGCCACCAGTGCCACGAAGGGCGGCTTGGCGAGGATCGGCTCGTAGAGCAGCCGGTAGACGGCCACGCCGGCCAGCCCGACGACGAGGCAGGCCGCCGCCAACCCCGTCGCCACCGAGCCGAAGGCCTGCGCGAAGGAGACCGTCAGGTAGGCGCCGAGCGCGAACAGCCCGGCGTGCGCCACGTGCAGGATGCGCAGCAGGCCGTAGACCAGCGTCAGCCCCACCGCGATCAGCGCGTAGGTGCTGCCGTTGATCAGGCCTTGCAGCGTCAGCTCGAGGGCGAACATGCGGCGCGGGGCGTGGGCGGTGCGGCCGGCGGCCTCATGGCTTCACGAGCCCTCACTGCTCGGGCGGCGCGAGCAGCACCGGATCGTCGATCACCGAGTGGCGCGTCCAGCGCCCGCCCTTGACGACCTGGTTCTGCACCGCCTTCTTCACCTCGCGCAGCCGGTTGAAGCTGATGCGGCCGGTGGAGGTGGTGAAGTCGGTGGCGGCGATGGCGTCGCGCAGCTTGGCCGCGTCGCCCGTGCCGGCCTTGTTCATCGCGTTGGCGAGCACCCAGACCGCGGTGTGCGTCGAGGCCGCCACCATGTCCACCGGCTGGCCCTTGGTCGACTCGAAGGCCTTGATGAAGTCGCGTGCTTCGGGCGTCGGCGAGTCGCGGTCGAGCGAGGTCGTGATGATCACGCCCTCGGCCGCGGCGCCGGCGATCTCGATGAACTTCTGGCCGTCGTAGCCCTCCTGGCCGATCACCGGCACGCCGACGCCGGCGGCACGCAGCTGCGCCACCAGCGGCCCGGCGTTGAAGTAGTAGCCGGTGGCATAGATCGCCTCGGGCTGGTCGGCCTTGACGCTGGCCACGAGCGGGCCGAACTGGCGGTCGCCCATCGCGAACGTGTACTCCTTGACGATGGTGACGCCGAACTTCGGTGCCGCCTCCTTGAAGCCGGCGGCCAGCGCCTGGCCGAAGTCGTTGTTCAGGGTCAGGACGACGACGCGCTTCTTGCCCAGCAGATCGCCGATCAGCTTGGCGCCCGCGCGCCCCTGCACCTCGCCGGTGAACGAGGTGCGGAACGCGTAGTCGCCGGCACGCGTGATGTCGGGGTGGATGCCGTAGGCCGAGATGTAGGGCACCTTGGCGCGCACGAAGGTCGGCGCGGCGGCGCGCGTCGGGCCCGAATACGAGCCCGATACCGCGGCCACGACCTTGTCCTGCGTGATCAGCCGGTTGGCGATCTGCACGCCTTCCTCGGGCTTGCCGCCGTCGTCGTAGATCACGAGTTCGAGCGGCTTGCCGCCGATGCCGCCCTTGGCGTTGACCTGCTCGACGGCGAGCTCGGCGCCCAGGCGCGCCGACTTGCCGTCGGCGGCCGCCGGGCCGGTGAGCGGCGCGTGAAAGCCGATGCGCACCGTCGACTGCGCGGCCGCCGGCAGCGCCGGCGCCAGCAGCGGCAGCGCCAGGGCCAGGCTCAAGAGGCGGCGGCGCGCGCCGGGGCGCGTCGCGCTCGGGTTCGGGTGCTGGTTCATGCGGATCTCCTGTGTTGCGCAGGTTGCGGAAATACGAAGACTGCCCGGCTTCAGAGCCTGTGAAGATATGAATCGCGCCCGCGCGATTCATAGCTTCACAGGCTCTCAGTCGAACAGCTTGCGCAGGGCCCCGGCATAGGCCCGGGTGATGGTTTCGCGCGCCACGTGGCGGCCGTCTCTCACCACCCAGGCGCCGGCGCACATGACATGCTGCACCGCGTCGGCCGCGCCCGACAGCAGCCAGGCGTCGAGCGCGGTCGTCGCATCGTGGCCGACGAGCGCGGGGCTGTCCGCATCGAGCACCACAAGGTCGGCGCGGCTGCCGGGCGCGAGCGCGGCACCGAATTCGCCGAAGCTGCGGCTGCCTGCCAGCGCCAGCGCGAACAGGCGTTCGCCGCTGCGGCGCGCGCGCGCATCGGGGTTCGTCGGGTCGGCCAGCACGTTGCGCCGGCCATGCGCCAGGCGCTGGCCGCATTCGAGCATGCGCAGCTCGGCGGCCACGCCGCTGGCGTAGTGGCTGTCGGTGCCGATGGCCCAGATGCCGCCCTCGCGCTGGTAGGCCGGGAGCGGGAACAGCCCGTCGCCGAGCATCGCCTCGGTCATCGGGCACAGCGAGGCGACGGCGCCGCTGGCGGCCAGCCCGCTGCGCTCGGACTCGCTCAGGTGGGTGGCGTGCACCAGGGTCCAGCGACGGTCGAGCCCGACCTGGTCGAGCAGCCACTGCACCGGGCGCGCGCCGAGCCCGGCCTCGACCTCGGCGACTTCGTGCCGCGTCTCCGAGACATGGATATGCAGCGGCGCGCTGCGGCGCAACCCGGCGCCCGCGGCCAGCGCCTCGCGCAGCTCGTCGGGCGCCACCGCGCGCAGGCTGTGCAGCGCGACGCCGAGCTGCGCGCCGGCCGCGGCCAGCGGCTGCTCGAGCGACTCGAGCAGGCGCGCGAAGGCGCTCGCCTCGCGATGGACGAAGCGCAGCTGCTGTTCGGTCGGCGGCAGGCCGATGCCGGCATGTGCGTACAGCGTCGGCAGCACCATGAGCCCGATGCCGCAGTCGCGCGCTGCCGCCGCCAGCCGCAACGACATCTCACCCGGCTCGGCATAGGGCCGGCCGCCCGGCGCGTGGTGCAGGTAGTGGAACTCGGCCACGCGCGTGAAGCCGTGTTCGAGCATCTCCATGTAGGCGAAGGCGGCGATCGCCTGCAGTTCCTCGGGGCCGATGCGCTCGGCCAGGCGGTACATCGCGCGCCGCCAGGTCCACAGGTTGTCCTCGCTCTCGGGGCTGCCGGCCTCGGTGCGGCCGGCCAGCGCCCGCTGGAAGGCGTGCGAATGCGTGTTCGGCATGCCGGGCACGGCCAAGCCGCGCCAGCTCTCGTGCGCCGTCTGCCCGGGCTCGAGCGCGCGGCCCGCCGAGACGACGCGGCCCTCGGCGTCGAGCACCAGCAGGCCCGGCGTGAGCCAGCCCGCGGGCGTCCACAGATGGTCGAAGCGGAGCGTGCGCTGCACGCCGCCCGGCCTGGCTGCCGTCATGGCGCCGCTCCTTCGTGCACCACCTCGCCGGCGCGCAGCACGGTGCGCGCGCGCACGCGGCCGAAGCGGTAGGCCAGGTCCTCGTAGCTCGGCAGGTCGAAGATCGCGATGTCGGCCTGCTTGCCCGGCTCGAGCGAGCCGATGCGCTGGTGCAGGTCGAGGGCGCGCGCGCCGCCCAGCGTGGCCGCGCGCAACGCCTCCTCGGGCTTGAAGGCATAGTGGCGGCAGGCGAGCTGGATCACGAAGGACATCGCTTCGAGCCAGCAGCCCGGGCACATGTCGGTGGCCAGCGCCACCGGCAGCCCGAGGTCGAGCATCGTGCGCGCCGGCGTCGGCCTCGGGTGCGCCACCGCGAAGTCCAGCGCCGGCATCACGACGCCGGTGACGCCGGCGTCGCGCAGCGCCGCCAGTTCGCGCTCGCTGGCATGGTTGAGGTGGTCGGCCGAAACGACGCGCAGCTCGGCCGCCAGCGCCGCGCCGCCGATGTGCGAATAGGCGTCGGTGTGGATCTTCGCCTTCAGCCCGTGGCGCAGGCCGGCTTCGAGCACGCGGCGCGACTCGGCCACGGTGTAGTAGCCCTCGTCGCAGTAGACGTCGTTGAAGACCGCGAGGCGCTGGCGCGCGACCTCGGGCACGATGTCCTCGACGATCTCGCGCAGGTACTCCTCGCGCGCCACGCCCTCGGGGAACTCGTGCGCGGCCAGCAGCGTCGAGACGACGCGCACCGGCTGCGAGGCGGCCAGCGCGGCCTGCACCTCGAGGATGCGGATCTCCTGCGCCGTCGACAGCCCGTAGCCCGACTTGGCCTCCACCGTGGTCGTGCCGCAGGCCAGCATGTGCGCGAGGCGCTCGCGCGCCTCGTCCTCGAGCTGCGCGCGGCCGGCCTCGCGCACCAGGCGCGCCGTGCCGCGGATGCCGCTGGGCACGCCGCGCGCGCTCAGGGCGGCGGCGCTCTCGCCGCGCAGCCGGCCGCTGTACTCGGCCACGCGCGAGCCGGCGAACACCAGGTGCGTGTGGCTGTCGACGAAGCCCGGCAGCACGATGCCGCCGTGCGCCGGCACGACGCGTGCCGCTTGCGTGTCGACGCGCTGGCGCAGCTCGTGCGGCGAGCCGACGGCGAGCACGGCGTCGCCCGCGAGCGCGACCTCGCCGCCGGGAATGCAGCCGACGAGGTCGGGCGCCCCGGCGGCGCAGGTCAGCACCTGCGACGCGCCGGTGATCACCACGCTGGCGCGCGGCAGGGGTTGCGGCTTGCTCACGGGACCGATCTCCGTGCAGCGCCCGGCTGGGCGAGCGCTCGGGGGCGGCGCGGCGCATTCATGCGAACACCTTTCCGGGGTTGAGGATCGCGCGCGGATCGAGTGCCTGCTTGAGGCGGCGCATCAGCGCCAGTTCCGTCGCGCTGCGGCAATGGTCGAGCCAGTCGCGCTTGAGCAGGCCGATGCCGTGCTCGGCCGAGACCGAGGCGCCCGGCACCTCGCGCAGCAGCCGGTAGACCAGCGCGTCGACTTCGCGGTGGGCCACGCCGGGCAGCGAGCGGCCGTCGACCGTGAGGTGCAGGTTGCTGTCGCCGATGTGGCCGAAGAAGACGCTGCGCTGCGCGGGCCAGCGCGCCGCGAGCGCGGCGCGGCAGCGCTCGGCGAAGGCACCGATCTCGCCCGTCGGCAGGCTCAGGTCGAAGTTGATCGGATCGAGCCGCGCCGGGAATTCGGCCGTGATCTCGCGCAGCGCCCAGATCGCGCGCGCCTGCGCCAGCGAGCTCGCGAGCACGGCGTCGGGCAGCAGCCCCTCGTGCACGAGCTCGGCCAGCGTCGCCTGCAACGCCTCGGGCGTGCCTTCGAGCTCGACGAGGGCGTAGAACGGGTGTTCGCCGGCCAGCGGCGCGCGCTCGCCGCCGCGCCACGCGAGCGCGAGCTGCATGAAATCCCGCCACATCAGCTCGAAGGCGGAGACGGCGTACGCGGCCTGCAGGCGGCGCAGCAGCGCCACCGCCGCGGCGAAGTCGGGCAGTGCCGCCAGCAGCGTCTGCGCGCTGCGCGGCCGCGGCTGCAGCGCGAGCACGGCGCGCGTGACGACGCCCAGCGTGCCCTCGGAGCCGACGAAGAGCTGGCGCAGGTCGTAGCCGGCGGTGTCCTTCGCCAGCTTGCGCAGCGAATCGAGCACGCTGCCGTCGGCGAGCACCACCTCGAGCCCCAGCACCTGGTTGCGCATCGGCCCGTAGCGCAGCACGTTCAGCCCGCCGGCGTTGGTGGCGATGTTGCCGCCGATCTGGCACGAGCCGCGCGCACCGAGGTCCAGCGCAAACAGGAATCCGGCCTCGGCGGCCGCCTCCTGCACCCGCTGCAGCAGCGCCCCGGCCTGCACCGTCATCGTCCCGGCCTGGGCGTCGATCTGCTCGATGCGGTTCATGCGCTCGAGCGACAGCACGATGTCCTCCGTGCGCGGCACCGCGCCGCCCACCATGCCGGTGCGACCGCCCTGCGGCACCACGCCCTGCCCGTGCCGGTGGCAGAGGGCGAGCGCGCGGCTGACCTCCTCGGTGTCGCGCGGCAGCAGCAAGGCGGCGGGCGGCGCCGGTGCGTGCCCGCTCCAGTCGGTGCGGTAGCGCGCGGCGATGGCATCGCCCGTGCGCACGACCTCGTCGCCGAGCGCGGCACGCAGCGCGGCCACGGTGTCGGCCGGCGCATTCACTGGACTGCCCTGCGCACTGCGTGCTCCCTTATGAGCGCCCCCAGGGCCGGGCTGCGCCCAGCCCGCCCCCCGTGGGGGTCAAGCAAAGTGGCAGAGCCACATTTGCTTGAGAGCGCGTGGGAGCGGCCGGGCGCACTCATGCGTCCGCGCTGCCGGCCGCGCGCAGCACCATGCCCTCGTGCACCAGATCGCGCGCGGCGCGCACGCGCGGGTACATCACGATGTCGCGCCGGATGTGGTCGATCGGCCGGCCGTCGGTGGCGCGGCTGGCGCGCAGCATCTCGAGCACGCGCCGCGTGGCCGGCGCCAGCGCCTCGGTGCCCAGGCCGAGCTTGGCCAGCCGCAGCTCGAGCGCCTGCGCCGCCATCAGCAGCTCGATGCCGATCACGACCTCGATGTTGGCCACCACCTGGCGCGCGTGGCGGCCGGCGTTGTTGGCCATCGAGACATGGTCTTCCTGGTTGGCGCAGGTGGGGATCGAGTCGACGCTGTCGGGGTGCGCCAGCGTCTTGCAGTCCGACACCAGGGCGGCGGCCAGGTACTGCGGCAGCATGTAGCCGCAGTCCATGCCGACCTGCTCGCTGGCCACCAGCATGTCGGGCAGGCCGCGGTTGAGGCTGCCGTCGTCGAGCCGGAACAGGCGCCGCTCGGCGAGGTTGCCGATCTCGGTGACGACGATGGCCAGGAAGTCCGACGCGAAGGCCAGGTACTCGGCGTGGAAGTTGCCGCCCGACACCGCCTTGAGCTTGCGGCTGGCGGGCAGGTCGGTGAAGACGAGCGGGTTGTCGGTGGCGGCGTTGATCTCGGTCTCGACGATGCGGCGCACGAAGGCCAGCGTGTCGCGCACCGCGCCCAGCACCTGCGGCGTGCAGCGCAGCGAGTAGGCGTCCTGCGGCGGCTGGCGCGTCGGGTCGTGGTCGATGTCGCCGTCGACGAGCCGGCTGCCGGCCAGCAGCGCGCGCAGGCGCGCCGCGCACGCGATCTGCCCGGGGTGACCGCGCGCCTCGTGGATGTTGGCGATGAAGGCGTCGCCGAAACCGGCCAGCGCTTCGATCGACATCGCCGCGGTGATCTCGGCGCTGGCGAGCAGGTTCTCGGCATCGGCCAGCGCCAGCGCCGCCTGCGCGGTCGAAAACGACGTGCCGTTGACCATCGCCAGCCCCTCCTTGGGGCCGAGCACCAGCCGCTCCAGGCCGGCGCGGCGCATGGCCTCGCGGCCCGAGCAGCGCTCGCCGCGGAAGCTGGCCTCGCCGCTGTCGATCTCGGGGTCGTCGTCGCCGGCCGGGCGCGTCATCACCAGCGCCAGGTGCGCCAGCGGGATCAGGTCGCCGCTGGCGCCCAGCGAGCCGAACTCGGGCACCACCGGCAGCACGCCGCGTTCGAGCATCGCCACGAGCGTGGTCACGAGTTCGGGCCGCACCGCCGAGTAGCCGCGTGCCAGGCTGGCGGCGCGGATCAGCATCGCCGCGCGCACCACATCGTCGGCAAGCGGCGGGCCGACACCCGAGGCGTTGGAGACGATGAGGCGCCGCGACAGCTCGATCGCGTCGTCGACGCTCTTGAACGCCTCGCGCCCGGCGAGCGAGCCGAAGCCGGTGTTGATGCTGTAGATCGGCGGCGTCGCCTCGCCGGCGCGCATGCGCTCGCCGATCGCCTGCACCCAGTGCAGGCTCGGCATCATCGCGGCCGCGGCCGCGGCCGTCATCTCGACGGCGGCGCCGTGCCGGGCCACGGCCACCAGATCGTCCAGGCCGAGCGCCCGCGCGCCCAGGCGAACCGTGTTCGTCATCGCAGCGGCCCCTGCCGCCGCCGGCAGGGGAACGAGGTGGCGGCGGTGTGCAGCACGGTGCGGCGCCTCCTACAGCCCGTGGCCGGGGCCGAAGGTGGCCTTGGGCGACCACCACAGCGGCACCTTGACGCCGGCCTTGGCGAAGCGCTCCTCGGCCGCCTTGCGCGCGATCGGGTAGCCGGCCTGCGCATGGCGCACGACGCCGATGCCCGAATCGGTGGTCAGGCACGACGCCAGGCGCACCTCGGCTTCGGTGCTGCCGTCGGCGATCATCGTCACGCCGGTGTGCACCGCCTCGCCCATCGAGTAGTTCTCCTGGATCGCCACCAGGTCGGCGCCGCCGGCCACGTTGAGCAGCGCGTTCAGGTACGGCCAGTCGGAGATCAGGTCGCTGCCGTCGAGCATCTTCTCGCTCTCGAAGGTCGGGTTGACGATCGAGCCCGAGTCGAGGTTGTCGCGCGAGAAGGCCACCGGGCCCGACAGGTGCCCGGACTTCACGAGTTCGTTGACGCGCAGGCCGAAGGCCTTGCGCTGGCCGAAGCCGAGGTAGCAGATGCGCGCCGGCAGGCCCTCGATCGGGATGTGCTTGCGCGCCAGCTTGATCCAGCGCGTGACGAGCGCGTCGTCGTGGAACATCTCGAGCACGAGGTCGTCGAGCTTGCGCAGGTCCTCGGGGTCGCGCGAGATGCACAGCCAGCGGAAGGGCCCGCGGCCCTCGCAGAACAGCGGCCGGATGTAGGCGGCGACGAAGCCGGGGATGCGCATCGCCTCGGCCTCGGGCATGCCGGCGTCGCGCGCTTCCTTGCGCAGGCTGTTGCCGTATTCGAAGACCTGGATGCCCTGGTCCATGAAGGCGTTCATCAGCTTCAGATGGCGCACCATCGTTTCGCCGGCGCGCTTCAGGTACGCGTTGCGATCGGTCTCGCGCAGCCGGCGCGCCTCGTCGACCGACAGGCCCGTGGGCACGTAGGCCAGCGGGTCGTGCGCCGGCGTCATGTCGGTGATGATGTCGGGCTTGAAGCCGGTGTCCATCGCGCGCTGCAGCACGTCGGCGGCGTTGCCCAGCAGCGCGATGCCCAGCGGCTTCCTGGCTGCCGCCGCCTCGCGTGCCAGTTTCACGGCTTCGTCGAAGCTCTCGGTGACGACGTCGCAGTAGCCGACCTGCCGGCGCTTGTTGATGACGGCGAGGTCGACGTCGGCGCAGATGCACACGCCGCCCAGCATGCTCATGGCGCGCGTCTGGTTGCCGCCCATGCCGCCCATGCCGGCGGTGAGCAGGATGCGCCCGGCGAGCGAGTCGCCGAAGTGCAGCCGCCCGATCGAGGCCAGCGTCTCGAACGTGCCCTGGATGACGCCCTGCGTGCCGATGTACTCCCAGGGTGCGGCCGTGTACTGGGCGAACATCGTCAGGTTCTTCTCCTGCAGGTCGTAGAACACCGGCCAGGTGGCCTTCATGATGTTCGTCGTGGCCATGACGACGCGCGGCGCGAGCGGGTTGGTCGGGAACACCGCCACCGGCATGCCCGACTGGATGACCAGCGTCTCGGTGTTCTCGAGCTCCTGGAGCGCCTTGACGATGGCGTGGTAGGACTCCCAGTTGCGCGCGCACTTGCCGATGCCGCCGTAGATGACGAGGTCCTGCGGACGCTCGGCGTTCTCCATGTTGTTCTCGAGCATGCGCAGGATGGTTTCCTGCTTCCAGCCCTTGCAGCGCAGCGTCTTGCCGCCCTGGGCGGTGACGCTGTAGAGGATTTCGGGGGTGGCAGTCATCGCGGGGGCTCCTAGAGCGAGAGGGAGAGTCCAGAGGAGGTAACTTTGTATAGACAAAGTGTCGGCGATGCGGCCCGGCATGCCAATAGGGAAAACCCTCCCATGAACCGAAACCAAGCCGTTTGTATGGACAAGTCGCGAACGCCGCCCGTGCCTTCGAACACAGGGCCCGTGCGCGTTGCGCAGCCGCCGGCGCGCCGGCCTCGACGCCACGCGCGCCCGGCGCCTTCGGAGCGCGCCCGGTGCGACGGCGCCGCGGCAAGCGCAGCCGGATCCCGAACAGGCAGGCGGCTTGCCGCGCCCGGACCCCGCGGCCGACCGCGCGGCGGCGCCGGCCGGCCCGTCAGCCGCCGCGCAGGCTGCCCGCGCGCATCAGCGTGCTCTTGCCGAACAGGCTCTCGATCAGGTCGACGGCGAGTTCGGCCGTGCGGTTGCGCAGGTCGAGCGCCGGATTGAGCTCCATCACGTCGAGGCTGGCCAGGCGGCCGGTGTCGGCGATCATCTCCATGCACAGCTGCGCCTCGCGGTAGGTCGGGCCGCCGTTCACGGTGGTGCCCACGCCGGGCGCGATCTCGGGGTCGAGGAAATCGACGTCGAAGCTCACGTGCAGGTGCGTGTGCTCGTCGAGTGTGGCCAGCGCCAGTTCCATCGCGTGGCGCATGCCCATCTCGTCGATGTAGCGCATGTCGAAGACCTCGAGGCCGGCTTCGTGCACGAAGCGCTTCTCGCCCGGGTCGACGCTGCGGATGCCGATCTGGCGGATCCACTTCGGGTTGAGCGCCGGTGCCGTGCCCGCCAGTTCGACCAGTTCGCGCGGACCGTGGCCGCACAGGCAGGCCACCGGCATGCCGTGCAGGTTGCCGCTGGGCGTGAGTGCGCTCGTGTTGAAGTCGGCGTGCGCGTCGAGCCAGAGCACGCGCAGCTTGCGCCCCGCCGCGCGGCAGTGGCGCGCGACGGCGGCGATCGAGCCCACGGCCAGGCTGTGGTCGCCGCCGAGCACGATCGGCAGGCGAGCGCGCCCGAGCTCGGCGTGCACCGCGTCGTGCACGGCGCGGCACCAGGCCAGGACCTGCGGCAGATGGCGGTAGCCGTCCACCGGCGGCAGCCAGGGGTTGGCTGGGCCGGCGAGGTTGCCCCGGTCCTCGACGTGCATGCCCTGCCCTTCGAGCGTGGGCCCGAGCTGCGCCACGCGCAGCGCCTCGGGTCCCATGCTCGCGCCGCGCGCGCCGGCGCCGATGTCGGTGGGTGCGCCGATGAGGGTGACCTCGCGTGCCATGGCGGCGATTGTCGCCGTGCCGGCTTGCCGCGTCGATCCGACCCTGGCGCGCGGATCGCATCCGCTCGAGGGCTGACGGCCGAGCGCGCGCGCCGGCGCTCAGATGTCGTCGGCGAACTCGCCCGTCTGCGTGGGCGGCTGGTCGAAGCCGTAGTGCGCGGCCAGCACCTCCCAGGCCTCCTCGGCGCTCTCGACGAAGCGCACCAGGTGCACGTCCTGCGCCGCGATCATGCCGGTGTCGACGAGATGCTCGAGGTCGAACAGCCTGCGCCAGAAGCGCTGCCCGAACAGCAGCACCGGGCGCGCCCGGCTCTTGCGGTTCTGGATCAGCGTCAGCGTCTCGAACAGCTCGTCGAGCGTGCCGAAGCCGCCCGGGAAGCACACCAGCGCGATGCTGCGCATCACGAAGTGCATCTTGCGCAGCGCGAAGTAGTGGAACTGGAAGCACAGCTCCGGCGTGATGTACGGGTTGGGCGCCTGCTCGTGCGGCAGCACGATGTTCAGGCCGATGCTCTTGCCGCCCACGTCGTGCGCGCCGCGGTTGCCCGCCTCCATGATGCCGGGGCCGCCGCCGGTGACGACGTAGATCGGCGTGGCGTGCGCGCGCGAGCGCTCGGTGACGATGGCGGCGAAGCGCCTCGCCTCGGCGTAGTAGACGCTCATCTCGAGCGCGGTCTCGGCGCGCCGGATGTGCGCCGCGTCGCCGGCGGCGCGCGCGGCCTCGAGCAGCGCCGCGGCTTCCTCGGGCGGCTTGATGCGCGCGCTGCCGTAGAGCACGACCGTCGACTCGATGCCGTGCTCCTGCTGGATCAGCTCGGGCTTGAGCAGCTCGAGCTGCATGCGCACCGGGCGCAGCTCCTCGCGCAGCAGGAACTCAGTGTCGGCGAAGGCGAGCCGGTAGCTGCTGCCCGGCCGCGCGTAGCGGTGCTGCGCGGCCAGCGGCGCCGCGATCGACGCCTCCTGCTCCGCGCTCGGGAAGTTGCGTTCGGTCAGGCGCTGCTTGGCGTGTTCTTTGGCGTCCATGGCGGGCAGGCGGGCGGCGGCAGGGCAGGTGACGCGCCGGCGCAGACCGCCGGGCGGCGAAACGGACAGGGCCCGCCGGCGTGCTGCCGCGCGGGCCCGCGTCGACGGCAGTGGCGAGGGCTACTTCGTCGACGCCTCGGCCTTGCGCTCGGCGGCGGTCTTGCTGGCCAGCACCGGCAGGCCGCGCAACTGGTTGAGCGCCTGCTGCAGCGGGAAGTCCTCGGCACTGCCGAACTCGGGCAGCGGCTTCACCGGCTCCTTGCTCTTGGCCAGCTGCTCCTCGAGCTTGACGCGCGCCTCCTCGCGCGCCTTCTCGCGCTCGGGGTCCTTCTTCTCGTCGGCACCCTGCAGGTGCTTGTCAAGGTCGGCCTCGCGCATGCGCAGCGCGGCGAACACGTTGCCTTCGGCCGTCTCGTCGAGGAAGACGTCGGGCACGATGCCGCGCGCCTGGATGCTGCGCCCGCTCGGCGTGTAGTAGCGCGCGGTGGTGATCTTGAGCGCGGTCTCGGCCGACAGCGGACGCACCGTCTGCACCGAGCCCTTGCCGAAGGTCTGCGCGCCCATCACGGTGGCGCGCTTGTGGTCCTGCAGCGCGCCGGCGACGATCTCGCTGGCCGAGGCCGAGCCTTCGTTGACCAGCACCACCAGCGGCACGCTCTTGAGCGCGGCGGGCAGCTTCTTGATCGGGTCGCCGCTGGCGCGGCGCGCATAGAACTCGGGGCTGGCGCGGAAGCTGGCGCGCGACTCGGGGATCTGGCCGTTCGTCGAGACGACGACGACGTCGGCCGGCAGAAAGGCCGCCGCCAGCGCCACCGCGCCGTCGAGCAGGCCGCCCGGGTCGTTGCGCAGGTCGAGCACCAGGCCCTTGAGGTTCGGATCCTGCTGGTACAGCTCGGTGACCTTGCGCGCGAAGTCGTCGACCGTGCGGTCCTGGAACTGGCTGACGCGGATCCAGCCGTAGCCGGGCTCGACCATCTTGGCGCGCACGCTCTGCACGCGGATCTCCTCGCGCACGATGGTGACCGGGAAGCTGCGGTTCTCGAGCTTGCGGAATACCGTCAGCACGACCTTGGTGTTGGGGTCGCCGCGCATGCGCTTGACGGCCTGGTCGACCGTCATGCCCTTGACCGGCGTCTCGTCGATGCGCGTGATCAGGTCGCCCGGCTTGAGGCCGGCGCGGAAGGCGGGCGAGCCTTCGATCGGCGAGACGACCTTCACGAGGCCGTCTTCCATGCTCATCTCGATGCCGATGCCGACGAACTTGCCGCCGGTGCTCTCGCGGAATTCCTTGAAGCTCTTCTTGTCGAAGTACTGGCTGTGCGGGTCGAGGCCGGCGACCATGCCGGAGATGGCGTCGGAGATCAGCTTCTTCTCGTCGACCGGCTCGACGTAGTCGGTCTTGATCATGCCGAACACGGCCGCCAGTTGCTGCAGCTCCTCGAGCGGCAGCGGCGCGAGGTTGCTGCGCGCCACCGCGCTCAGCTGCATCGTGGTGAGCGCACCCGCCAGCGCGCCCACGGCGAGCAGACCGACGACCTTGAGCTTCGCACCCATTGTGTGACGCGCCTTTCGACAGAGCTGGCAGGGCTTGGGCTGAGCCGTCAGTATAGGACCGGCCCCGGCATTGGATACCGCCGGGGGCCGCGAAGTTGCACCGCGAACGAGGGTGTCAGAGCCCCGCCCGTGGCGCGCTTCACGCCGGCGCGCGCGCGAAGGTGACGACGTGGTCGACCTCGGCGCGGATGCCGATCGACTCGCCCACCTGGTGGTCGTGATGCGAGGGCACGTGGGCCAGCACGCGCGTGCCGTCGGCCAGCCGCAATGTGTAGAGGAACTCGGAGCCGCGGAAGGCCTTGCGCTCGATGAGCGCGCGCACCGCCGAGGCGTCGTCGTGCACGATGTCGTCGGCGCGCAGCAGCACGTCGCATTCGCCGCCTGGGTAGGCGCCGGGCAGCGGGCAGTTGGCGATGTCGTGCAGCTCGCCCAGCGGCGTGTGCACGCAGTGGCCCTGCGCGCAGGGTGCGATGCGCGCCGGCGCGAACACGCCGTGGCCGATGAAGCCGGCGACGAAGCGCGTCGCCGGCCGGTGGTACAGCGCGTAGGCGTCGTCCCACTGCTCGAGCCGGCCGGCATGCATGACGCCGATGCGGTCGGCGACGGCGAAGGCCTCGAGCTGGTCGTGCGTGACCAGCAGCGCCGTCGTGCCGCTGGCGCGCAGGATGGCGCGCACCTCCTGCGCCAGGCGCTCGCGCAGATCGACGTCCAGGCTGGCGAACGGCTCGTCGAGCAGCAGCAGGCGCGGCGCGGGGGCGAGCGCGCGTGCCAGCGCGACGCGTTGCTGCTGGCCGCCGGAGAGCTCGTGCGGCGCGCGCGCTGCGGCGCCTTCCAGGCCCACCAGCTCGAGCATGCGCCGCACACGCTCGGCGCGCTCGGCACGCGCGGCGGCGGCGATGCCGAAGGCGACGTTGTCGCCCACGCTCAGGTGCGGGAACAGCGCGTAGTCCTGGAACACCATGCCGACGCGGCGCGCCTCGGCGGCCAGATGCGTGCCGCTGGCGGCGTCGGACAGCGTCTGCCCGTCGATCGCGACGCGGCCAGCAGCCAGCGGCTCGAGGCCGGCCACCGCGCGCAGCAGCGTGGTCTTGCCGCAGCCCGACGGGCCGATCAGGGCGCCGATCTCGCCGCGCACGAGCGCGAACGAGACGCCCTCGACCGCCCGGCGCCCGGCCGGCGCGCGCGGATAACGGACGGAGGCGTTTTCGAGCGCGAGGAACACAGCCCGATGATAATCTCGCAAAAGAGAATGCGTATGATTCCCATCTGGTTGATTCAGGCCATATCGCATCATGGCTGCCGGCGCGACAAGGCGCCTCCGGCATGATGCGCGCGCTGCTCGCCCTCATCTGCCTGCTGCTCGCGCTGCCGGTGCTGGCGGTGCTCGCGGCCTGGTTCGCCTTCGACGCCGCCGCCTGGCAGGTCTTGCGCGCACAGGCGCAGACCGTGCTGCCGGGCTATGTGCTGCAGTCGACGGCGCTGGTGGCCGGCGTCGGCATCGGTGTCGTGCTGCTGGGCAGCGCCACCGCCGCGGCAGTGGCTCTGGCCCAGTTCCCGGGCCGGCGCTTCTTCGAGTGGGCACTGCTGCTGCCGCTGGCGATGCCGGCCTACGTGCTGGCCTACGCCTGGACCGACGCGCTGCAGTTCGCCGGCCCGCTGCAGACCGCGCTGCGCAAGGCCTTCGGCTGGCACGGCGCCCTGTGGCCCGACGTGCGCAGCCTGCCCGGCGCCATGCTGCTGTTCGTGCTGTGCCTGTACCCCTACGTCTACCTGCTCACGCGTGCCGCGCTCGGCGAGCGCGCGGTGCGGCTGATCGAGGCGGCACGGCTGCTCGGCGCGCCGCTGGCGCGCCGCGTGCGCGAGGTGGCGCTGCCGATGGCGCGGCCGGCCATCGCTGCCGGCACCGCGCTGGCGCTGATGGAGGTGCTGGCCGACTACGGCGTCGGCTCGTACTTCGGCCTCACGACCTTCAGCACCGGCATCTACAAGGCCTGGCTGGTACTCGACGACCGCGTGGCCGCGGCCCAGCTGGCCTCGCTGCTGCTGCTCGTCGTGGCCCTGGTGCTCGCCGTCGAGCGCGCGGCGCAGCGCCGGCTGCGCTGGGCCGCGAGCCGCGGCGACGCGCCGCACGCGGCCGACGCAGGCCTCGTGCCCCTGGCGGGCGCGGCTGCCTGGAGCGCCAGCGCGCTGTGCGCGCTGCCGGTGCTGCTGGGCTTCGCGCTGCCGGTGCTGTGGCTGCTGCGGCTGCTGTGGCTCGAGGCGCGCCACTCGGAGTTCGGCCTGCCGCTCGAGCGCTTCGCGCAGTGGTCGGCGACCAGTTTCAGACTCGCCGCGCTGGCAGCGCTGGCCGCCACGCTGCTGGCCTGGGCGCTGGGCTTCGCTCTGCGCGGGAGGCAGGGCCGCGTGCTGCCGGTGGCCGCGCGCGCACTGTCGCTCGGCTACGCGGTGCCGGGCGCGGTGCTCGCGGTCGGCGTGCTGATCCCGCTCGGCTGGCTGCAACGGCTCTGGCCGGACTCCGGGGCCGCGGCACTGTTCACGGGCAGCGTGCTCGGGCTGATGACGGCCTACCTGGCCCGCTTCTCGGCGGTGGCGATGCAGTCGATCGAGTCCGGCTACGCGCGCGTGCCGGCCAGCGTCGACGAGACGGCGCAGCTGCTCGGTGCCGGGCCGCGGCGCGTGCTGCTCGCGCTGCACCTGCCGCTGCTGCGGCGCTCGCTGCTGGCGGCACTGCTGCTGGTCTTCGTCGACGTGATGAAGGAACTGCCCGCCACGCTGGTGCTGCGGCCCTTCGGCAGCGACACGCTGGCGGTGGTGGCCTACAACCTGGCGCGCGACGAACGGCTGGCCGAGGCGGCCCTGCCGTCGCTGGCGATGGTGGCCGTCGGGCTGCTGCCGGTGCTGCTGCTCAGCCGCGCGATGCGGCGCTGACGCGGCCAACAACGCGACCATCACCGCCGCCATCACCGCCGCCATCACCGCCGCCATCACCGCCGCCATCGCCGCCGCCATCACCGCGGCCACCACTGCGGCCATCACCGCCGCCATCATCGAGGTCATGAGGTTCGGCACGGCCGCCGCGGCCGCCGCGGCCGCCGGGCCCACCAGGCAGGCCAAGGCGCCATCGCCGCCCGCAGCGAGAAGCCTGCCACGGGCTGGCGCCGGCACGCTGCCGCCGGCGCGCGCGCGCCCTACAGCGGCCCCGCCGCAAGGCCGAAATGGCAGGCACCGGACGCCGCTGCCGCGCGCGCCGGTCCATCCGCCTGCCACCATGCTCGAAGACCTGATCGCGCCCAGACTCGACCCCGAGGCCGGGCGCTGGGCGCGCCACCGGCGCCCGGAGCGCGCCTGCGATCGCGCGCTCACGGGCACGGCACGCCGCTGGCTGCGCGAGCTGCCGCCACGCCGCCGCCCGCTGCGCCTGTGCGCGGCCTACCCGCGCGTGGCCAATCGCATCGCCTGGTGCTGGGCGGACCTGAAGTTGTCCGAGCAGGTTCTCGACGACCTGCTGGTCGACCGCCGGGGCGGCCGCCGCGGCTTCCCGCCGCCGATCGTGCGCGAGCTGCGCCGGCTGCGCCAATACAACCTGCAGCAGCGCAGCGAGCCCCGGCCCGAAGGCCTGTGGCAGGCGCTGGGCCGCCTCACCGGCGTCGCGTAGCGCGGCCGGACGGGCCACGCTCCCAGGGCTGCGCTATCGATCCGACAAGAAGGCGCGAAGCCGAAGGCGGTGGCGCAGCACGGCGAGGCGAAGCAAGGCGGTCGGCGCGTCGAATGCGAAGCCGCATCACAGCCAGCGCCGCACCGCACTTCGATAGCGCACCCAGTCGGCGCCGAACTTGCGCTCGAGCACGCGCTCCTCGGGCAGCACCTGGTAGCGCGTGATGTAGGCGGCGAAGACGAGCGGCCCGAGCAGCGCGAGCGGCGCCGCGAGTTCGATCGCGTAGGCCACGAGCAGCAGCAGCAAGCTCAGGTACATGGGGTTGCGCGTGAAGCGGTAGACGCCGCCGGTGACGAGCACCGAGGCGCGCTCGGGCCGCATCGGGTTGATGGTGGTGCCGGCGCGCCAGAAAGCGAAGAACGCGGCCGCGGCGATCGCGGCACTGCCGAGGGCGACGACGACGGTCGCCACCGCCCGCGGCGAGCCGGCCTGCACCTGCGGCGCCGCCTGCAGGAACTGCCAGCGCATCACCAGGGCGACGGCCAGCGTCACCACGGGTGCGGGGATCTTCGCTTCGAGGACACGCAATGGCGGCACCGGATCGGCTTGGGACGCGGCGGCAGCGCGCACGGCGGCGGCAGGCAGCCAAAAGGGTCGCGCAGCATACCAAGCGCGTGCCGACAGGGTCTTCCGGCGGCACCCGAGGCGGGCATCGATCGGGCCGCGGACCAGCGGGTCGAACGGCGGGTCGAACGGCGCGTCGAACGGCCAGTCGAACGGCCAGTCGAACGGCCAGTCGAACGGCCAGTCGAACGGCGTGTCGACCGGCGCGTCGAACGGCGTGTCGGTCAGCGCGCAGCCAGCACGCTGCGCACGAACGCGCGGCTGTACGCGCCGACGTCGGCCAGCCGCGGCGCGAGCGCGCGCCCGAGCGTCGCGCGCGCCGCCGGGTTCTCGCGCGCGAGCTGGGCGTCGACGTCGATGCCCTCCTCGGCCGCGCCGAACTCGAAGCCGGGGTCGCTCACGTAGCGCGCGGGCAGCACGGCGGCCAGCGTCGCGTCGAGCGCGTCGGCCGCCTCGGCCGCGCGCCGCGCCACCGCGCCGCGCGCGCTGTCGTCGGCGTATTTCGGGTCGGCCGCAGCACCCTGGCCGGCGAGTGCGTCGAACAAGGCAGCGGCGGCGCCCGGCTCGCGCCGCGCCGCCTGCATCGCGGTGCGCTGGAAGTTCTCGAACGCGAGGTGGCGGTTCGACACCAGCGTCACGGCCTGGTCGCGCGCGCGCGGCCAGCCGGCCATGTGCAGCGCGTTGATCCACAGCATGCGCACGGTGCTCACGCCCGGCAGCACGCGCGCGTGGTAGGGCTGTGCCAGATCCTGCAGGTAGTGCAGCGCCCAGCCGGCGAAGCGCCAGCCCCAGTAGCCGTGGCCGCTGCGCAGCGCGTGCTGCGCGAGCGTCTTCCACAGGTGGATGCGGTACTCGGGATAGGTGCGCTCGAGAAAGCCGGCCGCCGCGTAGACGATGCGCGACTCGTGGAAGAAGCCCATGTGGAACGGCGCCTGCGTGCCGAAGGCCAGCGCCGGGTTGCCGAAGGGCTGACGGCCGAAGCCGTAGGCGCGGCCCTGCGGCGTGCCGTTGTCCTGCCACAGGCCGAGATCGAGCCCGTAGTCGGGCTCGTCGGAGGCGCTGGCCGCCACCTCCAGCGGGCTCACCGGCTCGCCTGCGCGCAGCGCGACGAACGGCGTCGCCTCGATCGTGGCGTCGTGCGCCAGCGTCGTCACCGCGCGCGCAGGCAGCGGCGCACGGCCCGTGTCCGGCGCGCCGGCCGCCGCACGCTGCACGAACAGCGCCAGCCGCGCGTCGGGCGCGATGCGCACCGCAGCGACGAAGCGGCGCCGCAGCTCGGCGCCGCCGGCGGCACCCGCAACGCGGTAGCGCAGCGCATCGGGGCGCGGCGCATAGGCATGCACATGCGCGCGCGCCCAGCGCTCCTCGTCGTCGAGCACCTGCTCGAGGCGCTCGCCCTGCGCCACGAGGAAGGATTCGAGCGACTCGACCGGCACCGCCGGCAAGGCGGTAAATTCGGGCAGTGCGCGCAAGGCCGGCCCGGTGGCCAGCGCGTGGTTGCTCCAGGCGAACGCGGCCGGCGCCGCGAGCGCCGCGAGCGTCACCGTCGCCCGCAGCGCAGTGCGCGCCAGCCGGCGCAGTCGGCCCGGGCGCAGCGCGACGCGCAGCTTGCCGGTCGTCGCAACGAGCTGCCGCGCAGCGCCGCGCCGACGCACTTCAGCGGCACGCAAAACGTCCCTCGCCTTCGGCCACGACGCGGCCGGCCGCCAGCAGCTCGTCCAGGTGCTGCGCGATGGTGCGGCGCTCGGCGTATTCGATCCAGATGTCCTCGTAGCCGGGCGGATAGATGAGGCGGATCTCGGCCAGTTCCTCGAGCGTCCTGGGCCCGTCGGCCAGCATCGCCAGCAGCCGCTCGCTGCGTTCGTCGATCGTCGCCGCGTAGGCGGCCAGCGCCTGCAGGAAGGCGGCACGCTCGGTGTACACGCCGCGATGGTGCGAGGTCACCCAGACCTGGGCCGGCAGCTCGGCCACTCGCGCCAGCGTGCGCCGCGTGTCCGCCAGGCTCGAGCTGGCGTCGGCGTAGTAGGGTCCGAAGCTCGTGAGGTCGATGTCGCCGAGGAAGGCCACGCCCTCGGGCTCGACCAGCAGCACGCAGTGGCCGGCCGTGTGGCCCGGCGTGTGCAGCGCGTGTACACGCGTGCGGCCGAGCTCCCACAGTGCGCCGTCGCGGTAGCCCTCGGCGTCGGGGCGCGGCGCGTAGAAGAACTCGCGCTGCAGCTTGGCGAGCATCGGGTCGCCCAGTTCGCGCGACAGGCCGTAATGCCGCAGCAGCGCCGGCCAGCTGCGCACGGCTTCGAGGTCGTCCTCGTGGGCCTGCACGAGCGCGCGCGGCAGCCGGTGCAGCCCGGCCATGTGGTCCTCGTGCGCGTGCCCGAGCAGCACCAGTTCGGCGGCATCGAACTCGGGGCCGATGCGGTTGGCCACCAGCGGCGTGTCGAACACGGCGCGCGTGTCGCTGCCGCGCACGACGACCTGGTTGCCGTCGGGGTACTTGCCGGACTTGTGGCCGAGATAGACGCTGACGCGGCCGAAGTCGAGGCGGGGGATCGGTTCACTCATCTGCGGGGGCTGCGCCTACGCGCTCGCCATCGGAGGCGGGGGATGCGGGCGATATTACGGCGAACCCGACACGCCGCGCCCCGTGCGGTCTCTCGGCGCGGCCCCTGTGGCCGGGCGACACGCAACGCGCACGGCCGGCCGGTCCGGCGAGCTGCCCGACGGGCGCCGGCGTGGGCATGCAGCGTGCCGGCGCGCGCCCGCTGGCGCCACCGGCTCAACCGCTCCAGCGATCGAAGGCGCGTGCGCCGACGCCCTCGCCCCAGAGGTCGATGCGCACCGGCGTGCCCTCGTGCACGGCCGTGGCCGCCGGCCCGCGCACATAGCCGAGCGCGACGCAGGCGCCGGCCTTGGGGCTCCAGCCGGCCGAGCTCAGTTCGCCGACGACCTCGCCGCCGAGCTCGATCGCCTCGCCGCCCCAGGCGTAGACCGCCGGGTCGTCGAGGACGAAGGTGAGCAGCTTCTTGCGCAGCGGCTGGCCTGCGGCCGCGCGCAGCGCCTCGCGGCCGATGAAGGCGCTCGCCTTGTCGAGCTTGACGCCGATCGTCAGACCGGCCTCGAAAGGCGTCTCGTCGGGCCCGAGCTCGGCACCCCAGGCGCGGCGGCCGGCCTCGATGCGCAGCGCGTCGAGCGCGTAGTAGCCGGCGTCGCGCAGGCCGAGCGCCGCGCCCGCCTCGTGCAGCGCGAGATAGACGTGGCGCGCCATCTCGGCCGGCACGTACAGCTCGCAGCCGGGCCCGCCGACGTAGCTCATGCGCGCCGCGCGCACGCGCGCGCAGCCGAGGTCGATCTCCCGCGTGTGCGCGTGCGGCAGCGCCGCCGGCGAGAGGTCGTCGGGACTGACGCGCGCCAGCAGCTCGCGCGCCCTGGGGCCCATCACCGAGATCACGCTGGTGAGCGCGCTCACGTCGGTGAGCACGGCGAACTCCTCGGCGCCGATGTGGCGGCCGATCCAGTCGGCGTCGCGCACCGGCTGCGCCGAGCCGGTGACGAGCATGAAGCGGTCGGCCGCCAGGCGCATCACCGTGAGGTCGCTTTCGAAGCCGCCGCGCTCGTTGAGCAGCGCCGTGTAGACCATGCGTCCGGGCTCGACGTCGAGCTCGTTGGCGCACAGGCGCTGCAGCACGGCGAGCGCGTCGCGGCCCTGCAGCAGCAGCTTGCCGAAGCTCGTCTGGTCGTAGACGGCCACCGCCTCGCGCGTGGCGCGCTGCTCCTCGATCACCCAGTCCAGCCAGGCGGGCCGGCCCAGCGTATGCGCCGGCCGCGCCGCACCCGCCGGCCTGAAGTAGTTGACGCGCTCCCAGCCGTTCTTGCTGCCGAACTCGGCGTTCTTCGCCGCCAGCAGGTCATAGAGCGGCGAGGTGCGCAGCGGCCGCATCGTCTCGAGCTCCTGGCGCGGCCAGCGCATCGCGTAGTGCAGGCCGAGCGTCTCGCCGGTGCGCTCGGCCAACGCCTTGCGGTTGGCCATGAAGGGCGCGAAGCGCCGGATGTCGACGTCCCACAAGTCGACGCTCGGCTCGCCGCCGGCGACCCACTCGGCGACCAGGCGACCGGCGCCGCCGCTGTTGGCGATGCCGGCGGAGTTGAAGCCGGCGCAGACGTAGCAGCCCTGCAGCTCGGGGGCCTCGCCGAGGATGAAGTTGCCGTCGGGCGTGAAGCTCTCCGGGCCGTTGAGCAGCATCTTCACCTTCGCCTGCTCGAGGCAGGGCGTGCGGTGGATGGCGTTGGTCATCAGGATCTCGAACTGCTCCCAGTCCTCGCCCAGCAGCTCGAACTGGAAGCTCGCCGGCACCGGGTCGACGCGCCAGGGCTTGGCCTGCGGCTCGAAGCCGCCCATCACGAGGCCGCCCACTTCCTCCTTGTAGTAGATGCAGCCGTCGGGGTCGCGCATCACCGGCAGCATCGGATGCACGCCTTCGATGCGGTCGGTGACGAGGTAGAAATGCTCGGCTGCGTACAGCGGCACCGTGACGCCGGCCTGCGCGCCGAACTGGCGCGCCCACATGCCGGCGCAGACGACGAGCACCTCGCAGCGCACCTCGCCCTGCGCGGTGCGCACGCCGGTCACGCGCGCGCGCTGCGCGCGGCGCTCGCACGTGACGCCGGTGACCTCGACGCCTTCGACGAGACGCGCGCCGCGCTGGCGCGCGCCCTTGGCCAGGCTCATGCACAGGTCGGCCGGGTTGGCCTTGCCGTCGCCGGGAATCCAGATCGCGCCCTCGAGGTCGTCGGTGCGCATCAGCGGCCACAGGTCGCCCGCCTCGCCGGGCGTGATCAGGTGCACCTCGACGCCGAAGCTGCGCGCCAGCGCCGCCTGGCGCCTGAGCACCTGCATGCGCTCGCGCGTGCGCGCGACGTTGACGCTGCCGCAGCGCTTCCAGCCGGTGGCCAGGCCGGTCTCGGCCTCGAGCGCCGCGTACAGATCGATGCCGTAGCGGCTCATGCGCGTCTGGTTGCGGTTGGGCCGCATCTGGCCCACCAGGCCAGCGGCATGCCAGGTGGTGCCGCAAGTGAGCCGCCCCTGCTCCAGCAGCAGCACGTCGGTGATGCCCAGCCGGGTCAGGTGGTAGGCGGTCGAGCAGCCGGCGATGCCGCCGCCGACGATGACGACGCGCGCTTGCGTCGGCAGGTTCTGGTTCATGGCGGAGCCCTCGCGACGTAAGCAGAAGACTTTCGGGCCCGGCCGCGCAGCGGCCTCAGCCCAGCCGCAGCGCCATCACGCCGGCCACGACGGCGAGCGTGCCGAGCGCGCGCTGCGCACCGAAGCGCTCGCCGAGCATGAAGGTGCCGAGCAAGGCGGCGAACAGCACCGAGGTCTCGCGCAGCGCGGCCACGCTGGCCAGCGGTGCACGCGTCATCGCCCACAGCGCGATGGCGTACGAGCCGATCGAAGCCGAGCCGCCCAGCGCCGCCAGCGGCCAGCGCCGGCGCGCGTAGGCCAGCGCCGCAGCGCGCGCCGACGGCGCGCGGCGCAGCCACACCAGCAGCGGGTAGGCGATGCCGTCGAGCGCGAACAGCCACAGCACGTAGCACCAGACCTCGCCGCCGACGCGCCGCTCGGTGCGCACGCCCAGCCCATCGACGAAGGTGTAGAGCGCGATGATCGCCGCGTTGGCGAAGGCAAAGCCGAGCGCCTTGCGGTGGTGCAGCGCCTGGCCCGGGTGCGCCAGGCCGACCAGCGTCACGCCGAGCGTGATGCCGAGCACGCCGGCCCAGGCGCCGGCGCTCGGCGCCTCGCCCACCAGCGCCGCGCTGCCCAGCGCCACCAGCAGCGGCGCGAAGCCGCGCATGATCGGATACGTCATGCCGAGCTCGCCGTGCTGGTAGGCGCCGGCCAGCGCGATGTAATAGCCGACGTGGATCACGAGCGAGCCGGCGATGAAGGGCCAGGCCTCGCGCGCCGGCAGCCCCACGGCCAGCGCGAACGGCAGCGCCACCAGCGCGCCCATCAGGTGCACCAGCGCCGTGTCCAGCGGCTTGTCGCCCGAGCTCTTGACGAGCGCGTTCCAGCCCGCGTGCAGCAGCGCGCCGCACAGCACGGCGGCCACCACGGGCCAGTCGAGCGCCAGCGGCGGTGCGGCGCTCATCCGCCCAGCAGCGAGTCGGCCGAGGTCAAGGGGCAGCCGCGCGCCTGCGCCACCCCGGCGCAGGCGACGCGGCCGGCGCAGATGTTGAGCCCGTCCTTCAGATGCGCGTCGTCGCGCAGCGCCTGGCGCCAGCCCTTGTCGGCCAGCGCCAGCACGAAGGGCAGCGTGGCATGGTTGAGCGCGTAGGTGCTGGTGCGCGGCACGCCGCCGGGCATGTTGGCCACGCAGTAGTGCACGACGCCGTCGACGACGTAGGTGGGCGCGGCGTGCGTGGTGGCGTGCGCGGTCTCGATGCAGCCGCCCTGGTCGATCGCGACGTCGACGATGGCGGCACCCGCGCGCATGCGCGCCACCAGCGCGCGGCTCACCAGGCGCGGCGCGGCGGCGCCGGGCACGAGCACGGCGCCGATCAGGAGGTCCGCGCTCGGCACATGGTGCTCGATCTCGCGCTGATCGGCATACACGGTGGCCGCGCGCGCGCCCAGCTGCAGCTCGATGCGGCGCAGCGCGTCGATGCTGCGGTCGAGCACCACCACCTGCGCGCCGCTGCCCACCGCCATCTGCGCCGCGTTGCGCCCGACGACGCCGGCGCCGAGGATGACGACGCGCGCCGGCGGCACGCCCGGCACGCCGCCCAGCAGCACGCCCATGCCGCCTTGCGCGCGCTCGAGGCAGCGCGCGCCGACCTGCACCGCCAGCCGCCCCGCCACCTCCGACATCGGCGCCAGCAGCGGCAGGCCGCCGCCGGGCTGCGTCACCGTCTCGTAGGCGATGCAGGTGGCGCCGCTGGCCACGAGGTCGGCGCATTGCGCCGCATCGGGCGCCAGGTGCAGGTAGGTGAAGAGCACCTGTTCGGCGCGCAGCCGGGCGCGCTCGGCCGGCTGCGGCTCCTTGACCTTGACGATCATCTGCGCCTGCGCCCAGACGTCGGCCGCCGTCGCGGCCAGCGCGGCGCCGGCGCCGCGGTAGTCGTCGTCGGCCGCGCCGATGCCTTCGCCGGCCGCGCGCTCGACGATCACCTCGTGGCCACGCGCCACCAGCTCGCGCACCGAGGCCGGCGTCAGGCCGACGCGGTGCTCGTCGCTCTTGATCTCCTTGGGGACGCCGACTCTCATCGCCAGGTCGACTTTCGCGCCGCACGGCGCCGCTGTGGCATCAGCACGGCCGCGCCTTCACCCCGCCGGCTCGTCGAAGCCGGCCAGCTGCGACTGGCGCAGCCGCGTCGCCGCCAGCACGCCGGCCGATTCGAGAATGGGATACGCCACGCCGCACAGGTGCGAGTTGATGCGCTTCAGCTCGCTGATCAGGTCCAGGTGCAGCGAGCTCGTCTCGATGCTCTGCGCCGTGTTGTCCTGCAGGCGCGCGATGTGGTTGGCGGCGTACTCGATCTCGAGGTCGCGAAAGCGCGCCTTCTCCTCGAGCAGCTTGCGCGCGTCGCGCACATGGCCGTCGAGGAACACGCTCATCGCCAGCCGCAGGTTGGCCAGCAGGCGCTCGTGCAGGTGGGCGATCTCGGTCAGGCCGGCCTCGCTGAAGCTCAGGCTCTTGCGGATCTTCTTGGCCTCGACGTCCTCCAGCACGCGCTCGATGATGTCGGCCACCTGCTCCATGTTGATCGTGAAGCTGACGATGTCGGTCCAGCGCCGGCCGTCGCGCTCCGAGAGCGCCTCGCGCGAGATCTGCGTCAGGTAGAACTTGATCGACGAGTACAGCCCGTCGACCTGGTCGTCCATGCGGCGCAGCCGCTCGCCGAGTGCGAGGTCGTTGGTGCGGATCACCTCCATCAGCCCGCGCAGCATGGTCTCGACGACGTCGGCCTGGTGCAGCGCCTCGCGCGCGGCGCAGGCGATCGCCAGCGAGGGCGTGCCGAGCGCGCTCGGATCGAGGTGGCTGTGGCGCGCGTCGACGCCGCTGCGCGGATCGGGCATGAAGCGCGTCGCCAGCCGGCCGGCGGCACCGGTGAAGCCCACGCAGACCGCGGCCAGCGCGATGTTGAACGCGAGGTGAAAGCCCACCACCTGCTGGTGCACCTCGCCGATCCAGCGCTGCAGCAGGATCTGCGCCTCGGGCAGCAGCGGGATGGCGATGGCCATGCCGACCAGCTTGAAGACCAGGTTGCCCAGCGGCACGCGGCGCGCCTGCGGCGCCTGGCCGGCGGTGGACAACAGCGCCAGCACCGCGCTGCCGACGTTGGCGCCGATCACCAGACCCAGCGCCACCGACACCGGCACCATGCCCGAGGCGGCCAGCGTGGCGGTGAGCAGCACGATGGCCAGGCTCGAGTACGCGAATACGGTCAGCACGGCGCCGACGACGATGTCGAGCAGCACCTCGTTGGGCAGCGAGACGAGCAGCGCGCGCACCGCCGGCGCCTGCGTCAGCGGCTTGGTCGAGCCGACGATGAGCTGCAGCGCCAGCGTGATCAGGCCGAGGCCGATCAGCACGCGGCCGAACTGGCCGGCATCGCTCGCCTGGCGCGAGATGTAGAGCACGACGCCGACGAAGATCAGCAGCGGCGACAGCCACGACAGGTCGAAGGCGTAGACCACCGTCATCGCCGCCGTGCCGATGTCGGCGCCCAGCATCACGGCCAGCGCCGCGGCGGTGGTGACCAGCCCCTGTGCGGCAAAGCTCGCCAGCATCAGGCAGGTGGCCGTGCTCGACTGCACCAGGCCCGTCACGGCGAAGCCGGCGCCCACCGCCGTCAGCCGGTTGCGGAACGAACGCGACAGCACGTTGCGCAGGCGCTCGCCCAACAGGCGGATCATGCCGGTGCGCACGATCGACGTGCCCCAGACCAGGAGCGCGATCGCAGCCAGCAGGTTGAGCAGGTGGATCATGCGGCCATCAGACCACGCAGCGCCGGCGCCGTCAGACCCAGGGCAGCGTGTAGGTCTTCAGATTCGTGAAGCTCTTCATGGCCTCCTGCACGCCTTCCTTGTAGCCCAGCCCGGAATCCTTGATGCCGCCGAAGGGCGTGAGCTCGAGCCGGTAGCCCGGCACCTCGCGCACGTTCACCGTGCCCACGTCGAGCTCGGCGACGAAGCGCGTGATGTAGTCGAGCCGGTTCGTGCACACCGAAGACGACAGGCCGAAGGCGGTGCCGTTGGCGATGCGGATCGCCTCGTCGATGCTGCCGAAGCTGACGATCGGCGAGACCGGGCCGAAGGTCTCCTCGCGCACCAGCGTCATCTCGGGGCGCACGCGGTCGAGCACGGTGGGCGCGAACAGCGCGCCCTCGCGCCGGTGGCCGGCGAGCACGCGCGCGCCCTGGGCGACGGCCTCGTCGACGCGGCGCTCGAACAGACGCGCCGCCGCCTCGTCGATCACGGTGCCCATCTCGACCTTCGGGTCGACCGGGTCGCCGTGGGCGTAGGCGCGCGTCTTGGCGACCACGAGGTCGGTGAAGCGCGCCGCCACCGCCTCGTGCACCAGCATGCGCTTGACGGCCGTGCAGCGCTGGCCCGAGTTCTTGTAGCTGCCCTGCACCGCGAGCGTGCTGGCCTCGTCGAGGTCGGCGTCCTCCATGACGATGATCGGGTCGTTGCCGCCGAGTTCGAGCACGACGCGCCGGTAACCCGCCTTGGCCGCGATGGATTTGCCGATCGCCACGCCGCCGGTGAAGGTGACGAGGTCGACCTGCGGGTTGGTGATCAGCTCGTCGGCGATCTCCCTGGGGTCGCCGGTGACCACGCTCAGCATCTCGGGCGGCAGCCCGGCCTCGTACAGGATGTCGGCGAACAGCAGCGCCGACAGCGGCACCTTCTCGCTCGGCTTGAGCACCATGCGGTTGTTCGTGGCCACGCTCGGCACGACCTTGTGCGCAACCTGGTTCATCGGGTGGTTGAACGGCGTGATCGCGCTGATGGCGCCCAGCAGCGGCTCGCGCAGCGTGTGCACGCGCCGCTTGCGGCCGTGCGGCGTGATGTCGCAGGCGAAGGTCTGCGCGTCGTCGCGCAGCGCCTCGTTGGCGCCGAACATCAGCACGTCGGCGACGCGGCCGGCTTCGTAGCTGCTGTCCTTCAGGCTCAGGCCCGACTCGGCGGTGATGAGCGCGGCGATCTCGGCCGTGCGCGCGCGCACGGCGGCGGCCGCGCGGTTCAGGATGCCGGCGCGCTCGGCGCGCGTGAGGCGGCTGCGGTGGGCGGCGGCGATGGCGAAGGCGCGCCGCACCTCCTCGAGGGTCGCCTTGGGCACGCTGCCGACGAGCGCGCGCGTGAACGGGTTGCGCACCTCGATCACGCGGTCGCCGCCGCGTTCGGCGCCGATCTTCTCGCCGGCGATGCGCAGGGCTTCGATCTTCATCGTCGTCATTGGGCGTGGTTGAGTGCCAGGTCGAAGGCGTCGAAGTTGCGCCAGCGGCGCTGGCGGTCGAGCCCCTCGATGCGGCGGTTGAGGACGAGCGGCACGCGTTGCTCGGACAGGCCGCCGTGCGAGCGCAGCGGCCGCTCGAGTGCGCTCAGGTCGTGGCGCGCCGCCGCGCTGCCCAGCACCACCGAGCGCGCGCCGACGACGACGAGGTCGCCGATGCGGTCGGCCGGCAGCTCGAAGCGCCGGGCGGCCGGCTCGCGCGCGAGCACGAGTTCGACGCCGGCCAGCGCCGCGATGCGCGCGGCCAGTGCCGCCTGGTCGGCTCCGGGCGGCAGGTAGACGGTGGCGAACGAGCCGAGCGCGCCGTGGTGCACGACGTAGGGATCGGTGATCGGCAGGATCACGCGCGCCGCGCCCGCGCCCAGCCAGGCGTCGAGCAGATCCTGCAGATAGATCACGTCGGGCGCGGCGTCCAGGCGCACCTTGGCGTTCATGCCGTGGTCGGCGGTGAGCGCGATCACGCAGCCCATGGCATCGAGCCGGCCGAGGTAGCGGTCCATCATCGCGCAGAACTCGTTCACCTCGGGCTCGCCCGGCGCGTGCTTGTGCTGCACGTAGTCGGTGGTGCTTAGGTACATCACCTGCGGGCGCTCGGCGGCCGGGCGCTGCATCAGCGCGACGCCGGCAGCGAACACGAACTCGGAGAGCGCGGCGCTGTAGACCTCGGGCAACGGCAGGCCGACGAGCGCGAGCACGCCTTCGATGCCGTTGTCGGCCAGGGTGGCGGCATCGGCCTTCTCCGACGAGAAGCACAGGTTGCGCGTCATCGACAGGCCGTGCCCGAGCAGCAGCCTGAGCTTGTCCTTGGCGGTGACGACGGCCACACGCTGCCCGGCCGCAGCCAGCGCCGCCAGCAGCGTGGGCGCGCGCAGCCACTTCGGGTCGTTCATCATCACCTCGGTGCCCGAGGCGGCGTCGTAGAGGTAGTTGCCGCAGATGCCGTGCACCGCGGGCGGCACGCCGGTGACGATGGACAGGTTGTTCGGGTTGGTGAAGCTCGGCACCACGCAGTCGGCGACCAGGGCCGTGCCTTCGGCCAGCACGCGCTTCAGCCAGGGCATGCGGCCGGCGAACACGGCCTGCGCGATGTAGTCGGGCTCGCAGCCGTCGACGCAGACGACGACGGTGGGCTGCCTGGGCAGGCGGTAGCTTCTAGCGTTGACGTCGAGCACGCGGCGCTCCGTTGTCGTCGAAGGGGGTGGCCGATGCGGCAGGAACGGCGGGAACGCCGGGAACGGCAAGTGCAGCGGCAGGGGCCGCCGGCGCGGCCGCGGCGGACGCGTCGCCCTGCCGCTTCAAGTGGTTCTTCACCGTGCGTTCCTTGCTCTCCATGACGTGGTCGAACATCGCGCGTCCGGCGGCCTCGACGTCGCCGGCGGCGATCGCCTTGACGATGGCGCGGTGCTCGCCGGCCGAGATCGGCATCAGCCAACCGTCGGCCAGGTTCAGGCGCCGAAAGAGCGACAGCTCCTTGATCAGCTTGCGGTAGATCTCGGTCACCTTGCGGTTGCCGGCCATCTCGACCAGGCGGTCGTGGAACTGCAGGTTCAGCAGGTGGTAGCTGCGCGCGTCGGCAGCCTTCACGGCGCGCTCCATCGCCTCGACCATCGCGCGCACCTCCTTCAGCTCGGCCGGCGCGATGCGCGCGGCGAGCTGGCGGCCGACGAGCTCGTCGAGCGCGGCGCGCAGGTCGAAGATCTCGATCGCCTCGTCGATCGGGATGTCGCGCACGAAGACGCCGCGGTTCTTCTCGGTGCGCACCAGGCCGGCCTGCTCGAGCATGCGGAAGGCCTCGCGCAGCGGCCCGCGCGAGACGCCCAGCCGCGCCGCCAGCGCCATCTCGGTGAGCCGGGCGCCGGGCGCCAGCTCGCCCGACAGGATGAGCCGCTCGAGCTCGGACTGCACGACGCTGGCCAGCGAGCTCGTCTGCAGCAGCGCGATCGTCGGGTGCGCACCGGCGGCGGCGCGCACCGCCGGCGCACTGCCCGGCCATGCCGGCACTGCGGCGCCGCCCAGGGTTTTCATGGGCCGGATTGGAGCGCTGCCCGGGGATGTTGTCAACAATAGACAAACTACCGTTGACACCTCCGGCCGGCCCGTGCAGCATGCGCGCCACCTCGTCGGCCCGCGCCGGCTTGCCGGCCGCCCAGGCATCGTCGAGGGTCGTCTTCCCCAGCCAAAGGAACAGGAGCCGCCATGCGTTTCACCCCGACCCTTGCCGCGATCGCCCTGGCGCTGGCCGGCGCCGGCGCCTCGGCCCAGAAGACCCAGCTTCTGGTCTACACCGCGCTCGAGACCGACCAGATCAAGGCCTACCAGGAGGGCTTCAACAAGGTCGAGCCGAACATCGAGATCAAGTGGGTGCGCGACAGCACCGGCGTCGTCATCGCCAAGCTGCTGGCCGAGAAGGCCAACCCGCAGGCCGACGTGATCTGGGGCGTGGCCGCCTCGGGCCTGGCGCTGTTCGACAAGCTCGGCATGCTCGACCCCTACGCGCCGCTCAACCTCGACGCCATCATGCCGCAGTACCGCGACAAGAAGAACCCGCCCGCCTGGTGGGGCATGGACGTGTACGGCGCCGTGGTCTGCTTCAACACCATCGAGGCGGGCAAGCGCAACATCCCCAAGCCCGAGAGCTGGAAGGACCTGCTCAAGCCGGTCTACAAGGGCCAGGTCGTGATGCCCAACCCGGCTTCGTCGGGCACGGGCTACTTCGACGTCGTGGCCTGGCTGCAGATGTGGGGCGACGACAACGGCAAGGGCGGCGGCTGGAAGTACATGGACTCGCTGCACGACAACATCGCGCAGTACACGCACTCGGGCTCCAAGCCCTGCAACATGGCCGCCGCCGGCGAGTACACGGTCGGCATCTCGTTCGAGTACCGCGGCCACAGCAACAAGAGCAAGGGCGCGCCGATCGACCTCGTGTTCCCGAAGGAGGGCCTGGGCTGGGACCTGGAAGCCTTCGCGATCATGAAGGGCACCAAGCATCTGGCGGCGGCCAAGAAGCTCGGCGACTGGGCCAGCAGCAAGGACGCGATGATCCTGTACGGCAAGAACTTCGCCGTCACCGCGCAGCCCGGCGTCGCGCCCAAGCTGGCCAACATCCCGGCCGACTACGAGTCGCGCCTGATCAAGATGAACTTCGACTACGCGGCCAGCAACCGCGAGCGCATCCTCGCCGAGTGGAACAAGCGCTACGCCGCCAAGTCCGAGAAGCGCTGAAGCCCCCCGCCGCCCGCACTGCCCGCACTGCCCGCACGTCCCACGCCGCCCGATGCGCGTGCAGAGCCTGACGGCCCCGCCGCCGGCGCCGCGGGCCGGCCGGCGGCCGCCTCCTGCCCCATGACCGCCGAACTCTCGCTCGAACTGCGCGGCATCCACAAGGCCTTCGGCGCCTTCGTCGCGCTGCAGCACATCGACCTCGAGGTGCGCAAGGGCGAGTTCATGTGCTTCCTCGGCCCCTCGGGCTGCGGCAAGACGACGCTGCTGCGCGTGATCGCCGGGCTCGAGGCACAGACGCGCGGCGAGATCCGCCAGAACGGCCGCGACATCTCGCGCCTGCCGCCGGCGCTGCGCGACTACGGCATCGTGTTCCAGAGCTACGCGCTGTTCCCCAACCTGAGCGTGGCCGACAACGTCGCCTACGGCCTGGTGAATCGGCGCCAGCCGCGCGCGCGCATCGCCGAGCGCGTGCGCGAGCTGGTGCGCCTGGTCGGCCTGCCCGGCAGCGAGGCCAAGTACCCGGCGCAGCTCTCGGGCGGCCAGCAGCAGCGCATCGCGCTGGCGCGCGCCTTGGCCACCGCGCCCGGCCTGCTGCTGCTCGACGAGCCGCTGTCGGCGCTCGACGCCCTCGAGCGCGTGCGGCTGCGCCAGGAGATCCGCGCGCTGCAGCAGAAGCTCGGCGTCACCACCATCATGGTCACGCACGACCAGGAAGAGGCGCTGTCGGTGGCCGACCGCATCGTCGTCATGGACCACGGCCGCATCGAGCAGATCGGCACGCCGCGCGAGGTCTATCGCGAGCCGGCCTCGCCCTTCGTCGCCGATTTCGTCGGCAAGGTCAACGTGCTCGCCGGCCGCGTCCGGCAAGGCCGGCTGCAGGTGGGCGCACTCGAATTCGACGCCGCCGGCCCCGACCGCGACGTGCGCGTCTACCTGCGCCCCGAGGACGTGCTGGCGCGCCCCATCGCCGCGGGCGACCCGCATGTCTTCGACGCCCGCATCGACAAGATCGAGTTCCTCGGCTCGTTCTGCCACGTGCAGGTCGCCACCCAGGCGCTGGCGCCCGAGCGCCTGGTGGTCTACCTGTCGCTCAACTTCCTGGCCGAGCAGTCGCTCGAAGTCGGCTCCGGCCTGCGCCTGCGCCTGCTGCAGGAGCGGCTGCGGGTGTTCTGAGCATGTCGGCCCTGCCTGCCGGCGCGAGCGTGAGGCCGCTGCGGCTGCGCGCCCACTGGACCGACGGCGTCGGCCACGCCGCCGTCGTCGCCATCGTGCTGCTGCTCGTCGCCTTCCTCGCGCTGCCGCTGGCCGGCATCCTGCGCCAGGCGCTCGAAGGCGCGGACGGCCGCTTCGTCGGCCTGGCCAACTTCGTCGACTACGCGCGCACGCCGGCGCTGCTGCAAAGCGTCTGGAACAGCCTGTGGGTGGCGGCCCTGGTCACGCTGGTGGTGGTGCCGGTGGCCTTCGGCTTCGCCTACGCGCTGGCGCGTTCGTGCCTGCCGGCCAAGGGCCTGTTCCGCGGCATCGCGCTCATTCCGCTGATGGCGCCCTCGCTGCTGTCGGCGATCTCGCTCATCTACTGGTTCGGCAACCAGGGCCTGCTCAAGAGCTGGCTGGCGCCGTTCGGCATCGAGCAGATCTACGGCGCGGCCGGCATCGTGCTCGCCGAATGCCTGGCCATCTTCCCGCACACGCTGATGATCCTGCTGTCGGCGCTCACGCTGGCCGACGCCCGCCTGTACGAGGCGGCCGACGCGATGGGCACGAGCACGCTGCGCAAGTTCTTCACGATCACGCTGCCCGGCGCCAAGTACGGCCTCATCTCGGCGGCGCTGGTGAGCTTCACGCTCGTGATGACCGACTTCGGCGTGCCCAAGGTCATCGGCGGCAGCTTCAACGTGCTGGCCACCGACGTCTTCAAGCTCGTCATCGGCCAGCAGGACTTCGCGCGCGGCGCGGTGGTGGCGATCGTGCTGCTGGCGCCGGCCGTCTTCACCTTCACGGTCGACCATTTCGTGCAGCGCCGCCAGACGGCGATGCTCGGCGCGCGCGCCGTGCCCTACCGGCCGCGGCCGGCGCGCGGCTTCGACACCGCGATGACGCTGTACTGCGCCCTGGTGAGCGCGGCCATGCTGGCGATGCTGGGCATGGCCGTCTTCGCCTCGCTCGCCACCTTCTGGCCCTACAACCTGGCGCCCAGCCTGAAGCACTATGTCTACGGCCTGGTCGACAACGAGGTCGGCACCGGCTTCTTCAACAGCCTGCAGATGGCCGCCGGCACCGCCGCGCTCGGCACCGCGGTGGTCTTCGTCGGCGCCTACCTGCAGGAGAAGACGCGCGGCCTCGTGCTGGCGCGCAGCGCGCTGCGCATGCTGGCGATGCTGCCGATGGCGGTGCCGGGCCTGGTGCTGGGCCTGGGCTACATCTTCTTCTTCAACGAGCCGGCCAATCCGCTCAACGGCCTGTATCACACGCTGACGCTGATGACGCTGTGCACGGTGGTGCACTTCTACACCACCGGCCACCTCACCGCCGTCACCGCGCTCAAGGCGCTGGACAACGAGTTCGAGGCCGTCTCGGCCTCGCTCAAGGTGCCGTTCTTCAAGACCTTCTGGCGCGTCACGCTGCCGATCTGCACGCCGGCGCTGGTGGACATCGCGCGCTACTTCTTCGTCAACGCGATGACCACCATCTCGGCCGTGGTCTTCCTCTATGCGCCCGAGACGCGGCTGGCCTCGATCGCCATCCTCAACATGGACGAGGCCGGCGAGCTCAGCCCGGCGGCGGCGATGGCGGTGCTGATCGCCGCCGCCTGCGCCACGGCCACCGTGCTGTTCACGCTGCTCGGCCAGTGGATCGACCGGCGCACGCAGGCCTGGCGCAGCGCCGCGCGCTGACCCCGTTACCGAAGGACCGACATGGACCGCGACGCCATCCTCCTCACGCCCGGCCCGCTGACGACCACGCTGCGCACCAAGCTGGCGATGCTCAAGGACTGGGGCAGCTGGGACGCCGACTTCAACGCCCTCACCGCGCGCGTGCGCGAGCGCCTGCTCGACGTCGTGCACGGCCACGACAGCCATGTCGTCGTGCCGTTGCAGGGCAGCGGCACCTTCAGCGTCGAGGCGGCGGTGGCCACCGTCGTGCCGCGCCAAGGCCATGTGCTGGTGCCCGACAACGGCGCCTACTGCAAACGCGCCGCCCGGCTCACGCAGATGATGGGCCGCAAGGTCACGGTGCTGCCGGTGGCCGAGGAGCGGCCGGTCGACGCCGCCGCGGTCGACGCCGCGCTCGCCGCCGACGCCTCGATCACGCACGTGATCCTGATCCACTGCGAGACCGGCACCGGCGTCGAGAACCCGCTCGCCGCCGTGGCCGCGGTGTGCGAGCGGCAGGGCAAGGGCCTGATCGTCGACGCCATGTCGAGCTTCGCGGCGCTGCCGATCGACGCGCGCGCCTTGCGCTTCGACGCCCTCGTCGCCGCCAGCGGCAAGTGCCTCGAGGGCGTGCCCGGCATGGGCTTCGTCTTCCTGCGCCGGGCCATCGTCGAGGCCTGCGCCGGCAACAGCCAGAGCCTGGCGATGGACCTGCACGACCAGCATGTCTACATGGGCAAGACCGGCCAGTGGCGCTTCACGCCGCCCACGCACGTGCTGGCGGCGCTGGACGCGGCGATCGCGCAGTTCGTCGAAGAAGGCGGCCAGCCGGCGCGCCTGGCGCGCTACGCCGACAACTGCCGCACGCTGGTCGACGGCATGGCGGCACTCGGCTTCAAGCCCTTCCTCGCGCCCGAGGTGCAGGCGCCGATCATCGTCACCTTCCACGCGCCGGCGCATCCGGCCTACGACTTCAAGCGCTTCTACGCCGCGGCCAAGGCGCGCGGCTTCATCCTCTACCCGGGCAAGCTGACGCAGCTCGAGACCTTCCGCGTCGGCTGCATCGGCGCCATCGGCCGCAACGAGATGCGCCAGGCCGTGCACGCGGTGGCCGACACGCTGCGCGAGATGGGCATCGCCAGCGGCGCGCCCGCGCGCTGAGAGCAGCCCGCCGTTGCCCTGCGCCCCTTCGAGAACAGCACCAGGAGACCCCCGATGGCCAGACCCAAGGCTGCCCGATCCAGTGCCCCGCTGCGCGAGCATCCCGCGCTGGCCGCGCTGCGCGCTTCCGACGCCGCCAAGGTGAAGGTGGCGGTGAGCGACATCGACGGCATCCTGCGCGGCAAGTACCTGAGCCGCGACAAGTTCCTCGCCGCCGCCGAGCCGCCTCCGGGCGGCGGCTTCGGCTTTTGCGACGTCGTCTTCGGCTGGGACGCGCACGACGCCTGCTACGACAACACCCAGGTCACCGGCTGGCAGCACGGCTACCCGGACGCGCTGGCGCGCATCGACCTCGGCACCGTGCGCCGCGTGCCCTGGGACGGCGGCGTGCCCTTCTTCGTCGCCGAGTTCGTCGGCAGCGACGGCGCGCCGCACCCGGTGTGCCCGCGCCAGGTGCTCAAGCGCGTGCTCGCGCGCGCCGCGAAGCTGGGCTTCGCGCCGATGGCCGGCGTCGAGTTCGAGTGGTTCAACTTCGCCGAGACGCCGCAGAGCTGGGCCGCCAAGCGCGGCGTGGGGCCGGAGCCGATCACGCCGGGCATGTTCGGCTACTCGCTGCTGCGCATGGGCGACCAGCGCGGCTACATGAACGCGCTGATGGACGAAATGGCCGCCTTCGGCGTGCCGATCGAGGGCCTGCACACCGAGACCGGCCCCGGCGTCTACGAGGCCGCGCTGGCCTTCACCGGCGCCCTCGAGGCCGCCGACCGCGCCATCCTGTTCAAGACCGGCGCCAAGGAGATCGGCAAGCGCTTCGGCATCATGCCCAGCTTCATGGCCAAGTGGAACGCGCAGTACCCGGGCTGCTCCGGGCACATCCACCAGAGCCTGTCGGACGGCAAGACCAACCTGTTCGCCGACGCCACGAGCGCGCGCCGCATGAGCCCGCTCTTCGAGAGCTACCTTGCCGGGCAGCTCGCCTGCCTGATGGAGTTCGCGCCGATGTTCTGGCCCACCGTCAACAGCTACAAGCGGCTGGTCGACGGCTACTGGGCGCCGGTCAAGCCGACCTGGGGCATCGACAACCGCACCGCGAGCTACCGCGTCATCACGGCCAGCGCCAAGAGCACGCGGCTCGAGACGCGCAGCCCGGGCGCCGACATCAACCCCTACCTGGCGATGGCCGCCGTCATCGCCGCCGGCCTGCACGGCGTCGAGAAGGGGCTCGCGCTGACGACGCCGCCCATCACCGGCACGAATCGGGGCGCCGAACAGGTGCCGCGCGCGCCGCGCTCGCTCATCCGCGCCACGCGCGCCTTCCGGGAGTCGCGCATCGCGCGCGACTGGCTCGGCGACACCTTCGTCGAGCACTTCGCCGCCACGCGCGAGTGGGAGCACCGGCTGTGGCAGGACGCGGTCACCGACTGGGAGCTCAAGCGCTATTTCGAGATCATCTGATCCCCGGACGGCAAACCGCCCCGAGCCCATCATCAGCCCGCCATGAGCATCACCCGTTTCGCCTTCCCCACAAGCATCCATTTCGGCGCCGGTGCGCGCAGGCAAGTCGGGGCGCACCTGCTCGAGCAGGGTCTGCGCCGACCGCTCGTCGTCACCGACCGCGCGCTCGCCCGGCTGCCGGTACTGGCCGAGTTCCGCACGCACCTGACCGGGCTCGAAGTCGCGGTCTTCGATGGCGTCTTCGGCAACCCGAGCTGCGCGCAGGTGATGGCCGGCGCCACCGCCTACAAGGCGCACGGCGCCGACTGCGTCATCGGCTTCGGAGGCGGTGCCGCCCTCGACGTGAGCAAGGTGGTCGGCCTGATGGCCACGCACGAGGGCGACGTCCTCGAATATGTGTGGGACCACCCGCAGGTGCGCCCGATCGTGCACCCGCTGCCGTATTTCGTCGCGCTGCCCACCACCTCGGGCACGGGCTCCGAGGTCGGCCGCTCGGCCGTAGTGTCCGAGAACGACAGCCACGTCAAGCGCACCGTCTTCAGTCCGGCCATTCTGGCGCGGGCCGTGTTCGCCGACCCCGAGCTGACCGTCGGCTTGCCGCCGGCGCTGACAGCGGCCACCGGCATGGATGCGCTCACGCACAACATCGAGAGCTATCTCTCGCCGGCCTACCATCCGCTGTGCGACGGCATCGCCCTCGAAGGCCTGCGCATCGGCGCGCGTGCGCTGGCCGCGGCCGTGGCCGAACCGGGCAACCTGCAGGCGCGCGCCGACATGATGATGTGCTCGATGATGGGCGCGGTCGCCTTCCAGAAGGACCTGGGCTCGGTGCACGCCTGCGCGCACGCGCTGGGCGCGGTGTGCGATCTGCATCACGGGCTGGCGAACGCGCTGATGATCGACACCGTGCTTGCCTGGAACCTCGACGCCGTGCCGCACAAGTTCGACGAGCTGGCGCATGCGGCCGGCGTCGCCGGCGGCGGCCCGGCCTTCGTCGGCTGGCTGAAGGACTTGAAGCAGCGCATCGGCATCACCGGCGGCCTGGCTGCGCACGGCGTCCGGCGCGACATGCTGCCGCGCCTGGTGCCGCTGGCGGCGCGCGACTTCACGGGCGGCACGAATCCGCGCCCGGCCAGCGAGGCCGACTACGAGCGCCTGTTCCTGCAGGCGCTGTGACGCCATGGGCCAACCGCTGCTGATCGGCGTCTCGGCGCGCATCTACTACCCCGGCTCGCAGGGCCCGCTGCCGGGCGTGTTCACCAAGACCCTGCACTACCTCGAGCAGAGCGTGGCGCACTGGGTGCTCTCGGGCGGCGCGATGGCGGTGATGGTGCCCGCCGTCACCAAGGACAGCCTCGTGCTGCGCAGCGACCTGGATCTCAACGACTACGCCGCCGCGCTCGACGGCCTGGTGCTGCAAGGCGGCAACGACGTCGCGCCCGAGTGCTACGGCGAGCAGCCGCTGGCGCCGGAGTGGGCCGGCGACGCCGTGCGCGACCGCTACGAGATCGAGCTCATCGACGCCTTCGTGCAGGCCGGCAAGCCGGTGTTCGGCATCTGCCGCGGCCTGCAGCTCGTCAACGTCATGTTCGGCGGCAGCCTGTGGCAGGACACCGCCAGCCAGGTGCCGGGCGCGCGCGCGCATCGCGAGCTGGGCAAGTACGAGCGCCACTATCACGAGATCGCACTCGAGCCCGGCACGCGCCTGGCGCAGCTCTACCCCGGCGTCGCGCGCGCCATCACCAACAGCATCCACCACCAGAGCGTGAGGGCGCTGGCGCCGGGCTTCGTGGTCGAGGCGCGCTGCCCCGACGACGGCACCATCGAAGCGATCCGGCGCGAAGGCGCGGGCTACCTGGCGGCCGTGCAATGGCACCCCGAGTTCCACGAGCCGGGCAGCCCCGACAACTTCGACGACAGCGCGCTGCTCGAAGACTTCCTCGCCGCGTGCCGCGAGCGCAAGGCCGCTGGGGCATAAGGTTTGACAGATGCCGCATGAGCACCGCGCGATGACGCCCCGCCTCCACCTCGCGCCGCCCTTGATGCGCTGGTCCTGCCTCGTCGTGCTGGCCGCGCTCCTCCCGGCGACGATGCCGGCGCCGGCCGCCGCGGCCGTCGACGTCGATGCGCTGTGGGACTTCCGCGACCCCGCCGCGAGCGAAGCGCGTTTCCGCGCCGCATTGCAAACCGCCCGCGGCGACGACGCGCTCGTGCTGCAAACGCAGATCGCGCGCACCTGGGGCTCGAGGCGCGACTTCGCGAAAGCGCGCGAGTTGCTGCAAGCGATCGCCCCCGCGGTCGAAACCGCCGGCTTCGAGGCGCGCACGCGCTACCAGCTCGAGCTCGGCCGCACCTACGCGTCGGCGACGCACGCGCCCGAGAGCCAGACCGCCGATTCCCGCGAGGCGGCGCGGCGCGCCTTCCAGGCCGCGGCCGACGCCGCGCGCGCCGGCGGCCTCGACGGCCTGCGCATCGACGCGCTGCACATGATGGCCTTCGTCGACACAGCGCCGGCCGAGCAGTTGCGCTGGGCCGAGGCGGGCCTCGCAGCCGTCGAAGCCTCGTCGCAGGCCGGCGCCAAGGCGTGGGAGGCTTCGCTGCGCAACAACGCCGGCGTCGCGCTCAACGAGCTCGGCCGCCACGCCGAGGCGCTGGTGCAGTTCCAGCGCGCGCTGGCGCTGCGCGAAGCCGCGGGCCGCGCGGTGCCGGCGCGCATCGCGCGCTGGATGATCGCCAACACGCTGCGCCGCATGGGCCGCCTCGACGAAGCGCTCGCCATGCAGTTGAAGCTCGAAGCCGACTGGCAGGCCGCGGGCGACCGCGACGAGTTCGTGTTCGAGGAGCTCGAACAGATCTACCGCGCCAAGGGCGACGAGGCACGCGCACGCCACTACGCCGCGCTGCGCCAGGCGCCCAAGTGATGCGCGTCGCGGCGCCGGCGCTGCCATGCCCGCGCCCGGCGCTGGTGCGAATCGAAAGACAGGACCCGAGATGCCGAGCTTGAAGATCCTGAAGATCCGTAACCCCGCCACCGGCGAGCTCGTCGCCGAGGTGCCCGCCGACGACGCGGCGTCCGTCGCCGCCAAGGCCGCCGCCGCGCGCACCGCGCAGCCGGCCTGGGCCGCGCGGCCCATGGCCGAGCGCTTGGCCGTCATCCAGCGCTTCCGCGCCGCGGTGGTGGCCGGCCACGACGCGCTGGCCGAAACGCTGACGCGCGAGGTCGGCAAGCCCATCACGCAGTCGAAGAACGAGCTCAACGGCCTCTTGCCGCGCCTGGACTTCTTCCTCGAGCAGGCCGAAGGCGCCTTGCGCGACGAGCACGTGTTCGACGGCGGCGGCATGCACGAGCAGGTGAGCCACGTGCCGCTGGGCGTGGTCGCCAACATCTCGGCGTGGAACTACCCGTGGTTCGTCGGCTGCAACGTCATCGTGCCGGCGCTGCTGGCCGGCAACGCGGTGCTGTACAAGCCGAGCGAATACGCCACGCTCACGGGCGCGGCCATCGTGCGGCTGCTGCACGAGGCCGGCGTGCCGCCGGCGGTGCTCGCGTGCATCGCCGGCGGCGCCGAGGCCGGCGGCGCGCTCGTCGAGCAGCCGACGGTCTCGATGGTGGACGGCCTCTTCTTCACCGGCAGCCACGCCACCGGCGTGCGCATCGCCCAGGCGCTCGCCGGCCGCCTCGTGAAGCTGCAGCTCGAGCTCGGCGGCAAGGACCCGACCTACGTGCGCGCCGATGCCGACATGAAGAGCGCGGCCGAATCGCTCGCCGACGGCGCGATGTACAACACCGGGCAAAGCTGCTGCTCGGTCGAGCGCATCTACGTGCACGAATCGATTCACGACGCCTTCGTCGAGCACTTCGTCGCCGCGGTGAAGGGATTCAAAGGCGGCGATCCGATGGACGAGGCGACTTATGTCGGCGCCGTCACGCGCGCGCCGCAGCTCGAGGTGCTCGAAGCGCAGGTGGCCGACGCGCTGGCCCAAGGCGCCACGCTCTTGTGCGGCGGCCGGCGCGGCGCGGGCCCGGGGCAGTTCTTCGAGCCGACGGTGCTCGTCAACGTCAACCACCGCATGACGCTGATGCGCGAGGAGAGCTTCGGCCCGCTCATCGGCATCCAGAAGGTGCGCAGCGACGACGAGGCGCTGGCGCTGATGAACGACACGCGCTACGGCCTCACGGCCGGCGTCTACACCAGGGACGAGGCCGCGGCGCGCGCGCTGCTGGCGCGCGTGCACGCCGGCACCGTGTACTGGAACTGCTGCGACCGCGTCAGCCCGCGCCTGCCCTGGAGCGGCGTCGGCGACTCAGGCGTCGGCCTGACGCTGGGCAGCGAAGGCATACGCACCTTCACGCGGCCCAAGGCCTGGCACCTGCGCTCGCCCGGCTGAGCGGCCTCGCCCGACGCGCCCGACGCGCCCGACCTGCGCCATGAACCCGACCGCCGGCGGCAAGCCCCGGCTCGTGCTGTTCGACCTCGACCACACGCTGCTCGAGGGCGACAGCGACGTGCTGTGGTGCGAGTTCCTGATGCAGCGCGGCGTGCTCGAGCGCGCGCGCTTCGCGCCGCGCAACGAAGCGATGGAACGCGAATACCGCGCCGGCAGCGTGAGCAGCGAGGCCTTCAGCGCCTTCTACGTCTCCACCCTGGCCGGGCGCACGGCGGCCGAGTGGGAACCGCTGCGCCTGGCCTTCCTGCACGAGGTGGTGGCGCCGCGCATCGGCGCGCCGGCACGCGCGCTGGTGGCCGCGCGCCGGAGCGAGGGCGCGCTCGTCGTGCTCACCACGGCCACCAACCGCTTCATCACCGAGCTCACGGCCGCGCACCTGGGCATCGCGCATCTCATCGCCACCGAGTGCGAAGTCGACGCCGCCGGGCGCTTCAGCGGGCGCCCGGCCGGCACGCTGAACATGCGCGAAGGCAAGGTGAGCAGGCTGCACGGCTGGCTGGCCGAGCGCGGCCGTCGTCTCGCCGACTACGAGAGCTGGGCCTACAGCGACTCGACGAACGACCTGCCGCTGCTCGACGCCGCCGACCACGCGGTGGTGGTGCACGCCGACGAACGCCTGGCGCGCATCGCCGCAGAGCGCGGCTGGCCGGCGCTGCGCCTGCACGGTGCCGACGCATGAAACGCGCGCCGCCGGGGCCCGGCCAGAGCGAGGGCGACGTCAACCACTCGCCCGAGCGGGCGCGCTGGCAGCAGGCCCATCTGGACGAGGCCACGCGCACGCTGCTGGCGCGCGACAGCGCGGCCTTCCTGCACCAGTCGGTATCGACGCCCTGCCTGAGCGCCATCCGCAAGGCCGAGGGCATCTGGATCGAGGACACCAGCGGCCGCCGCTACATGGATTTCCACGGCAACAACGTGCACCACGTGGGCTACGCCCATCCGCATGTCGTGGCCGCCATCAAGGCGCAGCTCGACTTGCTCGTCTTCGCGCCGCGGCGCTTCGCCGGCGAGCGCGCCGTGCAGCTGGCCGAGGCGCTGAACGCACGCTTCCATGCCCTCACCGGCGAGCCCGGCCGCGTGCTCTTTACCACCGGCGGCAGCGACGCGGTGGAAGTGGCGATCAAGCTGGCGCGCGCCGCCAGCGGCCGCTTCAAGACGCTGAGCTTCTGGGACAGCTTCCACGGCGCCGGCTTGGGCGCCTCGAGCGTGGGCGGCGAGGCGCTGTTCCGCAGCGGCGCCGCGGTCGGGCCGCTCCTGCCCGGCACCGAGCACGTGGCGCCCTTCGGCTGCTACCGCTGCCCCTACGGCCACGCGGTCGACGCCGACGGCGCGCCCGACCTCGCACGCTGCCGCCTGGCCTGTGCGGCGATGGTCGAGTACGTGCTCGAGCGCGAGGGCGACGTCGCCGCCGTCATCGCCGAGCCGGCGCGCGCCGTGCCCTACGTGCCGCCGCCCGGCTACTGGCAGGCGGTGCGCGCCGCCTGCCACGCGCACGGCACGCTGCTGATCTTCGACGAGATCCCGACCGGCCTGGGCAAGACCGGCCGCTTCTTCGCCGCCGAGCACGATGGCGCCGCGCCCGACATCGTCGTGCTGGGCAAGGCGCTGGGCGGCGGCGTGCTGCCGATCGCCGCGTGCATCGCGCGCGCCGGGCTCGACGTCGCCGGCACCTATGCCTTCGGCCACTACACGCACGAGAAGAATCCGGTCACCGCGGCCGCGGCGCTGGCCACGCTCGAGGTCATCGAACGCGAGCAACTGGTCGCCAACGCCGAGCGCGTGGGGGCCCAGGCGCTGGCGCGCCTGCACGAGATCAAGCGGCGCCATGCGCTGGTGGGCGACGTGCGCGGGCGCGGCCTGCTGCTCGGCCTCGAGCTGGTCGCCGACCGCGCCACCAAGGCACCGGCGGCGCCCGCGGCCGAGCGCGTGCTCTACCGCGCGCTCTCGCGCGGCCTGTCGTTCAAGACGACGATGGGCAACGTGCTGACGCTGACGCCGCCGCTGACGACGACGCCGGCGCAGATGGACGCCGCGCTCGACATCCTCGAGGCCTGCCTGGCCGAAGAGGAGCGGCAGGCGCCCGCGCCCGGCGCGCCGGCAGCACCCGGCGCCGCGCCGCGCTGAGCCGCATCAGGCGCCGGCCAGTCCGGCCGAAGCGCCGCCGCGGCGGATGCAGTGGCGGCCGCCCTGCTTGCCGGCGTACGGCGCGGCATCGGCACGGCGCAGCAGGTCGGCGGCCTGCATGCCGTCGTGCGGCGCCAGCGCGAAGCCGATCGTCAGGCCCATCTTCGACACCTCTTCGGACAAGCGTTTTCTGAATCAAGCACTTGCGACGCTGTTACAGACGTAGTGTCACGCCGCCGAGACTGCGGCGGCGACTTTGTCGGTGGTCACATCGGCCGCAACGTCGGCGGCAATGCGACGCCACAAGCGCCGAATACCGCGGCAAGCGTGCCCTTCGTTTCCGTGCGCAGCCGATAGCCCTTGCCCTGCACGTGCAATTCGATCTCCTGCAGTCCGGCCAGATCGTCGATGACGTGATCCCATTCGAGGTGTCCGTGCCCGGCCGCTTCGAGTCGATCCTGCAATGCCTTGCGCAAGACGAGTGCGAGGAAGCTGCAGAACACGTGGCCGCGGATCGTGTCGTCGGTCTTGTGGAAGATCGGCCGCGTGTGCAATTGGCTCTTCATCGTGCGGAAGATCGCCTCGACCGTCCACAGTTGCTTGTACTTCAGCGCCACCTGCGCGGCGCTCAAGTCGGTGTTGGTGCGCAGCACCCACTTGCCGTCGTAGCGCGCTTCTTCGACGACCTTGGCCTCGTCGATGCGCCAGTGGCCGCCGGTGCCGGCGACGAAGCGCCGGAAGCCGTTGTTGCCGATGAGGGACTTGTCGCCACGCTTGAGCGCCTGCACGAGCGCCTCGATGATCGCCAGCCGGTCGTGCGCATCCTTGGTGGCCTGGTCCTCGTTGCGGCAGACGATGTAACGCCGCTGCGCGGCTTGTTCATCGTCGTCGCTGACCAAGACCTCCTTGACCTGCAGCGGCGAGGGCGCCTTCGGGTCGTCGCTCTTGGCGTGCACGGTCCGGTAGCGGCCGCCGCGCGTGAGCACCTCGTTGCGGGCCTCCTTGCTGCGCCGCATACGCACGCCCAGGATGTAGAGCCAGCCACGCGAGTCGATCTCGGCCATCGTGGCGTCGCTGATCATGCCGCGGTCGGCGACGATGCACACGCGCTGCACGCCGAAGTGCCGCTGCAATCGCTTGACCACCGGCACCAGGCTCGTCACGTCGGTGGTATTGCCCGGCCACATGGTGCTGCACAGCGGATTGCCGGCGTTGTCCAGCACCATGCCCACGACCATCTGCTTCAGGTCCGGCCGGTGGTCCTTGGAATGGCCGTGCCGGCCGATGTCCTGCCCGCCCTCGCCCTCGAAGTAGATCGACGTGGTGTCGAAGAACACCAGCTCCACATCGGTGAAGAGATCGCGCCGCCGAGCGAAGAGTTCTTCCTCGATGAGATCCTTGCGCGTGCGCAGATCGAACACGCGGCTGTCGGTCTTGGCGGCCTTGCCCTTGGCGGCGACCGGAACATCGGGCGGCGGCTGCTCGTGCACTGGCTCGCCCAGGAAGCCCATCGTGCGGTACAGGTGGTGCAGCGACAGCTCCTCGGTGCCGGCGATGGCCTGGCCCTGCATCCAGCGCTCGGCAGCTCGGTCGCTGCCGCTGACGAACAGGCGATGCAGCACCGTCATGAACACCGCCCGCTCCAGCGCGAACTCGTAGCGCCGGTCGCGCAGCATGTCGCGAAGCACGGACCCTATGCCGCACTCGGCCCACAGCCGCTCGAAGATCAGCGCAGCGCCTATGCTGCGCGTGTGCGTGGTGACGCTGTCGCCGCGAGCGTGCGCGTCGAGGACGGCGAGCTTGTCGGAGAAGCGCCCCAGCGACACCAGCAGGCTGTCGAGCTGCCCCGAGGCCTGGAGCTGATCGAGCCGGCCCAATCGCAGCAGCACGCGCTGCTTGATGCGGCCCTCGACGCGCTCGTTCTCCACCAGCAGCAGGTAGGTCCGTCCGGCGGTTGTCTGGGTGCGGATGAACACGAGGCGGTGCCATTACGTCGATGGGCGAAATGTAGGCGATCTGCACATAGCAAATCAACCATAAGAGACGGACGGCGTGACACTACAAATTCGACGAAACCGACCTCGCCGCTATACGAATCAATGACTTACGAAGGACGCGGGGGCTCGAAGTGTCGAAGATGGGTCAGGCCGACACGGCAGTGCTGCCCGCCGACGGCGAAGGGCTCCTCGAACGCGTCGAGCATCTTGCGGCCCACCGCCAGCGCGCCCGCCTCGCCCGCCACGCCGGGCGAGACGACCACGAATTCGTCTCCGCCCTGGCGCGCCACGATGTCGGAGCCGCGCAGCAGCGCGCGCAGCCGCCGGCCCACCTGCACCAGCAGTTCGTCGCCGGCGTCGTGGCCGAGACCGTCGTTCACGGCCTTGAAGCCGTCGAGGTCGAGCAGCTACAGCGCCAGTGCCGCGTCGGCGCCCGCGCGCGGCAGCGCGGCGTCGAGCGCCAGGCCGAGCCCGCGGCGGTTGGGCAGGCCGGTGAGCGCGTCGGTGTGGGCCAGCGAATGCAGCGCCTGGCGCTCGGCGAGCGAACGCTCGGCGTCGCGCCGCACGCCCTCGACGCGCAGCGCGAGCACCTGCATCCAGGCCAGCATCTCGAGCATGCTGGAGAACTGGAACAGGTGCTGCGTCCAGGAGTTCGCCGGCAGCCAGCCGCGCAGCCGGCCGGCCATCGACAGCGCGCCCACCGTGTACGCGGCCCAGCCGAGCAGCAGATGGCGCGCGCTGCAGCTGCCCCCGCGCACCTGGCGCAGCGATTCGTGCACCGCCAGCAGCAGCAGCACGGGGCCGAGCGCGGTGGGCGCGATCTGGGTCGCGCGATGGTCGAGCCAGCCGGCCAGCGACAGCACGATCGCCAGCACGCCGAGTGCGGCCAGGCCGTACAGCAGCTGCGCCAGGCGCGGCCGCAGGCGCCGCATCTCGAGCACCTCGACGACGAACAGGCAGGCGGCCGACAGCGCCAACAGCATGCTCGAGGGGCTGATCCTGGCCAGCAGCCCGACCTGGGCCGACCACGGGAAGGCGTGGCCGACGCCGCTGAACGAGACGAAGAACCTCGTCACGCCCACCAGCATCGCGGCGCAGTACAGGAACAGGAGGTCGCGCAGTGCGAACGCGTGGATCAGGCTGCTCGCCAGCAGCATCAGCGCCAGGCCGCAGCCCACGCCCTGCACCAGCATGCGCAGCGATTCCTGCCGCACGTATCCGTCGGCCTCGTGCAGACGCACCGGAACTTCATGCGTTGCAGCGAGCCAGCGAGCCGGCCACCGGTTGTCGCAGCCGTGCCGAGGCAGTGCGGGCGGTTTCTTGAGCCGGCGCGCGGCCTTCGCCCCTTGCGGTCCGTGCGGCCGTTGCCGTCTGTGCGGCTCGTGCGTCCGGGCGCTGCCGCCGCGGGCGCGCGGACGCGCGCTCAGCGACGCGCGCAGGGCCCGTGCAGGCGCCGGAACTCCCTGGGCTGCAGTGCGCCGGCCGTGGCGTGCAGCCCGCGGCCGAGCGCGCGCGCCTGGCGCTCCTGCTTGACCAGCGGGCCCAGGTCCCACTTGCTGCGTGTGCTCCAGGCATGGCCCTCGACGACCATGCGTCGGCCGAGGTCCTCGCCTTCGACGCTCACGCTGCCGACCACGCGGCCGTAGGCGTCGCGCGCGTGCGTGCGCAGCTCGACCGTCTTGCCGAGCGCCATCTCCTCGAGCGCCTGCCTGGCCTCCGCACCCCAGGCCTGGCAGGACTCGGGCGCGTCGATGTCGCGCAGCCGCACCTCGAGCGGCGCGCGCCCCGCCGGCTGCACGACGAGGGTGTCGCCGTCGAGCACCTTCGTGACCACGCCGCTCAGCACGGCCGGCGCGGCCGTTGCGCTGCCGGCGGCGCCGGCAACGGCGAGGCCGACAGCGACGCCGACAGCGAGGACGACGAGGCGGAGCAAGGCGGACTTCATGTGTGCGGTGCCGTGCGGTGCGGTGCGGTGCGGTGCGGTGCGGTGCGGTGCGGTGCGGTGCGGTGCGGTGCGGTGCGATGCGCGGCGATGATGCCGCACGGCTTGCGCGGGCGCAGCCGCGCTGCCGCTGCGCGCGTGGAGCCGGCGTGCCGTAATCCCCGCCGTTGGTCCGTGCGACGCGGCGTCGCGGCTGCGAATCGCCCCGACTCGGTCCGGGCTGCCTGCCGCGCACGCTGCCGGCCGCACTACGATGTCCGCATGTCCGCACGCAGGCGCTCGTGCACCCTCGTCGCCGCGGCGCTCGCCGGGTGCTCGATCGCGCTCGCGGGCCAGCCGCAGGCGGCGGCGGATCCGCGCCAGACCGTGTGCACCGTAACCGTCAACTCCGCCGACGAGAAGGAGAGCTTCGAGCGCGCGCTGCCGGCGGCGCGCTTCAGGTTCGTCGAGCTGGTGCAGCCCGGCCGCAGCGACTGGCTGCAGGCGGCCTGCCGCGCCGCCGTCCGCTGCGACGTGCTGGTGGTCTCCGGCCACTACGACGGCGGCCACGTCTTCTTCTCCGACCCGCCGGCGCCGCCGGCCTCGCTCGGCGTCTCGGAGCTCGAGCGCGCAGCGTGCAGCGGCGGCTGCTCCGGGCTCTTCGCGGCGCTGCGCGAGGTGTACCTGTTCGGCTGCAGGACGCTCGACCCGAGCCCTGCACTGGGCGGCGGCAGCGACGGCGATGCCGGCGATTCCTCCGCGCCCGGCGCCTGCGCCGCCGCGCCGGCGCAGGCGCAGGCGGTGTACGGCGAGAGCAGCCGCGAGCGCATGCGTCAGATCTTCCGCGGCGTGCCCGTGATCTACGGCTTCACATCCGGCGCCCCGCTGGGCCCGCAGGCCGCCGCCATGCTCGAGCAGCACTGGCGCAGCGCCGGCACCGCCGCGCTGGCGCGCGGCCGGCCCGACACGGCGCTGCTGATGCAATTCGGCGCCGGCTCGATGACGGCGGTGCGCGGCGCCGAGGCGAGCGAGCTCGCTGCCGGCTGGGACGTCTGCCGCTTCGCCGACGAGCGGCTCGACGACGCCCAGCTCGCCCGCTCCATCCACCGCCTGCTGCGTGCCGACCTGGCGCCGTTGCGCGCGCACGTCGAGCGCATCGGGCGCCTCGCCGCCGAGCTGGCCGCGCGCGCGCCCAAGCCGCACGCGCTCGCCGCCGTGCTGCAGCAGATCGCCGATGACGCCTTCAGCCGCATCCGCTTCCTCGTCGATGCCCGCGCGGCCGAGCCGCCCTTGCGCGCGCGCCTGCTGCAGCTGGCGCGCGACCTGGGCTGGTTCACGCCGGACGAACATCGCTCGCAGATCGTGCAGCTGCTGGCCGAGCTCGATGCGCGGCGCGCGCTCGGCGTCGGCGACATCGCGCTGGCCTGCACGCTGGCGCGCGTGCATGCGCTGGAGCAGGCCGCCGGCCTGCGCGCCGGCGCCGCGGCCGACGACGCGGCGCATGCCGCACTGCGCGCCTGTCTGGGCGACGGCGAGGCGCGCGCACGCGTGCTCGCGGCGCTGGCCGGCGACGATCTCCACGCGCTGCGCCTCGCGCAGGCCTATCTGCGCCAGCGCCCGATCACCGAGGCCGCCGAACTGCGCCGCGCGCTCGACGCCGTCGCGCGCATGGCGCCGTCCGAGGCCCAGGTGCTGGCGCTCGAGACGCTCGGGCGGCAGGAGATCGCCGAGGCCGACGCCGTCGAGAGGCTGATGCGCCTGTACGCCGAGACGCCCTCGTGGGCGGTGCAGGCGGCGATCGCCGGCGCGCTCGTGCGCGTCGACGGCGAGCTGCTCGCGGCGCTGGCGCAGACACTGCGCCAGCGCCGCCTGCCCGCCCCCGGCGGCGACAACCGGATCGACGCGCTGCTGCTGCGGCTCGAGCCACCCTGACGCGCGCAGCCTGCAGGCCCGCGCGCACCGCACCCGCGCCGCGGCGGCCCTGCGGGCATTAGCATCGCGCGCAACACGGCGTGCCGCAGCACGCACGCCGCCCCCATGGCTCACAGACCCGCCGGGAGCATGCGATGAGTTCCAGAGCAGACGAAACCCGCGTCCGCGTCGCCGTCGTGCAGGCCGGCTCGGTGCCCTTCGACACCGACGCCTGCGTCGACAAGGCCGTGCGCTGGACCGCCGACGCCGCGGCCCGCGGCGCCAAGCTGGTGCTGTTTCCCGAGGCCTTCATCGTCGGCTATCCGAAGGGGCTGCACTACGGCCTGGTGATCGGCGCACGCGACCCGCTGGGGCGCGAGGAATATCGCCTCTACCTGGACGCCGCGATCGAGGTGCCGGGCCCGCACACGCAGCGCCTGGGCGAGGCGGCGGCGGCGCATCGCGTGTACCTGGTGATCGGCGTCATCGAGCGCGAACTGGGCACCTGCTACTGCACGGTACTGTTCTTCGGCCCCGACGGCACGCTGCTGGGCAAGCACCGCAAGCTCATGCCGACCGCGCTCGAGCGCATGATCTGGGGCTTCGGCGACGGCTCGACGCTCACCGTCGTCGACAGCCCCTACGGCCGCATCGGCTCGGTGATCTGCTGGGAGAACTACATGCCGATGCTGCGCATGGCGATGTACGCCAAGAACGTGCAGTTGTACTGCGCCCCCACCGCCGACGACCGCGACACCTGGCTGCCCTCGATGCAGCACATCGCGCTCGAGGGCCGCTGCTTCGTGCTCAGCTCGTGCCAGTTCCTGCGCAGGAAGGACTTCCCGGACTCGGTGCGCGTCGGCCTGGGCGACTCGCCCGAGGCCGTGCTGATGCGCGGCGGCAGCGCCATCGTCAGCCCGCTGGGCAAGGTGCTGGCCGGGCCCGATTTCGAGGGCGAGACCATCCTCACCGCCGAGCTCGACCTGGCCGAGATCGGGCGCGGCAAGTTCGACTTCGACGCCGCCGGCCACTACAGCCGGCCCGACGTGTTCCAGCTCATCGTCAACGAAAGGCCGATGGCGCCGGTCGTCACGCGCTCCTGAACCGACACCGGGCCGGATTGGGGCGCGCCTGCCGCGCCGCGCATCCGGGCCGCAGCTAGCGCGCCGCCGGCTGCATGCCGACGACGACCGTGCGTGCGCGCAGGCGCGAGAACACCCCCGCCGGCACGTCCACCGGGATCGACTTCAGCTCGCGCAGCGAGCGCGAGTCGAACACCACCAGACGCCCGCCGCGCGCGCCCATGCTGCGGTCGCCGCGGTAGCGCGAGCTGACGTAGAAGAAGTCGCCGCGCGCCGTGTACTCGGGGAAATGCGAGTGGCCGAGCGTGCCCGCCACCTCGAGCGTGCGCACCACCTCGAGCGTGTTCTTGTCGATGAACTGGATCTTGCTCGCGTCCGGCCCGGTGCCGACGATGTCGACGACGACGTAGGGCGCGTCGGGGTGCGCCGCCGGCGACTCGGTGGGGCCGATCACCGGGATGCGCTTGACGACCTCGAAGCTCTCCATGTCGAACACCGTCACTTCGAACGACGGGCAGTCGGCCTGGCCGATGTTGGTGCCGATGCCCAGCAGCCGGCCGTTGGAGCGGATCACCGCGCCCGAGCCCAGGTGCGGCTTGCAGCCGGCCGGGATCTTGCGCACGATGCGCGCCTCGTCGAGGTCGATGACGGTGTTCACGTGGTCGTCGTAGGAGGCCACCACCAGGTGGCGCCCGTCGGGCGAGAGGAAGCCGTCGTGCAGGTGCCGGCCCACGTCGGTGACCTTGGTGATCGGCATGCCGGGCCGGTCCAGGTCGACGATCCACACCTGGCCGGCCTGCTCGAGCGCGACGACGAAGCGGTTCGCCGTCGGCAGCGCGATGATCGCGCCGGCATCGGCCTCGACCATCTTGCCGTCCGGGTCGACGCCGGCCAGCTCGATGAGGTGGCGCGGCTCGAGGGTGGCCGCGTCCAGGATCACCATCGTGTGCGGCACGTAGGAGCCGGCGGCCACGTAGCGGCCGTCGCGCGACACCGCGAGCGAGGTGCCGTTCAGCCCGGCGCGCACCTTGCGCACCGTGCGCATGGAGTACAGGTCGACCTTGTGCACCCAGCCGGCGTCGTCGCGCACGTAGGCCCAGCGCGGCTCGCTCGGGTGGAAGTCCATCAGGTGCGGGGCGTAGCCGGTCGGCACCTCGCCCACCTTGCGGTGCGTGCGGCCGTCGAAGAACAGCACCTTGGCCTCCTTGCCCGCCGCCTGCCAGCCGCGCGACATCACCGCCATCAGGTCGTCGACGTTGTCGATGCGGTAGCGTGGGCCGGCCGGCAGCCTGGCTTCGTCGGCCACCAGCACCTGCAGCGAGCGGCGCACGTCGTCGATGCCCCAGGACCGCTGGCGCCAGGGCTGCGTGGCCACCAGTTCGACCAGCAGCGCGCGATCCTTGCGCGACAGATCGCTGCGCCACGACGGGTGCTGCGGCATCAGCGTGGGCGGCGCACCGCTCAGGATCTTGCCGTCGATCTCGGCGCGGCTGATCTTGGTCGCGTCGCGGTTCAAGGCCGGGCCGATGTAGCCGCCGCGATCGGCGCCGTGGCAGACGGCGCAGTGCCGCTCGAAGAGCTGCTCGGCGCGCTCCAGGTCCAGCGCCAGCGCGGGCAGGGACAGCGCCGCCGACAGAAGCGAAGCGGCCAGGGCACGCATCGTCATGACCATCCTCCCGTGTCGCCGGCAGTGCAGTGGTGCGCCCGCCCCGCCGGCACCCTCGAGGCGGACGAACGCCAGCGTGGCCGATGCCCATCGGTCGCGCACGCCGGCGCTCGGCCCATCCTGCCCCGTACCGGGCGTACGGGATTGAGCGCGCTCACGCTGCAGCCCGTGCGGCGCGCGCGCCGCCGCAACGGCGCCGGTCAGGCAAACCGCCCCTGCAGGAACCACTGCGCCGCGCCGGGCGCGTCGAGTGCATCGGGCACACCGGGCACACCGGGCACGCCGGGCACCCCGGCCACATCGGGCGCATAGGACGCATCGGGCAATCGCGCGCGCCACAGCCACACCAGCGAGCCGTCTGCGGCCTGGCCGACGAAGTAGTCGCGCGCGACGAGGCCGCCGTCCCACCAGCCGGCTTCGATGCGCTCGGGGCCGGCGACGAGCTGCACCGCCTGGCCGTCGAGCAGCGGCAGCGTGCCGCGCGCGGCCAGCGGCTGCGACGCCGGCAGCAGCCAGGCCGGGCGGTGCAGTGCGGCCTCGGCCGCCGCTGGCACAGACGGCGCGCGCGGCGGTGCGGCGCCCAGCGCCGGCACGCCGCGGCCGGCGCGCTCGGGGCGGTGGTCGGCCAGCGGCTCGAGGCGCTGCACGCATTCGTCGCCCAGCCGGGCACGCAGCCGCTCGAGCAGACGCAGCAGGCCCTGCCGCCCGGCCTGCCGGGTGGGAAACAGCTCGCCGCTGGGCGGCGCGCCCGCCACCAGCTGCCGGCAGCGCAGCCCGAGCTCGAGCGTGGGCGCAGCCAGTTGCAGGCGCGCCAGGCGCTCGCGCAGCAGCAGCTGCAGATGCGCCGAATCGAGCGCCGGCTCGGCCAGCTCGATAGCGAGCAGGGTGGCCGGCACGCACGCACCGTGGCGCGGCTCGTGCCGCATCGACAGCGTGAAGCCGCCGATGCGCCCGTGCCGCGCCTGCGCCCAGGCGACCAGCCGCGCCAGCAGCACGCCGGCGCCGGCCAGCACCTGCTCGGCGCTCTCGGCACGCGTGAACAGCTCGACGCGGCTTTCGAACTGCGCCGGCGGCTCGAGCCAGCGCCGCGGGTCGGCGCGCCGGCCGAGCGCGCGGTCGAGCTCGGCCAGCAGATCCGGGCCGAAGCGCCGCGCCAGGCCGGCGCGCGGCAGCGCACGCAGCTCGCCCAGGCGCTGCAGGCCCATGCCTTGCAGCGCTTGTGCGTGCGCGCCGGCGCTGCCCAGCAGCGACAGCGGTGCGTCGTCGAGCAGGCGCTCGAGCGCAGCCGGCTGCGTGGCATGCGGCCCGAGCAGCAGATCGCCGCGGCCCGCCGGCGCCCAGCGCGCCAGCAGCGCCGAGGCCAGCGGCGTTGGCGCCGCCGCGAGCTGCAGGCAATGGGGCGCGATCGCCTCGATGGCCGCGCGCAGCCTCCGCGCCAGCACCGCCAGGCCGCCGAACAGGCGCAGGCAGCCCTGCACCTCGAGCAGCACCGTGGCCTCGCCTTGCAGCACCACGGCTGGCGTGAAGGCCAGCGCGGCATGGGCCAGCGCCTGCAGCGCCGCCGCGTCGCGCGCCGCGTCGGCCGTGCCCGGCAGCAGATCGGCCGCCAGCGCCAGCGCGGTGGCCCGCTTCATGCCCACGCGGATGCCGCGCGCCGCCGCGACGGCGTCGATTTGGCTCACGCGCTGCCCGGCCAGCAGCACGAGCGGCCGCCGCGCGGCGCGCAGTTCCTCGGGCAGCGTGGCGCACCAGGCCTCGAGCGGCAGCAGCGGCAGATGCACGGCCAGCCACAGCGCGGCCGGTGCCGGCCGCGGCGGCTCGATGCCGGCAGGTGGAGCGGTTCGTGCGGACGAATCGGGTTGGCCCGGCGGCTCGGCATCGAGGCGCCGGCTGCGGCGGTGTCTCACGGCGGCCCCGGCCGCAGCCGCGATAACGCACAGCCCGCGCCGCGCACCGGCACGGCGGGCCGCGAAGCGGCGCACGCCGGGCAGCAGCCCGGCCGGCTGGGCCGGCTCATGGCGTGCCGGAAGTCGAACGGGCGGCACGCGCCGCCAGCGCCGCCAGCGCCCCAGGCATCGCCGACGCCGACGCCGACGCCGACGCCGACGCCGACGCCGAAGCCGAAGCCGACACTGCCGACACTGCCGACACTGCCGACACTGCCGAGCGACGCCCGGCGCGGGCCGGCGACGCCAGCACCGACGGCAACGCCAGCTCGAGCGGCCGCGCCAGCGGCGGGCCGCGCCGCTTGAGCAGATGCACGCGCAGCACATCGGCGCCGGCGCCGGCCAGCACCAAGCGCAGCGGCGCCACGCTCGGACGCAGGCGCGCCTGGACGTCACGCAGCAAGAAGGCCGGCCCCTCGTGCGCCTGCGCCGCCAGCTGCAGGCGGCGCAGCGCGTCGGCTCCGAGCCGCGCCGGCAGCCAGGCCAGCACGGCGCCGGCCTGGCCGCTTGCCAGCGCCTGCTCGAGCGCCCACAGCAGATCGGCCGCCGGCAGCCGCTCGCGCGCGCACGCGCCGAGGGTCAGCTTCGGCCGCACCAGCACCAGCAGCCGCGTGTCGATGCCCAGGGCCTGGAGCGCCCAGGGGCTGGGCTGGCCGGGCGGATCGAACCACAGCACGCAGCGCTGGCGCGCCTGCACCGCCGCCAGCGCCGGCGCCATGAGGCGCAGCTCGCCCACGCCGGGGTGCGGCAACAGCAGCTCCGTGAGCGCGCGCGCCGGCCAGCCGCCGCCGGGCAAAGCGGCGTCGAGCTCGGCAAAGCCACTGCTCAGGCCCGCATCGGACGGCCGGCCGAGCTGGCTGGCGCGCCACACCGCAGGGTGCAGCGTCTGCGGCCCCACCGCAGGCACCGACGGCCCGTGCTGCACGCCGCTGTGCGACGCGCAGGCCGGCGCGACGCACGCAATGGCCGCAAAGCAAGTCGACGAAGACACGGAAAGGAGGAACAGGCTCGCCGGGGATGCCGCAGATCAGCGTGCGACCCCGGCAGGCCGCGCCGAGAATACTGTATGGACATCCAGCATATCGCATCCTGCGCGGCAAGCAAAGCGACAGCTCTTCTGCCCGTCGTGCGGCGCGCGGCGCATGGCCGGGCATCGGCTGAAGGTGCGGCTGCACAGCACCCACCTGGACGCCTGGCTGGGCGGGGTGAAGGTCTTCGAGTGCGAGCGGCTGCATGCCAGCGCGGCCGACCGCCATCCCAAGCGCATCGACTGGCGCCACATGCTGCCCAGCCTCAAGCGCAAGCCCGGCGCCTTCGCGCGCTGGGTGCTGCGCGATGCGATGTTCCCGCGCAGCGAGTACGCCCAGGCCTGGGAGCACCTCAGCGCCAAGCTGCCCGAGCGCTCGGCGTGCCGGCTGATGGTCGATCTGCTGGAGCTGGCTGGCCTGCCTCAAGGGCCTGCTCGCAGGGCTCTGCAATGCCGGCCTCGCCCTGTCCTCGGGGGCGTCGCTGCCGTCAACTGCGCATTGGGCGCGAGCCTGCTCGTAGGCTTCCTCGGCTACGGACTCAGCCTCACGCTGTTCGTGGTCGGCCTGCGGACGCTGGGGACCGCGCGCACCGGGGCCTACCTCTCCGTGGCGCCCTTGTTCGGGGTCGTCATCTCGTGGGCGCTGTGGCCCGAGCCCCTGTCAGCGCTCTTCTGGGCCGCCGCTGCGCTGATGGGGCTGGGCGTCTGGCTGCACGTGCGCGAGCGGCACCAGCACGAGCACACACACGAACCGCTCGCGCACACGCATCAGCATCACCACGACGATCATCACCGGCATGAGCACGATTTCGCGTGGAACGGCGCCGAACCGCACGTGCATCCGCATCGGCACGAGGTGCTGACGGACAAGCATCCCCACTACCCCGACATCCATCATCGGCACGGGCATTCGCATTGACCTGGTCGCCGGCCACCCTGACTTCGGCATCCGATCCCAAGCCGAATATCGACAGAGGATCGGTCATCCGCCGGCCACCATCTCCCGCTGGAGGGACGTGACCGACCCTTCCCCGGCACTGCCCGCTGGACTTCGATCGCTCCAGTCCCGACGCTCGCAATTCGCGCGCTCAGCGAGTGCTCCGGCCGCCAGAAGCCCGGTGCTCATCGCTCGAGGGCGAGCCACATGCCTGCGCTTGCCCGAGCCCTGCCTTGATCCAGGTCGAAGTGCTCGCAGCGGCGCTCCGCCGAGTGGACAATCGGCACGATCCCTCTCGCATTGGATGGCGCTTCGATCGCCGCCACTGGCGACGGCCGCGCAGTCACCCGATCAAGGGATTGCGCACGACGATTTGCGGAAACCGGGAGAAGTCGCGGTCGGCCGACCAGAGCTCGGCCACGCCGTGCGAAACGCAGATTGCGGCAATGCGCGCGTCGTGAATCGCCCCGCCCCGAGTCTGCGCGGGCAGGGCCAGCGACTCGAGATGCTGCAGGTACTCGTCGGTCTCGCCGATGAACGCAAGATTGGCCAGCGTGCCCAGCGCGCGCAGTTGAGCAAAGGCCGTCTCGGCCGGCGTGGCAGTCTTGAAGATGCGCGGATGCGTTACGACGGCGAAGAACTCATGCGCGCAAGGCCAGGGAATGGCCCATTCCCGGACTCCGGAGGCCAGGGTTTCGACGGCAGATCGCGCACGCTCGTGGAAGGGCGAGTCCGTGCGGTGTGCGTAGACCAGGATGTTGGTGTCAAGCGCGATCACGGTAGATCTCGTCGCGAATCTGTTCCCAGCCGGCACCGGCGAACTCCGCGGACAAGCCGTCACCCTGGAAAGGCTGCACCGCGAACGGCGCGGTGCGCTTGCGCGCGCGCGCCCGAAGGGCCATGCGCAGGCCTTCTTCGATCAGTGCCTTGAGCGTCGAGTTCTCGCGCCGCGCAGCCGCCTTGCCGCGCTCGAGCAGATCATCCGGCAATTCAATCGTGGTCTTCATATGGTCTTCCCATACTTGCAATATGGGTCATATGGTAACCAGAAGACGGTCACCCATCAAGCCGCGGCGCCGCGCTGGTGTGGTGCGCCACTCTGTTCCGTACTTATCGCGCCGCCGCGGCAAGAGCGGCCTTGGCGCGGGTGACCTTGGCCAGGATGTCCGAGGCGCCGGCCTTCCAAATGAAGGGCTTGGGATCGATGTTGTGGTGGGCGACGTACAAGTCGATCGCCAGTTCGAGTTCGGCCACGCGGGTGAAGCTGTCGCGGCGGATGCGCCTTTCGGTGATGTTGCCAAAGATGCGCTCGACCATGTTCAGCCAGGATGCGCCGGTCGGCGTGAAGTATGACGGCGGCGTCAGGACACCCCGGCCAGCAGGCTCTCGTACGGGATCTTCAGCCCGTCGTGCAGTCGCTTGACCATCCGCAGGCTGAGTGGCCGCTTGCGGTTCAGCACCTCCGACACCCGCCCGCTCGGACCGATGAAGGGCTCCAGATCGCGAGGCGTCAGGCCTTCCTGCTCCATGCGGAATTTGATCGCCTCCACCGGATCGGCCGGACCGAAGTCATAGTGCCTGTTCTCGTAGACCTCGATCAGCGTGACGAGCACGTCGCGCTCGTCCGCCTGTGGCGTGCCCTCCTCGGCCTGGAAGACCTTCTCGAGGCGGCGGAAGGCGCGCCGCAGGTCTTCGTCGTTGCGGATCGGCTTAATGGTCATTCGCAGTCTCCGCGTCGATGCGGTCGTACTGCGCGTGCGTCCCGACGAACTTCACCCAGACGATGCCCGCCTGGTATTGCACCTCGACCAACAGCCGGCACTTGTTCCCGCCGACGTTGAACACGACGCGGTTGTTGCCGCAGATGCTCGCGCTGGCGGACTGGTCCTTGATGTCCTGCGGGCTGCGCCAAGTCGCCTTGATCGCCTCGGCGTACCAGCTGTGCAGCGGTCCTCTGGCATCAGCGCAGCCCGGCCGCTCCCAGAACTTCTGCAGGCTGCGCCTGGCGATGACCCTCACGGGCGGAAGTATCTCCCAAATTGGGAGGAACCGCAACTTGCCATCCCTCTCCCACCCTGACGCATTTCCGCGGGAGTTCGTATCGACAAGAAGGGACCCCCCCCGCGTCAGAATAGTTGCCGCCCCGATAGAACCTGGCCCCGACGGGCTTTGGGTTCTTGTTGTAGATGGTGGTAGGAGGCTGTGGAGCTTGTGGGCGAAGGCGGGCGCGGTGGGCAACGCGTGAGCGTTGTCCACGGCAAGCCGGCCGGTGCGCGCAGCGCATCGATCGCGGTAGGGATGCCCATTGCTGGGCACCCCCCGCACAGATCCGTACGTGCCCAATTCGGGCATACGGCTCCTACCTCGGGTGTTTGACGGCGAAGCGCTGGTTTGGCCATGGATGAAGGACACGCGGAGAAGGTAGCCATTCGGCGGCGAGCTTCGCCATCCGCTCCCAGGTCAAGCCGTCTTTCTGACTGCGGCGCCGGAGCGCTCGATGCCAGAGCTTGGTGACGTGGTAGCGGAATGCCCCGAGTGCCCTCGAATTCGTGGGCACGGCGTGGTAGGCGAAGAAGCCGCGCACCACCGCCCTGAGCCAGCGGCCCTGGTCGGCAATGGCATCGTGCATGTGCAGGCGTAGCCAGACCTTGATCTCCTGAAGCGTTGCTCGCATGCGGTCGCCCCTGGTCTTGCGATGGAGCAGGAACGCTCCGCGCCGGGACTTGCCGCAGATGAACGTGAACCCCAGGAAGTTGAAGGCCTCGGGTTTGCCCAACCCGTACCGCTGACGCCTTGCCGCCGCATGGCGGCCGAACTCCAGCAGTCGAGTTTTCTCCTCGTGAAGCGCGAGGCCGAACTGCTCGAGCCTCGCGCGCATCGCGTCCCAGAACCGCCGCGCATCGGCCTCATGCTCGAAGCCGGCCACGATGTCATCGGCGAAGCGCACGAAGATCACGTTGCCGGTAGCTTCTCGCCGCCGCCATTGCTTGGCCCAGAGATCGAAGACGTAGTGCAGGTAGACGTTTGCAAGAAGCGGCGATACCACCGCCCCTTGCGGAGTCCCCCTCTCACTGACGCTCCACTTCCCGTCTTCCAGGACGCCCGCCTTGAGCCACTTGCGCACAAGGCGGAGGATGCGCTCGTCGCCGATTCGATGCTCCAAAAATCGGACCAGCCATTCCTGGCTGAGACCGTCGAAGAAGCTCCGGATGTCGGCATCGAGTATCCAGTTCACCCGGGTCTCGCCGATCGCCACCGACAGTGCGTCCAACGCGTCGTGCTGTCCCCGCGCGGGTCTGAATCCGTACGAGAAGCCGAGGAAGTCCTCCTCGTAAATCGCATTGAGCACCATGACGACCGCGCGCTGGACGATCTTGTCTTCCAGCGCAGCAATGCCGAGCGGGCGCTGCTTGTTGATGCCCGGCTTGGGTATGAACTTGCGCCGGACGGGCAACGCCCGATACGTGCCGCGATGGACCCGTGCATGCAGTTCCTGCAGGTTACCCTCCAGGCCCGCCTCGTAGTCCTGCCACGTCACGCCGTCGACGCCGGGCGCGGCACGGCGCTTGAGCGCCAGGAACGCATCCCTCATCAGATCGACCGTCACGTGGTGCAGCAGCGCGGTGAACTTCTCCTTCTTCCGCTGCCTTGCAGCGTCGCGTACGCGATCCAGCCCCGGTGACACGCTTGCCCGGCACTGTGTCCGTTGCGTGCGCGACTGTTCCGCGTTCCCCTCGGTCCCGGCCCTTCGCTCCGCCCGCTCCGCAGCCGCCGAGGCGGCCTTGTTCGCAGACTTCTTCGCTACTATGGCCGAGTCTGACTTCTCGGGCCCGTGCATCATCGGCTTCGGCTCCTCGCCTTCCCGATGCGGGCCAGCCCGGTACTGCGGCTGGTCAGACCCGAGATCTCCCGGTTCCCGCGCAAGGAGCGTGCGTGCATGCCAGGTTCTACGACCGCGCCGGGCCGCTCGGGCGCTTGCGAGAGCGCACCCGCACGTGTTGCCTTCCGCCTGTGGAACGGCGTCGGCACCCGGGATAAGGATCTATCGCGGCTCAATGGCTGGCCTGCACGTTCCCCTACCGACGCTTCGCCGGCACCCTCGCGGGTACCTGCGCACGGCTCGGGGCCGATGCGGTTCGCTACACCTTCATCGCAACGGACTTTCACCGTCTACTCCTTGCCGGTCTCCCGGCGCACTCCACAAATCCACAGCCTGTGCGGCTGCCGAATTTTCTTGACCCGGGGGCGATGACAGAGGACGAATTGGCTCGATACGGACAAGCATTCAAGGACCGGGCAGTGTGAACCACCCCGGGTTTCGTGGAGGCCTGTTGGCTTGAGTCAGACCGGGTTGATCTGATGCTCAAGTTGGCTGTTTGGGTCTTTGGATTCTCTCTTTCTTCCGGCCCCCCCCGCAGGGGCCGCCGGAGGCCCCCTCGGTTGGGCCATGTACTCATGGTTCAACCCTCCTGCGGCGCTGCCGGCGATGTCCCGGGATCTGTTGAACGGCTGAGCCAAAGGTGGCGGCTCCTTTCGCCCGCATGTGAACATGCGGGTGCCTTGCAAGCAAAGAAAGGAAACCGCCAACATGAAGTCTCGCATCAAAGCCAAGTCGTCGAATGTTCACTCGTTTCGCGCTGCCAGCCGGCACCCGCTGATGGAGCAGCGTTCGCTGGGTCTGCTGGGTGTGCTGCACGATGTGCGACATGCCTTCGAGGGCTTGTGCGCCCAGGCCGGGCTGGCCGTCTTGGAGCAGTTGATGGAGGAGGACCGCACGGCGCTGTGCGGACCCAAGGGCGTGCCGCAGGAGGGTCGCCGCGCGGTGCGCGGGGGCACGACGGCGGCCAGTGTGGTGCTGGCGGGCCGGCGCATCGCCGTGCAGCGCCAGCGCGTGCGCGATCTGCAACGAGGCGAGCTGGCGCTGCCCAGCTACGTGTGGGCCAGCGAGCGCGACCCGCTGGACAGGGCAACGCTCGAGGCGGTGGCCGCCGGCGTGTCCACGCGCCGCTACGCCGGCATCCAGCCTGAGCTGCCCGAGGTGCTGCGCGCCGCGGCCGACTCCACCTCCAAGAGCACGGTGTCCAGGCGCTTCGTGGCGCTGAGCGAGCGGCAACTGCACGAATGGCTGTCGCGTTCCATCGCCGGGCTGGATCTGCCGGTAGTGATGATCGACGGCATCCACCTGGCCGACAGCGTCATCCTCATCGCGCTGGGCATCGACGCCCAGGGCAACAAGCATGTGCTGGGGTTGCGCGAGGGCTCCAGCGAGAACGCGCGCGTGGTCAAGGCGCTGCTGTCGGATCTGATCGAGCGGGGCCTGCAGGCCGACCGCGCCAGGCTGTGGGTGGTCGACGGGGCAAGGCGCTGCGACGCGGCATCATGGAGTGCTTCGGTCGCCTGGCGCTGGTGCAGCGCTGCCAGGAGCACAAGCGCCGCAACGTCCTCGAGCACCTGCCCGAGACGATGCAACAGGGCACCAGCAAGGCGATGCGCCAGGCCTGGGACGGCCACGACGCGACGCTGGCGGCCAAGCGATTGCAGGCACTGGCCAACTCGCTGCAGGCCCAGCACCCAGGCGCGGCGGCCAGCCTGCGCGAAGGCCTGGCGGAGACGCTGACGGTGCAGGCTCTGGGCATCACGGGGGCGCTGTACCGCACGCTGCGCACCACCAACCCGATCGAGAACCTCAACGGCTCGATCGCGCGCTACACGCGCAACGTCAAGCGCTGGAAGGACGCCAGCATGGCCCAGCGCTGGGTTGCCAGCGCGCTGCACGATGCCAAGGGCCGGTTCAGAAAGCTGCGTGGGCACAAGGACATGAAAGCCTTGGTTGCCGCATTGAATTCGCACGCGGAAAAGCTCCAAGCCGCTGAAATGCGCGATCCACAAGCGGCCGCGTAACATCGCCAAATTGGAGCCGCCGCCGGGCTATCGTTCAACAGCTATCGGGACAACGCCGGCGCTGCCTCTGCGGCGAGCTTGGTTGTGGATGAGGCTTGTGCGTGCTGACGCCAGAAGTTCGCCTCGGCCTCGGCCGGTGGGATGTAGCCGATGGGTTCGAGCAGCCGGCGGTGGTTGAACCACGACACCCATTCCAGCGTGGCCAGCTCGACCGCCTCGCGTGTCTTCCAGGGCCCGCGCCGGTGGATGACCTCGGCCTTGTACAGCCCGTTGATCGTCTCGGCCAGGGCGTTGTCGTAGCTGTCGCCGGTGCTGCCCACCGAGGCCTCGATGCCGGCCTCGGCCAGCCGCTCGCTGTAGCGGATCGAGACGTACTGCGTGCCGCGGTCACTGTGATGCGTCAGGGCGCCAAGGCGCCAAGGCTGGCGCGCGTACAGCGCCTGCTCCAGCGCGTCGAGCACGAAGTCGGTGTGCATCGTGGTGCTGACCCGCCAGCCCACGATGTAGCGGGCGAAGACGTCGATGACGAAGGCGACGTAGACGAAGCCCTGCCAGGTCGAGACGTAGGTGAAGTCGGCGACCCACAACTCGTTGGGCCGCTGCGCCTGGAACTGCCGGTTCACCCGGTCCAGCGGGCACGGCGCCTTGGCATCGGGCACGGTCGTGCGCACCGACTTGCCTCGACGCACACCACGCAGCCCGGCTGAGCGCATCAGCCGCTCGACGGTACAGCGCGCGACGACCAGGCCCTCGCGCAGCAACTGGCGCCAGACCTTGTCGGCACCGTAGACCCGCAGGTTCTCGTCAAAGACACGCTGCACCTCGGGCAGCAGCAAGGCATCGCGCTTGGCGCGTTGCGGCAGCAGCGCCGGGTGACGCTGGCGCGCTGCGTGCCGACGGTACGCCGACGGGGCGACCTGCAGCACTGTGCAGATCGGCTCGACCCCGCAACGAGCGCGGTGCTCGTCGATGAAGGCGTTCACTTGCGGTGATGGCGGTCGAGCTCCGCCTGGGCGAAATAGGCGCTTGCCAGCTTCAGGATCTCGTTGGTCTTGCGCAGTTCGCGCACCTCGCGTTCGAGTTCCTTGATGCGCTGCTGCTCGATCGTCGTCGGGCCTGGCCGCACGCCGCTGTCGCGCTCGCCCTGGCGCACCCACTTGCGCAGCGTCTCCGCCGTGCAGCCGATCTTGCCGGCAATCGATTCGATCGCCGCCCACTGCGACGCGTACTGGTCCTTGGCATCGAAGACCATGCGCACCGCACGCTCGATCACCTCGGGGGAAAACTTCGGGGACTTCCTCATGATGGCTCCATTCTCAATCGAAGGAGCCTCCTCGAAAGCCGGGGCGGTTCAGTGGCACGGCTGCTGCCGCCCGAGAGCGCGCCGCTGGAGGCGGTGGCGCGCGAGATCGGGTTGGGCGCGGCGACGCTCGAGCGCTGGCGCGCCCACGCGCTGGCCAAGCCTGCAGGGCAACGCGCCTGGACGGCGGTGGCTCGGCTGGAGGCGGTGATCGCCACGGCCGCGCTGGACGAGACGGCGCGCAGCGCGTGGTGCCGCGAGCACGGCGTGTACCCGCAGCAGCTCGGGCAGTGGCGCGACAACGCCACCCAGGCGCTGGCCGAGCCCGAGGAGGCGCGCGCCAGCCCGCAGCAGACCCGGCACGAGCGCCGACGCATCAAGGAGCTCGAGCGCGAGCTGCGGCGCAAGGACCGGGCCCTGGCCGAGACCGCAGCGCTGCTGGTGCTGTCAAAAAAAGTCGCGGCGATCTTCAACAAGGGCGAGGACGAATGATCGGCCTCGAAGATCGCCAAGCCCTGGCCCGAGACATCGAGGCGGCTCGCCAGGCCGGCGCGCGGCTGCGCCTGGCCTGCGAGATCGCCGGCATCGACGTGCGCACCTTGCAGCGCTGGAAGGCCGACGACGGCCTGGTCGCGGGCGATGGACGCCCCGAGGCGGCGCGGCCTACGCCTGCGCACGCGCTCAGTCCCGCCGAGCGCGAGTACATCGTGCACGTGGCCAACCAGCCGCGCTTTGCCGACATGCCGCCCGCGCGCATCGTGCCCGCGCTGGCCGACGAGGGCGTGTACGTAGCCAGCGAATCGAGCTTCCAGCGCGTGCTGCGCGCGCACGGGCAGACGCGTCATCGTGGTCGCGCCAAGGCGCCGCGCAAGAGCCGCCCGCCCACCACCCACGTCGCCACCGCGCCGCGCCAGCTGTGGTGCTGGGACATGACGTATCTGCCCGCCGAGGTCATCGGGCGCTGGTTCTACCTGTACCTGATCCTGGACGTGTACAGCCGCAAGATCGTCGGCTTCGAGGTCCACGACAGCGACGACGGCGACCACGCTGCGCACCTGCTCAAGCGCACCGCGCTGGCCGAGGGCATCCACGCGATGCTCAACAAGCCCGTGCTGCACGGCGACAACGGCTCCACGCTCAAGGCCACCAGCGTGCTGGCGATGCTGCACTGGCTGGGCGTCAAGCCCTCGTACTCGCGCCCGCGCGTGAGCGACGACAACGCCTACGTCGAGAGCCTGTTCCGTACGGCGAAGTACCGCCCGGAGTTCCCCGCCAAGGGCTTTGCCGACCTCGACCAGGCGCGGGCGTGGGCCGCCCAGTTCGTGCACTGGTACAACCACGATCATCGCCACAGCGGCATCCGCTACGTCAGCCCCGCACAGCGCCACGCCGGCGCCGACACGGCGATCCTCGCGGCGCGCCACGAGCTGTACTGCCGAGCGCGCGAGCGCAATCCGCGGCGCTGGTCCGGGCCCACTCGGAACTGGACGCCCGTCACTGTGGTGACCTTGAACCCGGAGCGCGATTCGGTCGTCGAGACCCATTCGCGCACCCTCGATAAGCAGCCCTCGGCTGCATGAATGAGGCGACAACTACCTTGACACGCACCGGACCCGACGTGCGTTCCAGCCCCCGTCGCCAACCAGAATGGAGAACACGGTCAATGAGCTACCGCACGTCTCGTGAGGCGCTTCGCCCACGCGGCGCCCCTTCCCTGTGGCGCCTCGTGCGCCACCCGATGTGACGAGGCTCGACACAGCCCCGACGGGCTGCGTCGTCCCCTACTCCCACTCGATCATCAACAGCTTCGGTAAGTCGTTGATCGGCTTGATGGAGGAGCCGCAACGCCTTGACGCTTACCGTCAGAACTACCGTCATTCTGAGTGGGATCCCCGAGCGCAGCTTCCACCATCGATCGAAATCTATCGAGAACAGTCGGCGCTTCCACAATACTCAGCTGTCGAGGACTATCGAGATCCATCGCGTCTTCGCACGCGATTCCTCTGGCGTGAGGCGACTCCTCGCTCGGCTCGAAGTGATCGAGCGGACGCCGGCATCAACGGCCTTAAGTTGTTGTCGCATCGAGTCTTTGAGGCGTTTTTTACCGTCACAACGCTCGCGCTCGCACGCGGAAGGTCAGTGCGCATCCGCCGTCTGCTCCGCGGCTTCCTTCCATGGTCTGATCTTCGCGAGTGTCTTCGCGAGGCTCGCCTTCGCGATCTCGGTATCGTAGTCCGCCTGCAGGCGCAGCCACCAGCCATCGGACAGCCCGAAGAATCGGCACAGCCGCAGATCGGTGTCGGCGGTGATGGCGCGCTTGCCTGCGACGATCTCGCCGATGCGCTGCGCGGGCACAGCGATCTCCTTGGCCAGCCGGTAGTTGCTCATGCCTAGCGGCTTCAGGAACTCCTCGGCGAGCATCTCGCCGGGCGACACCGGCTTGAGTTTCCTGGTCATCTCGTTTTGCCTCAGTGATAGTCCACGATCTCGACGTCCTCGGCATCGCTACCGGTCCAGCGAAAGCAGATGCGAAACTGATCGTTCACCCGCAAGCTCCACTGGCCCGCGCGATCGCCCTTCAACTGCTCGAGCCGGTTGGCCGGCGGCGCGCGCAGGTCTTCGATGCGTCGCGCGAGGTCCAGCTGCTTCAACTTGCGCAGCGCCGGACGCTCGATGTTGACGAAGCGTGCCACCTGGCGCAGCTGAAAGAGCGCTTCGGTGTCGGCACACTTGAACGTTCTGATCGCCACTGGCAAAATAGTATCGTGTCGCGTGATTAACGTCAAGTGTCACTATCGATGACCTCACCCGCTGCGCACAAGTGGGCCTTCGCGCCGCGTTTTCGCCGGCATGCCTTCGGCTGGCGCTCGCAGCCCGCCGTGCAGCGCGTGCGGGAAGCTGCGGCCGAGATCCACAAGGTCGCGAAGAAGGATCCGGCGCTGGCCGCGGCTGGCGCGGTCCTGTTCCTCGAGAAGGTGTCGCCAGCGCTCGAGCAGGTCGACAGCTCCTCCGGCGCCATCGGCACCGCGGTCAATCACGCGATCGAGACCTGCGCGACGATCATCGCCGCCGCACCAGCCGACGACCGAACGCGCGATCACTGGCTCGAGCGGCTCTGGGAGGCGCATCAGAACGATGAGATCCCGTACATCGAGCGTCTGGCCGACTACTGGGGCGAGCTGTGCGCGTCCCGAGAACGGGCGTCTGCGTGGGCGGATCGCCTGATCGGCACGGTCGAGGCGGCGTAGTGTCCGAACCGGAAGCCCGGCGGCTGCTTCCACGGGACGATCGCGTGCCTCAGTGCGCTCTTCCACGCCGGGCGCTATGAGGAACTGCTCGCCCTCCTCGACAAGGCGCCCACGTCGCTGTGGCATTACCGCGAGTGGGGCGTCAGGGCACTGGCGGCCATGGGCCGGAAGGCGGAGGCGATCCGCTACGCCGAAGCGAGCCGCGGCCTGAACGACAACCCGCTCGCGATCGCACGCGCCTGCGAGGAGATCCTGCTCTCGTCGGGACTCGCCGACGAGGCGTATGCGAGATACGCGATCGCGGCCAACCAGGGGACCACGTTCCTCGCGACCTTCCGCGCGATCGCGAGGAAGTACCCGACCCAGGCGCCCGCGAAGGTCCTCGACGATCTGGTCGCCAGCACGCCGGGTCAGGAAGGCAAGTGGTTCGCCGCAGCCATCTGGCTCACCCATAACGCGCTGCTCGCACGACAACATCGCCGCTGTCAGCGTGCCGAAGCAGCGTTCGTCGCCTGCGCCCGAGGCGAAGCAGCATCCGATATTCGACCAGATGCGATATTTGCTGTTCAGTGAAGATCGGCATCACTTCGGGTCGCACAGCTCCTGACCGTCGTCCTGGCCGCTGAGCACCCGGAAGCTGCGGGCGTCAGCCCCTTCCGTCCTGCACCACATCGACCACGCTCAGCGATCGACCGCGAAGGGCGTCACTGCGGGGACGCTGGCGCCACAAAGGGGTTCATGACCTTCACGCCGGCGCCTGCGAAGTCCGCCCCATTACGCGTGACCACCGTCAGATCGTGGACCAGCGCGGTAGCCGCAATCTGCTTGTCCAAGGCGTGCTCGGGGTTCGGAACTCGGAGCCGACCCCACACCTGCGCGGCGTCGGCGTCGAAGGCGAGCACTTTGTCCGAGTACTGTTCGAGCACGGCTGAGAGCCAGTGCTCCAACAAGCCTGCCTGTTCGGTATCGCCGCGCTCCCGGATGAGTTCGACGCCGCGACGAAGCTCGCCGATCGTGATGACCGACAGGTAGACCGGGTCGCCGGCGCTCGCAACGCGATTGAAGAAGTCGATGACGCCGGGGTTCGCCTTGGACTTCTTGCGGGCCTCGCTGATGACGTTGGTGTCAATCAAATACACGGGGCGCCTTCCCTTCGGACTCGACGCGCTCGAAGTCGGCGTCGGTGCCGACGTCGGGGATCGAAGCCAGCAACTCCGCCAAAGCGCGCTTGCGCGGGCGCGCGAGCGCCTCGGCGAGGATCTCCCGATGTTCCGCCTCGGCGCTTCGGCCGTGCGCGCCGGCGCGCTCCTTGAGCGCCTTGACGAGTGCCTCATCGACACCGCGAACGAGCAAGTCAGGCATGGCGCTACCTCCCGGAAGTTATGCTATCAATGATAGCAGAACCGATCTGCGATGACTTCCGCGTTCGCTACGGATCGCCCCGAAGCCGCCGACCCTGAAGCTCCGAGCTTCTGGCGATTCTGAATCCGGCCGGTTCCGTCGCGAACGCGGACGGCGCCGGACCTACATGTGCTTCTTGTAGTACGCCCACTGCACACTGGCCAGCCCGCCCAAGAGGACCGCGCCGACCGGCACGACAAGGTCCCACCACACCGCCCCGGGCCAGAGCAGCAGGCAGACGCCGCCCAGCCCCAGCAGGGCCACCTGCAGGTACTTGGCCCGGTGGTACAGGCCGGCCGACTCGCGTCCGCCGCAGGCCCGGCGGATCGCTCGCTGGGTGAAGCCGTCGGCGGCGCCGACGGCGTAGAGGAGCAGGAGCAGCGGCGCGAACCGCGCCACGATCGCCGCGCGCACCCCGAGCAGCTGGGTGCCGACCATCGCCGCCTCGATGCTCTGCCGGTGCGACGCGTAGCTGCGCCGCATGACCGTGTCGGGAATCGACAGCGCCGCCCCGTTGGCGAACTGCGTGCCCATGTCGTGGATGCCGGTGGCTTCGAACACGATCGCGTACAGCGCGTTGGCGGGCCAGGTGATGGCGCCGGCGCCGGCACCCTGCCGGGCAGCAAGCGCGACGCCGTGCTCGAGGTCGTGCGCGAGCAGTTCGCGCAGGCGCTCGATCCCCTGCGGCCAGACCTTGAACACGAACGTCCAGTCGAGAATCCAGGTGCACAGCAGGAGCGCGGCCAACCCCAACACCAGCGAGAAGGCCAGCTTCAGCGGGCTCAGCAGCACGCCCGCCAGCGCCCCGTCGTGGAAAGCTGCGTTTCTAGCCTGGATTTCCACGGACCCCCCTTGGCCTAACGGGACCGCGCGTCGCGGGGGAGGTGTTCCCTCATAGGCGCGCGCGCGCCGCTTTCAAGTGCGTAAGCGCTTGGTGCGCCGAACGCCCCTCTTTCGACGGATCCTTCGGGAGCCGCCGCCGTTTCGGTCGTACGGCCCCCGGAGGCGGCCAATCGCCCGCTGAGCCGCGTGGTGTCTCGGTTCTCGCACAGACCTGCGCTTTTCACTGCGTCGGCCTTGACTGTGTTTCTGCACATGTAGTAGTGTGCATATGTGTCAATAAGCGCACCAAAAGATATAACAGATTGCCGCCGCTTCTTCGGCGAACCTTCGCATCCCCGGCAGCGCCAGTACGAGGCGCTGCGCGCCTACTTCTTCGACAACCGCCCCTCTCATGAGGTGGCCCGCGACTTCGGCTACACCGCCGGGTCCTTCCGCGTGCTGTGCCATGCCTTTCGGCGCGATCCGCACCCGCAGTTCTTTGTTTCACCCGCGCGGGGCCCGCAGCAGCAGCCGCACAAGTCGCGTGCCCACGATCTGGTGGTGAGGCTGCGCAAGCAGAACCACTCGGTCTACGAGATCAGCCGCGCGCTGGCCGAGTGCGGCACGCCGCTGAGTCCGACGGCCGTGCGCGAGGTGTTGCGTGCCGAAGGGTTCGCGCCGCTGCCGCGCCGCGGCGACGACGCGCGGCTCGAACACGTCTTGCCGAGCACCGAGCCGGTGGCCGACGTGCGGGAGTTCTCGCTGACGCCCGGCACACGGTTCAGCACCCGCTGCGGGGGCTTGTTCCTGTTCCTGCCCGATCTGGTTCGGCTCGATCTGGACGCGCTGGCCGCGCGCGCCAAGCTGCCGGGCTCGCGCATGGTTACGGCCTCGCACGCGTTGCGCTGCGCGCTGTCGCTCAAGCTCTGGTCCGTCGAGCGCAAGAGCCACGTGATGGCACTGGTGGCCGATCCGGGCCTGGCGTTGTTCAGCGGCTTGAACGTGATTCCCAAGAAGAGCTTCATGTGCGAGTACTCCTCGCGGGTGGAGCGCAGCCGCAGCTTGGCGTTGCTGGCCGCCTGGCACGCCGGCGTGGGCGGCGACGGACTCTTCGACGCCGGTTCGTTCAACCTGGACTTCCACTCGGTGCCGTACTACGGCGAGGACGCGCAGGTGCAGTCCCACTTCGTCAGCGCGCGCAGCCGCTCGCAGCCCAGCGTGCTGGCGTTCCTCGCCCAGGACGCCGGCGGGCGGGCCTTTTGCTACTCCAACGCCGATCTGCGCAAGGGCGAGGAGGCGCGAGAGATCTTCAGCTTCATCGAGTTCTGGCGCCGCGAGCACGGCGCGTTGCCGCGCCAGCTGGTGTTCGATTCGCGGCTGACCACGTATGCGCATCTGGCTCGGATCGACGAGATGGGCATCGGTTTCATCACGCTGCGCCGGCGTTCACCGGCGCTGCTGCAGCAGGTGGCCGACCTCGCTCCTTCGGCCTGGCGGCGCGTCACGCTGGACGTGCCGGCGCGCAAATTCAAGACCCCGCGCGTGTTCGAGCAGTCGGTCACCCTGGCCGGCGCGAAGCTGCGTCAGCTGTTCGTGCTCGATCTCGGGCACGATCAGCCCACCATCTTGCTCACCAACGAGCGCCGTACCACGCATGCCAAGCTGCTGACCCGCTACGCCCAGCGCATGCTCATCGAGAACGCCTTGTCCGATGCGGTGCGCTTCTTCCACATGGACGCGTTGTCCTCGGCGGTAGGGATGAAGGTGGACTTCGACATGGCGCTGCTCGTCATCGCCAGCGGCCTGTACCGGTTGCTGGCGCGCCGCATGCGCGGCTACTCCGACGCCCAGGCCCGGCACATCTTCCGCGATCTGATCGACACTCCGGCCGACGTTCACATCACCGACGGCCAAGTGCAAGTGCACTTCCATCGCCGCGCGCACCTGCCCATCATCATGGCCTCCGGGCTGCTCGACTCGCCCGTCGCCATCCCCTGGTGGGGCGGATCCTCGCTGCGCCTGTCGGCATAGCCACCGGCGCCCCTGCGCGTTAGGTCAATTCAGGCCCGTGGAAATCCAGGCTAGACGACACAGCGCTCCTCCGTCTCGGCGCCTTCGTCCAGCCGATTCCACGGCCCGTCGAGCCGCGCTCTCAGCGTCGTCCCGATCGCCGCCAGGCTCGCCGGCATCAGCGGATCGCTCGCAGCCGAGGGCAGCGGCGTGCGGATCTTGTGCAGCTGGCCGCCGTGGATCAGCGCAAAGGCCTCGCCCTTGGGCAGCTGCACCAGATCCGTCGCTTCGAGCATCCGGACGGTCTCCGGCGCGATGCGGTCCTCGTTGCGGCTGGCGAAGTCCGCGAAGTCGATCGGATCGTTGGTGTCGGAGACCGACGACGACACGACGGTCGAAACGACGTGCACCTCGGGCAGCTGGCTGGTCAGCAGCTCGGCCGTGGCCACCTCCTTCACGCGCAGCATGATCAGCGTGTTGAAGTTGCCGGCGATCTGCCCGGCCTTGGCGGGCGAACCTATGCGGGCTTCCACGTCCGACCAGGTCTGCGTGTAGGCCGTCACCTGGAACCCTGCCCCACCCGCCTTGTTGAGCAGCGGGATGAACTCATCGCCGATCAGCTCGTTGAACTCGTCGGCGTGGATCGCGATCCGCCGCGGCTTCACCTCGCCCGGCAGTCCGCGACCTGTGCCGAACTTGTAGAGGCTGCCGGCCACGCTGGTGAGGTCGGCGAACATCGAGTTGCCCACCGCCGCGGCTACTTCGTAGTCGGACAGCGCGTCGAGCCCGACGTAGACGATGCCGCCCAGGTGGATCACGGACGTCCAGTCGAACACCGGGCGCCAGTCGGTCGGATCGTCGAGCTCGGGCGAGAGCAGCGAGGCGGTGCGCCCCGTCGTGAGCTTCTCCATCAACGGCAGCAGCGACGCCACCAGCTTGTCGAAGTGGCTCTTCTCGTAGTTGAGCGTCGAGGCGAGCGCGTGGGCGATCGGGTCGTAGAGCTTCTTGCGCCGCGCGTACTCAGGATACGGCCGGAACAGGCGCGTGCTTCGCGGACCTGCGATCGTTACCGAAAGACTGCGACGAACCTCGAAAGACCCCTACTCCCACTCGATCGTCGCCGGCGGCTTGCTCGACACGTCGTAGACGACGCGGTTGATGCCGCGCACCTCGTTGATGATGCGGCCGGACACCTTCTGCAGCAGCGCGTACGGCAGCTCGGCCCAGTCGGCGGTCATGAAGTCGCTGGTCTGCACCGCGCGCAGGGCCACCACGTGCTCGTAGGTGCGGCCGTCGCCCATCACGCCGACGCTCTTCACCGGCAGGAAGACGGCGAAGGCCTGGCTCACCAGTTCGTACCAGCTCCTGCCCGAGGCCGCGTCGATCGCCATGCGCAGCTCGTCGATGAAGATCGCGTCGGCGCGCCGCAGCAGATCGGCGTGCTCGCGCTGCACCTCGCCCAGGATGCGCACGCCCAGCCCCGGGCCGGGGAAGGGGTGGCGGTAGACCATCTCGTGCGGCAGCCCGAGTGCCAGACCGAGCTCGCGCACCTCGTCCTTGAACAGGTCGCGCAGGGGCTCGAGCAGCTTCAGCCCGAGCGTCTCGGGCAGGCCGCCGACGTTGTGATGGCTCTTGATCGTCGTCGCCTTCTTGGTCTTGGCGCCGCCCGACTCGATGACGTCGGGGTAGATCGTGCCCTGCGCCAGCCAGCGCGCGCGCGGGATCTTCGCCGCCTCGCGCTGGAACACCTCGACGAACTCGCGGCCGATGATCTTGCGCTTGTGCTCGGGGTCGGCGACGCCGGCCAGCGCGCCGAGGAACTGCGCGCTCGCGTCGACGTGCAGCACCTTGGCGTGCAGCCGGCCGGCGAACATGTCGAGCACCGTCTTCGCCTCGTTCAGGCGCAGCAGGCCGTGGTCGACGAAGACGCAGGTCAGCTGCGCGCCGATGGCGCGCTGGATCAGCGCCGCGGCCACGCTCGAGTCGACGCCGCCCGACAGGCCCAGGATCACCTCGTCGCTGCCGACTTGCTCGCGGATGCGCGCCACCGCCTCGGCCACGTGGTCGCGCATGAACCAGTCGGGCCGGGCGCCGGCCACTTCGAGCACGAAGCGCTCGAGCAGCGCGCGCCCCTGCAGCGTGTGCGTGACCTCGGGGTGGAACTGCACACCGTAGTAGCCGCGCGCCTCGTCGGCCATGCCGGCGATCGGGCAGCTCGGCGTGCTGGCCATCAGCACGAAGCCCGGCGGCAGCGCGGTGACCTTGTCGCCGTGGCTCATCCACACCTCGAGCATGCCGTGGCCCTCGGGCGTGGCGAAGTCCTGGAAGCCCTCGAGCAAGCGCGTGTGGCCGTGCGCCCGCACCTGCGCGCGGCCGAACTCGCGCCGCTCGCTCCACTCGACCGTGCCGCCGAGCTGCGCCGCCATGGTCTGCATGCCGTAGCAGATGCCCAGCACCGGCAGGCCGAGCTCCCACACCGCCTGCGGCGCGCGCATCGCCTGCGCCTCGTAGGTGCTGGCGTGGCTGCCCGACAGGATGATGCCCTTGAGCCCGTCGCGCGCGAAGGCGCGCACGAAGTCGTCGCCGACGTCGTTGGGGTGGATCTCGCAGTAGACATGCGCCTCGCGCACGCGGCGCGCGATGAGCTGCGTGACCTGCGAGCCGAAATCGAGGATGAGGATCTTGTCGTGGCTCATGGGCTGGTCGTCGGTGCCTGCGCCGCCGCCGTGCTTGCGGCGTGCTCTGCGTGCCGGCGGAAGAAGCGGACGGCGATGACGGCGGCCGAGAACAGCAGCGCCGAGCTGACATAGAACGGCAGTCCGATCAGCCAGCTGCCGGCCGGACGGTCGGCGACCCAGCGCAGCAGTTCGAGCGCAACGACCGGCGCCAGCACCGCCATCAGGCTGTTGAGCGAGGTCACCGAGCCCATGGTCTGGCCCTGGCTGTGTGCATCGGCGGCGTTGGAGACGATGCTCTGCAGCGAGGCCTGCGCGGCGCCGCCGACGAAGCCGAGCAGGAGGATCACGTACATCATCCAGCCGCGCGTTGCCAGGCCGAACAGCAGGTGCGACAGGCCACCGACACACAGGCCGACGACCACGAGCTGGCGCGGCGTGAAGCGCTTGAGCAGCGGCTTGAGCAGCAGGCCCTGCCCGATCGCCGACACCAGGCCCACCGCGAACAGCGACCAGCCGACGTCGCCCGGCCCCCAGCCGAACTTGAACTTCGTGTACAGCACCCAGCTCATGTGCAGCATGAACTGCGCAAACGACCCGAAGGCGATCACCAGCACCAGCGGGCCCACGCCCTTGAGCGCGGCCAGGCCGCGCAGCGCCGCCACCGGGTTGGCGCGCCGCCAGTCGATGGCGCGCCGGCGCTCGGGCGCGAGCGACTCGGGCAGCACGAAGTAGCCGTACATCCCGTTGAGCAGCGCCAGCGACCCGGAGACGTAGAACGGCAGACGCACGTCGATGTCGCCGAGCACGCCGCCCACCACCGGCCCGAGGATGAAGCCGACGCCGAACATCGCGCCGATCAGGCCGAAGCGGCGCGCGCGCTCCTCGGGCGCCGAGATGTCGGCGACGTAGGCGTTGGCCACCGAGATGTTGCTTTGCATCGCACCCGAGAAGATGCGGATCACGATCAGCATCCACAGCGCCGTCGCCAGCGCGGTGCCGAAGAAGCTGAGCGCCAGCCCGGCGAAACCGAGCAGCAGCACCGGCCGGCGGCCGAAGCGGTCGGACAGCGCACCGAGCACCGGTGAGGCGAAGAAGTTGGCGATGCCGAAGGTCGCGGTGACGGCGAGGAAGGCCAGCGCGAGCTGGTCGTTGGACTTGGTGAAGGTGCCGACCAGGTAGGGCAGCACCGGCACCATCAGGCCGATCGACACCATGTCGATCAGCACCGTGACCAGGATGAAGGGCATCGCGGCGCGCCGTGGCGCGGCCGTCGTGGTCGCCGTGCCGGTTGGCGGCATGCCCGGCGTGGCCGTCGCGGTGGCCGCCGTTTCTTTTTCGCTCGGGCTCATCCGGCGCGGTAGTTGGGCGCCTCGGTCGTGATCTGCACGTCGTGCACGTGGCTCTCGCGCATGCCCGCCGCGCTGATCTCGACGAACTCGGCACGCGCGGCCATCTCGTCGATGGTGGCGCAGCCGCAGTAGCCCATCGCCGCGCGCAGCCCGCCGGCCATCTGGTGCACGATGGGGACGAGCGAGCCCTTGTACGGCACGCGCCCTTCCACGCCCTCGGGCACCAGCTTGTCGGCGTTCGGGTTCAGCGCCTCGTCTCCTTCCTGGAAGTAGCGGTCGGCCGAGCCGGCTTTCATCGCCGCGATCGAACCCATGCCGCGGTAGCTCTTGTAGCTGCGGCCCTGGTAGAGGATGACCTCGCCCGGCGCCTCGTCGGTGCCGGCGAACACGCCGCCCATCATGACGCTGGCGGCGCCGGCGGCGATCGCCTTGGCGATGTCGCCCGAGTAGCGGATGCCGCCGTCGGCGATGAGCGGCACGCCCGAGCCGCGCAGCGCGTTGGCCACGTTCTCGATCGCGGTGATCTGCGGCACGCCCACGCCGGCCACGATGCGCGTGGTGCAGATCGAGCCCGGACCGATGCCGACCTTGACCGCGTCGGCGCCGGCCTCGACGAGCGCGGTGGCCGCGGCGCCGCTGGCGATGTTGCCGCCGATCACGTCGATCTGCGGGAAGTTGCGCTTGACCCAGCGCAGGCGCTCGATGACGCCCCGGCTGTGGCCGTGTGCGGTGTCGACGACGATGGCGTCGACGCCGGCGCGCGCCAGCAGCTCGACGCGCTCCTCGGTGCCCTCGCCCACGCCGACCGCGGCGCCGACGCGCAGCTTGCCGTGTGCGTCGCGCGCGGCGTTGGGAAAGTCGGTCTGCTTGGTGATGTCCTTCACCGTCATCAGGCCGCGCAGCTCGAACGCGTCGTTGACGACCAGCACGCGCTCGAGCCGGTGCGTGTGCATCAGCGCCTTGCCCTCGTCGAGCGAGGCGCCCTCGCGCACCCACACCAGGCGCTCGCGCGGCGTCATGACGGCTCGCACCGGCGCGTCCAGCCGCGTCTCGAAGCGCAGGTCGCGATTCGTGACGATGCCCACCACCTGCCGACCCTCGAGCACCGGGAAGCCCGACACGCCGTGCTGGCGCGAGAGCTCGCGCACCTGGCGCACCGTGAGCTCGGGCGCGACCGTGATCGGGTCGCGCAGCAGCCCGCTCTCGTAGCGCTTGACGCGCGCCACCTCGGCCGCCTGCTCGCGCGGCGTGAGGTTCTTGTGGACGATGCCGATGCCGCCTTCCTGCGCCATCGCGATCGCCAGGCGCGCTTCGGTGACGGTGTCCATCGCCGCCGACACGAGCGGCAGTTCGAGCGCGATGTTGCGCGATAGACGCGTGGCGAGGCGGGTGTCGCGCGGCAGGACCTGCGAGTAGGCGGGCACCAGCAGCACGTCGTCGAAGGTCAGCGCTTTGCCGAGGAGGCGCATGCTTGGATAGACTCCGGACGCAAAGGCGGATTATATGGATCGAGATGTCAGCACTCCGGCGCGCGTGACGCATTGCGCAGCGGCGCCGGTTCGCGCCGCCACTACACTGCGCCCATGAGGGTTCTCACTTTGCTCGCGCGAGGCGCAGGGTCCGGGCTGCTGGCGGCGGGCCTGGCGCTCGTCGTGCTCGCTCCGGCGCAGGCGCAGTGGAAGTGGCGCGACGCCGCCGGCCGGGTCACCGCCAGCGACCGGCCGCCGCCCATGGAGATCGCCGAGAAGGACATCCTCGCGCGGCCGCCGGCGCCGCAGCGCCGGGCTGCCGCGGCCGCGCCGGCGAGCGCCGCGGCGAGCGCGGCGGCGGCCGCCGCTTCGGCCACGCCGCTCGCCGCCGAGGTCGAGGCGCGCCGGCGAGCAGCCGAGCAGCAGGCCACGGCCAAGGCCAGGGCCGACGAAGAGCGCCTCGCGGCGCAGCGCGCCGAAAACTGCCGCCGTGCGCGCAGCCATCTCGCCGCGCTCGAGAGCGGCCAGCGCATGGCGCGCAGCAACGAACGCGGCGAGCGCGAGGTGCTCGACGACAAGGGCCGCGCCGAAGAGATGCGCCAGGCACGGGCGGTCATCGCGTCCGATTGCCGCTAAAGCGCTGGCCCGCGCGCGTTCGCCGCGCGCTGGTGCAACTGGCGCCGGTGGCGCCGCCGGCGCGCCTCCTGCGGGTCGACCTGCAGCGCGCGATAGAGCTCGACGCGGTCGCCCGCGCGCAGCGGCGTGTCGAGCGGCTGCTCGCGGCTCCAGATGCCGGTGCGCAGCGTCGCCTCGTCCAGGCGATGGCGCTCGAGCAGGCCGCTGGCGCGCAGCGCGTCGCCAAGCGTCGAGCCCGGCGGCAACTCCAGCGCGACGAGGTCGGCCTGGCCCGGCGCCGGGCAATAGGCCACCTCGACCGCGAGGCAGCCGGCTCGCTCAGCGCACGCCATAGACGTCGGCGGCGCGGCGCACGAAGGCGTCGACGAAGGTGTTGGCGATGCGGTCGAACACCGGGCCGACCAGCGTCTCGAGCGTGGTGCCGGCGAAGGCATAACGCAGATCGAGTTCGACGCGCGAGGCCTCGCGCCCCTCGCCGGCCCCGGTGATCGGGCGGAACGTCCAGCCGCCTTCGAGCAGCGAGAACGGGCCGTCGACCAGCCCCATCGTCACCGAGTGCCCGTCGACGTGCGTGTTGCGCGTCGTGAAGGCATGGCTCACGCCGCGGTAGGCCAGGCCGAGCCGGGCCGTGAGGCCGTCGTCGCGCCGCTCCAGCACCTCGGCGCTGGCGCACCAGGGCAGGAAGCCCGGATAGGCCGCGACGTCGGCGACCAGCTCATACATCTCGCGCGCCGAGTACCACACCAACACCGAGCGGCGCACGTGCTTCATAGAATCGGCAGATTTTAGGAGCAGCCCATGGCCGCACCGGCCGCACGCGCCGGCCAGAGCTTCATCGCCGAGAACCGCCGCGCCCGCTTCGACTACCACATCGAGGAGCGCTTCGAGGCCGGCATCGTGCTCGAGGGCTGGGAGGTCAAGGCGATCCGCGCCGGCCAGGTGCAGCTCACCGACGGCTACGTGCTCATCCGCGACGGCGAGCTGTTCCTGATCGGCTGCCGCATCAACGCGCTGCGCAGCGCCTCCACCCACGTCGACCCGCAGGCCGAGCGCACGCGCAAGCTGCTGATGCACAAGGACCAGATCCGGCGCCTCGTGGGCAAGGTCGAGCAGCGCGGCTACACGCTGGTGCCGCTCGAGCTGCACTACAAAGGCGGCCGCGTCAAGGTCGAGATCGCGCTGGCCAAGGGCAAGGCCGAGCACGACAAGCGCGAGACCGAGAGGAAGCGCGACTGGGAGCGCGAGCGCGCCCGCCTGATGCGCCACAAGGTCTCGGGGCCGGCGCGCAGCCGCTGAGCGTCATCCGAAGGCCGTGCCGAGCGCCTGCGCCAGGTCGGCGCACAGCGTGTGCGGCTCCTCGAGCCCGATCGCGAAACGCACCAGGTGGCCGCGCAGCGCGGTGCCCGGACGCAAAGCCGCCAGCTCGTACGGCATCACCAGGCTCGCGGCGCCCGCCCAGGAATAGCCGATGCGGAACAGGCGCAGCGCGTCGACGAAGCGATCGACCTCGGCGGCCGCGAAGCGCTCGTCGAACAGCACCGAGAACAGCCCCGCGGCGTCGGTGCACAGCGCACGCCAATGGGCGTGCCCGGGCGAGCCTTCGAAGGCCGGGTGCAGCACGCGCGCCACCTCGGGCCGCGCCTGCAGCCAGCGCGCCACTTCGCGCGCCGCGGCGTCCTGCGCGCGGTAGCGCAGCGGCAGCGAGGGCAGCGAGCGCAGCACCAGCTCGGCGTCGTTGCCCGCCACGCCCAGGCCGAGGTGCATGTGCGTGAGCTTGATGCGCTCGTGCAGCGCGTCGTCGCGCGTCACGACCGAACCCATCAGCACGTCGCCGCCGCCGCTCGGGTACTTGGTGAGCGCCTGCGCCACGACCTCGATGCCGAGGTCGAAGGCCTTGAACGCCAGGCCCGCGCCCCAGGTGTCGTCGAGCGCCGTCAGCACGCCGCGCCGGCGCGCCGCGGCGGCCAGGCCGGCGAGGTCGGGAAACTCCATCGTCACCGAGCCGGCCGCTTCGAGCCAGGCGAGCTTGCTGTGCGCGCCCAGCATGGCCTCGAAGCCGGCGGCGTCGAGCGGATCGTAGTGGCGATGCCGGATACCCCAGCGCGCCAGCTCGTGGCGCGCGAACTCCAGGCTCGGGCCGTAGACGTTGCTCGGCAGCAGCACCTCGTCGCCCGGGTTGAGCAAGGCCTGGCCGACGAGCGCGATCGCCGCCAGCCCGCTGGGCGCGAGCACACAGTGGCGGCCGCCCTGCAGCGCGGCGATGCGCTCCTCGAGCACGAAGGTGGTCGGCGTGCCGTGCAGGCCGTAGGTGTAGGCGTCGCGGCGGCGCCAGTCGCGCGCGCGCATCGCGGCGACGTTCTCGAACAGCACCGTCGAGGCCTTGTGCACCGCCGGCTGCAGCGCCTCGAAGCCGACGGGTGCACGGTAGGGATGATGGATCAGCTGCTTGGCGGCGTCGTCTTGCACGGTTCGTCTCTCGGGTTCGATGTGGGCTTCAAACGGGGACGGCGACGAGGTCGTGGCCCTGCGCGGCGACGATCCTGGCCGGCGTGAATTCGCCGACCTTGAGCGTCTTGCTCGCCTTGGCCGGCGGCTGCAGGTGCACGACGCCGTCGATGCCCGGCGCGTCGGCGTAGCTGCGCCCGCGCCCGCCCTTGCGGCCGAGCGCCGGCGCGTGATCGACCAGCACCTGCATCGTGGCGCCGACGCGCCGCGCCAGGCGCGCCGCCGACACCTGCTCGGCCACTGCCATGAAGCGCGCGCGCCGCTCCTCGCGCAGCGCGGCCGGCAGCATGCCGGGCAGCGCGTTGGCCGCCGCGCCCTGCACCGGGGAATACGCGAAGCAGCCGGCGCGGTCGATGCCGGCCTCGCGCACGAAGGCGAGCAGGTGCTCGAACTCGGCCTCGCTCTCGCCCGGGAAGCCGGCGATGAAGGTCGAGCGCAGCACGAGCTCGGGGCAGATCCGGCGCCAGTGCGCGATGCGCTCGAGGTGGCGCTCGCCGCTGGCCGGGCGCTTCATGCGGCGCAGCACGTCGGGGTGCGAATGCTGCAGCGGCACGTCGAGGTAGGGCAGGATGCGGCCGCCGGCCATCAAGGGCAGCAGCGCGTCGACCTGCGGGTACGGATAGACGTAGTGCAGGCGCACCCAGGCGCGGTGCGCGTCGGCGAGCGTACCGAGCTGCTCGCATAGATCCAGCAGGCGCGTCTTCACCGGCCGGCCGTCCCAGAACCCGGTGCGGCAGCCGAGGTCGACGCCGTAGGCCGAGGTGTCCTGGCTGACGATCAGCAGCTCCTTCACGCCGCTCGCGAACAGCGCGCGCGCCTCGTCGAGCACGGCACCGACCGGGCGCGAGACGAGGCCGCCGCGCAGGCTCGGGATGATGCAGAACGTGCAGCCATGGTTGCAGCCTTCGCTGATCTTCAGGTAGGCGTAGTGGCGCGGCGTCAGCTTCACCCCCACCGCCGGCACCAGGTCGACGAAGGGATCGTGCGGTTTCGGGCAGTGCCGGTGCACCGCGTCCATCACCTCCTGCGTCGCATGCGGGCCGGTCACGGCCAGCACCTTGGGGTGCACGTCCTGCACCAGCGTGCCGCCGTGCGCGCCGGCGCGCCGCCCCAGGCAGCCGGTGACGATGACGCGGCCGTTGTCGGCCAGCGCCTCGCCGATGGTGTCGAGGCTCTCCTGCACGGCCTCGTCGATGAAGCCGCAGGTGTTGACGATCACCAGATCGGCGCCGGCGAAGGTCTTGCTGGTGGTGTAGCCCTCGGCCGTGAGCTGCGTGAGGATGAGCTCGGAATCGGTGAGCGCCTTGGGGCAGCCGAGCGAGACGAATCCGATCTTGGGTGCGGCCTGCGCTGCGGCGGCGGGGTCGGCGGACATGGGCGCCATTGTCGGGCAAGGGCACCCGAGGGCCCATGCGCCGGGGCTACTCGTTCGAGGCCGCAGGCGGCGTGAAGCCCGGCATGCCGGCCAGGGCTGCATTGCGCTGCATCTGCTCGAGCAGCGCCCGGCTCTGCTCGGCGTAGATATCGAGCAGGTTCTGCATCATCGGCGCCTGGCCGCCCACGAACTGCGCCCAGCCCTCGGGGGTGAGCCGGGCCGGGTCGTACAGACCCTTGCTGCGCTCGAGCAGCGCCGCCTGCATCTCGGTGAAGGCGGCCAGGTTGCGCTCGAGCAGCGTGCCCATCAGGCCCTGCATCGCGTGGCCGTAGAAGCGGATGATCTGCGCCAGCATCTGGGCGCTGAACATCGGCACGCCGCCGGACTCCTCCTCGAGGATGATCTGCAGCAGGATGCTGCGCGTCAGATCCTCGCCGGTCTTGGCATCGCGCACCTCGAAGTCCTCGCCGGCGAGCACCATCTTCTTCACGTCGGCCAGCGTGATGTAGCTGCTGTTGCGCGTGTCGTAGAGGCGGCGGTTGGGGTACTTCTTGAGACTGCGCAATCCGGGTTCCGCAGCGGCGTCGGCCGGCGGGCTGGCATCGGCTCGGCGTTTGGAAGGCATCGGCAGGCTCCTCGTGCAGGGCAACGCCGACAAGCGCGGCGCTGCGGGCATTCTAGGAGTGCGTGCAAGCCGGCTGCCCGGCAGCGCCGCGGGCGACGAAGTCCGGGTTGGCGTAGCCCGGTTTGCCGTAGTGCAGCGGCCGGCCTGCGAGATCGCGGACGCTGCCGCCGGCCGCGACCAGCACCGCCTGACCGGCGGCGGTGTCCCACTCCATCGTGCGTCCGAAGCGCGGGTACAGATCGGCCTCGCCCGCGGCCAGCAGCCCGAACTTGAGCGACGAGCCCGCCCGCACGCACGCGCGCACGCCCTCCTGCGCCAGCCAGGCTTCGGTGCGGCCGGCGTCGCCGTGGCGCCGGCTGAGCGCGGCCACCGCGCCGCCGGCCGGCACGGTGCGCGCCCGGATGCGACGCCGCGCCTGCCCCGCCTCCTCGCACCAGGCGCCCAATCCGGCCAGGCCGAGATAGCAGCGATCGAGCGCCGGCGCCAGCACGACGCCCAAGGTCGGCACACCCTGCTCGACGAGTGCGATGTTGACCGTGTACTCGCCGCTGCCCTGCGCGAACTCGCGCGTGCCGTCCAGCGGATCGACGAGCCAGAAGCGCTCGGCCACGGGCGGCACCGCGCCGTCGCTGCAGGCTTCCTCGGCCACCACCGGCCAGCGCGGCTCGAGGCGCGCCAGGCCCGCGACGATGGCGGCTTCGGCTCGGCGGTCGGCCTCGGTCACCGGCGAGTCGTCGGCCTTGCTCCGCACCTCGAGCGGACGGCGCGCGAGAACCAGGATCTCGCGCCCGGCCTCGGCCGCGAGGCGGGCGACGGCGTCGAGCAGTGCACTGCGATCGTTCACGATGGCGATGTTGCCAGCCCTGAACGCCGGCGTGGGCGCAGCGCCTGCGCGCGCCGCTTGAGCGCGGTCAATGGGCAGGGCCCGAGCCGCGTTAGCCTGCATTGGCGCCGCGGGGCGCGCAAGTCCTCGGGAGACAGATGAAAGCACGCAACAGCGCGCGCCGGCGGCGGGGTGCCGCAGCGGCCATCGGCGGCACGCTCGCGCTGGCGGCGCTGCTCGCCTCGGGCGGCTGCGCGCTCGAGCTGCAGAACCGCCAGCCGGCGCGCGAACTCGCGCGCGCCTCGGCTGCGCCCGGATCCGTCTACGCCGGCTGGCGCGTCTACCAGGAGCGCTGCGCGAGTTGCCACCGCGCCGACGCGCTCGGCACCACCGGTGCGCCCGAACTGCTCACGCGCGTCGCCGGCATGGGGCCGCGCCAGTTCGTCGACCTGGTGCTGCGCCGCTACACGTGGATCCTGCCCGACGAGCGCGACACCGCGCCCGAGACCCTCGTCGACGAGGTCCTCCAGCGGCGCCGGGGTGCGCTCGTGATGCCGGCCTGGCGCGACGAGCCCAACGTCGACGCGCACGTGCTCGACCTCTACGCCTACCTCGCGGCGCGCGCCGAGGGCAGCCTGGGCCCCGGTCGTCCGGCGCGCTGAAGGCCGGCGGCGCAGCGGCTGCGGCCCGCGCCGCGCCAACGAAAAGCCGGCAAGCACCCGAGCGGGAAGGCTTGCCGGCCGATGTCGCTGGTAGGCGCGAGAGGACTCGAACCTCCGACCCCCACCATGTCAAGGTGGTGCTCTAACCAGCTGAGCTACACGCCTGCGAAGGCGCGAGTCTACACGATGTCGCAGCCGACCAGCCGGCGGCGCGGCGGCCTCACTTGCGGCGCGCGTGACGCACGCCGGCGACGCGGCGCACCTGCGCCAGCACCGCCGCCAGCCGCGCCGCGTCGGGCACCTCGACGGTGAAGGTCATCCAGGCCGTGGCGCGGTCGCGCGTGCTCTGCGTGTGCACGCCGATGACGTTGATCTTGTCCTTGGCGAAGACCTCGGAGATGTCGCGCAGCAGGCCGGCGCGGTCGCTCGCTTCGACCGCCACGTCCACCGGATAGACGGCCGCGGCCTCGCCCGGCCCCCATTGGACCTCGATCACGCGGCCCGGCTGGGCTTGGCTCATGCGCGCGAAGGTGCTGCAGTCGCGCCGGTGCACGGCCACGCCCTTGCCGCGCGTGACGAAGCCGGCGACGGCGTCGGGCGGCGCCGGCCGGCAGCAGCGCGCCAGCGTCGTCAGCAGCGAATCGACGCCGACCACGAGCACGCCGCCGCGCGCCGGTGCGCTTCGGGGACGCTGCAGCGCGATGCGGTCGTCCGCCGGCGGCGGCTCGGCGGGCCGCAGCAGGTTCTCGACGTGGCGCAGCGAGAACTCGTCCTTGCCCACCACCTCGAACAGGCCCTCGGCATTCCTGAAGCCGAGCTGCTCGGCCAGCGCGTCGAGCTTGACCGCCGTGCGGCCCTCGCGCTGCAGCAGCTTCTCGACCGCTTCGCGCCCGCGCGCGAGCGTCTCCTGCAGCTGGCGCGCGTTGAACCAGGCGCGTACCTTGGCGCGCGCGCGCGGGCTGCGCAGGAAGGCGAGTTCGGGGTTGAGCCAGTCGAGCGACGGTCCGCCCTCCTTGACCGTCACGATCTCCACCGTCTGCCCCGAGCGCAGCGCGGTGTTGAGCGGCGCCAGCGCGCCGTCGACGCGCGCGCCTCGGCAGCGATGGCCGAGATCGGTGTGCAGCGCGTAGGCGAAATCCACCGGCGTCGCGCCGGCCGGCAGCTCGACGATGCGCGCCTCGGGCGTGAGGACGTAGATGCGGTCGTCGAACGCCGCCGCCGCGCCGCCGGGCGCCGCGTCGCCGGCCGCGAGGTCGCGCTCCCAGGCCAGCAGCTCGCGCATCACCGCCTTGCGCGCCTCGGCGACGCGCTCCTCGAACGCGCCCGCGGCCGCAACCCCGCCCGCGCGCAGTCCGCTCGTGCCGGCATAGCCGCGCGCACCGGCCTCCTTGTACATCCAGTGCGCGGCCACGCCGTGCTCGGCGTGCTCGTGCATCGCGCGCGTGCGGATCTGCACCTCGAGCGCCCGCCCGTCGTCGTCGCGCACCACCGTGTGCAGGCTCTGGTAGCCGTTGGGCTTGGGGCGCGCGACGTAGTCGTCGAACTCGCCCTCGACGAGCCGCCAGCGCTCGTGCACGCGCGCCAGCGCCGCGTAGCAGGCCGGCACGTCCTCGACGATGACGCGCAGCGCGCGCGCGTCGAACACGCGCGCGAACGCCAGGCCCTTGCCCTGCATCTTCTTCCAGATGCTGTACAGGTGCTTGGGCCGCCCGCTCACCTCGGCCGCGATGCCGGCCTCGGCGAGCAGCGTCGCGAGCTGTGCGCGCGCCGCGGCGACGCTGCGCTCGCGCTCGGTGCGCGTCTCGTCGACCAGGCGTGCCACGCGCCGGTATTCGTCGGGCTGCAGGAAGCGGAACGCGAGGTCCTCGATCTCCCACTTGATCTGCCAGATGCCCAGCCGGTTGGCCAGCGGCGCGAACACCTGCAGCGATTCCTGTGCCCGCGCCGGCGGGCAGGGCGTGCGCGTCGCGGCGTGCCAGCGCAGCGTCTGCAGCCGCGAGGCCAGGCGCAGCAGCACGACGCGCAGGTCGCGCGAGAACGCCAGCAGCATCTTGCGCACGCGCTCGGTCTGCAGCGCGCGTCGGCTCTCGTCGAGGTGTGCGCCGTGCGCCGCGCGCTGGATCTGCACCAGCTGGCGCGTCAGGGTGACCAGGCTGGCATGGCCTTCGCCGAAAGCCTTGCGCACGACCTCCTCGGGGCGCTGCAGGTAGTCGCCCGCATAGACCAGGTAGGCCGCCGCGCGCAGCGAGGGCGCGGCGCCGATCGCCGCCAGCACCTGGGCCACGCCGTCGGCGTGCGCGAGCGCGCCTTCGCCCGAGTCGAGCCGCTCGCCGGCGAGCAGCGGCTCGGCAAAGGCGCGCGCACGTTCGGGCGCATCGGCGTCGGCAGGCGCAGCCGCTTCGTTCGCCGGCCTGCCGCGCCGCGCGGCGTCGGCCACCGTCGCCAGCCGCACGATCGCCGCGGCCTCGCGCTCGGCCTCGGCGGCGGTCTTCACGGCGGACTCACCGGCGAACGACTCAGGGCGCGAGCAGGAACTCGCGCACGACGGCGCCCTGCTCGGCCGGCACCAGCGTGGGCGCGTGACCGACGCCGGTGAACTCGACGAGGCGCGCCTTCGGCCCGCGCGCGGTCATCGCCTGCGCCGTGGCGCGTGCCAGCAGATCGGACTCGGCACCGCGCAACAGCAGCGTCGGCGCCGTCACACGGTCGTAGGCCTGCCACAGGGCGGCCTCGCTCGCGCGCGCGATCTCGGGCGTGACGGCACGAAACGGCAGCGCGATCGCCGGGTCGTAGTGCGGCACGAAACCGCCGTCGGGCGCCGCCACGAGCTGCGCCCGCGTGAGCTCGAGCCACTGTGCGCGCGTGTGCGGGCCGAAGCTCTGCGAGATTGCCCACAGCGCGTCGGCCGCCTCTTCGAGCGTCGCCCATTTCACGGGCTGGCCGAGGTAGGTGCCGATGCGCGCCAGCGCTGCCGGCTCGATCGCCGGGCCGACGTCGTTGAGCACGAGGCGGCGCACCGGCGTCCCGGCCAGGCTCGCCAGGCCCAGGCCGATGAGCCCGCCCATCGAGGTGCCGACCCAGTCGAGCCGTTCGACGCCCAGGCGGGCAACGAGCGTCACCATGTCGGCCACGTAGGTCGGCACGGTGTAGGCCATCGCATCGGCCAGGCGGTCGCTGCGGCCGCGCCCGACGACGTCGGGGCAGACGACGCGGCAGTCGGCCGCCAGCTCGCGCGCCAGCGTGTCGAAGTCGCGCCCCTGGCGCGACAGGCCGTGCACGCAGACGACGACATGCGGGTTGGCGGCGTCGCCCCATTCCCAGTACGCCATGCGGTGCAGCCCGCGCGCGTCGAGGCATTGCACATGGCCGAGGCGGGGCTGCAGGGCGGCAGAGGTCATGGCGGACTCGCGTTCGATAATGACATGATGCTAGCAATCGGACGCAGGACGCAGGAGTGACCATCATGCTCGAGGGCAAGACCGCGCTCGTCACCGGCTCGACCAGCGGCATCGGCCTGGGCATCGCCCTGGCGCTGGCGCGCAGCGGAGCCCACGTGATGCTCAACGGCTTCGGCGACGCCGACGGCGCGCTCGAGCAGGTGCGCCGCGCGGCGCCCGCCGGCGGGCGCGGCGGCCGCGTGCACTACCACGGCGCCGACATGAGCCGGCCGGCCGAGATCGAGGACATGGTGCGCAGCTGCGAACGCGAGCTCGGCGCGCTCGACATCCTCGTCAACAACGCCGGCATCCAGCATGTCGCCAACGTCGAGGACTTCCCGGTCGAACGCTGGGACGCCATCATCGCGATCAACCTCAGCTCGGCCTTCCACGCGATGCGCCTGGCGCTGCCCGGCATGAAGCGCCGCGGCTGGGGGCGCGTCGTCAACATCGCCTCGGCGCATGGCCTCGTGGCCTCGGCCGGCAAGAGCGCCTACGTCGCGGCCAAGCACGGCCTCGTCGGCCTGACCAAGGCCGCGGCGCTGGAATGCGCCGCCTCGGGCGTGACGGTGAACGCGATCTGCCCGGGCTGGGTGCTGACGCCGCTGGTGCAGCAGCAGGTCGACGCGCGCGCCGCGCGCGACGGCGTCGACGACGAGGAGGCCAAGCGCCGGCTGCTGGCGGAGAAGCAGCCCTCGCTGCGCTTCACGACGCCCGAGCAGCTGGCCGAGCTGGCGCTGTTCCTGTGCGCGCCGGCAGCCGACAACGTGCTCGGCGTGGCCTGGGGCGTGGACGGCGGCTGGACGGCGCAGTAGCGGCTGGCTGCCGCAGCGCCCGCGGCCGGCGGCCCGCGGCCGGCGCCTACTTCAGCTGCACGCTGCCGCTCACGCTGACCGAGACGACCGCATTGCCGGGTTCCACCGGCAACGGCGCGTCGGCCGCGGCCTGCGCCGTCATCGCCACCGCGCGCCGCAGCGGGACAAGGCCGCCGGGCTCGGAGCTGCTGACGCTCACCTCGCGCAGGCTCCAGCCGCCGGCGCCGAACTGGCGCGCCACGGCATCGGCGCGGGCGCGGAAGCGGGCGATGGCCTGCGCCGACACATCGCCCTCGACCTTGTCGCGCGCCTCGCGTGACAGCGACCAGCCCACGCGCGCGATGGTGAGCGTCTGCACGCGCGCGGCCAGCTGGGCGATGGCCGCGCTGTCGCGCCCTTCCACTACCAGTTCGACCGAGCCCTGCCAGCCGTTGATGCCGCCCTTGGGCGCGTAGCGCGGGACGAGCGAGAACACCCCGGTGCGCACGTTCAGCTCGCCCGGCTTGGCGACCTTGCGTGCCTCGGCCAGCGCGGCCTCGAGCGCCTGCCGCAGCTGTGCCTGCACGGCGGCGGCATCGCTGCCGTCGCGCGCCGTACCGAAGCTCACCGTGAGCCAGTCCATCGGCAGTTCGGCGCTGGCCGCGGCCGACAGCGACACCACGTTCTGCGGCGGCGGCGGCATCTGCGCGCGCACCGGCAGCGCGGCGCAGGCGAGCGCGGCGAGCGCAACACCCGCGATGGATCCGGCGCCGCGCCGAAGTCCCCTTGCATTCATCGTCGTCCTTCCTTCCTCGAGGTCGATTCCGTTCCGCGCCGGCAATCCCTGCCGCCACGGCGGTGTGACGCACCGCACGCATTGACCGCCGAGCCGCCGGGCGGTGCGGCAAGACTTGTAACAGATCTGTCTATGCGCCGCGAAACCGAGCGCTGCGGACCGTACCATGCCGCTCTGTTACAAATCGGGAGCTTCCCATGTCCGCCGCCAACACCCGCCCCGACCGCATCGTCGTCGTCGACGACGACGCGCGCATCCGCGACCTGTTGCGGCGCTACCTGGCGCAGGAGGGGTTCGACGTGCTGCTGGCCGAGGACGCCAAGGCCTTGAACCGGCTGCTCACGCGCGAGACGATCGACCTCATCGTGCTCGACCTGATGCTGCCCGGCGAGGACGGCCTGTCGATCTGCCGGCGCCTGCGCGCCGCCAACGACGCCACGCCGATCATCATGCTCACGGCCAAGGTCGAGGACGTCGACCGCATCGTCGGCCTCGAGGTCGGCGCCGACGACTACCTGCCCAAGCCCTTCAACCCACGCGAGCTGCTGGCGCGCATCCACGCCGTGCTGCGCCGCCGCCCCAGCCCCGAGGCCCCGGGCGCGCCGAGCAAGGAGCCGCAGGTGGTGAGCTTCGGGCCGTTCGAGTTCGACCTGTCGCTGCGCCGGCTGCACAAGAACGGCGAGCAGATCGCCCTCACCACCGGCGAGTTCTCGATGCTCAAGGCGCTGGTGCGCCACCCGCGCCAGCCGCTGTCGCGCGACAAGCTCGCGCAGCTGGCGCGCGGCCGCGAGTTCGAGCCCTTCGACCGCAGCCTGGACGTGCAGATCTCGCGCCTGCGCAAAATGATCGAGCCCGATCCGGCGCAGCCGCGCTACATCCAGACGGTGTGGGGCGTGGGCTACGTCTTCGTGCCCGACGGCGCGAACTGACGCGCTGCCGCCGTCGCCCCTCGAACCGCCACCCACGGCGCAGCCGCTCTGAACCTCTTCTGGCGCACCTTCGGCCTGCTCGCCGTCTTGCTGGCGGGCGGCGTGTTCGCCTGGGTGCAGACCCTGCGCGCGCTCGAGCTCGAGCCGCGCGCGGTGCAGGAGGCGCAGCAGACGGCGGCGCTGGTCCAGCTCGCGCGCGCCGCCTTGCTGCAGGCCGACGCCGTGAACCGCGTGACCCTCGTCAAGAGCCTGGACCGGCAGTCGCCGGTGCGCGTGATGCCGCGCGAGCCGGGCGACCGCCCGGAGCCCTACGCGGTCGACCGCTTCACGACGCGCGTGGCCGAGCAGTTGCGCGCGGTGCTCGGTCCGGACACCGTGGTGGCCAGCGCGGTCAATGGCCAGCCTGGGTTGTGGGTCGGCTTCTCGATCGGCCGCGACTCGTACTGGATGCGCTCGGACCCTGCCAGCGCGGCACCGCTCGCGGCCGCCACCTGGCTGGTGTGGACGGGCATCGCGCTGCTGGCGACGCTGGTCGGGGCGATCGCGGTCGCCGGGCTGATCAACCGGCCGCTCAAGCAGCTGTCGTTCGCCGCCAGCCGCATCCGCGAGGGCGATCTCGATTCGCGCCTCGACGAGAACACGCTGACCAGCGAGATCCGCGAAGTCAACCGCGGCTTCAACCGCATGGCGCGCGAACTCGCGCGCGTCGAGGAAGACCGCGCCGTGATGCTGGCCGGCATCAGCCACGACCTGCGCACGCCGCTCGCGCGCCTGCGCCTGGAGACCGAGATGAGCGTCGGCGACGAAGAGGCGCGGCGCAACATGGCGAGCGACATCGACCAGCTCGACGGCATCATCGACAAGTTCATGGACTACGCGCGCCCGGGCGAGACGGCGCTGCACGCGGTCGAGGTGGGTCCGCTGGTCGAGCGCGAGGCGGCGCGCTTTCGCGATCCGGCGCAGATCCGCATCCAGTCGCAGGTCGCATCCGACCTGCGCGTGATGGCCGACGAGACCGAGCTCGGGCGCGTGCTGCTCAACCTGTTCGAGAACGCGCGCCGCTACGGCCGCGGCACCTACAGCGGGGTGGCCGAAGTCAGCATCAGCAGCGTCAAGACCGGCCCCTGGGCGATCGTCAGCGTGCGCGACCGCGGCCCCGGCGTGGCGCCGGACAAGCTCACGCAGATCACCGCGCCCTTCTTCCGCGGCGACACCGCGCGCACCGCCGCCACCGGCGCCGGCCTCGGTCTGGCGATCGTCGAGAAGGCGATGCAGCGCATGGGCGGCAGCCTGGAGCTGGCCAACGCGCCCGACGGCGGGCTGGTCGCGCACCTGCGGCTGCGGCGCGCCGCAGCGTGAGAGCCTGTCAAGACATGAATCGCGGGCGCGATTCATGGCTTCACAGGCTCTGAGCGCCCCCAGGGCCGGGCTGCGCCCAGCCCGCCCCCGTGGGGGTCAAGCAAAGTGGCAGAGCCACATTTGCTTGAGAGCTACGGACGATCGGCCTCGCGTCGCGCCAGCAGGCACACCGCGCGCGCCTCGATCGCCCGGCCTTCGCCCACCGGCCCCATCTTCTCGGCCGTCTTGGCCTTCACGTTGACGGCTTCGGCGGCGAGCCCGAGCGCCGCCGCGATGCAGCCCCGCATGGCCGGGATGTGCGGCGCCATCTTCGGCGCCTGCGCGACGATCGTGCTGTCGACGTTGACGATCGCCCAGCCGGCGGCGCGCACGCGGGCCGCCGCCTCGGCCAGCAGGCGGCGCGAATCGGCGCCGGCATGGGCGGCATCGGTGTCGGGAAAATGCCGGCCGATGTCGCCCAGGCCGGCCGCGCCCAGCAGGGCGTCGGTGATCGCGTGCAGCAGCGCGTCGGCGTCCGAGTGGCCGAGCAGGCCGTGGCTGTGCGCGATCGTGACGCCGCCGAGCACGAGCGGCCGACCGGCCACCAGCGCATGCGTGTCCCAGCCTTCGCCGACGCGCAGGTCGATCGGATTCATCGCGTCTGCAGCAGCCGGCCGGCGAGCTCGAAGTCGGCCGGCCAGGTGAGCTTGAAATTCTCGGCCTCGCCGGCGACGAGCAGCGGCGCGCGGCCCGCGGCCTCGATCGCGCTCGCCTCGTCGGTGACGTCGTCGCCGGCCGCGGCGAGCGCCGCCTGCAGCTCGGCGCAACGGAACATCTGCGGCGTCTGCGCCAGCCACTGGTCGGCGCGCCCGAGGGTGCGCGCCGCGCGTCCGTCCTCGGCCTGCTTGAGCGTGTCGGCCAGCGGCAGCGCCAGCAGGCCGCCGACGGCGTCGCCCCAGCAGGCTTCGATCAGGCGCTCGACCCAGGCCGGACGCAGCAGGCAGCGCGCCGCGTCGTGCACGAGCACCCAGTCCTGCGCGCGCGCCCCGCGGCGCCGCAATTCGGCGAGCCCGGCGGCCACCGAGGCCGCGCGCGTGGCGCCGCCGCAGCGTGCGCGCCAGCGTCGTTCGCCCTGCCAGCCGGGTACGGCGTCCTCGAAGGCCGCGTCGTCCGGCGCCAGCACCACCAGCGTGGCCGTCAGGCGCGGCACCGCGTCGAGCGCGGCCAGCGTGTGCGCCACCACGCCGCGCCCGGCCAGCGGCGCATACTGCTTGGGCTGCCGCGTGGCGGCGCGCTGGCCGACACCGGCGCAGGGCACGAGGGCATAGCAGCGCGGCGCGGCGTCGTCGTCCATGGCGCGTCGATTCTAGAATTTGCCCGCCCATGCAGCTGCCGCAGATCGCGCCGGGCAAGCGCTTCACCCTCCCCCGCCCGCTCGGCTCGGCCGACGCGCTGTGGCTCGCGCGCTTTGCGGCGCAGCAGCGGGCCCGGCGCGGCCTGGTCGCCGTCTTCACCGCCGAGCCCGCCGACGCCGCGCGCCTGGCCGACGAACTGCCGTTCTTCGCGCCGGAGCTGCGCGTGGCGGTCTTCCCCGACTGGGAGACCCTGCCCTACGACAACTTCAGTCCGCACCAGGACCTGGTCTCGGAGCGGCTGGCCACGCTGTGGCGCGTGCAGCAGCGCGACGTCGACTTGCTGCTGCTGCCGGCAGCGACCGCGCTCGCGCGCCTGGCGCCGCCCTCGTTCCTCGCCGCCTACACCTTCCAGTTCAGGCAAAGGCAGAAGCTCGACGAGGCGGCGCTCAAGGCCCAGCTCACGCTTGCCGGCTACCAGCACGTGAGTCAGGTGGTGTCGCCGGGCGAGTACGCGGTGCGCGGCGGACTCATCGATCTCTTCCCGATGGGCTCGCCGGTGCCCTACCGCGTCGACCTGTTCGGCGACGAGATCGACTCGATCCGCACCTTCGACCCCGACACGCAGCGCAGCCTGTACCCGGTGCCCGAAGTGCGCTTGCTGCCCGGGCGCGAGTTCCCGCTCGACGAGGCGGCGCGCACGGCGTTTCGCGCGCGCTGGCGCGAGAAGCTCGAGGGCGACCCGACGCGCGCGCGCCTGTACAAGGACATCGCCAACGGCGTCGCCGCAGGCGGCATCGAGTACTACCTGCCGCTCTTCTTCGAGCGCGTGGCGACGCTGTTCGACTACCTCGACGCCGGCGCCTCGCTGGTGCTGCACGGCGAGGTCAGCGAGGCCGTCGAGCGCTTCTGGGGCGACACGAGCGAGCGCCACCGCTTCTTGCAGCACGACCCCGAGCGGCCGATCCTGCCGCCGGCCGAGCTCTTCATGCCGGCCGACGAGTTCTTCGGCCGCACGCAGGACTTCGCCGCGCTCGCGCTGCGCGGCAGCGAGCCGCTGGCCTGGGCGCGGCCGCTGCCCGACGTCAGCGTGGCGCGCGGCGCCACCGAGCCGCTGGCGCGGCTCGAGCGCCATCTGCAGGAAACCGACGTGCGCGTGCTGCTGCTGGCCGAGAGCGAAGGCCGGCGCGAGAGCGTGCTCGAGCTGCTGCGCGAGCACCGCATCGCAGTGCCGAGCGTGGCCACGCTGGCCGGGTTCCTGGCCGGCCAGGAGCCGGTCGCGATCGCCGCGGCGCCGCTGGCCGAGGGCTTCCACTGGCACGAGCCCGAAGCGGGCGCGAGCGTCCAGTTCATCACCGAGACCGAGCTCTTCGCCACCACGCGCGAGGCGCGCCGCCGGCGCAAGCAGGAGCAGCAGAGCAGCGTCGACGCGCTCATCAAGGACCTGGCCGAGCTCGAGCTGGGCGACCCGGTGGTGCACCTCAACCACGGCATCGGCCGCTATCGCGGCCTGGTCGAGCTCGACCTCGACCAGGGCGGCAACGGCGGCACGAGCGAATTCCTGCACCTCGAATACGCCGAGCGCGCCGTGCTCTACGTGCCGGTGTCGCAGCTGCACCTGATCAGCCGCTACACCGGCGTCGGCGCCGAAGAGGCGCCGCTGCACCGCCTGGGCAGCGGCCAGTGGGACAAGGCGCGGCGCAAGGCCGCCGAGCAGGTGCGCGACAGCGCCGCCGAACTGCTCGACCTCTATGCCCGGCGCGCCGCGCGCCAGGGCCTGAGCCACCGCTTCAGCGCGCACGACTACGAGGCCTTCGCCGCCAGCTTCGGCTTCGAGGAGACGGCCGACCAGCGCGCCGCCATCCACGCCGTGATCCAGGACATGGTGAGCCCCAGGCCGATGGACCGCCTGGTGTGCGGCGACGTCGGCTTCGGCAAGACCGAGGTCGCGCTGCGCGCCGCCTTCGTCGCCGTGCACGGCGGCAAGCAGGTGGCGATCCTGGCGCCGACCACGCTGCTGGCCGAGCAGCACTACCGCACGCTCAGCGACCGCTTCGGCACCTGGCCGGTGAAGGTGGCGGAGCTTTCGCGCTTTCGCAGCGCCAAGGAGGTCAAGGCGGCGCTCGCCGGCCTCGCCGACGGCAGCATCGACATCGTCGTCGGCACGCACAAGCTGCTGTCGCCGGAGGTGAAGTTCGCGCGCCTGGGCCTGCTCGTGATCGACGAGGAACACCGCTTCGGCGTGCGCCACAAGGAGGCGATCAAGGCGCTGCGCGCCGAGGTCGACGTGCTCACGCTCACGGCGACGCCGATCCCGCGCACCCTCGGCATGGCGCTCGAGGGCCTGCGCGACCTGTCGGTGATCGCCACCGCGCCGCAGCGCCGGCTGGCCATCAAGACCTTCGTGCGCAACGAGGGCAGCGGCATCATCCGCGAGGCCGTGCTGCGCGAGTTGAAGCGCGGCGGTCAGGTCTACTTCCTGCACAACGAGGTCGAGACGATCCCGGCGCGGGCGGCCAAGCTCGCCGAGCTGCTGCCCGAGGCGCGCATCGCCATCGCCCACGGCCAGATGGCCGAGCGTGAGCTCGAGCGCGTGATGCGCGACTTCGTCGCCCAGCGCCACAACCTGCTGCTGTGCTCGACCATCATCGAGACCGGCATCGACGTGCCGAGCGCCAACACCATCGTCATCGCGCGCGCCGACAAGTTCGGCCTGGCGCAGTTGCACCAGCTGCGCGGGCGCGTCGGCCGCAGCCACCACCAGGCCTACGCCTATCTGCTGGTGCCCGACGTCGACGCGCTGCCCAAGGCGGCGGCGCAGCGCCTGGACGCGATCCAGCAGATGGAGGAGCTGGGCAGCGGCTTCTATCTGGCGATGCACGACCTCGAGATCCGCGGCGCCGGCGAGGTGCTGGGCGAGAACCAGAGCGGCAACATGATGGAAGTGGGCTTCCAGCTCTACAACGACATGCTGGCCGAGGCGGTGCGCGCGCTGAAGGCGGGCCGCGAGCCGAGCCTGGCCGAGCTGTTCTCGCCCCAGGCCGCCGCCACCGAAGTCAACCTGCATGCGCCGGCGCTGCTGCCCGACGCCTACTGCGGCGACGTGCACACGCGGCTGGCGCTGTACAAGCGCCTGGCGCTGGCCGAGACGGCCGAGCGCATCGACGCGCTGCTCGAGGAGATCACCGACCGCTTCGGGCGGCTGCCGGCGCAGGGGCAGACGCTGTTCGACACGCACCGCCTGCGCGTGCTGGCGCGCAGCTGCGGTGTGCTCAAGATCGACGCCGGCCCGAAGCTGATGCACATCGTCTTTCGCGACGACGCACCGATCGACGCGCAGCGCATCGTCGAGCTGGTGCAGAAGAACCGCGCCGTGCGCCTGGCCGGCAACGCCAAGCTGCGCATCGAGCGCGAGATCGCCGCTGCGGCCGAGCGCGCGCAGTACCTGCGCGAGCTGCTGCGCGGGCTCGGTCAGCCGGCGCGCGTGGCGGCCTGATTCAGCGGCTCCGAGACGCCGCCGGCCACGCCGGCAGCGCGCCCGCAAACCGCGACCGCTCGAGGCCCGAAACCGAGGGTAAGCCCGCAGGTCGGCACCCATGGCGGCGCACGCGCCCGACCCTACCATGTGCGCCTCGCAACCCCTCCATCGAGGAGACAACGATGCCCGCGACCAAATTCCTGCTCGACGAGAGCCGCATGCCGCGCCATTGGTACAACATCGCGGCCGACCTGCCCGTGCCGCCGCCGCCGCCGCTGCACCCGGGCACGATGCAGCCGGTCGGGCCCGACGACCTGGCGCCGCTGTTCCCGATGGAGCTCATCATGCAGGAGGTGAGCGCCGAGCGCGAGATCGAGATCCCCGAGCCGCTGCGCGAGGTGTTCCGCCTCTGGCGCCCGTCGCCGCTGTACCGCGCGCACCGCCTCGAGAAGGCGCTCGGCACGCCGGCCAGGATCTACTACAAGTACGAAGGCGTGTCGCCGGCCGGCTCGCACAAGCCCAACACCGCGGTACCGCAGGCCTGGTACAACGTGCAGGCCGGCATCCGCAAGATCGCCACCGAGACCGGCGCCGGCCAATGGGGCTCGTCGCTCGCCTTCGCCGGCGCGCTGTTCGGCGCCGAAGTCACCGTGTTCCAGGTGCGCGTGAGTTACGACCAGAAGCCGTACCGGCGCGCGCTGATGGAGACCTACGGCGCGACCTGCCACCCGAGCCCGAGCAACCTCACGAACTCGGGGCGCGCGATCCTCGCCCAGAACCCCGACCACCCCGGTTCGCTCGGCATCGCCATCAGCGAGGCGGTGGAAGTGGCGGCCACGAACGACGACACCAAGTACGCGCTCGGCTCGGTGCTCAACCACGTGCTGCTGCACCAGACGATCGTCGGCCAGGAGACGATGCTGCAGCTCGAGATGGCGGGCGACGACCCCGACGTCATCGTCGGCTGCACCGGCGGCGGCAGCAACTTCGCCGGCATCACCTTCCCCTTCATCGGCCAGCAGCTGCGCGGCGGCGGCAAGACCAAGCGGCGCCGCATCGTTGCCGTCGAGCCGGCCGCCTGCCCGAGCCTGACGCGCGGCAAGTTCGCCTACGACTTCGGCGACACCAGCCACCTCACGCCGCTGGTGAAGATGCACACGCTCGGCAGCACCTTCACGCCGCCCGGCTTCCACGCCGGCGGGCTGCGCTACCACGGCATGGCGCCGCTGGTGAGCCACTTGAAGGAGCTGGGCTTGATCGAGGCCACCGCCTACCAGCAGAACGCCTGCTTCGAAGCGGGCGTGATGTTCGCGCGCTGCGAAGGCATCGTGCCGGCGCCCGAGGCCAACCACGCCGTCAAGGGCGCCATCGTCGAGGCGCTGCGCTGCAAGGCCGAGGGCAGGAGCGAGGTCATCCTCTTCAACCTCTGCGGCCACGGTCACTTCGACATGAGCGCCTACAGCAACTACGCCGCCGGCAAGCTCGTCGACCAGCAATACGACGAGAAGGAACTCGCGATGGCGCTCGCCGGGCTGCCCAGCGTACCGGCCTGAAGCGCGGCGCGCAGCGCGCGCCGGCCAACGACGAGGGCCCCGCGGGGCCCTTGTTCGTTGCCGGCTCGGCCGGCAGTCGCGGCTGCCGGCAAGGCGCTACTTGAAGCCCACGCGATCGAGCATCTGCTGCACCTGCGCGGTGTGGGCGCCGATGCGCGCGATGGGTACGGCGTCGACCTTGAACGGACCGAGTGCGGCGAGCGCCGGGTTGTCGGTGCGCACGCTGACCACTGCCGGGTACTCGTTGTTGCCGTCGGCCAGCATGCGCTGGGCGGCATCGCTGGCCAGGTACTCGAGGAACTTGACGGCCGCGTCGCGGTGCTTGGCGTGGCGCGCCACGGCGGCACCCGAGATGTTGACATGGGCGCCGCGGCCGGCCTGGTCGGGGAACGCGACGCCGATCTTCTCGACGACCTCGCGGTCGGCCGGGGCCGCCGAGCGCATCAGCCGCGCCAGGTAGTAGCTGTTGGTGACGGCGACACCGCACTCGCCGGCCGCCACCGCCTTGATCTGGTCGGTGTCCCCGCCCTTGGGCGCGCGCGCCAGGTTGTCCACCAGCCCCTTCAACCATTCTTCGGTGCGCTGCGGACCGAGGTGCTCGAGCATCGCCGCGAACAGGCTCAGGTTGTACGGATGCGAGCCCGAGCGGATGCACAACTGACCCTTCAGCGCCGGCGCGGCGAGCTTTTCGTAGCTGTCGACGGCGGCCGGCTTGATGCGGCTCTTGTCGAAGACGACGATGCGCGCCCGCGTGGTCATGCCGAACCACTGCGCGCCTTGCCCGCCGTCGGCGCCGCGCAGCGAAGCCGGGATGCGCTGCTCGAGCAGCGCCGACTTCACGGGTTGGAACAAGCCCTCCTGCTCGGCGCGCCAAAGCCGCGCGCCGTCGACCAGCAGGATCACGTCGGCCGGGCTCGCGGCACCCTCGGCCTTCAGGCGCGCGAGGAGGCCGGCGTCGTCGGCTTCGACGCGCCGGATGCCGATGCCGGTGGCCTTGGTGAAGTTCGTGTACAGCGCCTCGTCGGTCTGGTAGTGGCGGGCGGAGTACAGGTTGAGCACCTGCTCCTGGGCGCCCGCCGCAGGCGCGAGGGCAACGCAGACGGCGGCCAGAACTGTGCGGCCGATGGAGCGTCGGGTGATGGCAGTCATTTCGGTGGCGTCTCGGTTCACTGAGCTCGAGTGCGGAACTCTATCGTAAATGCGACTCATTGTCATTCAGAAACGACAATTCCGGTCGCGACGCTCGTGCCGGGGTCCGACGGCGCGACCGCCGCCCGCCCACTCCGGCCGCCGCGCGCTCAGAGCCAGTGAAGATATGAATCGCGCCCGCGCAGGGGTGCCAAAGGGCGCTGAGCAAGGCGCATCGCGCAGCGCGGGCTGGCCGCCCGCGCAAGCGTTGCAACGCCGCGCAGCGCCCTTTGGCACCCCCTGCCCCACGGGTGGGGCCCCAGAAAGGGCCCACTCGTCGTTGCGAAGCCTCGCCGGAGCCCAACCCCGGCTGCGCTTCGCGCCTAGATTGGGCCCTTTCTGGGGCCCCACGCGGGCGCGATTCATATCTTCACAGGCTCTCAGGCGTCGATCTGCGCCCAGACCTTGTCGAGCCGTTTCGCGCTCACCGGCTGCGCCGTGCGCAGTTCCTGCGCGAACAAGCCGACGCGCAGTTCTTCGAGCAGCCAGCGATATTCGTCCAGCCGCGCGTGCGGCGCTCCCCTGAGCTCGGCCTGGCGGCGCAGCCAGCGCTGTTCGAGCGGCCGCAGCTCGGCCAGGCGCTGGGCGTCGCGCGCCGGGTCGGCGCGCAGCTTGTCCAGCCGCATGACGATGGCCTTCAGGTAGCGCGGCAGATGCGCGAGCGCCGTCCAGGGCGTGTCGAGCAAGAAGCGCTTGCCCACCAGGCGCTGCAACTGCCCCTGCATGTCTTCGGCGGCCTCGCGCGGCGGCTTGCCTTCCTTGAGCTTGCGCAGCGCGGCGGCGTATTCCTGCAGCGTCGCCGCGGCCAGGCGGGCAATTTCCTGCGCGATGAGCACGAGGCGCGCGCGTCCCTCGTGCAGCCGGGCGGCGAAGCCGGCCGCGTCGGTGGGCAGCGGCACGCCGAGCAAGGCGCGCTCGATCGCCAGCGCGACCACCTGCTCGCGCAGTTCCTCCGGCGTCCCGAGCGGCATGAACCAGGCCGCCATGGCCTGCAGCCCGGGAATGTTCTTCTCGAGCTGGCGGATCGGCTCGCGCAACTGCAGCGCGAACAGCCGCCGCAGCCCGGCGCGGTGCACGCGCGCGGCGTGCTCGGGCTCGTCGAACACCTCGATCTCGACATGCGAGCCGCGGTCGACGAGCGCCGGAAAGCCGACCAGCACCTGGCTGCCGCGACGCACTTCCAGGAGTTCGGGCAGCTCGGCGAAGCTCCAGCTCGTGTACCGCGCGCCGCCCTCGGCGGCGGCCACCGCTGCGGCAGCGGCCGGTGCCGCCGGCGCGGCGGATGCGGCCGATGCGGCCGCGGATCGCGCCGCGTCGGGCGGCATGCCGGCCGCAGCCGGCTTGGCCGCCGCGGGCGCCTTCAATGCCGCCAGCGCCTGGAAGGCCGAGCGCGCGCGCCCCCCCAGCTCGGCCTTCAGCGCCGCCAGGTCGCGCCCGGTGCCGAGCTGGCGCCCATGCTCGTCGACGACGCGCAGGTTCATGAACAGATGCGGGCTCAGCTGCTCGGGCTTGAAGTCGCCGCGCTGCACCGGCAGCTGCGTGCGCTCGCGCACGGCCGCGCACAGCGCGTCGCTCAGGTCGCCCTCGGCGAAGGCCACGCGGGCGCAGAAGGCAGCGGCGAACTCGGCCAGCGGCGCCAGGCGCGAGCGCGGCCGCTGAGGCAGGCTCTTCGCCAGCGCCTGCACCTTGGCCGCCAGCATGCCCGGCACGAGCCAGGCGCAGCGCTCCTCGCTCACCTGGTTGAGCGCGTAGATCGGCACCGTCGCCGTCAGGCCGTCGCGGGCGTCGCCGGGCTCGTGCAGGTAGCTCGCCGCGCAATCGATGCCGCCGAGCCGGATCGTGCGCGGGAAGGCCTCGCTCGTGACGCCGGCCGCCTCGTGCCGCATCAGCTCCTCGCGCGTGAGCTGCAGCAGGCGCGGCCGCTGCCGCACTTCGTCGCGGTACCAGCGCTCGAAGTCCGCGCCCGAGCACACATCGGCCGGCAGCTGGGCGTCGTAGAAGGCGGCGATCAGCTCCTCGTCGACCAGCAGGTCCTGGCGTCTGGCCTTGTGCTCGAGCTCCTGCACCTGCGCCAGCACCTTGCGGTTGTGGGCGAGGAAGGGGTACTTCGCGTCCCAGGCGTCCTCGGTGAGGGAGGCGACGAGCGCCTCGCGGATGAAGATCTCGCGCGCCGCGGCCGCGTCGATGCGGCCGTAGTCGACACGCCGGTCGTTGTAGACGACCAGGCCGTAGAGCGTGGCGCGCTCGAGCGCCACCACGCGCGCCGCCTTCTTCTCCCAGTGCGGCTCGAGCAGCTGCGTCTTCAGCAGGTGGCCGGCCAGCGGCGGCAGCCACTGCGGTTCGATGGCGGCGATGCCGCGCGCATACAGGCGCGTCGTCTCGACCAGCTCCGCGGCGACGATCCAGCGCCCGGGCTTCTTCGACAGGTTCGCGCCCGGGTGGCGCCAGAACCTGATGCCGCGCGCGCCCAGGTACCAATCGTCGTCGTCGGCCTTGCAGCCGATGTTGCCCAGCAGCCCGGCCAGCAGGGACAGGTGCAGTTGCTCGTAGCCGGCCGCCGACGCGTTGAGCCGCCAGCCCTGCTCGGCCACCACGGTGTGCAGTTGGGCGTGGATGTCGCGCCACTCGCGCACGCGGCGCGGGCTGATGAACTGCTCGCGCAGCCGCTGCTCCTGCCGCCGGTTGGACAGGCGCGGCCGGTCGAGCTGCTGGCCCTTGCCCTCGGCGTGACCATGCATGCCGCGCCCGGCTTCGATCCACTGCCACAGCCGCAGCGTGCCGACGAACTCGGAGCGCTCGTCGTCGAACGGCCTGTGCTTGTCGTCGGCCGCCTGCTGCTGCTCGAGCGGGCGGTCGCGCACGTCGGGCACGCTGAGCGCGGCGGCGATCACCAACACCTCGGCCAACGCCTGGCGCGCGCGCGCCTCGAGGATCATGCGGCCCACGCGCGGGTCGAGCGGCAGGCGCGCCAGCTCGGCGCCGATCGGCGTCAGCTCGCCCGCCTCGTCCACCGCGCCCAGCTCGGCCAGCAGGGCGTAGCCGTCGGCGATCGCCTTCCTGGGCGGCGCCTCGAGGAAGGGAAAGTCCTCGACCCGGCCCAGGTGCTGCAGGCTCTTCATGCGCAGGATCACGCCGGCCAGCGAGCTGCGCAGGATCTCCGGATCGGTGAAGCGCGGCCGCGCCGCGAAGTCCTGGTCGTCGTACAGGCGGATGCACACGCCGTCGGCCACGCGCCCGCAGCGGCCGGCGCGCTGCTGCGCCGCGGCCTGGCTGATCGGCTCGATCTGCAGCTGCTCGACCTTGCTGCGGTAGCTGTAGCGCTTGACGCGCGCCAGGCCCGGATCGACGACATAGCGGATGCCGGGCACGGTGAGCGAGGTCTCGGCCACGTTGGTGGCCAGCACGATGCGCCGGCCGCGGCTGGGCGCGAACACGCGGTCCTGTTCGGCCTGCGACAGGCGCGCGAACAGCGGCAGGATGTCCGCGGGCGGCCCGCCTTTGCCGATCCCGTGCTGCTGCGCCAGGTGACGCCGCAGGTGCTCGGCCGTGTCGCGGATCTCGCGCTCGCCGGGCAGGAAGACCAGGATGTCGCCCTGCCCGGCCGGCCCGCGCCAGAGCTCGTCGACGGCGTCGGCGACGGCGTCCTCCAGGCCGTAGTCGCGGCGCTCCTCGAACGGACGCCAGCGCTGCTCGACCGGATGGAGCCGGCCGCTCACCGCGATCACCGGCGCCGGCCCCTGCGCGCCGGCGAAATGCTGCGCGAAGCGCTCGGCGTCGATCGTCGCCGAGGTGACGATCACCTTCAGGTCGGGCCGGCGCGGCAGGATGCGGCGCAGGTAGCCGAGCAGGAAGTCGATGTTCAGGCTGCGCTCGTGCGCCTCGTCGATGATGAGCGTGTCGTACTGACCGAGCAGCGCATCGCCCTGCGTCTCGGCCAGCAGGATGCCGTCGGTCATCAGCTTGACGCTGGCGCCGGGCTGCAGGCGATCGTGGAAGCGCACCTTGTAGCCCACGACCTCGCCCAGCGGCGTGCCCAGCTCCTCGGCGATGCGCCGCGCCACGCTGGCCGCGGCGATGCGCCGCGGCTGCGTGTGGCCGATCAGCCCACGGCCGCCGGCGCCCAGCCCGCGCCCGAGCTCGAGCGCGATCTTGGGCAGCTGCGTCGTCTTGCCCGAGCCGGTCTCGCCGCAGACCACGACCACCGGATGCGCCTGGATGGCGCGCGCGATCTCCGCGCGCCGCGCACTGACGGGCAGCGACTCGGGATAGCTGATGCGGGGGACCGGGTGCGCGTGCCGCGGCGCGGCAGCGGCACGGCCCGGCGCGGCTGGCGGCGACATGAGGCGCGGATTATCCGCAGCGGCGCGGACGTCGCGCCGCCGCCACTGCGCGTGTGCCCGCGCGCCGGCCGAGGGGCGTGGGCCGCGGCAAGGCATGCGACCCTGCGGCACAATTTGCCGCCTTTGCCTGCCGCCATGAGCGTCGTCTTCCCGCACACCTTCGTTCCCTGGTTCCGCGCCGTCGCGCCCTACATCCACGCCTACCACGGCAAGACCTTCGTCGTCGGCCTGTGCGGCGAGGCGATCGCGGCCGGCAAGCTCGAGGTCTTCGTGCAGGACCTGGCCATCCTCAACGCGATGGGCGTGAAGATCGTGCTGGTACACGGCTTTCGGCCGCAGGTCGACGAGCAGCTCGCGGCCAAGGGGCATGTGTCGCGCTTCCACCGCGGCATCCGCATCACCGATCCGGTGGCGCTGGACGCGGCGCAGGAGGCCGCGGGCCAGCTGCGCTTCGAGATCGAGGCCGCGTTCTCGCAGGGCCTGCCCAACACGCCGATGGCCAACGCCACGGTGCGCGTCGTGTCGGGCAACTTCCTCACCGCGCGGCCGCTGGGCATCCTCGACGGCGTCGACATGATGCGCAGCGGCCTGGTGCGCCGCGTCGACCACGCGGCGATCCGGCGCGCGCTCGAGTCCGACGCCATCGTGCTGCTCTCGCCGTTCGGCTTCTCGATCACCGGCGAGGCCTTCGTGCTGGGGATGGAGGACGTGGCCAACGCCACCGCCGTCGCGCTGCAGTCCGACAAGCTGGTGTTCATGACCGAGGTGCCGGGCATCCGCGAGAAGCCCGACGACCCCGAGGCGCCGATCGACACCGAGCTGGCGCTGGCCGACGCGCGCCGCATCCTCGCCGCGCTGCCGCCGCCGGCCACGGCGGCCGACGCCGCCTTCTACCTGCAGCACTGCGTCAAGGCCTGCGAGAGCGGCGTCGAACGCTCGCACATCCTGCCCTACGCCACCGACGGCGCGCTGCTGCTCGAGGTGTTCACGCACGACGGCATCGGCACGATGGTCGTCGACGAGAAGCTCGAGAGCCTGCGCGAAGCGGGCGCCGACGACGTCGCCGGCATCCTGCAGCTGATCGAGCCGTACGAGCGCGACGGCACGCTGGTGCGCCACGAGCGCGCCGAGATCGAGCGCGACATCGCCAACTACACGGTGATCGAGCACGACGGCATCATCTTCGGCTGCGCCGCGCTCTACCCCTACCCCGAGGCGCGCACCGGCGAGGTGGCCGCGGTCACGGTGAGCGCGCTCGCGCAGGGCAAGGGCGACGGCGAGCGGCTGCTCAAGCGCGTCGAGCAGCGCGCGCGCGCCGGCGGGCTGGAGAGCGTGTTCGTGCTGACGACGCGCACGATGCACTGGTTCCTGCGGCGCGGCTTCGTCCAGGTCGATCCCGACTGGCTGCCCGAGGCGCGCAAGCGAAAATACAACTGGGACCGGCGCTCCCAGGTGCTGGTCAAGAAACTCGTCTGAACGGAGTCCCGCCGATGGCCCGCACGGTGCAATGCGTATATCTGAAGAAGCAAGCCGAGGGCCTGGCCTATCCGCCCTACCCCGGCGAGCTGGGCAAGCGCATCTACGACCAGGTCTCCAAGGAGGCCTTCGAGATGTGGAAGCGCCACCAGACCATGCTCGTCAACGAGAACCGCCTCAGCCTGGCCGACGCGCGCGCGCGCCAGTACCTGGCGCGCCAGATGGAGCAGTTCTTCTTCGGCACCGAAGTCGACAAGCCCGCCGGCTACGTGCCGCCGGCGGCCTGACCAAGGAGGCAACCACGATGGCCAAGCTCGCCGATCTGCTGGCTCAGAAGGCCGCACTCGACAAGAAGATCGCGCAGACCCAGCGTGCCGAGCGCGCCGAGGCGATCGCCCGGGTGCGCACGCTGATGGCGCAATACGGCCTGAGCGTGGCCGACATCGGCAAGGCGGCCCCCGCCAAGCGCTCGCGCCAGGCGGGCGGCGGCAGCGCGGCGGCCTCGGGTTCGGCGCGCAAGGGCCGCTCGCTCGGCAAGGTGGCACCGAAGTACCGCGACCCGACCAGCGGCGCCGCCTGGTCGGGCCGCGGCCTCAAGCCCAAGTGGCTGGCCGCCGCCTTGGCCGCTGGGCGCACGCTCGAAGAATTCAAGATCTGAGCGCGCGCCGTGCCGTGATCGTCGGATCCACCCTCGAGCAACTGACCGCCGGGTGGTCCGCGGGCACGACGGCTGCGGCACGCGCGCTCGCCGTCGGGCTGACCAGCCTGCTGCTGGCCTTGGCCGGCGGGCTGGCGCCGCGTCTCGGTCCCTGGAGTGCGGTGGCGCTGCCGGCGGGCCTGGCGATCGTCGCCGCATTGCGCTGGGGCTGGCGTGCCCTGGCCGCGGCCTTGCTGGGCGCAGCGCTCGCGTTCGCGACGCTCGGCCAGAGCGCGTTCGTCGCCGCCGCCAACACGGGCGCGGTGGCCCTCGCTGCCGCGGGCGCCTGGTGGCTGCTGCAGCGGCTCGACTTCGACGCCCGGCTCGGCCGCGCGCGCGACGTGCTGCGCCTCGCCCTGGCCCTGGCGCTGGTGGCGGCGCTGCTCGCCGCCTGGCTGGCGCTGACGGTGGGCCGGGCCGCCGGCGCAAGCATGACCGCCCATGTTGCGGTCGGTCTGACCGTGCTGGGGCTGGGCCTGCCGATCGCAGCGCTGGCCGCGCTCGCCGTCGACCGCCGCGTGCGCCAGGTGCAGCCGCCGCAGGCGCATTGGCTCGAGTCGGCGCTGTCGCTCCTCGCGCTCGCGGCCATGGTGCCGCTGCTGCACCACGCGCCGGCGCCGCCCGCCTGGCCGGGCACGCTGGCCCTGTTCGCTTCGCTGCTCGTGCTGTCGGCGCTCGCACTGCGCGGCCACCTCACGCTGGCTGCCGGCTCGCTGCTCGTGATCGCGGTGACGGCGGCCTCCGGCACGGGAGCCGCCGGCTCGCTCGGGAGCGCCAGCGGCCTGCCCGCAGGCGATCTGGCGCTGTGGCTGGCGAGCGCCCTGGCCTTCGTGCTGATGACGCACGCCGCCGCCGCCGAATGGTGGGCGCGTGCCCAGCGCTGGGAATGGGCGCTCGACGGCTCCCGGCTGGGCGTCGCCGACTGGCACCTCGGGCGCCAGGAGGGCTTCGCGTCGGTGGCCTGGCGGGCGCTCACGGGGCACCACGACAAGCGCTGGACCCCGGCCGCCTGGCTGCAGCGGGTGCACGCGGAGGACCGGCCGGCGCTCGAACGGGGCCTCGCCGCACTGGTCGGCGGCGAAGCCGGACGCGTGCAGCTCGAGCTGCGCATGCCGCTGAGCGACCCGCAGGCGTGGCGCTGGTTCGAAGCCACGCTGCTGGTCATCGAACGCGACGCCGCCGACCACCCGACGCGGCTGCTGGCCACGCTCGGCGACGTGCACGAGCGCCACGAGGGCCGCGAGCGCCAGCTGATGTCGGTGAGCCTGTTCCAGCACCTGCACGAAGGGCTGCTCGTCACCGACGCCGAGTTGCGCGCACTCGACGTCAACCCGGCCTACGCCGAGATCCTCGGCGTGCCGCGCGAGGAGGTGCTGGGCAGCGTGCCCTCGCTGCTGCGGCCCACGCCCGCCGACCCGGTGGCACGCCAGCAGCGCGCCGCGATGTGGGCCGCGCTGCGCACGCAGGGCAGCTGGCGCGGCGAGCTGCTCGAGCGGCACCGCAACGGCCAGAGCTGCACGCTGCAGACCACCATCTCTGCGGTGCGCGACGCGCAGGGCGCGCTGCGCTACCACGTCGTCGTCATCTCCGACATCAGCGAGCAGCGCGCGCAACGCGATCGGCTCGAGCGCCAGGCGCACTTCGACGAGCTGACGCGGCTGCCCAACCGCACGCGGCTGTCGCAGCTGCTCGCCAGCGCGATGCGCGCGGCCGACGCCGACGGCTACCTGCTCGTCGTGTGCTACCTCGACCTCGACCGCTTCAAGCCCGTGAACGACCGCTACGGCCACGCCGCGGGCGACCGCCTGCTCGCCGAGCTGGCCGGCCGGCTGCGCAGCGCGCTGCGCCGGCGCGAGAACTGGACCGACACCGCGGCGCGCCTGGGCGGCGACGAATTCGTGCTGCTGCTGCGCGCCGACACGATCGAGGAGGCGCGGCTGGCGGTCGAGCGCGTGCTGCGCGTCGTCGCCCAGCCCTACCAGATCGAAGCCGGCCAGGAGCCGGTGCACGTGACGGCGAGCATGGGCGCCACGATCTACCCGATCGACCACAGCGACGCCGACACGCTGCTGCGCCACGCCGACCACGCGATGTACGGCGCCAAGCAGTCGGGGCGCAACGGCTACCTGTTCTTCGACCCCGAGCACCGTCGCCGCACCGAGGAGCGCGTGATGGCCATCGGCCGCGTGCAGGAGGCGCTCGACCAGCAGGAGTTCGTGCTGTTCTACCAGCCCAAGGTCGACATGCGCAGCGGCCAGGTGCTCGGCTTCGAGGCGCTGCTGCGCTGGGACCACCCGCAGCAAGGCGTGATCCCGCCGCTGCAGTTCCTGCCGCTGATCGAGAACACCGGCCTGTCCTCGCGCATCGGCGACTGGGTCATCTCGCAGGCGCTCGAGCACCTGACGCAGTGGCAGCACGCCGGGCTGCGCATCGCCGTGAGCGTCAACGTCTCGGCGCGCCACCTGCAGGAGCCCGACTTCGCGCAGCGCCTGGCCGAACTGCTGGCGCGCCACAGCGACGCGCTCGCGCCCTGGCTCGAGATCGAGATGCTCGAGACCGCGGCGCACGCCGACATCGAGGCCACCTCGGCGTTGCTGGCGCGTTGCCGCGCGCTGGGCGTGCGCTTCGCGCTCGACGACTTCGGCACCGGCTACTCCACCCTCACCTACCTCAAGCGGCTGCCGGTGGACGTGCTCAAGATCGACCGCAGCTTCGTGCACCACATGCTCGACGACGCGCAGGACCGCGCCATCGTCGAGGGCGTCATCGGCCTGGCGCGCACCTTCGGCTGCGCCGTCGTGGCCGAAGGCGTGGAGTCGCCGGCGCAGGCGCGCACGCTGCTCGAACTCGGCTGCGACATCGGCCAGGGCACGGGCATCGCGGCGCCGATGCGCGCCGACGAGGTCGCCGGCTGGGTGCGCGACTACCGCGGCATGTTCGCGCTGGCCAGCACGCCGGCCGCCGCGCCGGCCGCGGCAGCCGCCGACGGCGCGCGCCGGCCCTAGGCCGGCCGGACGCGCGCCGCGGGCCGGCGCCAGGTCGGCCGAAGGCCCGCCGCACGGGCTGGTCCTACACTGGCCGCGTGATCCCCGCCGGCTTCATCCAGGACCTGCTCGCGCGCACCGACATCGCCGAAGTCGTCGGCCAGCATGTCGAGCTCAAGCGCAGCGGCGCCAGCCTGATGGGCCTGTGCCCGTTCCACGCCGAGAAGACGCCCAGCTTCTCGGTGAGCCCGGGCCGCAACCTGTACCACTGCTTCGGCTGCGGCGCCGGCGGCGACGCCATCCGCTTCCTGTGCGAGCACCTCGGCCTGAGCTTCGTCGACGCCGTGCGCGAGCTGGCCCAGCGCGCCGGCCTGCAGGTGCCCGAGGACGAGGCCAGCCCCGAGGAGCGCGAACGGCGCGAGACCTTGCGCGCGCGCCGGCAGTCGCTGGCCGAGCTGCTGGCGCGCGCGGCCGCGTTCTACCGGGCACAGCTCAGGACGAGCCCGCAGGCGGTGGCCTATCTCAAGCGCCGCGGCCTGAGCGGCGAGGTGGCGGCGCGCTTCGGCCTGGGTTACGCGCCGCCGGGCTGGCGCACGCTGGCCGGCGTGTTCGGCCAGTACGACGATCCGCGACTCGAGGAGGCCGGCCTCGTGCGCCAGCGCGGCAGCGACGGCGACGACACAGCCAGCGGCAGCGCCAGCGGCGATCACGAACGCGGGCGCTACGACTGGTTCCGCGACCGCATCATGTTCCCGATCCGCTCGGTGGCCGGCGAGATCATCGGCTTCGGCGGCCGCGTGCTCGACGACGCCAAGCCCAAGTACATCAACTCGCCCGAGACGCCGCTGTTTGGCAAGGGCCGCGAGCTCTACGGCCTGTACGAGGCGCGCCAGGCGCTGCGCGAGAAGGGCTTTGCGCTCGTCGTCGAGGGCTACATGGACGTCGTCGCGCTGGCGCAGACCGGATTCGCCAACGCCGTGGCCACGCTCGGCACGGCCTGCACGCCCGAGCATGTGCACAAGCTCTTTCGCTTCACCGACAGCGTCGTCTTCGCCTTCGACGGCGACGCCGCCGGCCGGCGCGCGGCCGCGCGTGCGCTCGAGGCCGCACTGCCGCACGCCAGCGACCTGCGCAGCGTCAAGTTCCTGTTCCTGCCGCCCGAGCACGACCCCGACAGCTTCGTGCGCACGCAGGGCGCTCCCGCCTTCGAGGCGGCCATCCGCCAGGCCGTGCCGCTGTCGCGCCAGCTCTTCGAGCAGGCGGCCGCCGACGAAGACCTCGAGACCGCCGAGGGCCGCGCGCGCATGCTGGCGCGCGCGCGGCCGCTGTGGGAGGCCTTGCCCGTCGGCACGCTGCGAGACCAACTGCTGGGCGAGCTGGCCGATCGGGCCCGCCTGCCGCGCCAGGACCTCGCACATCGCTGGGGCCTGGCGGCAGCGCCGCGCCGCGCCCTGGCGCCGGTGCGGCGGCATGCGGATGGGCCGCGCACCGCGGCCAGACAACCGCAGGACCAGCTGGCGCGGCTGCTGCTGCTGCGCAGCGACTGGTGGGAGGAGCTGAGCGGCACCGACCATGAACTGCTCACCGGCTTGCCCGGCTGGCACGCCGAGCTGTTCCGCTGGCTCGACCGCTGGCTGCACGAGCACGGGCCGGCCGCATGGGCGACCTTGCGCGAGCCGATCGGCATCGAACCCTGGGGCGCGGGCGCGCTCGCGCTGGTCGACCGGGCCGAGATTCCGCTCGAGCCGCTGCGCGACGACCTCGACGCCGCACTGGCGCAGACACGCCGCGCGCTCGAGGTGCAAGAGGCGATGAAGCTGCTCGGCCGGCAGTAGCGGTGCCCTCGGCGCGGCGCGCTGCCGCGTGACCGGTTCGCGCCAGCGCCAGCGCCAGCGCCCGGCGCCGGCGCCGGCGCGGCGCGATGCATGCGCGTCCTGCGGCGGCGCCGCCTTCGTGCGCGCTTTCGCGCCTGCTGACGCCTCGATATAATCCGCTGCTTTGCCGCGGCAAGAGTGAACGCAGCACTTCCGGGCCCAGACCACCCGCGACAGCGGTCGCACCGGTCGGCATTCTTCCGGGCAAGGGCTGCGCATTCCTCGCCTCAGGCCCGCTTGCCGGCGGCAGGTGTGCCCCCAACTCCCCTCGTGTCGGCCGCGTGCAGCGCGCGCGGCCGCCGCATGGTGGCCTCGCGCCAGCCGATCGCCGGCGCGGGTGTGCCCGCCTTCGAAGGACTCGCATGACCGCCAAGAAGCCCACCCCTGCCGCCAAGCCGAAGGATCCCAAGGAGTCCAAGGGCAAGACGCTGCCAACCGTCGCGGCCAAGCAAGGCGCCACGGCCAAGTCGAATGCCGCACCGCTCAAGCCGGCCGCTGCAACCAAGCCGGCCGCTGCAACCAAGCCGGCCCCTGCGGCCAAGCCGGCCCCTGCGGCCAAGCCGGCCCCTGCGGCCAAGCCAGCCATTGCAGCCAAGCCAACTCCTGCCGCCAAGCCCCCGCTGGAAGCCAAGGTGCAGGCGAAGCCGGCCAAAGCGGCGAGCGCAGCGAGCCCCGCGCAAGCCGGCAAGGGCGGCGACAAGGCGGCGGCAGCCAAGCCGGCGGCCAGACCGGTCGGACGGCCCGAGGCCAAGCCCGAGGCCAAGGCCGGCCGCAACGGCAAGAAGGCCGACGCCAAGCCCGCGCGGGCCGAAGACGACGTCGACCTCGCCGACGTCGAAGGCGAGTTCGAGGCCGACGCCGAGCCGCAGGTCGAGTCGCCCGACGAGAAGGCCGAGAAGGCCAAGCCGCTGCGCATGAAGGTCAGCCGCGCCAAGGAGCGCGCGCTGATGCGCGAGTTCGGCCTCGACGAGACCGCGCTCACCGAGGAGGAGGCCACCAAGCGCCGCCAGGAGCTCAAGACGCTCATCAAGATGGGCAAGACGCGGGGCTTCCTCACGCACCAGGAGATCAACGACCACCTGCCCGAGAAGCTGGTCAACGAAGAGATCCTCGAAGCCATCGTCTCGATGCTCAACGACATGGGCATCGCGGTCTACGAGCAGGCGCCCGACGCCGCCACGCTGCTCATCGCCGGCGGCAGCACCAGCACCGCCACCGAGGAGGAGGCCGAGGAAGCGGCCGAGGCGGCGCTGTCCACCGTCGACAGCGAGTTCGGCCGCACCACCGACCCGGTGCGCATGTACATGCGCGAGATGGGCACGGTCGAGCTGCTTACGCGCGAGGGCGAGATCGAGATCGCCAAGCGCATCGAGGGCGGCCTGCAGGCGATGATGTACGCCATCAGCGCCAGCCCGACGACGATCGCCGAGATCCTCGCCTACTCCGACAAGATCGCCGCCGCCGAGATGCAGATCTCCGAGGTCGTCGACGGCTTCGTCAGCGACGACGAGGCCGACGACTACGTGGCCGAGGAAGACTTCGACGAGTTCGACGACGCCGAGGACGACGACGACGGCGCCGGCGGCAGCAAGGCGCTGACCAAGAAGCTCGAGGAGCTGAAGTCGGCCGCGCTGGCGAAGTTCGAGCTGCTGCGCTCGCACTTCGAGCGGATGCGCAAGGCCTACGAGAAGGACGGCTACAAGTCGCCCGCCTACAACAAGGCCCAGCACGCCATCAGCGAAGACCTGATGACGATCCGCTTCACGGTCAAGACGATCGAACGGCTGTGCAACATCCTGCGCAGCCAGGTCGACGACGTGCGCCGCTACGAGCGCGAGATCCGCAAGATCGTGGTCGACCGCTGCGGCATGCCGCAGGACCACTTCATCCGCTCCTTCCCGCCCAACCTGCTCAACCTGAAGTGGGCCGAGAAGGAGGCCGCCGCCGGCAAGCCCTACAGCCCGGTGCTGCAGCGCAACCTGCCGGCGGTGCAGGAGCTGCAGCAAAAGCTCGTCGACCTGCAGGCGCGTGCCGTGGTGCCGCTGGAGGATCTCAAGCAGATCAACAAGCGCATGAACGAGGGCGAGAAGGCCAGCCGCGACGCCAAGAAGGAGATGATCGAGGCCAACCTGCGCCTGGTGATCTCGATCGCCAAGAAGTACACCAACCGCGGCCTGCAGTTCCTCGATCTCATCCAGGAAGGCAACATCGGCCTCATGAAGGCGGTCGACAAGTTCGAATACCGGCGCGGCTACAAGTTCTCGACCTACGCCACCTGGTGGATCCGACAGGCCATCACGCGCTCGATCGCCGACCAGGCGCGCACCATCCGCATCCCGGTGCACATGATCGAGACGATCAACAAGATGAACCGGCTCAGCCGCCAGCACCTGCAGGAGTTCGGCCACGAGCCGGATGCGCCGACGCTGGCCGAGAAGATGGAGATCCCCGAGGACAAGATCAGGAAGATCATGAAGATCGCCAAGGAGCCGATCTCCATGGAGACGCCGATCGGCGACGACGACGACTCGCACCTGGGCGACTTCATCGAGGACACCAACAACGTGGCGCCGGTGGACGCAGCGATGCAGGCCGGCCTGCGCGACGTCGTCAAGGACATCCTCGACAGCCTGACGCCGCGCGAGGCCAAGGTGCTGCGCATGCGCTTCGGCATCGAGATGAGCACCGACCACACGCTGGAGGAAGTGGGCAAGCAGTTCGACGTGACGCGCGAGCGCATCCGCCAGATCGAGGCCAAGGCGATCAGGAAGCTCAAGCACCCGAGCCGCTCGGACAAGCTGCGCACCTACCTCGACAACCTCTGACGGGCGGCAGCGCCGGAGCGCCACGCGCGGCCAACGCCAGCGGCATGACGACGATCGCCGACCGCACCGTGCTGTTCGCCGACCTGCGCGGCAGCACGGCACTGTTCGAGACGCTCGGCAACGCCGAGGCGACCTCGGTCGTGACGCACTGCGTGGCCGCGCTGGCGGGCCCGGTGGCCGACAGCGGCGGCAAGCTGGTCAAGACGCTGGGCGACGGCCTGATGGCGGTGTTCGAAGCGCCGCGCGCGGCGCTCGACGCCGCGCTCGAGATGCACGAGGTGCTCGATGGCATCGCCGCGCGCGGCAGCGAGCGCGGCGCCTCGACCGGGCTGCGTGCGCTGCGGCTGCAGGTCGCGCTGGCGCGCGGCGAGCTGGTCGAGATGGCGGGCGACTGCTTCGGCGACGCCGTCAACGTGGCCGCGCGCCTGCTCGACCACGCGAGCGACAACGAGACGCTGGTCACGGCCGAGGTGCTGCGCGACCTGCCGGCCGCGACGCGCGCGCGCTTTCGCAGCCTGGACCGGCTGACGCTGCGCGGGCGCGTCGAGCCGGTGCAGGTGGCGGTGCTGGGCGGCCGGCGCGGCCCGGCCGACGTCGCAGCCACGCAGTTCAGCGGCATCGCCGCGCCCGACTGCGAGCCCGACGGCCTGCAGCTCGCCTGGCGGCATCTGGCGCGCGTCTTCGCGGCGCCGCAGATGCCGCTCGTGCTCGGCCGCAGCCCGCAGTCGGCGTTCTGCGTCGACGACGCGCGCGTGTCGCGTTCGCACGCGCGCATCGACTGGCACGGCGGCGCATTCCAGCTCACCGACCTCAGCTACAACGGCACCTTCGTGCGCTTCGCCGACGGCGAGATCGTCAGCCTGCGGCGCGGCAGCTGCGCGCTGCACGGCAGCGGCCTGATCGGCCTGGGCCGTTCGCCCGCCGACCCGCAGGCCGCCACCGTCGCCTTCGAGGTGCTGCGCTTCGCCGACACGCAGGCCTCGGCCGAGGAAGCCCGCTGATGCGCGTTCTCTACGTCGACGACGACCGCGTCCACGCGGTGCTGTTCGCCGAAGCCTGCCGGGCCATCGGCGGCGTCGAGATCGAATGCGCATCCTGCGGCGCCGAGGCGCTGGAACTGCTGGCCGGGTTCGTGCCCGACCTGCTCGTCATCGACCTGCACCTGCCCGACACGAGCGGCGAGCGGCTGCTGCCCGAGCTGCGGCGAGCGCTCGGGCGCGAAGTGCCGGCGATCCTGTGCACCGCGGAGGAAGACGCCACCGGACGCGCCGCCGGCGCCGGCTTCGACGGCTGCTGGGGCAAGCCGATCGACGTCGCCGCCGTGCTGGCCGAACTCGGGCAGCGCGCCGCCGGCGCGCGGCCGCTCGGCTAGCCCCGGCACGCGGGCTGCGCGTGCGGCGCTACCGTCCCGAGCCCCCGCAGCAGGCCGGCACGGCTGCGCGCGTGGCGCTGCTGCTGGTCAACCTCGGCACACCCGCTGCGCCCACGGCGGCGGCGCTGCGGCGCTATCTCGCGCAGTTCCTCGCCGATCCGCGCGTGGTCGAGATCCCGCGCCTGCTGTGGCTGCCGCTGCTGCACGGCATCATCCTGCGCACGCGCCCGCGGCGCTCGGCCGCCAAGTACGCGCGCATCTGGATGCCCGAGGGCTCGCCGCTGGCGGTCTGGAGCGCGCGCCAGGCCGAGCATCTGGCCGTCGCGCTGGCGGCGCGCGGGCACGATCTGCTGGTGCGCCACGCCATGCGCTACGGCGAGCCCTCGATCGCCGGCGCCCTCGACGCGCTGCGCGCTGACGGTGCCACGCGCGTGCTCGTGCTGCCGCTGTATCCGCAGTACGCGGCCGCCACCAGCGCGAGCGCGCTCGACGCGGTGGTCCACTGGGCCGGCCGCGCCCGCCGCGTACCCGAGCTGCGCTTCGTGGCCGACTACCACGACGACCCGGGCTACATCGCCGCACTCGCGTCGTCGCTGCAGGCGCATTGGCGCGTGCAGGGCCGCGCCGAGCGTCTGGTGCTGAGCTTTCATGGCATGCCGGCGCGCACGCTGGCGCTCGGCGACCCCTACCAGCGCCAATGTCGGGAGACGACGCGCCTGCTGTGCGAGCGGCTCGGCCTGGCGCCCGAAGAGCTGCTGCTCACCTTCCAGAGCCGCTTCGGTCAGGCACGCTGGCTCGAGCCCTACACCGAACCCACGCTGCGCGCGCTGGCGGCGCAGGGCGTGCGCAGCGTCGACGTCATGTGCCCCGGCTTTGCCGCCGACTGCCTGGAAACGCTCGAGGAGATCGCGCTCGAGGGCCGCGCCGCCTTCGTCGCCGCCGGCGGTCAGGCGCTGCACTACGTGCCCTGCCTGAACGCCGACCGGCCCTGGATCGACGCGCTGGCCGGCCTGGCCGAGCGCCATCTGCAGGGCTGGCCGACGCGCGCGTAGTTCAGCGCCCGGCGCCGGCCAGCGTGCGCTGCTCGAACAGGTAGTCGGCGCCTTCGGCGCTGTGGCCGCGGCCCAGCGGCCCGTACTGCGGCGTCTGCGGAATGCGCCGCGTGACGTCCTCGCGCACGCGCTGGTAGATCGAAGTGCCGGGCCGCCACGACTCGAGCGACTGCAGCGACTGCATCAGGCTGGCCGCGAAGGGCGAATGCCCGTTGCGTCCGCCGTCGGCGACCGGTTCGTTGCCGCCCGAGGACATCACCACTTCGGCCCGGCGGCGCAGCAAGGCCTCGAGGTCGAGCGTGGCGGGCGCGGCTCGCCCGCGCGCGGCACCGACCAGCGTGCCCGAGAAGCAGCTGTCGGCCACCAGCACCACCTGCGAGGCGCGGATGCGGCCCATGAGCCGCTCGATGTCGGCGTTGGCCAGCCAGGTCTTGGGCCGGGCCGCATCGGCATCGGCGGGGATCCAGTAGCCGTGCCCGTTCGCCTCGGACACCGTGCCGTGGCCGGCGTAGTAGACGATCACCGAGTCGCTCGGCCGCGCCGTGAGCGCAAGCCGGTTGAGCGCACCCACCATCGCCTGGCGCCCGGCGTCGTGGATCACGATCGTCTCGTAGCCGAGGTGCCGCTCGAGCACCTGCCCGACGGCGTCGACGTCGCGCCCGGCGTTGTCGAGCGCGGGAATCGACGCGTCGGTGAAGTTGTCGTTGCCCAGGAGCAGCGCCAGCTTGCGCTTGATCTGGGGCAGCGCGGCGCTGGACACCGGCTGCGGCGGCGGCAGCGACGGCGGCTGCAGGACGGGCCGCGCCGCCGGCCGCAGCTTGGGCGGCGCAGGGGCGGCCGCGGGCGCTGCGGCCACCGTTGCCGGGGCTGCCGCCGGTGGCGGCGCGAGCTCAGCCGCCGGGGTGGGTGCCGGTGCCGGTGCCGGTGCCGGTGCCGGTGCCGGTGCCGGTGCCGGTGCCGCGGCCGGTGCCGGTGCCGCGGCCGAGGGCGGCGGCACAGGGGCCGGCGCGGCGGCAGGCGGCGCCGACGGCGCCTGCGGCACCAAGACGGCCGCCGTCGCCGGCGTGATGCCCTGCTCGGCCGCTATCAGGTCGTCTGTCACCAGGCAGCTCCCGCTCTCGGCCTGCTGCACCGTGGCGCAAGCCGAGAGGTCGGCCAGCGTCGGATCGGCATCGAGTTGAGCCATCGCAGCGCGCCAAACGCTGCGCATGTACATCGCGCGCGCCTGCAGCAGCGAAGCGAGGCTCGTCTCGGGCAGCGCATCGACGTCGAGCGCCTCGAAGGCGACGCCGCCGCCGAGTGCGGGATGCAGCGCAGGTGTGACGTCGAACGCCGTGCCGGCTTCGGCCGCGCCGGGCTCGAGGAACTCCGTGCGCCACTCGACGCTCGCCGCCTGCAGCACTTGAGCCACTTCGCCCGGCCCCACGCCGAGCCCGAGCCCCGGCAATGCGCCGGGCCCCGCTGCGGGCAACAGGGTGAGGGCCGTGGCATTGCCCGGCGCCTGGACAAAGACGTAGTTTCTTGCCGCCAGGCCCTGGCCGTCGATCGCGTAGACACCCGGCGCGGCATTGGGCGCCGCCTGGGCCACGAACGACAGGCTGCCCTGCGTGGCGTTGGCCAGCGTGTCGCCGGGAACGAAGCCGGTCACCGTGCCGGCAAAGCTCGCCGGCAGCCGGCCCTGTTGCGCGGTCGACGGCTCGGCCACGTAGGTGAGCGTGGCCGGCGTGATCGACGCCCGCGCCAATGCCGCACCGGCCGGCGCCAGGTAGTTGGCCGCGCGGCCCGTGCCGTCGCGCAGCGTCACGTTCGCGCTCACAGCCTTGGCCGCGCCCGCGTCGGCGTTGTCGAACAGCGCGTTGGCGTAGCTGAAGCCGAGCGTCTCGCCCGCCGCCAGGCCGCCGAGCACGCCGCCGCCCAGCGTGGCCGCGCGCGTGCCGTCGTACACCTTGTCGGCCGCCGTCACCCCGGCCAGGTTGAGCGGCCGCGGCGTGATGTCGCCGCGGATGTCCGCCCTCAGACCGTACCCGAAGACCGGGCGCCCGATGGCATCCTGGATGGGCGGAGCGTTCAAGGGACCGATCGTCATCGGGATGCCGGCGCCGACATCGGCCTGGCTGTAGCTCAGGGCCGGCAACTGGAGTGCGGCGCCCATCTGCTGCCCCGGCCGCAAGCCCGCGACCGATATGGCGGCCGGGGGCAAGGGGGGTGCCGCCGTGAGCCCGTCGTAGACCTTGCTCGGCGTCAGCGCCGACTGCAGCGTCAGCGTCGCGTCCTGCGCGAAGACGATGCCGTTGCCCGCGCCCTGCGCCGCCGTCGGATAGACGCCGCCGTATTGCAGGAAGGCGTAGGGCATGCCGAGCACCGGCAGTGTGTCGTCTTGGACGTAGAGCAGCCAGCGCCCGGCGGCAGCCGGCGCCGTCGCGCGCAAGCTCACCGGCAGGCCCGCATTGACCACCTGGGCGATGTTGGACGCGCGGTCGTAGCCCGCTGCCAGCACGGCGGTGCCGGCGGCGGACGACTCGAACGATGCATTGCCGTGTGTCGCGAGCAGATCGGTGAACAGCCGGATCGGCCCGGTCGTCGACACCGAGACGAGCGAACCCTGGCTGGCCAGATCCATCGAAGGCGCGCGCAGCGTGAGCGCGCTGGCGGCTGCGCCGAGCGAGACGACCGCGCTCGACGCGAGCAACGAGACTCCGGCGTCGAAACTCGCGAGCGACGGCTGCCCTTGCAGGCTCGTTCCGCCGAGGTCGATCGTCGTGCCCGACTGGACCATGAAGCGGTGATCGGTCGGCGTGAACACCACGCCGGACAACTGCACCAGGTGGTTGCCGTTGATCGCGACGTCCCCGGCGTCGGCGAAGTTGGCCGTCACCGGCGCCAGCCGCACCGCCGGGTAGCCGTTGGCCGAGTTGTCGCTGCCCGCGATGTCGACCATGGCACCGCCGAATGCGCCGACGGCGGCACTGGCGCCTTCCACCACGACGCCCCCGCGCAGCGCTGCCGGCGCCGGCACGCCGGCTGCCGCAGCGTCGGCAACGCTGCCGCGCAGCACGAGCGAGGCATTCGGGTTCGGGGCCGAAGGGTTCACGGCCAGCACCCCCTCGACCGCCACGCCCGCCGGCCCGAACGGGGCGTTGGCCTGGTAGACGCCGGAGTTCGCCTGCCCATCGACCGTGAGCGCATAGCTTGCGACGACGTTGGACAGAGCCTCGACGCGCACGCCGGCACGGCCGGCGGCCGCATTGCTGTCGACCCAGCCGAAGAGGTCGATCGTGCCGGCGCTGAGCAGCGACGATCCGCCGCGATTGCTGGCGATGCGCACGCCGTAGGCATCGCCGCGCGCGGCCAGGCTCTGGCCGCTGATGTGCAAGCCGCCTGCGCCGGCGTCGAGCGTCGAGCCGAGGATCGACACGCCGGCGCCGCTGCCGCCGTCGAAGCCCAGCGCTCCGGCGCGCGGGCTGGCCGAGTTCGGCCCCACGGCCCGGGCGCCGCCGCCGAGCGTGATGTCGCCGCCGCCGCTCGAGATGGACGAGGTCTGCACGGCGATCTCGCCCACGCCGCCGGCGCCGGCGGCGCCGTTGGCCGCGCTCAGCGTGATGTCCAGCGCCGCGCCGGCGGGCGGGCCGCCCGGCCTGAAGGCGCCGGTCGAGATCGTCGAATTCAGGATGTGGATGCTGCGTGCCGCGGTCAGCGTGAGCGACACGCGGCGCCCCAGTTGCAGGTTCAGCGTCGCGCCCTGCATCTTGATGTCGCCCGGCTGCGCGTTCGCGCCGCCGTTGCCGGTGGCGATGACGACGTTGTTGCCGCCTTGCAGGGCCGCGGCGATGCTCGCGGTCGAGACGGTGGCGCCGTCATCCAGCGATGTGAAGGTGGGACTGCCGCTGACACGGTTGGTGTCGACCTGATCGCTGATCAGGATGTCGTTCGGGTCGAGCAGCCAATGCCCGGGCGCGCCGGCCGGCGCGTCGGTGCGCACCGAGGCCGGCTGCGCATCGAGCGTGCCGCCGGAGGTTTCGATGAAGCCGCCGTCGCCGCCCAGCGCGCCGCCGCGCGCGCTCAGGCTGCCGTAGGCGCGCGTCGCCTCGTCCGACCACAGCACGATGCGGCCGCCAGCGCCGCGCTCCAGCGCGTCGGCACGGATGAGGGCCTGCGGCCCCATGAAGAGCGCGCGCGCGTTCGGCAGTCCGGGATCGCGCCCCTGCAGGCCGCCGCCGGCGAGCACGCTGCCGCCGCCCTGCGTGCCCGAGACGTCGATCATCGAGCCGTCGAGCAGCGCGACTTCGGCACCCAGCACCCGCACTTCGCCGCCTTGTCGGCCGGTGGCACTGGTGAGGCTGCCCGCGGCCAAGGTGGTGCGCTCGCTGGCGCGCAGCTCGATCTGGCCTGCGCTGCCGCCGCTGCCGGCGATGGCGTCGGCCTGCACGAGGCCGCGCTGGTTGACCATCGCAGCGGCGAGGTCGACGCGCCCGCCGCCGACGGCGATGCGCCCGAGATTGAGCACTTCGCCCTGCGGCGCGGAAACGCGCACGGCGATGTTCGGCAGCGCGCTGTCGACCAGCTCGACGCTGCTGCCGGCAGCGAGCGCCGCCTGGCCGTCCGGGGCGGCCATCAGGCCCTCGTTGCGAACGCCGCCGCTGCCGGCGACGAGCAGCAGGCGGCCGCCGTTGACGGTGCGCAGTTCGCCCTGGTTGACCACAGCGGCGCCCGGGTCGCCTGCGGCCGCCGCGAAGCGCATGCGAGCGGCGCGCCAGTCGTCGTTGCCGATGTTGAGCGTCGAGGCGACGAGCGCGCCGACGTCGACGCGCGCATCGCGTCCGAACAGCACGCCATAGGGGTTGACGAGCCAGACCTCGCCGTTGCTCGTCAGGCTGCCGAAGATCTGCGACGGGTTCGCGCCCACCACGCGGTTGAGCACGCGGCTGGCCGCATCGGGCTGCTGGAAGTGCACGCCGCTGCCCGCGCCGATCGAGAAACTCTGCCAGTTCAGCACGGCGCCGGCGGAGTTGGTGACCGTCATCCGGCCGCCCTGCACGGCCACGCTGGCGCGCCCCTGCGCGACCTCCAGGCCGCCCGGCAGCACCGGCGCCTGCGCGGCCGCCTGCACACAGGCGAACGAGGCCAGACCGGCCGTGGCCAGCGCGCGCACGATCCGGCGGCGCGCAAGCCGGCGGCTGGAGCATGAGCGCGGGAGGAGTGCGTGCGTCATGGCGTGGTCACCTCGTCTGGCGCAGCGGGCCAAGGCAGGCCGGCGCCGCTGCGCATCGATCTTCAGAACGCGTACTGCGCCGCGGCATGCACGCGCGTGTCGCCTTGCGCGGTCTGCGCACCGTCGCGCAGCGCGCGTGCGACGGCCAGGCGCAGATGCATCCCGGCGCCCTCGAGCGCCAGCCCCAGGCCGACGCCGGCCAGGCTGCAGCGCGTCTGGTCGAGCCGGCACGGCATGCCGAGCCGGTTGGACACGACACCGCCGTCGGCGAATCCGAAGGCACGCAGCGAGGCCGTGCCGGGACGCGCGAGCAACTCGGGCCCGGCGATCTCGAGCGTGGCGGCCGCGCCGCGGTCGCCGGCGAGTTCGCGCTCGCGGTAGCCGCGCACCGAGGCGACGCCGCCCAGGCCGAACTGCTCACCGCTGACGAGCGCGTCGCCGGTCCACTGCAGGCTGGCACGGGCGCGCAAGGTCCAATCCTCGCCCAACGTGCCCTGCGCCGAGGCGGCGACGTGCACGACGTCGAACGGTCGCTTCGCGCCCGCGCGTGCCGCCTCGAAACTCGCGGCATCGGCGCCCTGCCCGCCCGAGGCCAGGTTGTGCGACCAAGCCGCCATCAGCGCCCAGCCGAAAGCCTGCGGCGAGCGCAGGCTGTACTCGAGCGTGAGGGGCGTGACGGTCACGTCCCCGGCCGCACCGCCGCAGGCCGCCGCCGGCAGGCCGGAAATCTCGCAGCGGTTGCGGTAGGCACGCCGATCGAGCGCGACCGCGAACCGCTGGTCGTAGGCACCGCCGACGGGCAGGAAACGCGTCGCGCGCAGCCCGGTGAGCAGCCCGCGGCCGCTGATGCGCACGTCGCCGGCGGCCGTGGCGCTGCTGCCCGCGTCGACGTCGGAATAGGCGACATAGCCCTCGAGCAGCGCCAGCGCCTCGGGCAACGGGCGCCGGTAGGCGGCGCTGACGACGGCCACGCTCGAGGCGTGGTCGGGCGAGGTCTGCAGCAGCAGCGCCGCGACATCGCCGACGCCGCTGACGTCGGCGTGCTGGACGGCAGCGCCGACGCGCCAGCGGCCGGTCTGTCCGTTGCCCGTGTTCTCCGCGCTCAGCACGACCTGCAACGGGTCGCGCTGCCGCACCGTGAGCTCGGCGGCAATGTCGCCGGTCTTCTCGCCCGGAGCGAGCAACAGCTGCAGCTGGCGCGCCGGATTCTCGTTCGCGAGCTGGAGTTCGCGGTCCAGCCGGCGCAGCAACGGCGTGCGGCCGGCCGCCAGGTCGGGCAAGGCGGCGCGCGCTGCGCCCGCGGCCGCGCCATCGGCGCCGCGCACGGCGACGCTCGCCAGCTTGCCTTCGACGACGACGATGCGCACGCTGCCGCCCGTGAGCGGCTGCGGCGGCAGGTAGGCAACGACGCCGCCGTAGCCGGCTTCGGCGTAGCGCCTTTGCACCTGCTCGGCCAGGCGCTGCAGCGCGGCGAGTTCGGTCGGGCCGCGCGGCAACGGGGCGCCGGCGAGCAGCGCCTCGGGCGCGATCAGCGTCGCGCCCTCGACAACGACCTGTGTGACATCGAAGGCCACGGGCGCCGACGGCGCCGTGGCCGCGGCCAGCGTGCCGAGTGCGGCCAGTGCAGCCTTCATCGCGCAACGCAAGGCGGCGCGCCAGGAGATCCAGTTCGCGTCGATCATGAGCCTCCTTCGACGCTGCCGCCTGCCCCGTCGCCGCCCGCAGCGCCCCGACCGGAGCGCCAAACCGGGAACGCCCGATGGTCCAAGCCAGCGCACGCCGCGGCACCGGTTCGGCCGCCCGCTGCGGCCTCGACCTCAGCGGCCGCCGCCGACGCTGACCGTGGCGACGCCGGCGACGATAACACCGCCGTGCCGGCCACTGACGGGGCAGCCGGAGGCATGACGCCGCAGCCGATAATCCAGGCAACGTGAGCAACGACCCCCATCACGTGCCGGCGCTGGAATGCGGGTTGCGGCTCGACAAGTGGCTGTGGGCGGCGCGGCTGTACAAGACGCGCGCGCTGGCGGCGGCCGAGGCCGAGCGCGGCCGGGTGTTCGTCAACGGCCAGCCCGCCAAGCCGGCACGCGCGCTCAAGCCAGGCGACCGGCTGCAGCTGCGCCAGGGCGCCTTGCTGCGTGAGTTCGTCGTGCGCGCGCTCGCCCGCGTGCGCCGGCCCACACCCGAGGCGCAGGCGCTGTACGACGAGACCGCGGCAAGCGTCGAGGCGCGCCGACGTGCGGCCGAAGCACGTCGCCAGGGAACGGAGCCCGCGCTGGCCCGAGCCGATGGCCGCCCGACCAAGCGTGAGCGGCGCCATCTGGCCGACTGGCAGCGCTGGAGCGCCAGCGTCGACGACCCGCCGCGCCGTCCGGACGAAGAGCCTGACGC
>JAXMEV010000011.1:0-134648 GCA_046348125.1 Rubrivivax sp.
AGCCGAGCGCCAGAGCACCGGCATCGACCAGCGCGCGCAGGTACGCGCGGTCGCATCCGGCGAGCGACTTCAGCGCGGCGAAACGGTCGTAGAAGTCGCAGAACGCATCGAACGCTTCCCGTTCGGCGCCGCCGACGAAGACGGCACGCAAGCCGTCCTTGGCGCCGGCGCGGCGAATCTGGTATTGGGTGTCCTTGCTGCAGCGTGCCAGTCGGCTGCCTTCGTCGGCCGCAAGATCGACGATCAAGGTGTGCTTGTCGCTCCAGCGCCCGACCGGCAACGCGGCAGGCCATTGCCGCGCGACGAGCAGGTCGGCATCGCCGGGCCGGCGCGCCGCATCGAACCAGACTTCCGCGATGCGCAGCCATCGGTGCGCGGGCCTGACGACGACACCGACGCCTGGAATGGCGGGCAAAGCCGACATCACGCCGCCGTCTCCGCTCGCGCGATCGAGCGCTCGAACTCGGCCAGGGTCATGCCCACATGCGTCGGCGCGAGCAGAGTGAACAGCGCGTGCAAAGTGGCGTAGAGGTACTCGACTTCGTCGCCATCGCGGAAGTAGGGGCTCGCGCCCGGCATGAATTCGGAAGAGTGGATCATGAACTCTAGGTAGGGCGCAGTGGCCTCGGCACGCGCGAAGTGCAGCAGCGCGCGCCGGTTGTCGCGCGTGGGCCGCAGCCAGTGCACCTGCGGCATGGCACGGCTGGCCCAGCGCCGCAGCAGCGGGACGCGATAGGACCAGGCGGCATGCCGGCCGAGCCAGCTTGGCCGCGTCGTCATCGGCACTTCGAGCAGGGGTGAATTGCCCGGCCGGCGGATGTCGGCCAGGTCGACACGGTAGGCCTCGTGGGGGAAACCGCGGTAGTCGCTGCCGCCGCTGCGCGCCGGATCACCCATCTGCGCGCGCCACGAGACACCGGGCGTAACCGAGCAGTCGACGCGATAGCCGGCGTCGACAAGCGCACGCGCATAGCGCTCGTCGAAAGCCCAGCGCCCGGCACGATGCGACAGCATCTTGACCCCGAAGCGATCTTCGAGTGCAGCGGTCTGGACGCGCAGCTTGGCACGCAGGACTTCGTCGGGGTACTCGATCAGGTAGGGATGGTGCCGCTTGTCGTCTGCGGTGAGCGCGTACGCGGGCGGGCTGTCCCAGGCGTGGATGTGGCAGCCGACCTCGGCCGCACCCGCGGCAAGCGCGCGGCGCGCGAGCGCCACGAAGGCCGGAGCCTGCGCCATCTCCCAGTTCGTGAGATAGGTGGGCTTGAAACCGAACTCCTCGCACAGCCGCTGGAAGCGAGGCAGGAATTCGGCATTGCGGACCTCCAGCGGCGAAGGGCGCGCCCAGAGATTGTCGCCTTCGGTGTCGATCGTGATCAGGAACGGCCTCATGGGTTTCGGCCGTCGCCCGAGCCCGATTCGACGGGGACCAGCCGCTCAGGCCACCATCCGCGTCCGCGCACCAGCAGCACATAGGCAACGAGCATGGGCGGGGCGGCAGCAGCCAACCGCAGCCACGACGGCCAGCCCGCGGGCAGCAGTTCGAAGAGGAGCCTGCCGCAAAGCCCGATCGCAAGGCAGGAAGCCGCCAACGCCGCCAGTCGTCGCCAGGGTTGGATTTCCGCTGCGGGCCGCGCAAGCTGGGCAGAGAGCCACCGCACCATGACCGCGCGCTCCGCCGCGATGGCCAGCACGCCCCCCGCGGCAAGGCCGGGCAGCCCGAAGACGAAGCCGCCGGCGGCAGCTCCGGCAAGCGAAATCCCGAGCATGACCAGCTGAAGCCTCGCAACGCGCGGCATCAGGCCGGCGAACTGCACGAGGCTGTTCAATTCGATCACCTGCAGCGCCCAGCCCAACGCCATCAACCGCATCACCGGCACGGCCTCGCGATACCGGGATGTGTAGACCAGGTCGTAGATCGGCTCGCCGAAGCAACCGAGGAACGCCAGCAGCGCGAACGCGAGGCAGGCCACCGCCGTGTTGGCGCGGTGGTTGGTATCGAGCACTGCGCCCCAGTCGCCCTGGGCGTGCTGCCTGGCCATGGCAGGAAGCAGCGTCAGCGACACCGCGCGCCGAACGAGCAGCACCAGAGGGCTGGCAACGGCGCCCAGCGAAAAGGCGGCAAACTGCACCGGAGCGAACGCGGCCGCGGCAATCCACTGGTCGGCCTGCCTGCGCAGCGTGAAGAACAGCCCCGAAATGCCCAGAGGTGCCGCCAGCGCGAAATGCGCGCGCCAATGTGCCGCCGCCGAGCGGGCGCCGAGCCAATGGTGGCGGCGCTGGCCGTACAGCGCGACGAGCGCGACGCGCGACGCCGCCACCGCCGCCACCGTCCACAGCACCGCGCCGAGTTGCTCCCACGCGAGCACCGCCCAGGCTGCAAGCGCGGTGCGCAAGAGGGCCAGAACGATGCTCACCCTTGCCTGCCAGTCCCCGCGCTCGTCGGCCAGCGGCAGATAGTCGAGCAAGACGGCGGGGACCGAGAGGCCGACCAGGAACGCGCAGGCCAGCGCGTTGGCGCGCAGCCCGGCGTGCGCGTCGCTTAGCCCGGCGCCGAACCAGGTGACCACCGCCGCCGCTAGGCCCGCGCCGCCCAGCGCAATGAATGCCACCCGCACATGTGCGGCGCGGTCAGCCGCGGGTTTGACGGGGAGCAGCAGCGACAGCACGTCCGGGATGGCGAACGGAAGCAACGCGGCTGCCCCGCCCGCAATCAGCCAGGCCAGGCGGTAGTCGGCGAAGTCGACCGCCGTGAGGTGCCGCACGAGCAGCACGGCGAGCAGAGCCTGCAGGCCGACCTCGAGGGTCTGCGACAGGCCCAGCCAAGCCGAACGGCGCCCCGCGCTCATCTGCGAGCGCGCAGTTCAATGGTTCGCGGCCGGCTGCCGAGGCCCGCCCGGCGCCATGCGGCGTGCGCCGGCGTCACGCTCGAGGCGCACCGCGACCCCCAGCGCAAGGCCAAGCGCGCCGAGGTAGACCGCATGCGACAGTTCGAACACGAGCGTCGAGCCGGTGAGGCACTGGCCTAGGAAGGCGATGAAGGCGACGCTGACGCCGTCGAAGAACGCCCGCAGCACGGGCGGCACGGCCGGCGAGCGCGCCAGGCGCCGCCACAGCCGCCACACGCGCCACAGGAACAGCACGACCAGCGCGCCGAATACCACGCCGTAATCCATGATCAGTTGCAGGAAGGCATTGTGCGGATGCCCAACGAAGATCAGCCCCCGCCGGGCTGCCGACGACCACATCGTCGAGTGGATGCCGTTGCCGACGATCGCGTGCCCCCGGGCATCGGGCCACAGCGGCCGCCAGATGCCGCCCACGCGGCCGGCCGTGAGCGTATCCGAGCTGGAATTGCGCGCGCCGATCGTCGAGGTGTCCCAGCCCCGCACGAGCCGATCCTTGATGGGCTGGGGCGCCATCAGTGCCGCAAGAACGACGATGGCCAGGGCGAAAAGCACCCAGATCAGCCGGCGCCGCTTCACGGCGAACAGCACGCTCACGAGCAGCACCGCCAGGAACGCGGCACGCGAAAACGTGAGCGCGAGCGCAACCAGCGCCAGCGCGGCGATGGACATCGCCGCGAAACGGGCCCGGGCCTGCGGCAGCGCCGGCACCATGAACAGCGCGATCGCGTAAAGGGGCAGCAGCGCGACGCCCAGTTCGTTTGCGTGCAGGCCGGTCGGCGAGAGGAACGAACGCGCCGACGCCTCGGACAGCGCGCCGATGGGCACACCTGCGAGCACGACGAAGAGCAGGACCAGTACCGCGAGCGTCGAGCCGCCGAGCAGCACCAGCCATGCCCAGGGTTGCATGCGCCGGCTGCGTGCGACCGCGGCCGCGATGAGGTAGACGAAGGTGAGCGTGATGAGCGGCTTGACGAAGACATCACGGACGTATTCGCCCTTGGTCTCGAACAGGATGCTCTCGCGGTAGTAGAAGGCCGGGATCAGGTCGACGGATCGGCTGCCGATGATGGTGCCGGCCGCGAGCGCGGCCGCCAGCGGCCAGAAGAAACGCAGCGACGGCAGAGGCGCCAGCCTCTCGCGCCGCGAGAACAGGCGATGCAGAAGAAAGCTCGACAGCGCGAACAGGAAGAGGACATTGAACGGATTCAGGCCGGTGACACCGAACAGCTTGCGCGGGAAGAAGTACGTGGCAGTGAGCGGAAAGGCCAGCATCAGCGCAAAGACGGCAAAGCGGAAATCGAGCATCCCCGCCACCGCCAGCGTCGTGGCAAGCACGAAGAGCACGGCGATGTAGCCGCCGCCCATGGCCGTGAGCAGGCCGGAGAACGCGGCCAGCGCGAGGGCGGCAACGAGCACCAGCCAGACCTGCCCGGACGGGCCCGCACTGCGCGGCAGCGCAGGCCACCCCGCCGGCGACGCCGCACCCGACCAGCGCAGGGGCCAGCGCACGGCGGCTCAGGCCTTCCGCCCGAGCAGGCGTGCGCGCAGCGCGGGCGCCGTGTGGGCCATGAGGTCCTCGGCGAACTGCGTGTGCAGGGCGAACGCGCGTCGCGCTTCGGCATCGATGGATGAGAAGCGCACCAGGAAGCCGTCGGGGATGAGGCCGTGCAACGAATACTCGAACTGCACGCGCTGGCGGTCCCACAGGCTCATGACGGCATGCGCGCCCATCGTGAACCAGTAGGTCACGGGCTCGATCCGGGCGCCCGAGCGCGCCACCATCAGCGTGGCCGGGATCACCGCACCGTCGATGCGCAGGGTCTTGCGCTCGAGCCCCGAGACCTGGAAGCCCTGTGCCGAGTAGCAGACCTCCTGGCGGTGTGCGCGCAACTCACGCGTCTGCGCGCCGCCATACGCGAGCGACAGCATCACGCGCTCGCCCGAGGGGCGGAAATAGGTGCGGCCGACGGTCTGGTCGTAGATGCGACTGAGGGTCTCCGTGACGTCGGGCGAAGGGAGCACGGGAACGATGTTCGGATCGACGCGCCAGGCGCCGAGCACCATCGGGATGTCGCGCTCGAGATCGAACCGCGGCAGCACTTCGGACAGACGCTTGCGCGGCTTGCCTGCTTCGGCAATGCCCGCCGAGGCCACCATGGCAGCGGCGGCTGCCAGCGCACGGCGTCGCGTGGAGTTCATCATGCCTTGGCTCGGTCGAAGTACAGGCCGAGCATCCGGTCGACCACGAGCATGATCCCCAGCGCCACCAGGAACAGCACGATGCCCGCGAAACCGTGGACGAAGCCCTGGCCCGCGGCGTCGCCGAAGTAATACGTGACGAGCACGAGGATCAGGACGCGGATGACGTTGGCGACGAACGCGATCGGGATCAGCAGCACGGCCAGCGTCGTGTTGCGCGGCACCGAGGTGTACTTCATCAGGTTCATGTAGAGCATGCCCAGCGCCTCGAGCGTGAACATGGAATTGAGCCCGGCGCACGCGTCGGCCACCATCAACTGGTACTGGCCCACGGTAAGGACGACGCCGGAGCGCCCGACCGGATAACCGACCGCGTACAGCAGCGAACTGGCCACGGATGAGACGGCGGATTTCAGCGGCGAGGTCACGGCGGCCACGATGACCTCGGGCAGCGGAACCATGAACAGCAGGAAGAACAACGGAAACCAGACCCTGCGCAGGCCGGACCAGCCGCAAAACAGCAGCAGCAGTGCCGCGAGCATCGCGATCATCGACAGGACCTCGAACGCAAGCAGGTCCTGAGTCCGGCCGAGCACGAACAGGAGCAGCGCCGCGACGAGCGCCAGGCTGCCCGACACTGCAGCACCGCCGCGCGACACGCGCACGATCTCGTCCGCGGCGCGCCACACGAGCCAGAGACTGACGGCAAGGATGATCGGCCCATGGCCTTGCTCGTCGCTCGCCCATATCGAGTTGGCCAGGGCCAGGAACATCGGGACGTACATCACCGCGAAGCCCGCCAACAGCGGCAGCAGCGCGAGGCGATCGACCCCGGCCGGCAGCAGGCGGGCCGCCGCCCGTGCGAACGGGGTGCTTTCGGGGCTGGGCTGCGCGGTCATGGTCCCGGCACGCTTGCGGTCCCCGCGCGGCGAAGCACTTGCGCGCGACGGGTTCTAGGCTCGGTCCGGGCGGGCACGGGGTTCGGGCCGTTCAGAACTCGTTGTAGACCACCCCCAGCACCAGCGCCGGCGTCTCGGCCAGGTTGGCGACGAGGTCCTGCAGCGCGGCGACGCGGCCCTGGTCCTTGCGCGCGATCACGAGCGCGGCGCCGCAGCGCGCGGCGATGACGGCGCTGTCGCTGCCGTAGCAGCCGGCGGGGGTGTCGACCACGACATGGTCGAACTTGGAGAGCAGCTCGCGCATGAGCAGGTTGAACGCCGGGCGCTCGACGAGTTCCAGCGGGTTGGGCGGGGTGGCGCCCACCGGCAGCAGGTACAGCCCGGGCACGCCGGGCGCGGGCTGGATGACCTTGGGCTCGACGCGGCCCGAGAGGATGCCCGACAGGCCGGCCGCGTTGTCGATGCCGAAGACCTCGTGCTGGCGCGGGTGGCGCAGGTCGGCGTCCATGAGCAGCGTGCGGCCGCCCACCTGGGCCAGCGCGATGGCCAGGTTGGCGGCGAAGAAGGTCTTGCCGTCGCCGCTGTCGGGGCTGACGACGGCCAGCGCGCGGCGCTCCTTGCCCTCGTTGGCCAGGCGCATGGAAAGCTGCGTGCGGATGGCGCGCAGGCTCTCGGCCTGCGCGCCGAACGGGCGGTTGAGCGTCACCAGCTCGGGGTTGGCCTTGCGGCGCTCTTCGGGCGCGTAGGGGTAGTGAAACTGCTGCGCCAGCGCGAACATGACGTCGTCGTTGCTGGCCATGCCCAGCGCGACGGCGGCCTCGCCGAAGCGGATGCCTTTCTCGCGCTGGTAGGCGAGGATGCGCTCGACTTGCTCGACGCTCAGGTGGCGCGTCTCGGCGATGATGGAGCCGATGGAGCGCTCGGGGCCGCTGCCCTCGCCCTCGGAGGCGGCGGTGACCGAGTCGTACATGGTGGAGGCGGTGAACTTGGCCATGGCTGGGTTTCAGGCCTCGCGGTAGGGGGCGGGCAGCGACACCACGCGCGGCGGCGTGGGCAAGGCGCGGTTGCCCGGAATGAAGCGCTTGGCGCGCGGCCCGGGCAGGGTGCCGAGCACCGGCAGGCCGAGCGCGGCGACGGCGTCTTCGGGGGCGCGCACGCGGCGGTCGGCCAGCTCGAGCAGCAGCGCCACGCCGACGGCCAGCAGCAGCCCCAGGAAGACCGCCAGCGCGGTGTTGAGCAGCAGCTTGGGGCTGGCCGGCTCGACCGGCGGCTGCGCCACGCTCAGCATGTTGGCGTAGCTCTGGTTGGACTGCGACTCGAGCGCCGACTGGTTGAGCCGCGCCACGAGGTTGTCGAACACGCGCTGGGCATTCTCGACCTCGCGCTGAAGCACGTTGCCCTCGTCGCGCACGGCCTTCATGCGCAGCACCTTGGCGCGCTGGGCGTCGAGCTCGCGGCGCACGCTGGCCTCGCGCTGGCGGTTGATGGTGTTGGTGACGCCCACGCCGCCGGTGACGCGGCGCGTCTCGGCGTCGAGCTTGCCGCGCAGCTCGGCGATGTTGGCCTTGGCCTCGATCACCTGCGGGTGGTTGTCGCCGTAGCGCGCGCCCAGCTCGTGCAGCCGCGCGTCGGCGCGCGCGAGGTCGGCCTTGAGGCTGCCGACCACGGGGTTGTTGAGCACTTCCTGCAGCCGGTCGGCCTGCGCGCCCTGGGCCTGGCCCTGGCGGCTGGCCGACTCGGCGGCGATGGCCTGCAGCTGCGTGAGCTGGCTCGAGAGCTCGTTGAGGCGCGCGTTCTCGACGTCGAGCCGCTCGTCGGTGGCGATGATGCCTTTTTGCTGCTGGTACGCCGAGAGCTTGCGCTGGGCGCGCTCGAGCGCTTCGCGCGCGTCCTTGGTCTGCACGTCGAAGAACTTGCGGAAGTTCTGCGCCGGGTCGACGCGCAGCTCGAGCGTGGTGGCGATGTAGGCCTGGGCGAAGGCGTTGGCCAGCGCGGCGGCAAAGCGCGGATCCGGCGCCTTGTAGCCGATGGCGACGACGTTGCTCTCGCGCGAGGGCTTGACGTCGAGCTGCCTTTGCAGCGCGTCGGCCAGCCACTGCTCGAGCGTGCCGCGGCCCTGGGCTTCGTCCTGCCACTGCTGGCGGAGCTGCGGGTTGTCGGCGAGCTTGAGGTCGCGGATCACGCGCTGCGCGACGCGGTCGCTCGTGAGGATGTCGACCTGCGTGGCCATGAAGCTGGGCAGCACCGCGGCGGGGTTGCCCATCAGCGCGATCGGGTCGGGCTTGACGTCGATGACGACGCTGGCCTCGCCGCGGTACTGCTTGGGCAGCACCAGGCTCAGCACCACGGTGACGGCGACGACGAGCACGAACACCGCCAGCGCGGCCCACTTGCGCGCGCGCAGGATCGAGAGGAACTGCAGGAAGGTCATGGCGGCACGCGCTCCTTCAGAACAGGCTTTCGCGCACGAACACCACGTCGCCGTCGCGCACCTTGTCGTCCATCGTCGGCTGCAGCACCTGCACGCTGCCGTCGTCGGCCTTGCGGTGCACGCGGATGCCCTTTTCGGTGCCGCGCTGGGTGAGGCCGCCGCCGCTGGCCAGCGCCTGCATCACGGTCATGCCGCGCTCGAGGCGCATCGGGCCCGGGCGCTGCACCTCGCCGTAGATGTAGACGAGCGGCTGGCGGTCGACCCAGATCGTGTCGCCGTTCCTGAGCACGAGGTCGGCGGCGCCGCCGCCGGGAGCGAACAGGCGCGGCAGATCGACCTCCGCGCGCATCGGCCTGCCCTCGCGCTGGCCGGTGACGACGACGAGGTCGGAGCCGTTGGCGGCCACGCCGCCGGCGTTGGCCAGCATGTCGGTGAGGCGGGTGTCGGCGATCTCGATCGGGTAGCGGCCGGGCCGGTTGACCTGCCCGAGCACGCTCACCTGGCTGCCGCGCACCTGCAGCAGCACGAGCGTGACCTGCGGGTTCTTGACGAAGTTGCCGTTGCGCAGGCCGTCGGCGATGAGCTTCTCGGCCGCGCTCACGGTGAGCCCGCCCAGGCGCACCTGGCCGAGCAGCGGGTAGCTCACGAGGCCGGCGTCGGTGACGCGGGTCTCGAGCGAGAGATCGGGGTTCTGGAAGACGGTGATGCGCACCACGTCGCCCGAGCCGAGGCGGGTTTCGCCGGGCGCAGCGGCCGCGGCGGCCGGCGCCGCGCCCTGCGCCCGGGCCAGGCCGGGCAGCAGCGCGGCGGCCGCAAGCGCGGCCAGGGCGAGCGGCAGCGCGGGTGCGCAGGGCGCGCAGGGCGCGCAGGGTGCGCAGGGCACGCAGGGCACGCAGGGCGTGGCCGGCCGGGGCCGGGCGGGCCGGGCGGGCCGGGCGGGCCGGGCGGGCCGGTGCGTGGGCCGCCTTGGTGGCCGCGAGGGCAACGAGCGAGTGGGCGGCGGTGCTCATTTCTTCAGTCCCATGCCCTTGGTGATGTCGGTGTCGGTAAGCCCGCTGCTGGCCGCGGGCGCGGCGGGCGCGGCCGGCTGAGCCGCGGCGCCCGGCGCGTCGGCCGCCGGCGCCGAGGCGCCCGGATGCGGGCCTTCGGCGAACTTGCCCACGTACTCGATCCTGGCCGCGGCGCGCAGGGCCTTCAAGTCGTCTTGCAGCAGCCGCGCGCGGCGCTCGTTGAGCAGGAAGGCCTCGATCGCGGGCCGGGCCTGCTCTTCGCTCACCGGCTGCGTGGTCGAGCCGGCCAGCACCAGCACCTGCAGGCCGTTGGGCGTGGTGTTGACGATGGCCTGGCCGTCCTTGAGCTGCGCCAGCGCCTTGAGCGCGTTGAGCGGCAGCTGCTCGGCCGGACGCACGGCCTGGTTGCCGGCAAAGCGCAGGCCGCCGGCCTTGAGGAACTCGATGAACTCGTTGATGTTCTTGCTCGCGCCCAGCCGGTCGCGCAGCATCTGGTACTGCTCGGGCCTGGCTTCGACGGCCAGTTCCTGCAGCGTGTAGATGCGCCGCTGGCTGAACAGCGCCGGGTTGTCGTCGTAGTACTTCTTGATCTCCTCGGCGCTGGGCTTGGCGGCGCCCTCGCCCACCTTCTCGGCGTAGGCACGCGCGAGGATGTCGCGCCGCGCCGCCTCGAGCTGCTGCACGACGCGCGGGTCGCGGTCGAGCTTGAGGCCGTCGGCCTTCTCGAGGGCGAGCTGCTGGTCGATCAGCCGCTCGAGGATCTGCCGGCTGGCCGCGTCGGCCTGCTCGGGGCGCAGGCCGCGCTGCTGCTGCAGCACGTAGTTGATCTGGTGGACGGTGATCTCCTGCTTGTCGACCTTGGCGGCGGTCTGGCTGGCGGCCTTGTCCTTCTTGCTGCCGCAGCCGGCCAGGGCGAGCGCGGCCGCGGCGGCGGCGACGATGACGAGGGTGCGCGCCGGGGCGCTGCGCGCCCGCCGGGGTGCCGCCGGGCGGCCAAGGGGATGGACGGCGGAGATCATGTTCTGGTGTGCTCCTGCCCCGGGGTTGGCGGGGCGGCGATCGAGGGTGCGCTGCGCAGACCATGCCGGGCGGCGGCCGGACGCGGCTGTGGCGGGGCGCGGCCGAGTGTAACGACGAAGATGCGCCCGACCGGGGCCTCGATTCAGGGAGGTGGGGCCTACGGCGTGGGCCGCGGCGTGACGGATTTCCGGCCGGGCCGGCGGCGCCGCTTCGGGGCCGCCGGCGGGCGCGGCCCGGGCCCGATTTACAGACCGTTGCCAATCTGCCCCCGCAATTGCGGCTACCCCCCATGTTCGGGGGGGTGGCCCGGGCATGAAGGCAGGGTACAAACGGGGCCAAGGAGGGCGCCGCATCCGCGGGCCTCGAGAGACGGGAGTACAGGAGATGAAGCTCAAGGCCATCGTCATCGCGAGCGTGCTTGCGGCAGGCTCGGTTGCTGCGCAAGCAACAACCACCGATTGGGGCGGGCACGGCAATCTGGAAGTCGGTTTCAGCCTCGTCAGCGGTGCCTTCACCGACTACTTCAAGTTCGAGATCGCTCCCGATACGCAGACGGTCTCCAGCACCGTGGTGGCGAACAACCTGGGCAACGGCGTCGTGTGGAACGTCGACAACGGTCAGTACTCGCTGTGGTCGGCCGGGGGTGACGGCGCCATCGGCGGCGGCGACGATTCGCAACTCGGCGGCAACTGGGCCTTCGACGGCCAGAGCGGCAATACCACGCACAGCGTGCTGCTCAACCCCGGCAAGTACTTCTACATGGTCACCGGCAACGGCAACGGCTCGCTGGGCGGCGGCTACGTGATCACCTCCACGCTGGCGCCCGTGCCCGAGCCCGAGAACGCCGCCATGCTGCTGGCCGGCCTGGGCATGCTGGGCTTCCTGATGAGCCGCCGCAGGCGTCGCGACGACTGAGCCGCAGCGCGCCGCGCACTCCCGAGCGGCGCACCCGAATGCAAGGCGAGCCGGTGGCTCGCCTTCTTCGTTTGCGCGGTGGCGCGGCCCGCGCGAGCGGGTTGCGCGGCCGCGCCGGGCTGCCCTCGCCGACGCGTGGGCACGGCTCAGAGCCTATGAAGATACGAATCGCAGGCGTGATTCATGTCATCACCGGCTCTCAGCCGCCCGCGGCGCAGCGCTGCAGCCGCTCGGCCGCCTCGGCCGCCATGCGCTCGACGATCACGCCCGCGGGCTCGACGGCATGCACGAGGCCGGCGGCTTCGCCGAACCAGACGCCGGTGTTGTCGGGGTCGCCGGCCTGGAACGCCTGGCGGTAGCGCGGGCCTTCGGTGTGCACGTTGCGCTCGAGCTCGGCTTCTCGGCCGTGCCAGCGTTCGGTGAAGGCGTTGCGGCGGATGCGCGCCGTGAAGCCGCGCGGCCAGGGCAGCTGGCGCGCGATGTCGGCCACCGTGGTGCGGATGGTGCCGTCGCCGTCGGTCTCGACAATGGCCCGGTGGTGGCCTGGTTGCACCAGCGCCTCCTGCGCGGCCCACAGGCGCGTGCCGACCAGCACGCCGTCGGCACCCAGCGCCAGTGCCGCGGCCAGGCCGCGGCCGTCGGCGATGCCGCCCGCGGCCAGCAGCAGCGTGCCGGGCGCGTGCGCGGCGAGGTAATCGGCCGCCTCGGGCACGAAGGACAGCGTGCCGCGCAGCGCGCCGTGGCCGCCGGCCTCGGCGCCCTGCGCGACGACGACATCGGCTTGCACGTCCAGTGCGTCCATCACATGCGCGAGGTCCTGGCACTGGCACACGAGGCGCGCACCGGCAGCGCGGATCTCGTCGGCAAACGGGCGCGGATCGCCGAAGGACAGCATCACCGCGGCCGGCCGGTGCCGCAGCACGTCGGTGAGCAGCGAGGGCGACTTGCGCAGCGACCAGGTGATGAAGCCCACGCCCACCCGCGCGCCGGCCGCCGCGGCGAACTGCTCGGCGAGCCAGGCCGGATCGCCGTAGCCGCCGCCGATCAGCCCGAGGCCGCCGGCGCGGCTCACGGCGGCGGCGAGTGCGCCGCCGGCGGCAAACGCCATCGGGGCCGAGACGACCGGGTGACGCAGATCGAAGGCGCGGGTCAGGCGGGTGGCGAGGGCGGGCATGGGGCGGTTCTCAGGGTGCGCGGCGTGACCAGGCGCGCTCGCGGCGGCGCGCTGGAGGCGGTCATCGACGACGCCTTGGGGCGCCTCTCGGCGCTCCTGGAAGGTTGAGGTCCGCCCGCGGATCCCCCCGCTGCACCCCGGTGATCGGGTGCCGCGCCGGCCCGCCGAGGGAGCGGGTTTTCGGGGATTACTCGCGAAGGCGCGGTCCTTCAACTCGCCAGGCGGTCGCGTTCGACGGGCTTGATCTTCTCGAGCATCGCGCGCGCGCCCCTTTTGGCCGCCCACAGATCGTGCGCAGCCTGCATTCGCAGCCAGACCTCGGCGCGCCCGCCGTTGTCGACGCCGAGCCAGCGCTCGAGCCGCAACGCCATCTCGGGCGATACCGCAGCGCGGCCATTGAGCACCCGCGACAGTGCCGGGCGCGTCACGCCGAGCGCGTCGGCGGCATCGGTCACGGTCAGGCCCAACGCGGGCAGAACGTCCTCGCGCAAGGTCTCGCCGGGGTGGGGTGGGTTGTGCATGCGGGTCATCGTCCGTTCTCGGTTCCGTGATAGTCGCGGTAGTCCACCAGTTCGGCGTCGCCGTCCGCGAATCGGAAGGTCAACCGCCAGTTTCCGTTCACCCACACAGACCACCGCCCGGCCAGATCGCCGGTCAGCAGATGCAGCCGCCAGCCGGGAACGTTCATGTCCTTCGGCGACTCGGATTGGTCGAGCCGGCCGAGCAGCCGTCGCAGCTTGTCCGCATGGGCGGGCTGGATTCCGGCCTTCGACCCGGTGCGAAAGAAGGCTTCCAGGCCCTTGTGTGCGAATGATCGGATCACGCCGCAAGTGTATCTTGTAACGCGACGATATACAACGCGGCAGGGCGTCGGGCGTGGTGCGGGGTCGGGCCGTTGGCCCGAGTTCCTCAGGTGGCGATCGACGGCGATCGATCACTCGGCGCCTTGCCGAAGTACCGGCCCCACTCGGCGTTCGACATGTCCTTTGTCGTCATGCGCGATGCTTCGCCGATGAGATCGGCCAGTACCTGCGACCGACTCTGCCCGCGGTGCTGCGCCAAGCGATCCAGCGCCACCGACGAGCACAGGTCGATCGAGATCGAGCGCTTGATGTGGAAGGGCTTGCTCATGCCGACCTCACTGAGTCGATCGCGAGTACCGGTGCCGCCGGCCGGGCCAGGTACTGCGCCCACTTCGCCAGCAGCGCGCGCCGTTCCTCGGCGAAGTCGGCGCGGTTGTACGCGGCGCGGACCCGGTTGGATTCCTCGTGCGCCAGGCACGCCTCGATCACGTCGGGGCGCGCCGCGCCGGTCTCGTTCGCCCAGGTCGAGAAGGTCGGGCGGCAAAGCCCATGCACCGTGGTCCGGTCGCGCACGTCGAGCCGGTCGAGCGCCGCGAGCATCGCCATGTTCGATAGCGGCTTGCCTTCGCGGCCGGGCATCGTGGTCGGGAACAGGTAGCGCGCATCCTGGCCGCGCTGCGCCTTGACGATTTCGATCGCGCGCTCGCTCAGGTAAACCGCATGGGATTCCTTGGCCTTGGTACGGGCGGCGGGCACCGTCCAGGTGTCGGCGTCCAGGTCGAACTCGCGCCGCTCGGCGTAGATCACCTCGCCGGTGCGCGCGGCGCACAGCACGGCGAGCTCGAGCGCACGGGCAGCGGTGCCGTCCATCGCGCGCAGCCGCTGCATCAGCGCCGGGGCCTCGCGGTACGGCAGCGCGGCGAAGTCGCCCTTCGCCTTGCGCGGCCCGGCCTCGCGCAGCTTGCGCCGGGTTGGTCGTCGCCCGGCCGTGGAAGATCGCGTCCTCGCAGACGGCCTCGAGCCGCTGGCGGATGCGGCGCACGGTCTCGGGCAGGGTGTCGCCCTCGAGGTTGCGCGCGCGCTCGTGCGGCGCCACGTCCAGAAGCGCCGACAGCAGCAGCGGGGCCGTCACTTCGCCGAGCGGTGCATGCCACAGCGCGGCCGGGACGTGGTTCTCCAGGCTCGCGATCCACTGCGCGGCGTGCTTCGGAGTGCGGGTCGGCTCGATCACCCGCTCGTGGTAGCCGCGCGCCACGCCACCCCAAGGCCCAGCTCGCGGCGCCGGCCGGAGGGCGCCGTGAAGCGCCAGACCCAAGCCGCCTTGCCGTCCGGCTTCACGCGCAGAAAGAGCCCGCCGCCATCGCTCTGGTCGACATCGGAGGCGCGGACCTCGGTCGCGCTCAGAAGATGAATCGCCATGCTCGAAACCTCACTTGGCATAGACCTTGCGATCTTTCCTGTCCCCCGCCTGTCCCCCGATTTCCGGTTCCGTGGACTGAGCGGGCCGGCGTTGACGTGCGCCGTCGTGAGAGTGTCTCTTGGCTGGATTCCCGAAGCAAATCAACAACTTGGCTTCGGTCTTTGCGACTCACTGCACGGACCTGCGTCAACGTGCGCGGAAGCTTACTGGCGGAAAGGGTGGGATTCGAACCCACGGTACGGTGAAACCGTACACCGGATTTCGAGTCCGGCGCATTCGACCACTCTGCCACCTTTCCTGTCGGGGCCCCCGGGGTCGGCGGGGAGGCGCATTGTAGGGCAGCGCGCTCACACGCCGCGCGCCGCACGCTCGGCGCTCGGGCCGCGACGCGCGGCGGCGCGCGCGTCCGGCGTCAGGCGCCGAGCACCTCGAGCCCGCCGAGGAAGGGCCGCAAGGCCGCGGGAATGCGCACGCTGCCGTCGGCCTGCTGGTGGTTCTCGAGCACGGCCACCAGCGCGCGCCCGACGGCCACGCCCGAGCCGTTGAGCGTGTGCACGAACTCGGTCTTGCCGGCGGCGTTGCGCCAGCGCGCCTGCATGCGGCGCGCCTGGAAGGCCTCGCAGTTGCTGCACGAGCTGATCTCGCGGTACGCGCCCTGCCCCGGCAGCCAGACTTCGAGGTCGTACGTCCGCGCGCTGCCGAAGCCCAGGTCGCCGGTGGCGAGCGCGACCACGCGGTAGGGCAGCTCGAGGCGCTGCAGCACCGCCTCGGCGTGGCCGACCATCTCTTCGAGCGCCGCGTCGCTGCGCTCGGGCGCGGTGACCTGCACCATCTCGACCTTGTCGAACTGATGCTGGCGGATCATGCCGCGCGTGTCGCGCCCGGCGCTGCCGGCCTCGCTGCGAAAGCACGGGCTGTGCGCGGTGAGCCTGACGGGCAGCCGGGCGGCGTCGAGGATGCGCTCGCGCACGCTGTTGGTGAGCGGGATCTCGGAGGTGCTGATGAGGTACTGCTCGGACTGGGCCTCGTCGCCGCCGCCGTTACCGCCGCCATCACCGCCGCGATAGACCCAGAACATGTCGTCCTTGAACTTGGGCAGCTGGCCCGTGCCCTCGAGGATCTCGCGGTTGACGATGTAGGGCGTCCAGCACTCGGTGTAGCCGTGCTCGCGCGTGTGCAGCTCGAGCATGAACTGCGCCAGCGCCCGGTGCAGCCGCGCCGCCGGGCCGCGCAGGAAGGTGAAGCGCGAGCCCGAGAGCAGCGCGCCGGTGTCGAACTCGAGGCCGAGCGCGCCGCCCAGCTCGATGTGGTCGCGCGGGGTGAAGTCGAAGGCACGCGGGCTGCCCCAGCGGCGCAGCTCGACGTTGGCGCGCTCGTCGGCGCCGTCGGGCACGCCGGGCTGCGGCAGGTTGGGCAGCGCCATGAGCAGCGCGTGCAGCTCGGCCTGGATGAGCTCGAGGCGGGCCGCGCCGGCCTTCTGCGCCTCGCCCACGGCGTTGGCTTCGGCCAGCAGCGCGCCGGCGTCCTCGCCGCGGCCCTTGGCCTGGCCGATCTGCCGGCTGAGCGCGTTGCGCCGCGCCTGCTGCTGCTCGGTGGCGGTCTGGATCTGCTTGCGCTCGGCCTCGAGCGCCTGGAAGCGCGCGACGTCGAGGAAGGGCTGCGGCTTGCTGCGGCGCTCGAGTTGCGCGACGACGCCGTCGAGGTCGCGGCGCAGCTGGTTGATGTCGAGCATGGCAGGCTCCGTGGGGCGTGAAGGTTCAGGAGGCGAAGGCCGAGGCGGATGCGGCGCCGGCGCCACCGCGCGCGCGCCCGGCGCCGCCGCCGCGGCCGATGCGCGCGCGGCCGCTCAAGGGCGCGTGGCGTGCAGCGCGCTCGCGGCGCCTTCGCGCTCGCCCGGGCTGCGCTCGCCCAGGCCGCGCGGCAGCGGAAAGCGCACGGATTCGCGCACGCCGTCGAGCGTGCGCACCGACAGAGCGCCCAGCTCGCGCAGCCGCGCGATGACCTGCTGCACGAGGATGTCGGGCGCCGAAGCGCCCGCGGTGAGGCCGACGCGGCGGCCGCCTTCGAACCACGCCGCGCGCAGATCCTCGGCCCCTTCCACCATGTACGCCGGCGTGCCCAGACGCTCGGCCAGCTCGCGCAGGCGGTTGCTGTTGCTGCTGGTGGGGCTGCCGACGACGACGACGACGTCGACCGCCGGCGCCAGCGCCTTCACGGCGTCCTGCCGGTTCTGCGTGGCGTAGCAGATGTCCTGCTTCTTGGGCTCGCGCACTTCGGGGAAGCGTGCCTTCACCGCCGCCAGGATCTGCGCCGCGTCGTCCACCGACAGCGTGGTCTGCGTCACCACCGCGAGCTTGCCGCCGCGCGGCTGCACGCGCTGCACGTCGGCGACGTCCTCGACGAGGTAGATGCCCTGGGCCAGCTGGCCCATCGTGCCTTCGACCTCGGGGTGGCCCTTGTGGCCGATCATGATGAACTCGTAGCCTTCGCGCGCCAGCTTGGCCACTTCGACATGCACCTTGGTCACGAGCGGGCAGGTGGCGTCGAAGATGCGAAAGCCGCGCTGCGCGGCTTCGTCGCGCACGGCCTTGGACACGCCGTGCGCGCTGAACACCAGCGTGGCGCCGGCGGGCACCTCGGCGAGGTCCTCGACGAAGACGGCGCCCCTGGCCTTGAGGCTGTCGACGACGAAGGTGTTGTGCACGATCTCGTGGCGCACGTAGATCGGTGCGCCGAAGCGGGCGAGCGCGCGCTCGACGATCTCGATGGCGCGGTCGACCCCGGCGCAAAAGCCCCGCGGCTCGGCCAGCAGCACCTCGCGCACGCTCACATCACCCCCAGCAGCTTGACGTCGAAGCGAACCGCCTGGCCGGCGAGCGGATGGTTGAAGTCGAACAGCAGCCAGTCGGGGCCGAGCGCGCGCACGACGCCGGCGTAGCGGCCCTCGCCGTCGGGCGTGGGGAACTCGACCGCCTCGCCCACCTGGTACTCGGCCTCGGGGTCGCCCAGCTGCGCGAGCAGCGAGCGCGCCACGCGCTGCAGCAGCTCGGGGTTGCGCTCGCCGAAGGCCTCGCCGGCCGGCAGCTCGAACGAGGCCTCGGTGCCCTCGGCCAGCCCCACCAGCCGCGCCTCGATGGCCGGAGCCAGCTGCCCGCTGCCCAGCGACAGCGTGGCCGGCTTGTCGGCGAAGGTGTCGAGGATGGCCTTGCCGTCCGGCCCGGCGAGGCGGTAGTGCAGCGTGAGGAACGAGTCCGGCTGGACGACGGGCATGGCAGACATCGGGAAGAGGCCGGAGGCGCCGGCCTGATGCGTGTGGCCCGCAGCCGGGCCGAAAGGGCAGCCGGACGAGGGCCTTCGTCGGGGGGCCGCCCGCGGAGCGATGCGCCCCGCGCGTACCCTGCACTAGACTGCCCGCGACGAGACTGCCCGGCGATTCTACCGGCGCGCCGCGCGCCGACCGCCGTCTCACCACCGCCCGACCCTGCCGCCGCCATGCTCAAGCAACTGCCCGCCGACCAGCGCCCGCGCGAGAAGCTGCTCGCGCGCGGCGCCGCGGCGCTGGCCGACGCCGAGCTGCTGGCGCTGCTGCTGCGCACCGGCACGCGCGGCCAGGGCGTGCTCGCGCTGGCCGACGCGGTGCTGCGGCAATGCCGCGGCTTCAGCGGGCTGCTCAACCTCGAGCCGGCGCAGCTCGCGGCGCTCGACGGCGTCAAGGGCCTCGGGCCGGCCAAGCGCGCCGAGCTGCTGGCGGTGATGGAGATGGCGCGGCGCGCGCTTGCCGAGGGCCTGCGCGCGGCGCCGGTGTTCGAGAGCCCGGCGCGCGTGAAGGACTACGTCGCGCTGCAGCTCGGCGGCCTGGCGCAGGAGGTGTTCGCGGTGCTGTTCCTCGACGCGCAGCACCGGCTCGTCGCGCTCGAGAAGATGTTCCAGGGCACGCTGTCGCAGACCAGCGTGTACCCGCGCGAAGTGGTGCGGCGCGCGCTCGCGCTCAACGCCGGTGCGGTGGTGCTGGCGCACAACCACCCCTCGGGTCTGGCCGAGCCCTCGCGCGCCGACGAGTACCTCACGCAAACGCTCAAGAGCGCGCTCGCGCTGGTGGACGTGCGCGTGCTCGACCATGTGGTGGTCGGCCAGGGCCAGGTGGTCTCGCTGGCCGAACGCGGGCTGCTGTGAGGCTGCTGTGAGGCTGCTGTGAGGCTGCACGGGCTGCATGAGCTGGGCGCGCTGCGCGAGGCGCTGCGGACGGGCCCTCGGGCGGCGGCCGAGGCGGCGGCGGCGCGCGAGCGCTGCGAACGCGAGCGCTGCGAACGTGAGCGCGGCGAACGCGCGCGCTGCGAACGCGCGCGCGCCGAGGGCGAGCGCCGCGCCTTCGCCGACGCCGTGGGCGCGGTGACGCCGCTGGCGCACGCGCCGCGCGCCGAGCATCGGCTCGAACGTCCGCCGCCGCTGCCCAGGCAGCGCGCGCTCGACGAAGAGGCGGCGCTGCGCGCGACCTGGTCGGACATCGTGGACGTCGAGTCGCTGCTGCACACGGACGACGCACTGTCGTTCCGCCGCCCCGAGGTCGGCCCCGACGTGCCGACGCGGCTGCGGCGCGGCCACTGGGCGATCCAGGCCCAGCTCGATCTGCACGGCCTGCGGCGCGACGCCGCGCGCGAAGCCCTGGCGGCCTTCCTCGCCGCCGCCTCGCGCCAGGGCTGGCGCTGCGTGCGCGTGGTGCACGGCAAGGGCCTGGGCTCGCCGGGCCGCGCGCCGGTGCTCAAGGCCAAGGTACAGCGCTGGCTGGCGCACAGCGATGCCGTGCTCGCCTTCGCCCAGGCCGGTGCGGCGCAGGGCGGCGCCGGCGCCCTCGTCGTGCTGCTGGCCGGCGAGCGCAGACAGCCCGGCGGGGCCGGCGGCGGCGCGGTCGGCGCCGGCGCGGGTCCTCACTCGGGCATGCGTGCGGCCAGCGCCACCAGCGCCAGCGCGGCGGCGCTGCCCGGCAGCGTCTCGAGCAGCAGCTGGCGGCGCAGCACGGCGTCGCGCACCGCCGGGTCGGCCGGCACTTCGCCCAGCAGCTCGATGCGCACGGCCGCGTCCAGCGTCGGGTTGACGTAGCGGTCGACCACCTGCTGCAGTTGCGCGCGCACCTGGCGGCCCTCGCCGGTACGGCGCACCTGGTTGACGATGAGCTGGATGCGGCGCCGGCCCTGCGTGGCGGCGAGCACCTTGATCGTGGCGTAGGCGTCGGCCAGCGAGGTCGGCTCGGGCGTGGCCGCCACCAGCACCTGGCCGGCGAGCGAGACGGTGTAGAGCACGACGTCGGAGATGCCCGCGCCGGTGTCGAGCAGCACATGGTCGTAGCGCGGCGCGACCTCGTCGATGACGCGCTGCAGCTGCACGCGCACCTCGGGCGTCATGCGCGAGTACTCGACCAGGCCCGAGCCGGCCAGCAGCACGCTGAAGCCGCCCGGTGCGGGCAGGATCGCGTCGTGCAGCTTGACCTTGCCGGTGAACACGTCGTGCAGCGTGAGCTTGGGGAACAGGTTGAGCACGACGTCGAGGTTGGCCAGCCCGAGGTCGGCGTCGAGCACGAGCACGCGGCGCCCGGCGCGCGCCAGCGCCGCGGCCAGGTTGGCCGACAGGAAGGTCTTGCCGACGCCGCCCTTGCCGCTGGTGACGGCGCTGATGTTGCGCGCGGCCGGCGGTGCGACCGGCGGCGCGGCGGCCACGGCGGCGGCGGCGGCTGCGGGCGCGGCCGCAGGCGATCCGGGTTCGGTCATTCGTGGTCCTGGAACTGAAAGGAGTCGAAGAGCAGCTGCTTTTCCTCGGCGCTGACCACCGGCGCCGCGGCGGGCTCGAGGCGCACGAGATTGCGCCCCTGCGTCTTGGCACGGTAGAGCTGCTGGTCGGCGCGCTCGAGCCACAGCTGCGGCGTCGAGCGCACCCATTGCGGCGCGAAGGCGCCGCCGACGCTGATGGTGACGGCGATCGTCTCGCGCGAGGCGAGCGTCACCGGGCTCGCTTCGATGCGCCGGCGCAGCCGCTCGGCCACCGCCTCGCCGAAGGCGACACCGCAGTTGGGCAGGATGATCGCGAACTCCTCGCCGCCGATGCGCGCCACCAGGTCCATCGGGCGCACGCACTCGAGCAGCGCGGCGGCCACCGCCTTGATGACCTCGTCGCCGGCGGCGTGGCCCCAGCCGTCGTTGACGCGCTTGAAGTGGTCGATGTCGAGCACCAGCAGCAGCGCCGGCTCGCCGCTGCGCGCCACGCGGTCGATCTCGCGCGTGAGCGTCATCTCGAAGGCGCGCCGGTTCGCCAGGCCGGTGAGCGCGTCGCGCGAGGACAGCTCGACCAGGCCGTCGATCAGCGCCTGCACCCATTCGGGGCTGCCGGCGTCGCCGCTCGGCGGCGCGCGGCCCGACTGCGCGAGCAGCAGCAGCGCCTGCTCGAGCTGCAGCGGGCTGGCGGGTGGTGGCGCAGGCTTGGACAGCTTGTTCAACGGCGGGCCCGGCCGCGCCGGGGCGCACACCGGGTCAGGCAGGCGGCGGGCAGTCTAGCAGCGCCGGCGCGGGCGCCGGCGCGTGAAAAGCGCGTCGCCGCAGGCGCATTTGCCGCTTTGGTTCGACGCCGTCGGTGCCGATATGGCGTTCGTCGCCCGGCCCTCGTTGCGCACCCTCGCCGCGCAGCGCGGGCCGGGTCCGAGGTCGGCCTGCCGCCGTCGCGATCCACCCAACGCCCAGCATGGCCGAACTCGCCGCCCCCTCCTCCGCTGCCGTCGCCGAACCCGAATACACGATGTCGGCCGCCGACTTCGAGCGCGTGCGCCAGCTCATCCACCAGCGCGCCGGCATCAGCCTGCACGCGGGCAAGCAGGCGATGGTCTACAGCCGCCTGACGCGCCGCCTGCGCGAGACCGGAGAGCGCTCGTTCGCCGCGTACCTGCAGGGGCTCGAGCGCGGCGGCAGCGCGGCCGAGTGGCAGGAGTTCGTGAACTGCCTGACCACCAACCTGACCTCGTTCTTCCGCGAGGAGCACCACTTCCACGCCCTCGTCGGCGACCTGCGCACGCGCGCCGCGCAGCTGCAGGGCCGGCCGCTGCGCATCTGGTGCAGCGCCGCCAGCACCGGCGAGGAGCCCTACACGCTGGCCATGACGGTGGTGGAGGCGCTGGGCGCGTCGGCCGCCGCGCGCATCGTCGCCAGCGACATCGACACCAAGGTGCTGGCCAGCGCGCAGCGCGGCGTCTACGCGGCCGACGCGCGCGGCCTGTCGGCCGAGCGGCTCAAGCGCCACTTCCTGCGCGGCACCGGCGCCAACGCCGGCGCGATCCGCGTGCGGCCCGAACTGGCGCGCCTGGTCGAGTTCCGCATCTTCAACCTCATGAGCAGCGACTGGAGCAGCCTGGGCGAGCCGTTCGACCTCGTGTTCTGCCGCAACGTGATGATCTACTTCGACAACGCCACGCAGCGCCGCGTGCTCGAACGCGTCCACGGCGTGCTGCGCGCCGGCGGCCTGCTCTACGTCGGCCACTCGGAGAACTTCACCGACGCGCGCGAGCTGTTCCGCCTGCGCGGCAAGACGACCTACGAGCGGCTGTGATGCGCACGCCGACTCGAGCGCCGCGCGCGGCCGAAGCCCCACCCTCGCGGCTCGAGCGGCTGCGCAGCGCGCCCCGCAAGCCGGGCGAGGCCTCGTTCTTCTTCTGGGACGCGCATTTCCGCAACGACGCGGTCAAGGTGCTGCCCGGTGAGTTCTTCGTGCACGGCGAGGACATCCTGGTGATGACCACGCTCGGCTCGTGCATCGCCGCCTGCCTGTGGGACCGCGAGCGGCGCATCGGCGGCATGAACCACTTCCTGCTGCCCGACGGCGGCGGCGACGCGAGCGGGCGCTACGGCAGCTATGCGATGGAGCTGCTGATCGGCGAGCTCGTCAAGCGCGGCGCCACGCGCAGCACGATGGAGGCCAAGGTGTTCGGCGGCGCGGCGGTGATCAGCGGCATGAGCACGATCAACGTCGGCGAGCGCAACACCGCCTTCGTGCTCGAGTACCTGCGCACCGAACGCATCACGGTGGTGAGCAAGGACGTGCTCGACGTGCACCCGCGCAAGGTGTGCTTCCTGCCGGCCAGCGGCAAGGCGATGGTCAAGCGCCTGGCCACGACCAATGTCGACGCGCTGGCGGCGCAGGAGCGCGCCGCGGCCGTGCGCGCGCCGGCCGCCGCCGCCACCGGCACGGTGGAACTGTTCTGAGGAGAGCGGCGTGAAGACCCGTGTCATCGTCGTCGACGACTCCGCGCTCGTGCGCACGCTGCTCACCGAGATCATCAACCGCGAGAGCGACATGTGCTGCATCGGCGCGGCCAGCGACCCGCTCGTGGCGCGCGAGATGATCCGCAGCCTCGACCCCGACGTGATCACGCTCGACGTCGAGATGCCGCGCATGGACGGCCTGGACTTCCTGGCGCGCCTGATGCGCCTGCGGCCGATGCCGGTGGTGATGGTGTCCACCCTCACCGAGCGCGGCGCCGACGTCACGCTCAAGGCGCTCGAGCTGGGCGCGGTGGATTTCGTGGCCAAGCCCAAGATCGGCATCGCCGACGGCCTGCAGCGCCTGGGCGACGAGATCACCGAGAAGATCCGCATCGCCGCGCGCGCGCGCGTGCACCGGCTGGTGGCGGCGCCGGCTGCGGCCGCGGCCGCAGCGGCGGCCGGCGCGGCCCAGCCGCTCGGGCGCCTGTCGACCGAGAAGCTGATCTTCATCGGCGCGTCCACCGGCGGCACCGAGGCCACGCGCGAAGTGCTGGTGCAGCTGCCGGCCGACGCGCCGGCGGTGCTGATCACGCAGCACATGCCGCCCGGCTTCACGAGGAGCTATGCGGCGCGCCTCGACGGCCTGTGCCGCATCCGCGTGTCGGAGGCGGTCGACGGCGAGCGCGTGCTGCCCGGCCACGCCTACATCGCGCCCGGCGGGCTGCATCTGTCGGTCGAGCGCTCGGGCGCCAACTACGTCGCGCGCGTGCGCGACGGCGATCCGGTGAACCGCCACAAGCCTTCGGTGGAGGTGCTGTTCGAGTCGGCCGCGCGCGTGGCCGGGCGCAACGCGCTGGGCGTGATGCTCACCGGCATGGGCGCCGACGGCGCGCGTGCGATGCGCGCGATGCGCGACGCCGGCAGCTGGAACATCTGCCAGGACGAGGCGAGCTGCGTCGTCTTCGGCATGCCGCGCGAGGCCATCGCGCACGGCGCGGCCGACGAGGTGCTGCCGCTGGCGCGCATCGCGCCGCGCCTGATCGAGCGGCTGCGCAGCACGGCCGGGCTGGCGACGTCGCGCGTGTAGCGGCGCGGCAGCGGGCGCGCCGCGCGCGCCTCAGGCTTGGTCCGCGGCCGGCTTCGGGCGCGGCAGGAACAGCGCCTGCAAGTCGCTCAGGAAGTCGAAGCCGCGCGCGCTCGGCCGCACGACGTCGCCCTCGCGTTCGAGCAGACCCCTGGCCTGCGCCTGCGCCAGTGCCGGCTCGAGCGCCGAGAGCGGCAGCCCGGTGCGCTCGCCGAACAGCCGCAGCTCGAAGCCCGCGCGCAGGCGCAGCGCGTTGAGCATGAACTCGAAGGGCAGATCGCGCCGCGCCACCTCCTGCGCCTGGCTCGCCGGCGCTCCGGCCAGCGCCCTGGCCATGTACTGCGCCGGCTCGCGCCAGCGCTGCTGGCGCAGCACGCGCTGCGGGAAGCTCAGCTTGCCGTGCGCGCCCGCGCCGATGCCGAGGTAGTCGCCGAAGCACCAGTAGTTCAGGTTGTGCCAGCAACGTGCACCCGCGCGTGCGAAGGCCGAGACCTCGTAGCGCTCGAGGCCGGCCGCCGCAACGCGCGCGACGATGCGCTCCAGCATCGCGGCCGCTTGGTCCTCGTCGGGCAGCGGCGGCGGGCGGCGCGCGAACTGGGTGCCGGGCTCGAGCGTCAGTTGGTAGACGGACAGATGCGGCGGCGCGAAGGCGAGCGCGGCGTCCAGATCGGCCTCGAGCTGCGCCGGCGTCTGTCCGGGCAGCGCGTACATCAGGTCGAGGTTGAATTGCTCGAAGGCGGCAGCGGCCTCGGCGGCCGCGGCGCGCGCCTGCGCCGCGTCGTGCACGCGGCCGATGCGCGTGAGCAGCGCGTCGTCGAAGCTCTGCACGCCGAGCGAGAGCCGCGTCACGCCGGCCGCGCGGTACGCGGCGAAGCGCCCGTGCTCGAAGCTGCCCGGATTGGCCTCGAGCGTGATTTCGGCCAGCGGCTCGAGCGGCAGCCGCGCGCGGATGGCGCCGAGCAGTCGGTCGATGCCGGCCGGCGAGACGAGGCTGGGCGTGCCGCCGCCGAGGAACACGCTCACGACCGGGCGGCCCCAGACGAGCGGCAGCGATTGCTCGAGGTCGGCGACGAGCGCGTCGAGGTAGCGCCGCTCGGGCAGCGCGCCGGCCGCGACGTGCGAGTTGAAGTCGCAGTACGGGCACTTGCGCAGACACCAGGGCAGGTGCACGTACAGCGCCAGCGGCGGCAACGCCGCGAGCTGCAGCGTGCCGGGCCGCAGGTAGTGCAGCGCGGCGGCCGCGGCGTCGCCGGGGGCGCTCACGGCAGGGGTCGGCATGCTGCCCGCTGGCTCGGTCTGCCCCACAGCCGCCAGACCGCGACCTGCCTCACAGCCGCCACACCTCGGCCAGCAGCTTGCGCAGCTGCGCGGCCGCCTGCGCGCGATGGCTGTGGCGGTTCTTCACCTCGGGCGCGAGCTCGGCGACCGTGGCGCCGAGCGCCGGGATGAACAGCAGCGGGTCGTAGCCGAAGCCGCCCGTGCCGTGCGCGGACTCGAGGATCTCGCCCGCCCAGCGCGCGCTGGCCACCAGCGGCTCGGGGTCGGCGGCGTGGCGCAGCGCCACGAGCGTGCTCACGAAGTAGGCGTCGCGCTCGGCGCAGCCGCGCAGGCGCTCGAGCAGCAGTGCGTTGTTGGCCGCGTCCTGCGCGCGCCGGCGCGCCTCGCGCTCGCCCGCGCCTGGCGGCGCCGGGGCAAAGACCGCCGAAGCGACTCCCGGTGCGCCGCCCAGCGCCGGCACCACGAGCCCGGAGTCGTCGGCCAGGGCCGCGCCGCCGGCGGCCGCCGCCGCCTGGCGCGCCTTGGCCAGGGCGTTCTCGACGAAGGTGAGGTGCGGCTCCTCGGCCTCGGCGATGCCGAGCTCGGCCTGCGCCACGAGCTCGAGCGCCAGGCCGCCGAGCAAGCTGCGCAGCTCGGCGAGCTTCTTGGCGTTGTTCGAGGCGAGGACGACGCGCATCGCCTGAGAGCCCGTGAAGATATGCATCACGCCGGCGATTCACATGTTCACAGGTTCCGAGCGGACAGCGGGCCGCTCAACCCAGGCCGAGCGCGCGCCGCTGCAGCGCCACCAGCTCGCCGATGCCGCGCGCGGCCAGCGCGAGCAGCGCGTCCATCTGCGGGCGCGTGAAAGGCGCGCCTTCGGCCGTGCCCTGCACTTCGACGAAGCCGCCCGCGCCGCTCATGACGACGTTCATGTCGGTGTCGCAGGACGCGTCCTCCTCGTAGTCGAGGTCGAGCAGCGGCCGGCCCTGCACGATGCCCACCGAGACCGCGGCCACGGCGTCGCGGATCGGGCTGGCTGCGATGCGGCCCTGGCCGAGCAGCCAGGCGACGGCGTCGTGCGCGGCGACGTAGGCGCCGGTGATGGCCGCGGTGCGCGTGCCGCCGTCGGCCTGCAGCACGTCGCAGTCGAGCTGGATCGTGCGCTCGCCCAGCGCGGCGAGGTCGAACACGCTGCGCAGCGAGCGCCCGATCAGGCGCTGGATCTCCTGCGTGCGCCCGCTCTGCTTGCCCTTGGCCGCCTCGCGCTCGCTGCGCGTGTGCGTGGCGCGCGGCAGCATGCCGTACTCGGCCGTGACCCAGCCCTGGCCGCTGCCGCGCTGTGCGGCGGCACCTTTCCTCCACCGAAGCGGTGCACAGCACGCGCGTGGCGCCGAAGCTCACCAGCGCCGAGCCTTCGGCATGCAGCAGGCAGCCGCGTTCGATCGTGACGGCGCGCAGCGCGTCGTGGGCGCGTCCGCCCGTGCGTCGATAGTCCATGGCGCGCATTGTCGCCGCGCGGCGTGCGGCGTGCGCCGCGCGGCATCGGCGCGGGCTCAGCGGCGGCGATTCGAGCTGCGCTGGATGGCCTCGTTGATCTCGCGGATCGAGCGCTCGATCTCGGCCTCGTCGAGCTCGTCGCCGCTCGCGCCCTCGCCGCCCAGGCTGGCCTGGATCGTCGAGGCGAAGACCTCCTCGCCCAGCGCGTGCGTCGACACGCCGGCGTCGCTGTCCTCGGCACCGTCCCACTCGACCGCGAGCGCGGTGACGTTGTCGCTGCGCTCGCCGGCCACGCGCAGCGCGCGCTCGACGAGCTCGGGCACGGCGTCCGAAATGGGGCCGCGCGCCAGCACTTCGGTGATGTCGGCGTCGGCGACGCTCGCCCACAGGCCGTCGGAGCACAGCAGCACGCGGTCCTTGGCGTGCATGCGCAGCGGGCCGGCGGTGTCGACCACCGGCTTGCCCGGGCTGCCCAGGCAGGTGAAGAGGACGTTGCGGTTGAGCCGGTCGGGCATCGGCACCACGTGCGCGAGCGTCTCCTGCAGCTCGGAGTAGCTGTGGTCGCGCGTGCGCGCCACGAGCTTGTCGCCGCGCACGAGGTACAGGCGCGAGTCGCCGCAATGCGCCCAGTACGCCGCGTTGCCCTGCAGCAGGCAGGCGACGACGGTGGTGCGCGGCGTGTCGACGAGCGCGCGCTCGGTGGCGTAGTGCAGCAGCCGGTGGTGGCCGGCGATGATGCTGTCGTGCAAGAAGCGCAGCGGGTCGGGCAGGCGCGGCTTGGCCTCGCGCTGGAACAGCGCCGCCAGCGTCTGCAGCGCCAGCTGCGAGGCGACCTCGCCCTCGGGGTGGCCGCCCATGCCGTCGGCGAGCGCGAACAGGCCCGAGTCGCGCGTGTAGCAGTAGCCCATGCGGTCTTCGTTCTTCTCGCGGCCGCCCTTGCGGCTGACCTGGTAGACGAGGAACTTCATCGCACCGGCGCTCGATGGGCGTTCAGGCCTTGGTGCCGGTCTTGAGCGTCTCGAGCTGCAGCTTGAGGCGTTCGCCGAAGCTCAGCTTGGTGTAGCGGCGCTCGGTCTCGCGCGCCAGCTCCTTTTGCAGCGCGAACACGCTCTGCGGGCGCGACAGCGGATCGAGCGACATGCACCACTCGGTGACCTCGATCAGGTTGTCGGAGTAGACGTTGCGCAGGCGCGAGAGCGACAGCGCCAGGCGGTCCTTCTCGAGGCGCTGCGGCGAGTCGTTGGGCGGGTAGCCCTGCATGCAGGCGTAGATGCAAGCGCCGATGGCGTAGATGTCGGTCCAGGGGCCGAGCGTGCCGTCGCGGCGGTACATCTCGGGCGCGGCGAAGCCCGGCGTGTACATCGGGCGGATGAAGTTGCCTTCCTTCGAGAGCACCTCGCGCGCGGCGCCGAAGTCGAGCATCACCGCCTTGTTGTCGTTGGTGACGAAGATGTTGGCCGGCTTGATGTCGAGGTGCAGCATCTTGTGCTGGTGCACGATGCGCAGGCCGCGCAGGATCTCGTCGAACAGGCTGCGGATGGTGCTCTCGCGGAAGACCTTGTCGCGCTTCAACTCGCGCGCGGTGACGATGAAGTCCTGCAGCGTGTCGCCCTGCAGGTAGTTCATCACCATGTACACGGTCTCGTTCTCGCGGAAGAAGTTCAGCACCGAGACCACGCTCGGGTGGCTGATCTGCGCGAGGCTGCGCCCCTCCTCGAAGAAGCTCTTGAGGCCGAGGCGGTACAGCGGCTGCTTGTCGGGCTTGACGCGCGGCGTCAGCTCGCCGGGCGAGCGCTCGGCGAGCGAGGCCGGCAGGTACTCCTTGATCGCCACCAGCTGCCGGCTCTCGCCCTCGGCCAGGTAGACGACGCCGAAGCCCCCGGCCGCCAGCTTCTTGACGATCTGGTAGCCGCCGACCACGGTGCCCGAAGGCAGGGGCGCGGGCTTGGGCTTTGACATAATTTCGCGCTTGTCCTCGAGGGCCCTAAGGGCATGGCGACGATGGCTGTTTATAGCATGACGGGTTACGCCGGCGTCGGCGCCGAAGGCGCGCAAGGCGAGGCCGAAGGCCTGCTGATCGAGGCGCGCTCGGTGAACGGGCGCTTTCTCGACCTGGCGCTGCGGCTGCCCGAGGAGCTGCGCGCACTCGAGCCGGCGCTGCGCGAGCTGCTCGCCGGCGCCCTGCGCCGCGGCAAGGTCGAGCTGCGCATCGCGCGCACGCGCGAGGGTGCCGACGCCTGGCCGCGGCCGAGCGCCGAGCAGCTCAACCGGCTCGCGCACCTGCAGTCGGCCGTACAGGGCTGGCTGCCCGAGAGCCGAGGCCTGAGCGTCGACGAGGTGCTGGCCTGGTGCCGCGCCGCGCCGCCGCCGGCCCGGCCCGACGCGGGCGTGCTCGACGCGGCCCGGCGCTGCGTCGACGAGCTGCGCGCGGCGCGTGCGCGCGAGGGCGAACGCCTGGTCGCCATGCTGCGCGAGCGCAGCGCCCAACTGCGCGCGCTCGCCGCGCGCGCCGCGCCGCTGGTGCCGGCCGTCGTGCGGCGCCAGCAGGAGCGCTTCGTCGAGCGCTGGAACGAGGCGCTGGGCGCGGTGCAGGCCGGCGCCGCCGTGGCCAGCGCCGCGCTGCACGAGCGCGCCCTGGCCGAAGCCGCCGCGTACGCGCTGCGCATCGACGTCGCCGAGGAGCTCTCGCGCCTCGAGGCGCACCTCGACGAGATCGAGCGGCTGCTCGGCGCCGGCGGCGAGCTGGGCAAGCGCCTGGACTTCCTCATCCAGGAGCTGCAGCGCGAGGCCAACACGCTGGGCTCGAAGTCGGCGGCGCTCGAGCTCACCGCGATCGCAGTCGAGATGAAGGTGCTGATCGAGCAGATGCGCGAGCAGGTGCAGAACATCGAATAGCGACAATTCCGCGATGGACACCCCCGGCAACCTCTTCTGCGTGGCCGCGCCCAGCGGCGCGGGCAAGTCCAGCCTCGTGAAGGCGCTGCTCGAGCTCGACTCGCGGCTGGCGGTCTCGGTGTCGCACACGACGCGTGCGCCGCGCGGGCAGGAGGTCGACGGGCGCGAATACTGGTTCGTCGACGAGCCCGCCTTCCGCGCCATGATCGAGCGCGGCGAGTTCTTCGAGTGGGCGCAGGTGCACGGCAACCTGTACGGCACCTCGCGCCGCGCGATCGAGCAGCGCCTGGCCGGCGGCGAGGACGTGGTGCTGGAGATCGACTGGCAGGGCGCGCTGCAGATCAAGCAGCTGTTCGCGCACGCCGTGCTGATCTTCATCCTGCCGCCGAGCTGGGAGGAGCTGCGCCAGCGCCTGATGCGCCGCGGCGAGGACGAGCCCGGCGTCATCGCGCAGCGCGTGGACAACGCGCGCACGGAAGTGGCGCAGGCGCAGCACTTCGACTTCGTTATAATCAACAGCTTGTTCGAGACGGCGCTGTTCGATCTGAAGACGATCGTGCACTCGCAGCGCCTTCGCTACGCCGCCCAGCGCCGCGCGCGCTCGCAGGTGTTCACCGCCCTGGGCCTGACCTGAACCCCACCGCGCGCCGCAGCGCCCCCACCGACATGGCCCGCATCACCGTCGAAGACTGCCTTGCCAAGGTGCCCAACCGCTTCCAGCTCGTGCTCGCCGCCACCTACCGTGCACGTATGCTGAGCCAGGGCCACACGCCCAAGGTCGAGGCGCGCAACAAGCCCGGCGTGACCGCGCTGCGCGAGGTCGCCGCCGGCGAAGTCGGCCTGGAGATGCTGCGCAAGGTACCGATCTGAGCGCGCGCGGCACGCCGCACGCCGCCGCCCTATCGGCCCGCTCCTGCCGGGGCGCCCTCCTTCGGGACGGCGCCCCGTTTTGCGTGCACGCCGCCGGCCGGCCGGGCGCCGACGCAGCGAGCGGGGTTCTGCGCTAGATTCCGAGCATGGGCCTGCGTTCCCTGGCTGCCGAACTGCTTCCCGCCGCGCTGCACGGCTTGCAGCGCTCGGCGCCGCCGGCCGCGAGCGCGCCGCCGCCCGAGGCCTCGTCGTTCCAGGCCCTGGCCGACAAGCTCGGCTACCTCGCCAAGGCCGACGTCAAGCGGGTGCGCGAGGCCTACAAGTTCGCCGACGAGGCGCACCTGGGGCAGTTCCGCGTCGACGGCCACCCCTACATCACGCATCCGATCGCGGTGGCCGGCCTGGTGGCCGACTGGAAGCTCGACGTGCAGGCCGTGATGGCCGCGCTGCTGCACGACACGATCGAGGATCAGGGCGTCACCAAGGCCGCGCTGGTGGAGAAGTTCGGCGCCGCCACGGCCGAGCTCGTCGACGGACTGACCAAGCTCGACAAGCTGCAGTTCAGCACGCGCGAGCAGGGCCAGGCCGAGAGCTTCCGCAAGATGCTGCTGGCGATGGCGCGCGACATGCGCGTCATCCTCGTCAAGCTGGCCGACCGGCTGCACAACATGCGCACGCTGCACGCGCTCGGGACCGAGCGGCGCCAGCGCATCGCGCGCGAGACGCTCGACATCTACGCGCCGATCGCGCACCGCCTCGGCCTGAACCAGATGTACCGCGAGCTGCAGGAGCTCGCCTTCGAGCTGCTGTACCCCTGGCGGCACGCCGCGCTGGCCAAGGCCCTAGAGCGCGCGCGCGGCACGCGGCGCGACATCGTCGAGCGCGTGCGCCGCGACGTCGAGCGCGCCTTCGCGCAGCGCAAGATGAAGGTGCGCGTGAGCGGCCGCGAGAAGACCATCTTCTCGATCTACAACAAGATGCGCGACAAGCACGCCGCGTTCGCCGCCGTCAACGATCTGTTCGGTTTCCGCATCGTCGTGCCGACGCCGAGCGACTGCTACGTCGCGCTGGGCGTGCTGCACCAGCTGTACAAGCCGGTGCCGGGCCGCTTCAAGGACTACATCGCGATCCCCAAGGTGAACGGCTACCAGAGCCTGCACACGACGCTGGTCAGTCCGCTGGGCACCGCGGTCGAGTTCCAGATCCGCACCGAGCTCATGAACGCGGTGGCCGAGAAGGGCGTCGCCGCGCACTGGCTGTACAAGAGCAACGGCGACAAGGCCGGCGCCGCGGCCGACGCGCAGCGCCTGTCGGCGATCTGGCTGCAGAGCCTGCTCGACATCCAGGACGAGACGCGCGACTCGGCCGAGTTCCTCGAGCACGTGAAGATCGACCTGCACCCCGACGCGGTGTACGTCTTCACGCCGATGAACAAGATCCTCGCGCTGCCGCGCGGCGCCACGCCGGTGGACTTCGCCTACGCCATCCACTCCGACGTCGGCCAGCGCATGGTGGCGGCCAAGATCAACGGCGAGCCGGTGGCGCCGCGCACCGAGCTGAGGAGCGGCGACGTGGTCGAGATCGTCACCGCGCCCGGCGCGCACCCCAACCCGGCCTGGCTGGCGATCGCGCGCACCGGCCGTGCGCGCTCCAAGATCCGCCACTACCTCAAGAACATGGCGGCCGAGGAGTCGCGCACGCTCGGCGAGAAGCTGCTGGCGCAGGCACTGCGCGCCGAGGGGCTGCAGTTGCCGGCCGACGATCCGGCCGACGCCCCGGCCAGCGCGCTGTGGCAGCAGCTCACGCGCTGGAGCGGCAACCGCAACCGCGGCGAGCTGCTCACCGACATCGGCCTCGGACGCAAGATCGCGACCATCGTCGCCAAGCGCCTGGCGCGCATGATGGGCGAGCGCGGCATCCGCCCCGATCCGCTCACGCTCACGCTCGGCCTGTACGGCAGCGACGAGCAGCTGCCCGCGCAGAGCGTCGTCTTCGTCGACGGCAGCGAAGGCGCCTCGGTGCAGTTCGCGGCGTGCTGCCGCCCGATCCCGGGCGACCAGATCGCCGGCTACCTGGGCCGCGGCGAGGGCCTGATCGTGCACACCGTCGAGTGCCCGACCGGCAAGCGCCTGTTCGAGCGCGACCGCGAGCGCTGGATGCAGGTCGAATGGGCCGACGAGCTGGCGCGCCCGTTCGAGACCTCGCTGCACGTGCTGGTGCACAACGGCAAGGGCGTGCTCGCGCAGGTGGCCTCGGCGATCAGCGCGGCCGAGGCCGACATCACGCACCTGGCGATGGACCCCGAGCCCGCGGCCGAGGACGTCGAGCTGCGCGTGCTGGTGGGCGTGCGCGACCGCGTGCACCTGGCCGAGGTGCTGCGCGCGCTGCGCCGCGTGCCGGTGGTGCGGCGCGTCTCGCGCTACCGCAGCGGCTGATCCGGCGGCGGGTAGGCCACCGCCAGCACCTCGATCAGCTCGACGCCGCCCGGCGTCACCAGGCTCACCTCGTCGCCGGCGCGCGCCTTGAGCAAGGCGCGCGCGATCGGCGCCACCCAGCTCACCTCGCCGCGCAGCGCGTCGGCCTCGTCGATGCCGAGGATGCGGATGCGCCGCTGCTCGCCGCGCGCGTTGGCATAGGTCACGCTGGCGCCGAAGAAGACCTGGTCGCTGCCGTGGTGCGCCGAGGGGTCGGCCACCTCGGCGATGTCGAGCCGCCGGGTCAGGAAGCGGATGCGGCGGTCGATCTCGCGCAGACGCTTCTTGCCGTAGAGGTAGTCGCCGTTCTCGGAGCGGTCGCCGTTGGACGCGGCCCAGGAGACGATCTCCACCACCTTGGGCCGCTCGACGTCGAGCAGCGCCATCAGCTCCTCGCGCAGCCGCCGCCAGCCCTGCGGCGTGATGTAGTTGCGCGCGCCGGCCGGCAGCGGCGGCAGGCCGCCGGCGCCGGCGCCGGCGTCGTCGTCGTCGTCGGCGGCGGCGCCGGCGGATTCCTTGACGAAGGCCTTGTTCACGGCCGCCGTCAATGCACGGTGTCGTAGCGCAGCAGTGCCGCGCCGTAGTCTTCCGGGCAGGCGGCCGCAGCACTGCACCGGGCACGGCCGGCCAGCGGCGGCGCGGCCGCATCCTGACGCGCCGCCAGCGCCGCCAGCGCGTCGCGCGGCGGAAACACCTGCACCGGCCCCGAAGTCTCGGGCTCGAGCGCGTCGAAGCTGCGCGCGCTGGCCGAGACGATGAGCAGCAGTTGCGTCGGCCCGGGCGGATCCTGCGTATCGAGCACGAAACCATCGCCGGCCGGGAAGCGCCAGGTCTGGCCCTTCTTCAGCCGCACGACCCCCGAGCGCTGGTTGGGCACGAGGCGCGCCAGCGTGCCCTCGGGCGCCAGCCCGAGCACCGTGAGGTAGCCGTCGCGCTCGGACGTCACGCTGAACCTGAACTCGTCCTTGCCGATGCGCAGCACGCTCTTGGGCGTCTCGGCGCGCACGACGAAGCCCGGCGTCTGGCCGGCCACGACGCGCTCGAGTTCGCGCAGGGTGTCGAAGGCGGGCGGCGCGGCCGGCACCGTGGCTGCGGCGGGCGGCGCCGGTGCCGATGAGGGCTCGGCGGCGGGCGCCGGGGCCGATGCGGCCGGCGCCGCCGCCACGACGGCCGGCGCCGCCGAGGCGGGCCCCGCCGCCGCAGCGGCCGACGCCGACGGCGCGGCCGGGTGCGTCATGCCGCCGGGCGCCACGAAGCTGTACACGCCCAGGCCGAGCGCCGCCAGCAGCACGGCGCCGATGCCGATGCCGATGCCGAGCGCCGCGCCGCGGCGCTTGCCCGCCGGAGCCGCCGGCGGCGCTGCGGTCGGCGGCGGCGTGAGCGGCGCCGCGGGCGCAGCGCGCGGCATCGCCGCGGCAGCCGCCGCCTGCGCCGATGCGGACGGCGTGGCCGGCGCGTCGGCGCCTGCGGCCGCGGCGGGCAGCGTGCCGCCCGGCACGGGCGGCAGCGCAGCGAGCGGATCGAGCGCGGCATCGCCCAGGCCGAGCTGCTGGCGCAGCTCGCCGATGGTCTGCGTGCGCTCCTCGGGCCGCACCGCCAGCGCGCGGTCGATCGCGCGCAGGAAGGGCTCGCCGTAGCGCCCGGCCGCGGCCTGCGCCAGCGGCTGGTAGGTGTCGTTGAGCATGCGGCTCACCGAGGGCGGCGGCGTGCGGCCCATGATCGCGAAGTACACGACGGCGGCCAGCGCGTAGACGTCGGTCCAGGCGCCCTGCTTCATGCCCGGGATCTCGGCGTACTGCTCGATCGGCGCGTAGCCGGGCTTGAGGATCACCGTCAGCGCCTGCGTCATGTCGCCGATCACGCGGCGCGCGGCGCCGAAGTCGAGCAGCAGCCAGCGGCCGTTGGCCAGCTGCATGACGTTGTCGGGCGCGATGTCGCGGTGGTAGCACTGCTCGCCGTGGATGACGAGCAGGGCCTCGGTGAGCGGCCCCAGCACCGAGCGCAGCCAGGACTCGTCGGGCGGCGGCAGGCCGGCCTGGCGCTGCTCGCGCAGGATGTCGCGCAGCGTCTTGCCCTCGAGGAACTGCATCACCATGTAGGCGGTGCCGTTGCCCTCCCAGAAGCGGTAGACCTTGACCAGCGCCGGATGGTCGAAGCTGGCCAGCAGCCGCGCCTCGTTGACGAAGCTCTTGCGCCCGGCCTCGAAGGTCTCGCGGTGGCGTTCGCTCCTGACCTGCACCTGGCTGTTGGCGTTGCGCGCGGCCAGCGCCGAAGGCATGTACTCCTTGAGCGCGACGTGGCGGCCCAGCGAGTGGTCGATCGCCTCGTAGACGATGCCGAAGCCGCCCTCGCCGACGAGCCGCGTGATCTCGAACTCGCCCAGACGCGTGCCCACCGGCAGGCCGTTGCCCATGTCGTCCTCGGGCGCCGGGCGCGGCGGCGGGCCGCCCGAGGCGAGCGTGGGCTGCATGTCCAGGCTCGTCGCCTGGAAACCGGTCGGCGCCGGGCGCGCCGTGGTGGGGCGCACCACGGTGCGGTCGTCGTCGGGCGCTTGGTCGGTCATGGCGCGGCGGTCGATCCTCGCAAAGCCGCCATTGTCGGCGCTGCGCCGGCGGCGCGGCCGAACAGGCGTGCGAAGTCGGTCGCGGCAGGTAGCCCGCGCGAGACCAGCAGCCGGCGCGGCGCCCCGTCGGGCACCGCCTGCCACCAGGCGCGCGCAGGCGTGCGCTCGCACCAGCCGCGCTGCGCCTCGGCGCCGATGACTTCGGCCGCATCGAGGCCGACCGGCAGTTCGACCAGCGCGGCCACTGCGGGCAGTGCCGCGGGCGCCTGCGCGCGCGCCCGGTCGGGCCGCGCCAGGCGCGCCAGTTCGGCCTCGAGCCGCTCGGCGCTCCAGTCGTCGAAGAGGGCGTCGCGCGCCAGTTCGTCCAGGCGGCCCAGCCATTGCCACAGCGCCTGCAGTTGCGCGCCGCCGGCCGGCGCGTCGCCCAGCGGCAGCGCGAGCGTGAGCGGGTAGTAGCGGCCGACGCGGTCGACCGACGGCATCAGCACGCCGGCCCAGCCCTGCCGCCCGGCGGGCCCGGTCAGCGCCGCCGGCAGCAGCCAGAAACGCCAGCTCGGGCTGGCGAGGTAGGCCTCGAGCCAGCCTGCGGGATCGGCCTCGCGCAGCGCGAGCATGCCTTGCGCGAGCCAGCCGTCCCAGGCCTCGATGAAGGCCGGCTCCAGGCGGCGCGAGGCGAAGTCGCCGAGCGACGGGAGCTTGCCGTGCCAGCCCGCAGCGTCCATCGCCGGCCCGCTACAGCGCCGCCGGGCAGCGGAACTGCTTGATCTCGCGCAGCTGGAACGGGTTGTACACGCTCGCCGCGATGACCTCGAGGCGCGCGCGCTTGCCGTCCAGGTTCATGACGACGCCGAAGCGCTCCGGCACCGAGCCGGGCTGCACCTCGAAACGGTCGAACAGGCGAAAGAGCGCCCAGGGCCCCTCGAACAGCAGCAGCGGTCCGGCCTGGCCCAGGCCGGTGGACAGCCTGATCACCGAGGCCACGCGCGCGCTCGGCCAGTTCACGGTGATCGACGGCCCGCCCGTCGTCAGGCGGCTCACCTGGCCGTCGATGTCGAGATCGAGCTCCTTCAGGCTCGGCTCGAGCTCGACCAGGCGCAGCTCGATGCGCAGCGCCGGCTGTTTGCCGCCGGCGCGGAAGAACACCTCCTTGATGCGCTGCGCGCGCTGGAACTCGGCCAGCGCCGCCGGCGCCACCGGCCGCGAGCCGTCGGCCAGCGGCCGGTAGCTCCAGCTCGGCGTGGAGACATCGACGAGGCTGGCCAGGCGCCGCTGGAAGAAGTCGTCGAGCATGCCGCCCGGTCCGAAGAGCTGGCCGAAGTCATCGGGCAGCACGTCGGCGCGCGAGCCGGCCGCGAACGGATAGCGCCCGGTGACGGCGCGGTTGCAGAAGTCGGTGATCGGCTTGAGCTCGGCGCTCAGCCCCTGCAGCTCGGCGCCGCGGCCCTGGTTGAGCGTGGCGTCGGCGAGCTTGTCGAGCATGCCGCGGACGGCGTCGGGCTGCTGCGCCGCGGCCACCTTCACCTGCTCGACGGCGCCGCCGGGCGGCGGCGGCGACTTGCTCTTGCGCGCCGCGTCCACGGCCATCAGCTGCGCGTTGAGCGCGCCGAAGAGCTTGAGCGTCTCGGCCAGCGGCGGCGGGTCGCCCGCCACCATGCGCTGGTAGGCGGCGAAATGGTCGTCGACCATCTTCTCGAGCGGGCCGCCGCCGCTCGCGTCGGCCGGAGCGGCGCCGGCCAGGCGCGCGGCCTCGGCCTTGGCCTGCTCGGCGGCCTTGCTCAGGGCGCCGGCGCCGGTCGGCGCCTGCACCAGTTGCGTCTCGGCGGCGACGGCGCGGATCCAGGCGGCCAGGGGTGAGTCGACCGCCGCCAGCAGCCGCGACACGGCGAGCGCGCGCTCGGGGTCGCTCAGGCGCACCAGGCGCAGGTCGGCCAGGTAGGCGTCCCAGACCTTGATGTAGTCCTCGTAGTAGCGGCGCCGCACCTTGTCGGCCAGCGCGCTGCCCAGTGCGGCGTCGCGCAGCCGCGCCGGGTCGGTGCGCGAGCCCAGCACCCAGCCCTCCTCGGCCGCCAGCAGCGGCGCCGTGCTGCGCACGGCCGGCAGCAGCACGCGGCGGTGGCCCTCGCGCGTGAACAGGCCGGAGATGCCCTTGGTCAGCGGCTCGCCGCTGGCGCGCTCGAACACCTGCGCCGCATTCGGGCCGGCCGCGCCGGCCACGCTGAAGTCGGGCACCGTACCGGGGCGGTACTGGCGCTTGATGCGGCTCCAGACGCGGTACTCGAGCGGATAGGCGGCGAGCATGTCGCGCACGCTCGCCACCAGCGCGTCGTCGCGCGCCGCGTTGGCGCGCGGCGCACCGAGCGCGAGCAGCGCATCGAGGTGCGCGTCGAGCGCGGCGCGCTGCTCGGGTGCCAGACGCGCGTAGTTCGCGTCCCAGTCGGCGCCGATCCAGGCGCGCAGCGCCTCGGCGTCGAAGTGCGCCGGGTCGTACAGCATCACGTAGGCCTTGAGCGCCTCGTAGGCGTTCTCGAGGTTGTCCTTCGACGCGGCGCGCAGCCGCTCCTCGAGCCGGCTGGCCACGCGCGGCATCAGCGTCTTGCGCAGCACGCGCTGGTAGGCGATGCGCGCACCCGCGTCGAGCTTGTCGCCCTGGTACAGGCCGAGCCCGTTGAGCAGCGGCGGGTGCGCGAGATCCAGGCCCGCGACCTGCGCGGCGTCGCGCAAACGCGCCAGCGGCAGTGCGAGCGGCGCGACGTCGGCGCTGCTGGGCGGCGGCAGCGCGGCGATGCCTTCCTTGATCGCCGGCAGCGCCGCCGCCACCTGGGCCGCGTGGTCGAGGTTGCGCGAGCGGCTGATGGCCCAGCCGACGACCAGCGCCAGGGCCAGCACGGCCAGCGTGCCGGCGGCGGCCAGGCGCAGCGTGCGCCGGCGCCGCTCGGCCGCGCGGTTCAGCGCGCCCAGGCCGCGCTCGGCGAACACCACCTCGGCGAGCAGGCGGTGCAGGAAGAAGCTCTTGCCGCGGCCGGGCTGCACGGCGGCCGAGCGCGCGTCGATGCCGAACGAGCGGCCGAGCGCGCCCATCACGCGGTCGATCGGCGAGCCCTCCTGGGTGCCGCTGGTGAAGTACACGCCGCGCAGCCGCGGCACGACCTCGAGGCCGGCGCCGCCGGCGAAGACGGCGCGCAGGAACTCGCCGAGCAGGCCTTGCAGCGCGGCGAACTCCTGCGGGAAGGCGAAGATCGCGGCGCGGCGCAGCACGTCGCGCTCGCCCTCGAGCCGCTCGACGAGCTGCTCGACCAGACGCTGCTGCAACTGGCCGTAGAGCGCCTCGAATCCGGCCAGCGGCTCGGCCGTGCCGGCGGCGTCGTCGGCGAAGGTGAAGCCCCAGACCTGCTCGCGCTCGTCCTTGGCCAGCGCCTCGAAGCTCTCGTTGAAGCCGCCGATCAGGTCGGCCTTGGTCACGAGCACGTAGACGGGCGCGCGCACGCCGAGCTTGACATGCAGCTCTTGCAGCCGCGCGCGCAGCTGCGCGGCGTGCTCGGCGCGCTCGGGCGCGCCGCGCTGCAGCAGATCCTGCACGTTCACCGTGAGCAGCACGCCGTTGATCGGCTGGCGCGGCCGCGTCTTCCTGAGCAGCGCGAGGAAGCGGTCCCAGGCGGCGGCATCGACGTCGTGGTCGCTGTCTTGCGTCGCGTAGCGGCCGGCGGTGTCGATCAGCACCGCGTCGCGCGTGAACCACCACTCGCAGTTGCGCGTGCCGCCCACGCCCTGCACCGAGCTCTTGCCGCCCTCGCCTTCGGTGAGCAGGAACTGCAGTCCGGCATTCACCAGCGCCGTCGTCTTGCCCGAGCCGGGCGCGCCGACGAACATGTACCAGGGCAGGTCGTACAGGTATTGCGTGCCGCCGCCCCAGGAGCGGCCGCGCGCGGCCTTCAGGCGCTTGGTCGCCTCGTCGAAGCGGGCCGTGAGCAGCGCCGCCTCCTTGCCGGCGGCCGTGGGCCCGGCGGCCAGCCCCTGCACGAGCAAGGCGTTGGCGCGCCGCCGCTGCCAGGCCTGCCAGCCGATGCGGCCCAGCCAGGCCAGCCACAGCAGCGCGAGCAGCACGACGCGCACACCGACGCCGGCCAGCGGCACGCTGGCCCCGATCGCCACCAGCGGCCCGACCCACCAGACGAGCGCCGAGAGCACCAGCAGCCCGAGCGTGCCGAGCAGGAGCGGCGAGAGCAGGATGCGCAGCACCTTGTTCATCGCGCGGCCTCAGCTGCCGGCAGCCACGATCGTGATCTCGACGCGGCGGTTGCGCGCGCGGCCCTCGGCGCTGGCATTCGATGCCACCGGCTCGCTGTCGGCGCGCCCTTCGGCCCTCAGGCGCGCGGCCGGCAGGCTCTGCGCGAGCAGCGCCCGCACGGCTTCGGCACGCGCCTGCGACAGGTGCCAGTTCGACGGAAAGCGCAGCGAGCGGATCGGCTGGTTGTCGGTGTGCCCGGTGATCGTCACCGGCCCGGGCAGCCGGGCCAGCGCCGCGCCGATGCGCTGCAGCAGCGGCAGCGCGCGCGCCTCGACCTCGGCGCTGCCCGAGGCGAACAGGCCGTCGCCGAGCAGCGTGACCACCGAGCGGTCGGCCTGGTCGAGCACCTGCACCGCGCCGGCCCTGATGTCGGGCTCGAGCAGCCCGGCCAGGCGCGGCGGCACCGGCGCGGCCAGCGCCGGCGCGGGCGGCGGCGCTGCGGCCGGCACGTCGATCGCCTGCAGCGCCGCGAAGGTGGCGTCGGTCTGGGCGTTCAGCGTCAGGCGCAGCACGACGAACAGGACCAGCAGCAAGCCGGCCAGCACGGCGCCGATCACCCACAGCGCGATGCCGTCGGCGAGCCGCGTGGGCGGCATCGCCACGCCCTGCCACTGCACCGACAGCGTCTTGTCGACCGGGCCGGCGAGCTCGCGCAGCCTGAGCGCGAGGCGCTCGCGCAGGCTCGCCAGCTGCGTGCGGCCGTCGGTCTGGACGCGGTAGCGGCCCTCGAAGCCGAGCGCGAGCGCGACGTAGACGAGTTCGAGCAGGTTGCGGTGCTGCGCCGGGTTCTCGGCCAGCCGCGCCAGCAGCTGGAAAACCTTCTCGCCGCCCCAGGTCTCGTTGTGGAAGTGCACGAGCAGACTCTGCGCCGACCAGGCGCCCGAGCTGCCCCAGGGCGTGCTGGACGCCGCCTCGTCGACCAGCGTGCACAGTACGTAGCGCGCCGCCACCACCTGCTCGTTGGGCAGGCCCTGGCCGCGCGCGGCGGTCTCGAAGCGCTGCACCGCCTCCACCAGCGAGGCGCGCAGCGCAGCCGGGTTGGGGTGGCGCGCCATCGCGCGCAGGCGCGGCGCCGCACCCAGCAACGGCGCCGCGGCCTGCACCAGCGGGTTGAGGCTGGCCGGGCCCTGCAGCGCGATGGCCGGCGCGGCCGCAGGCAGCGGCTGCGCGGCTGCAGACGGTGTGCCCGGTGTCGGCTGCGGCGCGGCCGGGGCGCGCCCGGCGCTCGGCTTGATGACCGTGCGCTCGCCGTCGAAGGCGGCGAACGGGTCGGGGGCCTCGTGCTCGCTCATGCCGAGCCCTCCGGTCGATGCAGCGCCGGCGTGTCAGCCACGGATGGCCCAGAACTCGAGCGCGAGCCCGGGGAAGTCGCCCGCGACGTGCAGCGCCAGGCCGCCGCTGGTCTCGAGCTGGCGCCACAGATCGCTGCCGCGCGTCTCGAGCTCGAAGTAGGTGAAGCCGGCGTGGTACGGGATCTGCCGCGGCGCCACCGGCAGCGGCCGCAGCGCCACGCCGGGCAGCTGCAGGTTCACGAGGTCGCGGATGCGCTCGGCCGGCCCGATCTTGACCTGCGTGGGAAAGCGCAGCCGCAGCGCCTCGCCCGGCATCTGCGCGCTCACCGCGAGCACGAAGGCGGCACTGCGCAGCAGCTCGACATCGGCGATGATGGCCACGCGCACGCCGTGCTTGCGCTCTTGCAGCTCGATCGGGATGGCGGTCTGCTCGAGCACCATCGACAGCGACTGGCGCAGGTCGTTCATGACGACGCGGAAGCAGCCGGCGAGGTCGTCGTGCCGGTACTCGGGATAGGCGATCGGCCGGCGCGACTCGCGGAAGGTGGACAGCTCGCCGGCCAGCCCCAGACACAGCTCGTACAGACGCTCGGGGTGCACGAGCGGCAGGCGCTGCGCCTGCGCGAAGAGCGGCTGGAAACGGTTGACCACCTGCAGCAGCAGGAAGTCGGCGATCTCGCCGACGCCGCCGCGTCCGGGCTGGGCCAGACGTGCGGCGAGAGCCTCGCCGCGCTGGTGCAGCATGCCGTGGATCTCGCGCACGTGGCTGTCGAGAACGGCGTGCGCCGAGGCGTGCAGCAGCGGCGGCACGTAGGCGCTGTCGAGCACGACGCGGCCGTCGGCGCGGCGCTCGACGACACGCGCCACGCCGAGCTTGACGTAGCCGTCGTGCGCGTCGGCGTCGAGCATCAGGCGCAGGTTGAGCCGCCCGAGCTGCAGCGGCGCCTCGCGCAGGCTGGCCGCGTGCACGTCGGCGGTGTCGACGGTGGCGGCACGCCAGCGCGGCGGCATCGCGCTCGCGCCGCTCTCGGGGCCGGCTTCGGCATCGCTCTCGGGCACGCCGCCGCGCACCATCGGCAGCGCCAGCACGACGAGCGCGTCGCGCGCGTCGGCGGGCACCTCGAAGGCGGGCGGCGCCGGGTCGTCGCCCGGAACCGAGAACGCCAGCCCGTCGGGCAGCACGCCGCGCGCGCCGGCGAGCAGCAGGCGGCCGAGCAGCAGCGCGGCGTCGTCGAGCTGCAGTGCAGCGAAGCCCCAGGGCCAGGCCTGGGCGGCGGCGAGCCGGGCGTCGCGCTGGCGCGTGGCGTGGCGATCCTGCTGCTGGAAATGCTGCGGCTGGAGGAAGGTGCCCTCAGTCCACAGGACCTTGTCGTGCCAAGTCATGTCGGGTTCGGTTGCGCGCGCACCCAGGCGCCGCCGGAGCGCGCCCGGCGCCGGGTGGAGTCCGTCGAGGCCGCGCAACGATACACGCGCATCCGCACGGCGTCATCAAGGGCAACTCCCTCGCCGAGCGCGCCTGCGTGCGGCGGCGGCGTCGCTCGCCGCGTCACGGGATCAGATGCGTCATCTGGCCGGGCATCGTGATGCTGATCGTGCCGGCCCACAGGCACATCAGCGTCGAGCTGTTGTTCAGTGCCGGCGCCCCGCACAGCAGCACCGTCGGCGCGCCCGGCATCCAGGGCGCCGGCGTGGCCGGGATGCAGGGCATCGGCGTCAGCACGCCCATCGCCGCGGCGGTGGCGGCGGCCACCATCGGGTTGGCCGGGCTGCGGCACATGCCGAACGGCGCGATGTTGACGATCGGGATGTGGTCGAGGATGTTGGCCGCGACCATGCCGCCGGTGAGCACGGTCTTGGGCGTGGGCACGAGCGTGCTCGGCGCCAGGCCCTGCGTGCACATCAGCGTCGCGCCCATGCAGGTCTGCATTGCCATCGTGCGGCTCCTGGGTGTCGACGCTCGGGCTGCGGCGGCGCCTTGCTTCAGCCGGCGGCACGGGTCCAGGCGACGAGTGCGGTGAAATTGTCGTGGCTCGGGCGCGAGGCCGAGTTGCCGCGCACGAGCGTCTCGAGCTGGCGCAGCCAGGCGGCGGGCGACTCCGACGCCGCCAGCGTGCGCTCGAGTTCGCCGTCCTCGACGTACTCCCACAGGCCGTCGGTGCACAGCATGAAGACGTCGCCCGGCTGCACCCGGCCGGCGCCGGCGCTCAGCTCGAGCGCCTCGTCGGCGACGCCGAGCGCCGAGCGCAGCTCGCTGCGCTGCGGGTGGCGGCGCACCTGGGCCTCGGTGATCGCGCCGGCGTCGACCAGCGCCTGCACCACGCTGTGGTCGCTGGTGCGCTCGAGCAGCCGGCCGCCGCGGAACCAGTACATGCGCGAGTCGCCCGCGTGCGCCCAATGCGCATCCTGCGCGACGAAGTCGATCACCAGGCAGACCGCGGTGCTGTGCATGTCCTCGCGCGGCGTGCCGGGTACGCGCTGCGCGATCAGCGCCCGGTTGGTGGCGCGCAGCAGCGCCGTCAGCTCGGCGCCGCCGGCGCTCGGCTGCTGTGCGAAGCGGCCGATCAGATCGCTCACGACCAGGCGGGCGGCGATGTCGCCGCCGCCGTGGCCGCCGGCGCCGTCGGCGAGCACGCAGCACAGCTGCCGCTCGCTGTGCCAGTGGCCGCAGGCGTCCTCGTTGTACTTGCGGCCGCCGCGGTCGGACAGCAGCGCGACTTCGAGGGCCAGCATCGCCGTGGCCTGCGCACCGCCGCTCATCGGCCGCCCTCGCCGTCGAGCCGCGCGAGCTGGTCCTCATAGGCCTCGAGGAAGGCCTGGCCGAAGAGCTCGTCGAAGTCGTCCTGCGCTTCGGCCTGCAGCTGCGCGAACAGCTCCTGGAACAACTCCCACAGGCGCGCCTTGCGCGCCGCCGGGATAAGCTGCGCCAGGCGCGAGCGCTCGCCCAGCTTGGCCTCGAGCTGCGCCGGCTCGAAGCGCGCCAGCACGCCGGCGAGCGCGGCACGCATGCCCGCCATCACGCCGAGCTCGTGCGCGCGCAGGTCGTCGAAGGCGTCGCGCATCGCCGCCGCCGGGCCCATGAAACCGGGCGTGCGTTCGCCCAGCAGATGCTGCAGCGCCACGTCGGCGTCGGGCGAGAACTTCAGCGGGTTGTTCTGGCGCGCGGTGATCATCGTCATGCGCGCGCGCAGCTCGCGCTTGAGCGCGGCGCGCGCCGCGAGCAGCTCGACGGCGCCGCGCGCCGACTCGCGCAGCATGGCGCCGATCAGGCGCATGCGCTCGGGCGTCAGCTCGTCCAGGCGCAGCCCCGGCGCCTGCAGGCCCTCGAGCAGCGCGGCGCGCAGCGACGCTTCGCCCGCGGCCGCGCCTGCGGACGGCAACGCGGACGGCGCGGACGGCGCGGACGGCGCGGCCGGGCGCGGCGCGGACAGCGTGCGCGCGACGGTCGGCAGCACCTGCGTGCGCGGCGCCTCCGGCGGCTCGCCGTCGAGCTCGATGTCGGCCTGCGGTTCGGCCCGGCCGCGGTGCACGCCGGGCAAGGTAACCACACGCCCCTCGCGCGGCGGATCCTCCCAGGAGAAGATCGCGCCGCGCGGCTGCGGCACGGGCGGCAGCGGCGGCTCGGCGGCCCGGTCGGGCGCCGCCGGCGGCAAAGGCATCGGCGTATACAGGTCGGACGCGTGGTCGGCGACGCTGGCCGGCGCGGCGGTCGGTGCCTGCGCCAGCGCCTGCAGCGGATCGACCGCCGCCGCCGTGTTCGGCCGGTTCGCGGCCGCTGCGGCGCCGAGCGGATCGCCACCCCTGGGCAGCGCGGCCAGGCCGAACAGATCGTCGAGCGAGTCGTCGCCCCCCAGGGCCACGGCGCCGCCGGGCCGGGGCTCGTCGAACAGGGGCGCGTCGAGCGTGATGGCGGGCGCGGCAGCCGGCGCCGCCGGCGCGGCCGCCGACGGCTCGGGTGCGAACGGATCCCAGTCGTCCGGAATCACCGCCGGCCCGGCCGCCGGGCGCGCAAGCGCGGGCGACGGCGATGGGGTCTGCGCCATGGGGAGCGGCCGGCTCGCGGGCGGGGCCGCCGCGATCGGCGCGGCGGGTCCGGGCGCTGCGGTCCGGATGATGGGAGCGCTGGCAGCGGTCGTAGGCCCGGCGCCCGTGGCGAGCCCGAGCGCAGCCGCGCCGAACAAGTCGGCGAACGGGTCGCTGCTCGCCGCCGGCGCCGCGGCACCGGCCACCAGCACGTAGCCGCCGATCTCGATGCGATCGCCCGGCTGCAGCGGGCATTCGGCGCCCGCACCCAGCTGCCGGCCGTTGACCGCGATCGGATTGCTGCCGTTGTCGACGACGACGAAGCCGCCGGCGCGGAACACCACTCGCGCGTGCACGCGCGAGACCGTGCGTTCGGGGTCGTTCAACACGAGCTGGTTGCCCTCGGCGCGGCCGATCGTGCCGCCGAGCTCGTCGAAGGTGGCACTCGGTGCGTCGGCGGCCGGCAGGCCGTTCAGGCTGTGTACGCTGAGCGTGATCATGCGATTGGGTTGCCGGGGCGGGCTCTCAGCCGCGCAGCATAGCGGCGCGCCGGCGCGCCGGTGCAACGCCGGCAGCGCCAAGCGTCAACGCAGCACATACAAGCGCCCTTCGATCGCCGCCAAGCGCATAGGCCAGGCGATGCGCCCGCCGTCGGCCAGCGGACTGGCCAGCGCCGGGCTGCCGTCGGCGGCCAGGCATTCGAGCAGACGGCCGTCGGCCAGCGGCCGCAGGCGCAGCGTCTCGGCGCTCGGCAGGGCGGGCGCGAGCGGCTGCCTCGCGTGCCAGCGCTGCACGGCGGCACGAAAGCGCCCGACCTCGTCGGCCAGCGGCTGCTGGTAGGCCTCGGCCAGCTCCTCGAAGCGCAGGCGCGCCGCCTGCACGAAGGGTTCGGGATCGCCGCGCGCCAGGCCGAGCGCGATCGCCTGCAGGTACTGCGCCGCGGCCGGCCGCAGCGGCGCCGCGTCGGTGACGGCCGGCACGTCGAGCCAGCGCCAGCGCGGGAAGTTGATCGGCAGCGCGACGGCCTGGCGCAGGCGCGTCGGCGCCTGGTAGAGCTCGGCGCGCGGCGCGGCCCAGTCGAGCTGCGCCAGCGTGCGCGCGAACTCGGGGTGCGCGCGCTGGCCCAGGCGCGGCAGCAGCAGCCGCACGCTGGCCGCACGCGCGCCGTCGCCCAGCCGCGGCTGCGGCGGCTGCGCCTCGTCACCGGGCGCCGGCGGCTCGACGACGAGCTCGAGCTCGTTGCCGCCGGCCAGGGTGTACTCGTGCACCGGCGCGGTCTGCACCACCGGCAGGCGCGGCCGGCCTTCGGCCGCAGGCGCCACGCGCGCGACCGGCACCCCGTTCAGGCGCACCTCGGCGCCCACGCCCAGCGCCTCGAGCCGGACCACGAGCAGCCGATCCATCAGCCCAGGCTCCAGTCGACGAGCGTGCGCGCCGGCAACAGCTCGAACGAACGCCGCTCGCAGCCGAGCACCGGATCGACGAGCTCGAGCGGCAGCGTGAGCGCCTCCACGCGCAGGCCGGCGAACCACTCGAAGCCGCTGCCGCCGCGCGTGCGCGGCCGCAGCCCGGCTTCGCCCACCAGCGCGCCGCGGCAAGGCCCGGCGAGGCCGGCGACGGCGCCGCCGGCCGAGCCGAGCGGCACCAGCTCGGCCTCGAAGGGCAGCCGGAAGGCCGCGCGCGCCGGCAGCATCGCCGCCAGCAGCGGCGGCTCGGGCGCCTCGCGCGCCAGCGCCAGCGCCAGCGCGGCCGAGCCGCGGCAGCGCAGGCTCAGGCGCGAACTCGATGCGCCGAGCGCGAATTCGCCTTCCCAGCGCAGGTCGGCCAGCGCCGCCTGGAGCGCGAGGCGGCCCGCCACGCGCATCAGCGCGCGCCCGTCGAGCCCCTGCGGCCCCGGATGCCAGCCCCACGTGAGCGCAGCCCGGCCGACGAGCAGCGCCAGGCTGCCTTCGAGCTGCGGCTGCGTCAGGCCCGGCACGGCCGACCAGTCTTCGCGCAAGGTCTGCAGCGCTTGCCCCACAGCGGCATCCAGACCCTGCACGAAGCCCTGCTGCAGCGCGGCCGCGTCCTGCGCCTCGCCGTCGCGCTCGACGCGGCAGCGCGTCGCGCCGCGCGCCGGCTCGCGGTCGGCCTGCACGAGCTGCTCGGGCGCGGCGCTGCGCTCGATCTGCAGCCACCACTGCTCGGCCGGCCAGGCCCAGACCTGGGCCGCGAGCGGCCCGAGCGGATCGCCCTCGTCGCGCAGGCCGCAGACTTCGACCGTGAGCCGATGGATCTCGGGCGAGCTCTCCTCGGCGATGGCGCAGCCCGGCGGGGCGAGCGGCTGCTCGAGCGTCGGCACCGGCCAGCTCACCGCGCCCGCCTCGTGCCCGGCCCAGCGCCACAGGCCGTGGCTGCCGGCGAAGGCCAGCGCGGGATGGCGCTCGCGCTCGCATTGCGCGTGCGCGCGCAGACGCGCCTGCAGCCGGGCCTGCCGCCCGAGGCCGGCGCGGTGCGACAGCAGGCCGACCAGGCGCGGCAGCGGCCGCGCGGCGTCGACGCGCAGCGGGGCCGGCGGCGGCAGATCGACGCGCTGCCAGGCTTCGCCCTCGAGCCGGTAGACCTGGGTCGGTACGGCGTCGGCCAGCCGCAGCTCGAGCGCTTCGATGTCGCAGGCCGCGCGCGGCAGCGGCACGGGCTCGGTCTGTGCGTCGAGCGCGCCGAGCGCGCCGCGGCAGCCCAGCGCACCGAAGGCAGCGACCAGCCGCGCGTCGGCGGCGGCCAGCGTGTCGGGCGCGATGCGCGTCTCGGGCAGGCGCGCCAGCTCGGCCAGCGAGCGCGCCTGCAGCCGGTGCACGAGCGCCCATTGCTGCGCGGCGTTCGCGCGCGGCGCCGCGAGCAGGCCCTGCGCCCACTCGAAGCCGGGCTTGTCGTGGAAGGCCGGGCCCCAGACGAAGCAAAGCTGGACGTAACGCGCCGCCGCCGGCGCCAGCGTGAGGCCGCGGCGCAGCGCCTGCTGCAGCGCGTGCTCGACGAAGGCCGGGTAGCGCTCGCCCAGCCGCTCGGGCATCGCTGGCCATTGCGCGGCCAGGTGCTCGGCCAGTTGCTGCACGAAGGCCGACCAGCGGACCTCCTCGAGCGCGGCGCTGTCCTCGGGCTGCACGGGGCTAGTGCAGTGTTCGACGCTATGCGGCACATAAGACCGCGTCTTTGCCGCCCTGGCGGCGTTGCAAATCCTCGCGATACCACCCGGTATCGCTGCGGTTTGCGCCTTGCCAGGACGACAAATCCATCGGTCTTCTTAAGTCCCGCATAGCGTCGAACACTGCACTAGCGGTGCTTGCCGGCGAGCGGGTCTTCGAGCTTGGGCGGCTTCTTGGCCTTGTCCGGCTTGGTCGGCTTCTTGGCGTTGGCCGCGCTGCCGCTGCCCGCGGCGCCGCCCGAGTTGACCTTGACCATCACGCCGGTGATCGACACGCCATCGGGCCCCAGCACGACCGAGGAGCCGCCGGCCTTGATCGTGAGCTGCACGCCCGCTTCGATGACGACGTTCACGCCGCCTTTGAGGCTCAGGTTCGTGCCGGCCTCGCCGCTGAAGTTCATGCCGGCCTTCTGATCGATGTTCTGCCCGGCGTTGACGCCCCAGTTCCGGCCGGCGTCGGTGGACGCGTCCTGGCCGACGCCAAGGCCGAGGTTCTGGCCGGTGGCCAGCAGCAGCGACTTGCCGACGTCCAGGTGCAGCATCTCGCCGAACGCGACCGATCCGTTCTTGCCGACCGTGAGCGTGAGGTTCTCGCCGATGCTGTGCGCGCCGTGGCGCGCGACGCTGCACTCGAGATCGCGGCCGACGTCGGTCTTGAAGTCGTTGGCCACGGTGTCCAGGCGATCCTTCTGCGCGCGCAGCATCAGGTACTCGCTGCCCTGGGCGTCGTCCAGGCGCAGCTCGTTGTAGTCGGCCGCGCCGCCCTTGAACGAGCGGCTCTTGAGCGACATCACGGTCTTGTTGGCCGGCAGCTCGTAGGGCGGCATGTTGGCGGCGTTGTAGACGCTGCCCACCACCAGCGGCTGGTCGGGGTCGCCCTCGAGGAAGTCCACCACCACCTCCTGCCCGATGCGCGGCAGCACCAGCATGCCGAAGCCGCCGCCGGCCCAGCCGCTGGCCACGCGCAGCCAGCACGAGCTGCCCGCGTCCTTCTTGCCCTCGCGGTCCCAGTGGAACTGCACCTTGATGCGGCCGTACTTGTCGGTGTGCACGTCGCCCGCCGCGCCGCTGCCGACGACGAGCGCGGTCTGCGGCCCGGCCACCGTGGGCTTGGGCGTGCGCCGCGGCGGCCGCACCGGGTCGGCCAGACGCTGGGCGACGAAGCGGCACTCGTACTTGGTGTCCTCGCCCACGCCCGACTCGTAGGCCGCCAGTTCGGCCCGGATGTCGGTGCGCAGCACCAGGTAGTCGGTGTTCTGGTCGGCGCGCGGATGGTTGTGCAGCTTGAAGCGGCAACCCGTCGTCATGTCCGGGTGGCTGGCCAGACCGGCGTAGCGCGTGAAGCCGGCGCTCAGCGCCTCGAGGCGACGCTCGGCAATCGCCTTGCCCTCGGCCTTGTCGATGTAGCCGCCGGGGTAGTCGTAGACCTCGAAGTCGGCGTGCTCGTGGCCGCGCCCGGACGAGACGGCGTCGGTGCGCAGGCTGGTGGCGGGCTTCTCGAAGTCGTAGTCGGCCAGCGTGACGCGGCCGGTGCGGATCTCGTGCTGCATCTGCCACGAGCCGATGCCGCCGCGTTGCTGCGTCGCCCCGACCTGCCCGACGTAGGGCAGGCGCTCGGCGCGCGGCGCGGCCGCCAGCACGTCGGGCGAATCGGCGAACACGAGCTGGTGCTTGTCGCGGCCGTGGCGGAAGAAATAGAAGATGCCCTCTTCCTCGAGCAGCCGGCTGACGAAGTCGAAATCGCTCTCGCGGTACTGCACGCAGTAGCCGCGCGCCGCGTGCGGCCCGCTCAGCTCGTAGGCGGCGGCGCCCGGGTACTTGGCGAGAATCTGCTTGACGATGTCGGGCACGCTCTTGCCCTGGAAGATGCGCAGGTCGGCCGAACGCGTGAGCAGCCACAGCGCGGGCCGCACGACGATGCGGTAGCGGTGGTAGCGCCCGAGCGCGCCGTCGATGCCGAACGCGGCCACCAGGCCGTGCCAGTGGCGCTGCGCGCCCGCCGCCACCTCGATCGACACCGCCGCCGGCGTGCCCAGCAGCTTGTCGGCGCCGATGTCCGGGTCGGCCGACACCGCCTCGATCTCGAGCTCGAACGGACGCGAGAGCTCCTCGTGTGCGGACATCGACTTGAAGTGCAGCGACGGTGCGGCGCTGCACTCGAGCTTCATCGTCGGACGGGGGCGATCGGCCATGCCGTGATCCTAAGCGGGGTGTGACGGAGCGGCGGCCTCTCAGGCGCGCGCAGCCAGCAGCAGCCCCGGCACGGGCTGGCCGGCTTCGGAGCGCAGCACGCTGGGCGTGGCCTCGAGCGGCGTGAAGCCGGCGCTGCGCAGCACGGCGTCGACGTAGCCTGCGCGATGGCTGTAGCGGGCGTTGGCCTGCAGTCGGTACTCGGGCTGCCCGGCTTGGTCGGCATGTGCTTCGACGGTGAAGACGAGCAGGCCGCCCGCGCGCAGTGCGTGGTGCGCGGCCGCGGCGAAGGTCTCGAGCGGCCCGAAGTAGCACAGCGTGTCGGCCGAGGCGACGAGGTCCCAGGCGGCGCCGCGCGCGCGCAGATGCGCGACCAGCTCGCCGGCCTCGAGTGCCTGGTACACGCCGCGCGCCCGTGCCTGCTGCAGCATGCCCGGCGAGAGGTCGACGCCTTCGAGCCGGCGCGCCCAGGGCGCGAGCAGCGGCCCGCACAGCCCGGTGCCGCAGCCGGCGTCGAGCAGGTCCAGCGTGCCCGCCGGCGGCCCGGCGTGCCGCGCCACCGCCTCGGCCACCAGCGCCGGCGCGCGGTAGCCGAGTTGCGCCAGCTTGGCGTCGAACGAGCGCGCGAAGCGGTCGAACACGCGCGTGACGTAGTCGTCGGGCGCACGCTCGGGCACGCCCTCGCCGGTGCAGGCGTGCAGGTGGAAGCGCGGCAATGGGTTGTCGGGCTCGACATCGAGCCAGGCGCGCCAGACCGCGATGGCTTCGTCGCGCCGGCCCAGCGACGTGTACGCCATGCCGAGCACGCGGCGCAGCATCGGGTCGCGCGGGGAGTCGATCAGCCCGTCGATGCACTGCTGCACGGCGTCGCCGACGCGACCCGTGCGCAGGTACAGATTGGCGAGGTTCTGGCGCGCGTCGGCATAACCGGGCGCCAGCTCGACCACCTTGGCCAGCACCTTCTCGGCATCGTCGAGCTTGCCGCGCCGGCCGAGCAGGATGCCGAGGTTGTTGAGCGCGTCGTAGCGCCCCGGGTCGAGTTCGATCGCGCGCAGGTAGCTGGCCTCGGCCGCGTCGAGCTGCCCGCGCTCGAGGCAGACGTTGCCGAAGTTGTTGTGGAACATCGCCTCGCCCGGCCGGGCGGCGATGGCCGCCGCGATCAGCTCGGCCGCGCGCTCCAGGCGGCCGCGCTGCGCCTGCAGCACGCCCAGCAGGTGCAGCGCGTCGGGCGGCTGCGGCGCGCGCTGCAGGAGCTGGGCGTAGGCCTGCTCGGCCTCGTCGAAGCGGCCGGCGGCATGTGCGTTCATCGCGCGCTCGAGCGCGCGCGTCGTGTCGTCGGCGGCGAGGTCGGTATCGGCCGGCATGGCGCTCAGGGTTGCCCGGAGCCCCGACTCTGAAGCAAAGTACGCAGTGCGGCAAGACGCGCCGCCGCCCGAACCGGCGCAGGCTTCCTTCACGTGCAGGAGTTCCCGATGCCGGCACGCCTCGAAATCGACCTGGGCGCACAGCGCCCGCCGCCCCGCCGTCGCGCCGGCGAGCCGATGCGCATCCTGCTCGTCGGCGACTTCGGCGGCGCCTCGCTCGCCGAGCGCGTGCCGCTGGCCGACAGACCGACGCATCGGGTCGACCTCGAGCGGCTCGAGCCGCTCGTGCAGCGGCTGCGCCCGCGCGTGCTCAGCGCCTGCGGCGCGGTGGACTTCGAGCAGCTCGACGACTTCCACCCCGACGCGTTGTTCGCGCGCCTGCCCGCCTTCGACGCGCTGCGCCAGGCGCGCGCCCAGCCGCCCGGCGCGGGCGGCGCGCTGCTCGGGCAGTTGATCGGCCAGCCGGCGGCCGGCGCGGCAACGGCCGCGCCGGCCGCGCCGGCAGCGCCGAGAAGCGGCCTCGACGCCTTGCTGCACCAGGTCACGGCAGGGCATGTCGTCGCCGACCGCAGCGCAGAGACGGCGGCGCATCTGGCCGCCGTCGACGCTGCGATCGCCGAGCAGATGCGCGCGCTCCTGCACACGCCCGAGCTGCAGCGCCTGGAAGCGGCCTGGCGCGGCCTGCAATGGCTGCTCGAGCGCCTCGAGCTCGACGAGACGCTCGAGCTGCATCTGTTCGATGCCACGCGCGACGAACTGCTGGCCGACATCGTCGCCGCCCAGGGGCGGCTGGCCGAGACCGGCCTGCAGCGCGCGCTCGCCGAGCGCTGGCGCGGCGTGCCGGGCGCGCCGGGCTGGACGCTGCTCGTCGGCCTCTACGCCTTCGGCGCGTCGGACACCGACATCGGCCTGCTGGCCGCGCTCGGCCTCGTCGCCAGCCGGGCCGGCGGACCCTGGCTGGCCGAGGCCGACGCCGCGCTCGCCGCCGCCGATGACGCGACGCTCGCCGGCTGGCACACACTGCGCTCGAGCGAGGCCGCGCCCTGGATCGGCCTGGCCACGCCGCGCCTGCTGCTGCGCCGGCCCTACGGCAAGGCGAGCGACCCGGTCGCCGCGTTCGCCTTCGAGGAGATCGTCGGCGCGCCGCGCAGCGACGAGCTGCTCTGGGGCAACCCGGCGCTGGCCATCGCGCTGCTCGCGGCGCGCGCGCGCGGCGAGCCCGGCGACGGCAGCGCAGCGGGCCCGGCGCAGACGATCGACGACCTGCCCACCTACGTCTTCACGCGCGACGGCGAACGCGAACTGCAGCCCTGCACCGAGCGCCCGATCGGCGAGCAGGAGGCGTTGGCGCTGCTGCAAGGCGGCCTCATGGCGCTGCTCGCGCACCGAGACCGCAACGCGCTGACGGTGCTGCGGCTGCAGTCGATCGCGCAGCCGCCGCGCGCGCTCGCCGGGCTCTGAATCGCGCCGCGCCATGGGCCGCTCGGCGCCGGCGCGTCAGAAGCGGTAGGCGAACGCGCCGTCGGCCACCGACACCGACACGCCCTCGATCGGCCGGCCCTCCATCATGCGATTCAGGAACTCGCGGCTGATGTCGGGCAGCATCGTGTTGGTGAGGATGGCGTCGATCATGCGGCCGCCCGACTCGCTCTCGGTGCAGCGTGAGACGACGAGGTCGACCACGTCCTGGCCGTACTCGAACGGGATCTTGTAGCGCGCCTCGACGCGCCGCTTGATGCGCCCGAGCTGCAGCCGCACGATGCGCCCCAGCATCTCGTCGGACAGCGGGTAGTAGGGAATGGTCACCAGCCGCCCGAGCAGCGCCGGCGGGAAGACCTTGAGCAGCGGCTCGCGCAGCGCCTTGGCCATGCCCTCGGGATCGGGCATCAGCTCGGGATCCTTGCACAGGCTGGCGATGAGCTCTGTGCCGGCGTTGGTGGTGAGCAGGATCAGGGTGTTCTTGAAGTCGATGAAGCGGCCCTCGCCGTCTTCCATGAAGCCCTTGTCGAAGACCTGGAAGAAGATCTCGTGCACGTCGGGGTGCGCCTTCTCGACCTCGTCGAGCAGCACCACGCTGTAGGGCTTGCGGCGCACCGCTTCGGTGAGCACGCCGCCTTCGCCGTAGCCGACGTAGCCCGGGGGCGCGCCCTTGAGCGTGGAGACGGTGTGCGCCTCCTGGAACTCGCTCATGTTGATCGTGATGAGGTTCTGCTCGCCGCCGTACAGCGCCTCGGCCAGCGCGAGCGCCGTTTCGGTCTTGCCTACGCCGGAAGTGCCGGCGAGCATGAACACGCCGATCGGCTTGCCCGGGTTGTCGAGGCCGGCGCGCGAGGTCTGGATGCGCTTGGCGATCATCTCCATCGCGTGGTCCTGGCCGATCACGCGCTCGCCCAGGCGCTGGGCGAGGTTGAGCACCATCTCGATCTCGTTGCGCGCCATGCGGCCGACCGGAATGCCGGTCCAGTCGCCGACCACCGCGGCCACCGCCTGGTAATCGACCGTGGGCAGGATGAGCGGATGCTCGCCCTGCAGTGCGGCCAGTTCGGCCTGCACCTGCTGCAGCCGCGCGAGCGTGGCCGCGCGGTCGGGCGCCGGCGCGGCCGGTGTGGCCGCCGAGGCCGCCGAGGCCGCCGAGGCCGTCGTGGCGCCGTCGCCGGCGGCCGGTGCCGCTTGCGCCGCCGACGCTGCCGCCGACGGTGCCGCCTGCAGTGCCGCCGGTTGCACCGACGCTTGCACCGCCGGCTGCGCCCCCGGCTGCGCCGCCGCCGCAGCCGCCGCCTCGAGCGCACTGCCGGTGCCTTCCACCGGCCTGAGCCCGGCGCGCAGCTGCGCGCGCAGCGCCAGCAGCTCGTCGACCAGCCGGCGCTCGTCGGCCCAGCGCGCCTCGAGGTCGGCCAGGCGCGTGCGCTCTGCGCCCAGCGCCTCGTCGGCGAGCGCCTCGCGCTCGCCGACCGCGACGCCGATCGCCTTCTCGCGGCCGATGATCCCGAGCTCGGTCGTGAGCGCGTCGATGCGCTTGCGGCTGTCGTCGACCTCGGGCGGCACCGCGTGCAGGCTGACGGCGACGCGCGCGCAGGCGGTGTCGAGCAGGCTCACCGACTTGTCGGGCAGCTGGCGCGCCGGGATGTAGCGGTGGCTGAGCCTGACCGCCGCCTCGAGCGCCTCGTCGAGGATCTGCACCTGGTGGTGCTTTTCCATCGTGCTCGCGACGCCGCGCATCATCAAGATGGCCTTGGGCTCGTCGGGCTCGTCGACCTGCACGGTCTGGAAGCGCCGCGTGAGCGCCGGGTCCTTCTCGATGTGCTTCTTGTACTCGGCGAAGGTGGTGGCGCCCACCGTGCGCAGCGTGCCGCGCGCCAGCGCGGGCTTGAGCAGGTTGGCCGCGTCGCCGGTGCCGGCGGCACCGCCGGCACCCACCAACGTGTGCGTCTCGTCGATGAAGAGGATGATCGGCTTCGGGCTGGCCTGCACCTCGTCGATCACCGAGCGCAGGCGCTGCTCGAATTCGCCCTTCATGCTGGCGCCGGCCTGCAGCAGGCCGACGTCGAGCGCGAGCAGGCGCACGTCCTTGAGGCCGGGCGGCACGTCGCCGCGCGCGATGCGCTGCGCGAAGCCCTCCACCACCGCCGTCTTGCCGACGCCCGCCTCGCCGACCAGGATGGGGTTGTTCTGGCGCCGGCGCATCAGGATGTCGATCACCTGTCGGATCTCGTCGTCGCGGCCGACGATCGGGTCCATCTTGCCGCTGCGGGCCTGCTCGGTGAGGTCGAGCGTGAACTTCTTCAGCGCCTCCTGCTTGCCCAGCGCGGCCGGGGCGATGGCGCCGCTGGCTTCGCCCGGGGCGGCGCCGCCGGCCGCACCCGAGGAACCGTCGCTCGCGCCCAGGCCCTCCTCGGGCGAGCCGGCGATCAGCCTGGGCAGTTCGTCGGAAAGCTCGTCGGCCTTCAGGCGCTCGAACTGGCGGCTGATCGCGACCAGCGCGTTGCGCAGGTTCTTCGTCTTCAGCATGCCCACCAGCACATGGCCGCTGCGCACCGCGCCCTCGCCGTAGAGCAAGGAGCCGTAGACCCAGCCGCGTTCGATGGCGTCGGCGATGTGCTCCGAGATGTCGCTGATGCTGGTGGCGCCGCGCGGCAGGCGGTCGAGCGCGCTCGTCAGGTCGCGCGCCAGCGCCGAGGCGTCGAGCTGGTAGTGCTTGATGATGCGGTGCCAGTCCGAGTCGGGACTCTGCAGCAGCTGCGCCAGCCAATGCTCGAGCTCGACGTAGGGGTTGCCGCGCAGCTTGCAGAAGACGGTCGCGCCTTCGATCGTCTTGTAGGTGGGCGCATTGAGCTTGCCGAAGAGCTTGACGCGGTTGATCTCGGCCATGGCGGTCCTTTCAGGGCGAAGCGGGATGGGGAGCGAAGGTCAGCACGCCGGCGAGCCCCGGGCGCGCCGCCGCGAGCCAGCTCGTCCAGCCCAGGCGGGCGCCGCGGCCGAGGCGGCAGGGCGGCCGCTGGTCGGGCTGGAGCTCGAGTCTCAGGTCCCAGCCGAGTTCGAGGCCGACGTACTGGCACACCAGCGCCTTCAGCGCGGCCAGCCTGGTGCCCACGGGCAGCAGCGACTCGAACGCGGCGAGCGTCAGCGGCCCGATGTGCAGCCGGAAGTGGTGCTGGCGGTCGAACACCGCGCGCCCCAGCACCGCACTGGCGCCCAGCCTGGCGCTGGGCTGGCGCCCGCTCCTGCCGGCGCGGCCGATGCGGGTGCACTCTTCGGCCGGCAGCGGCATCCAGCGGCCGACGAAACTCTCGACACGCACCGGCATACCCAGATAGCCGCTCGCCACGCGCGCCAGGCCGTCGGCGTGGCGCACCTGGCGCGCGAACAGCCCGGCGAAGGCGAGCCGGGCGTGGTCGGGCAGCGCATCGCGCCCGCGCCATTGCGGCCCGCCGACGCCGAGGAGCGAGCCGACGTAGTCGGCGAAACGATCTTCGGCCGGCCGGTCGAGCGAAACGGTGGGCTGCGCCTGCGCCCAGGCGCGATAGAACAGCAGCAGCAGCCGGTGGTGGAACAGGTCGGCGAAGCGCACCAGCGTCTCGTCGCCGCGGTTGAGCGCACGGTCGCGCGCGTAGGCGCTCAGGTGCAGCGGCAGCGGCCCGTTGGGGCCGAACAGCCCGAAGAAACGCACCGCGATGCGCGGCCGGCCGAGACGGTCGGTCATCGTCGCCGCAGCCAGGCTGGCCGGCGCGAACGAGAGGTCGGCCGCCTGCCCCAGGCGCACCGCTTCGTCGGCCGGCCGCCGCGCCCGGCCCAGGCGCGGCTTGTCCGCCGCCCAGGCCTCGATCAGGCGCAGCGCCTGGTAGAAGTCGTAGCGCCACGGCGCCGCCGCGATGTCCTGCACCGGGTGCGGCGGCCGGCCGGCGGCGGACTCGTCGTTCACAGCATCGGGCGCGCGCCGCTGCGCGGCCGGCCGTCGACGATGTCGCCGCGCGCGGCCGAGTGCATGCGCAACTGCGTGAAGCCGTTGATCGACACGTGCCGCGCGACGAAGCGCTCGAGCACGCTGCCGAGCAGGAAGGCGCTCGCGCCTTCGAAGGCGAGCTCGTCGATCTCGACTTCGAGCAGCACGCCGCGGCCGAAGGTGATGGGCCCGGCCATCGGCAGCCGGCGCACGACCTGGCGCGCGCGCACCGAGCGCAGCCCGTCGACCTGGCGCTGCGCGGCGGCGTCGCCCGGCGGCAGGTACAGGCGCAGGATCTCGCGCAGCGCGGCCGCGCCCTGCTCGGCGTCGGTGTCGGTGAGCGAAAGGTGGTTGATCGACAGCTGGTTGACCAGCTTCCACGCCATGCTGCCGTCGGCCAGCGGCGAGCGCGGCCGCGACGGCCCCTTGATCACCGCCACGCGCCGGACCGGCGCCGTGAGCGCGAGCGTGAGATCGCCGCCGGCCTGCCCGACGGGCATGAGCAGCGGCAGGTCGCGGTTGCTGCACAGCGCGCGCACGCCGATCTGGCGCAGACCGGGCGGATACGGCGCCTGCTGCGCGTCGACCAGCGACAGGTAGACCTCGGTGCCGATGTAGGCCGTGCGCGGCCCGTTGCGCTGCTGCGCCTGCGACAACAGGCGCGGCTCGCGCAGCGTCGAGAAGTAGGCCGAGTGCCCCTGGCCCTCGGTGTGGAAGGCGTTGTAGAAGGGCCGGAACTCGAGCTCCTTGTCGGCACCCGCGCCGTAGCCGAGCACCTGCCGGATCGAGTGCACTTCGAAGTCCATCGGCCGCGTGCGATCGGGCACCACGTGGTACTCGTGCACCCCCGGATCGACCTGGATGCGGTCGCAGCGCCGCTCGAGCAGGTTGATCGCCGGCACGCAGTGCAGCGCCACGCTGGCGGCGTCGACCGATTGCAGCAGCGCGTTGTCGACGCGCCCGAACAGCAGCACGACGTCGACCTCGGCCTCGGCGTGGCGCCGCAGCGCCGCGCCCAGGCCGCACAGATCGGCGAACAGGAAGCGCGGCGCGAACGCGAAGTACTCCTGCAGCAGCCGGTAGCCCTGCAGGCCGGCGAGCGCGGGCGGCAACAGGGCCTCGGCGTCGTCGTAGCCTGCGGCCTCCACCACCGAGGCATCCAGCGCCTCGTGCCAGGCTGCCGGACGCCGCGTCGGCAGCACGAGCAGGCCCAGCGTGTGGCCGCACACCAGTTCGTGCAGGCGATGCGCCAGCTCGTCGATGCCGGCGAAATGCAGCCGCAGGTCGGCCAGCGCGATCTTCGAGAAATCGAGCCCGGCCGTGGCGCGCAGCCGCAGCCGCAGGCCCGAGCGCGGCCGGGCCCAGTCGCGCAGCGCCGCCGGCGGCAGGTCGGACGCGTGCGTGAAGTACTCGACCTGCGTGATCTCGAGCGGCCACAGCGTCAGCTCGGCGGCGCTGCGGAACTCGCAGGCGGTGGCGCCGGCCTTGCCGGGCAGGCCGTGCATCGCCGTGCCGCGCGGCAGCCGCACGCCTGCGGCCAGGCCGGGGTCGCCGAGCTCGGGCTGCACCTGCGCGATCAGCATCGACGGCGTCGGCGCGAGGAACTGCGGGTAGACGATCTCGAGCAGGCGCTGCGTGAAGTGCGGGAACTCGGCGTCGAGCTTGAGCTGGATGCGCCCGGCCAGGAAGGCGAAGCCCTCGAGCAGGCGCTCGACGTAGGGGTCGGCGACCTCGAGCCCCTCGATGCCCAGCCGTGCGGCCACCTTCGGGAAGGCCTGCGCGAACTCGGCGCCCATCTCGCGCAGATGGCGCAGCTCCTCGTTGTAGTAGCGCAGCAGGCGCGGATCCATCGCGCGTGGCGCCTCTAGCGCTTGAGCTCGCGCACCGCGACGTGACCGGTCTCGAGGTCGATGTCGGTGTGCAGCAGCAGTTCGAGCGGCACCGGCTGCGCCCACAGCTGGCCGCTGATGCGGCAGCCGATCTGGTTGTGGCGATCGAGCTGGTCGTCCGAGACGACGATCTCGACGGCCAGCGTGTCGGCGAGGATGCGCGGCTCGAAAGCGAGGATCGCCTCGCGGATGCGCTGCTGCAGCAGCAGCGGGTCGAGCGTCGAGGCCGTCTCGCCGGCCAGCGGCGGCAGCCCATAGCCCAGCACCGAGGTCTGGATCTGCGCCTGGCCCGAGACGTCGAGCGCTTCGCCCGGCGCGCTGGTGTTGAACAGCCAGCTGAGGTCGCGCAGCACCGATTCGCGCAGCCGGCTGCGGTTGATCACGCGTGCCTCGGACGTCTCGGCGCCGGCGGCCGGGTCGTCGTCGGTGAGGCGGTCGAGCAGTGCGGGTTGCAGGCGATCCTGGGCGCGCAGCGTGACCATGTCGCTCAGACAGCCGCCGCGTCGAGCCGCACGGCACGCAGGTCCATCAGCCCGAACTCGGCCCGGTCGGTGGCGAGCAGCCGCTGGCCGAGACCGGTGTAGACGCCCGGCGCCGGCTCGCGCCACTCGGTGCGGCGCGCCAGCGCCAGCGCGTCGCCGCGCGCCAGATCGGTGTCGGGGTAGCGCGTCGGGATCAGGCCGACGGCCTCGCCGCCGTTGGCGAACTGCAGTTGCGCGGGCATCCAGACCGCGTCGCGCAGATCCTGCGGCGGCTCGAACGTGATGCGCGCGAGCCGGTTCCACGGCAGCCAGAAGTAGCGGCCGTTGATCACGGCCTCGAGCGTGGGCCCGAGCCGCGCGTCGGCGTCGGCGATCCAGGCAAAGGGTTGCGCCGCGTCGTCGCCGAGCGTGATCTGCCCGGCCGAGGCCGGCGCCTGCTCGAGCGCCTGCGCGCGCAGCGTGCGCGCCGCCGCCGCGTCGCCCGCGCCCGCGCGCGACAGAGCCTCGATCAGCAGCGCCACCCAGGCCTGAGGTTCACCGAAGAGCATCGGCGCGCGCTTGCCGGCGAAGACCTCCAGGCGCAGCGCCTCGCAGGCGATGGCCTCGCGATAGGTCTGCACCATCGGCAGCATGCCGGCGTCGAGCTCGAGCGCGACCTGGAGCTGGTTCAGCGCGCGCTCCCACTGGCCGAGCACGGCCAGCAGCTGGAACAGGAAGACGCGCAGCCGGGCCTCCTGCGGGCGGCTGCGCACCTGCTCGGTAAGGAGCTTCAGCGCCTGCAGGGCGTCGCCCTGCTTCAGGGCCAGTTCGGCCGCGCCGGGTGTGGACATGACGCCTCCTTGCAAGGAACCCGGGCCGGCCGACTAGACCATCCCCGGGCCGATGTCGTCCATGAAGGACGACTGCGCGAGCCCGGCACCGGTGGCGCTCTGCTGCGTGTAGTCGACCTGGATCGACTCGAAGCCCAGCGCCAGATGTTCGGTCAGCACGGGCGCGCCGTCGGCCGCGCGCTCGGAGCCGACGGTGTAGGACACGATGCGCGCGCTGCCCAGCGTCACCACGAGGTAGGGCAGCGGATCCTGGCCGCCGGCCTTGCGCACCGACAGCACCGCCTCCTTGAGCACTTCGTTGTGGCTCAGCACCGCCAGCAGAGCGGTCGACGCGCGATCGACGCGCTTGACGAGCTTCAGCTGCTCGAGCCGCCGCCGGCCGGAGGGTCTGCCGGTGGCGACGTCGGTCGGACTCGACATGCCCCAGCTCCAGTCGACGATCTCGATCTGCTTGGCGAAGCGCTTGTCGGTCGACTCGCCGACGATCTCGCCGGTCTTCTGGCCCTTGGCCTTGAGGAACATGTCGAAGCGGGCCATGACGCGCTCTTGCGAAGGAGAAACGACTGCCGATGACGCAAGCCGGGACGGCGCGGCGCGGTGCGCCTCACGCCGCCCCGGGCCTCAGGCGGCGCGGCCGCTCAGGCATTGGTGTTCTTGGCGATGTCGTAGACCATCTCCTTGGTCTTGTCGGCGGTGCCGTCGGCCTTCTGCGGCGTGTACTCGAACTTCACGTGCGCGAAGTTCAGCGTCACGTTCTCGGTCAGCCGGTCCTCGCTGCCGGAGCCGCCGGTGTGCACGGCAGTGACCATCACTTCCTTCATCTCGATCTTGATGTACTCGATGGGCGCGTTCTTGCCGCCGGCCTTGCGCACGTACAGGTTGGCCTGCTTGTGGTGCTGGCCGTTGGAGCAGGCCAGCAGCAGCGCGTGCGAAGCCGAGTCGACGTGCTTGGTGAACGACAGGTCCTGCACGTTGCACTTGCCCGAGCCGCCGCCGCCGCCCATGTGCGTGGTGCCGGAGTTGCTCATGCCCCAGCTCCAGGACAACACGTCGATCTGGTCCTTGTGCACCTTGTCGAGCGACTCGCCCTTGATGTCGTCCAACTTGAGGAACATGTCCACTGCCATGATGGCTCTCCTGGTGACCCGCCGGGCGGGCTGAAAGACACTGCGATCAACGCCCGCTGCGGGCGCCCGCGCCGCGCAGCTGCGGCGGGGGGATGGGTTCTCTGGACCCGGCTCTATGCTGCCTTGGCCGAGGGCAGCTTGGAAACGAGCCTAAGGGATACCGTCAGGCCCTCGAGCTGGTAATGCGGCCGCAGGAAGAACTTGGAGTTGTAGTAGCCGGGGTTGGCGGGGTCCTCCTCGACCACGACTTCGGCGTCGGCCAGCGGCTTGCGCGCCTTGGTGGTTTCGGACGAATGCGCCGGATCGCCGTCGACGTACTGCATGATCCAGGTCGACAGCCAGCGCTGCACCTCGTCGCGCTCCTTGAACGAGCCGATCTTGTCGCGCACGATGCACTTGAGGTAGTGCGCGAAGCGCGTGGTCGCGAACAGGTAGGGCAGGTTGGCCGCCAGCTTGGCGTTGGCGCTGGCGTCGGCGTCGTCGTACTCGGCGGGCTTGTGCAGCGACTGCGCGCCGATGAAGGCGGCGAAGTCGCTGTTCTTGCGGTGCACCAGCGGCATGAAGCCGTTGCGCGCGAGCTCGGCCTCGCGCCGGTCCTCGATCGCGATCTCGGTCGGGCACTTCATGTCGACGCCGCCGTCGTCGGTGGGGAAGGTGTGCGTGGGCAGGTTGGTCACCGCGCCGCCCGACTCGATGCCGCGGATGCGCGAGCACCAGCCGTACTCCTTGAACGAGCGGTTGATGTTGGTCGCCATCGCGTAGGCCGCGTTGGCCCAGGTGTACTTGGAGTGGTCGGCCGAGCCGGTGTCCTCCTCGAAGTCGAACGCCTCGACCGGGTTGGTCTTGGCGCCGTAGGGCAGGCGCGAGAGGAAGCGCGGCATTGCCAGGCCGAGGTACTTGGAGTCCTCCGAGTCGCGCAGCGAGCGCCAGGCGGCGTACTCGGGCGTGGTGAAGATCTTGGTCAGGTCGCGCGGGTTGGCCAGCTCCTGCCAGGAGTCCATCTGCATCAGCGTGGGCGAGGCGCCGGTGACGAAGGGCGCGTGCGCGGCCGCCGCGACCTTGGCCATCTCGCCCAGCAGCTCGACGTCGGGCGCGCTCTGGTCGAAGTGGTAGTCGCCGACCAGGCAGCCGTAGGGCTCGCCGCCGAACTGGCTGTATTCCTCGGCGTAGATCTTCTTGAAGATCGGGCTCTGGTCCCAGTTCGTGCCCTTGTAGCGCTTGAGCGTCTTGCCCAGCTCCTGCTTGGAGACGTTGAAGACGCGGATCTTGAGCATCTCGTCGGTCTCGGTGTTGTTGACGAGGTACTGCAGGCCGCGCCAGGCACCCTCGAGCTTCTGGAAGTCCTCGTGGTGCATGATGCGGTTGATCTGCTCCGACAGCTTGCGGTCGATGGCGGCGATCATCGCCTCGATCGAGGCGACGACGTCGCTGCCGATGAGCTGCGTCTGCGCCAGCGCCTGCTGCGCCAGCGTCTGCACCGCCTCCTCGACGGCGCTCCTGGCGTCGGCGCTCTTGGGCTTGAATTCCTTCTGCAGCAGCGAGGCCAGGTCGCTGCCTTCCATCTGGACGCCGGTCAGCGCCGATGCGGATTGGGCTTGGGCCATTGCGGATCTCCTGGGAAACGGGGCTCGGGGCGGGCGGGCGGCGGCTTCAGGCTTCGGCCGGCTTGGCCGACGCGGCCAGCGCGCCGAGCAGCGCCGGGTCGTTCATCAGCTTGCCGATCAGTTCCTCGGCGCCGCCCTTGCCGTCCATGTAGGTGACGAGGTTCTGCAGCTGCTGGCGCGCCTCGAGCAGCTTGGCGAGCGAATCGACCTTGCGCGCCACGGCGTCGGGCGTGAAGTCGGCCATGCTCTCGAACGTGATGTCGACGCTCATGTTGCCCTCGCCGGTGAGCGTGTTGGGCACCTGGAAGGCCACGCGCGGCTTCATCGCCTTCATGCGCGCGTCGAAGTTGTCGACGTCGATCTCGAGGAACTTGCGGTCGGCCACCGGCGCCAGCGGCTCGGCCGGCTTGCCCGACAGATCGGCCAGCACGCCCATCACGAAGGGCAGCTGGATCTTCTTCTCGGCGCCGTAGACCTCGACGTCGTACTCGATCTGCACGCGCGGGGCGCGGTTGCGTGCGATGAACTTCTGGCTGCTGCTCATGACGGTTTCTCCGTGGGTGGCGTCAAGCGAAGGTGCGGTTTTGCGGCAGGCGGCGCATTTCGTCAAGAGGGAGATCAGGGCCGCGGCGGCGTCTCGACGGATTCGGGATCGACGCCGACGATGCGCGCCACCTCGGCCAGGGCATCGGGCGCCAGTTCCTTCATCAACTGCAGGAAGTTGTGGTTGACGAGGTGGCGCGCACGGCGCAGGAACAGCGGCGCCGGATTCGTGGGCTCGTGGCGCTCGAGGTAGGCGCACACCATGTCGATGGCGCGCAGCGCGTCCTCGCGCGTCGTCACGGCGCCCGAGAGGCCGCGCCGGCCGCCCTCGGCGTTCGCGGCGCCGCCGCCTTCGGCCGCGGCGTCGCCCGCCTCCCCGGCGGCCGCCGCGTCGGGCGCCAGCGCGGCGACGGCACGCACGAGCGCGACGAGGCGCGCGAAGTCGGGCGCCGCCGAACCGAGCCGCTCGTCGGTCAGCGCGACGAGCCGCTCGAGCCGCTCGGCCGCGGCGCCCAGCGCGACGCCGAGCGCCGGTGCGCGCTCGACCGCGTCGGCCACCATCTGCCGCAGCGATTCGCGCGGCAGCACCGCTTCCTCGCCGGCCGGCTCGGCCAGATCGGCGGCCAGCTCGACGGCGCGGCCGGTGACCAGGCCGACGGCGCGGTCATGGACGACGAAGGATTCACGCAGATCGCCGAGCAGCCCGTCGCCCGCGGGCAGCACGGCGAGCGCGTTCGCGCGCGCGTAGGGGTCGCCGTCGTCGGGGTCGGGCAGCGGATGCACCTGCTCCCACATCGATTCGAGCAGGCCGTTCAACAGCTCCAGGCCGGGCACGAGCGCCGCGCAGCCGTGCAGCCGCACGAGCGCGCGCAGCCAGTAGACGGCCAGCCGCAGGTCGCGGCTGCGCTCGAGCAGGTTCTCGGCCAGCTCGCGCGTGCCGCGCCAGTCGGGCGGCTCGGCGGGGCCGAACTGCGACTCGGGCTTGCCTGCCGCGGCCTGCGTCAGCGCGAGGAAGTCGTTGTCGTACTCGAGATCGGGGCCGCAGGGCGCGGCCTCGTCGCCGAGGGGCTGCAGCCAGGCGCTGATCCTGCCGAGGGCATCGTCGAGTTCGCTCATCTGGAAGCGGCGCAGCCGGCGCTGCTCTGGTCGGGGTGGGGCATTGTGACGCGTTGCACGGGCGCGCAGTGTGGCAACTTCGGCGCTCCGGGCGAATCCCCAGGACGCATTCCGGGCACGCCGGCCGGCGCACAGGGCGGCCGGACCCGGCCGCGACTCAAGGCGGCGCCGCGCGGGCCGATAGCAACGCTCAGGTCTGCCGGGGCGCTGCGCCCCGGCCGCCGCCGCACGCCACGCGCCCATGTCCGCATCCGCCCACCCGATCGTCGAGCGCTTGCGCCGCTGGCTGCGCCTGCCCACGCTGCATCAGCGCCACAAGTTCGCGCTGCTCGGCGTGCTGGGCATGTTGATGGTGGCCACGCCGCTGGTCGACGTCGTGCGCCGCCAGAGCCAGGATCTGCAGCTGCTGCTGGGCGCACGCGCGGGCCTCGACGCGATGGCGCGCGCGCTCGACGTGCAGCGCGCGCTGCTCGCGCACGGGGCCGCGGCGGCGCTCGTGCTCGGCAGGCGCGGCGCGCTGGAGGGCGAACAGCGCAGCGCGCTGGAGGGCGAACAGCGCAGCGTGCTGGAGGGCGAGCGGCGCGCGCGCCAGGACGAGGTCGACGCGCGCATGGCCGGCCTCACCGCAGCCCTGGTGCAGGGGCGCCAGGCACCGGCGCTCGAGGAAGACAGCGCACTGCGCGCAGACTGGGCGGCGCTGGTCGAGCGCATCGCGGCGCGGCGCATCGCGGTCGCAGGCAGCGAAGCGGCGCACCGCCTGCTGATCGAGCAGGTGCTGCAGATCATGGACTTCCTCGCCGACGCCGGCGGCGCCGCGGTCGCGACCGCCGGCGCGCCGGGGCTGGCCGAGCCGCGGCACGCCGCGCGGCTGCTGCTGGCCTTCACGCAATTCGAGGCGGCGCGTGCCGGCACGCCGTCTGGCGATCTTGTCGGTGTTGCCGGCGAGCGCCGGCGGCTGCAGGCCGCGGCGCGCCGGACGTTCGCGCTGCCGGCCGGGCCCGGCACGCCGGGTGCCGCGCTGGCGCGGGCGCGCGACAGCGCAAGCGCCGCACTGCGTGCCTACCTGGCCGCGCTCGACGGCGGCGACGCCGCGCATGCCGCGAGCGCGAGCGCGCGGCTGTCCGAAGCGCTCGCCGCGTGGCCAACGCAGGCAGTGGCGGCGACCGACGCCGCGCTTGCCGAGGCCGAGGCCTCGCTCGGGCGCGCGCGCGTCGCGCTGCTCGGCGTGCTGCTGTTGCTCGCGCTCGCGCAGGGTCTGCTGCTGGCTTCGCTGCGCGCCGGCGCCCGCCGCGCCACGGCAAGGGCGCCGAGCGGCGCCGCAAGCGGGCTCGGCGAAGAGCCCGGCAGCGAAAGCCGGCAGCCGACCGAAACCCTGATGCGCCGGCTGCGCGACGGCCGCCGCGCGCCAAGCGAGGAAGCGCCGCCCAGCCGGCTGTGAAACGCTCCCGGGCAAGGCCGCTGTGCAGCGTGCGCAACGGGTGCCGTCGATGCGCGCCCGCGGCGCTGGCGGCCGCTCCTCAGCCGCTCCTCAGCCGCTCCTCAGCCGCTCCTCAGCGGCTCCTCAGCCGCTCCTCAGCGGCTCCTCAGCGGCGCGCTGGCCGCAGCCGGCAGCGCGCCACGCCCGAGCACCGTGAAGCTGCTGTCGCTGCCGGCCTCGCAGATGTCGGGGCGCAGCAGCCCGAAGTCGATCGGCTGCGCCAGCAGCGCCGCCAGGCTGCCCGAGAGCCTGAGCTCGGGCCGCGTCACGTCGAGCCGACCGGCAACCCCGTCGGGCGCGGCCGCCTGGATGACATTGTGGCCGGGCGCGTCGGGACGGAAGTCGACGATGCGATCGCCGCCGATGTAGACGTGGTTGCCGTCGGGCACCAGCACCGCGGTGTCGATCGTCACCGTGCCGCCGCTGGCGCGCGCGGCCGCGGTGTTGGCCTGGACGAAGCCCGAAGCCAGTGCCAGCGCCGCCGTGGTGATGCGGATGTCGCCGCCGTCGCCGCCGTCGCGCGCGAGCACCGAGGTCGTCACCAGGCTGTCGCGCAGCACCAGCGCGCCGCCGGCCTCGATGCGGATCGGGCCGCCGCGGCCGCTCGCCGCCGAGGTCTGCAGGCCCGAGTCGTCGAGCCGGATGGCGCCGGCGCTCGCGAGTTCGATCGCCCCGGCGTCGGCGGCGGCGCTGGCCGCGGCGGTGATCTGCGCGCCTTCGAGCACGATGCGCCCACCCTGCACGCGGATGCGCGAATCGCCCTGCGCCGCGACCGGGCTGTGCGCGTCGTTGGCGATGCTCAGCAGTGCGTCGTGACCGAGCACGATCTCGCCGTCGACGACGATCGTGATGCGCCCGGCGCGGCCGGCGGAATCAGGCAGCGCGCGGCTGGCGATGCGGCTGCGCTGGCCGCTGGCGTCACTGCCGTCGACGGCCAGGCGCGCACTGCGGATCTCGATGTCGCCGGAGGCGCCGCTGCCGCCGCTGTTGGTGACGATGCGGCCACCCTCGCGCAGCTCGACGCTCTCGCTGGCCTGCACGACGATGCGCCCGGCATCGCCGCGATCGGCCGCCACCGAGAGCAGCCCGCCCGCGCCCGAGAGCACGACGCGCGCGGCGTGCACGTCGAGCGTGCCGCCGCGGCCGGCGCCCAGCGTGCTCGTCGAGACCATGCCTTCGTCGACCACCTGCAAGTCGCCGACTTCGAAGCGCATGGCGCCGGCATGGCCGCTGCCTTGGGTGTCGGCAAAGATGCCTGTCGAGACGCGCGGATTGGCGCCGCCGTCGATGCGCAGCGTGTCCGCAGCCACGCGCAGCGGCTGGCCGTCGCGCGCCGAGGCGGTGGACGTCGCGATGAAGCCGCCTTCCCGGATGTCGATGCGCGTGGCCTGCACGTCGACGCCGGCACCGGCACCGCTGTAGAGCGCATCGCCGGCGATGTAGCTCAGGCTCTGGCCGCCGCCGCGCCCGTCGATGACGATCGTTGCGGCGCGCACCTTCACCGAGCCCGTGCTGCCGCTGCCGAAGGTGCCCGCCGCGATCGCGCCGCCGCTTTGCAGCGTCAGCGCGCCGCGCACCTGCAGCTCGACGCTGCCGGCGTCGCCGGCCGCGCCGTAGGCATAGGAGTCGATGCCGGTGGCCGCGCCATGGCCTTCGATGCGCAGTTGCCCGGCATCGACGCCGATGCGGCCGGCCGAGCCCTGCTCGTGGTTGGTCGAGGTCGAGATGCGCGCGCCGTCCAGCAGCGTGAGCGCTTCGGCCTCGATCACGATCGCGCCGCCGCGGCCGGCGCCGAGCGCGTTGGCATAGATGCCGGTGACGGCGTCATGGCTGCCGCCTTGCATCTCGATGCGCGGGCTGCGCACGGTCACGCTGCCCGCGTCGACGCCGCCCAGCGTGGCGCCGGCGATCTGGCCGCCGTCGCGCAGCGTGATCTGCTCGCCGGCTTGCACCTCGACGCTGGCTGCCGGGCCGCCGCCGACGGACAGACTGCTGATCGTGGTCGGCGTACCCTGCCCGTCGATGGACACGCGCCGCGCCTGCACCGACAGCGGTCCGGGCGTGGCGCCGCTGCGGTTGGCCGAGCCGATGCTGGCGCCGTCGAGGATCTGGAGCGCGTCGGCCACGCGCACGGCGAGCTCCCCCGGCGCACCGGCCTGCCCCATCGTGAGCAGCCCCGTCGGGCCGTTCGTGCCGCGGCCCGACAGCGTGAGCGAGCCGGCGTTCACGCGCAGCGGGCCGGCCATGCCGTCGGCCATCGTGTAGCTGGCCAGGTTCGCACCCTCGCTCAGCACCAGGGCGCCGCTCACGTCGACCTGCAGGCCCGAGCCGGGGCGGCTGCCGTAATTCCAGGCCAACGCCGTCGCGCCTTGCATCGCGCTCGCCTGCCCCGCCTCGAGGTGCAGCAGCGCACCGGGGCCGACACCGCTGGCCGCCAGCTCCGCGCCCGCGCCGAGCACCAGCGCGCCCTGGGCCTGCAGATGCAGCGGTGCGGCAAGCGTGGCGAGCTGCGCGCGCTCGATGCGCAGTGCGCCGCCGGCCACGGTGAGCGGCGCCCCGAAGGCCGGCAGCAGCGCCGCGTCGCGCACCACCAGCGGCCCGGCCGGTGCGGCGGGTGCCGCGAGGAAACCGAACGACTCGGGAGCGGCCACGCTCAGGCTGCTGGCGTCGCTCGCGCTCGCGTCGAGCCGGCTGCCGTCGGCAAAGCGGATCGTGTTCGCGGCGCCCAGGTGCAGCCCGGCCGGCACGTCGAAGCGCGCGCCTGCGCCGACGACCACGCCGCTCGGATTGAGGAGCCAGAAGTCGGGGCTCGCGCCGCCCGCGGCCTGCAGCTGCAGCGGGCCTTCGAGCACGCTGGCCTGTCCGCCGGTGACACGCGCGATGACGTGGCGCAGCCCCGGGTCCTGCGTCGTGAAGGTCGCGGCCTCGCCCTTGTCGATGCCGAAACGCGCGAAGCTGTGCAGCAGATTGGCACCGCGCACCGTGCCCAGCGCCTGCGGCACGGTGAAGCGGCCCGCGAGCGTCTGCACCGCGCCGGCGCTGCCGTCGGTGACGGCGGCGGCGCGCGCATGCTGCGGCGTCGCCGCGAGCGCCGCCAGCAACGCGAGCGCGGCAGCCGCGATCGCCGTGGTGCCGGCGGCCGGCGCGGGCGGCAGATGCCTCATTGCCAGTCTCCGATCAGGATGAACGGGGCCCAGTGGAGGGGGTGAGCGTGCTCGGGCTGCAGCAGCAGCGCCAGCTGCGCCTGGCGCAGCGCCTGCACGCGTGCGAGCTCGCCGCGCGCCAGGCGTCGGTAGAAGCCGTCCATCACCAGACGCGCCGATTCGTCGGCCACCGGCCAGAGCGTGCCCAGCGCACTGCGCGCGCGCGCCTTGAGCGCGCTGCCGCTCATGCCCAGCGGCGCGCGGTCGTCGCCCTCGGCGGTCTCGCAGGCCGAGAGCGTGAGCAGCTCGATCGCCTCGCCGCGCGGCGCGGCGTTGCGCAGCAGCGCCTGCAGGCCGTCGAGCGTAAGCAGCTCGTCGTAGGTCATGATGAAAGTCGAGTCGATATCGTGCCCGAACAGGCCGTGCGAGGCGATGTGCACCACGGCGTAGGTCTGGCCGCGCAACTGCTCTTGCAGCGCGTGCAGCGTGAACCGGTCGTCGAGCAGCACCGTCCCCGGCAGCAGCGCGGCGAGCGCGTCGATCTCGGCCTTCACGCCGGGCAGCGCCAGCGCCTCGCGCAGCGCGCTGCGCTGCTGGGCGTTCATCGGCGCGCCGCGCGCGGCCGCCGGGCGCGGCCCGCGCACCGTGCCCTCGGGTTCGAGCACGGCCTCGACCAGGTCCAGCGGCAGCCGGTCGACCACCGGGCCCGGATTGCTCAGGCCGGCCAGCAGCGCGCGCAGAGGCCGGCGCTCGCTGCGCGGCGCCGCCGTCAGGCTGAGCGCCGGCACGGTGGCCACGGCCATGCGCTGCAGCAGCCAGCCGCGCCCGTCGTACAGGGCAGCCAAGGGCAGCAGGCGCAGCACGCCGTCGGGGACGACGACCAGAGTCTCGACCTGCGCCTGCGCCAGCAGATCGTCCAGCGGTGCGATGAGCCGTCGGTAGAGCCCCTGCGCCTGCCCCAGCAGCGGCTGTCCGTCGCGCAGCGCGGCCACGAAGGCCAGCACTTCGTCGCGCAGCGCTTCCTCGGCGACGGGCACGCTGCGCCGCTCGAGTCCGGCCTGGGTCTCGAGCAGCAGCTCGAGGCGATCGGGCAGCACGATCGGGTAGTAGATCGCGGTGCCGGCGCTCGGCGGCGCCGCGACGGTGCGCGCGGCGGCCTCGACGCTGCAGCGCTCGCGCAGGAAGTCGGCCAGCTCGGTCTGCTTGATCAGCTCGACCGTCTCGCGCGCCTGTCTCAGCAGCGCCTGGCGCTCGGCCGCAGGCGCGCCGTCGGTGCGGCGCAGCAGCTCGTCGGTGAGACCGAGGTACAGCGGCGCCAGCGTCTCGCGGAACGACGAGCGCCCGTCCTGATAGCGCACCGGGATGTCGCTGCGCACCGCCTGCGCGTGCTCGACCGCGCGCCGGTAGGCCGCGAGCGCGCGCTCGTGGTCGCCTGCGGCCGCGCTCAAGCGCGCGGCACGCCCTTCGAGCGTCATCAGCTGCTCGCGCGCATCGACGCGGCGCGCGTGTGCGATGCCCTGCTCGGCCAGCGCGAGCGCCTCGGCGCCGCGCTGCTGCGCCTCGTAGAGCGCGGCCAGGCCCTCGAGGGCCTCGGCCACGAGGCGCTCGTCGCCGCCGGCCAGCGCCTGCGTGCGCCCGCGCTCGAGCGCGCGCCAGGCGAGCGCCGCGGCGGCGCCGTCGGCTCCGGCTGCACCGCCGGCGCCGTCGCGCGCCAGCGCTGCGGCCTGTGCGGCCAGGTTGAGCGCCAGGCGCGCCTGAGCCGCGGGCTCGGGCAGGGTCGCCACGCGCGTGAGCGCCTGCTGCAACGCCGCCAGCCGCCCGTCGGGCGGGCGCACGCGCAGCTCGTTGAGCAGGGCGCGCAGCGCGAGTTCGGCGTCGCCCGGCACGAGCGCCGCCGCCGCGGCCCAGTGCGCCGCCGCATCGGCGCCCCGGCCGCGCGTGTAGAGCAGGTTGCCCAGGTCCATTTCGGCCGTGGCGCGCTCGGGCGCGGGCAGCGGCGCGGCGGCCGCTTCACGCAGCAGCGGTTCGGCCTCGTCGCCGCGGCCGAGCGCGAGCCAGGCGGCACCCAGCTTGCCCGCGCTGCGTGCGCGCTCGAGCGCGTCGGTGGTGCGTGCATGCGCGGCCTGCATCGCCTGCACGCGCAGGCGCAGCGGCCCCTGGTCGGCGGCACAGGCGTCTTCGGCGGCCTGCACGCCGCCGGCCAGCAGCAGCGCCAGCGCTGCGGCGACGGCGGCGCCGGCAAGACGCCGCACGCGTCCGTCAGAACGCAGGCCGCCAGCGCAGCATGAGATGGATGCCATGGTCCTGCAGGTTTCCATGGTTGGCGACGGGCCGGCTCTCGAGGCGCCGGGCGAAGTTCAGCTCGCCTTCGAGCTCGGCGAAGCTCCAGACCAGGCCCAGGCCCAGCGACGCCAGGCGCGCACGGGGCTCGTCGCGGTTCCACGCCTGTCCGCCCTCGACGAAGGGGACGAGCGCCAGGCTGGCGCGCCGCGCCTCGTCGCGCCAGATCGGCCAGTGCCACTCGGCGCCGAGCGCCAGACCGTTGTCGCGCACCGCCTGGTTCTCGCGGTAGCCGCGCACGGTGTAGCGCCCGCCGAGCGCCATCTGCTCGAGCGGCACCAGATGCTGGTCGGCGTGCTGCACCTGTGTGCGCAGCACGATGCGGCGCCCGCCTTCGCCGTGCACGAGCACCGCCTGCCCCTGCAGTTGCCACAGCCGGTAGCGGCGCGGCGCGATCCCCGGCAGCCCGGGGTCGTCGTGCAGGTTGTTGCGCCCCTGCACGAGCCCGGCGCGCAGCGCGTAGACATGGCGCCCCTGGCGCAGCGTGAGTTCCTGGAACAGCCGCCAGGACTCGACGCGCGTCGTGCCGCTGTCTTCGCCGGCGACGAAGGAGAAGGGTTCGCCGGCCAGCGTCGTGCGGTTGCTGCGCCGCGCATGCGTGAGGCCGAGCAGCCAGCGCCGGCGCGGCTCGTCCAGCAACGGGTGCGAGAGCGTGGCTTCGCGCGTGTCGATGCGGCTGCCGATGTCCAGCGCCGCCACCGGCTCCTCGATCACCGAGGAGCTGCCGCGCGCCAGCCGCAGCGCCAGCACGGTGCGCGTGCCGCCCAGCGGCAGCTGCCAGCTCGCGTCGGCGTTCGTGCTGCCTTCGCTGCGGGTAAGCGTGCCGGCCAGCAGGTCGCCCCAGCCCAGCAGGTTCTGCGCGCTGGCCTCGACGCCGGCCTGCGCCGCACCGACCGCGGGTGCGAGGTAGTTGTTGGCAAAGAGCGAAACCTGCCAGGGCCGCGCGCGCGTGACGTCGAGCTCCAGCAGCGCGTGCCCTGGTGCGTCGTCGGGCAACAGCCGCGCCTGGATGCGCGTGAACAGCGGATCGGCGAGCTGCAGCTCGAAACGCTCCTGCAGCCGCGGCAGGTCGAGCACCTCGTCGCCGTGCACGAGGCGCGAAGCGAGGTAGCGCGCACTGAGGCCTTGCAGCCCCGACTGGCGCACGCGCGCGATGCGGCCTTCGACGATGCGCAGGGTCAGCGTCGCGCCCTGCAGCGCGTCGTCGTCGAGCACGGCACCCGAGTTGATGCGGCCGCGCGCGACATAGGCGCGCGTGATCGTCTGGCGCAGGTCCTCCAGATCCAGAGCGCGCAGCGGCCGGCCGAGCCAGGGCGCGGCGAGCTGCTGCAGCTCGGCGTCTTCGATCACGGTCGCGCCGCGAAAACGCACTTCGCGCAGCACCACCGGCGCCGGCAGGTGTGCGGCGACCGGCGGCAGCGCAAAGGCCTCGCCGGCCGCGCCGGCCACGTCCGACGCGGTGCTCGAGCCGGCGGCCCCCTCGGCCCGGGCAGCGCCCACCGCGGTCAGCCCGAGGGCGATGGTCAACAGTGCGCGCGCGGCGCCGGCAGCGCAGGACATCGGGTTTGCGGATCTTCTTGGGGCAGGCGCGATTCTCGCCATCGCACAGGGGCCGAGTCCATCCCGCGTCCTCGCCGCGCCCGCGGCGCCCATCGCGCTGCCGCGCAAGGCGGCGCGGAGCGCCTGCGGCACGCCGCCTTCGACGATCGGGCCGAGCCGGCGCGCGGCGCGCGGTCGACGCACGGGCCGGGGCTGCCGCGGCGGCGCTCGGCCGGGCCTGGGCTCGGCGCTGCCGTCCGGAGTTGAAGGCGGCCCGGCGCCGTGCGGCGCTACTCCGCCGTAATCCGCGCTGCCGCGATCACCTTGGCCCAGCGTTCGACTTCGGCGTTCAGGAACGGCGTGAACGCCTCGGGACCGCGCGCGTCGACCCGGAAGCCCTGCGCGCCGGCGCGCTCGGCCATCGCCGGCGTCTGCATGATCGCCACCGCCTCGCGCCCCAGCAGCGCCACCGCGGCGTCGGGCGTGCGCGCCGGCGCCATCACGGCCGTCCAGTTCTCGACGTTCAGCTCGGGCAGGCCGGCCTCGGCCGTGGTCGGCACGTCGGGCACGGCCGGGTGGCGCGCCGAGCTGGTGATGGCCAGCGCGCGCAGCTTGCCGGCCTTGACATGCGCGATGCTCTCGGGAAAGTTGGAGAAGATCACGTCGAGCTGGCCGCCGATGAGATCGGTCATCGAGGGCGCGCCGCCCTTGTACGGCACATGCTGGATGGCGCTGCCCGTCACCTGGTTGAACAGCGCCAGCGTGAGGTGCGGCGGCGTGCCGTTGCCGCTCGAACCGGCGTTGAGCGGGCGCGCCCTGGCCGCGGCGATCAGTGCCTTCAGATCCTTGATCGGGCTGGCCGCCGGCACCACCACCAGCATCGGGCTGCCGGCCAGCAGCGCCACCGGCTTCAGGTCGCGCAGCAGATCGTAGGGTGAGCGGCCCTTGAACAGCGTCGCGTTGACGGCATGGCTCATCGTGATCGCGAGAATGGTGTTGCCGTCGGGCGTGGCCTTGGCCACCGCGTCGGCGCCGATGATGCCGCCGCTGCCCGGCTTGTTCTCGATCACGACGTTGACCTTCAGGCGCTTGCCCAGCTCCTCGCCGACCAGGCGCGCCATCACGTCGGTCAGACCGCCGGGCGGGAACGGCACGACGTAGCGCATCGTCGTGCCGCCGCCCGGGGCCTGCGCCCAGGTCAGGGCCGGCAGCAGGCCGGCGGCGAGCAGGGTTCGTCTTCTCATCGTCGTCTCCTCGTTGGTGGTGAGAGCAAGATTGCGCGCCCGCGCAGACGTGAATCACGCCGGCGATTCACGTCCTCGCTCAGGCGCCGGCCAGCGCACGCAACGAGGCGCACATCGCATCGGATACCTCCACGCCCTCGGCCGCGGCGCGGCGGCGCAGCGCCTCGCGGCGCGCACCGGGCAGGCGCACGCCGACGTCGTGCTGCATCTCGCGCACGAGCAGCTCCAGGCGCTCGAGGTAGCTCGCGCGGCCGGCGAGCGCCTCGGGGTCGACGAACAGGAAGGCCTGGCCGATGCCCGGGCGGTTGCCTTCGTCGACGAAGAAGCTCGAGGCCTCGAAACCGAAATTGGCGCCGATCAGCGCCGTGACGAGCAACTCGACCACCAGCGCGAGCATCGCGCCCTTGGGCGAGCTGGCCGCGCCGATCGGGAGCATGGCGCCGGCGAGCGCGGCCTCGGCATCGGTGGTGGGCTGGCCGTCGCGGTCCAGCGCCCAGCCGGGCGGGATCGGCCGGCCTTCCTTGGCCGCCAGCATGACCTTGCCGCGCGCCACCTCCGACAGGCTCAGGTCGATCAGCAGCGCATCGGCCGCGGCGCGCGGAAAGACCGCGGCCACCGGGTTGGTGCCGAAGATCGCGTGCCGGCCGCCCGCCGCCGGCATCGCCGCCGGCGAATTGGCGAAACCCAGCGCCACCAGCCCGGCGGCCGCGGCCGGGCGCAGGTGATCGACCAGCACGCCGCAATGGTGGCTGCGGCGCACGCCGGCGAAGGCCACCCCGTGTGTGCGCGCGCGCTGCAGGCCCTCGGCCACCGCCAGCTCGCAGGCGGCAAAGGCCAGGCCCGCGCCAGCGTCGACCAGCACCGTGCCGCCGCGGGCCTGCTGCACGCGCGGCACGGCAGCGCCGTCGACACGGCCGTTGCGCAGGTGCGTGCAGTACTGCGCCACGCGCGCCAGACCATGCGAGCCGATGCCCTGCGCCTCGGCCAGCACGAGTGCGCGCGCCGCGGCCGCGGCCATCGCGGCGCCGGCGCCGGCGCGCTGCAGCGCGGCGTCGACGAGGCGCTCGAGTTCGGCGACGGCGACGGCTGCCATCAGGGTCCGCCTTCCCGCGCCTGCAGCACCTCCAGCACACGCTCGGCAATCAGGAACGACACGCGCTCGTTGGCTTCGCGCGTGACGCCGGCCACGTGCGGCGTGAGGATGAGGTTCGGACAGCCGTCGAAGTGCGCCGCCGCGGGCAGCGGCTCGTGCTCGAAGACGTCGAGCGCCGCGCCGCCGAGCGCGCCGCTCGCGAGCGCCGCGGCGAGCGCATGCTCGTCGACGATGCCGCCGCGCGCGGTGTTGACGAGCACCGCGCCACGCTTCATGCGCGCCAGGCGCGCGGCGTCGAAGAGCCCGCGCGTCGAATCCAGCAGCGGCAGGTGCAGGCTCACGACATCGGCCTCGGCCAGCAGCTCGTCGAGACCGCAGCGGCGCACGCCGGCGGCCGCGCAGGCCGGGTCGTCGACGGCCAGCAGCGCGTCGTACGCGATCGCCTGCATGCCCAGCGCGCGCGCCAGCCCTGCCGTGGCCCGGCCGATCGAGCCCAGGCCCACCAGGCCGAGCGTCTTGCCCGCCGCTTCGCGCCCGTTGGACAACGCGGCGCGCGGCCAGCCGCCGCCGGCCAGCACGGCGCTCGACGCGTACACGCCGCGCAGCAGCACGAGCGCCATCGTGACCACGTACTCGGCCACCGAGAGCGCGTTGGCGCCGCTGGCCGGGATCACCCGCACGCCTTGCGCGCGGCAGCCCTCGAGGTCGATGTTGTCGAGCCCGACGCCGAGCCGGCCCAGCACGGTGCAGCGCGGCGCGAGCGCGCCCAGCAGCGCGCCGCGCACCTGCGTGCGGTTGCGCACGACGAGCGCGTCGCAGCGTGCCGCCTCGGCCGCGAGGCGGGCGCCGTCGTCGACCAGCGCCGCGTCGTACAGCACCTCGTGGCGGGCGCGCAGCGCGCCGACCGCGCGCTCGTCCATGAACTCGCAGACGACGATGCGCGCCATGGTCAGGGCCCGGCGACGGCGGCGGCGTTCACGCCGACTCGTACAGCCGCGTCAGCACGAACTCGCGGTGCCCCAGCGCCTCGGCCGCCGTCAGCCGGCCGTTGGCGGTGCGCAGCATGCATTCGAGCAGGCGGTCGCCGGCCTGGTCGAGCGTGAGCTCGCGCTGCAGCAGTCCCGAGCTGTCGACGTCGATGTGCTCGCTCATCAGGCGCACCGTGCGCGGGTTGGCGCAGATCTTGATCACCGGCAGGATCGGGTTGCCGATCACGTTGCCCTGGCCGGTGGGGAAGAAGTGCACGGCGAAGCCGCTGGCCGCGCACAGCGTCACCATCTCGGCCGCGGCGCTCGAGCTGTCCATGAACCACAGGCCCGGATGGGTGGGCGCCTCGGCCTTGTCGATGACGCCGTCGACCGTGCACTTCTTGCCGATCTTCTGGATGTTGCCGAGCGCCTTCTCCTCGATCGTCGTCAGGCCGCCGGCGATGTTGCCCTTGGTCGGCTGGCTGTCGGACAGGTCGCTCGTCTTGTGGCGCTCGATCACCTGCTGGTAGCGCTCGAACATGAACATGAAGCGCTCGCGCACGGCGTCGTTCGCGCAGCGCGCAGCGACGATGTGCTCGCCGCCGGTGATCTCGGTCGTCTCGCCGAAGCACAGGCAGTTGCCCAGCGCGTGCAGCTTGTCGAAGGCGTTGCCCACCGTCGGGTTGGAGCCGCAGCCGCTGGTGGTGTCGCTCTCGCCGCACTTGGTGCTGACCCACAGATCGGCGATCGGGCAGGCCTCGCGCTGCTTCTCGCTCGCCCACTGCACGTATTCGCGCGCCGCCTTGCTGGCGCGCATGATGGTGTCGTGGTCGCCGTGGCCCTCGATGCCGAAGCCGGCCACCGGCTTGCCGGTGGCGGCGATGCCGTCGACCACCTTCTGGGTCCAGCCGTCCTCGATGCCGATCACCACCACGGCGGCGACGTTGGGGTTGCAGCCGGTGCCGATGAGCGTGCGGAAGTGCAGCTCGAGGTCGGCGCCGAACTGCAGCCGCCCGTAGGGATGCGGGATCGCCAGGCAGCCCTTGATGTTGTGCGCCACCGCCTCGGCGGCGGCGTTCGACAGGTCGTCCAGCGGCAGCACGATGACGTGGTTGCGCACGCCGACGCGGCCGTTCTCGCGGCGGTAGCCGAGGAAGGTGGTGTCCTTGGAGATGACGCTCATGATCGCTCGCTCCCTGCTTACCAGCGCTTGGTCTTGATGTTGTGCACGTGGGCGTGTTCGCCGGCCCTGATCGGCGCCACCACCCGGCCCATGTCGATGCCGTACTTGAGCACGGTGTCGCCGGGCTGCAGGTCGACCAGCGCCACCTTGTGGCCGATCGGAATGTCCTGGCGCGCGCGCACGCTCGTGCGGCGGTCCTCGTCCATGATCCAGCCCTCGAGCTCCATGCCCGCCTTCACGCCTTCGACCACCACGACGGCCACGCTGTCGCGGGCGTCGTGCAATACGAAATGGATCATCGCCGCGGCTCCTCGGTTCTTCGAACGACGGGCGCGATGGTTGGGCCGGTCCGCCGGCCTGTCAAACACGTCATATGAATGACTTGATGGACCCGGGGCCGGCGTCCCACAATGCCGCGCATGCGCCGCCCCGGCCTGCAGCTCGAAGCCATCGCGCCCGGCGGCAGCGGCATGCCGCTGTATCGTGCCGTCAAGCGCGCGCTGCTGGGCGCGCTCGAATCGGGGCGCGTCGCGCCGGGCGAGGCGCTGCCGGCCGAGAACCTGCTCGCCTGCATGCTGGGCGTGTCGATCGGCACGCTGCGCCACGCCGTCGACGAACTCGTCGCCGAACACCTGCTGGTGCGCCGCCACGGCCGCGGCACCTTCGTCGCCACGCACGACAGCACGCGCTTCCTGTTCCAGTTCTTCCACGTCGAGCGGCGCGACGGGCGGCGCGAGCTGCCGCGTGTCGAACTGCTCGCCTTCGCGCGCGAGCTGGCCGACGACGAGACCGCCGAGGCGCTGCACGTCGCGCCCGGCACGGCCGTGTACGCGGTGGAGAACCGCCTTTCGCTGCAGGGGCGCGCCGTCGTCTTCGACCGCCTGTGGATCCCCGGCGCGCTGTTTCGCGGGCTGAGCGAGAAGCGCTGGCGCGAACGGCCGGCGACGATCTACCACTTCTATCAGGCCGAGTACGGCATCACCGTGGTGCGCGCGCCCGAGCGCGCGCAGGCCGTGGCCGCCGACCGCCAGGCCGCGCGCGTGCTCGGTCTCGCGCCCGGCACGCCGGTGATGCGGGTGCGCCGCACCGCGCTCGGCTTCGGCGACCGCCCGATCGAGTACCGCGTCTCGACGATCCACACCGCGCTGCACGACTACGTGCACATGCTGTCGCGGCCGCTGGGCGCGGCGCAGGCCTGACGCGCCGCGCAGGCGGGACGCGCGGCGGCCGCGCGGGCGCGGCGCGGACGCCACGCCGGGCAGGCGCGCCGGCGCGTCGCGCCCCGCCGCGCGGGCAGGCGCGCCGTCAATCGATCGTCATCAGGCTGGCATTGCCGCCGGCCGCGGCGGTGTTGATCGAGACCGAGCGCTCGACCGCGAGCGGCTCGAGCGCGATCGCGTCGTCGCCCGGGTCGTACGCGTGCAGCGCCACCAGCGGGCCGGCGCGTTCGGCCAGCAGCGCCAGCACCTGCAGCCGGCGCGCCGCGTCGCCGTGCAGCAGCGCCGCGTCGAAGCGCGCCTCGTCGCGCGTCCAGTCGGCCGCCGTGTCGATGCGCGCGCGCAGGGCCGGCGGCAGCTGCGTCAGCAGCGCGCCGTCGGCCGCGGGCCACAGCGCGCGGCCTCCGAGCGCCAGCACGGCGGCCAGTTGCAGCAGACGGTCGTCGTCGCGCGCGGCCAGGCACAGCAGCGCGGCGCGCGGCTCGAGCGCATAGAGGTTGCTCTCGCCCGTGGGCCCGGCGAGCGCGCGCAGGCCGCAGATCGGCGTGCTCTGGGCGAAGCGCTCGCAGGCCGCTGCCAGCGCGGCGCGTCCGCCCGCGCGTGCCCAGTCGCGCAGCAGCGCGAGCCCCTGGCCGCCGTCGGGCAACTCGCCCAGACGCGGAGCCGCGAGCGGCGCCTCGACCGCAGCGCCGCCGGCCTGCACCGCCGCGCGCGCCGCTGCGGGCGGATGGCTGCGCGTCAGCCGCAGCAGGTACAGCGGACCGCCCGCCTTCGGGCCGGTGCCCGACAGGCCCTCGCCGCCGAAGGGCTGCACGCCGACGACGGCGCCGACGATGTTGCGGTTGACGTAGACGTTGCCCGCGCGCGCCGCGCCCAGCACGCGCGCCACCGTCTCGTCGATGCGGGTGTGCACGCCCAGCGTCAGCGCGTAGCCGGTGGCGTTGATCTGCGCCACCAGCGCGTCGAGCTCGTCGCGCGCAAAGCGCAGCAGGTGCAGCACCGGCCCGAAGACCTCGCGCCCCAGTTCGGCCAGAGATTCGATCTCGACCATCGCCGGTGCGACGAACGAGCCGCGCGCGGCCGACTCGGGCAGCGCGGCGCGCACGATGCGCCGGCCGCGCGCGCGCATGCGCTCGAGGTGCGCTTCGATGCCGGCGCGCGCTGCGTCGTCGATCACCGGCCCGCAGTCGGTGGCGAGCGCGCGCGGGTCGCCCACGCGCAGCTCGGCCAGCGCGCCTTCGAGCATCTCGAACACGCGCCCGGCGACGTCGCGCTGCACGCACAGCACGCGCAGCGCCGAGCAGCGCTGGCCGGCCGAATCGAAGGCCGAGGCGAGCGCGTCGGCCACCACCTGCTCGGGCAGCGCCGACGAATCGACCACCATCGCGTTCTGCCCGCCGGTCTCGGCGATGAGCGGCAGCGGTCGGCCGTCGGCACCGAGTCGGCGCGCCAGGCTGCGCTGCAGCAGCCGCGCCACCTCGGTGGAACCGGTGAAGACGACGCCCGTCACGCGCGCGTCGGCCACCAGCGCCGCGCCCACCGTCTCGCCGCGGCCGGGCAGCAGTTGCAGCGCGGCGCGCGGCACACCGGCGGCGTGCAGGGCGCGCACGGCGGCCGCGGCCGCCAGCGGCGTCTGCTCGGCCGGTTTGGCCAGCACCGGGTTGCCCGCTGCCAGCGCCGCGGCCACCTGCCCGGTGAAGATGGCGAGCGGGAAGTTCCACGGGCTGATGCAGACCACGGGCCCGAGCGGGCGGTGCGTGGCGTCGTCCCAGCCGGCGCGCAACTGGGCGGCCGCGTAGCGCAGGAAGTCGATCGCCTCGCGCACCTCGGCCAGTGCGTTGGCCGCCGTCTTGCCGGCTTCGCGCACGACGAGCGCCATCAAGGGCAGGCATTCGGCGTCCAGCCGCTCGGCCGCGCGCTCGAGGACGGCCGCGCGCTCGGCCGCGGGCACCGCGGCCCAGGCGGCGGCCGCGGCGGCGGCAGCGGCCAGCGCCGTTTGCACGTCGGCTGCCGAGGCGTCGCGCAACCGGCCGACCGCGTCGCGCCGATCCGCCGGGTTCGTGACCGGCTGCGCGGCTTCGGGCCGTGCCTGCTCGGCCAGCAGCGGTTCGGCCTGGTGCGCAGCGCGCGCGGCCAATGCGGCGCCGAGCGCGGCGAGCGTCGTCTCGTCGGCGAAGTCGAGCCCGCGCGAATTGCGCCGCGCGCTGCCGTACAGCGCTTCGGGCAACGCGATCGCCGGGTGCGCCAGGCCGACGCCGCCGGCGCGCGCGGCCAGCCGTTCGACCGTGCGCACCGGATCTTCCAGCAGCAGCTCCAGCGGCAGCGCCGTGTCGGCGATGCGGTGCACGAACGAGGTGTTGGCGCCGTTCTCGAGCAGCCGTCGCACGAGGTAGGCCAGCAGCGTCTCGTGCGTACCCACCGGCGCGTAGATGCGGCAGCGCCGGCCCAGGCCGCCTTCGGCCGGCGGTGCCACCACCTGCTCGTACAGCGGCTCGCCCATGCCGTGCAGGCACTGGAATTCGTAGCGCTCGGCTCCGGCGTCGGCACCGGCCAGCGTATGCACCGCCGCCAGCGTGTGCGCGTTGTGCGTGGCGAACTGCGGGAACACCGCATCGGGCGCGGCCAGCAGCGCGGCCGCGCAGGCGAGATAGGCAACGTCGGTGTGGGCCTTGCGCGTGTAGACCGGATAGCCGGCCTGGCCCTCGATCTGCGCGCGCTTGATCTCGCTGTCCCAGTAGGCGCCCTTGACCAGCCGCACCATCAGCCGGTGGCCGCTGCGCCGGCCCAGATCGACCAGCCAGTCGACGAGCGCCGGGCAGCGCTTCTGGTAGGCCTGGATCACGAAGCCGATGCCGTGCCAGCCGGCCAGGCCGCGCTCGTGGCACAGGCGCTCGAGCAGATCGAGCGAGAGGTCCAGGCGCTCGGACTCCTCGGCGTCGATGTTGAGCCCGATGTCGTAGGCGCGCGCACGCAGCGCCAGCGCCCGCAGCCGCGGGTACAGCTCGGCGTGCACGCGCTCGAGCTGCGCGCGCGCATAGCGCGGGTGCAGCGCCGAGAGCTTGATCGAGATGCCGGGCCCGGCGAGGATGCCGCGGCCGGCGGCAGCCGCGCCGATGGCGTCGATCGCCTGCTCGTAGGCCGCCAGATAGCCTTGGGCGTCGGCCTCGGTGAGCGCGGCCTCGCCCAGCATGTCGTACGAATGCGTGAAGCCCTGCGCCTCGCGCCGGCGCGCTGTGGCCAGCGCCTCGTCGATGCTCTGGCCGATGACGAACTGCTCGCCCATCAGCCGCATCGTCAGGTCCACGCCCTTGCGGATCAGCGGCTCGCCGCCGCGGCCCGCGACGCGCAGCAGCGCCGCGCCCAGCCCTTCGTCGCTGTGCGTGGCGACGAGACGCCCGGTGAGCAGCAGCCCCCAGGCGGCGGCGTTGACGAACAGCGACGGGCTCGCGCCCAGGTGCGCGCCCCAGTCGCCGCGTGCGATCTTGTCGCGGATCAGCGCGTCGCGCGTCGCCGCATCGGGAATGCGCAGCAGCGCCTCGGCCAGGCACATCAGCGCCACGCCCTCCTGCGAGCTGAGCGCGAACTCCTGCAACAGCGCCTGCACCAGGCCGCTGCGGCCCAAGGCACTCCTGCGTTCGCGCAGCGTGCGCGCCAGCCGCAGCGCCAGCGCCCGTGTCGCCTCGAGCTGGGCCGGCGTGCGCTGCGCGGCCTCCAGCAGGCCGGGCAGCAGCTCGGGCTCGGGGCGGCGCGTCAGCGCGCGGATCGCTTCGCGCAGGGGCGAGCTGGCGAGCGGCGCGGTGAACGCGCGGTCTCTCGTCTGCGACGGAGTCGATTCGGCGGCGGGCGACATGGGCATGCAGACGGCTGAAGAGGCGACGCAGGCTCGAAGGGCGCGGGCGGCACGGCGCTCAGCCCGCGGGCGTCTTGCGGATCTCGAGCGTCACGCCGGCGCCGGCGCGCGTATCGAAGTAGGCGAAACCCGAGCCGTCGGCGCGGCGGCCGCGTGCGATGACACCCAGCCCGAGCGCGCGGGCATCGCGTTCGGCCGCGTCGCGATCGGCGACCTCGAAGCCGAGGTGGTAGACCCCTTCGCCCTGTGCGTCGAGGAAGCGGCGCTGCGGGCAGTCGAGCGCGGGCGGCTCGCACAGCTGGATCTGCACGTTGTCGAGATCGGCGCACTTGTAGCGCATCGCCTTCGATGCGGCGGGATCGGGCACCTCGAACTCCAGATAGCTGCCGCCCTTCGGGTAATCGTACCAAGGGCCCACGCCCAGCCCCTCGTAGTAGGCCACGGCGCGCTCGAGGTCGCGCACCACGATGCAGACATGGTGAAGCCGGCGAAAGATCGGGGACATCGGCGATCCCTGCAACAGTTGACTCAGCGTACACGTTAGCATATATTGCTTCGTATACGAAGATCTTCCGCCGGAGCCCGCATGTACTACTTCGCCTATTGCACCTGGCTCAATCCGCCCGAGCTGGCACGCTACTTCCCGCAGGCCACCTTCGTCACCAAGGGCCACGCCGCCAACCACCGGCTGCAGTTCCACGCCGCCGACCAGCGCAGCGATCGCGGCTGGTGCCACTTCAACAGCAGCGCCGACGCCTGGGGCAACAACTGCCTTGGCATCGTCTTCGAGCACCCCGAACACCACTTCGAGGAAGACTACGACGACTTCGAGCGCTGCGCCGTCACCGTGCACGGCGACGACGGCAGGAGCTACGACTGCTGGACCTACCGCATGACGCGTCCCGGCGTACCGATGCGCCCGCCGAACTTCTACTGGCAGCACATCCCCGACGGTCTGCGCCACTGGGGCTTCCCGCAGGATTACATCGACTCCGTGCTCGCCACCTACGACCAGGCCGCGCCCTGCCCGCGCGCCGACCGTCCGAACCCGTCGGCGGTACCCGGCAAGTCCGCCGCGAGCCGCTGATCCTTCCCAGACCGCAGAGGACCATCCGATGAAACGCCGTTTCCTGCTCTCCACCCTCGGCCTGGCCTGCGCGCTCGCGCTGCCCGTCGGCGCGCAGACCGGCGATGCCGCCAAGCTCGTGCCGGCCGACGTCAAGGCGCGCGGCACGCTGCGCGTCGGCTCGCAGCAGACTTTCCCGCCGGTCGAGTTCCGCGAGCCCGGCAAGAGCGAAGTGGTGGGCGTCAGCGCCGATCTGCTGGCCGAAGTGGCGCGCCGCCTCGGGCTCAGGCTCGAATACATCCAGGGCGAGTACGCCTCGCTGATTCCCGGCGTCGAGGCCGACCGCTTCGACATCGCCTCGGGCGGCATCAGCGACACCGAAGAGCGCGAGCAGAAACTCGACTTCGTCAACTACATGTACTCGGGCGGCGCGATGATGACGCTGGCCGAGAACAGCACGCTGGCCGGCGCCAGGACGATCGACGACTTCTGCGGCCGCACCACGGCCACGCTGCTGGGCAGCCGCGTCATCATGGGCGCGGTGGAAGCGGCCTCCGAGCGCTGCACCAAGGCCGGCAAGCAGCCGATCAAGACCGAGCAGCTGCCCTCGGCGCCCGACGCGCGCATGCAGCTCGACCTCAAGCGCGTCGACGCCTACATGGGCGACTTCCCGGCCCTGGTCTACATGGGCTCGCAGTTCCCGGGGCGCTATCGCATCGTCGGCGGCAACTACATCCTGACGCCCTACATCACCTCCTGGGCCTTCGCGAAGAACCGCTCCGCGCTGCGCGACGCGGTGCAGCGGGTGACGCAGGAGATGGTCAAGGACGGCAGCTACCGCAAGCTCATGGACAAATGGGGCGTCGGCGGCGGCGCGCTGCCCGAGATCTCGATCAACCTGCCGGCCAACAAGCGCGCGCCGCGCAGCTGAAGCTCGGCGAGAGGCGATGAGCCGCGCCGGCCGGGTGCTCCCGGCCCCCCGTCGCCGGCACCCCTGAGACGCGCACGATGAGCAGCCCCGTCGCAGCCGGCACACCGGCGCGCACGCGCGCCGGCCCCCGCATCGTGCACCGCCGCCACTGGGGCGCCTGGGCCGTCGGCGCTCTCGTTCTGCTCGTGCTGGCCGTGCTCGTCAAGGCCGGCGTCAGCGCGCGCATCGTCGAGCCGGGCATCGTTGCGCGCTACATCTTCAGCGCGCAGATCGTGACCGGCGCCGTGAACTCGCTGGCGCTGGGTACGGTGGCGCTGCTCATTGCCGTCGCGGTGGGGCTGGTGACGGCGCTCATGCGCGTGTCCGGCAACCCCATCCTGGGGGCGGTCTCGGCCGGCTACGTGTACCTGTTCCGCGGCACGCCGATGCTGATCCAGCTGATCTTCTGGTTCAATGCCTTCCCGACCATGTTCAAGCAGCTGCACCTCGAGTTCGCCGGCTTCGTGCTGGTGAGCGTGCCGATGACGGAGCTCGTCACGCCCTATGCGGCGGCGCTGCTCGGGCTGTCGCTGGCCGAGGGCGCCTACATGGCCGAGATCATCCGCGGCGGTATCCTCGCGGTGGATGCCGGCCAGCGCGACGCGGCACGTTCGCTCGGCATGACGAGCGGGCAGCTGATGCGCCGCATCGTCATCCCGCAGGCCAGCCGCATCATCGTGCCGGCCACCGGCAACCAGTACATCATGCTGCTCAAGAGCACGTCGCTCGCCTCGACCATCGGCTACCTCGAGCTGCTGCGCATCGCCACCGACATCTATGCGTCGAACTTCCGCGTCGTCGAACTGCTGACGGTGGCCGCGTTCTGGTACCTGGTGATGACGGCCTTTGCCACCGCGCTGCAGGCCGCCCTCGAGAGGCGCTTTCCGCACCGCTGACGCCTCGCCCCATGGAGCAACCCGCCATCCGCGTCGAGCACGTCACCAAGCGGCGCGGCGCGCTCACGGTGCTCGCCGACGTGACGCTCGACGTGCCGCGCGGTCAGGTGGTGGCCGTGCTCGGCCCATCGGGCGCCGGCAAGTCGACGCTGCTGCGCTGCATCAACCACCTCGAGACGATCGACAGCGGCAAGATCTTCGTCGAGGGCGCGCTGATCGGCTACCGCGAGCAAGGCGACGCGCTGCACGAACTGCCCGACGCGGCCAGCAGCCGCCAGCGCCGCAGCATCGGCATGGTGTTCCAGAGCTTCAACCTCTTTCGTCATCTGACGGCGATCGACAACGTCATGGCCGGTCCGCTGTACGTGCTGGGCATGCCGCGCGCGCAGGCGTTCGCGCTGGCGCAGCGCCTGCTGGCGCAGGTGGGGCTGGCCGACAAGGCGGCTTCGTACCCGAACCAGCTCTCGGGCGGCCAGCAGCAGCGCGTGGCGATCGCGCGCGCGCTCGCGATGGCGCCGGCCGTGATGCTGCTCGACGAGCCGACCAGCGCGCTCGACCCGGAGCTGTCGCAGGAGGTGATCGCGACGATCCGCCAGCTCGCCGACCAGGGGCTGACGCTGATGATCGCAACGCACGAGATGGCGATCGCCGCCGACTTTGCCGACCGTGTGCTGTTCATGGTGGACGGCGCCATCGTCGAGGATGCGCCGGCGCGCGCCTTCTTCAGCGCACCGCGCCACGAGCGCGCCAAGGTCTTCGTCGCCCGCCACGCGCGCGAGGCCGGCCATGCGGCGTGACCCGGGCGCGGCGATGCGCGCGCCGCCGGCCCGCGCGCGCAAGACGGCCAAGCGCACCGGCAGCGAGCTGATCGCCTGCGACGTGCACCAGCGGCTGCGCCGCAAGATCCTGACGCTCGAGTTCCGCCCGGGCGCGCGCCTGGTGGAAGACGAGCTCAGCGCCGCCTTCGACGCCGGCCGCACGCCGGTGCGCGAGGCGCTGCTGCGGCTGCAGGGCGAAGGCCTGGTCAGCCGCCAGCGCGGCTGGATCGTCGAAGCCACCGACCCGGCCAACTTCCGCAGCATCTTCGAAGCGCGCATCGCGATCGAGGGCTACGCCGCTCGGCTGGCCGCCGCACGCATCGACGCGCCGGGCCTGGCGCGGCTGGCCGAACTGGTGGCGGCGATGGAAGCGCCCGACAGGCCGCGCGCCGAGATCAACCGCATCAACCGCGCGATCCACGCCGAGATCGTCAAGGCCTCAGGCAACGAGCTCTTCGTCGAGATGCACGAGCGCACCCAGTTCCAGTACTGGAACCTGCGCCTGCCGGTGGTGTTCCTCAAGGAGCAGCTGGCCGCGTCGTGCGAACAGCACCGCAGCCTGCTCGAGGCGCTGCAACGGCGCGAACCCGATCGGGCCGAGACCGTCGCGCGCACACACATCGAATGCACGATGCGCATCGTGGCCGAGGCCCTGGAAGACGCGTGAGCGCCGTCGCCGTCGTGCTGCGCGCCAGCCACACGCACCTGTACCCGGGCGCGCGCCTGCACGGCAGCGGCATCACGCTGCGCCGCGGCCGCCAGATCGAGATCGAGTTCAGCGATCTCGGCCATGCCCGCGCCCGCGTCGAGGCCGCCGCGGGCGCACGCGCGACGCTCGCGGTGAGCGCGCATCGCACCGCTCGCGGCACCTCGGTCGCGGCCAAGCGCTGGCAGCTCGAGCGCCAGCCCGGCGACGACGGCTGGCGCGTGCTTCGGCGCTCGGCCGACGATTGAGCGGGCCCGGATAAGCGATCGTGCCGCCGTCGGGCAGGCCGGTCTCAACGCCGACGACGCCGACAGCGGCGCGGTCACGCTGATCCAACGCTTCGGGTCAGCGGCCAATCTCAACATCCACGTTCACTGCCTGGTGCTGGACGGCGCGTACCGGCGCAGCGCCGACGGCGCGCCGGTTTTCGTAGAAGTACCCGCGCCAACCGACGATGCGCTGCAGACGGTGTTGCACAAGATCATCGTCCAGAAGATCCTCACGCACCTGGGTTTGCGGGCCAGAGCGCCGCCCCGGGCGCCCGCCCGTGGGTCGCAGCTGCAAGCGGCCTGACCGCCTCATTCCATCGCCATTCAGGCGGCGCCGAGCGCGGGGCTGCGGGGACCGGCTGCGTCCGGGCTTCGTGCAGCCGCGGATCGGGGTCTCAAGGCTCGCGATGACCCGGAGGCGGCCGCTACGAATGACGCAGTTCAGGGCTGCGGTCGACCCTCAACGGGCCAGTTCAGCGCTGCGGTCGACCCTCAACAGGCCGCCGTCGAACCCAAGGACCGCTCGGTGGGTATCTGGCAGGGGGCCTTGGGGAGAAAGAGTGCGTTTGAAAACCCTATCCTCTCCTCACGATGCGCGAACGGTAGGGGCGCAGCGCGGGCCCGATCAGGTTGGCGGTGCAGCCGCCCAGCACCAGGCCCTTGAGCCGGGATACCGGCGGCGCCGATGCGGCGGCCATCGCCGTGAATCCGCCCAGCGAATCGCCGGCCAGCACCACGGGCGCCGGTGCCACAGACTGCGCCGCGGCGACCACCGTGGCCACCGCGCCCGGCATGGTGAAGGGTTCGTCGCGGCGCGCGCCGTGACCCGGCAAGTCAGGCGCCAGCACCTGCCAGCGGCTGCCCAGCGAGCGCCGCACCGCATCCCACATGCGCCCGTTCAGCGTGGCGCCGTGGATCATGATCAGGACCCGGTCGCCCTGGAGCGAAGGTGGGGGGGGGATGTGGACATCGCGGGCTTCGTTTGGCGTGGGTCTGCAGGCGGTGGCAATCGAGTCAACCTATCACACAGGATGGCATCCGGCTGTCGGTCGGATCTGCCGGCCTGCTGACCTTCGCCCGGCCTGCTGGATCGGCAAACTTCGCGTCTTCTTAGCGGCGGGGCGGGTGCGATGAAGCGCCAGGGGTCTAGGGGCTTTCCCTAAAGCTGCGGTCAAACCTATCCAACCTGTTTGACAGGTTTGCGGTCGCCCGCTTATGCTGACCGTTCCGATGCCCGCCATGACTCCGCCCCGCTCCAAGTCGTCGTTCGAGCGGCCCACACTGTCGGCCCAGGTCGCGCGCCACCTGCTGACGCTGATCCAGCGCGACAAGCTGCGCGCCGGCGACGCGGTGCCCAGCGAGGTGCAGATTGGCACCGACCTGCAGGTCAGTCGCGGCAGCGTGCGCGAGGCCTACCGCTCGCTCGCCGCGTTGGGCATCCTCGAGATCGAGAGCGGTCGCCGGCCGCGCCTGCGGACCGTGGATGCCAGTGTGCTGGCGCAGGTCTTCGACTACGCCCTGAACACCGATCAGGTCAGCCTGGCGCATGTGATCGAGACGCGCCGCGCCATCGAATTGCAGACGGCCCAGTTGGCGGCGCGTTATGCCACCGATGCCCAGCGCGCGCGGCTGCGCGAACTGGTGACGCAGATGCGCTCGTCGCTGAACGACGAGGTGCGGCGCGTGGCCAGCGATTCGGCCATCCATCACGTGATTGCCGAGGCCAGCGCCAATCCGCTCAACGGGCTGCTGCTGGGCGCGCTGGCCTCGGCCCTCGACGCTTCGGCGCTGATGCACCTGGGCGACAACCGCACCGAGGCCGAACTCATCCGCGTGATCGACGCCCACGAGCTGGTGGTCGACCGCATCTGCGCCGGCGACGCCGTGGGCGCCACGTCCGCCATGTCCATCCACTTCGACCTGGCGCTGGTGCATGTGCAGCGCCGGGGCGACCGGGGCGTCGAAGGACCCGGCGAGGCCGCCCGCCAGGCGGCCATTCCGCCAACAACGCTCGAGGACACGCACGGCCCGGTGACGCCGGTCGATGCGCCATCCTCCGCCTGAAGGCGCCCTTTCCAGGCCCAGCCAGGACCGACGATGCCTCCTTCCCACCCGTTCTCGACGCCGCCCGGCGCCGTCGAGCAGGCGATCTCGCGCCTGAAATCCCGATTCGGCGATCGGCTCGACGTCTCGCGCCCGCTGCGCGAGCAGCATGCTCACGGCGAGGCGCTGGCCACGCCGCTGCTGCCCGATGCCGTGATCTGGCCGCTGGACAAGCACGAGGTCTGTGCGGTGCTGGCCTGCTGCCACGAGCTGGGCGTGCCGGTGATCGCCTTTGGCGCGGGCAGTTCGCTCGAGGGCCATGTCAGCGCGCCGTACGGAGGCATCTGTCTGGACATGTCGCGCATGGACGCGGTGCTCGCGGTGCACGCCGAAGACGCCGATTGCGTGGTGCAGCCGGGCCTCAAGCGCGAGGAACTCAATGCCCATCTCAAGGGCACCGGCCTGTTCTTTCCGGTGGATCCGGGAGCCAACGCCAGCGTGGGCGGCATGGTCTCGACGCGGGCCTCGGGCACCACCACCGTGCGCTACGGCTCCATGGTGCACAACGTCATGGCGCTGGAGCTGGCCCTGGCCGACGGGCGCCTGGTGCGCCTGGGCACCCGCGCGCGCAAGTCGTCGGCCGGCTTCGACCTAGTGCACCTGGTGGTGGGCGCCGAGGGCACGCTGGGCGTGATCACCGAGATCACGCTGCGGCTGCATCCGCTGCCGGTCGAGATGGCGGCGGCCACCTGCACCTTTCCCAGCCTAGCCGATGCGGTGGCCGCGGTCACCGAGATGTCGATGAGCGGCGTGCCGTTCGCCCGCATCGAGTTCCTCGACGAGCACCAGGTGCGAGCCTGCAATCGCCATTCGCAGCTCGGCCTGACGGAGCTGCCGACGCTGTTCCTCGAATTCCACGGCAGCGCCGGTGCCGTCACGGAGCAGGCCGAGCTCGCTCAGCAGGTGGCTGCCGGCCACGGCGGCCTCGAATTCCAGTGGGCCACGCGCCCCGAAGACCGCTCGCGGCTCTGGCGCGCCCGGCACCTGGCCTATTTCGCGACCCTGGCGCTGCGGCCGGGCTGCACGAGCATCGTGGCCGATGTGTGCGTGCCGATGTCGGCCCTGGCTGATTGCGTCGCCCGCACCCGCGAGGATCTGGACCGCGAAGGTCTCGTCGCGCCCATCCTCGGCCATGTGGGCGACGGCAACTACCACGTGCTGTTTCTGCCCATGCCCGACGCACCCGACGAGCATGCCGCCGTCGAGCGCGTCTATGGCGCGATGGTCGATCGTGCCCACGCCGCCGGCGGCACCTGCACCGGCGAGCACGGCATCGGCTTGGGCAAGAAGTCCAAGCTGCTGGCCGAAGCCGGGCCGGACGTGATCGGCCTGATGCAGGCCACCAAGCTCGCCTGGGATCCGAAGTCCATCCTGAACCCCGGAAAGATTTTCTAGTGCTCGACACGACCCGTCACGAAGGAGACCGACCATGAACCCGACCCCCGCCCGCCTCGTGCGCAAGCCGACCTTCCAACGGACGCCAACCGCGCTGGCCACCGCGCTGCTGTGCGCCCTGATCGCGCCGCAGGCCGCCCGGGCCGCCGCCGACGACGACGACGACAAGACGGTGGACAAGGTCGTCGTCACTGCCCAGAAGCGCGAGCAGGCGGCTATCGACGTGCCCTCGTCGGTGTCGACCGTCAGTGCCGACCGCCTCTCGCGAAGCGGACTCGTGCGGCTCGAGGACTATGCAGCGCAGGTGCCGGGCATGACGATCACCGCGCTCACCCGCGGTTCCACCTCGGTGGTGCTGCGCGGCATCTCCACCGGCATCTCGCAGGCCACGCCCTCGACCGCCTACTACATCGACGAGGCGCCGATCGGCTCGATCACCGCCTACGCCACCGGCAGCACGCTGACGCCCGACCTCGATCCGTTCGACCTGCGCCGCATCGAGGTGCTGAAGGGGCCGCAGGGCACGATGTACGGCGCCGGCGCAGTCGGTGGACTGCTGCGCTACGTCACCTCGCCGCCGGAGAGCGACCGATTCAGCGGCGCGGTCTCGCTGGGCGGCAACAAGGTTGCGCATGGCGGCAATGGCTCCGAGGGCCGGGTCGCCCTGAACATCCCGCTGGCGCCGGGCATGGGCCTGCGCGTGAGCCTGCTCGACCGCGTCGAGGCGGGCTACATCGACAACCCGAAGCTCATGCAGTCCGACGTCAACAAGGCCACCACGCAGGGCGGCCGCATCGCCTGGAACTGGACCGTCAACCCCGACTGGTCGCTGCAGGCCTGGGCCATGACGCAGAAGTTCCACACCGGCGGCATCGGGTCTGAGGACGTGAACGGGCCGTCGCTGACGCCGGTCACCAAGGAGCTGGAACGCAGCGTCGGCATCGAGGAAGCGCAGGACCGCAAGTTCGACGTGGTCAACGCCACCGTGCGCGGCCGGCTGGGCGACTTCTCGGTCGTTTCCTCGACCACTTACCAGACGATCAAGGCCGAGACCAACGTCGACGTCTCCTCGTCGCTCGGCACCTTGTTCTCGCTGACACTGAAGATCCCCAACATCGGCATGCAGACCCGGCAGTTCATCGACACGAAGCGCTGGTCGGAAGAGTTGCGCGCCCGCTCCAGCGCGATGGGCGACAAGCTCGACTACGAGTTCGGCCTGTTCTGGACGCAGGAGGACAGCACCAACAGCCTGCCGCCGCTGAACCCCTTCAATACCGCCACCGGCGCGCCGATGCCGCTGGGCCTACCGATCGCCGACGCGATGCTGGGCACCAAGTACAAGGAGTACTCGCTGTTCGGCAACGCCACCTACGCGATCACGCCGCAGCTCGACATCCTCGGCGGCCTGCGCGTGTCCAGCGACACGCAGCACTACATCCAGGACTACAAGCGCGCGCTGCTCACCTCGGTGCCGGTGCAGCTGCAGCAGGACGCCTCGAATCACAAGACCACCTACCTGCTGAGTGCCCGCTACAAGCCCAGCACCGACACCGCCGTCTATGGCCGCATCGCCACCGGCTACCGCGCCGGCGGCCCGAGCGCGCTGCCCCCGGGCGTGGTCGACGGCGGCAAGCAGACCTTCCAGCCCGATACGCTGACCAGCTACGAGCTGGGCTTCAAATCGGCGCTGATGGGCGGCAAGGCCTCGGTGGAGGCGGCACTGTTCACCACCAACTGGAAGGACATCCAGATCCAAACCAGCTCGGGCGTCACGCCCAAGGGCAACTTCAACTACTTCGTCAACGGCGGCAAGGCCAAGAGCAGCGGCGCCGAAGGCACGCTGCTGTTCTTCCCGACCGCCGGGCTGACCCTGCGCGCCACCGCGGCCTACACCGACTCGCGCCTGACCGAAGATGCCCCGGTGGTCAAGGGCAAGAGCGGCGACCGCATGCCCTTCGTGCCGAAGCTGACAGCTTCGCTGGCCGCGGATTACCGTTTCACATTGGGCGGAATGCAGTCGTGGGTCGGCGCATCGGCCAGCCACATCGGCCAGCGGCGCTCCAACTTCAGCCAGCAGGCCAATGTGCTCGACGTGCCGGCCTACGACACGCTCAACGTCAATGCCGGCGTCGACGTCAACCGCCTGCGGGTGACGGTGTACGCCAAGAACCTGGCCGACTCGCGCGGCATCAACTTCATCAACAGCGTGGGCTACCCGCTCAACCCGTACACGGCCGGCATCATCCAGCCGCGCACGATCGGGGTGGACTTGGCCTATCGCTTTTGAGCGGGTCAGGCGATGTCTGCAGAAGCGGCCGGCACGCTTCGACACACGGTGCCGATGTTGCGGCTGGCCAGTGGCCGGACGCTGTCGCCGGCCTGCTGCGCCTACCGCACGCTGGGGCGCTTGAACGCGGCCGGCGACAACGCCGTGCTGGTGCTGCACGGCTACACCACCGGACCGGCGATGCTGGACCCCGGTGCCAATGTGGCCGAAGGCTCCTGGAGCGAACTGGTCGGCCCCGGGCGGGCGATCGACAGCGATCGCTGGTTCGTCATCTGCCCGAACATGCTGGGCTCGAGCTACGGCTCGACCGGGCCGAGCAGCCTGAACCAGGCCACCGGCCGGGCCTATGGCGGCGACTTTCCGTGCATCGACCTGGCCGACATCGTGGCGCTGCAGAAGTCGCTCGTCGATGCGCTGGGCGTGCGCCGCCTGGCGGCTGTGGTCGGCCCGTCGTACGGCGGCTACCAGACGCTGCAATGGGGCGTCAGCCATGGGGAGATGATCGACCGGCTGGTGTGCGCCGTCAGCGCACCCTGGAACCCGCCGGGTGCGCTGCAATCGGCGCCGCTGGTCGAGCAGCTGGCCCGCCGCGTCGAGTGGAACGGTGGCCACCCTGAGGCCGGGGCGATGGTCGAGTGGCTCACCGAACTGCGCGTGGCCACGCTCGAACGCTACGGCATCCAGGCCGAGCTGGCGGCCCGATTTCCCGAAGCGGCGTCCCGGCAGGCCGAGGTGCGGCACCTGGCGCGGCAGTGGGCCCAGGGCTTCGACGCCGGCTCGCTGGTGGTGCTGGCCCAAGCCGCCGAGACCTTCGACCTGCGCGCACGGCTGCACGCGTTGCGCGCGCCGCTGCTGATGGTGCTGTCGCGCACCGACACCACCTTCCCACCGACGCTGGCGCGAACCTTCGCGCCGCTGCTCGATGCGGCCGGCGTGCGCTGGTCGTACCTCGAGCTCGACAGCGACAAGGGCCACCTCGCCAGCGGTGCCGATGCGCACCTGTGGGCTGATGTGCTGCGCGGGTTCATGGACGCTGATCCAGCGCGTTGGGTACCCTGGGGGCTGCGGCGCGGTGCCGCGGCATGAGCGGCGGCGCGTCGCCTCGGACCCCGGTGCACGACGGCGGACGGCGTTGAAGGGATGGATGGCATGAAATCGCTCGATGCGTCCGCTGCCGCACCGCGCCCGGCCTGGCGACGCTGCGCCCGGCGGGTGCTGATCGCGCTGGCGACCCTGCTGCTGTTCGCCGCCGGCGTGGCCGTGTGGCTGCGCACCGCGGTCGAGTTGGGCGTCACCACGCAGCCCACGCTCCCGCCACCGGCCACCGCCGAGGCGCCGCCAGGATCGACGCGGCCGGTGGTCATCCTGCTGCACGGTGCCGGCCTGAACGGTCACATGTGGGATCCGGCGCTGCGCCACCTCGATCCGCGCTGGCGCTACATCGCGCTCGACCTGCCGGCCCACGGGTCGCAGCAGACGCAGGCCTTCACGCTCGACTCGGCGGTGGCCAGCGTGGCGAGGGCGGCGCAGTCGGTGGCGCCGGCGCCGGTGGTGCTGGTGGGCGATTCGCTGGGCGGCTACGTGGCGATGGCCGCCGCCTCGGCGCTGCCGCCGCAGCAGTTGCGTGGCCTGGTGCTGGCCGGCTGCAGCAAGAACTTCCGCTGGATCGACGGGCTGCGCATCTGGCTGCAGGGCACCTTCGTGCGCGGCCTGATCGCCGTCTCCAGCGAGCGCCAGGTCTTCGCCCGCGCCCCGGCCCGGTTCGGGCTGCAGGGCGACGACGCGCGCCACCTGGTCGAGGCCGGCCTCGGCCTGCGCGGCTACGAGCAGGCGGTGAGCGCGCTGCTGCGCGTGGACATGCGCGCACGGCTGGCTGCAATCCACCAGCCGGTGTTGATTGCCAACGGCACGCTCGACACCGCGGCGATGCGCCAGGAGGCCTCGTTCCTGGCGGTCGCCCAGCAGGGCAGCAGCGTGCACTTCGAGAACACCGAGCACGGCATCAGCCTGCGCAGGAGCGCCGAGTTCGCCGCCATGGTCAACCAGTTCGCCGAGCGCGTCTTCAGCCAGTTGCCGCGGCCCTGAGCGTCGAGGAATTCCCATGCCCCTGCATCCCCAGGCTCAGGCCTTTCTGGATCTCGTGGCCAGCATGCTGGCGGTGCCGCTGGAGCGGATGACGCCGGCGCTGGCCCGCCAGGGCCTGGAGCTGGCGCTCAAGCCGCCCGGCCCGCCCGAGCCGGTGGCGGCGTTGCGCGACCTGCGCGTCGATGGCCACACGGGCCCGCGGCCGGCGCGGCTGTACACGCCCGAGGGCACGGGCCCGTTCGGCATCGTGCTGTACCTGCACTCCGGCGGCTGGCTGGCCGGCTCGCTGGACGCCTTCGATGCCACCTGCCGAGGCCTGACGCGAGCCTCGGGCTGCATGGTGCTGTCGCTGAACTGCCGGCTGGTGCCCGAGCACGAGTTTCCCGCCGCGCCGCTGGATGGCCTGGCGGCGCTGCGCTGGCTGGCCGCTCATGCCGGCGAGCTGGGGGCCGATCCGGCGCGGCTGCGATCGCCGGCGACAGCGCCGGCGGCAACCTGGCAGCGGTGGTGGCGCAGATGGCCCGCGACCAGGGCGGCCCGCCGCTGCGGCTGCAACTGCTGGTGTACCCGGTGAGCGACCATGCCTTCGACACCCCGTCGTACCGCGAGTTCGGCGCCGGCCATCTGCTGCGCACCGGAAGCATGCGCTGGAACTGGAACCACTACCTGCCGAACGACGTGGCCGGTGCCCCGACCCGATGGCTTCGCCGCTGCGGGCTGCCGACCTGCGCGGACTGCCGCCGGCCCTGGTCATCACTGCCGAGTGCGATCCGCTGCGCGACGAGGCGGAGGCCGTTGCGCAGCGCCTGCGCGAGGCCGGCGTGGCCACCGATCTGGTGCGTTACGACGGCATGATCCATGCCTTCTTCAGCCTGGGGCATGTGATGGACGCCGGCCGCATCGCCATCGGGCGCGCCGGGGAGGCCCTGCGCGCGGCCCTCGCGACCGCAACGCCCGAGGCATCGAAGGGCACGAGCCGCGCGTCGTCGCGCGGGGAGACTGCATGAACACCGCCACCTCCGCCGCCGTTCGCGACGAACCCGACCTGGCCGCGCCCGTCGAGCCGCTGGCAGCGCCTGCCTTCAGCCGCGGCTACCGCACCTATGTGCTGGTGGCGCTGGCGGTGGTCGGCTTCATGTGCGCGGTCGACCGTGTCGTAATTTCCATGTTCATGGAGCCGATCAGGAAGGAGTTCGGCCTGACCGATACCCAGCTCGGCCTGATGACCGGCCTGGCCTTTGCGGTGCTGGGCGGCGTGGCTTCGGTGCCCCTGGCGCGCTGGGCCGATCGCGGCAGCCGCAAGTGGATCATCAGCGGCAGCTTCTTCGCCTGGACGCTCATGACCGCTGCCTCGGGCATGGCCGCCAGCTTCGTGCAGATGCTGGCCGCGCGCGTCGGCGTGGGCATCGGCGAGGCCGGCTGCATCCCGGCCACGCACTCGATGCTGGGCGACTACTACCCCCGCGAGCTGCGGCCGCGCGCCCTGGCGGTGCACAGCGCCGGCACCTACCTGGGCATGCTGGGCGGCATGGTCAGTGGCGGCATCCTGGTGCAGACCGTGGGTTGGCGCAGCGGCTTCATCGTGCTCGGCCTGCTGGGCCTGGTGCTGGCCACCGTGTTCCACCTCACCGTACGGGAGCCGCCCCGCGCGGCCCCCCCGGCAGGACCTGTCGCAGCCTCGACGACGCTGCTGCAACAGTTGGGCGACCTGCGCGCGTTCGGCTGGCTGGTGATGGCGTTCGCCACCACCTCGCTGGCCGGTTCCTCGGTGATGGTCTGGCTGCCGAGCTACTTCCAGCGGGCCTTCGCCCTGTCCCCGATGCACATCGGCCTGGGCCTGGGCCTGTGCATCGGCGTGGCCACAGCCATCGGCTCGATGGTGGGCGGGCAACTGGCGGTGCGGCATGCGCACCACTCCAGGAGCTGGGGGGCCGGCTTTTCCGCCGCGGTCACCATCGCGGTGATGCCGCTGTACCTGGGCAGCTTTCATGCGCCCTGGCCGCTGCTGGCCTTCGCGATGCTGTTCGGCGCCTTCCTGCTGGCCGGCAGCATCCTCGGGCCGGTGTTCTCGACGCTGCAGGATCTGGTGGCGCCCGAGGCCCGTGCCACCGCGGTGGCGGTGGTGGCGCTGGCCGGCGTGCTGGTGGGGCAGGGCCTGGGCCCGCTGCTGGTGGGTGCGATCAGCGATGCCCTGCGCGTCAAAGGCGCCGATGCCGACGGCCTGCGCCTGGCGATGACGCTGGTGGCATTGGTCAACCTGCTCACCATCCTCGCCTTCTGGCGCCTGAACCGCCGCATCCGCGCCCTGCATACCAACGCTTGACGAGACCCTCCCCTTCTTCCCCTTCTCCCATGGCCGACTCCCCCTCCGACAGCACCGGCGCCGATGCCTTCGCCGCGCCGCCCGAACTGGCGCCGCTGTTCGAGCACCTGAGGCTCGTGACGCCGGGCATCCCGGCGCACGACCTGCCGCGCTTCGTGCATGCCCTCACCGTGGCCGACGCCTATGCGCCCGCGCCCGAGGCGAGCCCCGGGCCACAGGTGCCGCGCGGCACACTGACGACGCACCACCATCGCAGTGAGCAGGCCTACCCCGGTGTCGAGCGCGACTTCACGGTCTATGTGCCGCAGCAGTTCGACGGCCGCGAGCCGGCAGCGCTGATGGTCTTCCAGGACGGTGCGATGTACCTCGGCCCCGACGTCAACGCGCCCGCGGTGCTCGACAGCCTGATCCACAGTGGCGAGGTGCCGGTGACGGTGGCGGTGTTCGTGCAGCCGGGCGACCGCGGCCCGGGCCTGCCGATCTATGGTGGGGCAGACAACCGCAGCTTCGAGTACGACTCGCTCGGCGACCGCTACGCGCGCTTCCTGCTCGACGAGCTGCTGCCGCAGGCCACCCGGGGCCTGGCCATCAGCGACGACCCGGCACAGCGGGCCATCTGCGGTATGAGCTCCGGTGCCATCTGCGCGTTCACCGTGGCCTGGGAAGTGCCGCAGGCCTTCGGCAAGGTGATCAGCCACTGCGGCAGCTACGTCGACATCCGCGGGGGCCACGCGTACCCGTCGATGATTCGCCGCGCCGAGCGCAAGCCGATCCGCGTCTTCCTGCAGACCGGCGAGCACGACCTGAACATCACCTTCGGCCACTGGGTGCTGGCCAACCGGACGATGGCCGAGGCGCTGGCCTACCGGGGCTACGACCACCAGCTCGTGGTGGGCCAGGGCGGCCACTCGATCAAGCACGGCGGCGCGCTCTTCGCCGACACGCTGCGCTGGCTGTGGCGCGAACACGCGCCGGCGGCGCCATGAACCTCCGCGGCGCGGGCCACGCCGGCCCGCTGCGCATCCTGCACCTGGGCCTGGGTTCGTTCCACCGTGCCCACCAGGCCACCTACCTGCAAGACCTTCGGGACGGCGGTGACCTGGGCTGGCGCCCCGCCGCCGGCCAGCTGCGGCCCGACAACCAGGCCATCCTGCAGGCGCTGGCGCGCCAGCAGGGGCGCTACACGCTGGAGACGGTGACGCCGCAGGGTGAGCGCAGCTACCGCGAGATCCGCTGCCTCGATCGCGTGGTGCCGTTCGACGACGCGGGGGCCGAGCTCCTGGCGCCGGGCGCCGATCCCGACACCCGCATCGTCTCGTTCACCGTCACCGAGGCGGGCTACGCGCTGGATGCGCGGAACCGCCTGGACCTGTCGGAACCGGCGATCGCCGAGGACGTGGTCCGCGCATCGGCGCGACGCATGGGCCGCACGATCTATGGCGCGCTGGTCGCGCCCGGGAAACGGCGGACGGCGTGTACCTACCGTATCGCCTTCGGCCCACGCGCCGGGCAGAAGGTGCTGACGCGGCAAGGCGCAATGCCACGGGAGACGGACTTCAAGCAATCGCTGTGCGCCGACATCGACGGCTTCGGTCTGCACGCCGCCGTGCGCTGCGGCGCCGACGAGCGCCAGGGGCTGGAGCAGCTATGCCGCGGCATCACGCGCCCCGCTTTGGCCAACGAGCGTGTGCAAACCAACGCCGCAGGCCCGGTGGTGCTCGAGCTCAAGACCCCGTGGCGTGACGGCACCACGCACTTGGTGATGTCGCCACTGGAGTTCATGCAACGCCTGGCGGCGCTGGTGCCACGGCCACGCCTACACCTGATTCGCTTCCATGGCGTTGTCGCTGTTGTCGCACCCAACGCCAAGCTGCGCGCGCTGGTGGTGCCGCAAGAGCCCGAGCAGCCCGCGCAGGCCGCACCGCCGGCCGAATGCGAGGCCCCCTGCACGCAACACCGTCGCGCGCGGCTGAGCTGGGCCCGGCTGCTCGAGCGGGTCTTCGAGATCGACATGGAGCACTGTCCGAACTGCGGCGGCCAGTTGAAGATCATTGCGGCGATCCTCGAACAACCGGTGATCCAGAAGATCCTCACGCACCTGGGTTTGCAGGCCAGAGCGCCGCCCCGGGCGCCCGCCCGTGGGTCGCAGCTGCAAGCGGCCTGACCGCCTCTTTCCATCGCCATTCAGGCGGCGCCGAGCGCGGGGCTGCGGGGACCGGCCGCGTCCGGGCTGTTGGCCCAGTGGCTTCGACTGCCCGCGGTGCGGCGGCAGTGCTCATTGCGTGCTTGGCGCTGGCTCGCGCCGGCTGTTTCAGTGCAACGCACGCCGCCACCAGGCGTCGCTGATCGCCGGCATCGTGTTCGCCAGCACCAAGCTGCCGCTGACGAAATGGTTCCTGGCGATCTACTTGATCAGCCGGGCGAAGACCGGTGTGTCGGCGCTCGCGCTCAAGCGCCAGATCGGCGTGAGCTGCCCGACCGCCTGGCTGATGCACCACAAGATCATGAGCGTGACGGCGCAGCGCGATGCGGCACACCGTCTGGCCGGCACGGTCCAGGTCGACGACGCGTACCTGGGCGGCGAGCGCGCCGGCGGCAAGCCTGGGCGCGGCTCCGAGAACAAGGTGCTCTTCGTCGCAGCGGTGTCGCTCAACGAGCAGGGCAACCCGCTGTACGCCAAGGTCGCCCCGGTGGCAGGCTTCACGAGGCATGCGATTTCCGACTGGGCGCAATCGAGCCTCGAGCCTGGCGCCGAAGTACACAGCGACGGCCTGGCATGCTTTGCCGCCGAGACCGACGCCGGCTGCACCCACCACGCCGAAGTCGTCGGTCAACGCAAGCCCCGCGATCTGCCGCAATTCAAGTGGGTCAACACCGTGCTGGGCAACCTCAAGACCATGGTCTCGAGCGCCTACAAGGCATTCGCCTACAGCAAGTACGCCCAGCGCTATCCGGGTGCCTTCGCCTACCGGTTCAACCGCCGGTTCGATCTGGCCGGCATGGTCGCGCGCCTCGTGGTGGATGTCTGCCGCGGGCACGCTACCCCCGAGCGGCAGATTCGGCCGGCGGAGGTTCATTGCCAATCATGTGCCGCGAAGCCGTCACCCCGGCCGCTTGCCTCCGCTATGCGGGCAAGAGCAGAGTGAATTGCCCGCGCGCGAGCAACTTCCTGAAGTCTCGGTCGAAGCTGACGAGGTGCTCCCCGAGGTACGCCACGGCGGCCGACAGCCAGGCATCCGGTATGTCGTTGCCGCCCAGTTGCTGGTCGAGGCACAGCTGCCGCAGCTTCGACCACTCCGGGCCCACAGACGCCAGTTGCACACCCGGCGACGCCAACAGCGCATCGACGAAGGCGACTGCGTCCTCGATCGGTGTTTCGAGCTGAAAGATCCTGGGGCTCGTGACCAGTCGCACAAAGCTGGCCAGCACCATCGGCATCAGCGTCAAGGATGCGCCGGCCGCGGATGCGCCCATCGCTCCTTCGAGCCAATCGCGTGCCACGGCATGATGCGGATGATCGGTGCGCGAAGCGGCGACCAGCACGTTGACGTCAGGCGTCATCGCCCAACGCCTCGAGCAATGCCTTGTTGCTCAGCGGGTTCACGCCTGCGACCAGACCACCGCGGCCCTTGTACGCAGGCAGGCGGATCCGACGGCGCTTCGAGGCGTCTGCCTGTGCGCGAAGCCGCAGCTGCAGACCTTCCTCGATCAAGCGAGTCAGGGTCGTGCGCTGCCGGGCCGCAAGTGCCTTGGCATCGGCGAGAAGCCGATCGTCGAGATCGAGTGTGGTTTTCACGCGATCATCATACATATTTCTGTACTGTCGGCGCACGCTTCGACGCAACCGATCGGTGGCGAAGGCGCCAGCCGCAACGCGTGCCGCTCGATGGCCCCTCGGATGTCCTGAAGGCAGCCCGCCATCAGCGGCTGCTCACGGCCGGTCGCGCATCGTCGACGTCGGCAAAGTGGCGGCCGAGGTGGCGCCTCGACGCTGAGGCCGTCGGCCGCTCGCTCGAGCCGTCGTTCGCCAGCCAGGATGCCGCCGCCGATCGGATCGCAGCCGCGCGCTCGCACAAACCATTGCAGCCCGTACCCGATCGCGACGATCCGCGGCTTGGCTGCGGCGTCATGATTTCGCGGCGTCCCGCTGCGGTGATGCCTGTGCGCGCCCGGCCGGCGGCTGGAGGCGGCCGCTACGAATGACGCAGTGCAGGGCTGCGGTCGACCCTCAACGGGCCAGTTCAGCGCTGCGGTCGACCCTCAACAGGCCGCCGTCGAACCCAAGGACCGCTCGGTGCGTATCTGGCAGGGGGCCTGGGGAAGAAAGAGCGCGTTTGAAAACCCTATCCTCCCTCCGTCGCCGCCGCGCTGGTGGCGGCCCGTACGCACAGCCAGGCCTTCGATCCGCTGCATGCGAGCTTCGAGCGCATGCTCGCCGACAAGCCCACCGCCGCGCAGCCCGCCGCAGCGGCGCACCAGCGCACGAGCGCGGGCGCTGCTCCATCCCATCACCCGCGCACGCGCCGTAGCGGCTCCCCACAGGGCAAGCGCCCGGCGCACCGGCCGCGCGCGCGCCGCGTCCATGCGCGGCTGCCCGCCGCGACCGCCGCGCGCGGGATCAGCTTCGAGCGCCCGGCGCGCCGCACTCGCGCCGCACTCGCGCCGTACGGCCGCGCGGCGTCGATCAGGCGCCCGGCTGGACGGCGAGGAAAGCCCGCAGCGGCGCCGCCGTCCCGGCGACATGGCCGATGCACCACAGTGCGATGAAGCGCTGCAGTTCGAGGCGGTCGAAGTTCTCGGTCGTCGCCACCTCGTCGACCAGGAAATCGAACTCCTCGCAGTCCGCCCGGTGCGCCTCCAGGTCGGCCCAGCCGCGCTCGGCCAGCATTGCGCACTCGGCCTCGAAGTGCTGGTGCGCCAGCGCCTCGAGCCGTGCGAAGGCTTCGTCGAAGAGCCGGTCGCGCTCGGCCTCGTCGGCGACGCGGCAGCATGCGCCGAGCCGCTCGCATTGCGCCAGCAGCGCCTCGTGCTGCGCGTCGATCGACGCGTGCCCGACGCGGTACTCGGACTTCCAGGGTGTGTGGTGCGGCATCGGCCAATGCTAACGGTGGACCGCGGCGCGACGCGCTGCGCGTCGACGCGCAGCGCGCTGCGTCGCACCGCGGCGCGCAGCCGCCGATCGCCAAACCTGCAAGGCGTGCCGCACGGGCAGCCGCCGCAGCAACGTCGCCCAACGCTCACCAGAGCGCCAGGCCGCGGCCACCAAGCGAAACGGGTCGGCTCCTTCGGAGAACCGACCCGTTGATTTGATTGGCGCGGCTGGCAGGATTCGAACCCACGACCCCTTGGTTCGTAGCCAAGTACTCTATCCAACTGAGCTACAGCCGCGCGGAGCGGCGCATTCTAACAGCGCCCGCGGGGAGCGTTGGGGCCTGCTCGGCCGATCGTGCCCCGCCGACCGCCGTCAGTCGATCGCCGCGGCCGCGCGCTCGCAGTCGGCGGCGCGCGCTTCGTCGTCTTCGCGCCGCGCCAGCGCGGCCAGTTCGCGCCAGGCGACGCGGCGCGCGCGCGCCGGCAGCGCCGCGTCGCGCGCCGCGGCCTCGAGCGGCGGGCGCGCCTTGCCCCAAAGGCCGCAGGCGACGAAGACGCCGCCCGCGGCGAGCTGGACGGCGGCGTCGCGCGGGTGGTTCTGCAGCGCCAGCTCGACGCGCGGCAGCCAGTCGCCGCCGATGCCTTGGCGGGCGTCGAACAGCGCCAGCGCGACGAGTTCGCGGTCGTCGCGCTCGAGCTCGTCGAGGCGCTCCCACCAGGAGCGCAGCCAGTTGCGCGCCTCGTCGGCCGCGCCCAGCGCCACGGCGCGCGCCGTGGCGCGCGCGAGCACCGGGGCGTCGCGCCGCTCGGCCGGATCGAACTGCTGCCACAGGCGCTGCAGCTGCTGCAGGTCGTGCGCGTCGTCGAGCACTCTGCCGGCGAGCGAGCGCAGCAGTCCCTGCGCCACCACCGGCGAGAAGGCCTGGTGGTTGGCCAGCAGCCGCGCCGTGTGCAGCGCGTCGAGCGGCTGGCGCGCCAGGCGCTGCGCCTGCAGCTTCAGGCGCAGCGCCTGCGTGCGTCGCGCCGCGCCCGGCGGCAAGGCCGCCAGCAGCGCCAGCGCGCGCTCGGCGTCGCGGTCCTCGAGCGCCCATTCGGCCGCCATCAGGCGCGCGGCCTCCTCGACGCCGCGGTCGCCCGGCGCGCGCCGGCCGGCCGGCTCGATCAGCTGCTGCAGCCGCGCGTCGCGGCCCTTGCGGTCCTGCAGCCGGTGCTGACTGGCCGCGGCGAGCAACTGCGCCAGCGCACGAAAGCGCGCGTCGCCGGCGAGCCCGGGCGCATCGTCTTGCAGCGCCAGGGCCTTGACGGCCGCCTTGCGCGCGCGTGCATAGCGCGCGCCGTAGAACTCGGCCAGCGCGTCGCGCAGTGCCGCCTCGGCGCCGCGCTCGCGGCGCAGCGCGCGCCACTCGCCGGCGCGGCGCGGCAGGCTGACGACGCGCGTGATCGCGTGCGCCGCGCTCACGCCCAGCACGCAGGCGGCGAGCAGCGCCAGCACGAACAGGTTGAGCGAGAGGTCGGTGCGCCAGCCGCCCCAGTAGATCGAAACCAGCCCGTCGTTGCTGCCGAGCGTGGTCGCCGCGACCACGGCGGCCGCGAACAGCAGAACGATCCAGATGACGTTGCGCATCGCCGCCGGCCCGCGTTGCCGCCGCGCTCAGCGCCCGGCCGCCGCGGCGGTGATGGCGGCCAGCGTCGCGTCGGGCCGCGGCACGCTCACGCTGCGCGCCTGGGCCGCGACCTGGCGCAGGCCCTCGAGCACGGCGGCCGTGCGGCGCGCGCTGCGGTCGAAGTAGCGCTCGAGCGCGGCTTGGGCGTCGCGCAGGTCGGACTGCGCGGTATCGAACTGGCGCGACAGCATCGCCAGGCGTGCGTTGAGCAGCCGCAACTTGAGGTTCTCGCGCAGGAAGGCCCCCTGGTCGGGCGCGACGAGCATCGCCTCGGGATGCTCGATGCGCGTCACGCGCACCAGGCCCTTGACCTCGCCCCAAAGGCGCTCGCCGAAGCGCGTCCAGGCCTCGTCGAGCGCCGTGCGCCAGGTGCGCGCGGCTGCGGCGCTGGCCGCGGCGGCCGCCGAGGCGGCGCGCGCCGCCGGCGCCTGCGGCGCGCGCCGCGCGCGCGGCGGGCGCCGAGAGCAGCGGCAGCTCGTCGACCTGCCGGATGATCTCGTCCAGACGCAGGGTCGGCACCGCGATGTCGGTGACGCCGGCGTTGCGCACGCGGTCCAGATCCTGCGCGATGGCGCGGCGCACGCGCTCGAGCCGCGGCTGGTTGTAGCGCGCCAGGCGCTCGTCGCTCTGGCGCAGCGCCAGCACCAGCGCCTCGGCGCTGCCGGTGATCGCGGCCTGCTGCATCGCGACGCGGATCGCCGACTCGATGTCGGCCAGCACGTTCTCGTCGCGCGAGCGCACCAGCGACTGGATCAGGTCCTCGAACTGCGAGCGCTGCATCGCCGTCTCGGCCACCCGGGCTTCCAGCAGCGCCATCTTGGCCGCCGTCTCGCGGCTCGCGCTGTCGGCCTGGCGCGCGAGCACGCGCGCCTCGTTGGCGGCGTCGGTGCTGTCGTGCTGGCGCCGCACGAGCTCGCTCTCGAGCAGCTTGACGCGCTGCTGCGTCGTCCAGGCCAGCCCCAGCGCCACCAGCGCCACCAGCGCCAGCGCGGCAGCGGCGGCTGCCGCCCAGCCCGCGCCTCGCACGGCAGAGCGTCCGCCCGCGGCGGCCGGTGCCGGAGCCGCGGTATCGGCGGCCGAAGACGCAGGCAAGTCGTTCACGAGGACGTCGATTCTATCGGCGGGGTGCGCGCGGCCCGCGGCCTGCCTTGTTGGCGCCTCGCGGCTTCAGGCGGGTTCGTTCAGGGCCTGCGCCACCGCCTGCGGCCGTGGCGCCACGAGATCCACCCGCCCGAAGCCCGCCGCGCGCGCGGCCTCGGCGATGCGCGGGTGCGTCGCCAGCGCGCGCGCACCCGGCCAGGCCGAGGGCGGCGCCAGCGTGGCCAGATGGCGCACCGCCTCGCTGCTGCTGAACAGCCAGACGAAGCGCCGCGGCGCGGCCAGGGCGGCCTCGAGCAGGGCGCGTTCGGCCTCGCCCCAGTGCGGTGCGACGCGCCGGTAGGCGGCCACGAAGGCGACCTCGGCGCCGGCCGCGCGCAGCGTCTCGGCCAGCCAGTCGCGCCCCTCCTCGCCGCGCACCACGAGCACGCGCCGGCCGCGCCAGTCGCGCGCGGCGAGCAGCGCCCACAGCGCCTCGGAGTCGAAGCGCGACCCTGCGTCCGCGGGCGCGACGATGCGCTCGGCCGGCACGCGCGCGGCGCGCAGCGCCGCCTGCGTGCCCGGGCCCGTGCAGCCTGCCGTCACGGCGGCCGGCCAGGGCCGGCCGCGTGCCGCGGCGAAGAACTGCTGCACCGCGTTCGCGCTCACGAACATCACGAGCGCCTGCGCGGCCAGGCCCGCCCAGGCGGCGTCGAGCCGCTCGGGCTCGGCGGCCGGCTCGATGCCGATCAGCGGCAGCGCCGCGGCGTCCACGCCGAGCGCGCGCAGCGCGTCGACCCAGGCCCCGGCCTGCGCAGCCGGCCGCGTGACGATGACACGCAGCGGCGCCGGCGTGGCCTTCACTGCGCCGGCGCCGCCAGGTAGTCGCCGCCGCCCGCCGCGCGCAGCTGTGCCGCAGCCCGCTCGCCGAGCGCGCGCGCCGCCGCCTCGTCGGCCACGGCCGCCTGCACGCGCGTGCGCAGCAGCGGCCGCGCGTGTTCGCTGGCGTGCCCGAGCGCGGCGTCGAGCACGAGCTGCCCGCCCGCCCACACCGCGTGCGCGGCCAGCGGCATGCTGCAGCTGCCGCCGAGCGCGCGCGAGACGGCGCGCTCGGCCTGCGCGGCGAGGAAGGTCGGCCGGTGGTTCGTCTGCTCGAGCAGCCGGCGCAGCCCGGCCGCGTCGCTGCGCACCTCGAGGCCGAGCGCGCCCTGGCCGGCCGCCGGCGTCATCTGCGCCGGCGCGAAGAAGGCCCGGATGCGCGCCGCCAGCCCGAGGCGCTTCAAGCCCGCGGCGGCCAGCACGATGGCGTCGTAGGCGCCATCGTCGAGACGGCGCAGGCGTGTGTCGAGGTTGCCGCGCAGCGGCTCGATGCGCAGGTCGGGCCGCAGTGCCAGCAGCTGCGTCACGCGGCGCAGGCTCGAGGTGCCGACCACGGCGCCGGCAGGCAGCGCCTCGAGCGAGGCGTGGCGCGGCGAGACGAAGGCGTCGCGCGGGTCCTCGCGCTCCCAGATCGCGGCCAGCACGAAGCCCGCGGGCAGGTCCATCGGCACGTCCTTGAGCGAGTGCACGGCGAGCTGCGCGCGCCCCTCCTCGAGCGCGGTCTCGAGCTCCTTGACGAACAGGCCCTTGCCGCCCACCTTGGCCAGCGTGCGGTCGAGGATCTGGTCGCCGCGCGTGGTCATGCCGAGCAGCGCGACCTCGACGTCGAAGCGCGCCGCGAGCGCGGCGCGCACATGCTCGGCCTGCCACATCGCCAGGCGGCTCTCGCGCGTGGCGATCACGATCTTCATGCCCATGGCGGCATTATCGCCAGCGCGCCCGCGCAGCCGGCTGCGCGCGCGGCCGGTCCACGCGCGGCCCGCAGGCGCAGCGCAGGCGCGCGGCCCGCAGGCGCAGCGCAGGCGCCCGGCTCGAACGCGCGGCCGTCGCCGCGGCGGGCAGCAGGCAGAATGCCCGCATCCCGACCGCAACCGGCGCACCCCATGCCCGCACGCACGAGCGCCCGAAGCAAGACGCCGACGCGCACCGACGCGGCGGCCAAGAACCAGCCGCTGGTGCAGGACATCCGGCTGCTCGGCCGCATCCTCGGCGACGTGATCCGCGAGCAGGACGGGCCGTCGGCCTTCGAGATCGTCGAGCGCATCCGGCGCCTGTCGGTGGCGTACCGCCTCGAGGCCGACGCGCGCGCCGGCCGCGAGTTGGACCGCGTGCTCGACGCCCTGAGCGCCGACCAGACGGTGACGGTGATCCGCGCCTACAGCTACTTCAGCCACCTGGCCAACATCGCCGAGGATCGCCACCACCTGCGCCGGCGCGCGGCACACCGGCGCGCGGGCCACCTGCAGGAGGGCTCGCTCGCGCTCGCGTTCCAGCGGCTGCACCGCAGCGGCCACCATGCCGGCGAGATCGCGGCCGTGCTCGCGCACGCCTGCGTCTGCCCGGTGCTCACGGCGCACCCCACCGAAGTACAGCGCAAGAGCGTGCTCGATGCCGAACGCGCGGTCGCCGCGCTGCTGGCCGCGCGCGATGCGCTGCCCAGCGCCGACGCGCTGGCCGAGAACGAAGCCGCGCTGCGCGCGCGCATCACGCAGCTGTGGCAGACGCGGCTGCTGCGCCTGTACCGGCTGGCCGTGGCCGACGAGATCGACAACGCGCTCAGCTACTACCAGACGACCTTCCTGCGCGAGATCCCGCGCCTGTACCAGGAGATCGAGCGCGCGCTGCACGGGCACGCGGTGGCGCCCTTCCTGCGCATGGGCCAGTGGATCGGCGGCGACCGCGACGGCAACCCCAGCGTCGGCGCCGACACGCTGCGCCTGGCGCTGGCGCGCCAGGCCGAGACCGCGCTGCGCTTCTACCTCGGCGAGGTGCACGAGCTGGGCGCCGAGCTGTCGATCTCGGGCACGCTGGCGCCGGCCACGCCCGAGCTGCTGGCGCTGGCCGAACGCTCGCCCGACCGCAGCCCGCACCGCGCCGACGAGCCCTACCGGCGCGCGCTGATCGGCATCTACGCGCGCCTGGCGGCCACGCTGGCCGAGCTCACCGGCACCCAGGCGCTGCGTCCGGTGGCCGCGCCGCAGGATCCCTACGCCGGCGCCGAGGAGCTGCTGGCCGAGCTGCAGATCATCGAGTGCTCGCTGCGCGCGCACCGTGGCGAGGCGCTGGTCGCGCCGCGGCTGGCGCCGCTCATGCGCGCGGTGCAGGTGTTCGGCCTGCACCTGGCGACGCTCGACCTGCGCCAGAACAGCGACCGCCACGAAGCCGTGGTGGCCGAGCTGCTGCGCGCAGCGCGCATCGAGCCCGACTACGCCGCGCTGGACGAGGCGGCGCGGCGCGCGTGCCTGCTCGCGCAGCTGGCCGACGCGCGCGCGCTGCGTGTGCGCGGCGCGCGCTACAGCGAGCTCGCCTGCGCCGAGCTCGAGGTCTTCGAGGCGGCGCGCGCGGCGCGCGAGCGCTACGGCGCGCAGGCGATCCGCCACTACATCATCAGCCACACCGAGGAGGTGAGCGACCTGCTCGAAGTGCTGCTGCTGCAGAAGGAATGCGGCCTCGTGCAGGGCCTGCTCGGCGAGGACGCGCGCGCCGCGCTCATCACGGTGCCGCTGTTCGAGACCATCGCCGACCTGCGGCGCAGCGCGACGATCATGCGCGAGTTCTTCGCGCTGCCGGGCATCGCCGAACTGGTGGTGGCCGGCGGCGCCGAGCAGGAGGTGATGCTCGGCTACAGCGACAGCAACAAAGACGGCGGCGTCTTCACCAGCAACTGGGAGCTGTATCGCGCCGAGACGGCGCTCGTGCAGCTGTTCGCCGAGCTGCGCCGCCGGCACGCCGGCGCCAGCGGCGTGGCCGGGGCCAAGGCGCTGACGCTGCGCCTGTTCCACGGCCGCGGCGGCACGGTGGGGCGCGGCGGCGGCCCGAGCTACCAGGCCATCCTGGCGCAGCCGCCGGGCACGGTGAACGGGCAGATCCGGCTCACCGAGCAAGGCGAGGTCATCGGCTCGAAGTACGCCAACGCCGAGATCGGCCGGCGCAACCTCGAGACGCTGGTGGCCGCCACGCTCGAAGCGACGCTGCTCAGGCCCACGCGGCCGGCGCCGCAGGCCTTCCTCGACGCCGCCGCCCAGATCAGCGAAGCGAGCATGCGCGCCTACCGTGCGCTCGTGTACGAGACGCCCGGCTTCGTCGACTACTTCTACGCCGCGACGCCGATCCGCGAGATCGCCGAGCTCAACATCGGTTCGCGCCCGGCCTCGCGCGGCGCCTCGCGTGCGATCGAGGAGCTGCGCGCCATCCCCTGGGGATTCTCCTGGGGCCAGTCGCGCATGGCGCTGCCGGGCTGGCTGGGCTTCGGCAGCGCGATCGAGGCCTTCGTCGCCGGCGGCGCGGCCGAGCGCCGCGCCGAGCGCGTCGCGCTGCTGCAGCGCATGCACCGGCAGTGGCCGTTCTTCCGCGCCCTGCTGTCCAACCTCGACATGGTGCTGGCCAAGACCGACCTGCGCATCGCCGCGCGCTATGCCGGGCTGGTGGAAGACCGCGCGCTGGCGCGCCGCATCGACCGACGCCTGCGCGCCGAATGGCAGCGCGCGAACGACGCACTCGCCCTCGTCACCGGCGAGACGACGCGCCTGGCGTCGAACCCGGCGCTGGCGCGCTCGATCGCGCACCGCTTTCCCTATCTCGACCCGCTCAACCACCTGCAGGTCGAGCTGCTGCGCCGCTGTCGGCGGCAGCACGAGGAGGGCGAGGCCGGGCTGGCGCGGCTGCGTACCGGCATCCATCTGTCGATCAACGGCATCGCCGCCGGGTTGCGCAACACGGGCTGAGAGCCTGTGAAGATATGAATGGCGCCCGCGTGGGGCCCCAGAAAGGGCCCAATCTAGGCGCGAAGCGCAGCCGGGGTTGGGCTTGCAGCCCGCGCCGAGCCGGAGGCTCGGCTCCTCGCCAGGCACGAACAGTCCGCAGGGACTGTTCGTGTCCGGGCTCGGCCCCGGCGAGGCTTCGCAACGACGAGTGGGCCCTTTCTGGGGCCCCACCCGTAGGGCAGGGGGCCAAAGGGCGCTGCGCGGCGTTGCAACGCTTGCGCGGGCGGCCAGCCCGCGCGGCGCGTTGCGCCTTGCCCAGCGCCCTTTGGCACCCCTGCGCGGGCACGATTCATATCTTCACAGGCTCTGATGCGGCCGCGCGGCGCGGCGGCGTCAGGCTTCGAGCGCCTGGCGCAGCGCCGCCACCTGGCGGCGCGAGACGGCCAGCCACTCGTCGAGCGGCGCCACGCGCACGGCCCAGCGCTGGCCGCCGTCGTCGCCGGCCTCGGCGGCGGCGCGCAGCTCGAGCGCGCGCACCGCGTGGCGCGCGACGAGCGCGTTGCGGTGGATGCGCAGGAAGCCCGCGCCCAGCCTGTGCTCGAGCTCGGCCAGCGGCTCGTCGACGACGTAGGCGCGCGCCGCGGTGCGCAGCGTCACGTACTTGTGCCCGGCGCGCAGGTACAGCACCTCGGCCAGCGGCAGCCGCAGCAGGCGGCCGCGCTCGGTGACCACCAGCGTCGGCGGCGGCGCCGGCGCGGCCGGCGGCGCCGCGGCGGCACGACGCTCGCGCACGCGGGCGAGCGCGGCCTGAAGCCGCTCGCGCCGCACCGGCTTGGTCAGGTAGTCCACGGCCTCGAGCTCGAAGGCGCGCAGCGCGTGCTCGGCGTGCGCCGTGACGAATACCACCGCCGGTGCGCGCGGCAGCGCCTTCAGCGCGGCGGCCAGGCGCAGGCCGTCGCGCCCGGGCATGCGGATGTCGAGCAGCACGACGTCGATGCCGCCGGCGCGCAGCCGCGCCAGCGCCGCGTCGGCGTCCTCGGCCTCGTCGGCGACACGGGCGGCGGGCTCGTCCAGGCTCTGCACCAGCGTGCGCAGGCGCAGACGCGCCAGCGGCTCGTCGTCGACGATCAGCACCTCGAGCGCGGCCGCGCCATCGGCGGCGGTCACCGGACCCCCCTGCGCACGGCGTGCTGCGGGACTCGCGCCTGGCAGCGGCCCGGCGCGCTCGCTGCGCGCATCCGATGCGCTGCGCGCAGCGCGACGCCGGCCGGCGCACGCGCGGGCCGGCGCGGCGAGCAGCCCGGCGCACGGCGCGCTGCGGCACGAGCGCCACGCGAGCCAAGCGGGCCACGCGCGCGGCCCGGACTGCTCATGGCGCGGGCAGCACGATGCGCGCGTGGAACACGTCGTCCTCGCCTTCGCGGTCGCGCCAGACATCGCACTGCGCGGCCACGTCGTGCAGCAGGCGCAGGCGCTCGCGCAGGTTGTGCAGCGCCATGCCGTGGCCGGGCGCGCCCGGCTCGGCGCCGACGCGGTTGGCGACCTCGACGATCACCTGGCCGCGCTGCAGCGCGGCCCGCACACGCACCCAGCCGCCGCCGCGCAGCGGCTCGACGCCGTGGCGCACCGCGTTCTCCACCAGCGGCTGCAGCACGAGCGGCGGCACGCGCGCGGCGCCGCAGCGCGGCTCGATCCGCCACTGCACCGCCAGTCGCGCGCCGAAGCGCACCTGCTCGATGGCCAGATAGCGCCGCGCCAGGTCGATCTCCTCGTCGAGCGAGACCGAGGCGCCGACATCGGCCAGCGCCACGCGAAACAACTGCGCCAGGTCCTCCAGCACCGCCTCGGCGCGCGCCGGGTCGACACGCACCAGCGCCAGCGCCGTGTTGAGCGCGTTGAACAGGAAATGCGGCCGGATGCGCGACTGCAGCTCGGCCAGCCGCGCGCTCGATTGCGCCGGGTGCCAGATGCGCGCGCGCAGGTCGAGCCAGGCCCAGAGCAGGGCGGCGAACGCGGCGCCGCCGAGCAGCACGCCCGCGACCTGCCAGGACGTGGCCTCGCCCGCCAGGCCAGCCCAGACGATCGGCAGCCAGCCGAACGCCGCGCCTGCCGCGCCCAGGCCGAGCACGAGCGCCAGGCGCGGCCCCGGCGCCGCACGCTGCAGCGCCTTGCGCAGCCGGCACAGCACGACCAGCCACACCACGGTGCCGGCCACGCCGGCGAAGGCGAGCGCCGCCTGGCGCGCCGCCCAATGCGCCCAGCCGGAGGCGCCGGCCAGCGCCACCAGTGCCAGCACGAGCTGCACGAACAGCAGCGCGCGCAGCGCCAGCGCCGGATGGCAGACGTCGAAGGCGGCGGCCGCCTGCGCCTGCAGACGGGCGCGCTCCTCGGCCAGCGGGTCGAAGCGCGAGGCGGCGAAGCTGCTGCTCGCCGGCTCGGGCGAGCGCGTCGACTCGGGCCACAGGCTCTGCGGACGGCTGGCCGTCGGCGCGAAGCCGGGCATGTCCTGCGGCTGCGGCGCGGGCGGCGCGGGCGGCGTGGCGGCGGGCGGTTGCGGACGGGCCATGGCACGGAGGCGGCGCCGGGATAATACGGACTCCCCGGCGCGCGGCAGCCGTCCGTCCACGCCGCCCGGCCGCCCCCGGCCACCCGGGCTGCACCCATCGCACCCACCTGACCCGCCGCAGCCACCGCCGGCGACCCACCGCATGTCACAAGACCCGCTCGCCAACAAGCACCAGGCCTGGTCGGCCCTGTTCAGCGAACCGATGAGCGAGCTCGTGCAGCGCTACACGGCGAGCGTCGGCTTCGACCGGCGCCTGGCGCTGGCCGACATCGAAGGCAGCCTCGCGCACGCCGAGATGCTGCACGCGCAAGGCATCCTCACGGCGCAGGACCTGGCCGACATCCGGCGCGGCATGGCCGAGATCAAGCACGAGATGGAGACCGGCCGCTTCGCCTGGAAGCTCGAGCTCGAGGACGTGCACCTCAACATCGAGGCCCGGCTCACCGCGCTGGTGGGCGACGCCGGCAAGCGGCTGCACACCGGGCGCAGCCGCAACGACCAGGTCGCCACCGACATCCGGCTGTGGCTGCGCGGCGAATGCGACCGCCTGGCCGCGCTGCTGGCGCAGATGCAGGCCGCGCTGGTCGAGCTGGCGGCACAGCACAGCGAGACCGTGATGCCCGGCTTCACGCACCTGCAGGTGGCGCAGCCGGTGAGCTTCGCGCACCACCTGCTGGCCTACGTCGAGATGTTCGCGCGCGACGGCGAGCGCCTGGCCGACCTGCGCCGGCGCGTCAACCGCCTGCCGCTGGGCGCCGCCGCGCTGGCCGGCACGAGCTGGCCGCTGGATCGCGAGCGCGTGGCGCGCACGCTCGGCTTCGAGGGCGTCTGCCGCAACAGCCTGGACGCCGTGAGCGACCGCGACTTCGCGCTCGAGTTCGCCGCTTTCGCGTCGATCGGCATGGTGCACGTCTCGCGCCTGGCCGAGGAGATCGTGCTGTGGATGAGCCAGAGTTTCGGCTTCATCGACCTCGCCGACCGCTACTGCACCGGCAGCTCCATCATGCCGCAGAAGCGCAACCCCGACGTCGCCGAGCTGGCGCGCGGCAAGAGCGGCCGCGTCATCGGCCATCTGATGGGCCTGCTGGTGCTCATGAAGGGCCAGCCGCTGGCCTACAACAAGGACAACCAGGAGGACAAGGAACCGCTGTTCGACAGCGTCGACACGCTGGCCGACACGCTGCGCATCATGGCCGAGATGGTGGGCGGCATACGCGTGCGCGCCGACGCGATGGAGCGCGCCGCGCTGCGTGGCTATGCCACCGCGACCGACCTCGCCGACTACCTGGCGAGAAAGGGCCTGCCCTTCCGCGATGCGCACGAGACGGTGGCCGCGGCAGTGAAGACGGCGCTGGCGCGCGGCGTCGATCTGGCCGAGCTGACGCTGGCCGAGCTGCAGGGCTTCGACGCGCGCATCGAGGCCGATGTGCGGGACGTGCTCACGCTGCGCGGCGCGATGGAGGCACGCGCCCTCGTCGGCGGCACCGCGCCGGCGCAGGTGCGCGCCGAGATCGAGCGCCACCGCGCGCGGCTGGCCGGCGTCTGACCGGCACCAGCGGCCGGCATGTCCGGCACGCGCCACAGGGCCGGATGCAGGACCGCGGTCGTAGCCCGCCGCGTCGGAACGTCGCGCGCCCGCCTGCCGCCGGGGACTTGTGCGTGCAACCGCGCCTGCGCATGACCGCCATCCGGTGCCCATGATGCTATGATGCGCACGCATCATAGAACCCCCATGCGCACCACCCTCGACATCGACGAAGACGTGCTGCTGGCCGCCAAGGCGCATGCGGCGCGCGAGCGGCGCTCGCTGGGCGCGGTGATCTCGGCGCTGGCGCGCGAAGCGCTGCGCCGCCCGCCGGCAACGGCGCGGCGCGGCAGCGCCAGGCAGGGCGGGCGCTTCGCGGTGCTGCCGCAGCGCGACGAGGTGATCACCGTCGAGCATGTGCGGAAGCTGCAGGACGCCGAAGGCGTCTAGCAGCGTGGGCGGCAGAAATCGAGGCCCGCGTTGGACCTGACTTCGGGGGCAGGCCAAGCATTGACCACCGCAACGCGCACGCTGCTCGACGTGAACGTGCTGATCGCGCTGCTCGACGACGCCCACGTCTTCTCGCGCCGCGCCAACGAATGGCTCGACGCGGCGCCGCGCCGCATCGCGACCTGCCCGATCGTCGAGAACGGCGTCATCCGCATCATGAGCGCGCCGGCCTACTCGGCCATGCACCGCGCCACGCCCGAACAGGTGGCCGACGGCCTGAAGGCCATGGCGCAAGGCCTGGACCACGAGTTCTGGCCCGACGAGGTCTCACTGCTCGACGACACGCGGGTGGACTTCAGCCGCCTGCACGGCCACCGACAGATCACCGACGCCTACCTGCTGGCGCTGGCCGTGCGGCGCGGCGGCGCGCTGGCCTCGTTCGACGCGGGCGTGCCGCTGTCCGCGGTGCGCGGCGCGGCCCGCAAGCACCTGCTGGCCTTGTGACGCCAACGCATCGACCTGGCGGCCGCTCCACCTCCATCGACGGCGGCCGCTCGTGCGCCGTCGTCATCTCGCCTTTGCGCACCCGCAGGCATGGCCGGCCGGCGGCCGAAGGGCAGGCCGAGCCCGTGAAGACATGAATCACGCCCGCGATTCATGTCTTCACAGGCTCCGTGGCAAGCGCTCTTCGCTTGCGCGCGCCGCGCCGCCGCTGCAGCATCGCGGCGGCGCGGCGCCGGCTGCGGCGCACCCGACAAGCCGTGAGCGAACTGCCCTCCTCCGAACCGCCCTCCTCCGATCCGGCGCATGCCCCGGCGCGCAGCGCCGCCGCTGCCCGCCGGCGCTGGGTCGCGCACCTCGACATGGACGCCTTCTACGCCTCGGTCGAGCTGCTGCGCTACCCCGAGCTGCAGGGCCTGCCGGTCGTCATCGGCGGCGGCGGGCGGCGCCATCAGCCGCTGCTGCAGCCCGACGGCACGCGCCGCTTCGCGCGCCTGGCCGACTACGTCGGCCGCGGCGTCATCACCACCGCCACCTACGCCGCGCGCGACTACGGCGTGGGCAGCGGCATGGGGCTGATGAAGGCCGCGCAGCGCGCCCCCGACGCCGTGCTGCTGCCCACCGACTTCGAGCGCTACCGCGAGTACTCGCGCCGCTTCAAGGCCGCGGTGGCCGAGATCGCGCCGCTGATCGAGGACCGCGGCATCGACGAGATCTACATCGAGCTCACCGAGCTGCCCGGCGCGCAGGAAAGCGTCGGCTTCGACGCCGCCGGCGGCGTGCGCGCCCTCGCGCAGGAGATCCGCAACAACGTGCGCCGCGCCACCGGCCTGACCTGCTCGATGGGCGTCACGCCCAACAAGCTCTTGTCCAAGATCGCCAGCGAGCTCGACAAGCCCGACGGCCTCACGGTGCTCGTCGAGGCCGACCTGCCCACGCGCGTGTGGCCGCTGCCGGTGCGGCGCATCAACGGCATCGGTCCCAAGGCCGCGGCGCGGCTGCTGGCGCTGGGCGTGCGCACGATCGGCGAGCTGGCGGCGCGCCCGCACGCCGAGCTCGTCGCGCAGTTCGGCCGCGCCTACGGCCGCTGGCTGCACGAGGCCGCGCACGGCCGCGACGACCGGCCGCTGCAGACGCACGGCGAGCCGGTCAGCATGAGTCGCGAGACCACCTTCGAGCGCGACTTGCACGCTGTGCGCGACCGCGCGGAGCTCGCGCGCATCTTCACCCGGCTCGCCGAGCAGGTGGCCACCGACCTGCAGCGCAAGGGCTACGCCGGGCGCACCATCGGCATCAAGCTGCGCTTCGAGGATTTCAAGACCGTGACGCGCGATCTCACGCTGGCGCAGCCGGTCAGCGATGCGCAGGCGATCCGGCACGCCGCCGGCCTGTGCCTCAAGCGCGTGGATCTCAGCCGCCGGCTGCGCCTGCTGGGCGTGCGTGCCGGCTCGCTGGTGCGGCTGTAGCGCCCCGCGCCGCCGCCCGCACACCGCGGCCCGCGCCGGGGCGCGCCCGCGACCTATCATCGACCGCGCGCCGCGGCCGGCGCGCGGCCGCTCCAACCCCCAGCGCATCGCCATGCCCATCATCACCCACATCGAAGACCTGCGCGTGCTCGCGCAGCGGCGCGTGCCGCGCATGTTCTACGACTACGCCGACAGCGGCAGCTGGACCGAGGGCACCTACCGCGCCAACGAGGCCGACTTCCGCCCGATCAAGCTGCGCCAGCGCGTGGCCGTGAACATGGAAGGCCGCAGCACGGCGTGCAAGATGGTGGGCATCGAGCACCGCATGCCGGTGGCGATCGCGCCCACCGGCCTCACCGGCATGCAGCACGCCGACGGCGAGATCCTGGCCGCGCGCGCCGCCGAGCGCTTCGGCGTGCGCTTCACGCTCAGCACGATGAGCATCTGCTCGATCGAGGACGTGCGCGCGGCCACCACGCAGCCGTTCTGGTTCCAGCTCTACGTGATGCGCGACCACGACTTCATCGAGCGCCTGATCGAGCGCGCGCGCGCCGCCGGCTGCGACGCGTTGATGCTCACGCTCGACCTGCAGATCCTCGGCCAGCGCCACAAGGACCTGAAGAACGGCCTGTCGGCGCCGCCCAAGCTCACGCTGGCCAACATCGCCAACATGATGACCAAGCCGCGCTGGGGCCTGGGCATGCTGGGAACGCGGCGCCGGCAGTTCGGCAACATCGTCGGCCACGTCAAGGGCGTCACCGACATGGCCAACCTCGCGGCCTGGACGGCCGAGCAGTTCGACCCGCGCCTGAACTGGGGCGACGTCGAATGGATCAAGAAGCGCTGGGGCGGCAAGCTCATCCTGAAGGGCATCCAGGACGTCGAGGACGCGCGCCTGGCGGCCGACTCGGGCGCCGACGCGCTCATCGTCAGCAACCACGGCGGGCGCCAGCTCGACGGCGCCGAGTCGAGCATCCGCGCGCTGCCGGCCATCGCGGCCGCGGTCGGCTCGCGCATCGAGGTGCACATGGACGGCGGCATCCGCAGCGGCCAGGACGTGTTCAAGGCCTGGGCGCTGGGCGCGCGCGGCACCTACATCGGCCGCGCCTTCCTCTACGGCCTGGGCGCGCTCGGCGAGGCCGGCGTCACCAAGTGCCTCGAGATCATCCACCGCGAGCTCGACCTGACGATGGCCTTCTGCGGCCACACGAAGATCACCGACGTCGACCGCGCGGTGCTGCTGCCGGGCAGCCACCCGGGCTGAGAGTCCGTGAAGACATGAATCACGCCCGCCTGGGGCCCCGGCAAGGGCGCGATCTGGGCTGAGCGGCGGCGCCTGGGAGTGTGGGCGGCAGAAATCCAGCCCCGCGTCGGCCCCGGCTGAAGCCCCAGGCAAGGCGCGGCGCGCAGCACGAGCTTTCGAGCGCCGCAAAAGCACGTTTCGCGAGATCCGGTTTGCCGCTGCGCGTGCCGCGTGCAAGACTGGTGGGTCCGCTCACCCCGACCGAGCGACTTCCTGCACGAGGGCCCGCATGCAACCTATGACCCACTGGCAGCGCATCGAAGCCGCGCTGCAAGGCGCCCCTACCGACCGCGCGCCGGTGGCGCTGTGGCGCCATTTCCCCGAGGACGACCTCGACCCCGCCAAGCTCGTCGCGCACACGCTGGACTGGCAGCGCCGGTGGGACTTCGATCTCGTCAAGTTCATGCCCTCGGGCACCTACGGCGTCGAGGACTGGGGTGCGGTGAGCGCCTACCGCGGCTCGGCCAACGGCGCGCGCGAGGTCATCCAGCCGGCCGTCAAGCACACCGAGGACTGGGCGCGCATCGGCCCGCTCGATGTGCGCCAAGGCAGCTACGGGCGGCAGAACCAGGCGCTCGCCGCCGCGGCGCGCGAATTGAAAGGCGAAGTGCCGCTGCTGCAGACGGTGTTCAGCCCGCTCACCACCGCGCGCAAGCTCGCCACCGAAGGCCTGTTCGCCGATCTGCGGCGCGCGCCCGCGGCGCTCGAGCGCGCGCTGGGCGTGATCACCGAGGTGACGATCCGCTTCGCGCTCGACGCGCTCGAAGCGGGCGCGCACGGCGTGTTCTTCGCCACCCAGCTGGCGAGCTGGCGGCTGTTGTCGGCAGCCGAGTACGAGCGCTTCGGCAAGGCCTATGACCTGCAGGTGCTCGAGGCGCTGCGCGGCAAGGCGCGCCTGAACATGCTGCACGCGCACGGACACGACGTCATGTTCGAGCTGCTCACCGACTATCCGGTGCAGATGCTCAACTGGCACGACCGCGCGGCCGGCCCGACGCTGGCCGAGGCGGCGCCGCGCTTTGCCGGGCTGCTGGTGGGCGGGCTGAACGAGAACGCGACGCTCCTGCGCGGTTCCGAGGCGGCGATCGAGGGCGAGGTACGCGAGGCGCTGGCGCAGACCGGCGGCCGGCGCCTCCTGCTCGGCCCGGGCTGCGTGATGCCGATCGCGGTGCCGGCCGAGCATATCGCGGCGGTGCTGCGCGCGGCACGCGCGGTCTGAAACCCGTCCGTCGCCCGCCGCCGCAGCGCAAGCTCCCGGCCGCCGGCCCGCACGCCACCGAGTTCACCCGCCGAGCGCGCCGAGTCCGCCGATGACTGCCTGGCTCGCGCGCCGCATCGGCCAGGCCCTGCTCGTCATCGTGGCGATGACGCTGGTCGTCTTCATCGGCCTGCACGCGATCGGCAACCCGGCCGACATCCTGATCGGCGAGGACCTCAACCAGCACGAGCGCCTGGAAGCGATCGCACGGCTCGGCCTGGATCGGCCGCTGTGGCAGCAGTACCTCGCCTTCGTCGAGGGCGCGCTGCGCGGCCACCTGGGCCGCAGCTTCGTCTACCAGGAAGACGCGGTGCGGCTCATCTTGCAGCGGCTGCCGGCGACGCTCGAGCTGGCGGTCTCGGCGCTGGTGATGGCCGTCGTCGTCGGCGTGCCGCTCGGCCTGTATGCCGGCATGAAGCCCGACCATTGGCTGTCCAAGCTGCTCATGGCCGGCAGCATCGTCGGCTTCTCGCTGCCCGCGTTCTGGGTCGGGCTGATGCTGATCATGGTCTTCAGCGTGCAGCTCGGCTGGCTGCCGGCGAGCGGGCGCGGCGCCACCGTCAGCGTGTTCGGCATCGGCTGGTCCTGGCTCACGCCGGACGGCCTGCAGCACCTGTTGCTGCCGGCGTTCAACCTGGCGCTGTTCAAGCTCTCGCTCGTGATGCGGCTCACGCGCGCCGGCGTGCGCGAGATCCTGCCGCAGGACTTCGTCAAGTTCGCGCGCGCCAAGGGCCTGCCGATGCTGCGCGTGATGGTCCGCCACGTGCTGCGCAACACGCTGATCCCGCTCGTCACCGTGCTCGGGCTCGAACTCGGCTCGACGATCGCCTTTGCCGTCGTCACCGAGACCATCTTCGCCTGGCCGGGCGCCGGCAAGCTGATCCTCGACAGCATCAACGCGCTCGACCGCCCGGTGGTGGTGGCCTACCTGATCGTCGTCGTCACGCTGTTCGTCACCATCAACCTCGTGGTCGACGTGCTGTACCGCGTGCTCGATCCGCGCGTGCGGCTGGAGGCGGCCAGGTGAGCACGCCGGCTGCGTTGCCGCGCCGCGCCCGCGAGCGCTCGATCTGGTGGCGCATGGGCGCCGACTTCTTCGCCTCGCGCGTGGCCGGCGCCGGCTTCGTCGTGCTGGCGCTCATCATGCTGGCGGCACTGCTGGCGCCCTGGATCGCGCTGCAGAACCCCTACGACCTTATGCAGATCGACGTGCTCGACGCGCGGCTGCGCCCGGGCAGCGCCAGCGCGGACGGCGCGCATGTCTACTGGCTCGGCACCGACGGCCAGGGGCGCGACCTGTACTCGGCCATCGTCTACGGGCTGCGCATCAGCTTGCTCGTGGGCGTGGGCTCGGCGGCGATCGCCAGCGTGGTCGGCACGCTGATCGGCCTCGTCGCCGCCTACGCCGGCGGCAAGGTCGACGCGGTGCTGATGCGCATCGTCGACCTGCTGCTGTCGTTCCCCACCATCCTGATGGCGCTGATGATCCTGGCCTGGCTCGGCAAGGGCGTGGGCAACGTCGTGCTGACGCTGGTGCTGCTCGAGTGGTCGTACTACGCGCGCACCGCGCGCGGCCAGGCGCTGGTCGAGACGCAGCGCGACTACGTCGAGGCCGCGCGCGGCCAGGGCCTGTCGGCGCGGCGCATCGCGCTCGGCCACGTGCTGCCCAACTGCCTGCCGCCGCTGATGGTGATCGCCGCGCTGCAGGTGGCGCGCGCGATCACGCTCGAGGCGACGCTGTCGTTCCTCGGCGTCGGCGTGCCGATCACCGAGCCCTCGCTCGGCCTGCTGATCGCCAACGGCTACCAGTTCCTGCTGTCCAACGAGTACTGGATCAGCTTCTTTCCCGGTCTGGCGCTGCTGGTGACGATCGTCGCCATCAACCTGGTCGGCGACCAGTTGCGCGACGTGCTCAACCCGAGGCTGCAGCGATGAGCGCCGGCGTGCCGCCGCCGGGCGACGCGGCGCGCCACGGTGCCGCGCCGCTGCTCGAGGTGCGCGGCCTGTGCACGCGTTTTCACACGCGCGAAGGCGTGCTGCCGGTGGTCGACGGCGTGTCGTTCACGCTCGGGCGCGGCCGCGTGCTGGGCCTGGTGGGCGAATCGGGTTCGGGCAAGACGGTGACCGGCTTTTCGATCATGGGCCTGATCGATGCGCCCGGGCGCGTCGAAGCCGGCGCCGTGCTCTTCGATGGCCAGGACCTGACGCGCCTGGCGCCCAAGGCGCTGCGTCGTCTGCAGGGCAACCGCCTGGCGATGATCTTCCAGGACCCGATGGCCACGCTCAACCCGGTGCTGCGCGTGCGCGAGCAGATGACCGAGGCCGTGCACGCGCACCGCCGGACGAGCGAGCGCGAGGCCCGCGCGCGCGCCGCCGAAGCGCTGCGCATGGTCGGCATCGCCAGCCCCGAGGAGCGGCTGCGCGCCTATCCGCACCAGATGTCGGGCGGCATGCGCCAGCGCGTGGCGATCGCGATCGCGCTGCTGCACAAGCCCGAGCTCATCATCGCCGACGAGCCGACGACGGCGCTGGACGTGACGATCCAGGCGCAGATCCTCTCCGAGGTGCAGACGCTGGTGCGCGAGCAGGGCACCTCGCTCGTGTGGATCACGCACGACCTGTCGGTCGTCGCCGGCCTGGCCGACGAAGTGGCGGTGATGTACGCCGGGCGCATCGTCGAGTACGGCCCGGTCGACGACGTGCTCGACCGGCCGCAGCACCCCTACACCCAGGGCCTGATCGGGAGCGTGCCGAGCGCCAACCGGCGCGGCCGGCGGCTGCGGCAGATCGCCGGCCTGGCGCCTGCGCTGCTCGAGCTGCCCAGCGGCTGCGCCTTCGCGCCGCGCTGCGCACGCGCCACGGCGCAGTGTCACGCCGGCCGGCCCGAGGAGACGCCGGTCGACGCGGCGCACCCGGCGCATCGGGTGCGCTGCTTCCACCCCGGACCGGCCTGCGCCGCCGAGGCCGCGCCGCCATGAACGAGCCGAAGGCCCCGCTGGTCGAGCTGCGCGGCGTGAGCATGCGCTTCGGCGAACGTGCGGCGCCGGGCGCCTTCGGCCGCACCTTGCGCAGGCTGAAGCTCGCGCGGGCGCCGCTCGTCACGCATGCGCTCGACCACATCGATCTCACGGTGCGGCCGGGCGAGGTGGTCGGCCTCGTCGGCGAGTCCGGGTGCGGCAAGTCCACGCTCGGGCGCATCGCCGTCGGGCTGCTCGCGCCGAGCGCCGGCGAAGTGCATGTCGACGGGCAGTCGCGCGCCCGGCTCACGCCGGCACAGCTGCTGGCGGCGCGGCTGCGCGTGCAGATGATCTTCCAGGATCCGTTCGGCAGCCTGAACCCGCGCCTGCGCGTGGCGCGCATCGTCGGCGAGGCGGCGCTCGAGCACGGGCTCACCGACCGCGCCGGCCTCGACGACTACGTGTGCACCCAGCTCGAGACCGCCGGCTTCAACCCGGCGCTGCGGCACCGCTACCCGCACCAGTTCAGCGGCGGGCAACGCCAGCGCATCGGCATCGCGCGCGCGCTGGCGGTGCGGCCCGGCATGCTGGTGTGCGACGAGGCGGTGGCCGCGCTCGACGTCTCGATCCAGGCACAGATCCTGAACCTGTTCATGGACCTGCGCGAGCGCCTGGGCCTGACCTACCTCTTCATCAGCCACGACCTGGGCGTGATCGAGCATGTCTGCGACCGCGTCGTCGTGATGTACCTCGGCCGCATCGTCGAGAGCGCCGCCGTCGGCGAGCTGTTCGCGCGGCCGCACCATCCGTACACGCGGGCGCTGCTGGCCGAGATCCCGCGTCTGGATCTGCGGCGCACGCGCTTCGCGGCGCTGGCCGGCGAGATCCCGAGCCCGGTGAACCCGCCCGCCGGCTGCCACTTCCATCCGCGCTGCCCGTATGCGATCGCGCGCTGCCGCAGCGAGGTGCCGCGGCTGCGGGAAGTCGCGCCCGGGCACCACAGCGCCTGCCATCTGGACGTCGGTGCGAGCGCGCCCGCCGTCCCTGTCACCGCCTCTTCCTGAAAGGAACGCCATGCCCCTGCGCCTCACCGCCCTCACCGCCCTCACCTCCCTCGCCGCCGCCGCGCTGCTCGCCGCCGGCGCGGCCAGCGCCCAGAACCTCGCGATCGGCTTCGCCGACCCCGTCTCCTCGGCCGACCCCGAACTGAACAACCACGCCGGCGACCGTTCGCTGGCGCTGCACTTCTGGGACTCGATCGTCGCCGCGCGCGACGGCGGCAAGCTCGACGCCACGCTGGCCGCGAGCTGGCGCGCGCTCGACGACAAGACCTGGGAGTTCAAGCTCAAGCCCGACGTCAAGTGGCAGGACGGCACGCCGTTCACCGCCGAGGACATCGTGTTCTCGTTCCAGCGCGCGCGCAGCGTGCCCGGCAGCGTGGCCACCTACGCCGGCTCGCTGCGCACGGTCGAATCCACCGTCGCCAAGGACGCGCACACGGTGATCGTCAAGACGACCACGCCCAATCCGATGCTGCCGCAGAACATCGCGTCGATCTACGTCGTGAGCAAGCACATCGGCGAGAAGTCGCGCACCGAGGACTACAACGCCGGCCGCGCGATGATCGGCACCGGCCCGTACAAGTTCGTCTCCTATGTGCCGGGCGACCGCACGGTGATGGAGCGCAGCCCGAACTACTGGGGCCCCAGACCGTCGTGGGAGAAGGTCACCTTCCGCTACATCGGCAACGGCGCGGCACGCACCGCGGCGCTGCTGGCCGGCGACGTCGACGTGATCGACAAGGTGGCGGTCAACGACGTCGACAAGCTGCGCAAGACGGCCTCGGTGAGCGTGTATGCCTATCCCGGGCTGCGCGTGCTGCTGCTGCAGCCCAGCTTCAAGCCCGGCCCGCAGGAGTTCATCACCGACGCGGCCGGCAAGCCGCTGGCGCACAACCCGCTAACCGACGTGCGTGTGCGCCGCGCTCTGTCGCTGGCGATCAACCGCAAGGCCATCGTCGAGCGCATCATGCAGGGCACGGTGACCGAGGCCAACCAGTGGATGCCGCAGGGCTCGTTCGGCTACAACCCCGAGATCAGGAACATCGCGCACGACCCCGAGCAGGCCAGGAAGCTGCTCGCCGAAGCAGGCTTCCCGCAGGGCTTCCAGATCACGATCCACGTGCCGGGCGACCGCTACCCGCAGGCGCCCGAGACGGTGCAGGCGGTGGCGCAGTTCTGGAGCCGCATCGGCGTCAAGACCCACGTGCAGGTCGTGCCCTGGTCGATGTACTCGGCGCGCGCCATCAAGAACGAGTTCGCGGTCTCGGTCATCGCCTGGGGCAACGGCACCGGCGAGGCCGGCTACGGCCTGCTGCAGACGCTGGCCACGCACGACCCCAAGGCCGGGCGCGGCGCCAACAACTGGGGCCGCTACAGCAGCGAGGCGGTCGACAAGGCGCTCGACGCCTCGACGGTGGAATTCAACGAGCGCCGGCGCGAAGCGATCTTCCGCCACGCCGCCAACCTGGTGACGAGCGACGTGGCGCAGATTCCGCTCTTCCACTACCAGAACATCTGGGCCGCGAAGAAGGGCCTGAAGGTCGAGCCGCTGCTGAGCGACCGCACGACGGCGATGCAGGTCACCCGGGTCGGCAAGTAGCGTGGCCGCGCTCACCGTCACGCCCCCCGACGCGCTCGTCGACGTGCCGCGGCGCATCACGGCCGCTGGCCTCGCGCCGGGCGAGGAGGTCGTGGTCGCCAGCCGCACGCAGCGCGGCCGCGGGCTGCCGTGGCAGGCATGGGCACGCTTTCGCGCCGATGCCCAGGGCAGGCTCGACCTTGCGCGAGACGCCCCGCTCGCGGGCAGCTACGCGCGCATCGACCCGATGGGCCTGGTGTGGTCGCAGGTGCCGGACACACCCGCGATCGACTGGGCCGACCGCGACGTGTTCGCGCAGCCGCCGACCGCGCCCCTCGTCACCGAAGTGAGCCTGCGCCGCGGCGACTTGGTGCTGGCGACGCAGACCCTGACGCAGCGACTGGCCGCGCCCGGCGTCACGCGGCGCGAGGTACGCGAGGACGGCCTCGTCGGCACGCTGTATCTGCCTGCCGGCGCCGGTCCGCATCCGGCCGTGATGGTGCTCAACGGCTCGGGCGGCGGCATCAACGAGCCGCGCGCCGCGCTCTACGCCTCGCACGGCTACGCCGCGCTGGCATTGGGCTGCTTCAAGGCGCCGGGGCTGAGCGCGTACATCAGCAACACGCGGCTCGAGTACTTCGAGGCGGCGCTGGACTGGATGCAGCGCCGGCTCGCGCCACGCGCGGGCTTCATCGCGCTCAGCGGCCAGTCGCGCGGCGGCGAACTCGCGCTGCTGCTGGCGACGCTGTGCCCCGAGGCGGTGTCGGCGGTGGTGGCCTACGTGCCCGGCGCCGTCGTGCACAGCGCGCAGAACGCCTGCGACCCGGCGCTCGGCCGCGAGGGGCCGGCCTGGCTGTGGCGCGGCCAGCCGTTGCCGCACCTGTGGCAGGGCAACCGCTGCGCGAGCTGGGCGCCCTGGGACGAAGGGCCCGAGCCGCGCCGGCACGCGAACGCCCTGCTCACCGCGCTGCGCGATGCCGACGCGGTGGCGCGCGCGCGCATCCCGGTCGAGAAGATCCGCGGCCCGGTGCTGCTGCTGTCGGGCAGCGACGACGGCGCCTGGCCGTCCAGCCTGTACGGCCGCATGGTGGCCGACAAGCTCGCCGCGGTCGGCCACCCGTACCCCGTCGAGCACCTCGATTTCGACGGCGCGGGGCACTCCATCCTGTTTCCCTACGTGCCGACGACGCAGCTCGAATACGTACACCCGGTCTCGGGCCGGCGCAGCACGAGCGGCGGCGCGCCGGCGCCCAACGCGCAGGCCGACGAGGCTTCCTGGAGCGCCGTCAAGCGCTTCTTGCAGCAGGCCGTGGCGCGCCAGGCGGCCGAGCGCTCGGGCACGGCAGGCAGCGGCGGCTGTTGAGCCGGCACGAATGAACTTGCATCGAGCCGCATATCGGACCGGCTCGTGTTCGAAGCAGCTCTTGATCCGCTCGGGCCGTTGCCGAACGCTGCGCAGGTGCTTGGCTGTGGCCTTGATCGACTGCAGAGCTTGGCGCGTGCGGCGATGGCCCGATACGCGCGCTCGCGCCAGTCGTCCACCAGCTTCGGATCCTGTTGCCACGCGCAAAACAGCGGCCGCTGCGGCGTGAAACCCAGGCGCTTCATCAGCCGCGGCCCACCGACGCCTCGCCCAAGCCGACCTCGAACTTGCGCTTGATCAGCTCACGGATGATGGCCAGCGTCCACGGCGCGAACTCGAACTTGCACTGCAGCGGCGGCGCCGAGCTTGCCGCTGGTCGGAATGTCGCCCCGCTCGCGGGTGCTGGCCTCGCCGGGCGTCAATGCAGCGGCTTGCAGCGCCGCTTTGAATTCGCGCACGACCGCACAGCCGCACAACCGCTCAGCAGCTGCGAGGCCACCGCCAGAACCACCAGCGTTGCGTACCGGCGTCTCATCGCGCTACCTCGTCGTTGGCGATCCTCGCTTGCCTCGCGTTTTGGCCTGCTTCGCGTACTCCCGGGATATCGCCTTCAGCCCACCGGTCGCGTAGTGGTACAGGTGGTTCGCAATCGCCTGGGAAGGCATCTGGAAAACCTCCTGCAAAGGGCCTGGGAAGGTGCGGCCACCGACCAGCAGCATCAGGCAGGGGGCGATCACGCAGAGCAGGCAACGAGTCAAGGCGGGATCTCCGGTGGGAATTTTGGTGATCTCGCCGAGCATGTGCCTCAAGAGCGCCACCTTGGGCGGCGCCTCGTTCTGGAACAGTGTCTGCAGATGCGAAGTCGGCGCAAGCATCTCGCGGGCCAGGACGCGCAACTGCCACGCTTGAGGCTGTCGTGTCGCGTGGTCGACCAATTGCTCGAGGAGCGCACGCAACTTCGACGCTGGAGCCCGCTCGCTGCCGACAAGTTGCTTCAGGTTGGCAAGGCCTAGTACCTGACCGTAAGACTCTGTCAGGACGGCCAGATACAGGCCGCTGCGGTTGCCGAAGTGGTAATTGATGGAGGCCAGATCCACCTGTGCATGGGCCGCGATGGCCTTGTTGGAAGTCTCTGCGTACCCCGTGGTTGCGAACAGTTCGCCCGCAGCCTCGAGTATCCGGGTTCGTGTGGCTTCGCCATCCGAGCGAAGTCCGCGTGCAGGTTTGTTCATTCCTCAGGTCGTCCAGGTCAACGCCTACGGCTTGCATTGTCGTCAAAGCTAATACTAAAATCAACTTAGATTGAGCGCGATGCAATGCATCGCTCGGCGTCTCTTGCGACTTTCTGGATCCTTCGACATGAAGAAGCCTCTCATTGCCCTTGGTCTCCTCGTCGTGCTGGCGCTGGGCGCATGGGCCTGGATGCACCAGCGAGACAAAGGCCGTGACGGTGCGTTGGTGCTGTACGGCAACGTGGACATCCGGCAGGTATCGCTGGCGTTCGATGGCAGCGGCCGCGTGGCCGAATTGAAGGTCGATGCAGGCGATGCCGTGAAGACCGGCCAGGTACTGGCCACGCTCGACACCCAGACGCTGGCGTTGCAGGCCGAACAGGCACAGGCGCAGCTCGGCGTGCAGCAGCAGAACTTGTTGCGCCTGAAGAACGGATCGCGCCCTGAAGAGCTGGCGCAGGCGAGAAGCAGCTATGCCGCCGCGCAGGCCGATGCCGAGCGTGCGCGCAAGGATCTGGCGCGTCTGCAAGGTATCGCGGCCCATACCGACAACCGCGGGGTCAGCGCGCTGGAACTCGATCGCGCCAGTGCAGCCGCGCAGGTCGCGGATGCGCAGGCCGCGCAAAAGCGCGACGCGCTGCGCCTGGCCGAGATCGGCCCGCGCAAGGAAGACATCGCCGCCGCCGAAGCGCAACTGAAAGCCTCCGAAGCGCAACTGGCGCTGATGCGTCACCAGATCGCACAGGGGCGACTGGTCGCGCCGTCCGATGCCGTGGTGCGCTCGCGCCTGCTGGAGCCGGGGGACATGGCTGCGCCGCAGAAGCCGGTCTACGCCTTGGCGATCACCCAGCCAAAGTGGGTGCGCGTGTACGTGAGCGAGACGGACCTGGGCAAGGTCAAGCCCGGCCAGGCGGCGCGCGTGAGCGTCGACAGTGCGCCGGACAAGCCCATCGCCGGCAAGGTCGGCTACATCTCTTCGGTCGCGGAATTCACGCCCAAGTCGGTGCAGACCGAGGAACTGCGCACTAGCCTGGTCTATGAGGTGCGGGTGATCGTCGAGGACAAGGACGACGCGCTGCGCCTGGGCCAGCCGGCCACTGTCGTGCTGGGCAGCGACACGCAATGAGTCGAGCCGAGCCAGTCGGCGCCAGCGTCGTCGCCGAAGGCCTGCGCAAGACCTTCGATGCACCGGGCGGCGGGCCGCTGCATGCGGTCGATGGCATCTCGCTGCAGGTGCGCCAAGGCGAGCTGACCGCACTGGTCGGCCCGGACGGCGCCGGCAAGACCACGCTGCTGCGCATGATGGCCGGCCTGTTGAAGCCCGACGCTGGCAACCTGCGGGTGCTCGGCATCGACGTCGCGCAAGACCCGCAGACGGTGCAGGACCGCATCAGCTACATGCCCCAGCGCTTCGGCCTGTATGAAGACCTGAGCGTGCAGGAGAACCTGGATCTGTATGCCGACCTGCACGGCGTGCCGCAGAAGGTGCGCCGGGAACGCTTCGCGCGCATGTTGGAAATGACCGACATGGCCCGGTTCACGTCACGCCCGGCCGGAAAGCTCTCGGGCGGCATGAAGCAGAAGCTGGGCCTGGCCTGCACGCTGGTGCGCTCGCCGGATTTGCTGCTGCTGGATGAACCCAGCGTGGGCGTCGATCCGCTGTCGCGGCGCGATCTGTGGCAGATCGTGCAGCAACTGGTGGATGACGACAAGCTGAGCGTGATCGTCAGCACCGCCTACATGGACGAGGCCGAGCGCTGCGCGCAGGTGTTCGTGATGCACCAAGGCCGCCTGCTCGCCGAAGGTGCTCCCGGCGCGCTGCGCGCGCGCGCACGCGGTCTGACCTATGTGGCGATGCCACCCACCGGCACGCCCGCTCGCGACCTGCAGGCGCGTTTGATCGACGCCAACCAGCTGATCATCGATGCGGTGCCCAAGGGCGGCGCGGTGTGGTTCATCCGCCAGCCCAAGGCCGATGCGCGCGCACTCGATGCACTGCTCGGCGGCATCGCCTGCCAACCGCGCCCGGAGGAACTCGAAGACGCTTTCATGATGATGCTGCGCCAGCAGCAGGCCCAGGAGACGGGCACGGTGTTCGAGACGCCCGCGTCATCGCCGAAATCGCCCTCGAATGGCAAGGAGGATGGGCCGGTGATCGTGGTACGCGATCTGGTACGTCAGTTTGGCGACTTCACCGCCGTCGCCCGCACCTCCTTCGACGTGGCCCGGGGCGAGATCTTTGGCCTGCTCGGCCCCAACGGCGCGGGCAAGACCACGACCTTTCGCATGCTCTGCGGCCTGCTGCCGGCCAGCAGCGGGCACCTGGAAGTGGCTGGCATGAACCTGCGCACGGCACGCGCCCAGGCGCGCTCGCGCATCGGCTATGTGTCGCAGAAGTTCGCGCTCTACGGCAAGCTGAGTGTGCGCGAGAACCTGGAGTTCTTCGGTGGTGCTTACGGGCTGCGCGGCCAGGCGCTGCGTACGCGGGTGGCGGCCACGCTCGCCCAGTTCGGCTTGGAGCCCACCGCCATCAGCGGCCTGCTGCCGGGTGGCTACAAGCAGCGCCTGGCCATGGCCACCGGCCTGCTGCACGAGCCGGAAATCCTGTTCCTCGATGAGCCCACCAGCGGCATCGATCCGCTGGCGCGGCGCGCCTTCTGGCGCACCATCACCGCGCTCGCCCAGGCGGGGGTGACGGTCATCATCACCACGCACTTCATGGAGGAGGCGGAGTACTGCGATCGCATCGCCATCCAGGACGCCGGCAAGGTGCTGGCGCTGGGCACGCCGCAGGCGGTGCGCGAGCAGGCGGGCCGGGAAGGCCAAGAGGGCGGCAGCGACATGAACAGCGCCTTCATCGCCATCGTCGAGCACGGCCGCGCCGCCGACAGGGCCGGAAATCCAGCAGGCCGCGCGTGAGCCAAGCGGAATTCATGCGGCGTTTCATCGCCCTGCTGCGCAAGGAAGTGCGCCAGATGCTGCGCGACAAGAGCAACCTGGCGGTGGGGCTGCTGCTGCCGATTGCGCTCATTCTGCTGTTCGGCTACGGCCTGTCCTTCGATGTCAAGAACGCTCCGGTCGCCGTGGTGCTGGAAGACAGCGCGCCCAGCGCGCGCGATGCCGTCGCCGGTCTGGCAGGCTCGAGCTATCTGTCGCCAGTATGGGTGACACACATGCAGGAGGCAGAGCGCCTGCTGCGTGCAGGCGAGGTCGACGCCATCGTGCGCGTGCCGCTGGACTTCTCGCGTCGCTTCGCGGCGGGGGATGCCCGCATCCAGTTGATCTTGAACGGCGTCAACTCGACCACGGCGCAGACCGTGGAAGGCTACGTCAACAGCGCCATGGCCACCTGGGCGCAAAAGCAAGTGGACCGCGCCGGCAACAAGCCGCCCGCGCTGGCGCGTGTGGAGGTGGTGCAGCGCATGTGGTTCAACGAAACCGGCAACAGCAGCTGGTATCTGGTGCCCGGCCTGATCGTGCTGGTGCTGACCTTGATCGGCGCCTTCCTCACCTCGCTGCTGATCGCGCGTGAATGGGAGCGCGGCACGCTGGAGTCATTGTTCGTCACGCCGGTGCGGCCGCTGGAACTCATCTTCGCCAAGCTGGTGCCGTATCTGGTCGTCGGCGCCATCGATCTGACGCTGTGCCTGCTGGCAGCGCGCTTTTTGTTCGAGGTGCCGCTGCGCGGCTCCCTCACCATCCTGTTCCTGGCCTCGATGCTGTACCTGCTGGTCTCGCTGCTGCTCGGCCTGTTCATTTCCGGCAAGACGCGCAACCAGTTCGATGCCAGTCAACTGGCCATGTTGATCAGCTTCATGCCGGCCATGATGCTCTCAGGCTTCGTGTTCGACCTGCGCAATGTGCCGCTGGTGATCCAGGGTGTGGCGCAATTGCTGCCCGCCACGCATTTCATGGGCTTGATCAAGACGCTGTTTCTGGCTGGCGACCATGGGCCGACCATTCTGCGCAGCGTTTCCATCCTCTCCCTCTACGCCCTCGTGCTGCTCGTCGCCACGCATCGCACGCTGCGCAAGACGCTGGACTGAATGCCATGGCGACCTTCATTGAATCCTTCGTCCACACCGCCTTCCAGATTGCCGCACTGGTGCGCAAGGAGCTGCTGGCGCTCATCAAGGAGCCTGCCAGCCGGGCGCTGCTGATTGCGCCCGCCTTCCTGCAGGCGCTGCTGTACGGCTACGGTGCCACCTATGACCTCACGCACGTGCCGTATGCCGTGCTGGATCAGAGTCGCAGTGCGGCATCGACCGAACTGCTGGCACGGCTCGATGGCACCGGCGTGTTCGTGCGTGCGGCCACACTCACCTCGCCGCAGCAGATTGCCGACGTGGTCGATGCGCAAAAGGCCTTGCTGGTGCTCAGCATCCCGCCGGACTTCGAGGCGCGGCTGAGTGCCAGCCGAACTGCACCGCTGCAGGTCATTCTGGACGGGCGCAATTCCTCGACGGCGGGTTCTGCCGCCGGCCACGTCGCTGCCATCGTGGCGGCCTATAACACTTCGCTGGGCACCGGGGCCGCAGGCATTCGGGTGGAGCGGCGCGCCTGGTTCAACCCCAATCTGGAATCCCGCTGGAACATGATGCCGGGGCTGATTGCCGCGCTGAGCATGTTGCAGACCCTGCTGCTCGCGGCCTTGTCGGTGGCGCGCGAACGCGAGCAGGGCACCTTCGATCAGCTGCTGGTGACGCCGCTCACCCCGATGCAGATCCTGATCGGCAAGGCGCTGCCCTCGATCCTGATCGGGCTGCTGCAGTCCACCATCATCTTTCTGATCATCCGCTTCTGGTTCGAGATTCCGATGCAGGGCTCGGTGGGGCTGCTCTACTTCGGGCTGGTCGTCTTCACCGTCGCCTCCGTCGGCGTGGGCCTGTCGATATCCGCGCTGTCGCTGACCATGCAGCAGGCGATGCTCTACACCTTCCTGCTGATCATGCCGCTGATGCTGCTCTCGGGCCTGTTCACGCCGGTGCGCAACATGCCCGAGGTGCTGCAGATCGCCACCTACGCCAATCCGCTGCGCTTCGGCATGGACATCGTGCGCCGCGTCTACCTCGAAGGCGCGGGCCTCATCGACATCTGGCGCCAGTTCATCCCCTTGCTGGTGCTGGCCGTCACCACGCTGCCGCTGGCGGCCTGGCTGTTCCGCAACCGGCTTTCCTGACCGTGGATATCCGCATGTTCGATCTTCAACACTCTCATCTTCAGCGGCGGCACTTCGGCTTGGCGGCCTGCGCACTGGCATTGGCTCTGACCGGCTGCGCCGCCGTTGGCCCGAATTTCGTCAAGCCGACGCCCGCAGCACCGGACGACTGGACGAGCTGGCGCAGCGGCGACGTCTCGCTGCGCATCCCGACCGAAGCCGCTCAGGCATTGCCGGCCCGCTGGTGGCAGGCATTCAACGACGCAACGCTCGATGCATTGCAGCGCCGCGCTTTCGATGCCAGCCCTGACCTGCAAACGGCCACACTGCGCTTCGCACAGGCACGCGCGCAGCGCAGCACGGTGGCCGCGCAGCGCGGGCCGGAAGTCAACGCCAGCGGGAGTGCCACCCGCCAGCGCCAGAGCGAGCACGGCGCCAGCACACGCATGATCGATATCTTGGGGGCCGCCCCGAACCTCAACGCGCTGCTGGCCGAGCCGTTCACGCTGTACCAGGCCGGGTTCGATGCGTCATGGGAGCTGGATCTGTGGGGTCGCGTGCGTCGTTCGGTAGAAGCGGCCGATGCCGATGTGGCACAGCAGGCAGCCTTGTTCGACCTGGCCCGCGCGAGCCTGGTGAGCGAGATGGCCCGCAACTATTTCGAGCTGCGCACCGCCCAGCGGCAGATTCGCTTGATGCGCGAGGACATCGCAGCACTGGAAGATCGCGCCGGGCTGCTGCAGGCGCGTGTCGAGGGCGGCGTTCTCGATCACACCGACCTGCAACGCCAGCGCGCCGAACTGGCTGCGCTGAAGGCGCAACTGCCGCCGCTGCTGGCGCAAGTTGCCGCCAGCGCCAACCAGATCGCGCTGCTGCTGGGCGAACGTCCCGGTGCGCTGCAAGCCGAACTGGCGCCGAGCGACGCTGACGCCAGGACGTTGTTGCCCAATCTTGCCCTCGGCCTGCCATCGGAAGTGGCGCTGCGCCGCCCCGACATCCGCGCCGCCGAAGCGCGCCTGCACAGCGCCACCGCCAGCATCGGCATTGCCAAGGCCAATCTGTATCCCAGCATCCGGCTGGGTGCCAAGTTCGGGTTCGAGTCCTACCTGAGCGGCGAATTCTCCGATTGGGGCAGCCGCGCCTGGTCGGTCGGCCCCAGCCTCAACCTGCCGATCTTCGACCACGGTCGGCGCACAGCCACCGTGCAACTGCGCGAACTGCAACAGCAGGAGGCGGCCATCAACTATCAGCAGACCGTGCTGAAAGCATGGCAGGAAATCGACGATGCGCTGTCCGCCTACAGCGCAGAACAACAGCAGGCGCGGGAACTCAAAGCCCGCAGCGACGCGGCCAGCGATGCCTACCAGCTTGCGCAGGCGCGCTACGATGGCGGCGCCACCGACTACACCGCCGTGCTCGACAGCCAGCGCAGCTATCTGCAGGCCCGTCGAGATCTGGCAGCCAACCAGGGCAGGCTGGCCGCGCGCTTCATCACGGTGAACAAGGCGTTGGGAAATGGACCCGTGTGACCCGCTTGCGGCGCATCCGCGTCTCTCTCTACCAGCTCAGAGTAACTATCCCCCGGCAAAGCCGGCGGCTTTAG
>JAXMEV010000012.1:0-120810 GCA_046348125.1 Rubrivivax sp.
CGCGGTCCGCGCCGGTGTCCGCCGCGCGCTGCGCGTCATGCGGCATCGGCGGCGCAGGCAACGCGCGCCGGCATTCTGGCGCCGTGCGCAGCACCTCGCCGGCAGGGCCGCACTGTGTCCCCACTGCCAGCGCAGCGCGCGATCGGGGCGGCCCGCGGCGGCGATCGTGCCGCCTCGCGATCTCAGGTCGTGCGGCGCACGGACCGCGGGATAACCATGAGGATCGACTGCGCCCGGCATGACGCCGCGGCCTTGTCGGTAAGAGGGGAATTTGATCTACTTCGCGCCGCCCCATGCCGAGCTCGGCCCGTCGCCGAGCCGGCTGCCTGCATATCCCAACCGGAGATCGAAGAGGATGAAACTCAAGCTGTATGCCGTCGCCGCGCTGGCGCTGCTCGGCGGCATCGCTGCCGCGCAGGACATCAAGGTCGGCGTGACGCTGTCGGCCACCGGGCCGGCGGCCTCGCTCGGGATCCCGGAGCGCAACACCTTCGCGCTGCTGCCCAAGACGATCGCCGGCCACAAGGTCGACTACATCGTCCTCGACGACGGCTCCGACACCACCACCGCGGTGAAGAACACGCGCAAGCTGATCACCGAGGACAAGGTCGACGTCGTCGTCGGCTCGACGGTGACGCCCAACTCGCTGGCGATGATCGACGTCGCCGCCGAGACCGAGACGCCGATGATCTCGATGGCGGCCTCCTCGCGCATCGTCGAGCCGATGGACGCCAAGCGGCGCTGGGTGTTCAAGACGCCGCAGAACGACCAGCAGATGGCCACCGTGATCGTCTCCGACATGCTGCGTCGCGGCATCAAGTCGGTGGCCTTCATCGGCTTCACCGACGCCTACGGCGAGGGCTGGTGGACGACGTTCTCGCTCATCGCCGAAGGCCGCGGCCTGCGCATCGTCGGCAACGAGCGCTACCAGCGCACCGACACCTCGGTCACCGGACAGATCCTGAAGATCATGTCGGCCAAGCCCGATGCCGTGCTGATCGCCGGCAGCGGCACGCCGGCGGCACTGCCCCAGAAGACGCTCAAGGAGCGCGGCTACGCGGGCACCATCTACCAGACGCACGGCGTGGCCAACAACGACTTCCTGCGCGTGTGCGGCAAGGACTGCGAAGGCACGCTGCTGCCCGCCGGCCCGGTGCTGGTAGCCGACCAGCTGCCCGCCGACAACCCGGTGCGCAAGTCCGCGCTGGCCTATGTCGCCGCCTACGAGAAGGAACACGGCAAGGGCAGCGTGTCGACCTTCGGCGGCCACGCCTGGGACGCCGGCGTGCTGCTGCAGCAGGCGCTGCCGGTGGCGCTGAAGAAGGCCAAGCCCGGCACCAAGGAGTTCCGCGCGGCGCTGCGCGACGCGCTCGAAGGCGTGAAGGAAGCCGCCGGCGCGCACGGCATCTTCAACATGAGCCGGACCGACCACCTCGGCCTCGACCAGCGTGCGGCCGTCATGGTCGAGATCAAGAACGGAGCCTGGCGCCTGGCCAAGTGATGCCGTGACCGCTGCGCTCTGATCCGCGGTCGGCGGCCGGCGCGCCGCGGACCGCGCGCGACGGGCCACGCACGACGGAGCGCGGATCGGCATGAATTTCGAGATCGCCCTGCTGCTCGGGCAGGACGGCATCAGCAACGGTGCGATCTACGCGCTGCTGGCGCTGGCCCTGGTGCTGGCGTTCGCCGTCACGCGCGTCATCCTCATCCCGCAGGGCGAGTTCGTCTCCTACGGCGCGCTCACGCTGGCGGCGCTGCAGGCCGGCCGGCTGCCGGGCACGGTGTGGCTGCTGCTGATCGGCGGCGTGCTGGTGGCCCTGGTCGACGGCGCCGCCGCGCTGCGTGCGCGGCGCTGGCGCGGCGTGCCGGCGCTGCTCGGCTGGAACATCGTCTATCCGCTGGCACTCCTCGCGCTGCTGCGCTGGGTGCCGCTGCAGACGGCGCCGATGCCGCTGCAGATCGCGCTCGCGCTGGCGGTGGTGGTGCCGCTCGGGCCGATGCTGTACCGGCTGGCGTTTCAGCCGCTGGCCGAGGCCTCGGTGCTGGTGCTGCTGATCCTGGCGGTGGCGGTGCACGTGGTGATGGTCGGGCTCGGCCTGCTGCTGTTCGGCGCCGAGGGCTCGCGCACGCCGGCGTTCTCGGACGGCCGCTTCGAGCTGGCCGGCATGTCGATCCCGGCGCAGACGCTGTGGGTGGTGGGCTGCTCGCTCGCGTTGATCGTGATCCTGTACCTGCTGTTCGAGCGCACGCTGTACGGCAAGGCACTGCGCGCCACCGCGATCAACCGCACCGGCGCGCGCCTGATGGGCATCCCGACCGCGCTCGCCGGCAAGCTCTCGTTCTTCCTGTGCGCTCTGATCGGCGCCTTCTCCGGCGTGCTGATCGCGCCCATCACGACCGTCTACTACGACACCGGCTTCCTGATCGGCCTCAAGGGCTTCGTCGGCGCCATCATCGGCGGGCTGGCGAGCTACCCGATCGCCGCCGTTGGCGCGCTGCTGGTCGGGCTGCTCGAGTCGTACTCGTCGTTCTGGGCCAGCGCCTACAAGGAGGTGATCGTCTTCACCCTCATCATCCCGGTGCTGCTGTGGCGCTCGCTGGCCGCGCGCCACGTCGAGGAGGAAGAGTGAGCCCGCGCCGCTGGCTCGCGCTGTTCGTCGCGCTCGTGCTGCTGGCGCCGCTCGCGCTGCCAGAGTTCACGGTGACGCTGCTCAACTACATCGGGCTGTATGCGCTGGTGGCGCTCGGCCTCGTGCTGCTCACCGGCATCGGCGGCCTCACGTCGTTCGGCCAGGCGGCCTTCGTCGGCCTGGGCGCCTACACGAGCGCGGTGCTCACGACCTCGACCACGCTGCCGCCCTGGCTGGCCTGGCTCGGAACCTCGACCTGGCTCACGCTGGGCGCCGGGCTCGTGCTGACCTTCGTCTTCGCGCTGGCGATCGGCCTGCTCACGCTGCGCCTGTCGGGCCACTACCTGCCGCTGGGCACGATCGCCTGGGGCATCAGCCTGTACTTCGTGTTCGGCAACCTCGAGTTCCTGGGCGGCTTCACCGGCCTCACCGGCCTGCCGCCGATCTCGGTGTTCGGCCACGCGCTGACCGGCGGGCGCGAGATCTTCTACCTGATCTGGCTGTTCCTGCTCGCGGGCGTGCTGACGACGCACAACCTGCTCGACTCGCGCGAGGGGCGCGCGATCCGCGCGCTCAGGGGAGGGCGCGTGATGGCCGAGTCGATGGGCGTGGACACCGCGCGCTCGCGGCTGGCGATCTTCGTGCTGGCGGCGCTGCTGGCGTCGGTGTCGGGCTGGCTGTACGCGCACATGCAGCGCTTCCTGAACCCGACGCCGTTCTCGATCAACGTCGGCATCGAGTACCTGTTCATGGCGGTGGTGGGCGGCGCCGGCCATGTCTGGGGCGCGCTGCTCGGCGCGGCCGTCATCACGGTGTCCAAGCAGTGGCTGCAGGACATCCTGCCGCGGCTCGTCGGCCAGGCCGGGAACTTCGAGGTGATCGTGTTCGGCATCGCGATGATCGTCGTGCTGCAGCGCGCGCGCGAGGGCCTGTGGCCGGCGCTCGCGCGCTGGGTGCCGACGAAGGCCGCGCCGCGCCGCGTCGACCGCGGCGCGGCGCCGCTGGCGCGGCGCGCACGCCCGGCGGCCGGCCAGACGCTGCTCGACATCGAACGCGTGACGATGCGCTTCGGCGGCCTGGTCGCCGTGCACGACATGGCGCTGGCGGTGGGTGCGCGCGAGATCGTCGCGCTGATCGGGCCCAACGGCGCCGGCAAGACCACCACCTTCAACATCATCTCCGGCGTGCTCGCGCCGAGCGAAGGCGAGATCCGCTTCCTCGGGCAGGCGCTGCGCGGCAAGTCGGCGCGCGAGATCGCCGCACTCGGCATGTGCCGCACCTTCCAGCACGTCAAGCTGCTGCCGCAGATGAGCGTGCTCGACAACGTCGCCATCGGCGCGCACGCGCGCGCCAACCCGGGGCTGCTGCGCGGCGTGCTGGCCGGCGCCTGGCACCTCGAGCGGCGCGCCGAGCGGCGGCTGCTGGCCGAGGCGGCGCGCCAGATCGAGCGCGTCGGCCTGGGCGAGCACCTGTTCGAGCCGGCCGGGGCGCTGCCGCTGGGCAAGCAGCGCTTGCTCGAGGTGGCGCGCGCGCTGGCCGCCGACCCCTGCCTGCTGCTGCTCGACGAGCCGGCTGCGGGCCTGCGCTACCTCGAAAAGCGCGCGCTCGCCGAGCTGCTGCTCGAGCTCAAGGCCGAGGGCATCTCGATCCTGCTCGTCGAGCACGACATGGACTTCGTGATGGGGCTGGTGGACCGTGTCTGCGTGATGGACTTCGGCCAGAAGATCTGCGAGGGCGCCCCCGAGGAGGTGCAGCGCGATGCGCGCGTGCTCGAGGCCTATCTCGGGGGCCTCGAGTGAGCGGGTACGTCCTCGACGTGCGCGCGCTCAGCGCCGCCTACGGCAAGGTCGAGGCGCTGCACGGCGCCAACCTGAAGGTCGCGAGCGGCCAGATCGTCACCGTGATCGGCCCCAACGGCGCGGGCAAGACGACCCTGCTCGCGGCCATCATGGGCGCGCTGCCCCTCGGCGGCTCGGTGCGCGGCCGCATCCTGTTCGACGGCGTCGAGCGCGCCGGCCAGGAGATCGAGCAGATGGTCGCTGCCGGCATGACGCTGGTGCCCGAGACGCGCGAGCTGTTCGGCGCGATGACGGTGGCCGACAACCTGGTGCTCGGCGCCTTCCAGCGCTTTCGCCGCGGCGAGCGCGACCAGGCGGCCACGATGGAGGAGGTGTTCGCGCTCTTTCCGCGCCTGCGCGAACGGCGCGCGCAGCTGGCGGGCACGCTCTCGGGCGGCGAGCGGCAGATGCTCGCGATCGGCCGCGCGCTGATGGCGCGGCCGCGGCTGCTGATGCTCGACGAGCCCTCGCTCGGGCTGGCGCCGCGCATCGTGCGCGAGATCTTCCGCATCATCGAGACGCTCAGGCAGCGCGGGGCGTCGATCCTGCTCGTCGAGCAGAACGCGCGCGCCGCGCTGCAGGTGGCCGACTACGCCTACGTGCTCGAAACCGGCGAGATCGCGCTCGAGGGCCCGGCGGCGCAACTGGCGAGCGACGCGCGCGTGATCGAGAGCTATCTCGGCCTGGGCGGCCGGCGGCAGTCGCAGAGCTGAGCGCCGCGCCCGACGTCGGCCTGGCCTGCCGGGCATTGCTGCCGCCCTGCGCGGCGTCGCCTGCGGCGCACCTATGCCCATGAAGCGGCATCCGGCATGCGGCCGAACTGCACTCTGCTATAAGATGCACGCGTGATGCTCCTTATTCGGTCGGCCGGCGCCGGGCTTGTGCGCCAAGGGTGCGGTGCCGTTGCCGCCGCCTGCCGCGCGCGCCGCGCGTCGATTCACGGCGCACGGTTTGCCGTGCCTGCCGAGGCCGCGCGCGCGCGGCGAGGGCGAACGGGTCGCGCGCGCCGGCAGTGCACGATGGCCGAGGAGCCGCCACCGCGAAGTTCGGAGCTGTCACCATGACATTCGTCGTCACCGAAGCCTGCATCCGCTGCAAGTACACCGACTGCGTCGACGTCTGCCCGGTCGACGCGTTCCGCGAGGGGCCGAACTTCCTCGTCATCGACCCCAACGAGTGCATCGACTGCGCCGTCTGCGTGCCGGAGTGCCCGGTGGAGGCGATCTACGCCGAGGAAGACGTGCCGGGCGACCAGCAGGACTTCACCGCGCTCAACGCCGAGCTGGCGCGCGAGTGGAAGCCGATCACGCGCACCAAGGAATCGCTGCCCGAGGCCGAGGAGTGGCGCGCGGTGGCCGACAAGCGCTCGCAACTGCAGCGTTGAACCATGAGCGCGCCGGGCCGCTCCAAGTGCTCGTCGCGAGTCGCTCACAGCGGAGGGTAGTCCAGTGAACACGGTCGCCATCTTGCTGTCGGCCTTCGTGCTGTCGGTGGTCGCGCTGCTCGTCTTCGTCTGGTCGCAGCGCCGGGGCCTGTTCGACCGCACGAGCAGGGGCGCCGAGATCATCTTCGCGCGCGGCGAGATCGGCCGCATCGAGGAGCCGGCCGCCGCGCCGGCGGCGCACGCCGGCCTGCAGGCCTCGCTCGAGGCTGCCGACGCCGTGCGCGCCGGAGCGGTCGACGCCGACGAACTCGCCGAACGCGAGCGCGCCGACGCGTCGACCGCGCCGCTGGTGTTCTTCTTCTTCTGCGCCGCCGTCGTCTGGCTGCTGGTGGCCTCGGCGGCGGGCCTGACGGCGTCGATCAAGCTGCACGAGCCCGACTGGCTGGTGCAGCAGGCCTGGCTCACCTTCGGCCGCATCCGCACGATCCATCTCAACTCGGTGGCCTACGGCTGGGCGCCGATGGCCGGGCTGGGCATCGCGATGTTCGTGATTCCGCGCCTGCTCAAGACGCCGCTGCTCGGCGCGCGCTTCGCCTTCGCCGGCGTCGTGCTGTGGAACGCGGCGCTGATCGCCGGGCTGGGCAGCATCGCGGCCGGCATCAACGACGGGCTCGAATGGCTCGAGATCCCCTGGCAGATCGGCGTGCTGTTCGCCGCCGGCGGCGCGCTGATGGCGCTGCCGCTGGTCTTCACGCTGGCGAACCGGCGCGTCGAGCAGCTCTACGTCTCGGTCTGGTACATGGGGGCGGCGCTGTTCTGGCTGCCGGTGCTGTACGTCGTGGCCAAGTTCCCCGGGCTGCACCAGGGCGTGGAGCAGGCGGCGATGAACTGGTGGTTCGGCCACAACGTGCTGGGCCTTTTCTACACGCCGCTGGCGCTGGCCACGGTGTATTACTTCCTGCCCAAGATCATCGGCCGGCCGATCGAGTCGTACAACCTGTCGCTGCTCGGCTTCTGGGGCCTGGCTTTCTTCTACGGCCAGGTCGGCGGCCACCACCTGGTGGGCGGCCCGGTGCCCGAGTGGATGGTCACGCTGTCGATCGTGCAGAGCATGATGATGATCATTCCGGTGGCCGCCTTCACGGTGAACATGGCCCTCACGCTGCGCGGCCGGCTGGCGGCGATGCGCTGGTCGCCGACGCTGCGCTTCATCGGCCTGGGCGGCCTGATGTACACGGCGAGTTCGCTGCAGGGCTCGTTCGAGGCGCTGCGCAGCGTCCAGGCCGTCACCCACTTCACGCACTTCACGGTGGCGCACGCGCACCTCGGGCTGTACGGCTTCGTCACGCTCGTGTTCTTCGGCGCGATGTACTTCGTGATGCCGCGCATCACGGCGCGCGAATGGCCCTACCCGCGCCTGATCGCACTGCATTTCTGGCTCGTCGCCGTCGGCATCGGCGTCTACTTCGTCGGCCTCACCATCGGCGGCTGGCTGCAGGGCCTGGCGATGCTCGACGCGGCGCGGCCGTTCATGGATTCGGTGACGGTGACGCTGCCCTACCTCAGGGCGCGCAGCGTCGGCGGCAGCCTGATGGTGCTCGGCCACCTCGTGTTCGCCTGGCATTTCGCGGCCCTGGTGCTCGGCTTGGGCCCCCGGCGCGACCAGCCGGCGCTGCTGCGCCGCTGGTTCGGCAAGGAGGCCGCGGCGTGAAGAGCGAGATCAAGCTGCTGTCGGGCGCGATGGCGACGCTGGCCGTGTCGGTGAGCGCGCTGGTCGTGCTGCCGTACCTGCAGGTGCACGACGTGGCGCCCTTGCCCGGGCTCAAACCCTACACCAGCGCCGAGCTGCGCGGACGCGAGGTCTACATCGCCAACGGCTGCGTCTACTGCCACTCGCAGCAGCCGCGCGCCAAGGCCTTCGCGCCCGACTTCGCGCGCGGCTGGGGGCGCGCCACGGTGGCCGGCGACTACGCCTACGACCGGCCGCACCTGCTCGGCACGATGCGCACCGGGCCCGACCTGATGAACATCGGCGTGCGCCAGCCGAGCGAGCAGTGGCAGCTCGGCCACCTGTACCAGCCGCGCGCCTACGTGCCGGGCAGCATCATGCCGAGCTTCCCGTACCTGTTCGAGCTCAAGCGCCAAGCCGACAAGGACGAGGTGACGGTGCAGCTGCCCGCCGGCGCCGCGCCCGCCGGCCGGGTGGTGGTGGCGCGCCCGCAGGCGCTGGATCTGGTGCGCTACCTGCAGTCGCTCGACCGCAGCTACCCGGCCGTGCCGGCGGACCAGGGTGGGCCGTGAGCGGCGCGCCGTGCCAGGGAGCGATGCGATGAAGCCCGACCAGATCCACCCCCAGCAGGCGCGCGAGAACCCCGAGCCGCACGAAGGTGCGCGCCCGATGCCCTGGGTCGTCGTCACGCTGACGGCGGCGCTGCTCGTCTTCGCGGTGGTCTACATCGCGCGCTCGGGGATCACGGCGCCGCCGACCTGGGGCGACGGCAGGACACTGGCCGAACTGCAGGGCACACCGGCCGCGGCCGGCGCGGCCGCGGCCGTCGACGGCGCTGCCGTGTACGCGGCGCGCTGCGCGGCCTGCCACCAGGCGGCCGGCACCGGGCTGGCGGGTGCCTTCCCGCCGCTGGCGGGCTCCGAGTGGGTCGCCGGCAAGGCCGCCACCGTGGTGGCGATCGTGCTGCACGGCGTCACCGGCACGCTGACCGTCAAGGGCGGCAAGTACAACGGCGTGATGCCGACCTTCGGGCCCCAGCTGCAGGACGCCGAAGTGGCGGCGGTGCTGACGCACCTGCGCTCGAGCTGGGGCAACAGCGCCGCGCCCATCACCGCCGCCGACGTGGCCGCCGTGCGCAAGGACACGGCGGCCCGCAGCGCGCCGTTCAACGGCGATGCCGACCTCGACGCGCTGAAGTAGGAGCAGCGGCTTGCGTCGCCTGGACCGCGACCGACGCGACCGTCGCGCGCGCCGGGCCACCGCCGGGCTGTGCGTGCTCGTGCTGGCGGCGCTGGGCTGGCTGCTGCACGGCTGGACGCGCGGCTTCGAGGTCTGGACCTTCGAGACCCTGCGTCGCACGCGCGTCGCCGCCGGCGAACTGGTTGCGGCGCGTGTGGACCTGCGCGGCAGCGACGGGCAGCGCGCGGCGCTGTGGCACGACCGGGCGCCGGAGGCTCCCGCCGCCTACCTGGTCGACTTCGTCTATACGCGCTGCCCGAGCGTGTGCCGCGCGCTGGGCAGCGAGTTCCAGCAGATGCAGCGCGAACTGGCGCTGCATGCCGGCGGGTCGACGTCGCGCGTGCATCTGGCTTCGATCTCGTTCGATGTGGCGCACGACGATGCCGCCCGGCTGTCGCATTACGCTGCCGAGCAGCGGGCCGATGCGCGCTGGTGGACCGTCGCCGTGCCGGACACCCCGGCCGCCGCCCGCGCGCTGCTGCGCTCGCTGGAGGTGGTGGCGGTCGACGACGGCGAGGGCGGCTTCGTGCACAACGGCGCGATCCACCTGCTCGACGCGCAGGGCCGCTTGCGCGGGCTGTACGAAGTCGGCGCGTGGCAGCAGGCGCTGGCGGCTGCGCAGCGGCTCGCGGTGCAGCCGGCCCAGGCGTCGCCGACGAAGCACGCGGCGCAGGCTGCGCGCACGCTGCCCGCCGCAACGGCGGCGACTGCTGCGACTGCTGCGACTGCTGCGACTGCTGCGACTGCTGCGACTGCTGCCACTGCTGCCACTGCTGCCACTGCTGCGACGGCCTCGGCGGCGGCCGCGGGCGGCGCCTGAGACAGCATGCGCGCCGGGTCATCGCGGCATATCCTGCGGCTCCTGCTCGCGCTGCTGCCGCTCGCGCTCGCCTGGCCGGCGCTGCGCGACGCGATCGAGAGCCGCATGTCGTGGCACATGCTGGGCGAGCTGCCGCTGCTGCTGGCCTCGGGCTGGTGCGCGGCGACGCTGGTGCTGCACCGCGTGCGCGCGCGGCGCTGGCTGCGCCGGCAGCGCCAGATCGACTGGCGCGGCTGGACGACGGCGGTCACGTGCAGCGCGGTGGCGCTGGTGACGATGCTGCCGCTGGCGCTCGACGCCGTGCTGCTGTGGCCCGCCGCCGCGGCGGCGAAGTACGTCGCCTGGTGGCTCGCCGGCTGGCTGCTCGCCGAGGGCTGGCGCCGCATGGACGGCGAAGTCCTGCTGTTCGGCGTCGGCAACCTTGCCTGGATGATGGCCACCGCGGGCCTGCTCTACCTCGACGCACCGGCGCGCCTGTGCGTGAACTACCTGCAGGACGACCAGCGCCATGCCGGCATCGGCCTGGTGGCGCTCGCACTCGCCCTCGGGATCCTGGCGTTGCGCCGGGCGCTCGCGGCGCCGCAGCCGCGCGTCGCGGCGGCTCGCGCCTCGGCCGCGCCGTAGTCCGCTCGGCGCGCGCGCGGACCGAGGCGCAGGCGCTGCGTCAGAGCCCCAGCGCCAGCGCCGCCGCCTCGGACATCATCGAGCGGTCCCAGGGCGGATCGAACACCACCTCGACGTCGGCGTCGCCGACGCCGGGCAGCGCCAGCAGCTTGTCGGTGGCTTCGGCGGCGATCGCCTCGCCCATGCCGCAACCCGGCGCCGTGAGCGTCATCTTGACGCTGACGCGGTACTTGCCGCCGTCCATCGGCAGCACGTCGCAGACGTAGACCAGGCCGAGCTCGACGATGTCGACCGGGATTTCCGGGTCGTAGCAGGTCTTGAGCGTCTGCCAGACCAGGCCGCGCAGTTCGTCGGGACCGGCGTCGGCGGGCAGGGCGGGCGTCTCGGGTACGGGCTTGCCGATCGCGTCGGCGTCGGCGCCGCGCAGCCGCATGAGCTGGCCGTGCACGAGCAGCGTGAACGAGCCGCCGAGCGCCTGCGTGATCATGGCCTCGGTGCCGGCGTCGAGCTCGACCACCTCGCCCTGCGGGACGATCTCGGCGCGCACGGCGCGCGTCGTCACGACGAGTTCACGCTTGCGCATCGGCGTCGTCCAGGGCGCGCATCAGGGCGTGCCAGCCGAGCAGGGCGCACTTGATGCGGCTGGGGTAGCGGCGCACGCCGGCCAGGCTGGCCAGCTTGCCCAGTTGCGCTGCCTCGGGCTCCAGCTCGCCCGTGAGCACGGCACGGAAGCGCTGCTGCAGGTCGCGTGCGAAGGCCGCGTCGCGGCCGTGCAGCGCCTCGCTCATCATCGAGCTCGAGGCGATGCAGATGGCGCAGCCGTGGCCCTGGAAGCGGATGTCGCGCAGGGTGTCGCCCTCGCGCAGGATCGCGACCTCGACGTCGTCGCCGCACGAGGGGTTGTGGCCGCGCGCGCGCTGCGTCGCTGCGGGCAGCGGCCCGAAGCGGCGCGGCGAGCGCTTGTGGTCCATGACCACTTCCTGGTACAGGTCGAGCTCGACCGGCTGCTGGTGCTCGTTCATTGCGCCGCCTCGGCCCGGCCGGCCCGGCCGCTGCGCGCGGAGGCGCGGGGCGTGCACGCGGCACTCATCGCAGCACCTTCAGCGCCTGCGCGACGCCGGCCACCAGGCGCTCGACCTCGTCGGCCGTGTTGTACAGCGCGAACGAGGCGCGCGTCGTCGGGCCGCGGCCCAGGTGTTCGAGCAGCGGATGCGCGCAGTGCAGGCCGGTGCGCACCGCGATGCCCTGCGCGTCGAGCAGCGTGCCGACGTCGTGCGGGTGCACGTCGTCGGCGACGAAGGAGACGATGGCCGAATGCTGCGCCTGCGGCGACAGCACGGTGACGCCGGCAATCGCCGCCAGGCCGGCCACGGCCTGGCGGCGCAGCGCCATCAGATGCGCGTCGATGCGCGCGCGCCCGACGCGGTCGATGTAGGCCGCCGCCGCCGCCATGCCCACCGCGCCCGCGACGTTGGGCGTGCCGCCTTCGAGCCGCGCCGGCAGCTCGGCGAAGCCGGCCTCGGTGCTGCCGACCCAGCTCACCATGTCGCCGCCGTAGCGCAGCGGCTCGAGCCGTTCGAGCGCGGCGCGCCGGCCGGCGAGCGCGCCCGAACCCATGGGCCCGTACATCTTGTGGCTCGAGAAGGCCATGAAGTCGCAGGCCAGCGCCGACAGATCGGGCACCTCGTGCGACACCGCCTGCGCGGCGTCGAGCACGGTGAGCGCACCGGCCTCGGCCGCGCAGGCCAGCAGCGCCTCGTAGGGCGGGCGCTCGCCGGTGGCATTGGCGCAGGCGGTGACGGCGAAGACGCGCGTGCGTGCATTGAGCAGGCGCGCCAGGTCGTCGACGCGCAGTTGCCCCTCGGCGTCCGGGTGCAGGATGCGCAACTGCGCGCCGCAGCGCCGCGCCGCCTGCTGCCAGGGCACGAGGTTGGCGTGGTGCTCGAGCGCGCTGACGATGATCTCGTCGCCCGCCTTGACGGCCGGTTCGCCGATGCCGGCCGTCGTCAGGCCGCGCGCCACGAGGTTGAGCGACTCCGTCGCGCCCGAGGTGAAGACGAGCTCGTGCTGGGCGCCGGCACCGACGTAGCGCCGCAGCGCCGCGCGCGCCTCCTCGAACGCGTCGGTCGCGCGCTGGCTGAGCGTGTGCACGCCGCGGTGGATGTTGGCGCGGTCGTGGCGGTCGAAGCGCTGCATCGCCTCCTGCACCGCGAGCGGCATCTGCGTCGTCGCGGCGTTGTCCAGATAGGCCAGCGGCGCGCCGTTGATGCTCTGCGCGAGCACCGGGAACTCGGCGCGCAGCGCGGCGAACTCGGCGGCGTGCAGCGTCGTCATGTCACCCACGATCCTTCTCCTCGGCGGCTTCGAGGTGGCGCGCCACGGCCGCGTGCAGCAGCGGCTCGGCACCGAGCGCGCACAGCACGGCGTCGCCGCTGAAGCAGCGCTGCAGCAGCGCCTGCGTCATGCCCTCGACGATCAGGTGGCGCGCCGTGCGCTCGTCCAGGCCGCGCTGGCGCGCGTAGAAGATCTCCTCCTCGGGCAGCGCGCCCCAGGTCGCGCCGTGCGTGGCCTGCACCTGGTCGTGCAGGATCTCGAGGTGCGGCCGCAGCACGAGCTTGGGCTGGCCGCCGGTCGGAATGCCCGACAGGCGCTGGTGCACGCTGGCCTCGGCCGCGCCCGGCGCGACGCGCGCGCGTGCATTGAGCACCGCGCGTGCGCTGCCGCTGGCCAGCGCGAGCATCTCGACGCTGCTGCTCGTGCCGGGCGCCTGGTGCGCCACGCGCAGCTGCTGCTCGACGGCGCCGGCGTCGGCAAAAAGCAGCGCCGCGCTGCGGCCGACCGCGCCCTGGCCCTGCAGCTCGAGCAGGTGACGATGCAGCTGGTACTGGCTGCCGGCGGCGATGGTGGCCTGCTCGAAGCGCGCGCCGCGCGCTGCGCGCAGGTGCAGGTGGTGGGCGATGCGGTCGGCCGGCTGCGCCGCCACGCTGCGCAGGTGCTGCAAGGTGGCGCCCTCGGCCAGGCGCACGTGGATCTGCAGGTTCTGCACGATCGGCTGGCTGCCTGCCGTCGCCTCGTGCTCGTGCGTCTCGACCAGCACGCAGTGCACGCCCGCGGCCAGATCGAGCACCAGCAGCGGCGCCTCGACGGCACGGCGCGGCCGGTGGCGCAGCGCCAGCGACACCACGCGCGGCCCGCTGCCCTCGCTGTCCGGCGTGCCGCCGATCGTGAGCCTCAGGCCCTGGCGGCACAGCGCGCGGTGTGCCCAGGCGAAGGGCGCCGCGTCGTCGGCGGCGCCGTCGATCGGTGCGCCCGGTGGCGGCAGCCCGGCCAGCAGTTCGGCGCGCTGCGCCGGATCCGCCGCGTCGAGCCAACGCGCGTCGACCGCGCCCTGCGGCGCCTCGCCGATCGGCAGCAGGGTCCAGCCGACGCCGGCCGCTACCGGCGCGTCGCTGGCCGCCGCGTCGCTTCCCAGCCAGGCCTCGACGGGCGGCGGCGGCTGGTGGCGGAAGTGCTCGGCGTTGCGCGCGATCCAGCCCTGGCTCTCCAGGTGGCGGCGCGCGGCCAGCGCGTCGGCGTGGGCGCTGTCCATCGGCCTCAGACCGCCTGCGGCGCCGCGGCGCGCGCGAAGCCGCTGCGCGCGATGCGGGCGGCCAGCGCCACGTCTCCGGTCTCGGCGATGCGGCCTTGGTCGAGGCGCAGCACGGCGTCGGGCTCGAGCTGCTCGATCAGCTGCTGGTAATGCGAGACGACGATGAAGGCCGAGCCGGCGGCGCGCAGCTCGCGCACCAGGTCGACGAGGGCGCGCACGCCGTCGACGTCCATGCCCGAATCGGCCTCGTCGAGCACCGCCAGGCGCGGGCGCAGCAGCGCGAGCTGCAGCAGTTCGTTGCGCTTGCGCTCGCCGCCCGAGAAGCCGTCGTTGACCGGCCGGCCCAGCATGGCGTCGCCGAGGCCGACGCGGCGCGCCGCCGTGCGCGCGTGCTCGAGGAAGTCGAAAGCGTCGAGCGGCGGCTCGCCGCGCGCCTCGCGCACCGCGTTGAGCGCGGTGCGGATGAACAGGTTGTTCTTCACACCCGGGATCTCGGGCGGCGCCTGGAACGACACGAACAGCCCGGCGCGCGCGCGCGCCTCGGGCGCGAGCGCGAGCAGATCCTGGCCGGCGAAGCGCGCGCTGCCGCCCGTGACGCGGTAGCGCGGATGGCCGGCCAGCGTCAGGCCGAGCGTGCTCTTGCCGCTGCCGTTGGCACCCATCAGCACCTGCAGCGAGCCGGCCGGCACTTGCAGCGACACCGACGCGAGCACGTTGCGTTCGCCGACGTCGACGCGCAGCGCGTCGACCTTCAGCAGCGGTTCGGGAGCGGTCATGAGGCTCGTTCCTTGCGAGTCGTTCGGATGGTCTCAGCCCACGGCGCCTTCGAGCGACACGGCCAGCAGCGACTTGGCCTCGAGCGCGAACTCCATCGGCAGCTCGTCGAGCACCGCCTGGCAGAAGCCGCCGACGATGAGCGCCGTGGCCTCCTCGGCGGCGATGCCGCGCTGCTGGCAGTAGAAGAGCCGCTCCTCGGAAATGCGCGTCGTCGTCGCCTCGTGCTCGACGACGGCGTCGGCGCGTGCCGCGTCGACGTAGGGGAAGGTGTGCGCGCCGCACTCGGGGCCGATCAGCAGCGAGTCGCACTGCGTGTGGTTGTGCGCGCCGGCGGCGGTGGGCGCCACGCGCACCAGGCCGCGGTAGCTGTTGTGCGCACGGCCCGCGCTGATGCCCTTGGAGACGATCCGGCTCTTGGTGTTGCGGCCGAGGTGGATCATCTTGGTACCGGTGTCGGCCTGCTGCAGGTGGTTCGTCACGGCCACCGAGTAGAACTCGCCGCGCGCGTCGTCGCCGCGCAGCACCACGCTCGGGTACTTCCAGGTGATGGCCGAGCCGGTCTCGATCTGGGTCCAGGCGATGTGCGAGCGCTTGCCCGCGGCCAGCCCGCGCTTGGTGACGAAGTTGTAGATGCCGCCGCGCCCCTGCTCGTCGCCGGGATACCAGTTCTGCACCGTCGAGTACTTGATGTGCGCGTCGTCGTGCGCAACCAGCTCGACCACCGCCGCGTGCAACTGGTGCTCGTCGCGCTGCGGCGCCGTGCAGCCCTCGAGATAGCTGACGTGGCTGCCCGGCTCGGCGATGATCAGCGTGCGCTCGAACTGACCGGTGTTGCGCGCGTTGATGCGGAAGTACGACGACAGCTCCATCGGGCAGCGCACGCCCTTGGGCACGTAGACGAAGGAGCCGTCGGAGAACACCGCCGAGTTGAGCGCGGCGTAGAAGTTGTCGCCCGGCGGCACCACGGTGCCGAGATAGCGTTCCACCAGCTCGGGGTGATGCTCGACCGCGTGCGAGAAGGAGCAGAAGACGACCCCAACCGCCGCCAGCTGCTCGCGGAAGGTGGTGCCGACCGAGACCGAGTCGAACACCGCGTCGACCGCCACGCCGGCCAGGCGCGCGCGCTCGTGCAACGGCACGCCCAGCTTCTCGTAGGTCTCGAGCAGCTTGGGGTCGACTTCGTCGAGGCTCTTGGGCGCGTCCTTGGCCGAGGCGAGCGACTTGGGAGCCGAGTAGTAGCTCTGCGCCTGAAAGTCCACCGGCGCGATGCGCAGGTGCGCCCAGTCGGGCTGCGGCATCGCCAGCCAGCGCTCGAAGGCAGCCAGCCGCCATTTCAGCAGGAATTCGGGCTCGCGCTTGCGGCGCGAGATCTCGCGCACCGTGTCGGCGTCCAGCCCCGGCGGCAGCGCGTCGCTCTCGACATCGGTGACGAAACCGTGCCGATACGAGCGCTCGAGCGTGCGCGTCAGCGCATCCGGCTCGGGGGTGGCAATCGGTTCCTGCATGGGTTCTCTAAATGCGCATATCGTATGCCTATTTAGGCCCGCGCGCAAGGTTTGGACTGTAGCCTGCCTGCCGGCGACGCGTCGCCGGCAGGGCGATCAGAGGGCGCGCAGCGGCTGCGCGCGCGGCAGGCTGGGGGCGAGCAGGGCGCGTCCGTACAAGGCCAGGTAGACGCCGAAGGGCAGCGCCCACAGCAGCCCGGCCAGCGCGAGCAGCGACGGCCCGCCCGGGTGCAGGCTCGCGGCCAGGCGCAGCAAGGCCGCGCCGAGCATGGCCGCATAGGCCAGCCTCATCGCGGCCGGCACCGCGAGCGCTCGGCCGGTGTGGCGCAGCACGACGCGGTTCATCAGCCCCAGCATCATCAGGCCGAGCGCGCCGACGGTGAAGGCGTGCAGCCAGGCGTCGTCGCCCGCGAGCAGGCCGAACTCGCTGCCGGCCTTCAGCACGAAGGCCGCAACCAACCAGGCGAACGCCAGATTGAGCGAGGCCACCAGCGGCTGGCCGGCCACGCGCCAGCCGAGCCAGCGCGCGCTGCGCACGCCGTGCACCAGCGCGCACAGCAGCGCCGCGCTGCCGACGAGCGGCCGCGGCGCGCGCGCCAGGTCGAGCGCGGCGAGCAGCAAGACGGCGGCCAGCGCGGCCGCCTCGAGCGGCATGCGAAACGGCGGCTGCTCGCCGCGGCCGGCGGCGCGCAGCGCATTGCCGGTGAAGATGGGCACCAGCACGCCGCCCTTGAGCAGGAAGATCGCGATGACACCGTAGACGCCGGCGCGCAGCGCGCGCTCGGCGAGGGCGGCGTCGCCGCCGACGACCGCGACGTGATAGGCGAGGTTCGCGCCGGCCAGCGCCAGCAGCAGAGCCGGCAGAAGCAGGTACGGGCGATCGGGCACGCGCAGCAGCGCCGGCGTGACGAGCGCGGCGAGCAGCGGCAGCAGCGGCAGATCGGCCAGTGCAACCGCCCAGGCCGGCAGCCAGGGCGCGGCCCAGAACGCGGCGCGGCCGAGCAGCCACAGCGCCGTGAGCGCCACGAGCGGCCGGCCGCGGATCTCGGGCGTGCCGGCCCAGCTCGGCAGCGCGGTGAGCGCGGTGCCGAGCACGATCGCGAGCGCGAAGCCGAACAGCATCTCGTGGCCGTGCCACAGCGCCGGCGTGGTCGGCAGCGGCACACGGCCGAGCCAGGCGCCGGCGCCGCCTGCGAGCGCCAGCGGGGCGTAGACCGCGCCGAGCAGATGCAGCGGGCGGAACGGGCTGGCCCAGAGCGGCGCGTTGGAGCCGGCCATGCGTCAGCGCGTGGGCGCAGCCTGTGGGCGGCTGCCGCTCGGCCGACCGCTGTGCGCGCGGCGCGCACTTCGGCGCCGGCCCGGCGCGTTCACGCCGTCCCCCTGGGCGCCGCCGGCCGTCCCCCCGAGGGGGAGTGAGCGCCTGCGGGGCAGCCCGGCGGCGTTCATGCCTGCACCGGCTCGCGCCGCGGCGCCGGCGCCGGTGCCTGCGCCAGGCGCGTCAGCAGCTCCGCGCGCCGCACGCGCGCAGCCTCGGCACTGCGCACGCGCACCGGGCCATAGCCGCGGATGCGTTCGGGCAGGGCCGCGATCTCGGCCGCGAGCGCGATGTTGTCGGCGCGCAGCGCAGCGAGGACGGTTTCCAGCGTCGCCTCGTACTCGGCGCGCAGCGCGCGGTCGAGCCGGCGCTCGGCGCCGTGGCGGAACGGATCGAGCAGCGTGCCGCGCAGCGGCCGCAGCCGCGCCAGCAGGCCGAGCGCGCGCAGCATCCAGGGCCCCCAGCTGCGCTTGCGCGGTTCGCCGCTGGCCGGGTCGATGCGCGCCAGGAGCGGAATTGCCAGGTGCAGGCGCACGCGCGGCGCGCCCTCGAAGCTGCGCTGCAGCGCCTGGCCGAACCGGGGGTCGGCGTACAGGCGCGCGACCTCGTATTCGTCCTTGGGCGAGAGCAGGTGGAACCAGGCGCGCGCCACGGCGTCGGTGAGCTGCGTGCTGGCAGGCGCCGCGCGCCGCTCGGCGGCGCGCACGTGCTCGACGCGCTCGACGTAGCGCTGCGCCAGGCCCTCGTCCTGATAGGCGACGAGCCAGGCGCGGCGGCGCGCGATGCGTTCATCGAGGTCGACCGACAGGCGCCGCGATTCCGGCCGCGGTGCCGCCGCCTGGGCGATGCGCTCGACCTGCGCCGGGTCCGCCGCCCAGCGCCGGCCCCACTCGAAGGCGCGCAGGTTGTCGGCGACGGCGACGGCGTTGAGCTCGATCGCGCGCACGAGCGCCGCACGCGACAGCGGCAGCCAGCCGCGCTGCCAGGCCGCGCCCAGCATGAGCATGTTGGCGGCGATCGGCTCGCCCAGCAGGGCGCCGGCCAGGCGCGTGGCCTGCAGCGTCTCGAGCGTGCCGGCCGCGCCGCGCAGCGCTTCGGCGCCGGCGCGCACGGGCGGCACGCGCTCGGGGTGCTGCACCTGCTCGCCGCCGATGGCCGCGTCGGTGTTGAGCAGCACGCGGCTGGCGCGGCCGACCTTGGCCAGCGCGTCGGCGCCGGCTGCCACCAGCGCGTCGCAGCCGAGCACGAGGTCGGCGGCGCCGGCGCCGATGCGCGGTGCCGCCAGCTCGGCTTGCGCGCGCGCGATGCGCACGTGCGACAGCACGGCGCCGCCCTTTTGCGCCAGGCCGGTCATGTCGAGCACGGTGACGCCGAGCCCGTCGAGGTGCGCGGCCATCCCGAGCAGCGCCGCGATCGTGACGACGCCGGTGCCGCCGATGCCGGCCACCAGCAGCGCGCAGGGCGCGTCGAGCGCGGCCGGCGCGGGCTCGGGCGGCGCCTCGCCTTCGAGCGCCGCGCCGCGCGCGCGCCGCGGCGCGGCGCCTTCGACCGTCACCAGGCTGGGGCACAGGCCGGCCAGGCAGCTCTCGTCGACGTTGCAGCTCGCCTGGTCGATCTGGAACTTGCGCCCGTACTCGGTCTCGACCGGCACCACCGACAGGCAGTTGGACTTGACGCTGCAGTCGCCGCAGCCCTCGCACACCAGCTCGTTGATGAAGACGCGGCGCGGCGCTGCGGGCAGGGTGCCGCGCTTGCGGCGGCGGCGCTTTTCGGCGGCGCAGGTCTGGTCGAAGACGAGCACGCTCACGCCGGGCACCGTGCGCAGCGCGCGCTGTACGGCGTCGAGCTCGTCGCGCGGGTGCACCGCGACGCCGGCTGCGAGCTCGGCGCAGCGGCTCGGCTCCTCGCTCACGACGACGATGCGCGCCACGCCCTCGGCGGCGAGCTGCTGCGTGATGCGCGGCACCGTGAGCGGCCCGTCGACCGGCTGGCCGCCGGTCATCGCGACGGCGTCGTTGTAGAGGATCTTGTAGGTGATGTGCACGCCCGCGGCCACCGCGGCGCGGATGGCGAGCAGGCCCGAGTGGTAGTAGGTGCCGTCGCCCATGTTGGCGTAGATGTGCTGTGCTCCGGCATGCGCGGCCATGCCGAGCCAGGCCACGCCTTCGCCGCCCATCTGGCAGAAGGTGAGCGTGTTGCGGTCCATCCAGGTGGCCATCAGATGGCAGCCGACGCCGGCCAGCGCGGCCGAGCCCTCGGGCACGCGCGTCGAGCGGCTGTGCGGGCAGCCCGAGCAGAACCAGGGCAGGCGCGCCGGCGGGCCGGCCGGGCCTGGCGCGGGCGCTTCGAGCCGCGCGAGCTGCTGCGCCAGGCGCTCCGAGCGATGAAAGCGCAGGATGCGCGCGGCGATCGCGCGCGCGGCCAGCGCCGGCGTCAGCTCGCCGGTGGGCGGCAGCAGCCACTGGCTGTGCGGCACCGGCCATTCGCCGCTTTCGTCGAACTTGCCGACGACGCGCGGGCGCACGTCGTCGCGCCAGTTGTAGAGCATCTCCTTCAACTGATACTCGATGAACTGGCGCTTCTCCTCGACGACCAGGATCTCCTCGAGCCCCTCGGCGAAGCGGCGCACGCCGTCGGCCTCGAGCGGCCAGGCCATGCCGACCTTGAACAGGCGCAGCCCGAGCGCGCGCGCGGCCGGCTCGTCGATGCCCAGGTCGTGCAGCGCCTGGCGCACGTCGAGCCAGGCCTTGCCGCAGGCGATGATGCCCAGGCGCGGGCGCGGTGCGTCCCACACCAGGCGGTTCAGGCCGTTGGCGCGCGCGTAGGCGACGGCGGCGTAGACCTTGAACTCGGCCATGCGCCGCTCCTGCACGAGCTGCGGGTCGGGCCAGCGGATGTGCAGGCCATCGGGCGGCAGTGCGAAGTCATCCGGCAGGCGCACGACGACGCGTTCGGGGTCGACCTCGACCGCGGCGGAGCTCTCGACGATGTCGGCGGTGGTCTTCATCGCCACCCAGCAGCCGCTGTAGCGCGACATCGCCCAGCCGTGCAGGCCGAAGTCGAGGCAGTCCTGCAGATCGGCCGGCACCAGCACCGGGATGGCGCTGGCCGAAAAGAGGTGCTCGCTCTGGTGCGCCACCGCCGACGAGCGCGCCGAGTGGTCGTCGCCGGCCACCAGCAGCACGCCGCCCAGGGGCGCGGTGCCGGCGTAGTTGGCGTGCTTGAAGACGTCGCCGCAGCGGTCGACGCCCGGGCCCTTGGCGTACCACAGCGCGAAGATGCCGTCGCGCCGCGCGCCGGGCAGCAGGTGCAGCTGCTGCGTGCCCCAGACCGCGGTCGCCGCGAGCTCCTCGTTGACGGCCGGATGGAAGCGCACGCCGTGCGCCTCGAGATGGGCGCGCGCCTCGGTCAGCGCCGTATCGAGCGCGGCCAGCGGCGAGCCGCGATAGCCGGTGACGTAGCCGGCGGTGTTCAGGCCGGCGGCATGGTCGCGCGCGGCCTGCAGCATCGGCAGCCGCGCCAGCGCCTGCACGCCGGTCATGAACAGGCGGCCGCGCTCGAGGCGGTACTTGTCGTCGAGCGTGACGGCCGCGATGCTCACGGGCGCCGGCAGCCGGGGCCGCTCAGAGCTTGTGAAGATATGAATCGCGCCCGCGCCGGGGTGCCAGAGGGCGCTGAGCAAGACGCAGCGCGCAGCGCGGGCTGGACGCCCGCGCAAGCGATGCAACGCCGCGCAGCGCCCTCTGGCACCCCGGCCCTTCGGGTGGGGCCCCAGAAAGGGCCCACTCGTCGTTGCGAAGCCTCGCCGGGGCCCAGCCCGGCTGCGCTTCGCGCCTAGATTGGGCCCTTTCTGGGGCCCCACGCGGGCGTGATTCATATCTTCACAAGCTCTCAGTCCTTGACGAGCGCGAACTTGCCGTCGCGCACCGTGATCAGCACCTGGCCGCGCTGGTCGAAGCCCGAATGATCCTGCGCCGTCATGTTGATCATGCCCTGCGAGGCGGCGAGGTTGCGCGTGGCCTCGACCGCGTCGCGCAGCGCGGCGCGGAACTCGGGCGTGCCGGGCTTGCCCTTCTTGGCTGCCTCGGGCAGCGCCTGCGCCAGCAGCAGCCCGGCGTCGTAGACGCCGGCGGCGAAGATCGGCGGCTTGGCGCCGAACTGCTTGTCGTAGGCGGCGACGAACTCGGCCGCGGTCTTGCGCGCCGGCACGCTGTCGGGCACCTCGTCGAGCACGAGCAGCATCGGGCCGACGATGAGCGCGCCCTCGACCTTCTTGCCGCCGATCTGCGCGAAGGCGCCCGAGGCCGAACCGTGCGTGTGGTAGATCGGCCCCTTGTAGCCGGCGTCGACGAGCTGCATGTGCGGCAGCGCCGCCCCCGCCGCCACGCCCGCCACCAGGATCGCCTCGGGCTTGGCCGCCATCAGCTTGACCACCTGGCCGGTGACGCTGGTGTCGGTGCGCGCGTAGCGCTCGTTGGCGACGATCGCGATGCCGGCTTTGTGCGCCAGCGGCGCGAAGGTCTTGTACCAGTTCTCGCCGTACGGGTCGTTGTAGCCGACGAAGCCCAGCGTCTTGACGCCGCGCTTGCTCATCGCGGCGATCAGGCCGTCGGCGATCACTTCGTCGTTGGGGTGGGTCTTGAAGGCCCAGCGCTTCTTGTCGTCCATCGGCAGCACCACCGCCGAGGTGCCCACCGGCGCCAGCATCGTGGTCCTGGCCTCGGCCATGAACTGCAGCACGCCCATCGCGTTGGGCGAGCCGCTGGGGCCGATCAGCGCGTCGATCTTGTCGTCGGCCAGCAGCTTCTTGGCCAGCTGCACGCTCTGCGTCGGGTCGCTCGCGTCGTCGTAGACGATGTAGTCGACCGTGAGCTCGCCCGCCTTCTTCGGCAGCAGCGCGACGGCGTTCTTCTGCGGGATGCCGACGAAGGCCGTCGTACCCGTGGCCGAGGCGATGACGCCGACCTTCACCTGCGCGAAGGCGCCGGCGGCGGCCAGCGCGGCGGCCAATGCAAGGATCTTCTCGAGCTTCATCTGTCTGCCTCCATCGAATGGGCTGGGGATCGGGGGGAACGGAGCGTTCAGCCGGTGCGGCCGAAGTCGGACTGGCGGCCTTCGCGGTTGGCCTCGATGCCTTCGCGCGCCGCCGCCGTGCAGGCGCTGGCACCGAAGGCGCGGTAGCCGATCTCGAGCGCCTCGGCGAGCGAGGGCGCCGCGGCGGCGTCGCGCACCGCCGCTTCGAGGATCGCGAGCACCTCGCGGCTGAGCAGCCGGCCGCCGGCCGCGCTGGCATCGCCCGGTGCAAAGGCCGGGATGGCGATCGCGCCCTCGGCGAGGGCGTTGCGGCGCCCGGCCAGTGCGTGCACGCGCGCCACCGCACGCGCGGCGAGCGTGGCGTGGTCGTCGGCCAGCTCGTCGACGATGCCCAGTTCCAGCGCGCGCGCTGCGCTGAGGCGCTCGGCGCGGCGCAGCATGGCGTGGAAGGTCTCGGCCGCCTGCGGCCAGCGCCGGTACGGCACGACGAGCGCGCCGATGCCCGGCACGATGCCCAGCGTGATCTCGGGCAGCTGCAGGTACGCGCCGCGGTGCGCGACGATGCCGTGGCAGCGCAGCGCCAGCTCGAGGCCGCCGCCCAGCGCCATGCCGTTGAGCGCGGCGACGACGGGCTTGCGCATCGCGTCCAGGTGCACGAGCAGGCGCGAGCAGTCGCGCGCGTACTGCGCCGAGGCCGCCGCGTCGCCCAGCAGCGACGGGAAGCGCCCGATGTCGGCGCCGGCGCAGAAGGCGCGCGCGCCCCAGCCGGTGAGGACGAAGCCGCGCACCGCGGGGTCGTCCTCGTGGCGGCGGATGAAGGCCAGGATCTCGTCGGTGAGTTCGTCGTGCAGCGCGTTCAGCGCCTCGGGCCGGCGCAGCGTGACGATCTTGACGCCGTCGATCTCGTCGACCAGCAGATGGCGCAGCTCGCCCTGGTAGGCGGCAAGCGGGCGCCTGGGCTGCGGCATGCCCGGGCGCTCGGCGGCAAAGCGCCGCGTGATGCGCAGCGCCTCTTCTTCGCCGAGCGCACGCATCAGCTCGAGCGGGCCGCGCTTGAAGCCGAGCGCGAGCCGGCAGCCCAGATCCAGATCGGCCGGCACGCCGATGCCGCGCTCGAGGATGTCCACCGACTGCGAGAACAGCACGCCGAGCAGCCGATCGCGGATCGCCGCCTCGGCCTCGGCGCCGAGCGCCAAGCGCTGGCCCGGCGCCACGGTGAGCCACTGCGCCACCGAGCGGAAGATCGGCGCCGGGCGGTAATGCTCGCCTTCCTCGTCGGCCTGCAGCGTGTTGGTCTCGGTGATGATGGGGTTGCCGCGCGCCAGGTTGAGCACGCAGAAGGGCCCGGCGTGCACGAAGGCCGCGGCGGCGCTGTCGATCTCGGCGGCGCTGGCGCGGTCCAGCAGCAGCGCTGCCTCGTTGCACCAGTTGTCGAACACGCGGTCGAGCATGAAGCACAGCGCGTCCGAGGTGACCAGCGGCACCTTGCCGGTGAGCGCGAACAGCCGGCGCAGATGGGCCAGCGCCTCGCGCGTGCAGCCCGGCCAGTCGATCACCTCGACCACCGGGTTGCGCCAGGCCGGGGCGAAGAAATGGGTGACGGTTGCGCGGCCCGGATGGCGCAGCGCGGCGAAGATGCGCGCCGCCGGCAGCGAGCTCGTGTTGGACGTGATCAGGCAGCGCTCGGAGACGACGTCTTCCACCTGCGCGAAGATGCGCTGCTTGAGCTCGAGCCGCTCGGTCGCGGCCTCGATGACCCAGTCGCAGCCGGCCAGTTGCGCGTAGTCCTGCGTGGCGACGAGGTCCGCGCACACCGCCTCGGCCTGGCCGGCGCTCATCTTGCCGCGTGCCACCGCCTTGGCCGCGTATTCGGCGAAGCGCGCCACGGCGCGCTCGAGCGCCGGCTGGGCGACGTCGAGCAGCGTCAGCCGCAGCCCCGGCAGCGCGCTCTTGAGGTAGTAGCCGATGTCGGGGCCGATCGTGCCCGCGCCGACCACGGCCACATGGCTGGGCAGCGGCCGCGTCGGTGCGGCCAGCAACGGGTTATGCATGGGTGGGCCTGCAACTGGCGTCGTGGATGGCCTTGCGGCGCGTGAGTTCGGCGATCTCCGCCTCGGCCAGACCGGCCTCGCGCAACACCGCAAGCGTGTGCTCGCCGTAGCGGGCCGGGAAGGGCAGCTCGGCCGCCGTGCCGCCCGCATCTGCGGCGCCCGTGCCGTTGGCCGCATCGGGCGCGCCGCAGGCCGGGGAGGCAGCGGCGGCAGCGCAGCCGCCGGGCAGATCGACCGCCATCGGCTGCATGCGCACGAGCTGGCCGTCCGGCAAGCGCGTGCGCGTCAGGCGCTGCGCGATCGCCGGCATTGCGCGCACCGCCGGGAGGTCGTTGATCGGCGTGTGCGGGATGGTCGCCGCGCGCAGGTCGGCCGCGATCTCGGCGCTCGGGTGCAGCCGCGTCGCCGCCGCCAGCTCGCGGTGGATCGTCTCGCGCTCGCGCTGGCGGCCCTCGTTGGTGGCGCGCGCCGCGCTGGCCAGCGCGGTGAAGCGCGGCAGTTCGGTGAGCCGCTTCCATTGCAGATCGGAGCCGATCGCCAGGTAGACGAAGCCGTCGGCGGTCGGGTAGACGTTGGTCGGGATGAACTTGCGGTGTTCGTTGCCGCAGCGCGTGATTTCGCCGGGCCGGCAGTCGAAGTCGAGCAGCGGCAGCGTCGTGACGAGCCAGGAGGCCGCGGCCTGCAGCATCGACACGTCGATGCGCTGGCCGCGCCCGGTTTCGCTGCGCTCGAGCAAGGCGCGCAGCACATTGGCGTAGACCTCGTCGCCGGCCTTGAGGTCGACGAGCGGCACGCCGCACAGCGTGGGCGGCCCGTCGGCGGCGCCGGTGAGCTCCATGAAGCCCGACATCGCCTGCAGGACCGGGTCGTAGCCCGGCACCTCGGGGTATCCGGGCCCGAGCGCCGAAATGCCGGCCCAGATCAGGCCCGGCCTGGCCGCGCTCAGCGTCTCGTAGTCGATCCCGAGCTGGGCGTAGCGGCGCGGCAGCGTATTGCAGCAGAAGACGTCGACCTCGAGCGCCACCAGCAGCCGGCGCAGCAGCGCCTGGCCCGCGGCCTGCTTGAGGTCGAGCGCGATGGCCTCCTTGCCGACGTTGGGCGCGATGAAGTAGCTGCGCCGGTCGTCGCCTTCGTCGCCGGCGTCGCCGTCTGCGCCGACGCGCGCCCCGATGTAGCGGTTCGGGTCGCCCGGCAGGCCGTCGCCGCCCGGCGTGGGCTCGATGCGGATCACGCGCCAGCCCAGCTGCACGAAGCGCAGCGTCGCCGAAGGCAGCGACAGCGCCTGTTCGAGCGAGAGGACGGTCCTGCGCTTCATGGCGCGTCGGGCTTCCAGGGCTTCCAGTACGGCTTGTCGGCCTGGCCGTGCAGCGCGCGGTACACCTTTTCCGGCGTGAAGGGCAGCTCGCAGATGCGCACGCCGGTGGCGTTCTCGATCGCGTTGGCCACCGCCGCCGCGATGCAGATCGCCGGCGCCTCGCCCACGCCCTTGGCGCCCTGCGGACCTTCGCCGTCCATCGATTCGATGAACGTGACGTCGATTTTCGGGATCTCGGGCGCGGTGACGAGCTTGTAGTCGCGGAAATTGGGGTTGCGGATCACGCCGCCGTCGACGATCAGGTTCTCGGTGAGCGCGTAGCCCTGGCCCATCACGACGCCGCCTTCGATCTGGCCCTCGAGGCCCAGGCGGTTGAGCACGCGCCCGACGTCGTGCGCGCCGGTCACCTCGAGCAGGCGCACGATGCCGGTGGCGCTGTCGACCTCGACCTCGACCACCTGCGTGGCCCAGGCGTAGGCCGCCGAGACGTCGCCCTTGAAGCCCTTGTCCTGATGCTGGCTCGGCGGCTCGTAGTAGTAGGTCGTCATCACCAGCTCGGCCTTGTCGCTGAAGTGCAGCGTGCGCAGCAGCCGCGCGAGGTCGGTGAGCGGCTCGCCGCTGGAGGCCTGCACGATGTGGCCGCCGCGCAGGTCGAGCTCGTTGTCCTCGCAGCCGAAGCGGCGCGCGGCGGCGGCGAGGATCTTGCCCTTGGCCTTGCGCGCCGCGCCGATGGCCGAGTTGCCGGCGATGAAGGTGGTGCGCGAGGCGTGCACGCCGACGTCCCAGGGCGTGATGGCGGTGTCGTTGTTGACCACCGTCACGGCCGCCAGCGGCAGCCCGAGCTCCTCGCACACGAGCTGCGCGAGCACGGTCTCCGAGCCCTGGCCGATCTCGGAGGCGCCGGTGATCAGCGTGACGTGCGCGAAGTCGTCGAGCTTGAGGATCGTGCCGCAGCCGTCGGAGGGGTAGATCTTGGCGCCGCCGCCCACGTGCAGCATCGAGGCCATGCCGATGCCGCGCCGGACGGCGCCGGCCTGCGCTCGCGCGGCGGCGTAAGCCTGCCGCTTGTGCACGTAGCCGCTGCGTGCCGCGGCCGTCTCGAGGCATTCGCGAAAGCCGCAGCTCCTGAAGCTCATGCCCTGGCCGCTCACTTCGCCGGGCTGCTGCGCGTTGCGCAGCCGGAACTCGAGCGGATCCATGCCGATCGCGTCGGCCAGCATGTCCATGTGCTGCTCGACGGCGAAGGTGGCCTGCAGGTTGCCGTAGCCGCGGAACGACCCCGCGTAGGGGTTGTTGGTGTAGACGGCGGTGGTGTGGTAGTCGCAGTGCGGCACGCGGTACAGCGACGAGAAGGTCTGCATCATGACGAACGGCGTCGTCGCGCCCCACGAGGTGTAGGCGCCGTTGTCGTGCAGCGTGTGCACCTGGCGGAAGGTGAGGGTGCCGTCGCGCCTGCAGCCCGAGCGCAGCGTCAGCAGCACCGGCTGGCGCGTCGGCGAGGCGAGGAACTCCTCCTCGCGCGTGAATACCATCTTCACCGGCCGGCGCGCGGCGCGCGCCAGGAACACGCAGATCACCTCGAACGGGTAGATGTCGAGCTTGGAACCGAAGCCGCCGCCGATCGGCGGCTGCACGATGCGGATGCGCGCCGGGTCCAGGCCCAGGTACTCGGCGAACTCGCGCCGGTGCAGGAAGGGCACCTGCGTGTTCGAGTGCATCAGCAGGTTGCCGCTGGCGTCGAACTCGGCGATCACACCCGAGACGCCCATGCAGCAATGCGTCACGTAGTGCAGCTTGAAGGTGTCCTCGACGACGACGTCGGACTCGGCCTCGCCGCGGACGACGTCGCCGTGCGCGTAGTCGAAGCGCATGGCGATGTTGTCCTTCTTGCCGGCGAAGGCGATCGGCGTGTTGGCCTTCAGGTGCAGGTGGCTGCCGTCGGCGCCGTGCGGCTCGGGATGGATCGGCAGCGCGCCGGGGGCAATCGCGTCGCGCGCGTCGGCGATCACCGGCAGGTCTTCGTACTCGACCTCGATCAGGCGCAGCGCCTGCGCGGCGATCTCCTCCGAATCGGCGGCGACGGCTGCGATCTCGTCGCGCACGCTGCGCACGCGCTCGCCCTTGAGCGGCAGGTGGTCGCGGGCGACGCCGATCGGGCGCTGGTCGGGCACGTCGGCCGCGGTCAGCACGACGTGCACGCCGGGCAGCGCGCGGGCGGCCGCGGTGTCGATGCGCAGGATGCGCGCGTGCACGCGCGCGGAGCGCAGGATCTTGCCGTGCAGCTGCCCGGGAACGTCGAGATCGTGGAGGTAGCGCGTGCGCCCGCTCGCCTTCTCGGGGGCGTCGAGCTTGGGGATGCGCTTGCCGATCAGGGTGTCGGGCGCGATGGCCGCAGCGGTCGGCTTCATCGCGCCGGCCCCGGCAGCGCGCGGCCGGCGTCGACCACGGCTTCGACGATCTTCCGGTAGCCGGTGCAGCGGCACAGGTTGCCTTCGAGCGCGCGCTTGACGGTCGGCTCGTCGGGCTGCGGCTGCTGCGCCAGCAGCTGCGTGGCCTGCATCACCAGCCCGGGCGTGCAGAAGCCGCACTGCACGGCGCCGTGGGCGACGAAGGCGTCGCGCAGCGCCTGCGCGCGCGCGTCGTCGGCCAGACCCTCGATCGTCGTCACGCGGCGGCCCTCGCAGTCGAGCGCGAACATCAGGCAGGCGTTCACGCTGCGCCCGTCGACGACGATCGTGCAGGCCCCGCATTCGCCTTCGCCGCAGCCGTACTTGGTGCCGGTGAGGCCGATCACGTCGCGCAGCAGCGCGAGCGTGCTCGCGCCGGCGTCCACGGTGGCCTTGCGCTGCACGCCGTTGAGCGTGAACGCGATCTCACGCGCGAGCGACATCTTCGAGCATCCTTCGAGTGAGGTTGCGGATCAGTTCGCGCCGGTACCAGGCGCTGGCGCGCACGTCGTCGATCGGCTGCACTTCGTCGAACGCGGCCTGGGCGGCGGCTTCGATCGTCGCCGCGTCGAGCGCGCGGCCCTCGAGCGCGGCCTCGGTGCGGCGCGCGCGCATGGGTGTCGGCGCGACGGCGCCGAAGGCCACGCGCACGCGGCTCGCGACGCCGGCGGTGACGACGGCGGCCAGCGCGATCGAGATGGCCGAGATGTCGAGCGCGGGGCGCGTGCCGAACTTGTAAAAGCGCGTGTGCAGGCCGGGCGGCGGCAGCGGCACCCGCACCGCGGCGAGCAACTCGGCCGGCGCCAGGCGCGTGCGCCCCGGGCCGACGAAGAAATCGGCCAGCGGCAGGCGCCGCTTCGCGACCGTGCCCGCCGCATCGAGCGACGCCAGCTCGACTTCGGCGTCGAGCGCGAGCAGCGGCACCGGCGTGTCGCCGGCCGGCGAGGCATTGACGATGTTGCCGCCGATCGTCGCCGCGTTGCGGATCTGTTCGCTCGCGAAATGGTCGCAGGCCTCGGCCAGCAGCGGCAGCCGCTCGCGCACGAGCGGCGTGCGCAGCAGCTCGCTCACGGTGACGAGGGCGCCGATGCGGATCGCGTCGCCGGCCTGCGCGATGCCATGCAGCGCGGCGATGTGACGGATATTCAGCAGCGTCGGCTGCAGCGGGCGCTTGCCGCTCGCGCTCTGCGGCATCAGGTCGGTGCCGCCGGCCAGCAGCGTCACGCCGCCGGCGCGCAGCGCGGCCAGCGCCGGCTCGAGCTCGGTCGGGGCGAGGTATTGCTCGATCGCGTTCATGCGCAATCTCAGAAACGCACGGGCTCGACGAAGCGCCCGAAGACCCTGACCATTTCGTTCGTGATCTCGCCGACGCTGGCGTAGGCGTTCACCGCGTCCAGGATGGCCGGCATCAGGTTGGCGCCCGAGCGCGCATCGGCGCGCACGCGCTCGAGCGCGGCCGCCACCGCCGCGGCGTCGCGCTCGGCGCGCACGCGCGCCAGGGCGCCGACCTGCGCGCGCGCGTCGTCTTCGCGGTAGGGGTGGAACGCGACGGCGCGCGCCGCTTCCTCGTCGCTGCGATAGCAGTTGACGCCGACCTTGCGAAACGCGCCCGACTCGATGTCGCGCTGGCGCCGGTAGGCCTGTGCCGACACGCGCGCCTGCACGATGCCCTCGGACACCAGGTGCACGATGCCGCCCTCGGCGTCGACCTCGGCCATGATGCGCTCCATCTCGTCGCGCATGCGGTTGGTGAGCGTCTCGATGTAGTACGAGCCGCCCAGCGGATCGGCGGTGTCGGTGAGGCCCATTTCCTCGATCAGCAGCTGCATCGTGCGCAGCGACAGGCGCTGCGCGTGCTCGCTCGGGATGGTGTAGGCCTCGTCGTAGCAGCACAGCGCCATCGTCTGCGCGCCGGCCAGCGCCGAGATGAGGGCGTAGTAGGCGCCGCGCACGATGTTGTTCTCGGGCTGCTCGGCGGTGAGGCCGCCGCCGCCGCCGCCGGCGATCATGCGCAGCCACATCGAGCCGGGCTGGCTGGCGCCGTACTGCTCCTTCATGATCTTGGCCCACAGGCCGCGCCCGGCGCGGAACTTGGCCACCTGCTCGAACAGGCTGCCGAAGATGTTGAAGTTGTACGACAGCCGCCCGGCGAACTCGTCGACCGGCAGCCCGCGGCGGATCACCTCGTCGGCGTAGGCGCGGGCGATGCAGAAGGCGTAGGCCATCTCCTGCGTCGGTGTGGCGCCCGATTCGCGGATGTGGTAGCCGCACACCGACACCGGGCTGTACTTGGGCGCGTGCTGCGCGCAGTACTCGATCGTGTCGCCGACCAGGCGGATCGACGGCTGCACCGGGAAGATCCAGGTGCCGCGGCCGATGTACTCCTTGAGGATGTCGTTCTGAGCCGTGCCGCGCAGCCGGGTCACGTCGTAGCCGCGCTTGGCCGCCAGCGCCAGGTACATCGCGATCAGGATCGCCGCCGCGCCGTTGATCGTCAGCGACACCGTGATCCGGTCGAGGTCGATGCCGTCGAAGGCGATCTCGAAGTCGCGCAGCGTGTCCACCGCCATGCCGACGCGGCCGACTTCGCCCTCGGCCTGCGCGTCGTCGGAGTCCAGGCCGCACTGCGTGGGGAGGTCGAAGGCGACGTTGAGGCCGGTCTGGCCGTTGGCGATCAGGTACTTGAAGCGCGCGTTGGTGTCGGCGGCGTTGCCGAAGCCGGTGTACTGGCGCATCGTCCACGGCTGCTTGCGGTACATCAGCGCGTGGATGCCGCGCGTGAAGGGGTACTCGCCCGGGCGGCCGAGCATCGCCAGGCCGCCGCTCGCGGCCAGCTCGTCGGCGGTGTAGAGCGGCTCGATGGCGAGCCCCGATTCGTTCAGGCGCGGGGGCAGCGCGGACGCGCGGTCGCCGGTCATGGCGCGTTCTCCCGGATGAAGCCGCAGATCGCGTCGAGCCGCGAGCTGGTGGGGAAGATGCCCCGAAAGCCGAGCGCGCGCAGCGCCTCGTGGTCCGGCGCCGGCAGGTTGCCGCCGATCACCCACAGCTTGTCGTCGAGCCCGGCCTCGCGCAGCAGCGGCGCCAGGCGGGCGCAGAAGGGCAGATGCGCGCCGACCATGCTCGACAGCGCGATCACGTCGACGTCCTCCTGCAGCGCGATGCGCGTGATGGCCTCCGGCGTCTGCCGCAGGCCGGTGTAGATGACCTCGAAGCCGGCGTCGCGCAGCGCGCGCACGACGACCTTGGCGCCCTGGTCGTGGCCGTCGAGGCCGGGCTTGGCGACGAGCACGCGCAGCCGGCGGCGAGCGTTCATGCCGCCAGCTCCTTGGCGATGACGAGCTTGAGGATCTCGCTCGTGCCGCCGCCGATCAGCGTGAAGCGCACGTCGCGCAGGTAGCGCTGCACCGGGTACTCCATCGCGTAGCCGTACGAGGCCAGCACGCGCGCGGCCTGGTCGCAGATCGCCGCCGCGGCCTCGGTGGCGTTGAGCTTGCACATCGCCGCCTCCTTGTGGTGCGGCCGGCCGCGGTCGCGCAGCCAGGCCGCGTAGTGCACGAGCTGGGTCGCCGCCTCGAGTGCGGTCGCCATCTCGGCGAGCTTGAACTGGATCGCCTGGAAGCGGTCGATCGGCTTGCCGAACTGGCGGCGCTCGGCCGCGTAGCGCGCGGCCGCGGCGAGCGCGGCGCGCGCCACGCCGAGCGCCATCGCGCCGGTGATGATGCGGATCTCGGCCAGCGTCTTGCGCAGATGACCCTCGCCGTCGCCTTCCTCGCGCGACAGGCGGTGCGTGTCGGGCACGAAGCACTCGCTGAAGGCGACTTCCGAGGTCGGCAGCGCCCACACGCCCATCTTGTGGATCGCACGGCCGACGACGAGGCCGGGGAACGAGCGCTCGACGAGGAAGATCGTGAGCAGCTTGTCCGCCCTGGCGCGCGCGAACACGGTGAAGAAATCGGCCACCGGCGCCGAGGTGATCCAGGTCTTCTGCCCGTTCAGCACGTAGCCGCCCTCGACCTTGCGCGCGCTGGTGGCGATGCCGCCCAGGTCGGAGCCGGCATCGGGTTCGGTCATGCAGATGGCGCCGATCTTCTCGCCCCCGAGGGCCGGCCTGAACAGACGCTCGACGATGTCGGCGTTGCCCAGCATGTGCAGGAACTTGGTGCCCATCAGCGACTGCATCGCCGCCGCGCCGGCCAGCGACATCGAGCCGCGTGCCACCTCGGCCAGCGCGAGACAGAACTCGACGAGGCCGAGTCCCGTGCCGCCCGCTTCCTCGGGGTAGCGCATGCCGAACAGGCCGAGCGCGGCCAGCTCGTCGAACAGCGCGCGCGGGAAGGCGTGCGCTTCGTCGATCGCCGCCGCCTGCGGCGCGATGCGCTCGTCGGCGAAGCGCGCGAAGGTGTCGCGCACCGCGCGCTGCTCGGGCGTCAGGTCGAAGTCCATTGCGTCGTCAGCGCCCGCCGCCGGCGTCGCCCTCGGGCGGCAGCCAGCCGTAGAGCTCGCGCGCGGCCGCCGGCGAGATGACGCCGTTGCGCACCTCGTCGGCGAGCAAGCTGCGGTCGCGCCGCTTCGGGTCGCCCCAGCCGCCGCCGCCGCTGGCCACCTGGTGGTAGATCGTGCCCCTGGGCACGCCGGTGATCAGGTCCTTGTTCTTCGGCACCACCTCGGTGCCGTCGGGGTAGCGCAGGCGGATGAAGTTGAGCCCGGCATCGCCGCCGCCGAAGAGGCCGAACGCGCCTTCGAAGTCGCCGTCGCCGAAGGTCACGAGTTGGGTGTCGTCGGAGCCGATCTCGAAGATCGTCTCCACGCCCAGGCCGCCGCGCCACTGGCCGGCGCCGGCCGAGTCGGTGAGCAGCTCGTGGCGGATCAGGCGGTGCGGCGTCTGCTGCTCGAACATCTCGTAGTCCTGGTCGAGCACGCCGCCCGAGGCGTCGATCATGCCGATGTGGTCGTAGCCGTCGGCGCCTTGCAGCGCACCCGAGCCGCCCTTGAGGCCCATGAAGCCGATGTCGACGTAGGGCTCGTTCTTCTGCGGGTCGGTGCCGGTGGTGAGCGAGCACAGCAGGTTGTTCCAGCCGGCCGTCACGCGCTCGGGCAGCACCGGCGCGAGCGCGCGCTGGATGGCGTCGGCGTTCGGCGGGCACAGGTGGTTGCCGAAGGTGGTGGCCTTGGGATAGGCGGCGTTGAGGATGGTGCCCTCGGGGATGACGATCTCGATCGGCTGCACCATGCCTTCGTTGTGCGGGATGTCGGGGTTGACCATCTGCAGCAGCGTGAGGATGGTGGCCGAGGCGCTCGAGGTGAAGGTGCCGTTGACGAAGCCGTTGGTCTGCGCGTCGGTGCGCGAGTAGTCGAACTTGATCGAGCGCTCCTGCACTTCGATGTCGACGCGGATCGTGTACTTGCTGCCGGCATTGCGCCCGTCGTAGTAGACATAGCCCTCGCCCGCGTAGCGGCCGTTCGGGATCTTGGCGATCTCGGCTTCCATCATGCGCCGCGTGGCGTCGAACAGGGCCTGCTTGTGCGCCTCGAAGCTGGCCAGGCCGTATTTGTCGACGAGCTCGAGCAGGCGCCGCTCGCCCACCGTGCAGGCGCCGATCTCGGCCTTCATGTCGTGCTGCACGATGTCGAGGCGGATGTTGGCGAAGATCAGGTTCCACACGTCCTTGCGCAGCTTGCCCCGCTCGTAGACCTTGACGGCGGGGATGCGCAGCGCCTCCTGCCACACCTCGACCGCGTTCGGGTTGTAGCCGCCGCGCACGTTGCCGCCGATGTCGGCCTGGTGGCCCTTGACGGCGGTCCACGCCACCAGCTGCTCGCCGTGGAACACCGGCTTGAAGACGGCGACGTCGTTGTTCTGGTTGCCCAGGCTGAAGACGTCGTTGTGGAAGATCACGTCGCCCGGGTAGATCTCGTCGCCGAAGTACTGCCGGATGTGCTTGCACACCGGCGCCAGCGAGAAGGCCAGGATCGGCAGGTTCTCGGTCTGCTCGAGCATGCGGCCCTCGGCGTCGTACAGGCCGGTGACGTAGTCCTTGGCCTCGCACAGGATGGGCGAGCGCGTGGTCTTCTCCATCGAGATGCTCATCTCGTCGGTGATGGACTTGAAGCTGCGCGCGTACACCGAGAGCAGGACGGGGTCGATCTGGGCGGTCATGCGCGGTTCTCCCGGGGCGGGCGCAGGCAGTCGGCGACGAGGTCCTCGCGCCCCTTGGCGAAGAGCACGAAGGAGCCGAGCGCGTCGAGCACGCAGTCGAACGAGGCGCTCACGAGGACGGCCGTCGTCTCCTGCTCGATGAGCGCCGGCCCGTCGACGCGGTTGCCGTGGCGCAGGCGGTGGCCGTCGTACACCGGCACGGCGTCGAAGCGCCGCGCCTCGGGCACGTAGATGCGGCGCCGGCCCTTGAGCGCGGCGGCCGCGTCGGCGCCGGCCCAGGCCTCGGCGCGGTACTGCGGGCGGTCGGTGGCGCCCACCGCCTGCAGCCGCAGGTTGATGATCTCGATCGGCGTCGCCTCCTGCTCGAGCGCATAGCCGAACAGCCGGTTGTGCTCGGCGTGGAAGGCGGCGGCGATGCCGGCCGTGTCGCGCCGCGCGATCAGCTCCTGCGGCACCGGCAGCGAGACCTCGTGGTACTGCTTGATGTAGCGGCAGTCCAGGCGCAGCTCGAAGCGCCGGCGCGCCGGCTCGATGCGTTCCGCGTCGAGCTGGCGTTCGCCCTCGCGCTGCATCTCGTCGACGAGGGCGGCCAGGCGCGGCCAGTCGACGCCGTCCAGGCGGGCGACGAAGGTGCGCACGAAGTCGTGCCTGAGCTCGCACATCAGCATGCCGAAGGCGCACAGCACCGAAGCCTCGCGCGGCACGATCTGCAGCGGGATCTCGAGCTCGCTGCAGATCAGGCAGGCGTGGATCGGCCCGGCGCCGCCGGCCGGGATGTAGGGGAACTCGCGCGGATCGAAGCCGCGCTTGATCGTCACCTCACGCACGCCCTGCGCCATGTTGTGGCAGGCCACGCGGTACATGCCGGCGGCGGCGTCCTCGACGGCAAGGCCCATCGGCCGCGCGATGTGCTCCTCGATCGCGCGCCGTGCGGCGCCCGCGTCGAGCCGCATCTTGCCGCCGGCGAAGTACTCCGGATCGAGATAGCCGAGCACGACGTTGGCATCGGTCGTGGTCGGCAGCCAACCGCCCTTGCCGTAGCAGGCCGGGCCCGGGTCGGCGCCGGCGCTCTGCGGGCCCATGCGCAGCAGGCCGCCTTCGTCGAGCCAGCCGATCGAGCCGCCGCCCGCGCCGATGGTGTGGATGTCGAGCATCGGCAGCGCGATCTTGTGGCGTGCGATCGCGCCGTCGTTCTTCACCATCGGCGTGCGCACCGCCACCGAGGCCTCGAAGCTGGTGCCGCCCATGTCGGTGGTGATGCAGCGCTCCTGCCCGTGCGGCCGCACGTAGAACAGGCCCGCGCCCGGCCCGCCCGCCGGCCCCGAGAGCAGGGTGAGTGCGGCGCGCTCGCGCGCGAGCTGCGGCGTGATCACGCCGCCGTTGGACTGCATGATGAGCAGCAGGCCGCCGAAGCCGATGCCGGCCAGGCGGCCGACGAGCTGGTCGAGGTAGTGGTTGAGCTTGGGGCCGACGTAGGCGTTGAGCACCGTCGTGCTGACGCGCTCGTAGAAGCGGATCGAGGGCAGCACCTCGGCCGAGACCGAGAGGTAGGCCTGCGGCAGCTCGCGCCGCACGAGCGCGGCCGCGGCCTGCTCGTGCGCCGGGTTGGCGAACGAGTTCATGAAGCAGATCGCCACCGCCGCCACTTCGTCGGCGCCGAACTGCGCCAGCGCGCGCCGCACGCCCTCGAGGTCGAGCGGCTCGATCTCGGCGCCGTTGCGGTCGAGCCGCCCGCGGATGCCGATGCGCCGGTGGCGCGGCACCAGCGGCCGCACGTTGGCGCAGCGGTTGTTGTACTGCTCCTCGCGGATGCCGCGGCGCATCTCGAGCGCGTCGCGCACGCCCTCGGTCGTGAGCAGGCCGCACTTGGCGCCGGTGTGGGTGAGCGTGGCGTTGGTGGTCACGGTGGTGCCGTGCACCAGGGTCTCGATGCCGGCTGCGAACTCGTGCAGCGACTGCGGCGGCTGCTGCGCCGCGGCGATCTGCGCCAGCCCCTCGACGACGGCGATGGACGGGTCGGCGGGCGTCGACAGCGTCTTGTGGATCGCCGGCGGCGCGCCGTTGCGCACGACGACGAAGTCGGTGAAGGTGCCGCCGACGTCGATGCCGATCTTCAGGGCCATCTGTTGCGCTCCTCGTCGTCCGGCCGGCGCGCATCGGGCGGCGGCGCCGCGCCCGCGTCATCGCAGCGCATGGCCTGCGCCCTGCGCCGCCAGGCGCCGCAGCTCCTCGCGCCGCACCTTGCCCAGCGCGGTCTTGGGCAGCTCGTCGAGCAGCAGCACCTCGCGCGGATGCTTGTAGCGCGCGATGCGGCCCTCGAGCCGCGCCAGCAGCGCCGGCGCGCTCAGGGCGCGGCCCGGCTTGGGCGCGACCACCGCCACCACCACCTCGCCCCAGGCCGCGTCGGGCCGGCCGACGACGGCGGCCTCGGCGACTTCGGGGCACTCGAGCAGCAGGTTCTCGATCTCGGCCGGCGCGACGTTCTCGCCGCCGCAGATGATCATCTCCTTGGCGCGGCCGTCCACCCAGAGATAGCCCTCGGCGTCGAAGTGGCCGATGTCGCCGCTGTGGAACCAGCCGCCGGCGAGCGCGGCGGCGCTGGCCTCCGGCTGGCGCCAGTAGCCGAGCATGACGTTGTCGCCGCGGATCAGGATCTCGCCGCGCTCGCCGGGCGCCACGTCGCGGTCGGCCGCGTCGACGACGCGCAGTGCGCAATGCGCGGCCGGCCGGCCGGCCGAGCCGGCCTTGCGCTCGGCGTCCTCGGGCCGCAGGCAGGCGGCGATCGGGCAGGTCTCGGTGAGGCCGTAGATCGGCACCAGCGGCACGCCGCGCGCGTGCACGGCGCGGATCAGGTGCTCGGGCACGATCGTCGAGCCCGTGCTGATCATGCGCAGGCTGGACCAATCGGCCGTCGACCACTGCGGCAGCGCCATCATCATCGCGAGCTGCGTCGGCACGAGCACGGTCAGCGTGATGCGCTCGCGCTCGATCGCCTCGAAGGTGGCCTGCGGGTCGAACTTGGCGTGCAGCACGACGGTGGCGCCGGCGGCGAGCGCCGGCGTCGTCTGGTTGTTCAGGCCGCCGACGTGAAACAGCGGCAGCGTCGTCAGGATGCGGTCGTCGGCCCGCAGGTCGTGCAGCGCGATGCTGTTGGCGGCGTTGACGGCCAGCGCCTGCTGCGTCAGCAGCACGCCCTTGGGCCGGCCGGTGGAGCCCGAGGTGTGGCACAGCAGCAGCGGGTCGGCCATGGTGAGGGCGGCGTCGCGCGGCGTCGCGCCGCTGCCGGCGCAGGCCAGCAGCGCGTCGAAGGCCAGCCAACCCGCGGGCGCGCTGCCGCCCACGACGACGCGCCGGGCCGTCGCCGGCAGGGCATCGGCGCAGGCCGCGGCCTGGGCGACGAAGCCGTCCTCGGCCACCAGCACGGCGGGCGGGCAGTCGAGCAGCCGCTCGCGGTGCTCGGGCACGGCCAGGCGCCAGTTGAGCGGCATGAACAGCGCCCCGAGCCGCGCGCAGGCGAACAGCAGCGCCAGTTCCTCGGGCCGGTTCAGCCCGAGGTAGGCGACGCAACCGCCGCGCTGCAAGCCCTGCGCCGCCAGCGCCCTGGCCAGCCGCTCGACCAGCGCGGCCAGCGCCGCATAGTCGAGCACATGGCCCTCGAAGCGGATCGCCGCGCGCTGCGGCGTGCGCGCAGCGTGCCCGGCGATCCAGTCCGACAGGTCCATCGCCCCGTGCCTAGACGTCGCCGACTTCGAGCACCACCGCCATCGCCGTGTCGCCCGCGGCGCAGCCCGTGAACAGACCCCAGCCGCCGCCGCGCAGCACCAGCTCCTCGATCAACTCGATGATCGAGCGCGTGCCCATCGGCGACTGCGGGTGGCCCCAGACGAGCGAGCAGCCGTAGTGGTTCATCGCCTCGAGCGCGACGCCGGTCTGGCGCGCGAAATACAGGTCGTTGACGGCGAACGGGTTGTGCGTCTTGACGGCGTCGATCTGCTGGATCTGCCGCCCGGCCTGGGCCAGCGCGCGCTCGGCGGCCGGCACCGTGGCCTCGGGCATGCAGGCCAGCGGCGCACGTGCCAGCCCGAAGCCGTGCAGGCGCACCGCGATGCGCGCGTCGCTGGCCAGCTCGCGTGCGCGCTCGCGCGCGCACACCACGAGACCGGCGTTGCCGTCGGCCGGGTGCGTCTGCGCGCCGTAGGTGACGCTGCCGGCCGCCAGCACCGGCTGCAGCTTGGCCAGCCCCTCGGGCGTCGACTGCGAGACGCCTTCGTCGCCGGCCAGCGTGGCGGCGGTCTTGCGCAGGCCCGGCGCCGGCACCTCGAAGGGCAGCGTCATGAAGCGGCGCAGGAAGGCCGAGTCGGCGGCCAGCGCCCGGCCGTACTGCTGCTCGCGCAGCAGCACGACCTCGTGCTGCTCGGCCGTCGTGAAGCCATGCTTGCGCGCCACGTTCTCGGCCGTCTGCAGCATCGAGTGGGACCCCAGCGGATCGCAGCCGAAGTTGTCCAGCACCCAGTCTTCGGCCGCGCCGGTGCCGCCCGGCCCGCGCGGGTTCGGGTAGTACAGATGCGGGCCGTTGGACACGCGGTCGCAGTTGACGACCAGGGCCGTGCTCGCCAGCCCGAGCTCGACTTCCTGCGCCGCCGCCAGCAGCGTGCGCACGCCGGTGGCGCAGGCCTGCATCAGCGTCGGGCCGCCGATCTGCGGCGCGCCCACGAGGCCGGCCAGCCAGGGCAGGCCGTAGAACGCATGCTTCTGCGGCACCGAGATGCCGAGCACGCCGTAATCGAAGACCTGCGGGTCGATGCGCCGGCGCGCCAGCTCGCGCCGCGCCACGTGGGCCGCGAACTCGATCGCGTGCAGGTTCGCGAAGCTGCCCTGCCAACGCGCGAACGGCGTGCTCCAGTAGGCGCCGTAGGGGATTTCGGCCTGGTAGGGCATTGCCGCTCGCCTCGGGTCAGCTGGCCGCCAGGCCCATGGCGTCGATGAAGGCGCGCTTGGCCTCGGCCAGCGTCGCGCTCATGGCGGCGGCGGCGCGCTCGCCGTCGCCGTCGGCCAGCGCCGCGGCCAGGCTGCGATAGCCCTTGAGCACGATGGCGCGCACGCGCGGCTTGCCCAGCGTGAGCGCGCGGATGTGCTGCAGGTGGTCGGCGTACTGCTCGACCGCGCGCACGAGGCGGCGGTTGGGCACCAGCGCCAGCCAGGCCGCGCGAAAGCGCTGGTGCGCCTCGGCGAAGGCCGGCGCGTCGCCGGCCCTGTGCGCGGCGGCGGCGGCGGCGAGGGCGGCCTCGAGCGGGGCGCGCACCGCGCGCTCGACGGTGCGCGCCGCGACGCCGCGCACCGCGGCCGGCTCGATCAGGAAGCGCACTTCGTAGATGTCGTCGACGTCGCGCAGCGTCAGGCGCGGCACGACGAAGCTGCGGCCTTCGGAGGCGAGCAGGCCCTCGCTCGCCAGCCGCGTCATCGCCTGGCGCACCGGCGTGCGCGAGACGCCCAGGTGGCCGGCGAGCTGGACTTCCTGCAGCGGCTGGCCGAGCGGGAGCTGGCCGCTGCGCAGCAGCGCGCGCAGCGAGTGGTAGACCTGCTCGCCGAGTGCGAGCGGACGCTCCACGCGCTTGAGGGAGAGGTTCATCGGGCGAGCTGCACGGCCGATCCAGGACTCTGGACACTGTATACATCGCTCGACGCGCGTCAAGCCCGGTCGAATACCCGGTCCGGGCGCCTGGGAGCGTGGCGGCAGAAATCCAGCCCCGGACTGCGGGATTTCACAGGTGGCGACGCGCCCCCCCGGGACACACAATGACCGCCCGTCGGCCGCCCGCGGCCCGATCGACCCCCTTGCCGAGGAGACCCGCATGAGCATCGCCCGCCGCCCCCTGATCCTCGCCGGAGCCGCCGCCTTCGCGTCGCTGCCGCACATCGTCACGCGGGCGCAGGGCCCGATCGTCCTCAAGTTCAGCCATGTCGTCGCCAACGACACGCCCAAGGGCAAGGCCTCCGAGTTCTTCGCCAAGCGCGCCGGCGAACTCACCCAGGGCAAGGTCAAGGTCGAGGTCTACGCCAACTCGACGCTGTACAAGGACAAGGAGGAGCTCGAGGCCATGCAGCTCGGCGCCGTGCAGCTGCTCGCGCCCTCGCTGGCCAAGTTCGGTCCGATCGGCGTCAAGGAGTTCGAGGCCTTCGACCTGCCCTACCTGTTCGACAGCTACGCCGAGCTGCACAAGGTCACCGCCGGCCCGGTGGGCAGGCAGTTGCTGGCCAAGCTCGAGCCCAAGGGCATCCGCGGCCTGGCCTACTGGGACAACGGCTTCAAGTCGTTCAGCGCCAACAAGCCGCTGAAGATGCCCGAGGACTACAAGGGCCTGAAGATGCGCATCCAGTCGAGCAAGGTGCTCGAAGCCGAGATCCGCGCCCTCAACGCGATTCCGCAGGTGATGGCCTTCTCCGAGGTGTATCAGGCGCTGCAGACCGGCGTCGTCGACGGCACCGAGAACCCGATCTCGAACCTGTACACGCAGAAGATGCACGAGGTGCAGAAGCACCTGTCGCTCACCGAGCACGGCTACCTCGGCTATGCCGTCATCACCAACAAGAAGTTCTGGGACGGCCTGCCCGCCGATCTGCGCGGCCAGCTCGAACAGGCGATGAGGGAGGCGACCGACTACGCCAACAAGATCGCCAAGGAGGAGAACGACGACGCGCTGGCCAAGGTCAAGGCCTCGGGCAAGACCCAGGTCCACACGCCGACCGCGGCCGAGCGCCAGGCGCTGAAGAAGGCCCTGGTCAAGGTGCACAAGGAGATGGAGTCGCGCATCGGCAAGGAGACCATCGAGGCCGTGTACAAGGAGACCGGGTTCGACCCGAGCAAGGTGTAAGGCGCCGCTGCCGCGCGCGGCCCGCCGGCGCGGCCGGCCAGCGCGCGGCGTACGGACGGCCGGGCCCGAAGGGGGGAGTCGACGATGCTGAAGGTGCTGGACCACCTCGAGGAATGGCTGATCACCTTCCTCATGGGTGCGGCCACGGCGATCATCTTCGTGGCGGTGCTGCACCGCTATGCCTCGGGGTACGCGATTCCCGGGCTGCAGGACTGGCTGCTCGGCCTGAACTTCGGCTGGGCCCAGGAGCTGTGCATCATCATGTTCGTCTGGATGGCCAAGTTCGGCGCCGCCTACGGCGTGCGCACCGGCATCCACGTCGGCGTCGACGTCGTCATCAACCGCCTGAGCGACCGCCGGCGCAAGCCCGTCATCGTCTTCGGCTTGCTCGCCGGCGCCTTCTTCACCGGCGTCGTCGCCGTGCTCGGCGCCACCTTCGTGTGGGAGAACGGCGCGCACTACGCGATCTTCAAGGCGGTCGGCCTGGCCACCGGCGATCTGCCCGAGGGGCCGACCACGCCCGATCTCGAATGGCCGACCTGGATCGTCTACTCGGCGATTCCGCTCGGCTCCGGCCTGATGTGCCTGCGCTTCCTGCAGGTGGCCTGGAGCTTCGCGCGCACCGGCGAGCTGCCGCACCACGACCACGGCCATGTCGAAGGACTGGACGAAGAAGCGGTGCCGCCGCCGATGAACCAGCCGGGGCAGGAGGACCGCATCTACCGCATGGACGACGAGCTGCATCCGCGCGAACTCGACGAGCCCGGGCGTGACGCGCGCGGCCCGGCCGACGACGGGAGCGCCAAGCCATGAACACCGCGATCATCTTCGTGCTGCTGCTGGTGCTGATGCTCACCGGCATGCCGATCTCGATCTCGCTCGGCCTCACCGTGCTCACCTTCCTGTTCACGATGACGCAGGTGCCGATCGAGTCGGTGGCGTTGAAGCTGTTCACCGGCATCGAGAAGTTCGAGATCATGGCGATCCCGTTCTTCATCCTGGCCGGCAACTTCCTCACGCACGGCGGCGTGGCCAAGCGGATGATCCGCTTCGCCACTTCGATGGTGGGGCACTGGCACGGCGGCCTGGGCCTGGGCGGCGTGCTGGCCTGCGCGCTGTTCGCCGCGGTGTCGGGCTCGTCGCCGGCCACGGTGGTGGCGATCGGCTCGATCCTGATGCCGGCCATGGTGAAGGCGGGCTTTCCCAAGCGCTTCGGCGCCGGCGTGATCACCACCTCGGGCGCCCTGGGCATCCTGATTCCGCCGTCGATCGTGATGGTGATGTACTCGGTGTCGACCAGCACCTCGGTCGGCGCGCTGTTCATGGCCGGCGTGCTGCCGGGCATCATGCTGGCGACGATGCTCGGCCTCACGACCTGGTACCGCGCGCGCAAGAACGACTATCCGCGCCTGCCGCGCGCCACCTGGGGCGAGCGCTTCAAGGCCTTGCGCGAGTCGATCTGGGGCCTGCTGCTGATCGTCATCGTGATGGGCGGCATCTACTCGGGCATGTTCACGCCCACCGAGGCGGCGGCGGTGAGCGCGGTCTGGGCCTTCATCGCCGCCGTCTTCATCTACAAGGACCTGCGCCTCGCCGACGTGCCGCGCGTGCTGCTGTCCTCGGCCAACATGAGCGCGATGCTGCTCTACATCATCACCAACGCGGTGCTGTTCTCGTTCCTGATGACGCACGAGAACATCCCGCAGGCGATGGCCGACGCGATGATCGGCACCGGCGTGGGCGTGATCGGCTTCCTGCTCATCGCCAACGTGCTGCTGCTGGCCGCGGGCAACTTCATGGAGCCCTCGTCGATCGTGCTGATCCTGGCGCCGATCCTGTTCCCGATCGCGGTCAAGCTCGGCATCGACCCCATCCACTTCGGCATCCTGATGGTGGTCAACATGGAGGTCGGCATGTGCCACCCGCCGGTCGGGCTCAATCTTTACGTCTCCTCGGGCATCACCAAGATGGGCATCACCGAGCTGACGGTGGCGGTCTGGCCCTGGCTGCTGACGATGCTCGTCTTCCTCGTCATCGTCACCTACTGGCCGCCGCTGTCGCTGGTGCTGCCGCGCGCGCTGGGCATGCTCGGCAGCTAGCGTCGGCTGCGCGGCGCTGCGGGCGCGTTCGCCGCCGGCGTGCCGGGTCGCTGCACGCCGCCGTCGCGGCCGCAGCCGGCCCGCTGTGCGCCCTCGGCGCCGCGGCTTTCCTTCGAGGAAGTCGGACATGGGTACTGGGAACAAGGACGTCGCCGCGAAGTGGAGCGCGGTTCTCGCCGAGCTGGAGCGCAGGCGCGCGTTCGCGCACGCCATGGGCGGGGGCGCGAAGCTCGACAAGCAGCACGCGGCCGGCAAGCTCGATGCGCGCCAGCGCGCCGCCGCGCTGTTCGACCCCGGCAGCTTCGCCGAACTGGGCGCGCTGGCGGCCAATCTGAGCGAAGGCCGCGCCGAGCCGGCGCCGGCCGATGCACTGATCGCGGGCTTCGGCCGCGTGCAGGGGCGCCCGGTGCTCGCCGGCATCGAGGACTTCACCGTGCTCGGCGGCTCGATCGGCGACGCCGGCGCGAGCAAGCGCCTGCGGCTCGTGCAGCTGGCGATCCAGGAACGCGTGCCGCTCGTCTTCATGCTCGAAGGCGCCGGGCACCGGCTGACCAACGAGCACGCGACGCCGTCGCCCAACGATCTGCAGGCGCTGGTCGAGCTCTCCGGCCTGGCCCCGATGGTGTGCCTGGTGCTGGGCGCTTCGGCCGGGCACGGCGCGCTGGCTGCGCCCTTGTCGGATTTCGTCGTCATGACGAGGGCCGCGGCGCTGTTCGTCGCCGGCCCGCCGATCGTTCGGGGCGCCCTCGGCGAAGCGGTCACGAAGGAGGAACTGGGCGGACCGCAGGTCCATGTCGACGCCTCGGGCGTGGCGCACAACGTCGTCGCCGACGACGCCGAGGCGATCGCCCTGGCGCGGCGCTACCTCGGCTACTTTCCGCAGAACGCCTGGCAGGCACCGCCCATCGACGAGCGCGGCGATACCGGGCCGCGCCGCCTCGACGCGATCCTCGGGTTGATCGACCCGGATCCGCGCGTCGCCTTCGACATGCGCGCGCTGCTCGCGCTGCTGGCCGACCGCGACAGCGTGCTCGAAGTGCAGCCGTCGTACGGCGCATCCATCGTCACGGCGCTGGCGCGCCTGGGCGGGCACAGCGTCGCCCTCGTCGCCAACAACCCCGCGGCCGGCGCCGGTGCGGTCGACGCGGCGGCAGCGCAGAAGGCGGCGCGTTTCCTGCAAGTGGCCGACGCCTTCCATCTGCCGGCGCTCTTCCTCGCCGACAACCCCGGCGTCCTGCCCGGGCGCGCCTCGGAGCGCGCCGGTGCGCTGCGCCATGCCGCGCGCATGTTTGCAGTGCAGCACCGCCTGCGCGTGCCCAAGCTGCACGTGACGCTGCGCAAGGCCTTCGGCTTCGGTTCGTCGATCATGGCGATGAACCCGTTCGACGCGCAGACGCTCAGGCTGGCGCTGCCGGCCATCAGTCTCGGGGCGATGCCCGCCGCCAGCGGCGCGGCGGCCTCCGGCCTCGACGAGGCGGGGCGGCGGCGCGCGCTGGCCGAGGAGAGCGGCGCCGCCTGGCGGCTGGCCGACCGGATGGTCTACGACGACGTGATCGACCCGCGCGAGCTGCGCAACGCCTTGCTGACGGGGCTCGCGCTGTGCCTGGACCGGCGCGAAGCGGCACCGGGGCCGCGTCGGCCGGGGGGCATCCTGCCCTGAGAGCCTGTGAAGACATGAATCGCGCCCGCGATTCATGTCTTCACAGGCGCCGAGCGCGGCGCTGCGTGCGCCGCAGCTACTGCGCCGCGGCCAGCGGCACGTTGGTGTAGCCGCCGTCGACGAAGATGCTCTGCCCGCTGATCCAGGCGCCCTGATCGCTGCACAGGAAGGCCACCATGTGCGCGATGTCCTCGCCGGTGCCGGCGCGCCCGAGCGGGATGAAGGACGCGATGAGCTGGTCCCACACGGCGCTGCGGCGCATGTCGTCGAGCCGGCTGGTGTCGATGAGCCCGGGGCAGACGGCGTTGACGCGGATGCCGTGCTGCCCCAGTTCGCCGGCCAGGATGGTCGTCAGTCCGTTGAGCGCGAGCTTGGAACTCGCATAGGCCGCGGTCCCGGCGGCGAGCAGGCGCGAGCCGAGCGTCGAGATGTTGACGATGGCGCCGCCGCGCCGCCCCTCGATCATGCGCCTGGCGAAGGCCTGGCACATGTAGAAGCTGCCGTTGAGGTTGGTGTCGATCACGCGCTGCCATTCCGAGACGGGGAGGCTGGCCACGGGCTGCCGGTCCTTGCCGCGCGTCGAGCCGGCGTTGTTGACGACGAAGTCGACGCGCCCCATCTCGGCCGCTGCGCGCGCGGCCAGTCGTTCGACGGCTTCGGGGTCGGTGACGTCGGCGACGAGGGGCAGGGCACGGCGGCCCAGCGCGCGCACTTCGTCGGCCACCGAGTCGATGTCGCGCCAGCCGGCGGCTCTTTCGTCTTCGGGGTAATGCGCGGGTGAGCGGCCGGTGCCGGTCAGCACCAGATCGCAGCCGGCCCGCGCCAGCGTGAGCGCGATCGGACGGCCGATGCTGCGCATGCGGCCGGCCCCGGTGACGACGGCGACCCGGTTGTCGAACCCGGTGAGGGCAAGGCTCATGGCGGTTTCCTCGTGCGTTGGCGCGGCCGCTGCAAGGCGCGACCGGCGCAGGCCCCCCTTGCACGCGCGGCCGGATTCTTCAACTGCGCTCTTCGACCTCGGCGCCGCGCTCGCGCAGCAGCGCGGCCAGGGTCGAGCGGTGGCAGTGCTCGGGCCGCTCGCAGTAGCAGCCGACGGCGAAGTCGGTCTGCCTGGAAAGCGCCGCCAGCAGGTCCAGCGCGTGCGCCGCGTCGGGTGCCGTCATCTCGCGCCGGTAGGCCTGGGCGAAGGCGTGCCAGTCCGCTTCGCCGTCCGCGGCCTGCGCGCGCCGGATCGTTTCGGGGCTGGGCGCGAGCGTCGGGAACCAGACGTCGTACCAGTCGTGGCTCGCGAACTCGGTCTTGGGCACGCCGCGCGGCGGACGGCGCACGGTGCCGATGCGCAACCCTTCGTCGGCAGCGCGCGCGCTGCCCAGCCTGACGACGCGGACGGTCATGGTAGTCTCCCCGGCATGGGGCTATCTTGGCAGGGTCGCGCAGCGCTGTCGACGCCGTCGCCGATTCCCGCTTCGCCGTCGTGCCGGCGCCGTTCGATGCCGCGCTGAGCGCCGCAGCGGCGGCGCGCGTGCCGGCGGTGGCGCGGCGCGCAGCGAGACGGTCGCCATGACCGAAGGCGGCGCGATGCTGCCTACGGGCAGCTGGCCCTACACGCAGATCCTGATGCGCCTCGCGCTCGGGCTGGCGCTGGGGCTGCTGATCGGGCTCGAGCGCGAGCGCCGCGGCAAGGAGGCCGGGCTGCGCACCTTCGGCTTCATCTGCCTGCTCGGCACGATCGGCGGCGCGCTCGGCGTGGCCTACGGGCTGGCGACGCTGGCGCTCACCGGGCTGCTGGTGGCGATCCTCAACATCTCGTCGCTGCGCGCCAACCAGGGCACCGAGCTCACCACCTCGGCGGCGATGATGGTGACGGCGATGGCCGGCATCCTGTGCGGGCTCGGGCAGACCATCGCACCGGCGGCGGTGATGGTCATCACGACCGCGCTGCTGGCCTGGAAGGAGCGGCTGGCCGACCTGTCGACCGGCTTCTCGGAGGGCGAGATCCGCTCGGCCATCCTGCTCGCGGTGCTGGCCATCGTCATCTACCCGGCGCTGCCCGAAGGCGCGGTCGGGCCCTGGCGTCTGGTCGAGCCGCGCACGGCCTGGGTGGCGGTGATCCTGATCGCCGGCATCGGCTTCTTCAACTACGTGCTGTGGAAGATGTACGGCACGCGCGGCACCGAGCTGTCGGGCTTCTTCGGCGGCCTGATCAACAGCAACTTCACCGTGATCGAGCTCGTCGAGCGCGTGCGCGAAGTGGGTGCGGCGTACGTCGGCACGGCCTACCGCGGCATCGTGCTCGCCGTCGGCGCGATGATCGTGCGCAACGCGGCGCTGCTGCTGATCCTCGCGCCGCTGGCGCTGGCGCGGGCGTTCGCGGCCTTCGTGCTGATGCTGGGCGTGAGCGGGCTGCTGGTGGCCCTGAGCCAGCGGCGCGGCCGCCAGCCCGATACCGGCACGCCCGCCGAGATCCACCTCGACATGCCGTTCTCGCTGCCGCAGGCGCTCAAGTACGGCGTGATCTTCATGCTGCTGCACGCACTGGGCGGCCTGACGCAGCGCGAGTTCGGCGACGCCGGTTTCTACTTCGTCAGCGTCGCCGGCGGGCTGCTGTCGAGCGCCAGCGCCGTCGCCGCCGCTGCCGCACTGGCCGGCCAAGGCAGCATCGCGCCGGCCACGGCCGGCGTGGGCGCGGTGCTGGCCTCGTTCACCAGCGTCGTCTTCAGCCTGTCGTTCGTGCTGCGCTCGCGCAGCGCCGCACTGATCCGGCGGCTCGCGCTGTCGATGCTGTGCATCGCCGCGGCCGGACTCGCGGGCCTGCTGCTCGGCCACTTCGCCGAGCCCTGGGTCGGGCCGCTGTTGAAGAACTTCGAATGAGCCTGTGAAGAGGCGGATCGCGCCTGTTGCGTGTCTGCACATGCCCAACGGCGGCCCAACCGGCCCGGGCGCACGCCGCTCGAGCGTCCTCGGCCCCGGCTGCTGCAAGCCGTTGCGCGCGGCGGCCGTCGCGGCGTAAGGCAACCGACCTCGCCATCGCAGGCAGGACGGCCATCGTGTGCGGCGTGCGCCGCGGCTTCGGCCGCATCGTGGCCGTCCGCTCGCGCTTCGTAAAGGAGCCGCGCCTGCAGCACATGCTCTCGGTGAGCCCACGCTCCTAGGGCTGGCCGGATTCATGAACGGCATCGGCTGCGCGTACCTGCGCCACGACGTTGTCACCAGCCGGGCGATGCCGTACCCGGCATGGCCCGGATCACCCGGCACGGGCGCAGCCGGTGCCGCTGACCGTCGGGTTGTGCGCGAGGGATCGTCACCGGCAGGCCGGGACCATCAGGCCCGGTCCGCGCAACGAATAGAGCCTGGCCGGCCGACATGTACGCGTGCGGGCCGGAGCGCCCCGCTCCCCCGGTCATTTCGGCTTGCTTATTGGTAACATATGCGCTACCAATAACCATGCTGGACGTCCGCGAGTGCCTTGCCGAAGACGGCACCAGTCCCTTTGCGGATTGGTTCACCGGCCTGGACGCGATTGCGGCGGCCAAGATCACTGTCGTGCTGGCGCGCATCGGGCAAGGAAACCTCTCCAACGTCAAAGGCGTCGGGGAGGGGGTGCTGGAGTACCGGCTGGACTTCGGCCCCGGCTACCGGGTGTATTTCGGGCGGGACGGCGACGTGCTGGTCATCCTGCTGGCCGGCGGCACCAAGAAGCGGCAGCAGCAAGACATCGAGGCCGCGCAGGCTCGCTGGGCGGCCTACAAGCGGCGCAAACGATTGGCAAGGTGAACCATGGCTCTAACCCGTGACTTCAAGGAAACGATCCTGGCGCGCGTCCAGGCCGATCCGAAATTCCGCGCTGCCCTGCTGAAGGAAGGCATCGAGACCATGCTGGCCGGCGACGTGGAGACCGGCAAGGCGATTCTGCGCGACTACATCAAGGCGACGGTCGGCTTCGAGCAGCTCGGCGCCGAGACCGGTTCATCGCCCAAGAGCCTGATCCGCATGTTCGGCCCGAGCGGCAACCCGCAGGCACGCAATCTCTTCGCCGTCATCAGCCACCTGCAGCGGCATGCCGGGCTGACGCTGCACGTCACCGCCCGAGCACAGTGAGCCGCGAGAAGCATTCGTAGGAGGAGGCAATACGGCAAGGCCCAGCGGCCACTCACGGTTTGCGTCATCAATCTCAAAGGCGGCGTGGGCAAATCGACCATTGCCGCCCTGCTGGCGCGCGACGCCGGAGCAGTGCCGGCACCGCAGGCTTCATCACCGCGCAGAGCATCTTCATCGGCGGCGTCGGCTGTCCCGGGGTGTTCCGGTGCAGTGTTCCACGCTGTTGAGCCCATCGAAGCGCGTCTTTGCCGCCCACGCTCCTAGCCAGGACAACAAGTCCATCGGTCTTCTCGAGTGCCGCACAGCGTCGAACACTGCGCGAGCCGGCGTCGACGCACACTGCGCCCCGGTGTCGGACGCGACGCCACCATGCTCGTAGGCCGCGCATCGGGCAGGGCATTGCGGCCGCGGATATCCGTCTACCGCGCGCCGGGTGCAACCAGCACGAGACGGTGGTCCGTGTTGCTCCATTCGCCCGAGTTCTGCCGGCGCCAGGTGAAATCGACGGCCTGGCCGGCAGTCAGTGCGGCCGTGGGCAGCCGCACCACGTGCAGGCCCAGGCTGCCGAGCGGCCGCGTCGCCAGGTCGCCGGCATTGCGCCAGCCGTCCACGCTCCAGTGCACCAGGGCCGGCTCGTGCAGGCAGATCAGCGTGTCGGCGCCGGCCCAGCCTCGTGCGGCCGGCGCCTGCTCGAGCCAGACCGCCAGGTGCGGTTCGGGCCTGCGGCCGCGATAGCGCTCCCAGACGGAAGCCGGGCAGTCGCTGGGCCGCGCCCGGCCGCACGACAGCGCCAGCTTCACGAACTCGGCGTGCGCCCAGGCCAGAGGCATTGCCGAGCCGCTCGGCCGCCCGGGCTCGAGGCCGTGCGCGGGAACCGCTGCGGCGTCCCAGACCTGCTCGGGCAGCATGCCGCCGGCGCTGGCCATCGCCGCCATCGCGCGCAGGTAGGGCAGCGGATCGCGGCCGGCCAGCAGCTCGTAATGGCCGCGCTCGCCGGCCAGCAGCGGCCAGGGGCGGCCGCAGCCGCTGCCGTCGAAGGCCGCGCCGTCCTCGTGCTCGCCGTAGCCGTCGCCGTTGTAGCGGCGCCAGGCGACGCCGGTGGGCAGCTCGACGCGCAGCAGCGCGTCGATCACCGTGACCGTGTCGCGCACCAGCGGGTCGTCGGCCGCGCGCAGGCCGAAGCGCACCAGCTGCAGCGCGTCGGTGCTGATCTGCTCGTCGGCCGGCGGCGCCGTCTGCTGCAGCCGGTTCTTGATCGGCACCGCGCGGTGCAGCGCCTCGCTGTCGGCGGTCACCGCGGGCGGCGCCACGCGCACGTAGTAGCCGGCCACGCCCAGACGGCGTGCCAGCGCCGTGTCGTGCACCGCGGTGTAGTCCTCGATGCGCGCGTTCCAGTCGTCGGCCAGCGCCAGCACGAACTCGCGCAGCGGCGCCTCGACGAAGGCGGCGCCGGCCGCCAGCGCGGCGATGCACACGGCAAGCGTGAAGGGGTTGACGCCGGCGTCCTCCTCCCAGCGGTCCTGCTCGCTCGCCGGTCCGGTGCGTGCGATGAAGCCGAGCGCGCGCTGCACCATGTCGCCCACCTCGATGCCGGCGAGCGCGTCGCGCTCGGCCAGCAACGCGGCCAGCAGCACCGGAAAGGCCGCTTCGTCGAGCTGCACGCCCTGCCAGTAGGGCTTGCCGCCGAGCCACTGGTTCTGGCTCCAGTGGCCGTCGGCGTGCTGCGAGGCGATGAGATAGCGCAGCACGTCGCGCGCCTCGGCCTGCTGGCCGAGCACGAGCAGCGCGCCCGCGCACTCGACGAGATCGCGCGGCCACACCAGGTGGTAGCCGCCGCGTTCGTCGCGCCGGTTGCCCCAGGGCACGCTCAGGCTGGCGACGAGCGCGCCCGGGTGCACCTTGTCCTGATGCACGTGCAGCACCATCGCCGAGACGGCGAGCTGCGCGGCGAGCGCGGGTTCCAGCGGCCGCGCGGCGGCCGGCACCGGCGCCGCAGCACCAGGCGGCGCCAGCGCCGCGTGCCAGCGCCGCCAGTCGTCGATCTGCTGCCGCCAGGGCGCCTCGAAGGGCTGCGTGAGCGCCCCGAAGGCCAGGGTGGTGGCCGCCTCCGGGCTCGCGCCGAAGGCCAGCGCGAGCACGCAGCGCCGCGGCAGCTCGCCGGTGAGCGCGACGTTGCCGGGGCCGGCGCGCTCGTACTGCCACTGCATCGCGCCGTGGCGGAAGAAGTCCTGCCAGCCGTCGGTCTCGCCGACGTAGCCGGCGCCGGCGCGGCCGAGCGCGTCGCGCTGCGCGCCGTCCACCGCGGCCAGCGCCAGCCATTCCGAGGCGTAGTCGGGTCGCCCGGCGCGCAGCACGCGCCGGCCGCCGTGCAGCGCCACCTCGGCGACGTTGTCGTGGCCGGTGCCGCCGACATGCGGCGCCAGCAGCGCGTAGGGCCGCAGCGCGGCCTCGCCTTCGAGCACGAGCTCGAGCAGCAGCACGTCGCGGCGCGGATCGCCGACGATGCGCAGCGCGAGCCGGAAGCGCTCGTGCTCGTGCACGACGCGCACGGCCGCAATGCCCGGCGCAGGCGTCTCGAGCCGGTACGAGCCCAGGCGCTTGACTTCGCACCAGAAGCCGGCACCGTCGGCGACGATGAAGCCCAGGTCGCGGATCTGCGGCGTGTCGATGCGCGGGAAGTAGATCTCGTTGACGATGCCGTGGCCCACGGTGAACCACAGCCGCGCCGGCCCCAGCGAGGCGCCGACGATGTCCTTGGCGCTGCTGGCCCAGGTCGGCTCGATGCCGGGGCCGCCGGGCGCGGCCCGCGCGGCGGGCGCCGCATCGCCGCTGCTCATGTGCGGCCTCGCGCGGCGTGGGCCTGCGGCATGGGCTGCCGCTCGGCTGCGCTCTTGGCAGAGCCCCTGGCAGCCGCCTGGGCGCCCGGATCGAAGGTCCGATTGGCAGCCCTGTCGGCAGGCTTGATGGCAGGCCTGATGACAGGCCTGATGGCAGCGGTGCGGGCATCCCCCCCGGCCTCCCACAGACGAAAACCGCCGACGAAGGCGTTGGCGTTGTCGCCGCGGCGCACGTAGTCGGGCAGGGTCTTCATGCGGCGCTCGTTGCCGCCGCCCAGAACCACGTACTCGGGCGCGAGCGCGGCGTACAGCTCCTCGATCACGTCGAGCACGGCCCGGCGCCACTTCTTCTTGCCCAGGCGCAGGCGGCCGCGTTCGCCGACGCAGTCTTCGAACGTGCGGCCCTTGCGCCAGGGCAGGTGCGCGAGCTCCATCGCCTCGACGCGGCCGTCGACGACGAGCGCCGAGCCCAGCCCGGTGCCCAGGCCGAGGAACAGCATGCGGCCGCCCTCGTAGCTGCCCAGCGCCTGCATCGCGGCGTCGTTCACGAGCTGGACCGGACGCGCGAAGGCGCCGGCGTAGTCGAAGCCGACCCAGCCCGCGCCGAGGTTGTGCGGCTCGCGCAGCGGCGCGCCGTGCAGCACCGGGCCGGGGTAGCCGATCGAGACGGCGTCGCAGCGCCAGTCGCGCGTCGCGTCGAGCACGCCGCGCACCATCGCTGCGGCCGTCAGCTCGGGCCCCGAGACGAAGGCGCGTGGCGCGCTCTCGCCGCCGGCCAGGAACTTGACGTGGCTGCCGCCGACGTCGATGGCGAGCACCTTCATTCGATCTCCTCGACGCCCAGCGCGCGGCCCGGGCAGGCGGCGCGGTCGGCCACGATCCAGGCCGCGCGACGCGGCAGGCGCGCCGCCGGCAGCGTGCGCTCGCCCGCGAGCAGGCGCGCCAGTGCGGCCGCCTTGTCGCTGCCGCAGACCAGCCACAGCGTGCGGCGTGCGCGTGCCAGCGCGGGCAGCGTCAGCGTCAGGCGGTGGTGGCCCTGGTGTGCGCCGGTGGCGGCGACCCAGGCGTCGTCGACTTCGAGCGCGGCGTCGCCGGCGAACAGCGACGCCGTGTGGCCGTCGCCGCCCAGTCCCAGATGCACCAGATCCAGCTGCGGCGGCGCGCCGGCCGTGGCCACCAGCGTCTGCGCGTACTCGGCCGCGGCGGCGTCGAGCTCGTGTGCGGCCATCGAGGGCATCGGGTACGCCCGCGGGGCGGCGCGGCCGAGCGGCGCGAGCAGCCCCCGCTCGATATGGCTCCAGTTGCGCGCCGCGCTCGCCGGCGGCACCGCACGCTCGTCGGCCTGGAACAGCGCGATGCGCGGCCAGGGCAGGGGCTGCCGCGCCAGTGCCTCGTACATCGGCTGCGGCGTCTGCCCGCCGCTCAGCGCGAGCAGGAAGCGGCCGCGTTCGCGCACGGCGTGCGCGGCCCATTCGGCGATGCGCTCGGCGGCGCGCGCGGCGGCTGCGGCGCAGTCGGGCAACACCTCGATGTGCATGCTGCAGTTCCTCCGTGCGCCTGACGCCTCTTGCCGAGCGCGCATGCCGATGCGAACGCGCCTATGCCGGCCGCTGCCAGCCGCCGCAGGCGACGACCATCGCATCGGCCTCGGGCGGGCCCCAGCTGCCGGCCGCATAGGCATGCACAGGCGGCGGCGCCGCGAGCACCGGATCGACGATGCGCCAGGCCGCCTCGACGCCGTCCTCACGCGCAAAGAGCGTCGGGTCGCCCCTGAGCGCGTCGCCGATCAGGCGCTCGTAGGCACTCATGTCGGCGCCGCGCTCGTTGCACACGTACAGCTCGACCGGCTCGCCCACCATCGCCGCGCCGGCGCGCTTGGACGAGGCGCCGATCGCGATCGCCACGCGGTCCGGGCCGACGCGAAAGCGCAGGTAGTTGGCGGCCGCGGCGCCGGCCTCGCCGAACACCTGCTGCGGCGGCCGCTCGAGCCGCACCAGCACCTCGGTGGCGGTGGCGGCCATGCGCTTGCCGGCGCGGATGTGGATCGGCACGCCCGCCCAGCGCCAGGAGTCGAGGTGCAGGCGCAGCGCGACGAAGGTCTCGACCTGAGAATCGGCGGCCACGCCGTCCTCGCTGCGGTAGCCCTGGTACTGCCCGCGCACGAGGTCGCCCGCGGCCAGCGGCCGGATGCCGCGGAAGACCTTGACCTTCTCGTCGCGCAGCGCCTCGGCGCCGGCGCCCACCGGCGGCTCCATCACCAGGTGCGCCAGCACCTGCAGCATGTGGTTCTGCACGACGTCGCGCAGCGCGCCCACTTCCTCGTAGAAGCGCCCGCGTCCCTGCACGCCGATCTCCTCGGCCATCGTGATCTGGATGCTGGCGACGTGGTTGCGGTTCCACAGCGGCTCGAGGAAGGCGTTGGCGAAGCGGAAGTACAGCAGGTTCTGCACCGCCTCCTTGCCCAGGTAGTGGTCGATGCGGAACACCGACGCTTCGGCGAAACGCCGGTGCAGCGCGGCGTTGAGGGCCTGCGCCGAAGCCAGGTCGCGCCCGAAGGGCTTTTCGACGACGACGCGCGCGCCCTCGGCGCCGCCCGCCTCGGCGATGCCTTCGACGACGCTGGCGAACAGGCTCGGCGGCACCGCCAGGTAGTGCAGCGGACGCCTGGCCGCACCGAGCGCGGCGCGCAGCGCGCGGTGCGTGGCGGCGTCGCGGTAGTCGCCGTCGACATAGGCCAGCAGCGCGAGCAGGCGCGCGCCGGCGTCGTCCGGGCCGGCGCCGTGCTCGGCGAGGCTGGCCCTGACGCGTTCGCGCATCTGTTCGAGCGTCCAGCCCGAGCGCGCCATGCCGACCACCGGCGCCGCCAGGCCACCGCTGCGCACCAGCGACTGCAGCGCCGGGAAGATCTTGCGGTAGGCGAGGTCGCCGGTGGCGCCGAACAGCACCAGCGCGTCGCTGGCCGGCGCGTTCATCGGACGGCGCTCTGCACGGCGCGCTGCACGGCGCGCTGCACGGTGCGCGCCTGCGGACGGTCCGGCCTGTTCATGCGCGGCGCTCCTCGTGGCCGCCGAACTCGCGGCGCATCGCGGCCAGCACGCGGTTGGCGAAGTCGCTGCCGCCGCGCGAGGCGAAGCGCGCGAACAGCGCCGTCGCCAGCACCGGTGCCGGCGTGCCGGTGTCGATGGCGGCCTCGAGCGTCCAGCGGCCCTCGCCGGAATCGGCCACGCGGCCCTGCAGGGCCTCGAGCTGTGGATCCTGCAGCAGCGCGTGCGCCGTGAGGTCGAGCAGCCAGGAGCGCACGACGCTGCCGCGCCGCCACAGCTCGGCGATCTCGGCCAGATCGAAGTCGTAGCGGTAGGCCTCGGGATGCGCCAGCGGCGCCGTCTCGGCATCGGCGGGTCGCGGGTGCGCGCCGACACCGGCCTGGCGCAGGATGTCGAAGCCCTCGGCGTAGGCCGCCATCAGGCCGTACTCGATGCCGTTGTGCACCATCTTCACGAAGTGCCCGGCGCCGCTCGGGCCGCAATGCAGCCAGCCGCGTTCGGCGCCCGCGCGGACGTCGCGCCCGGGCGTCGGCGGCGCCGCGGCGGCACCGGGCGCGAGCGCGCCGAAGATCGGCGCCAGGCGCTCGACCGCCGCGGCCTCGCCGCCGATCATCAGGCAGTAGCCTTCGGCGAGGCCCCAGACGCCGCCGCTGGTGCCGACGTCGACGTAGTGCAGGCCCTGCGGCGCCAGCAGCGCGGCGCGGCGCAGGTCGTCGCGGTAGTGCGAGTTGCCGCCGTCGATGACGGTGTCGCCGCGCTGCAGGTGAGGCAGCAGCGACTGCAGCGTGGCGTCGACCACCGCCGCGGGCAGCATCAGCCAGACCGTGCGCGGCGGCTCGAGCGCGGCGGCCAGTTCGGCCAGCGAAGCGGCGCCTTGCGCGCCGGCAGCGGCCAGCGCCTGCATCGCCTCGGCGTGGATGTCGTGCACGACGCAGGCGTGGCCCGCACCGAGCAGCCGCCGGGCCATGTTCGAGCCCATGCGGCCCAGTCCGACGATCGCGATCTGCATGTCGATCTCCTCGCAGCGGCGGCGCGGGCCGATGGTACGGCGAACGGCGCCGCCCTTGTGTCGGGCGGCCCTTGCGCCGCGCGCGGCCGGCCTGCGTGGGCTCGGCGCGCGCGTGGCGAGCGGACCTATGGCCTCGCCCCCTCCAACAACCGGATCGTGGGCGCGGCGCGCCCGTGGCGGGCGGTGCAACGCGAACGGCATGCACGGCGCGCAGGGCCCGCCGCTGCGACAATCGCCGGCCGCCGCCTGGCGCGGCACAGGCCCGAACCGATGACCGACGCCGCTGCTCCCCTCGAGCCCGATCCGCTCGATGCCTACGGCATGCGCCTGGCGCTCGACCAGGCGCACAACGCCTGGCTGGTGGGCGAGGTGCCGGTGGGCGCCGTCATCGCGCGCCGCGGCGCGGGCGGGCTGCAGGTGCTGGCCACCGGCTACAACCGGCCGATCACGACGCACGACCCGACCGCGCACGCCGAGATCGTGGCCCTGCGCCACGCCGCCGCGCTGCAGGAGAACTACCGGCTGCCCGACTGCGAGCTCTACGTGACGCTCGAGCCCTGCGCGATGTGCGCGATGGCGCTGGTGCATGCACGCATCAAACGCGTGGTGTTCGGCGCCTTCGACCCGAAGACGGGCGCCGCCGGCTCGGTGCTGAACCTGTTCGCCGAGCCGCAGCTCAACCACCACACCGAAGTCGCGGGCGGCGTGCTGGCCGAGGCCTGCGGCCGGCTGCTGCGCGAGTTCTTCGCCGAGCGGCGTGTGCAGCAGCGCGACGCGCGCATCGCGCTGCCCGGGGCCGCCGCATCGGACGGGCCGGCTGCATCAGGCCAGTCGGCCGAATCGGCGACGCCCATCCCCGCCGGCGAGGCGCTCGAGCTGCCGCCCGAGGAGACCGGAGGATGAGCGCGCTCACGCTGTTCAGTCCCTCGGGCGTGGTGCTGCGTCCGCCGCTGCTGCGCCTGGCGGCGCGCCGCCTGGGCGCACTCGGCTTCGAGGTCGCGCTCGACGAGGCGGCGCTGGCGCGCGCCGAGCGCTTCGCCGGCGACGACGACACGCGCCTGGCCGCGATCCACCGCGTGGCGGCGGCCGCACCGCGCGTCGCGATGGCCACGCGCGGCGGCTACGGCCTGACGCGGCTGCTCGATGGCATCCGATGGCGGGCGCTGGCGCGCAGCGTCGAACGCGGCACGATGTGGCTCGGCCACAGCGACTTCACGGCGCTGCACTGTGCGCTCATGGCGCACACCGGCGCGCCCGGCTGGGCCGGGCCGATGGCGCTGGACCAGTTCGCGCGCGCCGAAGGCGAGGGCGGGGTCGACGAGGTCACCGCCGGCTGCCTGGGCGAGGCCGCGCGCGGCGAGCTCGAGGCGATCGGCTTTCGCACCGAGGCCGGCTTCGACGGCCTGGCGCAGCGCGGGCCGCTGTGGGGCGGCAACCTTGCGATGCTGTGCTCGCTGCTCGGCACGCGACACTTCCCGCGCGCCGAGCAGGTCAAGGGAGGCATACTTTACGTCGAGGACGTGAACGAGCAGCCGTTTCGCATCGAGCGCCGGCTGCTGCAACTGGCGCAGGCCGGCGTGCTGGGCACGCAGCGCGCGCTGCTGCTGGGCCACTTCACGAACTGGAAGCCGACGCCGGCCGACCGCGGCTATCGGCTGCGCAGCGTGGTCGCTTACCTGCGCGCGACGACGCGCGTGCCGGTGCTCACCGGCTTGCCGGTGGGCCATGTGCCGACGCTGGTGACGCTGCCTTTCGGGCGCCGCGCCGAACTCGCGGTGGCCGGGCGCGACGTGTTCGTCGCCTGGGGCCATTGAGCGGGCGCGATCGATGTCTTCACGAGCTTCGGGACTTCCGATGGGTCTGCTGCGCCGGCTCGCCACTTTGCTCGCCTGCGGCGCGCTGCTCGCAGCGTGCAACAACAACCCCTGGCCCGACGGCTCGGCCGCCACCAGTACGCTGTTCACGGCCGTCATCGAGGGTTCGCCGCGCCACCTCGACCCGACCGCCTCGTACTGGAGCAACGACACCCCGTACACCTACCAGATCTACGAGCCGCCCTACGGCTATCACTACTTCAAGCGGCCGTTCGAGCTCGTGCCCAAGTCGGCTGCCGCGGTGGTGCGGCCGCGGTACGTGGACAAGGACGGCCGCACGCTGCCCGACGACGCGCCAGCCGACCAGGTGGCCGAGAGCATCTACGACGTGCCGATCAAGCGCGGCATCCTGTTCCAGCCGCACCCGGCCTTCGCCGTCGACGCCCAGGGCCGCCACTACTACCACAGCGAGCGGCCGATGCGCCCGGGCGAGCTCGGCAGCCGGCGCTCGCCGCTCGAGTTCGAACACCAGGGCACGCGCGAGCTGGTGGCCGAGGACTTCGTCTACGCGCTCAAGCGCCACGCGACGACGCGCGTGACGACGCCGATCTTCAGCACCTTCGCCGAGTACATCGTCGGCCTGGACGAATACGGCAAGCTGATCAAGGCCGAGGACGCCAAGCTGCGCGCCGGGCTCGACCCGGCGAGCCTGGATCGGCCCTTCCTCGACTTCCGCCGCTGGCCGCTGGCCGGCGCCAGCGCACCGGAGAAGCACCTGCTGCGCATCCGCATCAAGGGCAAGTACCCGCAGTGGCGCTACTGGATGCAGATGACCTTCACCGCGCCCGTGCCCTGGGAGGCCGATGCGTTCTACGCGCAGCCGGGCATGGCGGCGGCGGGGCTGTCGCTGGATCGCTGGCCGGTAGGCACCGGCCCGTACATGATGACCGAGTACGTGCAGGACCGGCGTCACGTCCTGACGCGCAACCCCAATTACCGCGGCGAGCCCTATCCCTGCGAAGGCATGCCCGCCGACCGCGCCGCCGGCATGCTGGCCGACTGCGGCAAGCGCACGCCCTTCATCGAGCGCATCGTCTCCAGCGTCGAGCGCGAAGCGGTGCCGCTGCGCAACAAGTTCCGCCAGGGCTACTACGACATCGAGGTCTTCGAGCGCACCGACACCGGCATGGATTATCTGGTGGCGATGCAAGACAGCGACGAGGTGCGCCGCGAGTACCTGGCCAAGGGCTTCAGGCTCACCAGGGGCACCGACGTCGGCAGCTACTTCATCGCCTTCAACATGCTCGACCCGACGCTGGGCGACGGCGACGGCGAACTGAGCGCCGAGCAGAAGGCGAGGAACCGCAAGTTGCGCCAGGCGATCAGCATCGCCATCGACTGGGAGGAGTACAGCCGCATCTTCCCGAAGAAGGCCGGCGTCACCGCGATGAGCCCGCTGCCGCCGGGCATCTTCGGCTCGCGCGAGGGCACACCCGAGGGCGTGGATCCGGTGACGCATGTCTGGAAGGACGGCCAGGCCGTGCGCCGGCCCGTGGCCGAGGCCAAGCGCCTGCTGGCCGAGGCCGGCTACCCCGATGGCCGCGACGCCAGGACCGGCCGGCCGCTGGTGCTGAACTACGACTTCTATGCCCAGGCCACGCCCGAGCGCAAACCCGAGATCGACTGGGTGGTGCGCCAGTTCGCCAAGATCGACATCCAGCTCGAAGTGCGCGCCACCGACAACAACCAGTTCCAGGACAAGGTGCGCAAGGGCAAGTACCAGGTGTTCTGGCTGGGCTGGCTCGCCGACTACCCGGACGCCGAGAACTTCCTGTTCCTGCTCTACAGCAAGACCGGCAAGACCAAGTACGACGGCGAGAACACCGCCAACTACGCCAACCCCGAATTCGATCGCCTGTTCCTCGAGATGAAGACGCTCGACGACGGCCCGGCCAAGCAGGCCTTGATCGACAAGATGGTGCGCATCGTGCAGGAGGATGCGCCGTGGACGATGGGCTTCTTCCCGTATTCCTCGGGGGCGGCGCAGCACTGGGTCTACAACTACAGGCCCACCATCCTGATCCGCGATCAGGGCCGCTACCTGCGCCTGGACGCCGCCGAGCGCACGGCCGCGCTCGCGGCCTGGAACCGACCGCTGTGGTGGCCGCTGCTGCTGCTGGCAGCCGGCGTGCTGGCGCTGGTCTGGTACGGCAGGCGCAGCTGGCGTCGGCGCGAGCGCACCAACGCGCGCGGCCAGGTCGTCGCCAGGCCGGCGCGCTGAACGGCAGACCGTCATGCTCGCCTACATCGTGCGGCGCATCGGCTACGGCGCGCTCATCCTGCTGGGCGTCAACCTCGCCACCTTCTTTCTCTTCTTCAGCGTCAACACGCCCGACGACATGGCGCGCCTGAACCTGGGCGGCAAGCGCGTCACGCAGGCGGCGATCGAGAAGTGGAAGGCCGAGCGCGGCTACGACAAGCCGCTGTACTACAACGCCGCGGCGCCGGGCGCCCGGGCCTTGACCGACACCATCTTCTACGAGCGCTCGGTGTCGCTGTTCGCGCTCGACTTCGGCCGCGCCGACTCCGAATCGTCGGGCGACATCGGCCACGAGGTCGGCACGCGCATGGCGGTGAGCCTGCAGCTCGCGCTGCCGCTGTTCGTGCTGCAGGTGTTCGCCAGCACGGCCTTCGCGCTGCTGCTGGTGATGTTCCGCGGCACGCGGCTCGACTTCTGGGGCGTCGTCGCCTGCGTGGTGATGCTCTCGATCTCGAGCCTCTTTTACATCATCGTCGGCCAGTATCTGTTCTCGCGCGTGATGCGCGTGGCGCCGATCTCGGGCTACGCATCCGGGCTGGACGCGGTGAAGTTCCTGGTGCTGCCGATCGCGCTGTCGCTGCTGGCGCGCCTGGGCGGCGAGGCGCGCCTGTACCGCGCGATGTTCCTCGAGGAGATGGCCAAGGACTACGTGCGCACCGCGCGCGCCAAGGGCCTGGCCGAGCCGGTGGTGCTGGCGCGCCACGTGCTGCGCAACGCGCTCATCCCGATCATCACCTCGGCCGGCAGCTACCTGCCCTACGTCTTCCTGGGCAGCCTGGTGTTCGAGAGCTTCTTCGGCCTGCCCGGACTCGGCGCCTACGTCATCGAAGCCATCGGCAAGCAGGACTTCGCGATCGTGCGCACGATGGTCTTCCTCGGCTCGCTGCTGTACATCGCCACCTTCATCCTGATCGACATCGCCTACACCTGGGTCGACCCGCGCGTGCGGCTGGCCTGAGAGCCTGTGAAGATATGAATCACGCCCGCGTGGGGCCCCGCAAAGGGCCCAATCTAGGCGCGAAGCCGAAGCTGGGGTTGGGCCCCAGCGAGGCTTCGCAACAACGAGTGGGCCCTTCGCGGGGCCCTGCTGCGCATAGGGCAGGGGTGCCCAAGGGCGCTGGGCCGCGTTGCGGCGCTTGCCCAGGCGGCCAGCCTGGGCTGCGCGCCGCGCCTTGCCCAGCGCCCTTGGGCACCCCTGCGCGGGCGTGATTCATATCTTCACAGGCTCTGAGCATTGCCCGCCATGCCCAAGTTCGTGCTGCTGTGGACCGACGCCGTGATGTGGGCGCTGGCCGCGGCGCTGGTGGCCTACCTGCTGTACGTGCTGCGCAGCCCGGCGCGCAGCGCGAACTGGCGCCGCGTGTTCCGCGATCCGGCGGCACTGGGCTCGAGCGTGCTGCTCTTGCTGTGCCTGGGCGTGACGCTGGCCGACAGCGTGCACTACCGCGCGCTGCTGCCGCCGGCGCCCGGCGCCCCCGATGCGGCGCCGGCCTACGACGTGCGCACGCGCTCGCTGCTCGACCACGCGCTGCGCCGGCTCGTCGACGCGCGCGAGGAAACCTACTCGCGACCGCTCGCCTATCTCGGCTTCACGAAGGAATCGGTGCTGGTGGCCGGCGAGGTGCGCCGCCAGGCGCCGCGCCTGAAGTTCGGCGGCGCGCATCTGCGCAACCCCGAGGCCGAGTGGGCCGGCGACGTGCTGCGCCGCGGCGCCCTGGGCTTGCTCGGCGGGCTGGCGGCGGCGCTGCTGGCTTGCGCGGCGCTGACCGCGGCGCTCGCGCGCGCCCGCGGTGCCCGCTTCGGCGCGACGCTGCGCGCCCTCGTGCATCGCGAGGACGACATCCCCTGGCACGCCGGCGCCGCCACCTTGCTCGTGCTCGGCGCGCTGCTGGGCGCGGGCGGCGCGCTCGCCGGCCCCTATCACCTGTTCGGCACCGATCTCACCGGCAACGACGTGCTCTACCAGGCGATCAAGAGCATCCGCACCGCGTTCGTGATCGGCGGGCTGGCCACCGTGGCGACGCTGCCGCTGGCGGTGGTGCTGGGCATCATGGCCGGCTACTTCAAGGGCTGGGTCGACGAGATCATCCAGTACGTCTACACGGTGCTGTCGTCGGTGCCCAACGTGCTGCTGATCGCCGCCTGCGTGCTCATGGTGCAGGTCTTCATCGACCAGCACGCCGAGCTGTTCGAGACGGGCGCCGAGCGCAGCGACCTCAAGCTGTTCCTGCTGTGCGCCGTGCTCGGCCTCACCGGCTGGGCCGGCCTGTGCCGGCTGCTGCGCGGCGAGACGCTCAAGCTGCGCGAGCTCGAGTACGTGCAGGCGGCCAACGCCTTCGGCGTCGGCCACGCCCGCATCATGCTGCGCCACATCTTCCCGAACGTGGCGCACCTGATGCTGATCGTCACCGTGCTCGACTTCAGCGCGCTCATCCTGTACGAGGCGGTGCTGAGCTACGTCGGCGTCGGCGTCGACCCGTCGATGAACAGCTTCGGCGGCATGATCAACCTGGCGCGCAACGAGATGAGCCGCGACCCGATCGTCTGGTGGAGCTTCGCCGCCGCCTTCGGCTTCATGGTCACGCTGGTGCTGGCGGCCAACCTCTTCGCCGACGGCGTGCGCGATGCGTTCGATCCGCGCGCGCGCTCGTTGCGGCCGCGGCGGCCGGGGCGGGCTGCGCGCACCTGATACCCTTGCGCAGCCGCGACCGAAGGACACACACCGTGCAGACACTCGACCGCGGCGCGCTCGACGTCGGCGCGACGATGCGCGACCTCGAAGCGCTGATGCAGGGCCGACGCCTCGCGCGCGGCCGCCCCGCCGCCCGGATGACGCTGCCGTGATCACGATCGACGAGCTGACCGTCGAACTCCAGACGGAGAGCGCCATCGTGCGCGCCATCGACGCGCTGCGCCTGACGATCGAGCGCGGCGAGACCTTCGCCCTGGTCGGCGAGAGCGGTTGCGGCAAGAGCATGACGGCGCTGGCGCTGATGCGGCTGCTGCCCGAGAACGGCCAGGTCACGGCCGGGCGCATCGCCGTCGGCGGCGAGGAGGTGCTCGATCTGCCCGAGGCGGCGATGCGCCACGTGCGCGGCGGGCGCGTCGGCATGATCTTCCAGGAGCCGGCCACCAGCCTGAACCCGGTGCTGAAGGTGGGCGCGCAGATCGTCGAGGCGATCGAGGCGCATACGCCGCTGCGCGGGGCGGCCGCGCGTGCCAAGGCGATCGAGTGGCTGCGCCGCGTCGGCATCCCCGAGCCCGAGCGTCGCATCGACGACTACCCGTTTCGCATGAGCGGCGGGCAGAAGCAGCGCGTCATGATCGCCAGCGCGCTGGCGGCCGAGCCCGACTTCCTCGTCGCCGACGAGCCGACCACGGCGCTCGACGTCACGATCCAGGCGCAGATCCTCGAGCTGCTGAAAGACCTGCAGCGCGAGCGCCGCATGGGCCTGCTGCTCATCACGCACGATCTGGCGGTGGTGTCGGGCATGGCGCAGCGCGTGGCGCTGATGTACGCGGGCCAGATCGTCGAAGTGGCGCCGGCCGACGAATTCTTCGCCGCGCCCAGGCATCCGTATGCACAGGCGCTGCTGCGCGCGCTGCCCGGCGCCTCGCGGCGCGACGCACCGCTCGAAGCCATCGCCGGCACGGTGCCGACGCTCAACGAGCGCTTCGCCGGCTGCCGCTTCGCGCCGCGCTGCGCGCAGGTGATGCCGCATTGCCCGACGACGCCGCCCGAACTGAAGGCGCTCGACGGGCGCCGGCAGGTGCGCTGCCTGCTGTACGAGGAGGGGAGGACGGCGGCGCCGTCCGCCTTGGCAGAGCGGGTGTCGGCCGCAGCGTCATCGGCAGCGCCGACTGCAGCGCCGGCTGAAGCGCCGGCTGCAGCGCCGACTGCGGCTCCCGCCACCGCTGCGCCGGCGCGCGCCGCCGCGCCGCTGCTCGAGGTGCAGTCGCTCGACGTGCGCTTCCCCCTGCGCAGCGGCTTGCTGCAACGCGTGCACGGGTACTTCGACGCGGTGCGCGAGGTGAGCTTTCGCATCGACGCGGGCCAGACGCTGGCGCTGGTGGGCGAGTCGGGCTGCGGCAAGACCACCACCGGCAAGGCAATCGTGCAACTGCTGCGCACGACGGCCGTCACCGGCGGCCGCGCGCTGCTCGAAGGGCGCGACGTCTTCACGCTGCACGGCGCCGAGCTGCTGGCGGCGCGGCGCGCCGTGCAGATCATCTTCCAGGATCCCTTCGCCTCGCTCAACCCGCGCCTGCGCGTGCTCGAGCTGCTGGAAGAGGGCCTCCTCGCGCTGCACCCCGAGGTCGACGCCGCGGCGCGCCGCGGGCGCATCGAGGAACTGGCCGAGCGCGTCGGGCTGCGGCGTGACGCGCTCGAGCGCTACCCGCACGAGTTCTCCGGCGGCCAGCGCCAGCGCATCGCGATCGCGCGCGCGCTCGCCGTGCGGCCGCGCCTCATCGTCTGCGACGAGCCGACCTCGGCGCTCGACGTCTCGGTACAGGCGCAGATCCTGAACCTGCTGCGCGAGCTGCAGCGCGAGCTGGGCGTGAGCTATCTTTTCATCACGCACAACATCGGCGTCGTCGAGTACATCGCCGACCGCATCGCGGTGATGAACGCCGGGCGCATCGTCGAGCAGGGCGACTGCGCCGAGGTGCTCGAGCGGCCGCGCAACGCGTACACGCAGCAGCTGCTGGCGGCGGTGCCGCGGCTCGAGGTGGCGCCGGGCTGAGCGTCGCGCGGGCTCGAGCGTCAGGCCGGCCGCGCGAGGTCCTCGCGCACGTCGCGCCACGCCGCGCCCACCAGGTGCACGGCCAGACAAGCCGCCCGCGCTCGTGGTGTAGCGGCCAGGCGACAGGGTCTGTCCGAGTTCATCTGCGTCACGGGCAAAAGGTAAAGTCCAAGCACACAGGCCGCTGCATGGCCGCCTCGCGCCAACATGCGGGCACAAGCCGTCAATTTCGTCTCGGGGGAATCATCGTGAGGGTTCACAAGTTCAACGCCGTTGCTGCGGCGGTCGCCTGTCTTGGCGCGCTCGGCGCCGCCGCAGCGCAGGCGCAGGATACGCAGCGCATCGAGATCACCGGCTCGAGCATCAAGCGCATCGCCAGCGAGGGGGCCTTGCCGGTGCAGGTCATCAATGCCGAGCAGATCCAGCGCTCGGGCGCGTCCACCGTCGCGGACGTCATCCAGAAGCTTCCTGCGATGCAGGGGTTCACGATCTCGGACATCGCGATCGGGACCAACTCCGGCGGCATCGCGACGGCCAGCCTGCACGACATCGGCGAGTCCTACACGCTCGTCTTGCTCAACGGGCGCCGCATCGCGCCGACGGGCTCGGGCAGCCGCATCAACCTCAATGCGATCCCGATGAGCGCGATCGAGCGCATCGAGGTGCTCACCGACGGCGCGTCGGCGTTGTACGGCTCGGATGCCATTGCCGGCGTCGTCAACTTCGTTCTCAAGCGCAGCCAGCAAGGCGGCAACGTCTCCGCTCGCTTCGACGTGCCGCTGGAGGGCGGCGGCGGCAAGTCGGGCAATGCCAGCATCACCTACGGCTTCGGCGACGTCGACAAGGATCGCTTCAGCCTGGTGGCCACCTATCGCCACGACGAGCAGAAGCAGCTCAAGTCGGGCGACCGCAGTTTCGCCAAGACGGCCTACCTGCCGTTCCAGTACAACGGCACCCCGTATGTGTACGACCGCACCAGCACCTCGGCCATCCCGGCCAACGCGACGGTGTCGTTCAAGCTTCTGCCGGGCGAGGCCGCCGCCACGAAACTGCCCACGTACTCGTTCAACCCCTACCAGAAGAAGAACGGCCAGTGCGCGCCGAACAACTTCTACAGCCTGAACAACGCCGCCGGCGCCACCTCGGTGACCGAGATGTGCGCGTTCGACTTCGTCTCCACGATCGACATCTACCCCGAGTCCACGCGCGACTCGTTCTACCTGAGCGGCCAGCTCAAGGCCAGCGACAAGCTGAGCTTCTTCAGCGATGTGGCCTATTCGCGCCTCAACCTCATTGCGCGCATCGCGCCCAACCCGGTTCCCGTGCCGGTGGCGCTGTCGTCGAGCTACTACACGACGTATGTGCTGCCGTACCTGAGCGCCAATCAGGCGGCGCATGTCAGTTCGGTCTCGGCGTCGTACCGCGCCTCGGACTTCGGCACGCGCGACTCGCGCACGATCACCGATTCCAAGCATCTCGTCCTGGGCGCCGAGGCCGATCTGGGCAGCTGGAGCATCAACGGCGCCCTGACCTGGTCGCAGAACGCCATCGACGAGCGCTACGTCGGCGGCTACTTCAAGACGGCCGAGTTCAGCGACATGCGGACCAAGGGCCTGTTCGACCCATTCCTGCTGCCCGGCCAGCAGTCGGCGGCCGCGCAGCAGTTGATCGCCAATTCGATCTTCGACGGCAACGTGCGCAAGGAGAGCACAACGCTGCAGGGCCTGGACCTGCGCGCCTCGGGCGATCTGGCCAAGCTGCCCGCCGGAACGCTGAGCCTGGGCGTGGGCGCCGACTGGCGCAGCTACCGCTTCAAGCGCGATCCTTCCCAGGCCGCGCTCAATGGCGACATCTACAACTACGCGCCGGTGGCCCATTACGACATGAAGCGCGACGTGGCCGGCACGTTCGCCGAGCTGCTCGTGCCCGTGATCAAGAACCTCGACCTCACCGGCTCCGTGCGCTACGACACGATCGGCGCGATCAACAGCGACGGCGTCACGGTGGGCGAGCGCATGAGCGCTACCACGTACAAGCTGGCCGGCCGCTACCAGGTGCTGCCGCAACTGCTGCTGCGCGGCTCGTACGGCACGGGCTTCCGCGCGCCCGACATGCTCGACATCGCCAGCCCCCTCACGCCCAATGGCGTCACGGCCGCCAGCTACGACTGCCCGTTCCCCGGCACCGATCCGTGCAAGCCGGGCAAGCTGCAGTACAGCGTGCTGGCCGGCGGCAACGCCGCGCTCAAGCCCGAGAAGTCCAAGCAGGCCACGTTCGGCATCCACGTCGAACCGAGCAAGGACTTCGGTGCCGGCATCGACTACTGGCAGGTCAAGATCCTCGACGCGGTCAGCGGCGTCTCGGCCAATCAGGCCTTCGCCGATCCGCAGCGCTACCGCGATCTCTTCACCACGTACAAGACGCCGGCCGAGCCGCAGCCGTACTGGACCTTCATCAGCGCGTCGACCAACATCGGCCAGGCGATCAACAAGGGCATCGACTGGGAGCTCACGGGCCGCATCCAGACCGGTATCGGCCGCCTGACGCTGGGCGCCACCGGCACCTACCTCATCCAATCGTCGTACACGCGTGCCGGTACGCAGAACGACTTCACCGACAGCATGGGCCACTACGGCGAGAACGGTGCGGTCTCGTTCCGCAACGTCTACCGCTTCACCGCTTCTCTGGAATCGGGTGTGTTCGTCAACACCCTGACGGTCAAGGCACGCTCGGGCTATACCGACCAGTACCAGCTGGTGCGCAACATGAACACCAACCTGAACGAGCGCGTCTCGCTCACGGTGGCCGACTACGCCACGCTGGACTGGCAAGGCATCTACAACGCCACCAAGGCGCTGGAATTCCGCCTGGGCGTGAAGAACCTCCTCAACAAGAAGCCGCCGCTGACGCTGCGCGATTCGTCCGGCCACCAGGTCGGCTACGACGCGCGCTACGCCGATCCCTTCCTGCGCACGGTCTACGTTTCGGGCAGCTACAACTTCTGAGCGCCCCCAGGGCCGGGCTGCGCCCAGCCCGCCCCCCCCGTGGGGGTCAAGCAAAGTGGCAGAGCCACATTTGCTTGAGATGCCGCGGCCTGCGGCCTATCGCCGGGCCGGGCCGGGCCGGGCCGGGCCGGGCCGGGCGATCGAGGCCTGCGCGGGCGGCCTGCCGGTTCTCTGGCCGTGGGTGGCGTGTGCGGCGTCCCCTCATCCTGACCGTCAGCGGCGCCCGGGCCTTGGCCCGGCGTGCCTGGGTTTGTGCCTGGCTCCGGCGGGGCCGCACGTCGAACGTCGCCGCGCAGGCCGGCGCACTCGGCCGAGCGGCATAGCACGCCTCGCGCTGTTGCGCGCGCACGACAAAGCCTCGGGTCCTATCGCTTTCCCGGGACCAAGGCGCCCTTGGGCCGACATCACAATCGCGCACCACCCGGCCCGGGACGCACAAATGCGCTCCCGTGCCAGGATCCCAGATTGTTCTCTCAGCCTTCGAGGAGGTTTCTCATGTTCAAGCGGAGCAAAGTCGCGTTGGCGGCAGCCGTCGTCGTCGCCGGCGGCGTCGGTGCCACGAGCGCGTGGGCGCAGACAGCGCAGCGGATCGAGATCACCGGCTCGGCGATCAAGCGTATCGCGGGCGAGACGGCGGTTCCCGTCACCATCATCAAGGCCGAGGATCTGCAGCAGCAGGGCATCACATCGGTCGAGCAGATCATGGCGACGTTGAGCAGCGTGCAACTCAACGCTAACGTCGCACAGGCGATCGGCTCGGGCAGCGGGGGCGCGACCTTTGCCGATTTGCGCGGCATCGGCGCCGACAAGACGCTGGTGCTGCTCAACGGCGAGCGGATCGCGAACAATGCAGTCGACGGCTCGGCGCCCGACCTGAACATGATCCCCTTCGCGGCGATCGACCGTATCGAAGTGCTGCGAGACGGTGCATCGTCGTTGTATGGAACAGACGCCATCGGCGGCGTCATCAATTTCATCACCAAGCGCAACTATGCCGGCGGGACGGCGACGCTCGGCTACGACTCTCCACAGCATCCGGGCGGCCGCGTCGTCAGCGCAAACCTGGGCTTCGGCTTCGGCGACCTGGACACGCAGGGCTTCAACGTATTCGGCTTCGTCAGCGCCCGCAAGGAAGATGCCATAGGCGGCGATCAGCGCAATTTCAACCGGCGCATCGTTGGCGGCCTGTCCAACAGTACCGACCCCGCAAATTACACGCAGGACTTCTCGGTGCTCTACAACCCGGCCGCACCGGCGTGCGCCGGGACGGCGTTGATTCCCATTGCGGGCGGCACACAGTGCAAGATCGTCACGCCCTCCTTCGTCGACTTCTCGCCGAAGTCGGAGACGATCTCCGGCATGTTCAAGGGGACACTGCGCGCTACGAGTACGCTCGACCTGGGTCTGGAAGCCTTCCTCACGCAGAACAAGGTTACGACGAGGGTCGCTCCGGTGCCTTACGGCGGGTACCTGATGAACCCGGTCATGCCCAACGGAAAGGCCAACCCGTACTTCCCTGCAACGCATGTCGATCCGACCTTCGACGACGGCACGGCCGGCGCGCCCGCCTTCAGCGCCTCGAGCGCGTTCCCGAACCCGGTCAACGTGCAGCCCGGCTTCGTCTACGTGTTCTGGCGTGATTTCCCGAACGGCTCGCGCGCACAGTTGAACAAGAACACACAGAGCCGGATCATGCTCACCGCCGAGGGGTCGGCGGGCGGCTGGGATTACTCCGGCAAGCTCTCGTTCAACCGCAACAAGGTGGATCAGTCGCTGGTCGGCGGCTACGCGAACGGCGACATGATCGGCGAGGCGTTGCTCGAGGGCGTCATCAATCCATTCGGCACGCAGACGCCAGCCGCCGCCGCGCTGCTGGATCAGGCGGCCCTGAACGGCTTGCTGCAGACGGCGACGGGCAAGGTTGCTATCGCCAAGGCCAGCGCCAATCGCGACTTGGGCGATTGGGCGGGCGCAGGTCGTTCGGCGCAGGTTGCCGTGGGTGCCGAATACCGGAAGGAGGACTTCCTCTCGAAGGCGATCCCCGATTTCGCCGCGCTGGTTTCCGCGTCGACAGGTGTGGATCCGACTTTCATCGCCCAAGGCAAGCGCAACGTCTCGGCGGTTTTTACCGAACTGAATGTGCCGATCCTCAAGACGCTGGACGTCACGGGTTCGGTGCGCTATGACCGCTACAGCGACTTCGGCAGTTCGACGAACCCGAAGCTTAGCTTCCGCTTCCAGCCGTCACGCGAAGTGCTGCTGCGCGGCTCGGCGTCGACCGGCTTCCGTGCGCCGACGCTCTACGAACTCTATGGCTCGCAGTCGTTCACGAATACTGCAGGCAACTTCAACAACCCGGTCAACTGCCCTGGCGGCAATCCGATTGCCGGAGCCTCGGTCGGCGCCAACTGCGGGGTGCAGTTCCAGGTTCTCAACGGCGGCAACGTCAACTTGAAGCCTGAGAAGGCGAAGAACTACACGCTGGGCGTCGTGCTCGAACCGATCGAGAGCCTCAGCGTCGGCGCGGATCTGTGGTGGGTGGAAATCAAGGATTCGATCGCAGCCCTGCCGCAGTCGACGCTGTTCGCGAATTACAGCCAGTTCCAGCAGTACTTCCACTTCGCACCGGGCAATCTGTTGTCCATCACGAGCAACTGCCCGGGTCCGAAGTGCGGGTATGTCGATCAACGCCTGCAGAACCTCGGCCGAACCAACGCGAACGGCATCGACCTGAGCTTGCAGTATCGGGTGCGCTCGGGCGTTGGGCAGTTCGACACGGCACTCAACAGCACCTATGTCTCGAAGTACGAGTACCAGGACTATCCGGGCGGGCCATTCAACCAGAACGTCGGGATCTACATGGGCAATGGCCCGGTGTTCCGTTGGCAGCACAACTTGGCCGTGAACTGGAGCCTTGGCAACTTTGCCGCAGGCATGGCTGCGCATTACAAGTCGGGCTACCTCGATTTCATCCCGAAGAACACCGTCGCGGACTTCACGACTGTGGATCTCTTCGGGAGTTGGTCGCCCATCAAGGGCGCCACGCTGCTGCTCGGCGTTCGCAATCTGGCCGACCGGGCGCCACCCTTCACGAATCAAGCTGATCTGTTCCAGTCGGGCGGCTGGGATTCTCGGTTCGCATCGGCGGTAGGGCGCACGTACTACGTGCGAGCCACGTACTCGTACTGAAGGCTTGCCTCGCGGCAACGGGCCGCAGGCAATGGAGGGAGCGGCAAGGCGCTCCCTTCGTCTCTCTTGCCCGGCCACCGGGGCTGGCAGCGAGCTGGCGTCCGCCACCGCAGGCAGCCTGCCAGACTCCTACGAAGAGGGCCCAACCGACTCTTCGGACAGCCCGTGGCGCACCAAGGCTGCCATGGCTTGTGGAGTCTGCCGTGCGCCACGTTGATCTGACACAGGTTCGCCCCGTGGCATCGGCGACCTATCTCGACAGCAGCCGCATCGCTGTGTCCTGCCGGATCTCCTCGCCGTCGAGCCTCTCGTTCTCCACGATGTGCATGGCCAGCCTAGCCTGGATTTCCACGGACCCCCCTTCGGCTAACGGGACCTCGCGTTGCGGCTGGGGTGTTCCCTCGTAGGCGCGCGCTTGTCGCCTTCGAGACGTAAGCGGTTCGTGCGCCCAACGCCCCGGTTTCGGCGGCTCCTTCGGGAGTGTGAGCGCCGATCCGAATCTGCACTGATTCGGTCGGTATGAAGTTGCATCTTCTTCGCCGTCGGTCTTCTTCGGGTCGGCGTCTTTGACGCATCTTCTTCGCGTTGGGGTGCGTCTTCTTCGGCGTCGGCTCGGCAGCGGCAGGTCGGCGGCTACGGTGCTTGCCTTGGTGGCTTGGACCGGGGTCAGCCATGGCGCAGCGCGGACAACGCAAGTGCTTGTGTTGCGGGGAGTTTTTCTTCCCCGATTGCCGCAACCTGAAGCGCCAGCGGTATTGCCCGGCGCCGGCTTGCCGGCGCGCGAGCAAGGCGGCCAGCCAGGCCGCGTGGCTGGCCAAGCCCGAGAACCGAGGCTACTTCGCCGGCCCCGTGCATGTGCAGCGCATGCGCTGCTGGCGCGACGCGCATCCGGGCTGTGGCCGCCGCCGGCGGCGCGCGGGGCGTGCGTTACAAGATCGCTTGGTGGCACAAGTGCCTGATGCGGTTGAAGAAATCGGCGATCGTGGGGCTGCGCCCGAGAGCGGTGGAGCGGTGGCGCTACAAGATGTCTTGAACCCCTCGAAGGCACTGCTGGCGGGGCTGATCGCGCAGTTGTGCGACGTGACGCTACAAGATGACATTGCGGATGCGGCGCGGCGTCTCCTACAACGCGGGCAGGACCTGATCGCAGGAGGTGCCGGCGATGACGGGGGTGCTCAAGCGGGTGCTGCGCCCCGAGCGGGTGCGGCAAGTGCCGCCGCAGTTCAGCTGGGTTGACCACGCGCTGGTGCAGTGCGGGCTGATCGACCGCTGCGACGCGCGCTCGGCGGCGCTGTACCTGTTCCTGGTGACAGTGGCCGACGCGCAGGGGCTGAGCTACTACGGCCAGCGCACGCTCGCCAAGCGGCTGGGAATGAGCGAGGCCGAACTCGCCGCGGCGCGCGCGCGGCTCGTCGCGCTGGAGCTGGTGGCCTACGAGGCGCCGCTGTACCAGGTGCTGGCGCTGCCGCAGCCGCAGCGCAGCGTGCCGGCGCCGCACGGCGACGAGTCGCTGACGCCGAGCGCGCCGGCGCCGCGCTCGGCACCACCGTCGGCACGCTCGGCCCGCGCGCAAAGCATCGGCCAGTTGCTCGCCGCATTGGAGCGTCGCCGTGATCGACTATGAACGCTTTTGCCAGCTGCGCGAGTGCCTGGAGCGTCAGCACCTGAGCGTGGCGCAGACCGCCCGGGCGCTGGGCATGGATGCGCGCACCGTCGCCAGGTGGGCCAAGATGCAGCGCTGGCGGCCGCGCGCGGCGCGTCCCGGCCGAGCAAGCTCGACCCGTTCAAGGGCCAGATCGTGCGCTGGCTCGACGCCTGGCCGTACAGCGCGCAGCAGGTGCTGCAGCGCCTGCGCGAGCTGGGGTTCACCGGTGGCGCGACCATCGTCAAGGTGTACGTGGCGCGCATCCGCCCGCGCCAGCGCCCGGCGTACCTGAAGCTCGACTTCGCCCCCGGTGAATGCGCGCAAGTCGACTGGGGCAGCTTCGGCACCATCGGCGTGGGCTCGACTCGCCGGCGCTTGAGCTTCTTCGTGATGGTGCTGTGCTTCAGCCGCCGCATGTACCTGGAGTTCACCGTCTCGCAGACGACTGAATTCTTCCTCGCCTGCCACGAACACGCCTTCGCCGCCTTCTCGGGCGTGCCGACCCGGGTGATGGTGGACAACCTGAAGTCCGCAGTGCTGCAGCGCCTGGCCGGCTCGGCGCCGGTGTTCAACCCCAAGTATGCGGACTTCGCGCGCCACTGGGGCTTCCAGATCAGCGCGTGCAACCCGCGCGCGGCAAACGAAAAGGGTCGGGTCGAGAACGCGGTCGGCTATGTCAAGAAAAACCTGCTGGCCGGACTCGAGCTGCCCGACTTCGCCGCGCTGCAGCCCATCGCGCAAGCCTGGGTGGACACGGTGGCCAACGTGCGGCTGCACGCGGCCACGCACCAGCGGCCCATCGAGCGCTTCGCCCAGGAAGCGCGCAGCCTCGGGCCGCTGAACCCCAACGGCTACGAGCTGGCCACCATCAGCCACGTGCGCGCCACCCCCACCTGCCGCGTGGCGCTCGATACCAACCACTACTCGGTGCCGCCGCACCTCGCGGGCTGCCCCCTGATGCTCAAGGCCTGGCCCGACCGAGTGTGTGTCTACCACGCCCAGCAGCTCGTCGCGAGCCACCCGCGCTGCTTCGACCGGCATCGCGACATCGAAGACCCCGATCACGTGCGGCAGCTGCAGGCGCAGCGTGCCAGCGCACGCGAGCAGCGCCTGATGGTGCAGTTCCTCGCGCTGTCGCCGCGCGCGGCCGCGCCCAGGGCTTGCAGACCAAGCGCGCGAACCCGCGCGGGCATATCCGGCGCATCGTCGCCTTGGCCGAGATCTACGGTCGCGAGGCGCTGACGCGCGCCATCGACGACGGGCTCGAGCTGCAGGCGTTCAGCGCCGAGTACATCGCCAACATCCTCGCCGCGCGCCAGCGCCGCACGCCCGAGCCCGCGGCGCTGACCCTCACGCGCCGCGCGGACTTGCTCGAGCTCGACATGCCCGAGCCGGACTTGTCGGTGTACGACCGGCACCAAGGACTCGACGATGCGAAACCGACCTGACGCGCGGCGCGTAAACGCCGCCGATACCCAAAGCGACGACGCGCTGTGCGCGCAGCTGGCCGAACTGAACCTGCCGTTCATGCGCGAACACTGCCGTGCGATCGCCCACACCGCGGCCGACAAGCAATGGTCGCACCTGCACTACCTGGGCGAACTGGCCAGCGGCGAAGCGGCCGCGCGCGCCGACCGCCGCGTGCAGCGCCGCATCAAGGACGCGCGCTTCCCGGTGCTCAAGACGCTCGAGCAGTTCGACTGGAACTGGCCCGCCAGGATCAACCGCGCCCAGGTGCAGCACCTGTTCGAGCTGCACTTCGTCGCCCAGCACGGCAACGTCATCTTCATTGCCCCCACCGGTTTGGGCAAAAGTCACTTGATGGTCGCCCTGGGCCACGCAGCATGCCTGCGCGCGCGCACTCGGTGTTGTTCACCGGCGCCATCGATATCGTCAACACCGTGGCCGCCGCCGCGCCGCCGGCAGCAGCATCAAGCGCGCACTGGACCGCTACCTCAGCCCCCAGCTGCTGTGCGTTGACGAATTGGGCTATTTGCCCATCGACAAGTTCGGCGCCGACATCCTCTTCCAGATCATCAGCCACCGCTACGAGCGCGGCGCCACGGCCATCACCACCAACCGCGTCTACAAGCAATGGGCCGGCATCTTCAACAACGACAGCGTCCTGACCTCGGCGCTGCTCGACCGGCTGCTGCACCACGCCGAGACCGTCTCCATCGAAGGCCGCAGCTACCGCTCCAAGGATCACATCGAGGCTTGAACCGGCCTCGCGTCGGCTGACACCGTCAGCCACTCAACGCCCCGATCCGATGACCTCAACCACCAGCATCTTCAGACCGACCGATTTGATGCACGTTCGCGCCGTCGCTCATAGGGAGCCGCCGCCGTTTCGTTCGTACAGCCCCCGGACGCGTCCAATCGGCCGCTGAGCCGCGTCCTGTCTCGGTTTTCCTACAGCCATGCGTTATTCGCCGCTGCGGCCTTGACTGTGTTTCTGCACATGTAGTAGTGTGCATGTATGTCTATAGACGTACCAAAAGACATAACGACCTGCCGCCGCTTCTTCAGCGAACCTTCGCATCCCCGGCAGCGCCAGTACGAGGCGCTGCGCGCCTACTTCTTCGACAACCGCCCCTCTCATGAGGTGGCCCGCGACTTCGGCTACACCGCCGGGTCTTTCCGCGTGCTGTGCCATGCGTTTCGGCGCGATTTGCACCCGCAGTTCTTCCTTTCACCCGCGCGCGGGCCGCAGCAGCAGCCGCACAAGTCGCGTGCCCACGATCTGGTGGTGAGGCTGCGCAAGCAGAACCACTCGGTCTACGAGATCAGCCGCGCGCTGGCCGAGCGCGGCACGCCGCTGAGTCCGACGGCCGTGCGCGAGGTGCTGCGCGCCGAAGGCTTCGCGCCGCGCCGCGCCGCGGCGACGACGAGCGGCTCGAACACGTCGCACCGAGCACCGAGCCAGTGGCCGACGTGCGGGAGTTCTCGCTGACGCCCGGCACGCGGTTCCGCACCCGCTGCGGGGGCTTGTTCCTGTTCCTGCCCGATCTGGTTCGGCTCGACCTGGACGCGCTGGCCGCGCGCGCCAAGCTGCCGGGCTCGCGCATGGTTCCGGCCTCGCACGCATTGCGCTGCGCGCTGTCGCTCAAGCTCTGGTCCGTTGAGCGCAAGAGCCACGTGATGGCACTGGTGGCCGATCCGGGCCTGGCGTTGTTCAGCGGCTTGAACGTGATTCCCAAGAAGAGCTTCATGTGCGAGTACTCCTCGCGCGTGGAGCGCAGCCGCAGCTTGGCGTTGCTGGCCGCCTGGCACGCCGGCGTGGGCGGCGACGGACTCTTCGACGCCGGTTCGTTCAACCTGGACTTCCACTCGGTGCCGTACTACGGCGAGGATGCGCAGGTGCAGTCCCACTTCGTCAGCGCGCGCAGCCGCTCGCGCCCAGCGTGCTGGCGTTCCTCGCCCAGGACGCCGGCGGGCAGGCCTTTTGCTACTCCAACGCCGATCTGCGCAAGGGCGAGGAGGCGCGAGAGATCTTCAGCTTCATCGAGTTCTGGCGCCGCGAGCACGGCGCGTTGCCGCGCCAGCTGGTGTTCGATTCGCGGCTGACCACGTATGCGCATCTGGCACGGATCGACGAGATGGGCATCGGCTTCATCACGCTGCGCCGGCGTTCACCGGCGCTGCTGCAGCAGGTGGCCGACCTCGCGCCTTCGGCCTGGCGGCGCGTCACGCTGGACGTGCCGGCGCGCAAATTCAAGACCCCGCGCGTGTTCGAGCAGTCGGTCACCCTGGCCGGCGCGAAGCTGCGTCAGCTGTTCGTGCTCGATCTCGGGCACGATCAGCCCACCATCTTGCTCACCAACGAGCGCCGTACCCACGCATGCCAAGCTGCTGACCCGCTACGCCCAGCGCATGCTCATCGAGAACGCCTTGTCCGATGCGGTGCGCTTCTTCCACATGGACGCGTTGTCCTCGGCGGTAGGGATGAAGGTGGACTTCGACATGGCGCTGCTCGTCATCGCCAGCGGCCTGTACCGGTTGCTGGCGCGCCGCATGCGCGGCTACTCCGACGCCCAGGCCCGGCACATCTTCCGCGATCTGATCGACACTCCGGCCGACGTTCACATCACCGACGGCCAAGTGCAAGTGCACTTCCATCGCCGCGCGCACCTGCCCATCATCATGGCCTCCGGGCTGCTCGACTCGCCCGTCGCCATCCCCTGGTGGGGCGGATCCTCGCTGCGCCTGTCGGCATAGCCACCGGCGCCCCTGCGCGTTAGGTCAATTCAGGCCCGTGGAAATCCAGGCTAGCGCCGTTGCCGTCGGTACCCGGCCAAGGGCATGCGCGCATGGACGCGTTCAGATAGACTTAGTCCGATGAACTTGACCCACAGGGGCGCCCCATGGTCGTGACCGTCAACATCCACGAGGCAAAGACCCAGCTTTCGAGGCTTGTCGATCAAGCGGCCAAGGGGCAGGTGTTCGTCATCGCGAAGGCCGGCAAGCCGATGGTTCGGGTGGTGCCGATCGAGACGCCGCCGCCGGAGCGCGTGCTCGGCTTTCTCGCCGGCCGGGGCACCATCCCGATGGAGATCAAGGCCGCGTTTGCCGATCAGATCGAGGCGATGTTCGGCGGCCCGCATTGAGGCCGTCGGTGCTGCTCGTCGACACCCAGTTGCTGCTGTGGGCGGCGTTCGATCCGACCCGGTTGTCGCCCAAGGCGGCCGGCCTGTTGCGCTTGCGCGCAACGCCGCTGGCGTTCAGTCTGGCCACCATTTGGGAGGTTGCGATCAAGACCTCGCTGGGGCGGCCGGATTTCTCGGTCGATCCCGGCCTGCTGCACCGGGCATTGCAGGACGAAGGCTTCGTGGAACTGCCGATCCGGGCCGCGCACCTGGTGCGCGTCGCCAACCTGCCCTGGGTTCACCGTGATCCCTTCGATCGCCTGCTGGTGGCGCAGGCGATGGAAGAGCAGTTCACGCTGCTGACGGCCGACGCGACGCTGAAGCGCTACGGGCGCTTTGTCAGGGTCGTTTGATCCGGCCGGCGCTGCCTCTCACTTCGGCGCCAGCCGGATCGCCCCGTCCAGCCGGATCACCTCGCCGTTGAGCATGTCGTTTTCGAGGATGTGCACGGCGAGCTTGCCGTAGTCCTCGGGCGTGCCCAGGCGGCTGGGGAAGGGCACCGCGGCGGCGAGCGACTCCTGCACTTCCTTGGGCATGCCGAACATCATCGGCGTGGCGAAGATGCCCGGCGCGATGGTCATGCAGCGCACGCCGCTCTTGGCCAGGTCGCGCGCGATCGGCAGCGTCATGCCGACCACGCCGCCCTTGCTGGCGCTGTAGGCGGCCTGGCCGATCTGGCCGTCGTAGGCGGCGACGCTGGCGGTGTTGATGCACACGCCGCGCTCGCCGGTGGGCTCGGGCGCGTTCTTGCACATCGCGTCGGCTGCCAGTCGGATCATGTTGAAGCTGCCGACGAGGTTGATGGCGACCACGCGCGCGAAGTCGGCCAGCTTGTGCGGTCCGTCCTTGCCCACGGTCTTCTGGCCGATGGCGATGCCGGCGCAGTTGACCAGGCCCATCAGCTTGCCCAGGCCGGTGGCGGCCGCCACGACGGCCTGGCCGTCGGCCTCCTGCGTGACGTCGCACTTGACGAAACGGCCGCCCAGCGCCTTGGCCACGGCCTCGCCCTTGTCGGCCTGCAGGTCGGCGATGACGACCTTGCCGCCCTTGGCCGCGATCAGGCGCGCCGCGCCTTCGCCCAGGCCCGAAGCGCCGCCGGTGACGATGAAGACCTTGCCCGAAATGTCCATGTGTCGATTCCTCCTGTGTTGCCTGCAGCGCAACGGATGGACGCTTCAGCCGCCCAGCGCGGCTTGCGCGCGCGCGGCGATCTGCTCGACCGTGCCGGTGCCGTCGATGCGCACGTGGCGCGGCGCCGCCGCATCGCCGCCGGCGCGCCAGCGCACGAAGTACTCCACCAGCGGCTGCGTCTGCGCATGGTAGACCTGCAGCCGCTTGCGCACGGTGTCCTCCTGGTCGTCGGCGCGCTGCACGAGCGGCTCGCCGGTGGCGTCGTCGCGGCCCTCGAGCTTGGGCGGGTTGTAGCGCACGTGGTAGGTGCGGCCCGACGCCGGGTGCACGCGCCGCCCGCCCATGCGCTCGACGATGGCCTCGTCGGGCACGTCGATCTCGAGCACGATGTCGATGCCGATGGCGGCCGCCTTCAGCGCCTCGGCTTGCGGCAGCGTGCGCGGGAAGCCGTCGAACAGGAAGCCGCGCGCGCAGTCGGGCCGTGCCAGCCGCTCGGTGACCAGCGCGACGATGATGTCGTCGCCGACCAGGGCGCCGGCATCCATCACCTTCTTGGCTTCGACGCCGAGCGCGCTGCCGGCCTTGACCGCGGCACGCAGCATGTCGCCGGTGGAGATCTGGGGAATTCCGAAGCGCTGGCAGATGAAGCCGGCCTGCGTGCCCTTGCCGGCGCCGGGCGGACCCAGAAGGATCAATCTCATCTCGTTCCTCGGTGGTGTTGTATCGCGTTCGATGCGCCTCGAGCCGCGCATCGCCGCCGTCGGCGTCCGGCGGCGACGATTATCGCCTTGCGCCCTGCGGCAAACCGACGCGCGGCGGCGGCGTTACTGCGGCCTGCCGCGGGCGAAGAGCGCGCGCACGCGCGCGAGGTCCGCGGGCGTATCGACGCCGGGGCCGGGCGCCGAGGCGGCGAGCTCGACCGCGATGCGCTCGCCGTGCCAGAGCACGCGCAACTGCTCGAGCGCCTCGATGCCTTCGATCGGCGCCGCCGCCAGCGTGCCGAATCCGCGCAGGAAGGCGGCGCGGTAGCCGTACAGGCCGATGTGGCGCAGCGCCGGCGGCGCAGCCGGCAGCGCCCCTTTGCCGTCGCGCCAGCAGGGGATCGGCGCGCGCGAGAAATAGAGCGCGCGGCCGGCGGCGTCGAGCACCACCTTGACGACGTTCGGGTTGGCGAACTCAGCGGCGTCGGTGATGGCGTGCGCCGCGGTGCTCATCACGCAGTCGGCGCGCTCGACGAGCAGCTCGGCGCAGCGGCGCACCAGCGCCGGCTCGACCAGCGGTTCGTCGCCCTGCACGTTGACGACGAGGTCGTCGCCGTCCAGGCCGAGCGTCGCACAGGCCTCGGCCAGGCGGTCGCTGCCGCTGGCGTGGTCGCGCCGCGTCAGCACGGCGGCCACGCCGTGCGCGGCGCAGGCGGCCTCGATGCGCGCGTCGTCGCAGGCCACCACCACCTGCGCCGCGCCGCTCTCGGCGGCGCGCTCGGCCACGCGCACGACCATCGGCTTGCCGGCGATGTCGGCCAGCGGCTTGTCGGGCAGCCGCGTCGACGCCAGGCGCGCCGGGATCAAGACGCTGAAGTTCACGCGCCTGAGAGCCTGTGAAGATATGAATCGCGCCCGCGCAGGGGTGCCAAGGGCGCTGAGCAAGGCGCAACGCGCAGCGCGGGCTGGCCGCCCGCGCAAGCGTTGCAACGCGCCGCGCAGCGCCCTTTGGCACCCCTGCCCTACGGGTGGGGCCCCAGAAAGGGCCCACTCGTCGTTGCGAAGCCTCGCCGGGCGCCGAGCCCGGACACGAACAGTCCCTGCGGACTGTTCGTGCCTGGCGAGGAGCCGAGCCTCTGGCTCGGCGCGGGCTGCAAGCCCACCCCGGCTGCGCTTCGCGCCTAGATTGGGCCCTTTCTGGGGCCCCACGCGGGCGCGATTCATATCTTCACAGGCTCTGAGCCGGAGCGCCCGGCGCGCCGCCCGCGGGCGGCTCGACGAGGCTGCGCGCCTCGCTCTCGAGCATCACCGGGATGCCGTCGCGCACGGGGTAGGCCAGGCGGTCGGCGGGGCAAAGCAGCTCGAGCGGACGCGCCTGAGCGTCGCGCGCCAGTTCGAGCGGCCCCTTGCAGACCGGGCAGACGAGCAGGGAGAGCAGTCGATGGTCGAGCGTCATGCGGCAGGCGGCGATTGGCGGGCGGAGCGCGCCGGCAGCCGACGCAGCAGCGCGGCGACGAAGGCGGGCGGCAGCGTCAAGTCTAGCGGCAGCACCCACACGCGCGTGGCGCCGGCGTCGTGCGGCGCGAGCTTGACGGCGTCCTTCTCGGTCGTGACGACGTCGGGTGTGCCTGCCGGCCAAGGCGGGCGCGGGTATTGCGCATGGTCGGGCATGGGCTGCGGCGTGAAGCTGAGGCCGGCGTCGGCCAGCGAGGCGAAGAACTTCGAGGGATCGCCGATGCCCGCCAGTGCCCGCAGCGGCCGGCCGGCGAGCGAGGCGAGCGGCTGGCCGGCGAGCAGGCGAGCGGCTGGCCCGCGGGTGCAGCGAGCGGCTGGCCCGCGGGTCCCGCTGCTCCGGCCTGAGCGCGCCACCATGAATCGAGAGCCAGCGCGCGCGCCGCTGCGCCGGCGCGTGCGTGCCGGGCAGCGGCGTGCTGGCACCGCTGCGCCCGCTGTAGAGCACCAGCCAATGCGCGGGCGGGGCGCTGGGCAGGCGTTCGCGCAGCGGCCCTGCCGGCAGCGCCAGGCCGTTGCCGGCGCCGCGGTCGTCGAACACGACGACGGCCGCGTCGTGCGCGAGGGCGTGGTGCTGCAGCCCGTCGTCGCAGACGATCAGGTCGACCTCGGGGTGGCTTGCGAGCAGCAGCCGCGCGGCGGCGGCGCGGTGCGACCCCACCGCCAGCGGCGCTGCGCTGCGGCGCCGGATCAGCAGCGGTTCGTCGCCGATCTCGTCGGCGCTGCTCGCGGGCGTGGCTCATGGCGGGGTGCGCCGCCCGCGGCCCGGCCGTAGCCGCGCGCGACGACGCCCGGCGTCCAGCCGGCCGTGCGCAGCGCCTGCACGAGGGCGATGACGACCGGCGTCTTGCCCGCGCCGCCGACCACCAGATTGCCGACCACGATCACCGGTACCGGCAGGCGCGCCGGCCTGCGCACATGGCGCCACCAGGCACGATGGGCCGCGGCCAGGGCGAGATAGAGCAAGGCCAGGGCTGCAGCAGGCGTGCCGGCCAGCGCGGGTGCGGCTGCCAGGCCATGCCGGCCCAGCGCTCGGCGCAGCGCCGGTGCCGGCGCTGCGAGGAGGACTTGCGCATGCCGGGCGCGCGCCTCAGAGCCCGTGAAGACATGAAGCGCGGGCGTGATTCATGTCTTCACCGGCTCTCAGCGCGTGCCGCCCGAGGTCTGCGCGGCGAAGGTGATGCGCGCCAGGCCGGCGCGCGCGCGCGTCGAGCACGTTCACCACCGCCTGGTGCGCCGCCATCGCGTCGGCCGAGACGATGACCATGGTGTCGACGCGGCCGCCCGACGCGGCCGCCAGCTCGGCCGTGAGGCGCTCGACGCTGCGGCCGTCCACCGGCTTGCCGTTGAGCGCATAGCGGCCGTCGGCGGCGACGGCGACGACGACATCGCCGCTGCGCTCGCGCATCTTCTCGGCGTCGGCCGCCGGCAGCGTGATCTGCAGCTCGGTGAAGCGCGAGAAGGTGGTCGAGAGCATGAGGAAGATCAGGATCACCAGCAGCACGTCGATGAACGGGATCAGGTTGATCTCCGGCTCCTCGGGCTTGCGGCGGCTGAACCTCATGTCTGCAAGGGGGCGCTCAACCCCGCACGGCGAAGCGCATCAGGTGCGGCAGCATGCGCTCTGCGGCCAGCTCGAGCGTGAGCTGGAACTCGTCGACCTTGCCGCGGAAGTAGCGGTAGAACATCAGCGCCGGAATGGCGATGATGAGACCGAACGCGGTGTTGTACAGCGCCACCGAAATGCCGTGCGCCAGCTGCTGCGGGTTGCTGCCGCTGCCCGGTGCCTGCGAGCCGAAGATCTCGATCATGCCGACCACGGTGCCGAACAGGCCAGGCAGCGGCGCCACCGCGGCGATGGTGCCCAGCGTATTGAGGTAGCGCTCGAGGCGGTGCACCGCCGCGCGGCCGGCGCTCTCGAAGGCCTGGCGCAATGCCGGCTCGGCGATGCGCGGCTCGTCGCCCACCGCGCGCAGTCCGGCGGCGAGCACGTTGCCGAGCGCCGAGTTGTCGGCCAGCTTGGTCACGACGTCGGCCGGCGGCAAGCTGGTGCGCGTGAGGCCCATGACTTCGTCGAGCAGGGCACGCGGAGCGACGACGCGGTCGCGCAGCTGATACAGCCGCTCGACGACCAGGGCCAGCGCGATCACCGAGCACAGGAGCAGGGGCCAGATCGGCCAACCGGCCGCTTGTATGATCGAAAACAAGGCTTGAGTCGGGCCGGCCAAGGGGGCACGGCGTGGCGCGGGATTATGTCCGATGGGCTGGCACACGCACGCGGCCCGATGCCCGAGCCATGGGCCCGCGACCGGCTTGTGGACAAGGCTGTGGGCAAGTGGCCGGATGCGCGCGCGATCCGGACCGAATGCTCAAAGCCGCTCGCGGTGCCCGCCGATGAGGCACCCGAATCCGATGCGGAATCAATTACTTACAACGATGCCCCGACAGCCTGAAGGGTTGCAGCGGCGGCACGGGCTGGATCGGCCTGGCTGTGGAGTTCGCGCCCGGCGGCGCTGCGGAGCCGCGCCTTGAACGCGCCGCGCGGCGGCGGCGCCGCGCCAGCCCTGGGGCGTTTCCGCGCTGCTGCTGGCGGCTGCCGACACGCTCGCAGCGCGCTTCGGCGCGCTGGCCGTGCGCGGCGAGCTCTCGGGCTTCACGCGAGCCGCGAGCGGGCATTGCTACTTCGCCCTGAAGGACGAGGGCGGGGCGGCGGCGCTACTGCGCTGCGCGCTGTTTCGCCGCGCTGCGGCGCTGCTGGATTTCGCGCCCGCCGACGGCCAGAAGGTCGAGTTGCGCGGGCGCCTCGAGGTGTACGAGGCGCGCGGCGAGCTCCAGCTCCTCGTCGAGTCGATGCAGCGCGTGGGCGCCGGCACGTTGTACGAGGAGTTCCTGCGCCTGCGCGCGCGCCTCGAGGCGCAGGGCCTGTTCGACGCCGCGCGCAAGCGGCCGCTGCCGCGCTTTCCGGCGGCGCTTGGCATCGTCACCTCGACGGCCGCGGCCGCGCTGCACGATCGTGCTCAGCGCGTTGGCGCGGCGCGCGCCGCATCTGCGCGTGGTGGTGTACCCGACGCCGGTGCAGGGCGCCGAGGCGCCGGAGTCGATCGCCGCCGCGCTGCAAGGCGCCGGCGCGCGGCGTGAGGTCGACGCGCTGCTGCTGGTGCGCGGCGGCGGCTCGCTCGAGGACCTCTGGGCCTTCAACGACGAGCGCGTCGTGCGCGCCATCGTCGCCTCGCCGCTGCCGGTGGTGTGCGGCGTCGGCCACGAGACCGACGTGACGCTGGCCGACCTCGCGGCCGACCTGCGCGCACCCACGCCCACCGCCGCGGCCGAGCTGGCGGCGCCATCGACGGCCGAGCTGCTCGCCGCGCTGGCCGCGCGCGAGGCGGCGATCGCGCGCGGCGTCGAGCGCGCGCTCGCGCTGCGCGCGCAACGCCTGGACGCGCTCGCGCTGCGCCTGGGCCAGCCGGCGCGCGCGCGCTGCTCGCGCAGCGCGAGCGGCTGCACGGCATCGCGCAGCGGCTGACGCGTGCGCTGGCGCCGGCGCTGGCGGCGCGCAGCCAGGCGCTGGCGCTGCGCGCGCTGCGGCTGGCGCACGCGGTCGATGCGACGCTGCAGCGCCGCCGCGCCGCGCTGCAGGCGCTGGCCGCGCGGCTCGAGGCCGAGGACCCGGCGCGCGTGCTCGCGCGCGGCTATGCCTGGGTCGAAGGCGAGGACGGGCGGCCGGTGCTGGGCGTCGCGGCGCTCGCGCCCGGGCGCGAGGTGCGCGCCGTCTGGGCCGACGGCCAGGCCCGCGCCGAGGTGCTCGAGGTGCTGTCCCTGCCGCCGCATCGGCGTTAGCCGCTGCCTACAATCCGCCGCCTTCCAGACCCACACGACCCAGAGGAACGCCATGGAACACACCCTGCCGCCGCTGCCCTACGCGATCGACGCGCTGGCTCCGCACTACAGCAAGGAAACGCTCGAGTACCACCACGGCAAGCATCACAACGCCTACGTGGTGAACCTGAACAACCTGCAAAAGGGCACCGAGTTCGAGCACCTCGCGCTCGAGGAGATCGTCAGGAAGTCCGCCGGCGGCATCTACAACAACGCCGCGCAGATCTGGAACCACAGCTTCTTCTGGCACTGCATGAAGCCGGCCGGCGGCGGCGAGCCCACCGGCGCGCTGGCCGCGGCCATCAGCGCGAAGTGGGGCAGCCACGCGGCCTTCCGCGAGGCCTTCGTCAAGAGCGCCGTCGGCAACTTCGGCTCGGGCTGGACCTGGCTCGTGAAGAAGCCCGACGGCTCGGTCGACATCGTCAACACGGGTGCTGCCGGCACGCCGCTCACCAGCGCCGACAAGGCGCTGCTGACGGTCGACGTGTGGGAGCACGCCTACTACATCGACTACCGCAACCTGCGCCAGAAGTTCGTCGAGACCTTCCTCGACAAGCTGGCCAACTGGGATTTCGCGGCGAAGAACTTCGCGTGAGCGCCGGCGGCGCCGCGCCGCGGCGCCGTCTCTCAAGCAAATGTGGCTCTGCCACTTTGCTTGACCCCCACGGGGGGCGGGCTGGGCGCAGCCCGGCCCTGGGGGCGCTCAGTTGCCGAACGGCGCGCCGCGCAGCTTGAAGCCCGCTGCGATGCCGCGCCGGGCGAACCAGCCCTGCTTCATCTCGAGGGCCAGGCGCACCGGCCGCGCCGAGCAGTGCGACTGCTCGGACTGCGGCGCCATGTCGGCCAGGTTGACGATGGTGCCGTCGTCGGCGATGAAGGCGATGGTGATCGGCACCAGCGTGTTCTTCATCCAGAAGCAGCGCACGCCGGGCTCGTCGTTGACGAACAGCATGCCCTCGTTGCCGGGCATGGCGCGGCGGAACATCATGCCGGTGGCCTGCTGCTCGGGCGTGCGCGCCACCTCGGCCTTGATGACGTGCATGCCGGCCGTGATGTCGACGCCGGGCAGGCGTGGTTGCGCCCCGCTCTGCGCCGCGGCCGCCGCCGCGAAGGCGGCGAGCAGCAGCGCGGCGCAAGCGCCCGGCGTGCTTCGTGGTTCTCGCGATCGGGTGCTGGAGCGGGGCATGGTATGAAGAATACTCGGCTGGGCGGCGACTCAACGCCGGCCGGGACGCCGCCGATGACCGCCACCGTGCCCGCCACTGCTGCTGCTGCCCCGCCGCCCGCCGACGCGCTGGCCGCCGTCGACGACCCCGTCGAGCAGGCGCGCTTCACGTGCTGGGTGCAAGGCGCAGGCGGCGAGCGGCTGGCCGAATCGTCGCTGCAGCTCGGCGGCATGCATTGTGCCGCCTGCGCCGGCATCATCGAGCAGGCGCTGGCCGCGGTGCCCGGCGTGCAGGGCGCCAGCGTGTCGGCCGCGGTGCAGCGCGCCAGCGTGCGCTGGGACCCGGAGCGCACGCGCGTCTCGGCGCTCATCGCCGCGGTGCGCGCGGCCGGCTACGAAGCGGTGCCCGACGCCGCCGCGCCGGCGCGCGCGCTCAGGCGCGCCGAGGCACGCCAGGCGCTGTGGCGCCTGTTCGTCGCCGCCTTCTGCGCGATGCAGGTGATGATGCTGGCCACGCCCGGCTACGTCGCGCGCGCGGGCGAACTCGCGCCCGACCTGCGCCAGCTGCTGAACTGGGGCAGCTGGCTGCTCACGCTGCCGGTGCTGGCCTTCTCGGCCGGCCCCTTCTTCACGGGCGCCTGGCGTGCGGCGAAGCTGCGCCGCATCGGCATGGACCTGCCGGTGGCGCTGGGCGTGGCCATCACCTTCGTCGCCGGCACCGGCGCGACCTTCGCGCCCGACGGCGCGTTCGGGCACGAGGTGTACTTCGACTCGCTGACGATGTTCGTCGCCGTCTTGCTCGGCGCGCGCTGCGTCGAGATGCGCGCGCGCCACCGCGCCGCCGAGGCGCTCGAGGCGAGCCTGGCGCGCCTGCCGCAGACGGCCTGGCGTGTGGCCGCCGACGGCAGCACCGAGGCGCTGGCGCTGCACCGCCTGGTGCCGGGAGACCGCGTGCGCGTGCCGGCCGGCGAGGCCTTCCCGGCCGACGGCACGCTGCTCGAGGGCAGCACGCACGCCGACGAGTCGATCCTGAGCGGCGAATCGGCCCCGGTGGCCAAGGCCGCGGGCGCCGAGCTCGTGGCCGGCAGTCTGAACGTCGGCGCGCCGGTGCTGATGCGCGTGCAGCGCGTGGGCGGCGACACGCGCTTCGAGGCCATCGTGTCGATGATGCGCAGCGCGGCCACGCAGAGGCCGGCGCTGGCGCGCGCGGCCGATCGCTGGGCGGCGCCCTTCCTCGCGATCGTGCTCGTGCTGGCCGCGGCCGCTGCCGTCCTGTGGAGCTTCATCGACCCGACGCAGGCCCTGCGCGTGGCCGTGTCGGTGCTGATCGTCACCTGTCCGTGCGCGCTGTCGCTGGCGGCGCCGGCCACCATCGTCGCCGCCGCGCGCGGCTGGGCGCGGCGCGGCGTGCTGGTGCAGCGGCTCGACGCGATCGAGGCGCTGGCGCGCGTCGAGCAGGTGTTCTTCGACAAGACCGGCACGCTGACGCTGGAGCGTCTGCGCGTCGGTGCGGTCCACGGCGTGGCCGACGCGCCGCTGCAGCTCGAGCCGCACGAGGCGCTGGCCATGGCCGCCCGCCTCGCCTCATGGTCGACGCATCCGGTGGCGCGTGCGATCGTGCAATGCGCCGCCGAGCTGCCGCCTGGGCAGTCCGCCGCGGCGACCGCGCGGATGCGGCAGGATCGGTTGCCCGGATCGGCCCTGCCCGGCGTGCAGGAAGTGCCGGGCAAGGGTCTTTGCGGGCGCGACGAACAGGGCCGCGAGTGGCGGCTGGGTGCGCCCGCCTGGGCCGGCGCCGGGGCGTCGGCCGACGCGCGCGTCGTGCTCGGCGTCGATGGGCGCGCGCTCGCCGGCTTCACTCTGCAAGAGGGCCTGCGCGATGGGGCGGCCGAGGCCGTGCGGGCGCTGCGCGCGGCCGGGCTGCGCGTCACGCTCGTCACGGGCGACGGACGCGCGCGCGCCAACGACCTGGCCGCACGCCTGGGCATCGACGAGGTGGTTGCCGAGGCCACGCCCGAAGCCAAGCTCGAGGCGCTGGCCGCGGCGCAGCGCGCCGGCAGGCGGGTGGCGATGGTCGGCGACGGCGTGAACGACGCTCCGGTGCTGGCGCGCGCCGACGTGTCCATCGCGATGGGGCAGGGCGCGCTCGTCTCGCGCGCCCAGGCCGACGCGGTGATCGTGTCCGACCGCCTCGACGCGCTCGCCGCTGCGCGTGCCGGCGCGCTGCGCGCTCTGCGCATCGTGCGCCAGAACCTCGCCTGGGCGGCCCTCTACAATGCGCTCTTCGTTCCGCTTGCGCTCGCGGGCTGGATGCCGCCGCTGGCCGCCGGCCTGGGCATGGCCGGCAGCTCGCTGTGGGTGGTGCTCAACGCGATGCGGGCCGCCTCGGTGCCGGCGGCGGCGGACGCCGGCCGGTGAGTGCGGGGAGCGACGGAGCGGTCGATGGAGATCCTCTACCTGCTGATCCCGCTGTCGGCCGTGCTCGTGCTCGGCATCGTCGCGGTCTTCGCCTGGGCGCTGCATCGCGGCCAGTTCGAGGACCTGGAGCACGAGGCCGAGCGCATCCTGCACGACGACCCCTCGGGAAATTGAGCGCGCGCAAGCGTGCAGTCAGGGCGGTCGAAAGAATCCGCCGTTATCGTAAAGAGTCCTATTCGCGAGGAGTGATTCGATGGCCGTTGAACAAGGCAGCGCGCCGGCCCAGCAAGAGGCAATCTACAGCGACACGGTGGTGCGGCTGTTCGCGCTGGCCGCCGTGCTGTGGGGCGTGGTCGGCATGCTGGTGGGCGTGATCATCGCCGCCCAGCTGGCCTGGCCCGAGTTGAACCTGGGCATCCCCTACCTCAGCTACGGCCGCCTGCGCCCGCTGCACACCAACGCGGTGATCTTCGCCTTCGGCGGCTCGGCGCTCTTCGCCACCAGCTACCACGTGGCGCAGCGCACCTGCCAGACGCGGCTGTTCGCGCCGGGGCTGGCGATGTTCACCTTCGTCGGCTGGCAGCTCGTCATCGTGGCCGCGGCGATCACGCTGCCGCTGGGCATGACGCAGGCCAAGGAATACGCCGAGCTCGAGTGGCCGATCGACATCCTGATCGCCGTCGTCTGGGTGAGTTACGCGATCGTGTTCTTCGGCACCATCGGCCGGCGCAAGGTGCGGCACATCTACGTCGCGAACTGGTTCTTCGGCGCCTTCATCATCGCCGTCGCGCTGCTGCACATCGTCAACAGCGCCGCCACGCCGGTGTCGCTGTGGCCGATGAAGTCGTACTCGGCCTACGCCGGCGTGCAGGACGCGATGGTGCAGTGGTGGTACGGCCACAACGCGGTGGGTTTCTTCCTCACCGCCGGCTTCCTCGGAATGATGTACTACTACATCCCCAAGCAGGCCGAGCGCCCGGTGTACTCGTACCGGCTGTCGATCGTGCACTTCTGGGCGCTGATCTTCACCTACATGTGGGCCGGCCCGCACCACCTGCACTACACGGCGCTGCCCGACTGGGTGCAGTCGATCGGCATGATCTTCAGCCTCGTCCTGCTCGCGCCGAGCTGGGGCGGCATGATCAACGGCATCATGACCCTGTCGGGGGCCTGGCACAAGCTGCGCGACGACCCGATCCTCAAGTTCCTCATCGTCAGCCTGTCCTTCTACGGCATGAGCACGTTCGAAGGACCGATGATGTCGATCAAGACCGTCAACGCGCTCAGCCACTACACGGACTGGACGGTGGGCCACGTGCACAGCGGCGCGCTCGGCTGGGTGGGTCTCATCACGATGGGGTCGATGTACCACCTCATCCCGCGCCTGTACGGCAAGAAGGCCATGTACAGCACGAAGGCGATCGAGCTGCACTTCTGGATCGCCACCATCGGCATCGTGCTGTACATCGCCGCGCTGTGGATCGCGGGCGTGATGCAGGGCCTGATGTGGCGCGCCACGAACCCGGACGGCACGCTCGTCTACACCTTCGTCGAGAGCGTGAAGGCGACCTTCCCCTACTACGTGATCCGCCTGCTCGGCGGGCTGCTCTATCTGAGCGGCATGCTGTTGATGAGCTGGAACGTGATCATGACCGTGCGCGGCGGCAAGGCGGTCGCGGCGCCGATCCCGCGTGTCGCGCCGGCGCACGCCTGAACCGGCCGGCGCCAGAGGAGTCCGAAAGATGGCAGCGCACGCCCCGAGCGGTCACGAGAAGGTCGAGACCAGCAACTTCCTGATGATCGTGCTCATCTTGCTCACCGTCGCGGTGGGCGGGCTGGTCGAGATCGTCCCCCTGTTCTTCCAGCGCTCGACGACGCTGCCGGTGAAGGGGCTCGCGCCCTACACCGCGCTGCAGCTCGCCGGGCGCGACGTCTACATCCGCGAGGGCTGCTACAACTGCCACTCGCAGATGGTGCGCACCTTCTATTCCGAGGTGCTGCGCTACGGCCCGATCTCGACGGCCGGCGAGTTCGTCTACGACCACCCGTTCCAGTGGGGCAGCAAGCGCACCGGGCCCGACCTGCACCGTGTGGGCGGCAAGTACAGCGACGAATGGCATCGCGCGCACCTGCACAACCCGCGTGACCTGGTGCCCGAGTCGAACATGCCGGCCTACCCCTGGCTGGCCGAGGCGCAGGTCGATGCGCAGGACATGGCGCCGCGCATGCGTGCGCTGCGCCGCGTCGGCGTGCCCTACAGCGACGACGAGATCGCCAAGGCGGCCGAAGCGGTGAAGGGCCAGACCGAGCTGGACGCGCTGGTCGCCTATCTGCAGGTGCTCGGCACCGCGCGCAAGTAAGGGCGGGGGCAATGGGAATGGATCTGAACGATCTGCGCAGCGTCGTCACGCTGGTGAGCCTGGTCCTGTTCCTCGGTCTGGTCGTGCACACCTGGAGCCGGCGCCGGCTGCGCGAGCACGAGGCGGCGGCGATGCTGCCGTTCCAGGAAGAAGCGGCAGAGGAAGGCGGCGGCAACGCGGGAGGTCGAGGTGAGTGATTTCGTGAACAGCGGCTGGGCGGTCTACGTCACCGTCGTCACGGTGGCGGGCCTGCTGGCCTGCCTGGCCCTGCTGCTGCTGGCCAGCCGCAGCAAGGTCCAGGCGGGCGACGACACCACCGGCCATGTCTGGGACGTCGACATCCGCGAACTGAACAACCCGCTGCCGCGCTGGTGGATGTGGCTGTTCGTCGGCACGATCCTGTTCTCGGCCGTCTACCTCCTGCTCTACCCGGGCCTGGGCTCGTTCGCCGGCACGCTGGGCTGGACCAGCCACGGTCAGTACGAGACCGAGCGCGAACGCCTGCGCCAGGACATGGCCCCGGTGTACGCGCGGTTCAAGGGCATGTCGGCGCAGCAGCTGGTGGCGGATCCGAAGGCGATGGAGATCGGCCAGCGCCTGTTCCTCAACAACTGCGCGCAATGCCACGGCTCGGACGCGCGCGGCAGCAAGGGCTTCCCCGACCTCACGCAGCCGCCCGCGGCGCGGCTGGCGACCGAGACGCCCGAGCAGATCGCCGCCGTCATCGTCGACGGGCGCACCGGCATCATGCCGCCGATGGGCGCCGCGGTCGGCAATGCCGAGGACGTCAAGAACCTCGCGAACTACGTGCTCAGCCTGTCGGGCAGCCCGCACAACGAATTGGCGGCACAGCTCGGCAAGCCCAAGTTCGCCGCCTGCGTGGCCTGCCACGGTGCGGACGGCAAGGGCAACAAGGCCGTGGGCGCGCCCAACCTGACCGACAAGTACTGGCTGCACGGCTGGGGTGAGCAGGCGATCGTCACCCAGATCGTCAACGGCCGCACCAACGTGATGCCCCCGCAGGGCCGGCTGCTCACGCCCGAGCAGGTGCAGGTGTTGGCCGCGTACGTCTGGGGGCTTGCGCAGCCTGCGCGCGTCGCCGCCAAGTGAGCCGCGCACACGCGAGCTCGCGTCGCGGCGTGCGGCCCGCGACATGACGGCCGCCTCGCGCCGCGCCGCGCCCGAGGAACGCGCCGGCATCGTCTCGCTGTACCAGAAGCAGCGCAAGATCTACCCGCGCGCCGTGACCGGCTGGTTCGCCGGCTGGCGCTGGACGATGGTGTGGGCGACGCAGCTCGTGTTCTACGGCTTGCCCTGGCTCGAATGGCACGGCCGGCAAGCCGTGCTGTTCGACATCGTGGCGCGCCGCTTCTACCTCTTCGGCCTCGTGCTGTACCCGCAGGACTTCATCTTCCTGACCGGGCTGCTGATCGTCTCGGCCTATGCGCTGTTCCTGTTCACCGCGGTGGGCGGCCGGCTGTGGTGCGGCTATGCCTGCCCGCAGACCGTCTATACCGAAATCTTCATGTGGATCGAGCGCAAGCTCGAGGGCGAGCGCGCCGCGCGCATGCGGCTGGACGCCGCGCCCTGGACGGCCGAGAAGTGGCTGCGCAAGGGCGGCAAGCACCTGGCCTGGATCGCGATCGGACTGTGGACCGGCTTCAGCTTCGTCGGCTACTTCACGCCGATCCGCTCGCTCGCGCAATCGGCACTGCACTTCGGTCTCGGGCCCTGGGAGACCTTCTGGACCCTGTTCTACGGCTTCGCCACCTACGGCAACGCCGGCTGGATGCGCGAGCAGGTCTGCAAGTACATGTGTCCTTATGCGCGCTTCCAGAGCGCGATGTTCGACAAGGACACCTTGATCATCACCTACGACGCCGAACGCGGCGAGCCGCGCGGCGCGCGCGGCCGCGGCGGCGACAAGCCGGCGGCGCTGGGCGACTGCGTCGATTGCCGTCTGTGCGTGCTCGTCTGCCCGACCGGCATCGACATCCGCCGGGGCCTGCAGTACGAGTGCATCGCCTGCACCGCCTGCATCGACGTGTGCAACGGCATGATGGACAAGCTGGGCTACGCGCCCGGTCTCATCCGCTACGACACCGAGAACGGCCTGGCGCAGCACCTCGGCCGCGGCCAGCGCTGGCGCCGCGTGCTGCGTGCGCGCGTCCTCGTCTACGGGACGATCCTGCTCGTCATCCTGGCCGGCATCGTTGCCGGCCTGGCGCTGCGTCAGCCGTTCCGGCTGGACGTGGTGCGCGACCGCGGCACGCTCGCGCGCGTCGTCGAAGACGGCTGGGTCGAGAACGTCTACCGGCTGCAGATCATGAACGCCACCGAACGGGTGCAGCGCTGCGGCGTCGACGCCGCGGGCATCGAGGGCATCGCGGTCGAGCTGCGTGGCCCGGCCGCGGTCGGGCCGGCGCAGGCGATCTGGCTGCCGGTCGCGCTGCGCGTGCCGCCACGCGCGGCGGCGGCTCTCGGCCCCGGCTCGCACCGCGTCGCGTTCACGGTCCATTGCGCCGCCGACGGCGCGCCGGCTGCGCCGGCGCAGGTGGTGGAGCAGTCCACTTTCTTGGTGCCGCGCTGAGCGCGCTGCCGCAACGCTTCGAGGAAGCCGTGATGTCCGATCCGCTGCCGAACCCGCCCGAACTGCCCTGGTGGCGCGTGCGCATGCTGTGGCTCGTGCTGGGCGGGCCGATCGCGGTCGTCGTGGCCTCGTTCGCGACGCTGGTGATCGCACTCACGCACCCCGACCCGGTGATCGAGGCGAAGCAGGACGCTTCGACCGCCGTCCGGCCGGCCATGCAGGTGCGCAATCAGGCGGCCACGCCGCAGCGCTGAGGGCAGCGGCCTCAGCCGTTTGCGCCGTTGACGAGCTTTTGCAGCGCCGACGCGTCGAGCACGCGGATCTGGCGCTGGCGCACTTCGAGGATGCCGTCGTCCTGGAACTTGGAGAATGCCCGGCTCACGGTCTCGAGCTTGAGACCGAGGTAGCTGCCGATCTCCTCGCGCGTCATGCGCAGCACGAGTTCGCTGGCCGAGAAGCCGCGCGCGCGCAGCCGCTGCGTCAGGTTGAGCAGGAACGCGGCCATGCGTTCCTCCGCCCGCATGCTGCCCAAAAGCAGCATCACGCCGTGGTCGCGCACGATCTCGCGGCTCATGATCTTGTGGAACTGGCGCTGCAGGTCCGACAGCTCGCGCGACAGGTCCGCGAGCTGATGGTAGGGGATGACGCAGACCTGAGAGTCTTCCAGCGCGATCGCGTCGCAGGTGTGGCGATCGGTGCCGATGCCGTCGAGGCCGAGCAGCTCGCCGGCCATCTGGAAACCCGTCACCTGCTCGCGCCCGTCCTCCGAGGCCACGCAGGTCTTGAAGAAGCCCGTGCGCACCGCGTACAGCGCGCCGAAGACCTCGCCGGCGTGGAACAGCGGTTCGGCGCGCGGCACGCTGCGGCGGATGCCGACCAGCAGGTCGAGACGCTCGAGCTGTTCGTTGGACATGCCCACCGGCAGGCACAGCTCGCGCAGGTTGCAGTTGGAGCACGCAACCTTGAACGGCTCGATGCGCAGCGGGGGCAGGGGGGCGTTCATCGGCTCCGGTGCGGGGCGGTCGGTGCAGCGCGCAGGCGGGTGGTGCCGGGCGCGGCGCACGGTAACACATTCCCCCGTTGCCTGCGCCGGCTTGAGCCACGTCAAGCACGTGCCGGCTGCGCTCGGCATAGAGTGCCGCGATGAACGCGACGATGCTGGCGGCCGACGCGCCAGAGCTCTCCGATGCGCTGCTGCGTCGCCTCGACGTACCGGGCCCGCGCTACACCTCGTACCCGACGGCCGACCGCTTCGTCGAGGCGTTCGGCGCGGCCGCCTACGGCCAGGCGCTCGAGCACCGCGCCAGCGGCTCCACCGCCGGCGGCGCGGCGCCGCTGTCGCTGTACGTGCACATCCCGTTCTGCGAGCAGGTCTGCTATTACTGCGCCTGCAACAAGGTCATCACCAAGCACCACGAGCGCGCGCGCGCCTACCTCGACGACCTCGAGCGCGAGGTCGGCCTGCACGCGGCCGCGCTCGGGCGCGGCCAGCCGGTCTCGCAGCTGCATTTCGGCGGCGGCTCGCCCACCTTCCTCTCCGACGACGAGCTCACGCGCGTGATGGACATGGTGAGCCATGCCTTCCGCCTGACGGCCAATGCCGAGATCTCGATCGAGGTCGATCCGCGCACGGCGAACGCCGCGCGGCTTGCCCATCTGGCGCGTCTGGGCTTCAACCGCATCAGCTTCGGCGTGCAGGACTTCGACCGCGACGTGCAGCTCGCCGTGCACCGCCTGCAGAGCTACGAGAGCGTGCGCGACCTCATCGTCGCCGCGCGCGAGCTCGGTTTCCAGTCGATCAACACCGACCTCATCTACGGCCTGCCCAGGCAGACGCCCGAGTCGTTCGCGCGCACCGTGGCGCAGATCGCCGAGCTGCATCCGCACCGCATCGCGATGTATGCCTATGCGCACCTGCCGCATCGCTTCAAGCCGCAGCGGCGCATCGCCGCGGCCGATCTGCCGAGCGCCGAGCAGCGCATCAAGATGCTGCGCAGCGGCCTCGGCGGCTTCATGGGCAGCGGCTACACCTATATCGGCATGGACCACTTCGCGCTGCCCGACGACGCGCTGGCCGTGGCCAAGCGCGAGGGTCGGCTGCACCGCAACTTCCAGGGCTACACGACGCAGCCCGACTGCGACATGATCGGCCTGGGCGTCTCGTCGATCGGCCGTGTCGGCGCCACCTACAGCCAGAACGCGAAGACGATTCCCGAGTACCACGACGCGCTCGCGCAGGGCGAGTTCCCGATCGTGCGCGGCCTGGCGCTGACGCGCGACGACCTGCTGCGACGCGCCGTCATCATGGCCGTCATGTGCCAGGGGCGGGTCGAGTACGAATCGTTCGAGCTCGCCTACCTCGTGCGCTTCGAGGAGGTGTTCGCGAACGAGCTGCAGCGGCTGCGCGCGCTCGAGGAGATGGGCCTGGTCGAGATCGGCGCGCAGTCGTTCCAGGTCACGCCCACCGGCTGGTACTTCGTGCGTGCCGTCGCGATGACCTTCGACCGCTACCTGCAGGCCGATCAGGTGCGCGAGAAGTTCTCGCGCATCATCTGAACGTCGCCGCAGCGTGGACGCAGCGCTTGTCGGCAGCGCAGCGCTGCTCGGACTGGCCGGCAGCCCGCACTGTGCGGCCATGTGCGGGGCGGCCTGTGCGGCCGCGGTCGGACGCGGCAGCGGGTTCGCCGCGACGCTGAACTTCCAGCTCGCGCGCGTGGCCAGCTATGCGGCCGGCGGCGCCGTTGCTGCGTCGAGCGTGGGCGCGCTGGCCGCGCTCGCGCAATGGGCGCCCGCGCTGCGCCCGCTGTGGACGCTGGTGCACATGGCTGCACTCGCGCTCGGGCTGTGGCTGCTGTGGGCCGGACGCCAACCGGCGTGGATGGCGCGCCTCGGGCGCGTGCCGGTGCCCGTCGGCGCGAGCCGGCGGCGCTGGCACGCGCCGGCACGCGCCGCGCTCGCCGGCGGCCTGTGGCTGGCCTGGCCCTGCGGCCTGCTGCAGTCGGCGCTGCTGGTGGCCTCGCTGACGCAGAGGGCTGCGGCCGGCGCGGCGGCGATGGCCGCGTTCGCCGTGGCATCGGCCGGCGGGCTCTTGCTCGCGCCGTGGATCTGGCAGCGCCTGGGTCGCAGCGGGGCGACGACGGCCGAGCGCTTGGCCGTGCGCGCGGCGGGCGCGCTGCTGGCGGCAGCCGCACTGTTTGCGCTCGGCCACGGGATCTGGGCGAAGCTGCTGGCCTATTGCCTGCCAGGGTGAGGATCCCCAACGGCCGGGCTGTCGCGCCGGCCGCCTGCCGAGAGGCGGGCAAGGGGCTCGCGAGCGCCCTTCGCCCCTCTCGAGTTCGCGCCGACAGCGGGCCGAACGACGCCCTTCGCCTCGCTGGTCTTTCCGCAAAGAGAAAGCCCGGCGCTCGGCCGGGCCTCCGCCTGACGCCGTTGCCGGCGCCGCATGCGGTGCGGGATTACTTCTTGGCCTCTTCCTTCTTGTCGGCCTTCTTGTCGGCCTTCTTGTCGGCCTTGGCGTCGGCCTTGGCGTCGGCCTTCGCGCCGGACGCGGCTTCGGCGCTGGCCTTGGCTGCGTCCTTCTTCGGGGCGTCCGCTGCAACGGCGGCGCCGGCGGCGAAAGCGGCGGCGATCAGGGCGGCGAGGATCTTGCTCATCTCGGTATACCTTTCGAAAGTTTCGATTCGACCCCCCTCCATCCGGGAGGCCCTCCGCAAACGGCCCGATGCGTCAGGCGGTTGACAGGCCCTCGCATAGAATTCGCGCTTTCACTCGACACGACTCGCCGCCACCCCGGGCGGCGCGGAGACACGCGCCATGTACCAGCACATCAAGGTGCCCGCCGGCGGGCAGAAGATCACCGTCAACGCGGACTGCTCGCTCAACGTGCCCGACCAGCCCATCATTCCCTACATCGAAGGCGACGGCACGGGTCTGGACATCACGCCGGTGATGATCAAGGTGGTGGACGCCGCCGTCGCCAAGAGCTACGCCGGCAAGCGCAGGATCCACTGGATGGAGGTCTACGCCGGCGAGAAGAGCACGCGCGTGTACGGCCCCGACGTCTGGCTGCCCGAGGAGACGCTGGCCGCGGTGCGCGAGTACGTGGTCTCGATCAAGGGTCCGCTCACGACGCCGGTGGGCGGCGGCATCCGCTCGCTCAACGTCGCGCTGCGCCAGGAGCTCGACCTCTACGTCTGCCTGCGCCCGATCCAGTACTTCAAGGGCGTGCCCAGCCCGGTGAAGGAACCGGAGAAGACCAACATGGTGATCTTCCGCGAGAACTCGGAGGACATCTACGCCGGCATCGAGTGGGAAGCCAAGACCGACAAGGCGCGCAAGGTGATCGACTTCCTCGTCAAGGAGATGGGCGTCAAGAAGATCCGTTTCCCCGAGACCTCGGGCATCGGCATCAAGCCGGTCTCGATCGATGGCACCGAGCGCCTGGTGCGCAAGGCCATCCAGTACGCCGTCGACAACGACAAGCCCAGCGTCACGCTCGTGCACAAGGGCAACATCATGAAGTTCACCGAGGGCGGCTTCCGCGACTGGGGCTACGCGCTGGCCAAGCGCGAGTTCGGCGCCGTCGAGATCGACGGCGGCCCCTGGTGCAGCTTCAAGAGCCCCAAGACGGGCAAGGAGATCGTCGTCAAGGATGCGATCGCCGACGCCTTCTTGCAGCAGATCCTGCTGCGCCCGGCCGAGTACTCGGTGATCGCCACGCTCAACCTGAACGGCGACTACATCTCCGACGCCCTGGCCGCGCAGGTGGGCGGCATCGGCATCGCGCCGGGCGCCAACCTGTCGGACTCGGTGGCGATGTTCGAGGCCACCCACGGCACCGCCCCCAAGTACGCCGGCAAGGACTACGTCAACCCGGGCTCCGAGATCCTCTCGGCCGAGATGATGCTGCGCCACATGGGCTGGACCGAGGCCGCCGACCTGGTGATCGCCGCCATGCAGCGCGCCATCCAGAGCAAGAAGGTCACGTACGACTTCGCACGCCTGATGCCCGGCGCGACGCAGGTGTCCTGCTCGGGCTTCGGGCAGGTGATGATCGAGCACATGTGACGCCGTCCCGGCGCGTCGCTTGACGCCCGCGCCAGGTCGACGACCGACGGCAACCGCCCCCGTGGGCCCGGTGGCTGGCGGTTCGTTCGCCTGCAGCGATCGTTGGGTGCCGAACCACGCGAGCCATTCGTGCGTGGCCGGCGCGAGCGCCGCGCGCGTCCCGCCGGTGCGCGCTCATCGGTGAGTTCGGCCCCGCGCGGCGCGTGGATCGGCGCGGCGGCCGACGAGAGTCGTCGCGAGACGATTCATGGGCCGCCGGGAAGCATGGCTGCCTGGCCGCCGCCAGGAGGGCCGACGGCTGCGCGCCCACTGTCGGAGCGACGCAGATCCGCCATCGCCTGGGCCGCGAAGGCGTCGAGCGCGTCGCGGCTTGCCCACGCCCCGGAGGCAACCCAGCTGCCGAAGGGATCGGGCATCTCCGGGCTCCCGGCAAGGAACACGAACCGTTGCACCCCGGCCTCCCGATACCGGCCGACTACATCGTCGAAGGCCGCGGCGGAGGCAAAGGGGACTTCGGGCTTGTCCCACCCGATCAGGCAGGCGCATTCGACCGTCGCCGGATCGCGGTTGAGGGCGTTGCAGTATGCGTCGAGCAGGCACTTGCGCTCGCGGACCGATTGGAGCGCCAGGTCGGTGGTCTCTCCCCAGGCCCCGGTGATCCAGACCTCGGCCCGCTCGGCGACGAGCTGCAACGCCCTCTTGCCGTCGGCTGCGATGCACAGGGGCGGTCGCGGCTGCTGCACGGGCAACGGCGTCAAGGGGGCCTGCTTCAGCCGGTAATGCGCGCCGTGATGGCTGAGCTGTCGGCCGCGCAGCAACTCATCGATCACTTCCACGGCTTCGCGCAGGCGATCGACGCGGCCGCCGGGTGTCAACATCGGCAGGCCCAGCCAGTCGGCCTCGCTCTGCTGCTGGTAGCCTCCTGAACCGACGCCGAGATCGAGGCGCCCTGCGCACAGGCAGTCGACGGTCGCCGCCTGCTTGGCCAGCATGGCGGGGTGCCGCAACGCCAGGTCGCTCACCATCGTGCCAAGCCGAACCCGCGTGGTCTGCGTGGCGAGGGCAGCCAGGGCGGTCCAGGCTTCCAGTACGACGGGATGCGGCGGGTCGGCGTACCCGTCCCCAAGCCAGACGGTCCCGATTCCCGCTGCCTCCAGGCAGCGGACCTCGTCTCGCAGCGCCGACCAGGAGCGGTACTGCGACCCGATCACATGCATGTCGAATTTCAGGTTCGCGGCGGCCATGGATCGAAGCCCTTGTTCGAGGCGGTGCACGGACACCGCGTGCCCGGCTTGGGTTGCGCGCCCGCACCCGTCCGTCGCGCCGGAATATAGCGGGAAGGCGACGATGGGCGGCTGCGGGGAGCGCGGTGCGTCTGCCGGGCGGACTGGCATCGAGCCGCCGAAACGCCGATCTCGTGGCATCCACGACGACACGGCAGAGTCCCGATCTTCGCGAGCGCTCCAGGGGCCGTCGCGCGCTTCGCGCGCCAGCACCGACCGTGCAGGGGTTCCGTGCAGCCGCAGGGCAACTCGATAGAATGAATCATGGCCGACGAGTCGCCGCCGCCACCGCCGCGCAAGCCTCCTGCCGTCAGGCCGCGGCGCGACGGCAGCGCGGGCGCGGTCGTGGCGGAAAGGCGGGTGGCGCGCACGCGGCCGCCATCGCTGTACCAGGTGGTGATGCTCAACGACGACTACACGCCGATGGAGTTCGTCGTCATGGTTCTGCAGCAGTACTTCCAGCGCGACATCGACACCGCGACGCAGATCATGCTGAAGATCCACCACGAGGGCCGTGGGGTGTGCGGCATCTACCCCAAGGACATCGCCGCGACGAAGGTCGAGCTGGTGTCGACCGCCGCGCGCCGCGACGGCCACCCGCTGCAGTGCATTATGGAGGCCGCATGATTGCCCAGGAACTCGAGGTCAGTCTGCACATGGCGTTCGTCGAAGCGCGCCAGCAGCGACACGAATTCATCACCGTCGAGCACCTGCTGATGGCGCTGCTCGACAACCCCTCGGCGGCCGAGGTGCTGCGCGCCTGTGCCGCCAACATCGACGACCTGCGCAAGAGCCTGGTCACCTTCATCAAGGAGAACACGCCCACGGTGGGCGGCTCCGACGAGGTCGACACGCAGCCCACGCTGGGCTTCCAGCGCGTGATCCAGCGCGCCATCATGCACGTGCAGAGCACCGGCTCGGGCAAGAAGGAGGTCACCGGCGCCAACGTGCTGGTGGCGATCTTCGGCGAGAAGGACTCGCATGCGGTCTACTACCTGCACCAGCAAGGCGTGACGCGGCTGGACGTGGTGAACTACATCGCGCACGGCATCAAGAAGAGCGATCCGCCCGAGCCGCACAAGGGCAGCGAGGGCAGCGGCAGCGAAAGCAGCGAGAAGGAGGAGCCGGCCGCCGACGGCAAGGGCTCTCCGCTCGACCAGTTCACGCAGAACCTGAACCAGCTCGCGCGCGAGGGCAAGATCGATCCGCTGATCGGTCGCGAGCACGAGGTCGAGCGCGTGATCCAGGTGCTGTGCCGCCGGCGCAAGAACAACCCGCTGCTGGTGGGCGAGGCCGGCGTCGGCAAGACCGCGATCGCCGAGGGCCTGGCCTGGCGCATCACCGAGAAGGACGTGCCCGAGGTGCTGGCCGGCGCCACCGTCTACACGCTCGACATGGGCGCGCTGCTGGCCGGCACCAAGTACCGCGGCGACTTCGAGCAGCGCCTCAAGGGCGTGCTCAAGCAGCTCAAGGACCAGCCGCACGCCATCCTCTTCATCGACGAGATCCACACCCTGATCGGCGCCGGCGCGGCCAGCGGCGGCACGCTCGACGCGAGCAATCTGCTCAAGCCCGCGCTCGGCAGCGGCCAGCTCAAGTGCATCGGCGCGACCACCTTCACCGAGTACCGCGGCATCTTCGAGAAGGACGCGGCGCTGTCGCGGCGCTTCCAGAAGGTCGACGTGGTCGAGCCCTCGGTCGAGCAGACGGTGGAGATCCTCAAGGGCCTGAAGAGCCGCTTCGAGGAACACCACCAAGTGAAGTACGCCCTCGGTGCGCTGCAGGCGGCGGCCGAGCTCTCGGCCAAGTACATCAACGACCGCCACCTGCCCGACAAGGCGATCGACGTCATCGACGAGGCCGGCGCCGCGCAGCGCATCCTGCCGACGACCAAGCGCAAGAAGACCATCACGCGCAACGAGGTCGAGGAGATCGTGGCCAAGATCGCGCGCATCCCGCCGGCCAGCGTCTCGAGCGACGACCGCGACAAGCTGCGCACGCTCGAACGCGACTTGAAGAGCGTCGTCTTCGGCCAGGATCCGGCCATCGACGCGCTGGCCGCCGCCATCAAGATGGCGCGCTCGGGCCTGGGCAAGCCCGACAAGCCGATCGGCAGCTTCCTCTTCAGCGGTCCCACCGGCGTGGGCAAGACCGAGGTCGCCAAGCAACTGGCCTACATCCTCGGCATCGACCTCATCCGCTTCGACATGAGCGAGTACATGGAGCGCCACGCGGTGAGCCGGCTCATCGGCGCGCCGCCGGGCTACGTCGGCTTCGACCAGGGCGGCCTGCTGACCGAGGCCATCAGCAAGAAGCCGCACGCCGTGCTGCTGATGGACGAGATCGAGAAGGCGCACCCCGACGTCTTCAACGTGCTGCTGCAGGTGATGGACCACGGCACGCTGACCGACAACAACGGGCGCAAGGCCGACTTCCGCAACGTGATCATCATCATGACCACCAACGCGGGCGCCGAGACGATGAACAAGGCCACCATCGGCTTCACCTCCAAGCGCGAGCAGGGCGACGAGATGGCCGACATCAAGCGCCTGTTCACGCCCGAGTTCCGCAACCGGCTCGACGCCACCGTGAGCTTCCGCGCGCTCGACGAGGAGATCATCCTGCGCGTGGTCGACAAGTTCCTGCTGCAGCTCGAGGGTCAGCTCGCGGAGAAGAAAGTCGAGGTCACCTTCACCGATGCGCTGCGCCGGCATCTGGCCAAGAAGGGCTTCGATCCGCTGATGGGCGCGCGCCCGATGCAGCGCCTGATCCAGGACGTGATCCGCCGCGCGCTGGCCGACGAGCTGCTGTTCGGTCGCCTGGTCGACGGCGGCCGCCTGACGGTCGACCTCGACGACAAGGGCGAGGTCCTGCTCGACATCCAGCCCGTCAAGAAGAGCGACAAGCCCAAGGCCGAGACGACGCCGGGCTGAGCGGCGGCGCTTCAGCGGCCCCGTTGCGGGGCCGTCTCGTTCTCCGGATCCTGGCCGTAGAAGCGCACGAACAGCGCGTACAGCGCCGCGTGCTCGGCGCGCATCGCCTGCGGCGCGACGAAGAAGGCCTCGCTCGCCACGGCGAAGAACTCGTCCACGGCGCTCGCGCCGTAGGGGTCGAGCGCGGTGTCCTCGCCGCGCTCGGTGCGCGCACAAAAGCGCTCGTAGTCGGGCTCGAGCACCGCGAGCCATTCCTTGCGCGCCAGCCCCGGCGGCAGCAGCGGCACGCCGTCGGCGGCGCCGTCGGCCAGGTCGAGCACATGCGCGAATTCGTGGATGACGACGTTGTAGCCCTCGGCGGCGCTGCGGCCTGCGCCGCGCACGTCGCGCCACGACAGCATGAGCGGGCCGCCCGACATGGCCTCGCCCGAGAGGACCTCGTCGTATTCGTGCACGAGGCCGTCGTCGTCGGCGACTTCGCGCCGGGCCACCACCTGGTCCGGGTGCACGACGATGCCGACGAAGCCGTCGTAGCGCGCCAGGCCCAGGCGCAGAACCGGCAGCACCGCCTGCGCGGCGATCGCCACCGCCATCGCGTTGCCCAGGCGCAGACCACCGGCGGCGTGGAACTCCTTGCGGTCGAGGAAGAGGCTGGCGAGGCGCCGCAGCGCGGCCTCGTCGGCGGGATTGCGCCGCCGCAGGAAGGGGTAGCGCACGAGCGTGCGGCGCCACAGGTCATCGGGTATCGCGCGCCGGGCCGCCGCGGCGTCGTCGCGCCGCTCCTGCCAGCCGCGCCACCAGCGCGCGAGCATGTTCAGGGCGCGAGCGGCGCCATGCGCTCGAAGCCGGCGGCCGTGAGGCGCAGCACCTCGGCGCGCGGCACCGGCGCAGCGTCGAGGTCCCAGTCGGAGAGCACGTGGCGCTGCACTCCGGGCGCGAGCTCGTGGCTGCCGGGCCGGTGCGTGTGGCCGTGCACCATCGCGCCGGCACCCTGGGCGCGCAGCCAGTGCAGCGCCTCGGCGGCGTCGACGTCGAGCGCCGGGTCGCCGTCGAAGCGCGGCCGCTCGGCGCTTGCCCGCCTGAGCGCGCGCGCGATCTCGAGTCGCTGGGTGAGCGGCCGGGCGAGGAACTCGGCCTGCCAGGGCGGCGAGCGCACCTGGCGCCGGAACGCCTGGTAGTCGCGGTCGGCCAGGCACAGCGCGTCGCCGTGCGTGAGCACGACGCGCCGTCCGAAGGCGACGAGCAAGGTCGGGTCGGGCAGGCCGACGAGACCCGAGGCGCGCCGCATTGCCTCGCCGAGCAGGAAGTCGCGGTTGCCGGCCATGAAGGCCAGCGTGCGCCGGTGCGCGGCCTCGGCCAGCACGGCGGCGCAGCGCGCCGCGAAGCCCTCCGTGCGCGCGTCGTCGCCGACCCAGAGCTCGAACAGGTCGCCGAGGATGAAGACGGCGTCGGCCGGTGTGCGCAGCAGGTGGCGCTCGAGGGCCTCGAAGGTGCGCGGCAGCGCTTCGGACAGATGCAGGTCGGAGATGAAATCGAGCGCGCGCCAGGCCGGCGGCGCGTCGAACGCGAAGAAGCCCGGCAGCGCCGGCACGATCACTGCACTTCGAAGGCGCGCTCGATGCGCACGTCCTCCAGCGGCACATCGTCGTGCATGCCCTTGCGGCCGGTGGCCACGCCCTCGATGGCGTCGACGACCTCGGTGCCGGCGACGACGCGGCCGAACACCGCGTAGCCCCAGCCCTGCGGCGACTCGGAGCGGAAGTCGAGGAAGCCGTTGTCGACGGTGTTGACGAAGAACTGGGCGGTCGCCGAGTGCGGGTCGCCGGTGCGCGCCATGGCCAGCGTGTAGCGCCGGTTCTTCAGGCCGTTGTTGGCCTCGTTGCGGATCGGCGCCGCGGTGGGCTTTTGCTTCATGCCGGGCTCGAAGCCGCCGCCCTGCACCATGAAGCCCTTGATGACGCGGTGGAACACCGTGCCGTCGTAGTGGCCCTTGCCGACGTAGGCGAGGAAGTTGGCCACCGAGGCCGGGGCGGCGGCCTCGTCGAGCTCGATGCGCAGCGTGCCCTTGCTGGTGTCGAGCTGCACGGTCCTGGTCATGTCACTTCTCCACTGTGGCGTGCTTGATGATCACCGGCTGTACCGGCACGTTCTGGTGCATGCCCTTGGTCTGCGTCGGCACGGCGCGGATCTTGTCGACCACCTCCATGCCGGAGACGACCTTGCCGAACACCGCGTAGCCGTTGCCGTCGCGCGCGGCGGGCTGGTCGAGGAAGGGGTTGTCGACGACGTTGATGAAGAACTGCGCCGTGGCCGAGTCGGCCACCATCGTGCGCGCCATCGCGACGCTGCCGCGCAGATTGCTCAGGCCGTTGCGGCTCTCGAGCGGGATCGGCGCGCGCGTGGGCTTCTCGCTCAGGTCGGGCTTCATGCCGCCGCCCTGGATCATGAAGCCCGGGATCACGCGATGGAAGATCGTGCCGTCGTACTGCCCGCTCTTGACGTACTGCACGAAGTTGTCGACGGTCTTCGGGGCCTTGTCGGGCGCCAGCTCGATGACGATGTCGCCCTCGCTGGTGGCCAGGCGGACGGTCTGCGCGGCTGCGGGCAGCGCCGCTGCGAGGGCCAGTGCGGCGGCGGCCAGCGCGGCCGGCAGCCGGGTCTTCGGGAGCTTGGGGGTCACGGGCAGGGGTTCCGGAGGATGCAGGGCCGCCAGTCTAACGGGCTCGCGCAGCGGCCCGGGCGGCCGCGTGTGCGGGTCGGTGCACGAGAGCGCCGCGCCTGCGGCCGGCGGCGGCGCGGCACCGGGCCGGCAGGCGCCGCGCCGGCGCACGAGTGCAAGCGCTGCGGCAGCGCGTCGACCGAGGCGGGCGGCGCGGCCAGAGTCGACCGCTATACTGCCGTGTTCATTGCCCCGACGCCCTGCGTGCCGCGGATCTCGAGGATCGACGGCACGCCGCCTATCGCGCCGCGCATGCCGCTACGCATCCACAACACGCTCAGCCGCCGTCTGGAGGAGTTCGTCCCGCTCGAGCCCGGGCGCGTGCGCATGTACGTCTGCGGCATCACGGTGTACGACCTGTGCCACCTCGGGCACGCGCGCATGATGCTCGCGTTCGACGTCATCTACCGCTGGCTGCTGGCCGGCGGCTGGCGCGTCACCTACGTGCGCAACATCACCGACATCGACGACAAGATCATCAAGCGTGCGCTCGAGCGCGGCATCGCGATCCGGGCCCTGACCGACGAGATGATCGCGGCCATGCATCGCGACCTGGGTGCGCTCGGCCTGCTCGCGCCGACGCACGAGCCGCGCGCCACCGAGTACGTGCCGCAGATGCTCGATCTGATCGGCCGGCTCGAGGAGCGGGGCCTGGCCTACCGCGCCGCGGGCGGCGACGTGAACTACGCCGTGCGGCGCTTTCCCGCCTACGGCAGGCTCTCGGGCAAGAGCCTGGACGAGCTGCGTGCCGGCGAGCGCGTGGCCGCGTCCGGCGACAAGGAAGATCCGCTCGACTTCGTGCTGTGGAAGGCGGCCAAGCCCGACGAACCGGCCGACGCGCGCTGGCCCAGCCGCTTCGGCGAGGGGCGCCCGGGCTGGCACATCGAGTGCTCGGCGATGAGCTGCGCACTGCTCGGCGAGCCCTTCGACATCCACGGCGGCGGCCAGGACCTGCAGTTCCCGCACCACGAGAACGAGATCGCGCAGAGCGAGGGCGCGCAGGGGCCCGAGGGCCCCGGCTTCGTGCGCTACTGGCTGCACAACGGCTTCCTGAACATCGACAACGAGAAGATGTCGAAGTCGCTCGGCAACTTCTTCACCATCGCCGACATCCTCGGGCAGTACGACGGCGAGGCGCTGCGCTTCTTCATGCTGCGCACGCACTACCGCAGCCCGTTCAACTTCAGCGACCAGGTGCTCGAGGAGGCGCGCACGGCGCTCAGGCGTCTGTATGGCGCGCTGGAGGCGGCCGGCGACGTGCCGGCGCTGGACGCGATCGACTGGAGCGAGCCGCGCGCCGCCGCCTTCAAGGCCGGCATGGACGACGACTTCAACACGCCGGCGGCACTGGCCGTGCTGTTCGAGCTGGCGGGCGAAATCAACCGCGGCCGGCGCGAGGAGGCCGCGCTGCTCAAGGCGCTGGGCGGCGTGCTCGGCGTGCTGCAGCAGCCCCCGCGCGCGTACCTGCAGCGCGGCGCATCCGGCGCCGCGCTCGAAGCCGTGGCCATCGAGGAGCGCATCGCGGCGCGCGCCGCCGCCAAGAAGGCGCGCGACTTCGCGCTCGCCGACCGCATCCGCGACGAGCTCGCCGCCCAGGGCGTCGCGCTCAAGGACGGCGCACAGGGCACCACCTGGGTGCGGGCCTGAGCGATGGCCAGGTCGGCCGCGGGCGCAACGGCGCCCATCGACGCGACGCCGCACTACTGGGACGAGGCCTGCCGGCACCTGGCGCGGCGCGACCGCGTGATGAAGAAGCTGATCCCGAAGTTCGGCGAGGCGCGCCTGGCCAGCCGCGGCGACGCCTTCACGACGCTGGCGCGCTCGATCGTCGGCCAGCAGATCTCGGTCAAGGCGGCGCAGTCGGTCTGGGACCGCTTCGCCGCCGCGGTCGGCGGGCGCAGCACGCACCTCGCGCCGGGGCGGGTGGCCGCGCTGAAGCCGGAGCGCATGCGCGCTGCCGGGCTGTCGGCGCGCAAGTGCGAGTACCTGCTCGACCTCGCCGGCCACTTCGCCGGCGGCCGCGTGCACGTGGGGCAGTGGGCCGAGATGGACGACGAGGCGATCATCGAGGAACTGGTCGCGATCCGCGGCATCGGCCGCTGGACGGCCGAGATGTTCCTGATCTTCCACCTGCTGCGCCCCGACGTGCTGCCGCTCGACGACATCGGGCTGCTCAGGGGCATCAGCCACAACTACTTCAGCGGCGAGCCGGTGTCGCGCGCCGAGGCGCGCGAGCTGGGTGAAGGATGGGCGCCGTTCCGCTCGGTGGCCACTTGGTATATTTGGCGCAGCCTCGATCCGCTGCCGGTGGAGTATTGAGCCCAGGGCCCGTGCTCCGCTGGCCCGGCGGCAGACCGGAAGGCCGCAGTGCATCGACGGCAGCGTGTTGGAGGCGCGGCATTGTCCAAACGTCACTTTCTCGAATTCGAGCAGCCGATCGCCGACCTCGAGTCGAAGATCGAGGAACTGCGCTACGTGCAGAACGAGTCCGCGGTCGACATCTCCGACGAGATCGAACGCCTGTCGGCCAAGAGCCGCCAGCTCACGCAGGACATCTACTCGAGCCTGACGCCCTGGCAGGTGACGCAGATCGCGCGCCACCCGCAGCGCCCGTACACGCTCGACTACGTCGGGCAGATCTTCACCGACTTCCACGAACTGCACGGTGACCGCCACTTCGCCGACGACCTGTCGATCGTCGGCGGCATGGCGCGCTTCAACGGCCAGCCCTGCATGGTGCTCGGCCACCAGAAGGGCCGCGACACCAAGGAGCGCACGCAGCGCAACTTCGGCATGAGCAAGCCCGAGGGCTACCGCAAGGCGCTGCGGCTGATGAAGCTGGCCGAGAAGTTCGGCCTGCCCGTGTTCACCTTCGTCGACACGCCCGGTGCCTATCCGGGCATCGGCGCCGAGGAACGCGGCCAGAGCGAGGCCATCGGGCGCAACATTTTCGAGATGGCGCAGCTCGAGGTGCCGATCGTCGCCACCATCATCGGCGAGGGCGGCTCGGGCGGCGCGCTCGCCATCAGCGTGGCCGACCAGGTGTTGATGCTGCAGTTCGCCGTGTACTCGGTGATCTCGCCCGAGGGCTGCGCCAGCATCCTGTGGAAGACCGCCGAGCGCGCCAGCGACGCCGCTGAGGCGCTGGGCATCACCGCGCACCGGCTCAAGGCGCTGGGCGTGGTCGACAAGATCGTGAGCGAGCCCGTCGGCGGCGCGCACCGCGACATGCCGTGGATGGCGGCGCAGCTCAAGCGCGCGCTGGCCGATGCGCTGCGCCACTCGGCCGACCTGAAGCCCAAGGAGTTGCTGGCGCGCCGCTACGAAAGGCTGCGCGCCTACGGGCGCTTCGGCGACACCAAGGAGCGCTGAAGGGCCACGCACCGGCGGCGATGAACGCGGGCGCGCCGGGTTCACGCGCACCCTGCGGCACGGCAGCGGGCGCGGCGGCGGCCGGGCGCGACGCGGCCCGTTGCGCCGACGCCGCGGCGCCGCCGCGCATGGCCGTGGCCGTGGCGACGAGCGGCGGACGCGACTCCACCGCGCTGCTGCACTGCACGGCACGCGCGGCCGGCGCGCTCGGCATCGAGGTGCGCGCGCTGCACGTGCATCACGGCCTGATGCCGCAGGCCGACGCCTGGCAGGCGCATGTCGAGCGCCAGTGCCGCCGCTGGCGATTGCCGTGCACGGTGGCGCGGCTCGAGGGCGCGCCGGCCAAGGGCGACAGCGTCGAGGCCTGGGCGCGCCGCGGGCGCTACCGCGCGCTGGCGCAGATGGCGCGGGCGCACGGCATCGGCCTGGTGCTGCTGGCGCATCACCGGCGCGACCAGGCCGAGACCTTCTTGCTGCAGGCGCTGCGCGGCGGCGGCGCGGCGGGCCTGGCGGCGATGCCGCGGCAGGCTCTGCGCGAGGGCATCAGCTGGGCGCGCCCCTGGCTCGATATGCCGCGGGCAGCGATCGATGCCTACCTGCGGCGGCACCGGCTCGGCTGCGTCGAAGACGGCAGCAACGAGGCGTTGCGCTACGCGCGCGGCCGGCTGCGGCGCCTGGTCTGGCCGGCACTGCTCGAGGCCTTTCCCGACGCCGAGACGACGTTCGTGCGCGCCGCGCAGCGCGCCGCTGCCGAAGCCGATCTGCTGGCCGAGATCGCCGCCGCCGATCTGCAGGCGGTGCGCGCCGATGCACGGGGCTTGTCGTTGCCGGCCTGGCGCGCGTTGTCGGCGGCGCGCCGCGTGAACGTGCTGCGCACCTGGCTGGCCGGCGCGCTCGATGCCCCGGTGCCCGAAACGCTGGTGCGGCGTCTGGCAGCCGAGCTGCCCGCGGCGCGGCACGGGCAATGGCCGGCGCCGGGCGGGCGCCTGCGGCTGCGCCGCGCGTGTCTGGCCTTCGAGCCGGCGCTGCCGGCGGCCGGGCCGGCAGCGCCCCCGCTCCTGGGAGCGGGGCCGGATTTCTGCCCCCCACGCTCCTCGTATGGTCGCCGTAGTCAATGACCTGAATCCGTGAACATCCCGACTCGGTTGCCATACTGTTCGGTCGATTTATCTCTGCCATGCCCGATTTGATTGGTTTGGCGCGTTCCGCGATGCCGCCGAAGGTCGATCGGCCTCGGATTTCGGGCCGCAGGCGGTGCTGGCGTGCCGATCGTGCCGGTTTCGAGCGTCGGCGGGCACGGCCCAGGCTGCCGTGGACGGTGTTCGGCAGGGCCGGGTACTGGATGAGCGGGCTCGCGCGGCAGTCCAGCCGCTGCGATGTGGCGTTATGCCGTCGGTGCGAACTGCGCATGCAGGCGGATGAAGGCCTTGGCTGCCTTGTCGTTGGCGCCCAGCCCGAGGATCACGCGCCGGCCGGTCGCGATCAGTCGGCCGGCCCGGTAGATCAGCTCCTGCATCACCGTCTTGATGCGCCGGCGCTTGGCGTTGTGCCGCACCGGTGCATCGGGCCCGAGCAAGCCGCGCTGACCGATCACCCCCCGCGTCAGAATAGTTGCCGCCCCGATAGAACCTGGCCCCGACGGGCTTTGGGTTCTTGTTGTAGATGGTGGTAGGAGGCTGTGGAGCTTGTGGGCGAAGGCAGGCGCGGTGGGCAACGCGTGAGCGTTGTCCACGGCAAGCCGGCCGGTGCGCGCAGCGCATCGATCGCGGTAGGGATGCCCATTGCTGGGCACCCCCCGCACAGATCCGTACGTGCCCAATTCGGGCATACGGCTCCTACCTCGGGTGTTTGACGGCGAAGCGCTGGTTTGGCCATGGATGAAGGACACGCGGAGAAGGTAGCCATTCGGCGGCGAGCTTCGCCATCCGCTCCCAGGTCAAGCCGTCTTTCTGACTGCGGCGCCGGAGCGCTCGATGCCAGAGCTTGGTGACGTGGTAGCGGAATGCCCCGAGTGCCCTCGAATTCGTGGGCACGGCGTGGTAGGCGAAGAAGCCGCGCACCACCGCCCTGAGCCAGCGGCCCTGGTCGGCAATGGCATCGTGCATGTGCAGGCGTGTGCTGGTCTTGCGATGGAGCAGGAACGCTCCGCGCCGGGACTTGCCGCAGATGAACGTGAACCCCAGGAAGTTGAAGGCCTCGGGTTTGCCGAGCCTGTCCGGAATTCTGTGTGCGAGGCATAGCATGATGACGACAAGGAGCATGTATGCCAAGCAGGAAGACGACGAAGGCGGCGCTGCAAGCGCTGGCGAGATACCCCGCGATCCCGAAGGAGCTGGTTGAGCAGTTCTTCGAGGGTGGCACGACGATGACGGCCGGCCAGGTCGAGGAGGCCTCTGTGGCGTTCAAGAAGGCGCTGATCGAGCGCGCTCTGGGCGGGGAGCTGAGCCATCATCTGGGCTACGCGGCGGGTGCCGACAGGCCCGCGACGGCCGGCAGCAACCACCGCAACGGCGCCAGCGCCAAGACGGTGCTCACCGGCACGGGCCCCGTGCGGGTGCAGGTGCCGCGCGACCGCGAGGGCACGTTCGAGCCGCTGCTCATCGCCAAGCACGAGCGGCGCTTCACGGGCTTCGACGACAAGGTGGTGGATGTACGCGCGCGGCATGACGGTGCGCGAGATCCAGGCCTTCGTCGCCGAGCACTACGGCTGCGAGGTGTCGGCCGAGTTCATCAGCTCGGTCACCGACGAGGTGATGGCCGAGGTCACGGCGCGGCAGAGCCGGCCGCTCGAGCCGATGTATCCGGTGGTGTTCTTCGACGCGCTGCGCGTGAAGATCCGCGACGAGGGATGTGGTTCGCAACAAGGCGATCTACCTGGCGCTGGGGGTGCTGGCCGACGGCACGCCCGACGTGCTCGGGTTGTGGATCGAGAACACCGAGGTTCCGCCAAGTTACCCTGCCCGCTCGAAGGTCTTCAACGACCGTCAAGACGCGCGGCGTGAGCGACATCCTGATCGCCGTCACCGATGGGCTCAAGGGCATCGGCGAGGCGCTCGAGGCGGTGTTCCGGCCACGACGCTGCAGACGTGCATCGTGCACCTGATCCGCTCCAGCCTCGAGTACGCCAGCTGGAAGGACCGCAAGCAACTGGCCGCGGCCCTGCGCCCGGTGTACACGGCGCTCCTCGCCCAAGCGGCCGAGGCCGCGCTGGCCGAGTTCGAGCGCGGCGCCTGGGGCCGGCGCCACCCCAACGTGGCGGCCGCCTGGCGCCGGGCCTGGGAGCGGGTCATCGGTTCTTTGCCTCCCGCCGGCGGTGCGCGGCTGGTCAAGCTCATCTACACCACCAACGCGCATCGAGAGCTTGCACAGCCATGCGCAAGATCATACGACGCGCGGTCACTTCCCTTGCGTGACGATGCCGCCACCAAGCTGATCTGGCTGGCGCTGTGCAACATCGCGCACGACCGGATACCGAACGGTGCGTGAGTGGCGTGAGGCGATGAATCAGTTCCCCGCCTACGGCGACCGGTTCACCCGAACGGACCTGCGCACGGCTCGGCACCGATGCGCGTCGGTCGGCCGGTTCGTCGCAAGCGCCGACCGACCGCCGCCGTGGACAAGTCTCCGAGGCGCACACAGAAATCCGGACAGCCCCGACCAGCCCACCCGTTGCCCTTCGCTGTACTTGTTGACCCGCACGGCGGCGTCGACTCCAGCAGTCGCAATTTCTCCTCGTGAAGCGCCGGCCGAACATCGCCTCAAACTCACCGTTCGGTGCGCATCGCGTGCCCACCGCCATCGCGCGGCTGATCTGCTGGCGCGTCCCATGGCGTTGGTGGTGTAGATCTTCGCCGCGATGAAGATCACGTTGCCGGTGGGCGCCGCTCGAACTCAGCGCCGTCGCGGCCGTGAAGATCCGGGCGTTGCGTTGGCAAGGATGGCGACGACGTAGTGCCCGGCTAGGTGCATCAGAAGCGGCGGCGGCGTTGCGCGGCGCGTCTCCTGACGCTCCTGTTGCCCGTCTTCCAGCGCGGACGCTGTACTTGAGCCACTTGCACGCCGGTGATGCTGCTCGTCGCCATTCGCCGGCTCCACCAGCAGGATCTTCTTGTACTCCGTCGGCCACCGGCTGGCATCGGTATCCAGCGCGACCGGGCTGGCGGTCGCCGACCGCGATGTCGACCTTGTCGTCGGCTGGCCGCGGCCAGCGCCGCCTTGCCGACGTCGCACACAGGCTTGCCCTGGTCGTCCTTCTCGATCACCGACGATCTTCGCGCGCGGCCACGATCATTGGCCGCCGGTGGCGTATTCCAGCCCCATGTTGAAGCCGACGATCATCTGCTTGGCGCCAGGCCTCGAGCGCGCCGGTCTTGCTCTGGATGACGGCGATCTTCCTCGCCCTTGCCTTGCGCGAAGGCCGCCGTCGGCGCCGTGCCGGCCATGGCGAGCAGGGCCGAGGCGACGGCCGAGGCCAGCCAATGGCGGCGCGCGCCCGGGCGCGATGCGGGAATTGCAAGGCTCATCTCGGATCTCCTGGTCGGTTGTCTGGTGTGCGGACATCCGCTCCGCGCCGAGATTCTGATGCAACGGTCGTGCCACGGCGCTGCCGATCACCCTGCGGCCATGGCGGCCCAAGCATCCGACGGGCCACGCGGCCGACGCACGGCCCGCCCGAGCGGCCGGGTCGTCGCCAGCATGGTGATGATGTGAGGGTGGTGGTCATGGCGCCGTGTCCGCCAGACGCGTGCACGCGCATCGCGCGGGGACATCGGCCGCCCCGACAGCGCCTGAAATAAACACATTCAGCGCCGAACCGTACGCATTGCGGACATCTCGGCCAGTTCGACCCGCAGCATCGCCAGCCAGGGACTCGAGGGCTCGTCCTCGGCGCTGCGGATGGCGAGCGCTTGACGCAGGCTGTCGCGCCCCGCGGCGAGTTCGCCGAGCGCGGCCTGGGCCTTGCCGAGTGCGCGCCAGGCGAGCGACTCCAGGTGCGGCAGACGCGCTGGCGGCGCCAGGGCTGCCAGACGCTGCAGTGCCGACTGTGCGAGCGCATGCGCCCGCTGCGGCTCGCCCGTCGCCAGGCGCGCCTCGGCCAGCGCGACGTCACGCTTGAGCGCGTAGATGTCCAGCGCGCCCGCCGGCAGCCTTGCGGCCGGCATCGCTTCGAGCACGGCGGCCGCCTCGGCGGGCCGCCCCTGGCGCAGCAGCAGGCGCGCCCGCGCATGGCTCAGGTTCAGGCGGGTCCAGGGCGCGCCGGCGCCGTCGGCGTATTGCGTCCACAGCGCCTCGGCGCGCGTCGACGCGCATCGGCCTCGTCGAGGCGGCCGAGCGCGGTGTAGGCCTCGGCCAGCTGGCGCAGACGGTGCGCCAGCACGCCCGAGCGCGGCAGATCGTCGGCGAGCGGCCGATGCTCGGCTCGAGCACCGCGGCCAGCCGCGCGGGCGCTCCGCTCTCGAGCAGATGGCGCGCCAGCAGGTATTCGATGTTGCGCCGCCACGAAGCGTCGTAGCGCTCGTCGGCCGCGGCGGCGATCGTGGCGCGGATCGCGCGCTGCTCGTCGCGCCCCACCGGAGCTGCGTCCGGTCTGCAGCAGCAGGTGGGCCAGATGGCTGCGCAGGACCAGCGTGACGCCGTTGTCGGGCCGTTGATGCGTGCCGACCCGGCGATCGCGTCGCGCAAGGCCTGTTCGGCCTGGGCGAAGCGGCCGATCGACTGCCAGACCTCGGCCGTGTCGGCGCCGATCGTCACGATCGCCAGCGCGCGGTCGGCGCCGCGCCGGCGTGCCTCGGCGTAGCCTGCGGCGACGCGCGCCTCCGCCGCGCGCGTAGTCCAGGCGCGACGGTGCGTGGCCGCCGCCGCATGCAGCGCGCGCACGGCGCGACAGGTCCGAGCCGATGGGCGCGCTCGAAGGCCAGCGCCTGGTCGGCGCCGGCGATGTACTCGCGCGCGCTCGTAGCGGTAGAAGCGCACCCATTGCGCCAGCACCTGCTGGCCGCGCAGAGACGCATCCGCGCCGCCGCCCGGCGTCGAGCACGGCGCGCGCCTCGGCCAGCAGGGCACGCGCTTGCTCGCGGTACATGCCGTCGTGCAGGAAGCGCGCGAGCCCGAGCAGCGCATGGCCGCGCCGTGCGTCGTCGGGCGCGAGCACGGCGCGCGCGAGCTCGACGCGCCGGCGCGCCAGCTCGACCGCGCGCTGCCTCAGGCCGACCTCGAGGTGGAGATCCGACAGCGCGCCCAGCAGCTGCAGCCGCGCCTCGGGCGCGTCAAGGCCAGCGCGCGGTCGATGCGCGCCGACACCGGCGTCGGCAGCTCGCGCGCCGTGGTCTGCTGCGCGCGCATCGGATCGGCTGCTCGCGGCTGTTGGTGCGGAAGATGTCGAGCAAGAAGTCCTGCACGGCTGGGCGCGGCGCGCTCAAGGCGCGCCAGCTCGCCTGCTGGCGCGCCGCCCGCGCCTGCCACAACGCCGAGGCCACGGCCACGGCCACGGCCCGCCAGCGCGGCGGCGGCGGCGTCAGCTGCCCAGCCGGTGGCGCGCGACGAGTTTGCGCAGGCGATAGACGAACCGGTCGGGCTGCGCGCACCGGCTGGCCGGCCAGCCAGCGCCCCAGATCCTCGGCCAGCGCGTCCACCGTCGCATAGCGCTCGGCCGGCAGCTTGTGCAAGGCCTTGCCGACGATGGTGTCGAGATCGGCGGCCTGGTGCCGCGCCAGCCGCGCCGCCACGCCGCTGGCGGTGCTGGCTCGGCCGCAGCGGCTCGGCGCACAGGATCGCTTGCTCGAGTTCGGCGCGGTGCGCACCGTGAAACGGCAGCGCGCGGCCAGCAGCCGGTACAGCGCACGCCCAGCGCCCAGACATCGGTGGCGATGCTGACCGGCTCGCTGCGCACCTGCTCGGGCGCCGCGTAGTCGGGCGTGAGCGCGCGCCCGCCCAGGCGCGTCAGCTCGGTCTCGGCGACGCCTTGGTGTCTTCGGGCTGCAGCAGCTTGGCGATGCCGAAGTCGAGCAGCATCGCGTGCCCCTCGGGCGTCACCAGCACGTTGCTCGGCTTCAGGTCGCGATGCACACGAGGTTGGCGTGCGCGAACTGCACCGCCGCCAGCACCTGCTGCATCAGCAGCACCAGCCGGCGGGCGTCGAGGCGACGCGCCTCGACGTAGCGGTCGATGGGCTCGCCCGGCACGTATTCGAGCGCCAGATAGGGCTGGCCGTCCGCGGCGAAGCCGGCGTCGTACAGACGTGCGATGTGCGGGTGCGACAGCGACTCGAGGATGGCGCGCTCGCGTTCGAAGCGCTGCACCAGAACGCCGCGGCGCAGCCTTCCGAGCACCGGCAGCCAGTGCCACGGATCGGTGCGAGCTGCCGTCGTCGCGCTCGGCGAGCCACACGTCGCCCATGCCGCCCTGTGCGAGCAGCCGCTGCGCCGGTAGGGGCCGACGCAGTCGCCCGGGGCAGGCGCGGCGCTGCGGTCTGCGGCACGTGCGATGCCGAGCGCCGGCCCGCGATCGACGACGGCCGCCCAGGCGTCGGACGCGCCGGCGGCGAGCATGCGGCGCAGGCTCTGCGCGAGCGCGGCATCGTCCTCGGCCAGCCGCTCGAGCCAGGCCTCGCGCGCAGCGCCTTCGCGTTCGAGCGCTTCGTCCAGCAGCGGCGCCAGCCGCTTCAAGCTCGGCCGCGCCGAGCGTCATGCGATCCTCCCTGCGGCGCAACGACCCTGCCGTCGCCGCCGGCACTGCCGCATCGGGCCGCGGCTGCAGCGTCACATACGGACCGGCGCGGCCCGAACGGCCATCGCGGCAGCGCGGCCGGTCGCCGCCGGTACCCGCCTCAGAGCCTGTGAAGATATGAATCGCGCCCGCGCCGGGGCACCCGAGGGCCGTGGGCTAGGCGCGGCGCGCAACCCGTGTCGGGGACACGGGTAAGCGGCGCAACGACGCCCACGGCCCTCGGGTGCCCCGGCCAGGGTCCCAGAAAGGGCCCACTCGTCGTTGCGAAGCCTCGACGGGGCACCACCCCGACTCGGCTTCGCGCCTCGATTGGGCCCTTTCTGGGGCCCTACGCGGGCTCGATTCATATCGTCACAGGCTCTCAGCACGCGCCGGCGAAATCCAGCAGATGCCGCACCAGCTCGTCGGGCCGACTCACCATCGGGCAGTGCCCGGTCGCGATCTCGACGACGCGCCAGCCGGGCTGGGCGCGCACGCGCCGGCGCGACGCGTCGATGGTGGCCAGCGCCGGCGCGGTGCAGTCGACGAACAGCCGCGGCAGCGCGGCCAGCCGCTCGGCGCGGAACTGCAACGGCTCGCGATACATGCCGAACGGATGCGGCACCTGGCGGCGCAGCAGCCAGTCGCGGTCGGCGCCTTCGAGACCGAAGATCGCCGGGTCGGCCGGCGGCAGCGCCTGGTCGTGCGCCGCGGCGAGCACCAGCCGCTGCGCCACCGTCTCCGGGCTGTGGCCGCTGCTCCACGAATCGCCGGCCAGCGGCACCACGGCATCGACGTAGGCCAGCGCGCACGGCACGCCGCCCGCAGCGCGCGCGAGCAGCGCTTCGGCCGCTGCGGTGACGACCATGCCGCCGTAGCTGTGGCCGACGAGCACGCAGGGCGGGAGCTCCTCGGCGTCGACCAGGCCGACGACATCGGCCGCATGCGTGGCCAGGCCGATGTCGGGCCGGCGCAGGTGCGCGCGCTCGCCGTCGCCGGTGAGCGTGACGGCGTGCACCTCGTGGCCCGCGGCGCGCAGCGGCCCGAGCACGCGCCGCCAGATCCAGGCGCCGCCCCAGGCGCCGTGCACCAGCACGATGGGCGCTTTGCGGTCCATGCGCCGATGCTGCCGCGGCGCGCGCACGGCAGCAGTCCGGACTTACGCTATCCCGCAGCCGCAGCGGCGCGCACGGGCGCGCGCGCAGGCGGCCGTCGGCCGCAACCCGTTCAGAACGTCGGCGCCGGCTCCTGCAGCGGCTCGGCCTGACCGGCCAGGGCACGCGCCGCATCGGGCACCGAGGCATCACCCGGCGCCGCGGCCGGCCGCGCGGCCTGCGCGGGCGGCACGAGTTGGGCGGGGGCCGGTCGCGGCGAGGGCGACGCGGCCACGATGCGGCCGAGCGTCATGGTCAGCAGCAAGCCGACGACGATCGACGCCAGCGCCGCCGCGAGCAGCAGGCGCGACGCCGGCGTCGCACGCCGTTCGCCCGATGGCGACGGCGAAGCAATCATGTGGTGCCTGGACATGGTGCGGGCTCCTCGCGAAGGATGGGCGCTCAACGCGCCGACGCTGCGGCCGCGGCCGCCATGGCGACACAGGTTTCGGCCGCGCGCCAGCGCGCGGCGCGCTCGCCGCCGGCGTCGAACGCGATGCCGTAGAGCAAGCGGCCGTAGCGCAGCATCGCGCGCGCCACGCGCGCGGCCTCGCAATGGCCGTCGTCGGCCAGGGCGGCGAAGAGGTCGAAGGCCGCGCCGTAATGGCCGATCTCGTATTCGGCCTGGGCCGAAGCCAGCCGCACCGCGTCCTGCGCCTGCGCCTGCGTCTGCGTCTGGCCCTGGGCCGCGCCGGGCCAGGCGAGCGCCGTCGCCAGCGCAGCGCAGGCCCAGCACGCCGCCGGTCGACCTGCCCGCGCTGGCCGCGGGCAAATGACATGGGACATGGGTCGCTCTCCTCGGTGCCGATGGCATCGGCCCTTCACCCCGACATACGCAAGCCGCGCCTCGAACCGGCCAGAAGGAACGCTGCGAAGCGCCGGCAGGACCGGCAGCGGCGCGCCCCGGGATCACCTGGCAGGCGCCACGGCCACGCAAGCCACGCAAGCCACGCAAGCCACGCAAGCCACGCAAGCCACGCAAGCCACGCAAGCCACGCAAGCCACGCAAGCCACGCAAGCCACGCAAGCCACGCAAGCCACGCAAGCCACGCAAGCCACGCTGGATGCGCTGGACACGCCGGACGTGCGGGACGTGCCGGACCCAGCTCACGCGTCGGGCGTTGCGCGTGGGTCGCCTGGTCCGCAGGCGCTGAGCAGACCGGGTACGCCGCGTGCGCCGACGCTGCCGCCCGGCGGGCCTGCGATCAGGGCGTCGGCGCCAGCCCTGGCCTGGCGAGCGCGCGCTCCAGGGCCGCGACGAACACGCTGCCTTGCGCGTCGTGGCGGCGTCGCAGCGCGAGCGCCTCGGCCCAGGCCGATCGGGCAGCGGCGGCGTCGCCCGCCTGCATCAGCGCGCGGCCGAGCAGCCAATGCGCGTCGGCCAGCTCGGCGAGCGGGCGCCAGCCCTCGGGCAACTCCTCCAGCCGCGCCAGCACGCCGCGCGCCAGCGCGCCGGCGTCGTCGCGGCGGCCGAGCGCGAGCGCGGCACGCGCGCGCACGAGCTCGAGCCGCAGAAGCTCGGGCGGTGCGGCGGCGCGCACGCCCGTCGCCGCGGCCCAGGCCTCGGCGGCACGGCCGCGCGCCAGCGCCAGCGCAGCGGCCGCGAGGACGAACATGCCCTGGGCCGGCGCCGCTTCCTCGCCCGCCTCGGCCCAGCGTGCGCGCGCCTGCTGCAGCGCGTCCTCGGCCTCGTCGAGCCGGCGCATGCCGAGCAGCGTGAGGGCCCAATCGCACTCGAGCAGCGCCGTGGCGGCCGCGCGCGGCGCGAGCGTGCGCTGCTCCTCGACCTCGGCGCGCTGCGCCGGCTCGGCCAGGTCGGGCCGGCCGCGCGCCGGCCACGACGCCGCCGCCAGCGCCCGCGCCATGCGCACGAAGGGCTCGCCCCAGCGCGCGTCGGGCGCGTCGAGCACCACGGCCGCGGCGTCGTGCAGCGCGAGCGCCGCATCGGCACGGCCGAGCATGAACCACAGGTTGGCGAGCTTGATGCGGCTGAGCAGCGTGTCGCGGTGGCGCTCGCCGTGCGTGCGCAGCGCCAGGGCCTCGGACTCGCGCAAGGCCGCCTCGGCGTCGGCCAGGCGCAGCTGCAGCCCAAGCGCCTCGGCGCGACCGGCCAGCGGGCCGATGAGCCAGGCCGCCGCCGCGTCGCCGCGCCGGCGTGCCGCGTCCACGGCGGCGCGCATGTGCGGCTCGGCACCGAGGCCGTCGCGCGCCGTCGTGCGTGCGATGCCGGCCAGCCAGTGCGCCGTGACCAGCGTGGCGCGCTGCGGATGGTGCTGCAGCAGATGCGCCAGCGCCGCGTCGGCCGCCTCGCGCGCGGCGCGCAGCCCCTCGTGGCGCAGGTGGCGCGCGCGCTCGACGAGGGCGGCGCTGCCCAGGAACGAGTCGCGCTCGCCGGCCAGCACGAGCGCACGCATGGCTTCGTCGAGCAGTGCCGGCACGCGCGCGCGCTCGGCACTCTCGTGCAGGCTGCTCGCGTACCCGAGCAGCACGTCGGCCAGGCGGCTCGAGCCGGTGCCGTACGCGGCGCGCGCCAGGTCGACGCTGCCGCGGTGCACTTCGCGCGCGCGTTCGCGCAGGCCGAGCTGGGTGTACATGTCGGCGAGCGTGCCGCGCAGCTCGAGCTGCGCTTCGGGGGCGTCCTTCAGCGCTTCGCCGATGCGCGCGGCGCCGATGTCGAGCAGCTCGCGCGCGCTGGTGCGCTGCGCCTGCAGCGGGTCGCGCTGCTGCGTGCTGTTGGCGCGGAAGATGTCGAGCACGAAGTCCTGCGCGGCCTGCGCGCGCCGCGCATCGCGCTGCGCCTGTTCGGCCGCGCGCCGGGCGAGCGCGGCCTGCGACCGCGCCCGGGGCGGCCTGCCACAGCGCCGCCGCGATGCCGCCCAGCAGCGCCGCCACCACCAGCGCCGTGGCGCCGGCGCCGATCGCCAGCACGAAGGCCGCCGCCACGGCGGCCGCAATGCCCAGTGCGATGCGGTGGCGGCGCAGCCGCCGCCAGCCGCGCGCCAGCGCGCCCTCGCGCCGCGCCCCGACTGGCGTGCCGGCGAGGAAGCGGCGCCAGTCCTGCGCCAGCGCGTCGACCGTGGCGTAGCGCTCGGACACGGCCCGGCGCAGGGCCTTGGCGAGGATGGCGTCGAGGTCGCCGCGCAGCGCGCGGCGGCGCGCCGGCTCGGCGGCCAAGGTGCTCGCCGCCGGCGCCTCGTCGCCCGCGCCGGCCTGCGCGGGCGGCGGCCGCTTGCCGCTCAGCAGCTCACAGGCCATCACGCCGAGCGAGTAGACGTCGCTGGCCGTGCCGATCGGCTCGCCGCGCAGTTGCTCGGGGCTGGCGTACTGCGGCGTTAGAGCCTGTGAAACTATGAATCGCGCCCGCGCAGGGGTGCCAAAGGGCGCTGGG
>JAXMEV010000013.1:0-117670 GCA_046348125.1 Rubrivivax sp.
TCCTCACCGCGAACGCCGCCGAGCGCGCCGTGCGGCGCCATAAGCAATTGATTTCGAAGGGAATTTCGTCTAGCATCGACACTCTTCGCGCCGACCTCGAGGCGCGCGACGAGCGCGATCGCACACGCGCCGTCGCGCCCCTGAAGCCGGCCGCAGACGCGCTCTTGCTGGACAACTCGCAGCTCGACATCGACGCCTCGGTGTCGTGCGTGCTGGGCTGGTGGCAGGAGCGAAGTCCGTTCGAGCGGGCGCGCGAGCGCCAGGCCCGGGCGGGCGAACAGGCCCCACCGTGAGCGCCCGATCGGATCGGATCCGTCGGTGCGCCTGACCGGCAGTCCCTGACGACGCCCCCGCCCGCGAAGCGGGGCGCATCGTCGCCGCACGGTGGCTCATCGACCGCAGCCCCCTCGCAGCACCCGCTGCACGCACGCCCGGCTCTGCACCCCCAACCAACCTCCCGGGCACCAAGGAACCCATGTCCTCCATTCAAACCGCCACCGCCGGTGGCGCGGAATCGTTTGCCGCCCTCTTCGAGGAATCGCTCAAGAACGCCGACATGCGCGTCGGCGAGGTCATCTCGGCCGAAGTCGTGCGCATCGACTTCAACCATGTCGTCGTCAACGCCGGCCTGAAGAGCGAGAGCTACATCCCGATCGACGAGTTCAAGAACGACCAGGGCGAGGTCGAGGTCCAGGTCGGCGACTTCGTCGCCGTGGCCATCGACGCCGTCGAGAACGGCTACGGCGACACCATCCTGAGCCGCGACAAGGCCAAGCGCCTGGCCTCGTGGATGAGCCTCGAAAACGCGCTCGAGTCGGGCGACTTCGTCACCGGCACCGTGAGCGGCAAGGTCAAGGGCGGCCTCACCGTGCTCGTCAGCGGCATCCGCGCCTTCCTGCCCGGCAGCCTGCTCGACACGCGCCCGGTCAAGGACATGACGCCGTTCGAGGGCAAGACGCTCGAGTTCAAGGTCATCAAGCTCGACCGCAAGCGCAACAACGTCGTGCTGTCGCGCCGCGCCGTGGTCGAGGCCTCGATGGGCGAGGAGCGCGCCAAGCTGCTCGAGACGCTGACCGAAGGCGCCATCGTGCACGGCGTGGTCAAGAACATCACCGAGTACGGCGCCTTCGTCGACCTGGGCGGCATCGACGGCCTGCTACACATCACCGACATGGCATGGCGGCGCGTGCGGCACCCGACCGAAGTGGTGCAGGTCGGCCAGGAACTGACCGCCAAGGTGCTGAAGTTCGACGCCGAGAAGAACCGCGTCTCGCTCGGCCTGAAGCAGCTCGGCGACGATCCGTGGATGGGCGTCTCGCGCCGCTACCCGCAGGGCACGCGCCTGTTCGGCAAGGTCACCAACATCGCCGACTACGGCGCCTTCGTCGAGATCGAGCCCGGCATCGAAGGCCTGGTGCACGTCTCGGAGATGGACTGGACGAACAAGAACGTCGCCCCGAGCAAGGTCGTGACGCTGGGCGAGGAAGTCGAAGTCATGATCCTCGAGATCGACGAGGACAAGCGCCGCATCAGCCTGGGCATGAAGCAGTGCAAGGCCAACCCCTGGGAGGAGTTCTCCGCCAACGTCAAGCGCGGCGACCGCGTCAAGGGGCCGGTCAAGAGCATCACCGACTTCGGCGTCTTCGTCGGCCTGGCGCAGGGCATCGACGGCCTGGTGCACCTGTCCGATCTGTCGTGGCACGAGCCGGGCGAGAGCGCGGTGCGCAACTACAAGAAGGGCCAGGAGGTCGAGGCGGTGGTGCTGGCGGTGGACGTGGAACGCGAGCGCATCAGCCTCGGCATCAAGCAGCTCGACGTCGATCCGTTCACCAGCTTCACGACGCTCAACGACCGCGGCGCCATCGTCAGCGGCAAGGTCAAGAGCGTCGACCCGCGCGGCGCCGAGATCCAGCTCAACGCCGACGTCACCGGCTACCTGCGCGCCAGCGAGATCAGCCGCGACCGCGTGGAGGACGCGCGCAACGTGCTCAAGGAAGGCGACGAGCTGAGCGTGATGGTGATCAACGTCGACCGCAAGATGCGCTCGATCCAGCTCAGCATCAAGGCCAAGGACAACGCCGAGCAGCAAGAGGCGATGCAGCGCCTGGCGCAGAGCAACGAGCGCGAGACCGCCGGCACCACGAGCCTGGGCGCCTTGCTGCGCGCCAAGCTCGACAAGACCGGCGAGTGACGCCGTGCGCGCGCAGGCCCCGCCCCGGGCCTGCGCGCGCCGCCGCGCCCCCTGAACCCACGTCGCCCGGAACGGCCCGCTCGAGCCTGCACCGATGACCCGCTCCGACCTCGTCGCCCGGCTTGCGGACCGCTTCGCGCAGCTCACGCAGCGCGACACCGAGTTCGCCGTCCGCACCATGCTCGACGCGATGACCGACGCGCTGGCGCGCGGCCACCGCATCGAGATCCGCGGCTTCGGCAGCTTCTCGGTCAACCGGAGGCCGCCGCGCATCGGGCGCAACCCGCGCAGCGGCGCACAGGTCACGATCCCCGAGAAGCTCGTGCCGCATTTCAAGCCGGGCAAGGCGCTGCGCGAGGCCGTGGACGGCCGCAGCGCCGGCGCCGAGGAGTAGGCGGCCCGCCCCGCGCCTGGTGCGGCACGCCGGTTCTGCCGCATCATTGCTGCCCATGCGCCTCGTCCTCTGGTTGATCCGCGGCTTCGTCTTCTTCGCGCTGTTCGCGTTCGCGCTGAACAACCAGCAGGACGCGACGGTGCGCTGGTTCTTCGGCACCGAGTGGCGCGCGCCGATGGTCATCGTCGTGCTGGCGGCCTTCGCCGCCGGGGCCGCGATCGGCGTGCTGGCGATGGTGCCGGCCTGGTGGCGCCACCGCCGAAGCGCGGCGCGCGCCGCGCCGCCGCCCGCACCGAGCGCACCGCCGCCGGCACTGCACTCCGTGCCGCCGTCGGAATTCGGGCCCGAGTACCCGCCGCGCGAGGGGCTCTGACAGCGATGCGCAAGGCGCCGGCGCGCCGCGCCGCCTGGGCCTGAACCGCCGCCGCCGGCCGCGATGGACTTCGACTTCCAGTGGCTGCTGATCGGTCTGCCGATCGCCTTCGCGCTCGGCTGGATCGCCTCGCGCATCGACCTGCGCCAATGGCGGCGCCGCGGCGCGCCGCAGGCCTACTTCGAAGGCCTCGGGCTGCTGCTCAACGAGCAGCAGGACAAGGCCATCGACGCCTTCGTCGAGGCCGTGCAGCGCGACCCCGAGACGTCGGAACTGCACTTCGCGCTCGGCAACCTGTTCCGGCGCCGCGGCGAGTTCGAGCGCGCGGTGCGCGTGCACGAGCACCTGCTGGCGCGCAGCGACCTCGGCGCCGGCGCGCGCGAGCGCGCGCAGCACGCGCTGGCCGAGGACTTCATGAAGGCCGGGCTCTTCGACCGCGCCGAACAGGCCTGGCGCAGTCTGGTCGGCGGCCGCTTCGAGCGCGAGGCCAACCTGGCACTGCTGGCTCTGGCCGAGCGCTCGCGCGACTGGCCGCGCGCGCTCGAGCTGGCGGCCCAGCTCGAAGCGGCCGGCGGCGGCTCGTTCGCCACGCGACGCGCGCACTACGAGTGCGAACATGCCGTCGCGGCCGACGCCGCGGGCCGCGTGCCGCAAGCCCAGGCCGCGCTGGCCCGCGCACACGAGGCGGCACCCGGCGCTGCGCGCGCGCTGCTGCTGGACGGGCAGTGGTCGTGGCGGGCCGGTCGTGCACGCGAGGCGCTGGCGACCTGGGACAGGTTGCGCCGCGCGCAGCCCACCGCCTTCTTGCTCGTCGCCGAGGACTACGCGGCAGCGGCACTGGCAGCAGGCGATGCCGCCGCTGCGCGTGCCGCGCTGCAGGAGCAATATGCACGGCAGCCGGCACTCGAGCTGGCCTCGGCGCTCGATCACCTCGACGCCGGCAGCGGGATGGCGCTCGATGCACGGGCGACGCAATGGGCGCGCCATCTGACGCAGGCGCCGTCGCTGGCCGCGGCCGAGCGCCTGCTCGAGCTGCCGGTCGCACATTGGGGCGCGGAGGGGCTGGACGCGCTGCGCGCGGCCGTCGCACGCGCCGCCGCGCCGCTCGGACGCTACCGCTGCGCGGCCTGCGGCTTCGAGGCGCAGCAGTACTTCTGGCAATGCCCGGGCTGCCTGAGCTGGGACAGCTTCCCGCCGCAACGCATCGAGGCGCTGTGATCGTGCGCGCGGCGCGCTGCCTTCATACGGCTTCGCATTCAATGCGATCACAAGGCGCGAAGCCGAAGACAGTGCTGAAGCACGGCGAGGCGAAGCAACGCCGTTAGCGTGTTGAATGCGAAACCGTATCAGGCGGCGGGCGCCGGATGCGCCATCTGCGCTTCGAGCAGTTCGAGCACCTCGGCGCGGCCCGGCACCCGACCCTTGCCGCCGATGCTGGCCGCGCGCTGCGAGCCGGCGAGGCCCGCCAGTCCGGGGTCGTGATCGCAGTAGATGCCGAGCGTCGGCCGGCCGAAGGCGGCGGCCAGATGGGTGAAGCCGGTGTCCAGCCCCACCACCTGCTGCGCGCGCGCCAGCACCGCGGCCATCTCGCCGACGGCGAGAAAAGGCGGCACGTCGCCCTCGCAGCCCGCGGCGATGCGCTCGGCCAGCGTCTGTTCGTCGTCGCGCCCCCACAGCACCAGCGGCGGCAGACCACGCTCGGCCAGGCGCCTGCCGATGGCGACCCAATTGCGCTCGGGCCAGAGCTTCTCGGGCCGGCTGGCGTTGGGAATCAGCACCGAGAAGGCGCCGCGCGGCAGCCAACCCGGCTCGGGCGCGCGCAGACCGAACACCGGCGCCGCCTCGGGCGCCGGCAGCCGCAGCGCGCCGGCAGCGAGCAGCCGGCAGCGTTGCACCGCCTGCAGCGTGCGCGGCACGGCGACGCGCTGCCGATAGAGCTGCGCCGCCAGCGGCTCGCGCGCGCTCGCCGCGTCGTAGCCGGCCACCGGTCCGTTCGCCTGGCGCGCCCACAGCGCACTCTTGAGCAGGCCCTGCAGATCGAGCACGAGGTCGTACGGCTCGCGCCCCAGCTCCGCGCGCAGCGCGGCCATCGCGGCCCAGGTGCGACGCCGCCAGAGCGCACGCCGCCACTTGCGCCAGGCCATCGGCAGCACCCGCGCCACGCCCGGATGCAGCGCCGGAATGGCGGCGAACGGCGCCTCCACCAGCCACTCGATGCGAGCCTGCGGGTGCACGCGCAGGATGTCGTGCACGACCGGCGTCGCGTGCACGACGTCGCCCATCGACGAGGTCTTGACGATGAGCAGCCGCATCGTCAGGGGCCGCTGCCCCGCCTGCGCTTCGTGCCGCCGGCCGCGGCTGCAGGCGCAGACCCCTCGCGAGCCGCGTCGCCGTCCGCAGGGACGGCGCCGCGCGCACGCTCGGCCTTGCAGGCCGCGTCTGCGCCTGCAGGCGCAGACCCCTCGCGAGCCGCGTCGCCGTCCGCAGGGACGGCGCCGCGCGCACGCTCGGCCACGAGCGCGGGGTTGAAGCTCGGGTCGTTGTACATCTTGAACTGGCGGTAGACCTTGAAGTAGGCGCGGCCCGCCGCGGCGTCGGCGAGCAGCGCGTCCAGGCAGCCGGCGAGGTCGGCACGCTGCGCGAGCAGCCGCTCGAGCCTGGCCGCACTCGCCGCGCGGTGCGCGGCGTCGACGTCGCGGCGCGCCGACTGCTCGCGCATCGCGCGCACCTTGAGCGCCAGGATCGACAGCCGGTCGATCATGCTGCCCGCCGTCTCGCTGTTCAGGCGTGCCTGCGCCGGCACGGTCGGCCGCGGCGCGTCGCTGCGCACCGACGCGGCGTCGACCAGACCCAGCGCCGTGAGCAGGATCTCGTCGATGCGCTCGGTGGCGTCGTTGCGGGCCTGGTTGAAGCGGTCGATCGCGCGCTTGTTGGCGGCGATCTCGGCATCGGCCACGAGGGTGCGGCGGGCAAGGTCTTCCTCGGCCCACAAGCGGCTGTTGAACGCGTGGTTGGTCTGCACCCAGCGCATCAACTCGCCCTGCACCGGCGGCAGCACCGCCGGCCAGCCCGGCGCCGCGAGCCAGGCATCGTGCACAGGCGGCAACGCGGCGGCGCGAAAGGGGACGGGGCGGGCGTGAGGCGGGTTCATCCGGGAAACAGGAGGCTGCACGTGGCGCAAGAGAGGCAAGAGGTGCATCCGGTGCATCCGGTGCATCCGGTGCATCCGGTGCATCCGGTGCATCAAGTGCATCAAGTGCATCAGCTGCATGCGCTGCATCAGCACGGGTCCTGCAGGGCGCAATGGCAGAATCGATCGATTATCGCCAACCGCCACCCGCCGGTGCTTCCGACTTCCGCGCCCCAGCCGCCCGGTCCGCTCCCGACCACGCCCTATGGCCAGGCCCTGGCGGAGCACCGCGCCCTCTTCGCCACGCTGGACAGCCTGCAAGGCGCGGTCGAGCGCATCGGCCGGCACCTCGGTGCGGTGCTCGCGGACGGCGGCAAGATCTTGTTCTGCGGCAACGGCGGCTCGGCCGCCGATTCGCAGCACCTCGCGGCCGAGCTGACCGGCCGTTTCGTCGACGACCGCCGCCCGCTGGCCGCTGTCGCGCTGTCCACCGACAGCTCGGCGCTCACCTGCATCGGCAACGACTACGGCTTCGACCAGGTCTTCGCACGCCAGGTGCGCGCGCTCGGGCGCCGCGGCGACGCGCTGGTGCTGATCTCCACCTCCGGGCGCAGCGCCAACCTGCTGCGCGCCGCCGAGGCCGCGCGCGCCGCGGGCGTGTCCGCCATCGGCCTCCTGGGGCGCGACGGCGGCCCGCTGAAGGCGCTGTGCGACGACGCCGTGGTGGTGTCGAGCGCGAGCACCGCGCGCATCCAGGAAGCGCACATCTTCATCGGCCACTGCTGGTGCGGCATCGCCGAGGCCGCGCTCGGCCTGGCCTAGTACTTCGACACAGGAATTTCGAAACATGAAAGCGCGTCTTCGGGCCGATGGCGGCGTCGCCGATGCGCGCGATACCGCCCGGCATCGCTGCGCTCGGCGCCTTGCCATCGACCCGAATCCGTCGCTTTCATCATGTTCCGAAGCGCCTGTGCCGAAGTACTCGTCGACGCTTGAACGCTTGAACGCATGAACGCGCGCGCGCCGCTGCCCAGCGCCGAGCGGCTGGCTGCCTGCCGCGTGCTGGCGGTCGGCGACGCGATGCTCGACCGCTACTGGTTCGGCCAGGTCGAGCGCATCTCGCCCGAGGCGCCAGTGCCGGTGGTGCGCGTACAGCGCGAGGAGGTGCGCCTGGGCGGCGCGGCCAACGTGGCGATGAACGTGAAGGCGCTCGGCGCCGCGTGCACGCTGTTGACGGTGGTGGGCGACGACGGCCCCGGACGCGAGCTGCGCGCGCTGCTCGAGCACCAGGGCGTGCGCGCCGTGCTCGGCACCGACCCGGCCTTGTCGACGGTGGTGAAGCTGCGCGTGATCGGCCGCTCGCAACAGCTGCTGCGCATCGACTTCGAGAACCGGCCCGACCACGAGGTGCTGCTCGCGATGCTGGCCGACTACGAGCGGCTCCTGCCTTCGCACGAGCTCGTGCTGCTGTCCGACTACGGCAAGGGCGGCCTCACCCACGTGGCGCGCATGATCGAGCTCGCGCGCACCGCCGGCAAGCCGGTGCTGGTGGACCCGAAGGGGCATGACTTCAGCCGTTATGCCGGCGCCACCGCGATCACGCCCAACCGCGGCGAGCTGGCGCAGGTGGTGGGAAGCTGGTGCGACGAGCGCGAGCTCGCGCGCAAGGCCCAGGCGCTGCGGCGCAGGCTGCGCCTGCAAGGCCTGCTGCTGACCCGCTCCGAGGAAGGCATCAGCCTCTTCGACGCGCCCGCAGGCCTGCCCGACGGCGGCCACCTGCGGCTGCCGACGCAGGCGCGCGAGGTCTACGACGTCACCGGCGCCGGCGACACCGTGATCGGCACGCTGGCCGCTCTGATGGCCGGCGGCCTGTCGCTGCGCGAGGCCGCGCCGCACGCCAACCGCGCCGCCGGCATCGTCGTCTCGCGCTTCGGCACCGCGGCGGTGACGCGCTCCGAACTGGCCGCGCAAGCGACGGCTTGACGGTTGACATGGGCGCGCCGCCGACCACCGAGCTGCTCGCCAAGGTCGTCGCGCGCGGCGATGCCCAGGCGCTGTCGCGGCTGCCGCGGCCGCTGGTGTTCACGAACGGCGTGTTCGACATCCTGCATCGCGGCCATGTGAGCTGTCTCGCAGCGGCACGCGCGCTCGGCGCGGCCTTGATCGTCGGCCTGAACAGCGACGCGTCGGCGCGCGGCCTCGGCAAAGGTCCCGATCGCCCGCTGAACCGCGCGCTCGACCGCGCCGCGGTGCTGGGGGCGTTGAGCGCCGTCGATGCCGTCGTGCTGTTCGACGAGCCGACGCCGCTGGCACTGCTGGCGCAGGTGCGGCCCGAGTTCTACGTCAAGGGCGGCGACTACGACATCGAAGCCCTGCCCGAAGCCGCCCTCGTGCGCACCTGGGGCGGCCGCGCGCTCGCGCTGGCCTTCGTCGACGGCTATTCCACCACCGATCTGGTCCGGCGCATCCGAGCGCAGCAGGCCGCACGATGAGCGCGCAGGGCCGACGCGCCGCCTTCCTCGACCGCGACGGCGTGCTCAACGCCGACTACGGCTATGTCGGACGCGCGGCCGATTTTCGCTGGCTGCCGGGTGTGATGCCCGCGCTGCGCCGCCTGCAGCAGGCCGGCCGCGCGCTGGTGGTGGTGACCAACCAGTCGGGCATCGCACGCGGCTGCTACACCGAGGACGATCTCGCCGCGCTGCACGCGCACATGCGGCACGAACTGGCCGACGCGGGCATCGCGCTTGCGGGCGTCTACGCTTGCCCGCATCTGCCCGACGCCCCGGTGGCGGCCTATCGGCAGGTGTGCGCTTGCCGCAAGCCGCAGCCCGGCATGCTGCTGCGCGCCGCCGCCGAGCTGGAGCTGGATCTCGCGGGCTCCTGCATCGTGGGCGACAAGCCGGGCGACATCGAAGCCGGCCGCGCCGCTGCGCTCGCCCGCTGCTGGCTGGTAGGCACGGCCGACGAGGCCGCGCGCTGCGGCGCGAGCGGCGCCGTGCGCGATCTCGCCCAAGCCGTCGATCGGGAGCTGGCGGCGTGTCCATGAACTCCGAACGCCCGCCTGAAGACGCACGCGAACGCGCGCTGATCGTCCGCATCCGCAACTGGGTGGGCGACGTGCTGCTGGGCCTGCCCGCGCTCGAGCTGCTGCAGGCGCACGGCTACCGGCTGCACCTCGTCGCGCGCGGCAAATGGGCGCCCGCGCTGCTGGCCGGCTACGGCTGGGACGTGCATGTGCAGCCGGCGGGCTTGCGTGCAAAGGTCGCGCAGCTGCGCCGCCTGCGCGCCGCCTGCCGCGCGGCCGACCCGGGCTTCGACCGCCGCGAGAACGCGTTCTTGCTGCCGGTGTCGTTTTCGAGCGCGCTCGAGATGCGCCTGGCGGGCCTCGCCGCCGTCGGCGTCGCGAAGGAAGGCCGCTCGTTCCTGCTCGCGCGCGCCGAGCCCTGGGCCACGCAGGGCCACGAACTCGAACGCTACTGGGACATCGCGTGCCGCTTCCTGCGCGCCCCCAGGGCCGGCCTGTCGCCCAGCCCATCCCCGCAGGGAGTCAAGGAACCCGGGAGCGGCCATTCGTTCCTCGAGCGCGCCCCCAGGGCCGGGCTGTCGCCCAGCCCGCCCCCCGAGGGGGTCAAGGAACTCGGGAGCGGCCCTTCGTTCCTCGAGCAGCAGCGCCCACCGGCGCCGCGCGCGATCGGCTTTCGCGTCGATCCGGCCAAGGCCGAGGCGGCCGCGCGGCTGCTGTCGCAGCACGGCATCGCCGGCCCTTTCGTCGTCGTCTGCCCGTTCGCCGGCGGCAAGGCCGCCACCGCGGACAAGGCCGACAAGAAGTGGCCCGGCTTCGCCGACTTCGTCGCCCGCGGCGCCGCCGAGCTCGGGCACCCGCTGGTCATCTACCCCGGCCCCGGCGAGCACGACGACGCGCGCCGCCTCTACCCCGCCGCGACCCTGCTCGATGGCGGCGACCTCGCCATCTACGCCGCGCTGCTCCAGCGCGCCGCGCTGGTGGTGGCGAACGACACCGGGCCCGGGCACCTGGCTGCAGCGCTCGGGCGGCCGACCCTCAGCGTGCTCGGCGCCACCGACGCGGCGCGCTGGGCGCCGTGGGGCCCGACGGTGCACGTGCTGCAACGCGCGGCGCCGGGCGGCGAGACGCGCTGGCCCGAAGCGGGCGAGGCCTTCGCGCTGGCCCGGCGGCTGCTGGCCGGCGCGAGCGCGCCGGCGTGAGCCCGACCGTCCCGACGTCGACGCCGCCCGTGCCGCGCCGCCTGCGGGTCTGTCGCGTCGACAACCTGGGCGACATCGTGATGGTGTTCCCGGCCTTGCGCTGGCTGAAGCAGCGCCACCCGCAGCGGACGATCGAGATCGTGGTCCGGCCCTACGCGCTGGCGCTGGTGGAGCGCTGCCCCTGGGTGGACCGCGTCTGGATGCCGGATCAGGTCCATCACGCGGCGGCCGCCGGCGAGCCGGCGCCGGACGCGGTGTTCCACCTGCAATCGTCGCGCGCGCTGGTGCGCGACTGCGCGGCATGGGGCATCCGCTGGCGCGTGGGCAACTTGCTGCGCAGCGGCCACTGGTTCGGCTGCAACCGCTGGGTGGCCTTCTCGAAACGGCGTACGCGCGAGCATGGGCACCGCGTGCACATCAGCGGCAGCGCGGCCGAGCGAGCGCAGCTCGAGCCCTGGCTGCGGCAGTTGCCCGCCGGCGTGGACGATCAGGTCGGGCGGCACACGCTCCCGGAGCTGATGGCCTTCATCGGCCGTGCCGACGCCCTCGTCGCCAGCGGCACGGGCCCGTTGCACCTGGCCGGCGCCTGCGGCGTGCGGGCGGGCGGCATCTTTGCGCCGCTCGCGCACATCGGCAGCGGGCGCTGGCGGCCCATCGGCCCGGACGTGGTGACGCTCGAGAGCGCGCGCGACGGCCCGTGCCGCCGGAGCTGCTCCAAGCTCGACTGCGCCTGCATAGCCGCGGTGAGCCCGCGCGACGTGCCGGCTGCGCTGCTCGACCGCCGGCCCGCGCCTGGGGGGATCCCCGCGTCCCCCGAGCGGGTGACCCCCGCGCGGCACCGCCGCGGGGGACAGACACGCCGGCGGGCGCTGCGAAGAATGGCGTTCAGCCCGCGGCACTGGCTCCGACTTCCAAGCTCCGAGCTCGAACGCACAGCGGGCTGTTCACCGCAACCTCAACTTCAAGGAGATCGCCATGCTTCGCAACCTGCTCGTCGTGCTCGCCGCCTTCTTTGCGCTGAGCGCATTCGCTGCCGTCGACGTCAACCGCGCCAACCAGGCCGACCTCGAATCGGTCAAGGGCATCGGCCCGGGCCTGTCGGCCAAGATCCTGAAAGCGCGCGCCAGCGGCGGCTTCAAGGACTGGGCCGACCTGGTCGAACGCGTCGGCGGCATCGGCCGCGGCAACGCGCTGCGGCTGTCGCAGGCCGGGCTCACCGTCGGCGGCGCGGCCTATGACGCGGCAGCGCTGCCGCCCGCTGCGGCCAAGCCGGCAGCGAAGGCGCCGCGCGACGAGGCCGCCGGCCAGCGCGGCACGCGTCGCCCGCGCAAGGGCCCCGATCCGGCCTGAAGCGCAGCGCAGCGGGCGCGGCGGCACTCGCCGCGCGCGCGGCGTCAGGGCAGCTCGACATCGACCCCGGCCGCGCCGACGTCGATGTCGGGCTGGCGCCCGCGGCGCGCGTCGCTCTGGCCCCAGCCGAAGAACTGCAGCACCTCGTCGTGGCGCTCGAGCGTGTCGGACTCGCCCAGCGCCATCAGCTCGCGCGTGAACGGCGCCTCGAACAGCAAGTAGCTGGCCAGCGCCGCGCCGCGTGCCGTCTCGCCCTCGCCGCCGACGCCGGCGCCGCGCAGCAAGGCGCGCACCGGCCGCGGCAGATTGCCGATGTGGCGCGCCGCGATGTCGTCGATGCGCTGCGAGGGCGCGATGACGAGCGCCTCGACCGGCCGCAGCGGCGTATCGGCCAGCGCCGACTCGGGCAGCAGCGCCAGCGTGCGGTTGATGCGCCGCATGCGTTCGATGTCGACCGCCAGCGCGTCGAGGAAGATGCTCGACATGGCGTGGCCGGCGATCTGCGCCAGGCTCGGGTAGCCGGTGTTGCGCACCTTGCGTCCGCGCTGCTCCTGCATGCGGCCGGCGCCGATGATGAGCAGCCGCTGCGCGCCGAGGTGGATCGCCGGCGAGATCGGCGCCGTGTTGCGCATCGAGCCGTCGCCGAACCAGGCCGCCTCGCCGTCCGGCGCCAGCTGCTGCGCCGGAAAGACGAAGGGGATGGCCGCCGACGCCAGCAGGTGCTCGAGCGTGATGCGGCAATGCGCCGCGACGCGCTGCGAGCGCTCCCAGGGCGGCACGGTATCGGCGGCGGTGAAGAAGGTGTAGTGCTCGCCGCTGGTGTAGCTCGACGCCGTGACCGCCAGCGCATGCAGCTGCCCCTGCGCCAACACCGCCGGCAGCCGCTCGAGCGGCACCAGGCGCTCGAGCAGTGCGGCCAGCGGCGCGTTGTCGAGCAGCGAGCGCGGGCGCGCCCGCCGCCAGCGCGCGAGCAGCCAGCCCACCGACAGCGCCGTGAGCCAGCGCGCACCGCTGCGCAGCATGCCGATCGAGTCGGAGCGGTAGACCTGGTCGACCGTGAAGTCCTGCCAGACCTTGACGATGGCCTCGACCGCGCCTTCGAAGCGGTCGGCGTGCGCGGCCAGCGCGGCCGCGTTGATGGCACCGGCCGACGTGCCGCAGATCACGCCGAACGGGTTGCGCAGCCGCGCGCGCGGGCCGAGCAGCTCGCGGCGCAGGCGCACCAGCGCGCGCAGCACGCCCACCTGGTAGGCGGCGCGCGCGCCGCCGCCGCTGAGCACGAGGCCGGTGAGCGGGGATTCGAACATGCCGCGATTGTTGCCCCGGGCCAGCGCGCCGCGGCGGTCGGGCTATCCCGCAGGGCGCGCCTGCCGAGCGTGGTCCGGCGCCCGCGCGCTGGGAGGCGCCGAGCGCACCCCGCGCGCCGGCCGGTCCGGCCTCGACGGCGGCCGCAGCCGCCGCGCGCGACGCCATGGCCGCCTGCCGGCTGCTCACTCGTAGACGATGGTCGCCGCACCGCCCTGCGCGAGGTGGCGCCAGCGCCCGAGCGCCTCGTCGCAGGGCCAGAAGCGCGCCTCGTCGCCGAGGTCGATCTCGGCCGTGGCCGCGCGCCGGTGCATGCGCAGCCGGATCGCCAGCCCCTGGCGCAGTTCGCCGGCCTCGCTGGGCACCCGGCGCGCGGGCCACAGCCCGAGCACGTCGCCCAGCGCCGGCACGCCGCCGTCGATGTCCACCGCCAGGTAGCGCCCGAAGCGCGCGCGCGCCGCCGGCAGATCCCAGACCTGCACGACGTTGAAGCGCAGGCCGCCGCCGCGCCGGTCGGGCTGGGTGCGGCCCTGCAGCACGATGAGCGCCTCGTCCTGAAGCAGCGCCCGCTGCTCGCCGATCGCCGCCTCGTCGACGCTGACTTCGAGCCGCAGCGAGCCGTCGTCGATCTCGAAGATGACGAGCCGCCCGCGCGCCGTGGGCACCGTGCGCACCTCGCCCACGATGCCGGCGATGAGCTGCGGCTCGCGCAGGTCGGCGAGCTGGGCGATCTCGCGCGGCACGAAGCGGCGCACCTCGGCGCGGTGGGCGTCGAACAGGTGGCCCGAGAGATGAAAGCCGAGTGCCGCCCTCTCGTGGCCGAGGCGCTCGCGCAGATCCCAGGGCGCGGCGTGCACGAGCGCCGGCTCCTGCGTGCTGCTGCCGTGCAGGTCGCCCCCCTCGTCGAAGTCGAACAGCCCGGCCTGCAGCGCGTTGGCCGCCTGCGTCTCGGCCCAGTCGTAGGCCAGGCCGACGCTGGCCAGCAGCTGGGCGCGCTCGCCCGGCAGCGCGTCGAAGGCGCCGGCCTTGACCAGCGCCTCGACGACGCGCTTGTTGACGCGCTGGCGGTCGACGCGCAGCGCGAAGTCGAACAGGCTGCGGAACGGCCCACCGCCCTGCCCTTCGTTGGCGCCGCGGCCCTCGCGCGCGGCGACGATGGCGTCGATGGCGCCCTGGCCCGTGCCCTTCACCGCCGCCAGGCCGTAGCGCACGCGCCGATCGGCTACCGGCTCGAAGCGCGCGGCGCCGCGGTTGACGTCGGGCGGCTCGAAGCCCACGTCCTCGAGCCGCGCGTCGGCCAGCAGCACCTTCAGCTTGTCGGTGTCGTCGGCCTCGATCGTCATGTTGGCGGCGTAGAACTCGGCCGGGCAGTGCACCTTGAGCCAGGCCGTGTGGTACGCCAGCACCGAGTACGCGGCGGCATGGCTCTTGTTGAAGCCGTAGCCGGCGAATTTCTCCATCAGGTCGAAGATCTCGTCGGCCTTGGCCTCGCCGATGCCCTTGGCCAGCGCGCCGGTGCGGAACTTGACGCGCTCCTTGGCCATCTCCTCGGGCTTCTTCTTGCCCATCGCGCGGCGCAGCAGGTCGGCGCCGCCGAGCGAATAGCCGGCCAGGATCTGCGCGGCCTGCATCACCTGCTCCTGGTACACGAAGATGCCGTAGGTCTCGGCGAGCACGCTCTCGAGCAGCGGGTGCGGGTAGACCACCTCCTCGCGGCCGTTCTTGCGCGCGCAGAAGCTCGGGATGTTCTCCATCGGCCCGGGGCGGTACATCGCGTTGAGCGCGATCAGGTCCTCGAGCCGCGTCGGCCGCGCGTCGCGCAACATGCCCTGCATGCCGCGCGATTCGAACTGGAACACGGCTTCGGTGCGGGCCTCGCCGAAGAGCTTGTAGACGCGCGCGTCGTCGAAGGGCAGGCTCTCGAAGGCGAAGTCCTGGCGGCCCGGCCGGCGCGCGCGGATGAACTCCCTGGCCAGCTCGAGGATGGTCAGCGTGGCCAGGCCGAGGAAGTCGAACTTCACCAGGCCGATGGCCTCGACGTCGTCCTTGTCGAACTGGCTCACCGCGCTCGTGCTGCCCGGCTGCTGGTACAGCGGGCAGAAGTCGGTGATGCGGCCCGGCGCGATCAGCACGCCGCCGGCGTGCATGCCGACGTTGCGCACCAGGCCCTCGACGCGCGCGGCCAGCGCCAGCAGCTCGCGCACCTCGTCGTCGGCGGCTTCGCGCTGCTCGAGCTCGGGCGCCTCGCGGCGCGCGTAGATCGTCGCGTCCCGGTCGGGGTCGTTGTCGGCGGGCAGCGGCGCCAGCGTCACCGTCTTGCCCGGCGGCGCCGGGATCAGCTTGGCGATCGAGTCGACATGCCCGTAGGCCATGCCGAGCACGCGGCCGACGTCGCGCAGCGCCGCCTTGGCCGCCAGCGTGCCGAAGGTGGCGATCTGGCTCACCGCGTCGCGGCCGTACTTGCCCTTGACGTAGTCGATGACGCGGTCGCGGTTGGCCTGGCAGAAGTCGATGTCGAAGTCGGGCATCGACACGCGCTCGGGGTTGAGGAAGCGCTCGAACAGCAGCTTGTAGCGCAGCGGGTCGAGGTCGGTGATCTCCAGCGCGTAGGCCACGAGCGAGCCCGCACCCGAGCCGCGCCCGGGGCCGACCGGGCAGCCGTTGGCCTTGGCCCAGACGATGAAGTCGCTGACGATGAGGAAGTAGCCGGCGAAGTGCATCGAGGCGATGGTCGCCAGCTCGAATTCGAGCCGCTCGACGTAGCGCGGCCGCTCGCGCTCGCGCTGCGCCGCGTCCGGGAACAGCGCCGCCAGACGCCGCTCGAGGCCGGCAAACGAGGCCCGGCGGAAGTAGTCCTCCAGCGCCGTGCCGTCCGGCGTCGGGAAGTCGGGCAGCCGCGCCTTGCCCAGCACGAGCTGCAGATTGCAGCGCCTGGCGATCTCCAGCGTGTTGGCCAGCGCCGCGGGGATGTCGGCAAACAGCGCGCGCATCTCGGCCGCGCTCTTGAAGTGCTGCTCGGGCGTGAAGCGGCGTTGGCGGCGCGGGTTGGCCAGCGTCTCGCCCTCGGCGATGCACACACGCGCCTCGTGCGCCTCGAAGTCGTCGCGCGCGAGGAACTGGATCGGGTGCGTGGCCACCACCGGCAGCCCGAGCGCGGCGGCCAGCGGCACCGCGGCGCGCACCTGCGCCTCGTGCTGCGGCTGGCCGCCGCGCTGCAGCTCGAGGTAGAAGCGGCGCGGGAAGAGCTCGGCCAGGCGTACCGCCAGCGCACGCGCGCGCTCGCCGTCGCCGGCCAGCAGCGCCGCGCCGACCGCACCCTGGTCCGCGCCCGACAGCGCGACGAGGCCGGCGCCCAACTCGGCCAGCCAGTCCCACCTCAGATGCGCCAGCGTGCGCTGCGTGTTGCCGGTCCAGGCGCGCGCAAGCAGTTCGCACAGGTGACGGTAGCCGCGCAGGTCCTGCACCAGCAGCGTCAGGCGGCTCGGGCTCTTGTCGACGGCGGCGGCGCCGAAGACCGACGCCGCCAGCGCCGTCGGCTCCATCCAGGCATCGACGCCGATGATCGGCTTGACGCCGCGGCGCCGGCAGGCCTGGTAGAACTTGACGGCGCCGAACAGGTTGTCCAGGTCGGTGATGGCCAGCGCCGGCTGGCCGTCGGCGCGCGCCGCGGCGGCCGCATCGTCGATGCGCAGCGTGCCGTCGACCACCGAATACTCGCTGTGCAGGCGCAGGTGGACGAAGGACATGACGGCATTCTAGGCAGCGCCCGGCAATGCACGGCACGCGCGGGCGGCGCGCGCACGCTGCCTAGAATGGCGCATGTCCGCCTGGCTGCTGCGCCTTCTGGGTGCGCTGCTCGTGCTCACCGCGGTGGCGCTGGCGCTGTCGCGCGCCCCGGACCGCAGCGTCGAGAGCCTGGTCGCGCGCTGGGCACCGCCGCCTTCGGACTTCGTCGAGGTCAACGGCATGGTCGTGCACCTGCGCGACGAGGGGCCGCGCGGCGATCCGCTGCCGATCGTGCTCGTGCACGGCACCAGCGCCAGCCTGCACACCTGGGAAGGCTGGGTGAAGGCGCTCAGGGGCGAACGCCGCGTCATCACCTTCGACCTGCCCGGCTTCGGCCTCACCGGGCCCTTCGGCGGCGCTTACGCGCGCGACGACTACAGCGGCGCCGCCTATGCGCGCTTCATGGTCGACCTGCTCGACCGCCTGCGCATCGCGCGCGCCGTGCTCGGCGGCAACTCGCTCGGCGGCGAGGTGGCCTGGCGCACGGCGCTGCTCGCGCCCGAGCGCGTGGCCGCGCTCGTGCTGGTCGACGCCTCCGGGCCGCGCTTCGTGCCCGAGGCGGTGCCGCTGGGCTTTGCGATCGCGCGCCTGCCGCTCGTCAACCGCCTGAGCGAGTGGGTGCTGCCGCGCGGCGTCGTCGCGCAGAGCGTCGCCGGCGTCTACGGCGATCCGTCGAAAGTGACGTCCGAGCTCGTCGACCGCTACTTCGAGCTCACGCTGCGCGCGGGCAACCGGCGCGCGCTCGCCCAGCGCATCGCCGTCTTCGAGCAGGGCGAGGACGCCTCGGGCCTGGCCCGCATCCGCCAGCCGACGCTCATCGTCTGGGGTGGACGCGACCGCCTCGTTCCGCCCGCCACCGCCCAGGTGTTCGCGCGCGCGATCCCCGGCAGCCGCCTCGTCGTCCTGCCCGAACTCGGCCATGTGCCGCAGGAGGAGGATGCGGCGCGCAGCGTGCAGCCGGTGCGCGCCTTCCTCGGCCTGCGCTGAAGGCGTGCCCGGCGCTCGCAAGCGCGTGGCGATTTGAATCACGCCCGCGCTTCATGGCTTCACAGGCGCTCAGCGCAGCCCGAGCGTCTGCTCGACGAAGCGCGTGAGCGCGACGAAGTAGTAGTCGGCGTTCTCGCGCCGCGCGAAGCCGTGGCCCTCGTTGTCGGCGAGCAGGTACCACACCGGCCGCTGCAGCGCCTGCAGCCGGCGCACGATCTGCTCGCTCTCGGTCCAGGGCACACGCGGGTCGTTGCGGCCCTGCACCACGAGCAGCGGCTTGGTGATGCGCTCGGCATGCGTGAGCGGCGAGATCGAGAGCAGGAAGGCGCGCATGGCCGGGTCGCGCTCGTCGCCGTACTCGGCGCGCCGCAGGTCGCGCCGGTAGCTCTCGGTGCGCTCGAGGAAGCTCACGAAGTTGCTGATGCCCACCGAAGCCGCCGCCCCGGCGATGCGATCGGCCAGCAGGGTGCTCGCCGCCAGCGCCATGTAGCCGCCGTAGCTGCCGCCCATGACGACGACGCGGCGCGCGTCGAGGCGCTCGTGCGTGGCCGCCCAGTCGAGCGCGGCGGCCAGGTCGCGCACCGAGTCCTCGCGCAGGCGGCCGTTGTCGAGGTCGACGAAGGTCTTGCCGTAGCCGGTCGAGCCGCGCACGTTCGGCTCGAGCACGGCGATGCCGAGCTCGCGCACGAAGTAGTTGAGCCGCCCGTTCCAGCCGATGCGCGCCTGCCCCTCCGGGCCGCCGTGCATCACCATCAGCAGCGGCCGCCGGCCGCCGAACGAGGCCGGCGGCAGGCTGAGGATGCCGCTGATCGTGCGGCCGTCGAAGCTCGGCCAGCGCACGATCTGCTGCTCGGGCATCGCCGCCAGATCGAGGCCGGGCGGCACCAGCGGCCGCGTCCACGGTTCGAGCCGGCCGCTGGCGGCGTCCAGGCTCGAGATCTGCGCCGGCCCCTGCGGGCCCGAGGACTGCAGCGCGATCTCGCCGCTCGCGCGGTGCACGGCGATGCGCGCGACGCTGCCCGGCGCGCGCTGCGCGAGCGCGCGCTCGCGCCCCGAGGGCAGCTCGAGCAGGCGCAGCTCGCCGCGTCCGTCGACGTTGACCAGCAGCGGCAGCCAGCGCTCCTGCGGATCGACCTCGCCGTCCTGCACGTCCCAGGGGATCTGCGGCGTCAGGCGCTGCAGCGCGCCGGCCGCCGCCGGCCGGCCGGCGGCGTCGGCGGCCAGCGGCAGACGCATTGCCTCGCGGAACTCGCCCGCGCGGTCGCTCGTCACGTAAAGCGCGCTGCCGTCGGCGGCCCAGCCGCCGGCGAAGTAGGCCGCGCGCGCCTCGCCGGCGCGCGGCAGCAGCCGCCGGCGCGTGCCGTCGGCCAGATCGACCAGCCACAGCTCCGACTCGGTGACCGAGACGTAGCGCGTGATCGCCAACTGCCGCTCGTCGGGCGAGGCCAGGGCGCCGAACCAGCCGCCGCCCGGCAGCTCGGCCACGACGCGGCGCTCGGCCGCAGCGAGCGGGTCGACGAGGGCGATCGTCGTCTGCACCTCGCTGCGCCGGCCCGCGGCGGCGGTGCGATCCAGCGGCACCGAGCCGACGACGAGCCGCCCGCTCGTCGCCAGCCAGTCGAGCAGCGCGTGGCGCTCGCCGTTCGCGGTCAGCTGCAGCGTCGCGCGCGTGTCGGGGTCGAGGCGAAAGAGCTGGAAGCCCTCGTCGCCGCCGCTGCCGCGCGCGAAGACGATGAAGCGGCCCAGACGCGGCTCCCAGCGCGCCCGCGTCACCGGATCGGCGCCGTCGGTGAGCGGCTCGGGCGCGGCCAGCGGCGCGCGCAGCCGGTACAGCTGCGCCGTGCTCGCGCCGGGCGCGCGGTGCGCCAGCAGCATCTCGCGCCGCGTCGGGTGCCAGTCGACGAAGGCGTGGCCCAGCACCTCGGAGTAGCGGCGCACGGCGTCGAGCCGCGCGCGTTCGAGCGGCGGCACGCCTTCGACATGCAGCGCCGGCGGCGGCTGCAGCAGCTCCTGCGCCGCGGATGCCGGCGGCGCCGGCTGCGGCGGCGGCACGGGCGGCAGCGGCGGCACCGACGCGCAGCCGGCAAGCAGCGCGCCGGCCAGCGCCAGCGCTGCGGCCGATCGCGCCGCCCTCATGCCGCCACCTGCACGTCGTCGGCGACGATGCGTCCGGCCTCGATCTGCAGCCGGCGCCGGCAGCGCGCGGCGATCGCCGGATCGTGCGTCACCAGCAGCAGCGTCGTGCCGAGCTCGCGGTTCATCTCGAACATCAGCTCCATCACCTTCTCGCCGGTGGCGAAGTCGAGGCTGCCGGTGGGCTCGTCGGCCAGCAGCAGCGCCGGGCGCATGACGAAGGCGCGCGCCAGCGCCACGCGCTGCTGCTCGCCGCCCGAAAGCACCTTGGGGTAGTGATGCAGCCGTTCGCCCAGGCCGACGCGGCGCAGCATCTCGGTGGCGGCGGCGCGCGCGTCGCGCCGGCCCGCGAGCTCGAGCGGGAGCATGACGTTCTCGAGCGCGTCGAGGTTGCCCAGCAGCTGGAAGCTCTGGAACACGAAGCCCACGCTGCGCGCGCGCAGGGCGGCGCGCGCGTCCTCGTCGATCGCGAACAGGTCCTGCCCGAGCAGGCGCACGCTGCCGCTGCTGGGCAGGTCGAGGCCGGCGACGATGGACAGCAGCGTGCTCTTGCCCGAGCCCGAGGCACCGACGACGGCCACCGACTCGCGCGGCCCGAGCACGAAATCGATGTCGTGGAGAATGGTGAGCGTTCCCGAGGCGTCAGCCACCTGCTTGGTCACGCGCTGCACGGCGATGATGGGTTCCGACATGCGAAGAGAGTTCCGGGCGCGGCGCGCCTTGATCGCCCACTGTAGCCTGCTTGCGCTGGCGGCCCTGCTGGCCCCGGCGGCCGGCGCGGGTGCGCCGCGCACGCTGCTCGTGCTCGGCGACAGCCTGTCGGCCGAGTACGGCATCGCGCGCGGCCAGGGCTGGGTGGCGCTGCTCGAGGCGCGCCTGGCGCGCGACAAGCTGCCGTGGCAGGTGGTCAACGCCAGCATCAGCGGCGACACCACTTCGGGCGGGCGCTCGCGGCTGCCGGCGCTGCTGGCGCAGCACCACCCACGCGTCGTGATCATCGAGCTGGGCGGCAACGACGCGCTGCGCGGGCTGCCGCTCGAGATGAGCGAGGCCAACCTGCGGGCGATGGTGCGCGCCGCCAGGGCCGCCGGCGCCCAGGTGCTGCTCGCCGGCACCGCCGTGCCGCCCAACTACGGGCGGCAGTACGGCGAAGCGTTCGCGGCGCTGTTCGCCAAGGTCGCCAAGGCCGAGGGCGCGGCCGTCGTGCCCTTCGTGCTGGCTGGCGTGGCCGACGGGCCCGACCCCTACGCGCTGTTCCAGCCCGATCGCATCCACCCCAAGGCCGAGGCGCACCCGCGCATCCTCGACAACGTCTGGGCCGGGCTCAAGCCGCTGCTGCGCTGAGGCGCGTGGGCACGCATGCGGCCTGCGGCGGCTGCGGCGCCTGCGGCGGCTGCGGCGGCTGCGGGGCCTGCGGCGGCTGCGGGGGGCCTGCGGCAGCGCCTGTTCGACGCCGCTTTGCCGGCTCCCTGCCTGCTCTCGAGCGGTTCTCGAGCCACTCTCGACCGGGTCTCGACGGGGTCGCGACGGGCGCGTCGACGCGTCGTCGGCGGACCTTCAGCGAGCCGCCTCGCGGTCGCGTTCGCGGTCACGCGAGATCGGCTCGGGAATGCGCTTGCGGCCTTCGTCGCGCGGCATCACCGCGCGCTCGGTGGCGCGCTCCGGGCCGCGCTCGGCAGGGCGCGCCGCGGGCGGCGGCTCGGCGCCCTTCGGCGCGGCCGGTGCGGCCGGTGCGGCCGCAGCAGCACGATCGACCGCCGGCGGCGCTGCACGCTCCGCTGGAGGCGTGGCCGGACCCTCGCGTGCCGGCGCGCCGGTCTGCGGCGCGCGGCCGCGGCGCAGATCGATCACCTCGGCGGGCTGCTCGCGCCGTTGCGGCTCGACGCGACGCGGTTCGGCCGGCACCGGCACGCCGCCCTGCTCCGGCGCCGACGGCAACGCCGGCCGCAACTGCGGCGGCGGCATGCCCTGCGCCGGCGGCAAGGGACGCGCTGGCAGCGGCACGGCCCCACCGGGCACCATCTGCACCTGCGGGGCCGGCGGCGTGCGGCGCGTCTGCGGCGTCTGCGGCGTCTGCGGCGTCTGCGGCGTCTGCGGCGTCTGCGGCGTCTGCAGTAGCGGCAGCGGCAGCGGCGGCATCTGCGGCGTGGCCCCGCCCGCCGCAGGCCGCTCGCCACGCCAGGCCGGTGCGCGATCGGGCCCGCGCTCGGGCATCCGCCCGGGCGGCCCCTGCTCGCGGCCGACGCCACGGTGCTCCGGCGCGGCCGGCGGCTGCGCCCGCTCCAGAGGACGGCGCACCGCGTCGCGCGGCTCGACGACGGCGCGGCCCACCGGCAGCCGATCCACGAGCACGTCGCGCGGCACGACGGTCACGCCGCCGGGCACGCCCTGGTTCGTGTACATGATGGGTCCGGTGGGCACCTGGCGCGGCGGCGGCGGGCGATGCTCGGGCTGCCAGGGCCGATTCACGTGCTCGCCATAGCGCGGCGTGTGGCGGAACCACGGCACGTAGACCTCGCGTGGCGCCAGCGGCACCCAGCCGACCACGGGCGCGCCGACCTGGATGCCGACGCTCCAGCCGCCGCCGCCCACCCAAGCCACGAGCGCCGGCGCGAACACGGGGCGCGCGACGTAGGCACCCGGGCACCAGCCCCAGCGGTCGCGCCACCAGACCCAGCGCCCGTAGTGGAAGGGCGCGAAGCCCCAGGGTGCCTCGTCCACCCAGGTCCAGCCCCAGGGCGCGAGCCAGGCCCAGCGGCCATCGCGGTACGGCGCCCAGCCCGGCGCGACGTCGCGCGGCAGCCAGACCGGGCCGTATTCGCTGCTCTGCGCCCAGCTGCCGTAGCGCTCGAGGTCGTCGCCACCCGTCATCTCGGGTGAGACGTAGCGCTGAGCGGCGCTGCGCTGCTCGTCGCGCCGGTCCTCGCGCAGCGCCCAGGCGGCGAATTCGTCGTCGATCGTCGGCCCGAGCTGCATGCGCAGCGCCGCGCCGTCGCGGTACAACTCGGCGCGCTGCCCCGCCCCGACGACGCCGGCGGCCAGCCCGGCCACGCGCCACTCGCCGCGCCACACGCTGGCATCGCTGCGGTCGTCGACGCGGTCGACGCGGTAGTAGCCGGCGCGTTGCGGCAGCAGCGTGGCCTCGGCGGTGACGATCTGCGCCTCGCCCGCCACCTCGTTGGCGCGCAGGCGCAGCGCCAGCGTGCCCGAGTGCAGTTGGAACACCATGCGCTCGTCGTCGAGCCGCAGCACCTCGAGCTCGCTGCCGGCGCCCAGGCGCAGCGTGGTCGAGCCGGCCTGCAGTTCGGCGCGGCCGTCGCTGGCGGTGGACAGGCGGTCGCCTCCCAGCAAGGGCCGGTTGCGCTCGGCCGCGACCCAGCGGCCGGCGTCGGCATCGAACCAGTAGACGCTGCCGTACAGCGCGCCGATGCGCCCCACCCGGCCCGGCGGGTCGTCCTGCGCCGCAGCCGGTGGCGCCAGCGCGCCGAGCAGCACCAAGCACAGCAGCACCCCCAGCGCCGCCCCGACCATCTGGCCGGCGACCGCAGACCCCGAGCGCCACGCGAACCAGTCCGACCGCTGCTTCATGGGTCTTCAACGCCGCATCCTGGAGCGGCGTCGACGGCGCAGCGCGTAAAGGCGTGTTTCGGATCCGCTCGCGGCGGCATCATCGGCGCTCCAGAGTCCGACCGCAGACCAGCCATGTCCGAATTCGGAACCCTGCTCGTGCGCAAGGAGCCCTCCGAGCCGCGCAGCGCGCGCATCACGCTGAACCGGCCCGAGCGCGAAGCGGCCGCGCTGGCGCTGGCGCGCCGCATCGCCGGCGTGCCGCGCTCGCAGCCGATGATGCACAAGCTGCTCGTCAACCAGAACCCGGACCCGCTGCGCCTTGTTTGGCCGCGATCAACGCGCGGACATGGCGCGCCGGCAACAATGGCCGGCGTGAAGAAGACGCCCGCGTCCAGATCCGAGTTGCGCGCCGAGCCTGCCGAGTCCCCGGCAACCGAATCCCCACCGCCCGAGTCCCCGACCCAGAAGCTCGACCGGCTCGTGCACTCGAGCTTCGGGTCCGCCACGGGCGGCCTGTCGCCGGTGTCGCTGGCCCTGGCCTGGGCCGACTGGGCCTGGCACCTCTCGGTCTCGCCCGGCCGGCAGATGGAGCTCGCCGGGCTCGCGGCCAGCCACGGCCGCGAATGGCTGCACGGCATGGCCGGCCGGGCCGAGGCCGAGCCCGCGGGCGATGCCGACGACGACCCGCGTTTTCGCCACCCCGACTGGGCGCAGTGGCCCTTCAGCGCGCTGCGCTCGGGCTTCCGCCACGCCGAGGCCTACTGGCGCGAGGCCTCGGTGACGCCGGGCATGACGGCGCACCATGCCGAGATGACGCGCTTCTTCGCCAAGCAATGGCTGGCGATGATGGCGCCGGCCAACTGGCTCGCCACCAACCCGGTGGTGCTGCGCGCGGCCGCCGAATCGGGCGGCGCGAACCTCGCGCAGGGCGCGCTGCACTGGCTGCGCGACGCCAGCGGCCAGAGCGACCCGCTGCCGCCCGGGCAGCCGCCGCAGTACCGCGTCGGGGTCGACGTCGCCGTCACGCCGGGCAAGGTGGTGCACCGCAACCGCCTGATCGAGCTGATCCGCTACGCGCCGCAGACGGCCGAGGTATACGCCGCGCCGCTGTTCGTCGTGCCCTCGTGGATCATGAAGTACTACATCCTCGACCTGTCGCCGCACAACTCGATGGTGCGCTACCTGGTGAGCCAGGGCCACACGGTGTACATGCTGTCGTGGCGCAATCCCGACGCCGCCGACCACGACCTGTCGATGGACGACTATCTGCGCCTGGGCGTCTTCGACGCCCTGGCGGCGATCGGTCGCCTGCATGGCCAGCGCAGCCGGCGCGACGGCGCCATGCAGCCGGTGCACGCGATGGGCTACTGCCTGGGCGGCACCCTGCTCGCCATCGCCGCCGCCGCCATCGCGCGCAACGGCCGGCGCCACGGCGAGATCCCGCCGCTGCCGCCGCTCGCGTCGATGACGCTGCTGGCGGCGCAGGCCGACTTCTCCGAGCCCGGCGAACTGGGCCTGTTCATCGACGAGAGCCAGATCGGCTACCTCGACCAGATCACGCGCGGCCAGGGCTACCTGAGCGGCAGGCAGATGGCCGGCTCGTTCCAGTTCCTGCATTCGCGCGATCTGGTGTGGACGCGCCGCATGCGCGAGTACCTGATGGGCGAGCGCGAGCAGACGAGCGACCTCATGGCCTGGAACGCCGACACCACGCGCATGCCGGCGCGCATGCACCACGAATACCTGAGCGCGCTGTACTTGCACAACGCGCTGGCCACGAGCAGCTACCGTGTCGGCGGCCGCCCGGTGTCGCTGGCCGACCTGCGGCTGCCGGTCTTCATGGTCGGCACCGAACGCGACCACGTCTCGCCCTGGCGCTCGGTGTACAAGCTGCACCACCTGTGCGACGCCGAGATCACCTTCGTGCTCACGGTGGGCGGGCACAACGCCGGCATCGTCTCCGAACCCGGGCACGCCCAGCGCAGTTACCGCATCGGCACGCGGCCGGCCGAGGGCGCCTGGATCGACGCCGACGAGTGGCTCGCCGCGGCCGCGCGCCACGACGGGAGCTGGTGGCCGGCCTGGCACGACTGGCTGGCGGCGCGCTCGGGCCCGCTGCAGCGCGCGCCGGTGCTGCCGCGGCAGGCCGTGCTCGGCGATGCGCCGGGCCAGTACGTGCTGCAGCGCTACCGGGAGTGAGGGGGGTGAGCGGCCGGCGCGCAGATGGGGAATCGGCGCGCGGCCGGGTTGGCGACGCCCGCTCAGCCGGCGCGCCAGGCCAGCAGGCCGATCTCGACCTCGCAGCAATCCACGAGCCGTTCATCACGCGTGCATGTGCCGAGCAGCGCCTGCAGCCGCGCCAGGTCGGCCTGCACGCCGCGTACCTCCAGGTGGTCGACCGCATCGCGCAACGCCGCGTCGCGCGTGCGCTGACGCTGCCAGGTCTCGCGCCAGTAACACGGCCACACCCTGTGGCCGCACGCACGCAGGCAGGAAGCCGCCAGCGGCACCCCGGCCGGCACGGCCCAGGGCACGCCATGCGCGGCGAAGGCAGCCTCGAGCCAGGGATCGTGCCGCTCGCGGCCCCAGCCGATGAACAGGCACCAGCCTCGACTGCACGCGCTCATGCGCTCGAAGTCGGCGCTCTCGCGCAGGCTGGGCACCATCTGCGCCGCGACGAGATCGAAGGCGCAGCGCCAGCCCAGCGCATCGATGTCGACTGCACGCCAATCCGCCTGCACCGCCGCCACCTGGACCGGAGCCAGCGTGCGCGCCAAGCGCTGCAGCATCGCGGCCGAGACGTCGAGTGCCGTCACCTCGGCGCCGGCCTCGAGCGCGTGCAGCGCCAGCGCGCCGGTGCCCGCACCGATGTCGAGCACGCGCTGGCCCGGGCGCGGACATGCCGCCTTCGGCCAATGCGCCAGCCGCTGCCGCATGCGCGCGCGCTCGGCCGCCGCCAGCGGATCAGGGTAGTCGGCCGCGCGCGCGTCCCAGAACGCGGACTGACGCTCGAGCGCGGGTTGTGGCTGGCGCGTCAGCGCGGCAGATGCGTTGGCTGCTGGCATGGCGGTCTGGACTGGTGTCGGCGCGGATGCGGTGGCGGCGGCCGGCAGCCGCAGAGGCGGGTATCCCGGCTTCGCTGCGGCCAGCGCCGTCGCGGCTGGCCGCCGCGCGCAAGGGTGCGCTGCGCGGCGCCGCGAGTGCCAGCCGATGCGGTCGGTCGGCCCGAATGCACCACTTCGATGATGGGGCGCAATCGGCAGCCGCACCCGCACCCGGGGTTCGCCGCGTCCCCAACTGCGGGCCTCGTATCATACGTTTCATTATTCTTTCTTACGCGCAGGTCCGACGTCGCACCAGCGCCGTCGTAAAGGAGCGCACCGATGCCGCCGTTCCGTACCCCCTTCGCCGCCCTCGTCGCCGCGCTCGCGCTCGCCGCTGTCGCGTTGCTGGCCACGCCGGCGGCGGCCGCCGAGTCGCGCGGCGGGACGGCCGTCGTCGCGGTGACGGGCGATCCGGGCCATCTCAACCCGGCGATCTCGACCGCCGGCCCGCTGCACGCGGTCGCCGACTCGATGTTCAACGGGCTCGTCGCGCTCGACCGCGACGGCCAGCCGCAACCCGATCTGGCGCGCTCGTGGCGCGTCGCGCCCGACGGCCGGAGCGTCACCTTCGAGCTCGTGCCCGGCGTACGCTGGCACGACGGCAAGCCCTTCAGCTCGGCCGACGTGAAGTTCAGCTTCGAGGAGCTGCTGCTGCGGCTGCATGCGCGCGCGCGCGCCGGGCTCGCGCCGGTGCTCGAGGCGATCGAGACGCCCGACGCGAACACGGTCGTGTTCCGGCTGCGGCGCGCCCATCCGGCGCTGCTGCGCCAGCTCGACGTCATCGAAGCGCCGATCCTGCCGCGCCATCTCTACGCCGGCACCGATCCGAACCGCAATCCGGCCAACCTCGAGCCGGTGGGCACCGGACCGTTCCGCTTCGCGAGCTACCGGCGCGACGAACAGGTGGTCCTGGTGCGCAACCCCGATTACTTCAAGCCGGGCCTGCCGCGGCTGGACCGGCTCGTGTTCCGCATCCTGCCCAACGCCAACACGCAGGTCGCGGCGCTGCTGGCCGGCGAGGTGGACATGCTGCAGCGCATCTCGGCGCTCGATCTGCGGCGGCTCCAGGGGCAACCGGTGACGGTGGTCGACACACGCGCGGCCGCGGGCGGCGCCAACTGCGTGATGACGCTCGCGTTCAACCTCGAGCGGCCGCGCACCGGTGATCTGCGCGTGCGCCAGGCCTTCGCGCACGCGATCGACCGCGCCCAGTTGCTGCGGCTGGTGGCGTTCGACCAGGGCCGCGTCGCCGCTGCGCCGATCGCCAGCGGCATCGCCTGGGCGCATCTGCCGGGCGCGCTCGATTCCTGGGTGTACGACCCGGCGCGGGCCAACCGGCTGCTCGACGAGGCCGGCCTGGCGCGCGGCAGCGACGGCCTGCGCGCCACGTTCGACGTGCTGCATTTCCCCGCGTTCGCCCGCTACACCGAACTGATGCGCGAGCAGCTCGCCGCTGTGGGCATCGGGCTGCGGGTGCGGTTGCTCGATCCGGCTGCGTTCGTGCCGGCCGTATTCACGCAGCGCGATTTCGACCTTGCGCTCATCTCCTACTGCAACGGCACCGACCCCGAGATCGGCGTGCGCCGCATGGTGCACTCGGGCGCGATCGGGCCGGTGCCGTTTTCCAATGCCGCGGCGTTGCGCGACGCCGAGGTCGACCGCCTGTTCGACCAGGCCGGTGCCACCAACGACGTGGCCGCGCGCGGCCAGGCCTACCGTGCGGCGCAGCGGCGCCTGGCCACGCTGCTGCCGTACTGGTGGCTGGTGGAGACGGACTTCAGCGCCGCTTGGCGCAACGAGCTGGCCGACTTCGCCCCCTGGAGCAGCCAGTTCGCCGAGACTGCCTGGCGTCGGCGCTGAGGGCCCTTCCTTTCGCGTGCGGACATGTTGCGTGCGGACATGAATCACGCCCGCTTGGTTCGTCTTCGTCACCGGCACTGAACCCGCCGCGTCGGTGCATGCCGCACGCCCTGCTGCTGTGGACGCTGCGCCGCCTGCTGCTCGGGCTGGTGGCGGTGTGGTTCGCCGCCAGCCTCGGCTTCGTGCTGGTGCACGCGGCGCCCGGCGGCCCGGCGGTGGCGCTGGTCGGCGAGCACGCGGCACCCGGCCAGCTCGAGGACGTGACGCGCGCCTGGGGCCTTGATCGCCCGCGCAGCGTGCAGTACGCGCAATGGCTGGCGCGGCTGGCGCGCGGCGACCTCGGCATTTCGTACCGCGCGCAGGCGCCGGTGGCGACGCTGATCGCCGAGCGCGCACCGGTGACGCTGGCGCTGATGCTGCCCGCGCTCGTGCTGGCCAGTGCCGCCGGTATCGTGCTCGGCTTGGCCGCCTCGGCGCTGCGCCGCGGCTCGCGCTGGGTGGTCGGGGTGCTGGCCGGCCTGCACGCGGTGCCGAGCTACGCCATCGCGCAAGTGCTGGTGCTGGTCTTTGCGCTGGGCCTGGGTTGGTTTCCAGTGCAGGGCCTGAGCGACGCGCGCAGCGAGGCCACCGGCGCCGGACGCTGGCTGCAGATGGCCTGGCGGCTCGCGTTGCCGGTGCTCTCGCTCGCGCTGCTGCAGTCGGCCTTCGTCGCGCTGCTGGCGCGGGCGCGCGTGGGCGAGGAGATGCGCCAGCCCTATGTCGCCACCGCGCTGGCCAAGGGCCTGAGCCTGGCCCAGGTGCGGCGCCGCCACGCGCTGCGCAACGCCGCGCTGCCGCTGCTCACCCTGATCGGCTGGCGCTTCGGCGCGATCGTCGGCGGCGCGGCCGTCATCGAGACCCTGTTCGCGCTGCCCGGCCTCGGGCGGCTGGCGGTGAGCTCGGCGCTGGCCCGCGACATCCCCACGGTGAGCGGCATCGTCATCGTCGCCTGCGCCACCGTGGTGGCGACCAACCTGCTCGTCGACCTCATGGCCGGCTGGCTCGACCCGCGCGTCGTGCGCGACAGCGCATGAGGTGCCCGGCCCCGAGGCGCGGCGCGCGGGCCTGGGCGGGCTGGACCCTGGCGCTCGCGGCGCTGCTTGCCGTGCTCACGCTGCCCGATGGGGGTGCGGCGGCCGGCAACGCCGCGCCCTTCATCGCCCCGGGTGCGGTGCATCCGCTGGGCACCGACGACCTCGGGCGCGATCTGCTGCGCGAGCTGCTGCGCGGGCTGCGCACCTCGCTCGTCGTCGGGCTCGGCGTGACGGCGCTGGCGCTGGCGCTGGGCACGGCGGTCGGCCTGGCGGCCGGGCTGGGCCCCGCCTTCGCGGACGAGCTGCTGATGCGCGGCGCCGACATCGTCGCCAGCCTGCCGACGCTGGTGGTCGCCATCCTGGTGGCGGCGGTGTTCGGCGGCTCGCTGGCGGCACTCGTGCTGGTGCTGGGGCTGGGCCGATGGCCGCTGGTGGCGCGGCTCGTGCGCGCCGAAACGGCCGCGCTGCGCGAGCGCGACTTCGTGCTCGCCGCGCGTGCGCTGGGTGCGTCGCGCTGGCGCATCGGCCGCGTGCACCTGCTGCCGCACGTTCTTACGCCGGCGCTGGCCGCCAGCGGCATCCTGTTCGGCGGCGCGCTCGTCTCGGAAGCGGCGCTGGCCTTCGTCGGCCTGGGCGACCCGGCCCATGTCAGCCTGGGCCAGCTCGCCGCCAACGGCTTCGCCTTCGTCGTCCACGCGCCCTGGATGTGGATCGCGCCGGTGGCGGCGATCGTCGCGCTGACCGCGCCGCTGGCCATGCTCGCGGACCGCACGCCGGCGGCCGACACGATGAGCTGACCGCGCTGCCCCTTCAGTCGCGGCTCGAGCACAGTCCCGAGCCGCGCCTTCAGCCCAATCCTGAGTCGGCGCGTTCAGCCGCGCCGCCGCCGCACCGCCTCGCCCAGCTCGCGCAGCAGCGGCGCCGTCTGCGCCCAGCCCAGGCAGGCGTCGGTGATCGAAACGCCCGGGCGCAGCGGCTGGCCGGGGACCAGATCCTGCCGCCCCTCCTCGAGGTGGCTCTCGATCATCACGCCAACGATGCGGCGCTCGCCGGCGGCGATGCGCGCGGCGATGTCGGCGCCGATGTCGATCTGGCGCCGATGCTGCTTCTCGCTGTTGGCGTGCGAGCAGTCGATCATCACCTGCTCGCGCAGGCCGGCCGCGCGCAGCACGGCGCAGGCCGCTTCGACCGAGGCCGCGTCGTGGTTGGGCTGGCGTCCGCCGCGCAGGATCGGGTGGCAGTCGGCGTTGCCGCGCGTCTCGAAGATGGCCGCCACGCCCATCTTCGTCATGCCCATGAAGGCGTGCGGCGCCGCCGCCGCGACGATGGCGTCGGCCGCCACCTTGACGCCGCCGTCGGTGCCGTTCTTGAAGCCCACCGGGCACGACAGGCCCGAGGCGAGCTGGCGGTGCGTCTGGCTCTCGGTGGTGCGCGCGCCGATCGCGCCCCAGGCGACGAGGTCGCTGATGAACTGCGGGCTCAGCAGGTCGAGGAACTCGGTGCCCACCGGCAGGCCGCCTTCGACGATCTCGAGCAGCAGGCCGCGCGCCAGCTCGAGCCCCTCGTTGATCGCGAAGCTGCCGTCCAGGTGCGGGTCGTTGATGTAGCCCTTCCAGCCCACCGTCGTGCGCGGCTTCTCGAAGTAGGTGCGCATGACGACGACGAGCGCGTCGGCCAGCGCCGCCGCCTCGGCGCCCAGCCTGGCCGCGTATTCGAGCGCCTGCTCGCGGTCGTGGATCGAGCAGGGACCGACGACGACGACGAGGCGGTCGTCGGCGCCGTGCAGCACGGCCGAGATGGCCGCGCGGCTGGCTTCCACCAGCGCCAGCGTGGCGTCGGAGACCGGCAGGCGCTCCATCAGCAGCGCCGGCGTCAGGAGCGGGCGCACCGCCTCGATGCGGGTGTCGTCGATGCGCGTCGTGTCGCGCGTGGCCTGGCGCTGGCCGACCTCGTGGTCGTGGCCGGGGTCGTCGAAGGGTTTCATGTCGTCATTTTGCGCGCCGCATCGAGCTCCGGAAAGAGCACGCTCGTGTAGCCGAACTTCGTCAGATCGGTCATGCGCGTCGGATACAGGCGCCCGCTCAGGTGATCGCACTCGTGCTGCACGACGCGCGCGTGGAAGCCCTCGGCCTCGCGCGCGATCGGCGTGCCCTCGGCGTCGAAGCCGCGGTAACGGATGCGCGCCCAGCGCGGCACCAGACCGCGCAGGCCGGGCACCGAGAGGCAGCCCTCCCAGCCCTCGACCTGTTCGTCGCCCAGCGGCTCGACGACGGGGTTGACGAGCACCGTGGGCGGAACCGGCGGCGCCTCGGGGTAGCGCGCGTTGCGCTCGAAGCCGAAGATCACGACCTGAAGGTCGACGCCGATCTGCGGCGCGGCCAGCCCGGCGCCTTCGGCCGCGTGCATGGTGTCGAACAGATCGACCACGAGCGCGCGCAACTCGGCGCTGCCGAACGCCCGCACCGGCTGCGCCAGGCGCAGCAGCCGCGCGTCACCCATCTTCAGGATCTCGCGCACGCTCATCGTCGTCGACCTCCCGTCGCCTCTGGTTGCCCTGCTGCCCTGCTGCCCTGCTGCGCTTCTGCCCCGCTGGCCTGGCGCTCAAGGCGCCAGCAGCGCGCGCAGCCCGGCCTCGTCGAGCACGGCGATGCCGAGCTCGTGCGCCTTGGCCAGCTTGCTGCCCGGCTCGCTGCCGGCCACCACGTAATCGGTCTTCTTCGACACCGAGCCCGCGACCTTGCCGCCGGCGGCCTCGATCAGTTCCCTGGCCTGGTCGCGCGCCAGGCCGGGCAGCGTACCGGTGAGCACGAAGGTCTTGCCGGCCAAGGGTACGGGCGCCGCCGCCGCCGCGGCGTCGGCCTCGTCGAAGGCGACGCCGCAGGCGCGCAGCCGCTCGAGCACTTCGCGGTTGTGCGGCTGCGCCAAGAAGGTGCGGATGCTCTGGGCCACCACCGGCCCGACGTCGGGCACCTCGAGCAGTTGCTCGACGCCGGCGTTCATGATCGCGTCGAGCCGGCGGAAGCGGCGCGCCAGGTCGCGCGCCGTCGCCTCGCCGACATGGCGGATGCCGAGCGCGTAGAGCAGGCGCGCCAGTGTCGTGTGCTTGCTGCGCTCGAGCGCGGCCAGCAGGTTGGCGGCGCTGCGCTCGCCCATGCGCTCGAGCGCGGCGAGCTGCGCCGCATCCAGGCCGTACAGATCGGGCAGCGTGCGCACGAGGCCGCCGTCGACGAGCTGGTCGACGAGCTTGTCGCCCAGGCCCTCGATGTCCATGGCGCGCCGCCCGGCGTAGTGCAGCAGCGCCTGCTTGCGCTGCGCCGCGCAGTACAGCCCGCCGCTGCAGCGGTGCTCGACGCTGCCGCGCTCGCGCACGACGGCGCTGCCGCACACCGGACAGGCGCGCGGCATGCGGAAGTTGCGCACGTAGTGCGGGCGCGCGCCCGGCATGCGGCCGACGATCTCGGGGATGACGTCGCCGGCGCGGCGCACGACGACGCGGTCGCCGATGCGCACGTCCTTGCGCCGCAGCTCGAACAGGTTGTGCAGCGTGGCGTTGCTCACCGTCGTGCCGCCGACGAACACCGGCTCGAGCCTGGCCACCGGCGTGAGCTTGCCGGTGCGGCCGACCTGCAGCTCGATGCCGGCCAGGAGCGTCGCCTCTTCCTCGGCCGGGAACTTGTGTGCCACCGCCCAGCGCGGCTCGCGCGTCTTGAAGCCCAGGTGCTGCTGCAGCGCAAGCGCGTTGACCTTGTAGACGACGCCGTCGATGTCGAAAGGCAGCGCGTCGCGCCGCGCCTCGATTTCGGCGTGGAAGCGCACCAGCCCGGCCGCGCCGTGCACGACGCGCCGCTCGGCGCACACCGGCAGGCCGTGCGCCGCCAGCGCGTCGAGCAAGGCGCCGTGCGTGGGCGGCGGCGTCCAGCCGCCCAGCTCGCCGACGCCGTAGGCGAAGAAGGAGAGCGGCCGCGCCGCCGTCACCGCCGGGTCGAGCTGGCGCACGGCGCCGGCAGCGGTGTTGCGCGGATTGACGAAGGTCTTGGCGCCGCGCGCGCGCTGCTGTTCGTTCAGGCGCTCGAAGGCGTCGCGCCGCATGTAGACCTCGCCGCGCACTTCGAGCAGCGGCGGCGCGTCACCCTGCAGCCGCAGCGGGATCTGGCCGATCGTGCGGATGTTCTGCGTCACGTCCTCGCCGGTCTCGCCGTCGCCGCGCGTGGCCGCGAGCACGAGTACGCCCGCCTCGTAGCGCAGGCTGATCGCCAGGCCGTCGAACTTCAGCTCGGCGGCGTACTCGACGGGCGGCGCGTCGGCGGCCAGCTCGAGTTCGCGCCGCACGCGCGCGTCGAAGGCGACGGCGCCGCCGGCGCCGGTGTCGGTCTCGGTCTGGATCGACAGCATCGGCACCGCATGCCGCACCGGCGCCAGGCCCTCGAGCACGCTGCCCAGCACGCGCTGCGTCGGCGAGTCGGGCGTGCGCAGCCCGGGGTGCGCCTCTTCGAGCGCCTGCAGCGCGCGGAACAGGCGGTCGTACTCGGCGTCGGGGATCTCCGGCGCGTCCTGCACGTAGTAGCGCCAGGCGTGGTGGTGCAGTTGCGCGCGCAGCGCGGCTGCACGGGCAGCCGCTTCTCGGTCCTTGGACATCGCCCGCATTGTCGGCCAGGCATCGGCCGGCGGGCCCGGTCCGGGTCCGTCCCACCCCGGGCGCCGTGCCTGCGGCCGGTGCGCGGGGAACGGGCGGCTCGCGTGCCGGCGTCCGCCGCACACGAGCGCCGGCATCCGGCGTAGCATGCGCGACCGAATCCACGGCGGGAGCGCGCGAATGGCAAGGATCTGGCTGCGCCACAACCAGCAGGAGATGCGCGTGATCTACGACGTCGACGCCGCCGTCGGGCGCAACGCGCCGAACCGGCGCGACGACGTGCTGCTGATCCAGTTCTTCCTGCGCGTGGCGATGGAGAACGCCGACTCGCCAGGCTACCGGCCGCCCGGCCAGGAAGCGATCGCCGTCGACGGCCGCTGGGGCCCGCAGACGCAGGCCTACATCGACTTCTTCCAGCAAGAAGCGAAGCGCCGCAACCCGGCGCGCATGCCGATCACCGACGGCCGCATCGACCCGCTGCACACGCCCTTTCGCAGGGCGCCCGGGCCGGACCAGGTGCACGACATCTACGCGCTCAACCGCCTGTACCAGAAGCGGCACCCGCACCACGACAACCTGGGTGCCGATCCTCTGTTTCCGCTCGACCTGACGCCGTCGTTCTACTGAGCCGGTGCCGGCGCGGGGCGGTGTTGCACGCTCGTTGCGTGGCACGCACCACGCGCCTCGCGCGCGCGTTGCCCGGCACCGCGACCCGCCACGGCGCGGGGCTGCATTTCTGCCGCCCGCGCTCCTAGCTGAACAGCCGCCGCGCCGCGGCCGAGCCGGCGGCCAGGCCGATCTTGTCGAGCTCCTGGTACAGGCGCCCGAGCTCCTGGCCGATGGCGGCGTAGGCATGCAGCGTGACCGGCTGGCCCTGGTCGTCGACCGGTGTCGCGTCGAGGTCGTCGGCCAGCGTGGTGGCCGCGCGGTGGAAGGCGGGGAAGGCCTCGGCCGCCTGCGGCGTCTGCGGCACGTCGAGCGCGAGCGTGCATTCGCGCACCGCGGCCTCCTGCGGCTCGTCGGCCAGCGCGGCCTGCGCCGCCACCGAGAGCACCAGCACCGGCGGCTCGCCGTCCTCGGCCGCCGGCAGCACCCAGCGGCCCGGCACGGCACCGGGCACCAGGCCGATGCGCGCCGCCATCTGCTGCAGGTAGCCCAGCGACCAGGCAACAGAGTTGCTGCGCAGCGTGATCACGAGCTGCGCGTCGAGCGGGCTCGCGAGGTGGTCGAGCTCGCGCGCACGCGCCACCACCTCGAGCATGTCGGGCGGCTCGGCGCGGGCCCCGATCGCCTCGGCGTAGGCCTCGATCTTCTGCACGAACTCGGAGTACTCGATCTCGTTGAGCGGCCCGCTGCGGCTGGCCAGCTGCACGCCGGCCTGCAGCTCGCCGCAGCGCTGGCCCGGCGCGAGCGGCTCCCAGGCGCCGCTGGCGGCGTCCAGACCCTCGACCAGGAAGGACTTGCTGCCGGCGCGCCGCGTCGGCGGCAGGTGCGCGATCGCCGCCTCGGCACTGATGGGCGACTCGAGCACGAGCGGCACGATGGCGTCGATCAAGGGATCCAGGCGCGGCGCGCGCGCCGGCGCGGCGCGCGGCGCGGCCAGCGCAGGCCTCAGCCCGGCATCGTCCGCCCCCGCCATCTGGCCGAGTGCCGGCTCGATGCGCTCGTGCGTACCCGCGCCGCCGGGCGCCGGCTTGCGCGCACCGGCACGCCGCGTGCTCCACACCCCGTGCGCGAGCAGCGCCAGCAGCACGGCGGCGCCGAGCAGGGCCAGCGCCGTCGTCAGCGTCATGCGCGCCGCGCCCGCGCGCTCGGGATCGGAACGTCGGCACGCATCGCGTCGCGCCCGCTCATGCCGCCCCCTGGGCGCTGCGCGCCGTCCCCCCGAGGGGGAATGAGCGCCTTCGGAGCGGCCGTGCGGCGCTCATGCCGCCTCGGCCATCGAGACCGCCTCCTGCATGTCGACGGCGACGATGCGCGAGACGCCCTGCTCCTGCATCGTCACGCCGATCAGCTGCTCGGCCATCTCCATCGCGATCTTGTTGTGGCTGATGAAGAGGAACTGCGTACCCTTGCGGCTCATCTCGGTGACGAGGGCGCGGTAGCGCTCGGTGTTGGCGTCGTCCAGCGGCGCGTCGACCTCGTCGAGCAGGCAGAACGGCGCCGGGTTGAGCATGAAGATCGCGAACACGAGGGCGATCGCGGTGAGCGCCTTCTCGCCGCCCGACAGCAGGTGGATGGTGCTGTTCTTCTTGCCCGGCGGCTGCGCCATCACCTGCACCCCGGCGTCCAGGATCTCGGCGCCGGTCATCACCAGCCGCGCCGTGCCGCCGCCGAACAGCTGCGGGAACATGCGGCCGAAATGCTCGTTGACCTGGCGGAAGGTGCTGGCCAGCAGCTCGCGCGTCTCGAGATCGATCTTGCGGATCGCGTCCTCGAGCGTCTTGATCGCCTCTTGCAGATCGGCGTTCTGCGCGTCCAGCAGCGTCTTGCGTTCGCGCGCGCTCGTCAGCTCCTCGAGCGCGGCCAGGTTGACCGCGCCCAGCGCCGTCACTTCACGCTGGATGCGGTCGATCTCGCCTTGCAGACCCTGCAGCCGCACGCCGCCGGCGGCAATGCCGGCGCCGAGCGCGTCGAGGTCGGCGCCGGCCGCCTGCAACTGCTCGACGTACTGCGCGCCGCCCAGTTGCGCGGCCTGCTGCTCGAGCTGCAGCGCGCCGATGCGCTCGCGCAGCGGCTCGAGACTGCGTTCGAACGTCATGCGCTGCTCGTCGGCGCCGCGCAGCCGGGCCGCGAGATCGTCGTATTCGCTGCGCGCGGCGGCCAGCGCCCGCTCGCGCTCGAGCTGCAGCGCCAGCGCCTCCTGCAGCCCGGCCTGCGCGCCGGCGTCGTCGTAGGCGCCGAGCTCGAGCTCGAGCTGCGCGCCGGCGCTCTGGTTGCCGTCGATCTGCTGCGCGGCGGTCTCGATGCCGCGCTCGAGTTCGGCGCGGCGGCCGGCCAGCGCACGCGCCTGGAAGCCCGCCTCCTGCGCCTCGCGCTCGAGCGCGCGCTGCTGCGCGCGCGCCTCGGCCAGCGCGCGCTCGGCGCCGAGTACGCCGTCGTCGACCTCGGCGTGCCGCTGCTGCGCATCGGCCAGCTCGAGGTCGAGCGTCTCGAAGCGCGCCTCGGCCTCGGCGCGGCGCTCGGCCAGCGCCTCGAGCTGCGCGTCGAGCTCTTCCAGTTCGCCGGCGAGTTGCGCATGGCGTGCGCCGGCGGCGTCGGCCTGCTGCGTCAGGCGCAGCAGCTCGACGTGCAAGGCGTGCGCGCGGTTCTGGGCCTCGGTCGCCTCGCGCCGCGCCGCGGCCAGACGCTGGCTGGCATCGGTGTAGCCGGCCTCCAGACGCACCGCGGCTGCGCGCGCTTCGTCGGCGATCAGCGTCTGCGCGCGCTGCTCGCGCGCCAGGTTCTCGATCTCCTGCGCGCGCGCCAGCATGCCGGCCTGCTCGCTGTCGGGAGCGTAGAAGGCCACCGCGAACGGACTCACCGCGTGGCCCTCGCGCGTCATGATCACTTCGCCGTGCGTGAGCTGGCCGCGCTGCGCCAGCGCCGCGTCGAGCGAGGGCGCGGTGTACACGCCCTCGAGCCAGTCGTTGAGCAGCGCCACGAGCCCGGCGTCGCCCAGGCGCAGCAGCTCCGACAGGCGCGGCAGCGTGCGGTGGGTGTTGGCGATCGCCGACGCGGGCAGCGCGTAGAAGGCGAGCTTGGCCGGCGGCGCATCGGCGCCGAAGGCGCGCACCGCGTCGAGCCGGCCGACGGCGAGCGCGTTCAGGCGCTCGCGCAGCGCCGCTTCCAGCGCCGTCTCCCAGCCGCTCTCGATGTGCACCTGGGTCCACAGGCCCTGCAGGCCGGCCAGACCGTGGCGCTCGAGCCAGGGCTCGAGCTTGCCGCCGGTGCGCACCTTCTCCTGCAGCGCGCGCAGTGCCTCGAGCCGCGCGCCGATGTCGGCGCCACGCGCGGCCTCGCGCGCCGCCGCCGCCTGCGCCTCGCGCCGCTCGGCGTCGAGCGCCGGCGCCAGCTCGGCGAGCTGCGCCAGGCGCGCGTCGGCCGCGTCGCGCAGCTCGGCTGCGGCACGCTCGTCGCCGCGCAACTGCTCGAGCCGCGCGAGGTCGGGTGCGGCCAGCCCTTGCCGCTCGCCGGCCAGGCGCTCGCGCCGCTGCTGCAATGAGCGCACCTGCTCGTCGACGCTGCGGCTCTCGGCGGCCAGCACCTGGATCTGCTGCTGCACCTGCGCCACCACGTTGCGCTGGGCGTTGCCGCGGCTCTGCGCGCAACGCAGGGCGTCTTCCAGCTCGGGCAGGCGCTCGGCCTGCTCGCCGCTGCGGCCGGCGAGCAGCTCGGCGTGCTCCTCGGCCGCCGCAATCTGCAGGGCGATCTGCTCGAGCTCGGCGCGCGCGGCACTCTGGCGCTCGGTCCATTGCGCGTTTTGCGCGCGCAGCTCGAGCAGGCGCTGCTCGGCACGGCGGCGCCCTTCGACGACGTAGCGGATGCGCTCCTCGAGCCGGCTCACCTCGAGCTGCGCTTCGGCCAGCCGGCCCTGCCTGGCGTGCAGCGCGTCGCTGGCCGCGTAGTGCGCCTGGCGCAGCGTCTCGAGCTCGGCCTCGACATGGCGCAGCTCGGCCAGCCGCGCTTCGAGCGCCTGCGCCGCCTCGCCTGCCGCCGCGCGCACGCGCTCTTCCTCGGCGGCCGCGTCGCGCTGCTTGAGGAACCACAGCTGATGCAGCTTGAGCGTGCCCGCCTCCTGCAGCGCGCGGTAGCGCACCGCGACCTCCGCCTGCTGGTCGAGCTTGTCCAGGTTGGCCTCGAGCTCGCGCAGGATGTCGTCCACGCGCAGCAGGTTCTCGCGCGTGTCCTCGAGCCGCTTCTCGGTCTCGCGCCGGCGTTCCTTGTACTTGCTGACGCCGGCGGCCTCCTCGAGAAAGAGGCGCAGCTCCTCCGGCCGGCTCTCGATGATGCGGCTGATCGTGCCCTGGCCGATGATGGCGTAGGCGCGCGGGCCCAGGCCGGTGCCGAGGAACACGTCCTGCACGTCACGCCGGCGCACCGGCTGGTTGTTGATGAAGTAGCTCGAGCTGCCGTCGCGCGTGAGCACGCGCTTGACGGCGATCTCGGCGAAGCTGTTCCACTGGCCGCCGGCGCGCGCCAGCGTGTTGTCGAACACCAGCTCGACGCTGGCGCGGCCGGCGGGCTTGCGGTTGGACGAGCCGTTGAAGATCACGTCCTGCATGCTCTCGCCGCGCAGCTCGCTCGCCTTGCTCTCGCCCAGCACCCAGCGCACGGCGTCGATGATGTTGCTCTTGCCGCAGCCGTTGGGGCCGACGACGCCCACGCGCTGGCCGGGCAGCTGGAAGGTGGTGGGCTCGGCGAAGGACTTGAAGCCCGAGAGCTTGATCTGCGAGAGGCGCATCGAGACGGCGGCGGGGCACGGCGCGGCGCCCCGAGGGCGCACGCAAGTGCTTGATTTTCTAATGAAAAATGCGCTCCAACCGGAGCGCCGAGGGCCCTGGATGATAGCATTGCGGTCTTGCCGACCTGCCCCGCCGGGGCGCGCAGCCGCAGCTCCGATCCGATGCCCCGCACCCCTGCCCGCCCCCCCGCGCGCGACCTTCCCCGCGGCCGCCACCGCGAACGCCCCGCACCCGCGCTGCCGCCCACGGCGCCGAGCAAGGCGCTGCAGGCGTTCGCCAACCCGGCGCCCGAGCGCGACTACGTCATCCGCTTCGACGTGCCCGAGTTCACCTGCCTGTGCCCGCTCACCGGCCAGCCCGACTTCGCGCACTTCACGATCGAGTGCGTGCCCGACCGCCTGTGCGTCGAGCTCAAGAGCCTGAAGCTGTACTTCTGGAGCTACCGCAACGAAGGCGCATTCCACGAGAAGGTCACCAACACGATCTGCGACGACCTCGTGCGCGCCATCGCGCCGCGCTTCGTGCGCGTCCACGCCGACTGGTACGTGCGCGGCGGCATCCGCACCTTCGTCACGGTGGAACACCGCAAGCGCGGCTGGAAGGCGGCCGCGCCGGTCACGCTGCCGCCGGAGCCGACCGGTGCGCGCTGAGGCGGCGCGGGCATCGGCCGCAACGCCGCCGGCAGCGGACAGCGCGCGGCCGCGCTACCAGAAGTACGCGGTCGACGTGCGCGCCAGCGCGATCGACGGCCTGGGCGTGTTCGCCGCCGAGCCGGTGCCGGCGGCGGTGAAGATCGGCGAGATCCGCGGCGAGAGCATCAGCGTGGCCGAAGCGCGCGTGCGTGCCACGCGCAGCGCGCGCGTGATGATCGTCGAGCTGTCGGCGAGGAAGGCGATCGACTTCAGCCGCAGCAGCGACCCGATGCGCTACACCAACCACAGCTGCCGCCCGAATGCCGAACTGGTGATCGCCCACGGCCGCGTCGAGTTCTACGCCCTGGGCGCGATCGCGCCGGGCACGGAGATCACGGTCGACTACGGCGAGACGCACCACGAGGGCCGGCTGCGCTGCCGCTGCGGTGCACGCGGCTGCCGCGGCGCGCTCTGAACGGCGCACCCAGGCAGTCGCCCCGGGCGCCGGACGTCGGCCGCTGGGGATAATCGAGCGCATGAACCCGCTGCTGCAGCGCCTGCATCCCTACCCCTTCGAGCGCTGGCGCGAACTCAGCGCCGACATCGTGCCGCCGGCGCATCTGGCGCCGATCAGCCTGGGCATCGGCGAGCCGCGCCACGCAACGCCGGCCTTCATCGAGCAGGCGCTGGTGCAGGCGCTGCCGCTGCTGTCGTCGTACCCGGCCACGGCCGGCGAGCCGGCGCTGCGCGCGGCCTGCGCCGGCTGGCTGCAGCGGCGCTACGGCGTCGCGGTCGACCCGGCGACGCAGCTGCTGCCGGTGAACGGCACGCGCGAGGCGCTCTTCGCCTTCGCGCAGACGGTGATCGACGCCACGCGCGCCGGCGCCACCGTGCTGTGCCCCAACCCCTTCTACCAGATCTACGAAGGCGCGGCGCTGCTGGCGGGCGCGGCAACGGCGTTCGTCGCGAGCGACCCGCAGCGCAACTTCGCCGCCGACTGGGCCGGCGTCGACGCCGCGACCTGGCAGCGCACGCAGCTCGTCTACGTCTGCTCGCCCGGCAACCCCACCGGCGCCGTGATGCCGCTGGCCGAATGGCAGATGCTGTTCGAGCTCTCGGACCGCTACGGCTTCGTCATCGCCAGCGACGAGTGCTACTCGGAGATCTACTTCGGCGACGAGCCCCCGCTCGGCGCGCTCGAGGCCGCGCGCCGGCTCGGCCGCGACGACTGGCGCAACCTCGTCGCCTTCACCAGCCTTTCCAAGCGCAGCAACGTGCCGGGTCTGCGTTCGGGCTTCGTCGCGGGTGACGCGCGCCTCATCAAGCCCTTTCTCCTCTACCGCACCTACCACGGCAGCGCGATGAGCGGCCTCGTGCAGCGCGCCTCGATCGCGGCCTGGAGCGACGAGGCCCATGTCGAGGCCAACCGCGCGCTGTACCGCGCCAAGTTCGACCAGGTGACGCCGCTGCTGGCGCGCGTGCTCGACGTGAAGCGGCCCGACGCCTCGTTCTACCTCTGGGCCGGCGTGCCTGCGGGCTGCGGCGGCGACGAGCTCGGCTACGCCCGCGGCCTGCTCGCTCAATACAATGTGACGGTGCTGCCCGGCCGCCTGCTCGCCCGCGAGGTGAACGGCCGCAACCCGGGCGCCGGCCGCATCCGCATGGCCCTGGTCGCCAGGCCCGAGGAATGCCTGGAGGCCGCCCGGCGCATCGTCGCCTACACCGAGAGCCTGAAGCCATGAGCAGCCGCCTGCAAGCCGTGATCGACCTCGCCTGGGACAACCGGGCCCAGATCTCGGCGCTGAATGCACCCGAAGTGCGCGACGCGGTCGAGCAGGTCGTGGCCGACCTCAACGCCGGCCGCCTGCGCGTGGCCGAGCGGCGCGGCGTCGGCGACTGGCAGGTCAACCAATGGGTGAAGAAGGCGGTGCTGCTGAGCTTCCGGCTCAACGACAACCGGCTGATCCGCGCCGGCGAGCTCGAGTTCTTCGACAAGGTGCGGCCCAAGTTCTCGCAGCTCGACGAGGAGCGCATGCGCGCGGCCGGCGTGCGCGTGGTGCCGCCGGCGGTGGCGCGGCGCGGCGCCTACATCGGCCGCAACGTGGTGCTGATGCCGAGCTACGTCAACATCGGCGCCTACGTCGACGAGGGCACGATGGTCGACACCTGGGCCACCGTCGGCTCGTGCGCTCAGATCGGCAAGAACGTGCATCTGTCGGGCGGCGTGGGCATCGGCGGCGTGCTCGAGCCTCTGCAGGCCAACCCGACGATCATCGAGGACAACTGCTTCATCGGCGCGCGCAGCGAAGTCGTCGAAGGCGTGATCGTCGAGGAGAACTCGGTCGTCAGCATGGGCGTGTTCATCGGCCAGAGCACCAAGATCTACGACCGCGCCAGCGGCAGCGTGAGCTACGGCCGGGTGCCTGCCGGCTCGGTGGTGGTGAGCGGCTCGCTGCCGGCCGCCGACGGCACGCACAGCCTGTACTGCGCCGTCATCGTCAAGAGAGTCGATGCCGGCACGCGCGCCAAGACCAGCATCAACGAGCTGCTGCGCACCTGAACCCGAACCGCCCAGGGAGCGAAACCGCGATGTCCGGCAACCTCGAGCGCGTGCTGCGCCTGATGGCGGAGAAGAACGCCTCCGACGTGTACATGGCGGCCAACACGCCGATCCTCATCAAGATCAACGGCCAGATCCTGCAGCTGTCGGACCAGACGCTGGCGCAGCACCAGACGCGCCAGCTGCTGGCCGAGATGCTGACGCCGCAGCAGCTCGAGGAGCTCGACGACACGGGCGAACTCAACGTCGGCATCAGCATGACGCGCGTGGGCAGCTTCCGGCTCTCGGCGTTCAAGCAGCGCGGCTCGATCGCCGCCGTCATCCGCTGCATCCCGTACCAGATCCCGACGCTCGAGTCGCTCGGGCTGCCCGAGCTGCTGAGCCGGCTCGTGGTGGAAAAGCGCGGCCTCATCCTGATGGTGGGCGCCACCGGCACCGGCAAGAGCACGACGCTGGCCTCGATGATCGAGTGGCGCAACCAGCAGATGACGGGCCACATCCTCACGATCGAGGATCCGATCGAGTTCCTGTTCAGCAACAAGAAGAGCATCGTCAACCAGCGCGAGGTCGGGCGCGACACGCACAGCCTGCAGATCGCGCTCAAGAACGCGCTGCGCCAGGCGCCCGACTGCATCCTGATCGGCGAGATCCGCGACCGCGAGACGATGAGCTCGGCGCTGTCGTACGCGCTGTCGGGCCACCTCGTGCTGGCCACGCTGCACGCCAACAACAGCTACCACGCGATGGGGCGCATCCTGTCCTTCTACACGCCCGAGGCGCGGCCGACGCTGCTGTCCGACCTCGCTTCGGGGCTGCGCGCCGTGGTCTCGCAGCGCCTGCTGCGCAGCAACGCCGGCGGCCGCGTGCCGGCGGTGGAGATCCTGCTCAACACCAAGCTCGTGTCCGAGCTGATCGAGAAGGGCGACCTCTCGGCCATCAAGGAGGCGGTGGAGAACTCGCTGGCCGAGGGCTCGCAGACCTTCGAGCAGGACATCGCGCGCCTCATCAACGAAGGCGTGGTCTCGCGCGACGAGGGCCTGGCCTACGCCGACAGCCCGACCAACCTGCTGTGGCGGCTGCAGAACGAGCCGGCGCCGGTGGCGCGCGCGCAGCCCAAGCCGGAGGAGTCGGCCGCGCCCTCGTTCACCGAGATCACGCTCGACGTGCGCCCCGACGAACCGCGCCCGGTTGCCGGCGGCCTGCCCTGGCCGAACCTCGAGCCGTGAGCGATGCGCTCGCGCTGGCCGAAGCGCTGATCGCCTGCCCTTCGGTGACGCCGGCCGACGGCGGCGCGCACGCGCTGCTGGCCGCCCGGCTGGCGGCAGCGGGCTTCGCCTGCGAGCACCTCGACGCCGGGCCCGAGCCCGCCGACCCGGCCACGCGCGTGCACAACCTCTGGGCCGCGCACGCGGGCGCGCAGCCCGGACCGACGCTGCTGCTGCTCGGCCACACCGACGTCGTGCCGCCCGGCCCGCGCGCGGCCTGGACGAGCGACCCCTTCGTGCCGACGCGGCGCGACGCGCGCCTGTACGGCCGCGGCGCCGCCGACATGAAGACCGCAGTAGCCGCGATGGTGGTGGCGGCCGAACAGTACGTCGCCGCGCGGCCCGCTCACGCCGGCCGCGTGGCGCTGCTCTTCACCAGCGACGAGGAAGGTCCGGCGCTGCACGGCGTGCGCCACGCGGTCGAGGTGCTGCGCGCACGCGGCGAGCGGCTCGACGCCTGCATCGTCGGCGAGCCGACCTCGGTCCAGCGTCTGGGCGACACCGTCAAGAACGGCCGCCGCGGATCGCTCTCGGGCCGGCTCGTCGTGCTGGGTCTGCAGGGCCATGTCGCCTACCCGCAGCAGGCGCGCAACCCGGTGCACGAGGCGGCGCCCGCCATCGCCGAGCTCGTCGCCGCACGCTGGGACGAGGGCAACGAGCATTTCCCGCCCACCAGCTTCCAGATCAGCAACGTGCACGCCGGCACCGGGGCGCTGAACGTCATTGCGGGCGAGCTGGTGCTGGACTTCAACTTCCGCTTCAGCCCCGAGTCCACCCCCGAAGCGCTGCAGCAGCGCGTCGGCGCGATCCTGGCGCGCCACGGCCTGCACCATCGCCTCGAATGGACGCTGGGCGGCGAACCGTTCCTTACCCGGCCCGGGCGCCTGAGCGCCGCGCTCGGCGCAGCCATCCGCGCCGAGTGCGGCATCGAGCCGCAGCTGTCGACCAGCGGCGGCACCAGCGACGGCCGCTTCGTCGCCCGCATCTGCCCCGAGGTGATGGAGTTCGGCGTCCTCAACGCCAGCATCCACCAGGTCGACGAATGGGTCGACCTGGGCGCCATCGAGCCGCTCGTGCGCGTGTACCGCGGCGTGCTCGAGCGGCTGCTCGGCCGAGAGCCCGTGAAGACATGAATCACGCCCGCGCTTCACATCTTCACTGGGCCTGAGCGGCCGACGACCATGACGCTGGCCGAGCTCGTCGCGCAGATGGCCGCGCGCCTGCAGGCAGCCGGCGTCGCCTTCGGCCACGGCACCGACAACGCCTACGACGAAGCGGCCTGGCTGGTGCAGTGGCGCCTGGGCCTGGCGCTCGACGCGCTCGCGCACGAGGGCGAGCGCCCGATCGCCGCCGCCGACGAGGCGGCCGCACGCGCGCTCGTCGAGGAGCGCATCGCGACGCGCCGGCCCGCGGCCTACCTCACCGGCGAGGCCTGGCTGCACGGCGTGCCCTTCTTCGTCGACGCGCGCGCGATCGTGCCGCGCTCGCTCGTCGCCGAGCCGCTGCTGGACGGCACGCTCGACGCCTGGCTCGTGCACGAGCCCGCGCGCGTGCTCGACCTGTGCTGCGGCAACGGCAGCCTGGCGGTGCTGGCGGCGCGGCACTGGCCGCAGGCGGCCCTGGTCGCCGCCGACCTCAGCGGCGAGGCGCTCGCGGTGGCGGCGCACAACGTCGCGCGCCACGGGCTCGGTGCGCGCATCGTGCTGCGCCAGGGCGACGGCCTGGGCGCACTGGAGCCCGGCGACGGCCCGTTCGACCTCGTGCTGTGCAACCCGCCCTATGTCGACACGGCGTCGCTGGCGGCGCTGCCGCCCGAGTACCGCGCCGAGCCGGCGCTGGCGCTGGCCGGCGGTGCCGACGGCCTGGACTTCGTGCGCCCGCTGCTGGCCGCGATCGCGCCCTGGCTCGCGCCGCAGGGTCTGCTGGTGCTCGAGATCGGGCATCAGCGCAGCGCGTTCGACGCCGCCTTCGCGCGCCTCGAGCCGGTCTGGCTGCCCACCAGCGCGGGCGACGACAGCGTGCTGCTGCTCACGCGCGACGCGCTCGCCGGCGTCGCAGGCCGCGCGTGATCCAGCTGCGCGAGGTCGCGCTGCGGCGCGGCGCCAGGCTGCTGTTCGAGGGCGCGAGCTTCACGGTCAACCCCGGCGAGCATGTCGGCCTGGTGGGCCGCAACGGCTCGGGCAAGTCGAGCTTGTTCGCGCTGCTGGCAGGGCGTCTGCACGCCGACCGCGGCGATGTCGACATCCCGCCGCGCTGGCGCCTGGGTGAGGTGGCGCAGGCCATGCCGGAGACGGAACAGGGCGCCGTCGACTACGTGCTCGCCGGCGACCTGCCGCTGGCGCAGGCGCAGGCTGCGCTGGCCGCCGCCGAGGCCGCCGACGACGGCCACGCGATGGCCGAGGCCCATGTCGCGCTCGAGGAAACGGGCGCCTTCGACGCGCGCGCGCGCGCCGAGGCGCTGCTGCTCGGCCTCGGCTTCGACGCGGCCCAGCTCGACGCGCCCGTGAACCGCTTCTCCGGCGGCTGGCGCATGCGGCTGCAGCTGGCGCGCGCGCTCATGTGCCCGTCCGACCTGCTGCTGCTCGACGAGCCGACGAACCACCTCGACCTGGACGCGCTGGTCTGGCTCGAGGGCTGGCTGCAGCGCTACGCCGGCACGCTGGTCGTCATCAGCCACGACCGCGAGTTCCTCGACGCGGTGACGCAGGTGACGCTGCACGTCGACGATGGTCGCGTCACGCGCTACGGCGGCAACTACAGCGCGTTCGAGACGCTGCGCGCCGAACGCCTGGCGCAGGCCAGCGCCGCCTACGCGCGGCAGCAGGAGCGCATCGCGCACCTGCAGCGCTTCATCGAACGCTTCCGCGCCAAGGCGACCAAGGCGCGCCAGGCGCAGAGCCGGGTCAAGGCGCTCGAACGCATGGAGCGGCTCGCGCCCGTGCTGACCGCGGCCGAATTCACGTTCGAGTTTCGCGAGCCGCCTGCTCTGCCCGATCCGATGCTCGTTCTGGCCGACGTGCGCTGCGGCTACCGCAGGGCGGCGGCGGACGGCGGCGACGGCGCAGGCGCCGAAGTGACCATCCTCGAGCGCGTGCACCGCAGCGTGCGCGCCGGCCAGCGCATCGGCATCCTCGGCGCCAACGGCCGGGGCAAGTCGACGCTGGTGAAGACGATCGCCGGCGTGCTGCCGCCGCTGGCCGGCCGCGTCACCGAGGGCAAGGGCCTGGCGATCGGCTACTTTGCACAGCAGGAGATGGACCTGCTGGCCGAGGACGACACGCCGCTGCAGCGCATGGTGCGTCTGGCGCGCGAGGTGTCGCCGCAGGCGCGCGAGCAGGAGCTGCGCAACTTCCTCGGCCAGTTCCGCTTCGACGGCGAGCGGGTGCACCAGCGCGTGGGCACGCTCTCGGGCGGCGAGCGCGCCCGCCTGGTGCTCGCCACCATCGTGTGGCAGCGGCCGAACCTGCTGCTGCTCGACGAGCCCACCAACCACCTGGACCTCGACACGCGCGAGGCGCTGTCGGTGGCGCTCAACGAGTTCGAGGGCACGGTGCTGCTCGTCAGCCACGACCGCGCGCTGCTGCGCGAGGTGTGCGACGCGTTCTGGCTCGTCGGCCGCAGCCGTGGCGTCGAGGACTTCGAGGGCGACCTCGACGACTACCAGCGCTGGCTGCTCGAGGCCAGCCGGGTGCAGGCGCGCGGGCGCGAGGCGGCGGCGCCTGCGGCGCCGGCCGCGTCCCAGGCCACGGCGCGCCGCGGCGCGCCGACCGCGCCGACCGTGCCGGCCGCGCCGACGGCGGCCGCACCGAGGGCCTCGGGTGCTGCCGATCCCGCCCATCCCGCCCATCCCGCCAAGCCGCGCGAAGACCGCAAGGCCAAGGCCGCGGCGCGCCAGCGGCTGGCCGACGCCACGCGGGCCCAGCGGGTCGAGGTGGCGCAGATCGACAAGCGCCTCGCCGCGCTCGCCACCGAGCGCGGCGAGGTCGAGGGCGCGCTCGCCGCGCCCGGGCGCGCGGGCGCGGAGATGGCCGAGCTGGCACGCCGGCTCGCCCACATCGGCGCCGAGACCGCAGTGCTGGAGGAGCGCTGGCTCGAGCTGCAGGACCAGATCGAGTCGGCGCGCGCAGCCGCCGATTGAACGCGCGCACGCAGCGCGCACGCCTGGGCTCTCGAGGAACGCAGGACCGCTCGCCGGCTTCATGTTCCCCCATGCGGGGCGCGCGCGGCGGGCGCACGGCCCTGACGGCCCTCTCAAGCAAATGTGGCTCTGCCACTTTGCTTGACCCCCACGGGGGGCGGGCTGGGCGCAGCCCGGCCCTGGGGGCGCTCAGGAGCGCCGCCGGCGCCGGGGCGTGCTGCGCTCGTGCAGCAGATCGAGCAGCAGCTCGATGCGCGCCTGCGGCGGCGTGAGCGTGCCGTACGAGGGCAGCGCGTCGGCCGGCGCGCCGACCACCCCGCCCAGTTGGCAGCGCGAGGCACGGCGCACGCGCACGCCGGCGGCCTCGGCGCGGCGCGCCGCGGCCAGCAGTTCGGCGTGCACGCTGCCGTTGCCGGTGCCGGCGATCACGATGCCCGCCGCGCCGGCGCCGACCAATGCATCGACGAGCGCGCCGCGCGCGCCGGCGTGGCTGGTCACGAGGTCCACCGCCGGCCAATGCGCGGCGTCGGGCCAGGAGCGCGCTGCCGCCCGGTGCAGCGCCACCTCCGGCCAGGCGCGCAAGAGGCGCAGCCGCCCTTCCTCGAGCACACCGAGCGGCCCGGCGTCGCCGCCGCTGAAGGCGTCGAGTCGATAACCGTGCACTTTGCGCACATCGGCGCCGCACCAAAGCCGGCCGCCGAACGCGACGACCACGCCGCGCGCGCCCTCGGTGCCGGCCACCGTCACCGCGTCGAGCAGGTTCTGCGGGCCGTCGGGCGCGAGCGCCGTCGCCGGACGCATTGCCGCCGTCAGCACCACCGGCTTGGGCGCGCGCAGCGTGCGGTGCAGGAAGTAGGCGGTCTCCTCCAGCGTGTCGGTGCCATGCGTGACGACGATGCCGCGCACCTGCGGCCGGCGCAGCAGCCGGGTCAGGCGCTGGCGCAGGCGGCACCAGGTGGCGTAGTCCATGTCCGAGCTGTCCAGGCGCGCCAGCGACTCGTACTGCAGCGGCAGTTCCGCCAGCACCGGCACGGCCGCGGCCAGCGTCTCGGGCCCGAGCGCTCCGGCCACATAGCCGACATGATCGGTGGCGCGCGCCGCCACGCCGGCAATCGTGCCTCCGGTGCCGACGACGACGATGGTGCGTTGCATTGGCGCGCTCTCTGGATGAAAATACAGCCACTGGATGGACAACCAGCCCGCGCGGCCTTCGCCGCAGGCAAGCCTAGCGATGGACGATAGCCTCAAGCTCACCGAGCGCCAGCAGCAGATCCTCGATCTCGTACAGAGCACGATCGTGCGCACCGGCGCGCCGCCCACGCGCGCCGAGATCGCGGCCGAGCTGGGTTTTCGCTCGCCCAACGCGGCCGAGGAGCACTTGCAGGCGCTGGCGCGCAAGGGCGTGCTCGAGCTGGTGGGAGGCACGGCGCGCGGCATCCGCCTGAAGTCCGACACGCTGCGCGCGCTCAATGCCGCGCGCCTGTCGCAGTACGGCAAGCAGTACAGCCTGCCGCTGCCGGGCATCGCGCAGCTCACGCTGCCGCTGGTGGGGCGCGTCGCCGCCGGCAGCCCGATCCTCGCGCAGGAGCACATCGACGCCACCTACACCGTCGAAGCGACGCTGTTCCAGCGCCGGCCCGACTACCTGCTCAAGGTGCGCGGCATGAGCATGCGCGACGCCGGCATCCTCGACGGCGACCTGCTCGCCGTGAAGAAGGCGGCCGAGGCGAAGAACGGCCAGATCGTCGTCGCGCGCCTGGGCGACGAAGTCACCGTCAAGCGGCTGCGGCGCACGCGCCAGGGCATCGACCTGATCCCCGAGAACCCGGACTTCGAGATCATCCACGTCGCGCCCGACGCGGCCGACTTCCAGCTCGAGGGCGTCGCCGTCGGCCTCGTGCGCAACACGATGCTGACCTGATGGACAGGCCCGCCCGCCGCGCGCAGCGCCGGCCCGCCGCGATGAAGTCGCCCAAGGCCCGCACGGCCGCCGAATGCGAGCGGCTCGAGCAGTTGCCCAACGTCGGTCCGGCGCTGGCCGCCGACCTGCGTCTGCTCGGCATCGCGCATCCGCGCGAGCTGGCCGGGCGCGACGCCTTCGCGCTGTACCGCGCCCTGTGCCGGGCCAGCGGCCGGCGGCAGGATCCCTGCGTGCTCGACACCTTCCTCGCCGTCACCGACTTCATGTCCGGCGCCGCGCCCCGGCCCTGGTGGGCCTACACGCCGCAGCGCAAGCTGCAGTACCGCGATCTGTGAGCGCCCCCAGGGCCGGGCTGCGCCCAGCCCGCCCCCCGTGGGGGTCAAGCAAAGTGGCGGAGCCACATTTGCGTGAGAGCGCCCCCAGGGCCGGGCTGCGCCCAGCCCGCCCCCCGTGGGGGTCAAGCAAAGTGGCGGAGCCACATTTGCTTGAGCGCGGGCACTGCTCGCGCACGCGCACGCAGAGCGCGGGTTTGCCCTTAGCCCGCATCGCGCCGAAGGCATCGCGCGCCGGCCCGGCAACGATTTGCGCGCTCATCCCGGCGCTTCTCGTGCATTCGTCCGCTGGCGCGCTGCGCCACGATTGCGCTCAGGTTCGGACCCCCGTGTCCGATATCACGGACCATGAAGTCGCTCGCCCTGCTCCACCGCAACGCGCGCCGCTCGACGCTCGGCGACGCGAGCAGCCTGCGCATGGAAGTGCGGCCGCCCTCGCTGTGCCACGCGCCCGACAGCACCTGGCAGCGCATCATGTTCTGGCTGCTTGCGCCGGCGCCGTACGAGGCGGCGCCGCCGCTCGGGCGCCTGCCCTCGGTGCGCACGGATTTCATGGCGACGATCGCCGATATCGACGGCAGCGGCGCCGACGCGCTGCGCCAGCGCATCGACGCCAGCGGCTCGCTGCGCGACCTGTGGCACCTGCGCTCGGAGCTCTACCGCATCATCGGCCTGGCACACGCGCAGGCCGAGGCCGACCGCCGCCTGGCGCTGCTGGCGCGCCACTTCCCCACGCGCGCGCCGCGCTCGCAGCTCGCGCCGCTCTGATCCTGACCCGAACGCGATGCAGCAGATCCAACCTCGCCATTTCACGCCCGGCGCCGGCCTGGCTGCCGATCGGCGCGAGCGCATCGCCGCGCGTCGCGCCTTCGTCGGCCTGAAGCTGGCCTTCCTCGAGGCGCTGGCCGCCCTGCGCGGCCCCGAGGCGCAGTGGCTGCGCGCGCATGTCCTCGGCGCCGAGGAAACGATCGATCTGTGGCTGCTGCGCGCGCCGATGTTCGACGCGTTGGCCGCACCCGAGCACCGGCCGCTGCGGCGGGCGCTGCGCCGCGCGCTCGAGACGGTCTATCCCGACACCCAGCCCGCCAGCGCGTTCGCGCCGCTGTAGCTCCGGGCGGGGTGGCGCGCCTGCGCCGGCGCCACGCGCGCACCTCGACGCTGCGCGCCCGCGCGCCTCGACGCTACGCCCGCACGCGCGCCTTGAACGTGCGCATGAACTTCTCGACCTTGGGCGCGACGACGAAGGCGCAGTAGCCCTGCTCGGGGTGGTTCACGTAGTAGTGCTGGTGGTAGTCCTCGGCGCGCCAGTAGTTCGACTCGGGTGCGAGCTCGGTCACGACGCGCCCGCCGTGCGCCGCGTTCGCCTGCGCGCAGACGGCGCGCACCACCGCCTCCTGCGCCGGCGCATGCCAGTAGATGCCGCTGCGGTACTGGGTGCCGACGTCGCTGCCCTGCCGATCCCTGGACGTCGGGTCGTGGACCGCGAAGAAGATCTCGAGGATCTGCGCCAGCGCGATGCGCGCCGGATCGAAGCGCAGGCGCACGACCTCGGCGTGGCCGGTGCGGCCGCTGCACACCTGCTCGTAGCTCGGCCGCTCGGCCTGGCCGTTGCTGTAGCCGCTCTCGACGGCGAGCACGCCGTCGACGCGCTCGAACACCGCTTCCAGGCACCAGAAGCAGCCGCCGGCCAGCGTGACGAGTTCGGACTGCGCATCGGCATTCATCGGCTTGCTCCTCGGCGCGGCCCCCGGCGCCGCTCGCGCGACGCGGCCCGGGCGACGCGGCGTGTTCCGTACACTTGCGCCGGATTATCCGGAGATGCCGCCGATGAAGCCCGCCTTTGCCTGGGATGACCCCTTTCGCCTCGACGAGCAGCTGAGCGAGGACGAACGCGCCGTGCGCGACGCCGCGCGCGCGTACTGCCAGGACAAGCTGCAGCCGCGCGTGCTGCTGGCCGCGCGCCACGAGCACTTCGAGCGCGAGATCATGACCGAGATGGGCGCGCTCGGCCTGCTCGGCAGCACGATCGAGGGCTACGGCTGCGCCGGCCTCAACCATGTCTGCTACGGCCTGGTGGCGCGCGAGGTCGAGCGCGTCGACAGCGGCTACCGCAGCGCGATGAGCGTGCAGAGCTCGCTCGTCATGCACCCGATCCACGCCTACGGCAGCCCGGCGCAGCGTCAGAAATACCTGCCCCGCCTGGCCAGCGGCGAGTGGATCGGCTGCTTTGGCCTGACCGAGCCCGACCACGGCAGCGACCCGGCCGGCATGACGACGCGCGCGCGGCCGGTCGACGGCGGCTACCGGCTCACGGGCGCCAAGATGTGGATCACCAACAGCCCGATCGCCGACGTCTTCGTCGTCTGGGCCAAGCTGGCCGATCCCGACGGCAAAGTGGGCGGCCAGGAGAGCATCCACGGCTTCATCCTCGACAAGGGCGTGAAGGGCCTCTCGGCGCCCAAGATCGAGGGCAAGATGAGCCTGCGCGCCAGCATCACCGGCGAGATCGTGATGGACGACGTGTTCGTGCCGAGCGAGAACCTGCTGCCCGGCGTGAACGGCTTGAAGGGCCCGTTCGGGTGCCTCAACAAGGCGCGCTACGGCATCGCCTGGGGCGCGCTGGGCGCGGCCGAGTTCTGCTGGCACGCGGCACGCCGCTACACGCTCGAGCGCAAGCAGTTCGGCCGCCCGCTGGCGCAGAACCAGCTCATCCAGAAGAAGCTCGCCGACATGATGACCGAGATCGCGCTCGGCCTGCAGGGCTGCCTGCGCGTGGGCCGCCTGCTCGACGAAGGCAAGGCGGCGCCGGAGATGATCAGCCTGGTCAAGCGCAACAGCTGCGGCAAGGCGCTCGACGTGGCGCGCCTGGCGCGCGACATGCACGGCGGCAACGGCATCCACGACGAGTTCCATGTCATCCGCCACATGATCAACCTCGAGACGGTGAACACCTACGAGGGCACGCACGACGTGCACGCGCTCATCCTCGGGCGCGCCTGCACCGGGCTGCAGGCGTTCTTCTGATATTCGGCCATCCAGGGCTGCGATCACTCCTCGCCCGACAGCGAGGACGATGCGCCCGCCGATCAGGGCCTTCTGTTGAAGCTGCCCCCGGCCGCGCTGCGCGCGTGGAAGTAGCCGCTCAGCAGGCCGCCGTCGACGAGCACGGACTCGCCGGTGACGAAGCCGGCGCCTTCGGAGAGCAGGAACAGCACCACCTCGGCAACCTCGCCGGGCAGGGCCAGGCGCCCCATCGGCGTGCGCTCGAGCGCGATGCCGTCGCGAAACGCCGCCGGGATGTTGTTGTGGATCATGTCGGTGCCGGTCAGGCCCGGCGCCACCGCATTGACGCGGATGCCGTGGCCCGAGAGCTCCTGCGCCATCACCTTGGTCAGGCCGAGCAGGCCGGTCTTCGACGACACGTAGCCGGCACGGCCTTCCTGGCCGGCATACGCCGAGATCGAGCACAGGTTGACGATCGCCCCCGTGCCGCGCGCGAGCATGTGGCGCGCCGCGGCCTGCCCGCACAGGAAGGCGCCCTTGAGGTTGGTGTCGATCTGCTCGTCCCAGACCTGCTCGCTCATGTCGACGAAGCGGTCCGGCCGCGAGATGCCTGCATTGTTGACGAGGTAGTCGAGCCGGCCGAATTCGGCCAGCACGGCGTCGACCATCGCATGCACCTGCGCGCGCTCGCTGACGGCGGCCGGCACGGCCAGCGCACGGCCGCCCAGCGCGCGCACCTCGGCCACCACCGGCTCCACCGACTGCGCGCTCTGCCCATTGACGGCCACCGCCACGCCTTCGGCCGCCAGCTGCAGCACGATCTCGCGCCCGATGCCGCGCGAGCCGCCGGTCACCAGCGCGACGCCGCCCGCCAGTCCATAGCATCTCTTGGCCACCGCCGCACCCCTCACGCCGCGCGGCGGCTGTCGTAGGTGCCGAACACCTGGCGCAGCACCTCGCAGATCTCGCCCATCGTCGCGTAGGCGCTCACGGCATCGACGACGACGTCCATCAGGTTGTTGTCGACCGCGGCCGGGCGCTCGGCGGCGGCGCGGATCGCCTGCAGCGCCCGGTCGACCGCGCGCTGATCGCGGCTGGCGCGCAGCTCCTCGACTTCGCGCCGCCGCATCTGCTCGACGTTGGGGTCGACCCGGTAGTAGCGCCTGGGCTCGCCGCGCTTGTCTTCGGCCATGGTGAAGCGGTTGAGGCCCACCTTCACCGTGTCGCCGCTGTCGATGCTGCGCTGCAGGGCCAGCGCGTCGCGCGTGATGACGTTCTGCACGTAGCCGGCGGCGATCGCCTGCGGCATGCCGCCCAGCGCGTCGATGCGCGCGATCTCGTCGACGAAGCGCTTCTCGTACTCCGAGGTCAGCCATTCCACGTAGTACGAGCCGCCGAGCGGATCGACCGTCTTGGTGATCCCGGTCTCGAAGGCGACGACCTGCTGGCTGCGGATGCCAATCACCTGCGAGGCCTCGCTCGGGATGCCCAGGCACTCGTCCATCGTGCGCAGGCAGATGTTCTGCGCGCCGGCCAGCGCGCCGACGACGCTGGCGATCGCGCTGCGCGTGATGTTGGTCTCCGGCTGCTGCCGCGTGAGCACCGAGCCGCCGTTGTGGGCGTAGAGCCGGAACACCTGGCAGCCGGGATCGGTGATGCCGTAGCGCTCCTTCATCAGCCTGGCCCACAGGCGCCGGCAAGCGCGGAACTTGCAGATGTCCTCGAAGAACCGGTTGTGGTTGGGCGTCATCAGGAACGAGATCTTGGACGCCACCTTCTCGACCGGCACCCCCATGCGCTTGACCTGGTCCAGGTAGGCCAGACCGATGGCCAGCGTGAACGCGCCTTCGTGCACCGTGTTGGCGCCGGCCTCGCAGATGTGGTAGCCGCCGACGTTGATCGTCCAGTACTCGGGCACGTGCGTGGCGCAGTACAGCAGCGTGTCGGCAGCCAGCCGCATGCCGGCGTCGACCGGGAAGATGTAGTTGCCGCGCGCGATGTACTCCTTGAGCACGTCGTTCTGCATGCCGCCGCGCAGGCGCGACAGGTCGGCGCCTTGCTTGCGTGCCAGCGCCAGATGCATGGCGATGGTCACCACCGCCTGCGCGTTGGACACCGAGTAGACGTACACCCGGTCCATCGGGATGCCGTCGAACATGAGCTCCCAGTCGCGCAGCGAGGCGAGGCTGATGCCGACCTTGCCCACTTCGCCGGCGGCCTGCGCATCGTCGGGGTCGTAGCCGAGCTGCGTCGGCAGGTCGAAGGCGAGGCTGAGCTCGGTCTGGCCGGCGGCCAGCAGGTTCTTGAACAGGACGTTGGTTTCCTGCGCGCTCGAGAAGCCCGCGTACTGCCCGATGCGCCAGGGCACGTCGCGGTACATCGTCGCCGTGTTGCCGCGCGTGAACGGAAAGCTGCCTGGGTAGGCGAGGTCGCGCTGGTAGTCGAAGCCCTGCTCGGCGAGGTCGGCCGGCGTGTACACGGGCTTGATGTCGAGCCCGAAGTCGGTGCGCCACTGGCGCTGCCCGTCGCGCTCGAGTTCGGCGCGGTTGGCTTCGCGCCAGGCCTGCTCGGCCGCCCGGATCTGTTCGATGTCGCTCATGTTCCTACTCCTTGCGGCCGGCTGCGCCGGCCAGCGCCGCGTGGCGCCGCTGCGCGGCTTCGCGCACGAACGAAGAGATCTCGTCGAGCGGCGTGCCGCCCTTGAACACGCGCGCCACGCCGGCCTCGGCGAGCAGCGGGATGTCCTTGTTCGGGATCACGCCGCCGACGATCAGCGAGACGTCGGCCAGCCCGGCCTCGCGCAGCCGGGCCGCCACCTTGGGCACGACCTCCTTGTGCGCGCCGCACAGCGAGCTCAGGCCGACGACGTCGACCTGTTCCTCGACCGCGGCCTGCACGATCTGCTCGACGCTGTTGTAGTGGCCGAGGTAGATCACCTCCATGCCCGCGTCGCGCAGCGTCTGCGCCACCAGCCGGATGCCGGCCTGGTGTCCGTCCAGGCCGGCCTTGGCCACCAATACCCTTGCCTTGCGTTGCATGCGCCACTCCTCACCAGGGCAGCCGATAGCCGCCGAAGACTGCCTTCATCGCGTCGGCGATCTCGCCGCTCGTCGCGCCGACGCGCACCGCCTCGATGATCGGGAAGATCATGTTCGCGTCGTCGCCGGCCGGCCGCGCCGCCACCTGCCGCACCTTGTCGAGCGCGGCAGCCAGCGCCGCCTGGTCGCGCCGCGCCTTGTACGCGCGCAGCGCCGCGATGCGCTCGTCGACCACCGCCGCCGGCGCGGGCAGGTAGAAGTCCTCGCGCTCGGTGGCCTCCTCGGGCGGGTAGATGTTGAGCCCGAGCGAGAGCTTCTCGCCCGAGGTCACGCGCGCCACGTGCCGCGTGCCGGCCTCGAGGATCTTCTTGGCGGCGTAGCCGTTCTTGACGGCCTCGATCATGCCGCCCATGGCCTCGATGCGTTCGAGCTCGGCGCGTGCGCGCTGCTCGACCTCGTGCGTCAGCACTTCCACCGCGTAGGAGCCGCCCAGCGGGTCGACGATGTCGCACACGCCGGTCTCGAACTGCACCAGCTGCACGCTGCGCAAGGCGGTGATGCTGGCCTCTTCGCTGGGGATGCCCAGCGGCTCGTCGTAGGTCTTGGGCGTGGCCGACTGGATGCCGGCGAAGGCCATCGCCAGGCAGGCGATGGCGCCGCGCGCGACGTTCATGTCGCGCGAGTCCTTGATCAGGTCGAGGCCGCCGGTGGACACGCGCACCCAGGGCGCCATCGACTCGGGCTTCCTGGCGCCGTACTGGTCGCGCATCAGGCCCGACCACAGGCGGCGGGCGGCGCGCCACTTGGCCACTTCGCACAGGAAGTCGCGATGGTTGACGCAGCCGAGGAAGGAGATGCGCGCCGCGACGTCGTCGATGTCGTAGCCGCGGGCCAGTGCGGCGCGGATGTAGGCGGTGCCGGTGGCCATGCCGAACGCCAGCTGGTGCGCTTCGTCGCAGGCCGACTCCTCGTACTGCAGGCAGCACAGGTTGGACACGCGCGCCTTGGGCATGTGGCGGATGCCGAAGGTGATGACGTCGGTGGCCAGCCGCACCGAGGGGTCGGGCGGGTAGATGAACTGGCTGTCGGTGAGGAAGCCCTTGATGATGTCGTTCTGGAAGAAGCCCAGCGTGTCGGCCCAGGCGATGCCGCGCCGTTCGGCCAGCACGCACATCATCGCCACCCAGACCACGGCGAGCGGGTTGTTCACCCAGGCGACCGAGATCTTGCTGATGTCGATCGACTCGAGCACCGTCTCCAGATCCTCCAGCGTGGACAGCGACAGGCCGGTCTTGCCGACGTCGTCGTAGGCGAGCGGGTGGTCGCAGTCGTAGCCCTGGATGGTCGGCAGGTCGAAGGCCAGGTGCAGGGCCTTGCTGCCCTTGGCCTGCAGGAGCTTGAACAGCGCGTTGGTCTCCTGCGGCGTCGAGAACCCCATGTACTGCGCCGACAGGTAGTGCTCGCCGCGGTACATCGTCGGCGTGATGCCGCGCGTGAACGGCGCCTCGCCCGGAAAGCCCAGGCTCCTGCCGTACTCGAAGCCGATCTTCTCGAGGTCGAGCGGCGTGTACAGGCGCTGGTACGGGATGCCCGAATCGGACGTGAACTCGGGCTTGCGCTCGCGCGCGAAGAGTTCCGAGTGCCGCGCCTCCCAGGCGCGCAGTTCGTGGTCGATGTCCTTCAGGGACGGCATGAGCGGGCTCCCAGCGGTTGGAGTTGCGGCATGGCTGCGCTCAGGCCGTGAAGATCCGTTCCGGATCGAAGAGCCTGAGCGTGGCCAGTTCGGTCGTTGTGATCGGCTCGTGGCTGGCGAGCGCGGGCGACGCCTCGAAGGCCCAGCCGCACGACGCGGCGGCGTCCTGCAGCCGTTGCTCGCGCGAGCGCGTCGGGCCGCCCGCGGCCAGGCGCGTGAGCGTGAACGCCGCCTCGGGGGCCGGCCTTTCGAACACGCCCAGCTGCGTCACCAGCGTGCGCACGCGCTGGCCCGACGTGGTGACGTAGGGCACTGCGTGCACCAGCCGCCTGGGCGACGCCGTGCACAGCGCCAGCAGCTCGCTGGCGCCGTTGCCGAGGTCGTTGGCGCCGCCCGAACCCACCAGGAAGGAGCCGTCGGCCTGGCGCGTCGAGTTGATGTTGCCCAGGCGGTCGATCTGCCCGGCGCCGATCACGGCCAGGCAGCGGTTGCCCGCGCCGCCGGCGAGCACGCCGAGCACGCTCATGAAGCCGGCATGCATCTTGTTCGTGAACATGTTGCCGACGCTGAACAGGTACGGGTCGCCCAGGCGCGGAACGTAGCCGAAGAAGCCGGCCTCGGCCATCAGCTCGACGTCGACGCCTTCGGCCTGCAGCGTGGAGACGGCCAGCCAGGCCGCGAGATTGGCGACGCCGGCTCCGGCGAGCACCGTCGTGTGGCCGCCCTCGCGCACCCTGCGCGCGATCTCGCGCGCGGCGAGGATGATCATCGTCTCGGCTTCGGTGCCCTGCGCCTGGCGCGCCAGCGTCGGCAGCCTGGCGTCGAGCGCGGCGCGCCAGGCGCGTGCATCGAAGGCCGCGCGCAAGGCGTCGACGCGCTCGGCACCCAGCCGCTCGACGTAGGCGGCATGGTCGGCGCAGCCCAGCACCCAGCGGCCGATCCACTCGTCCAGCGCGGCGTCGCTGCGCGTCGCCTCCTTGAATTCGCGCCGGAACGCGTAGTCCTCGCCGTAGCCGGCCTCGCCAGGGAGGCCGAAGTTCGTCATCGGTTGCGGATGCGCGCCCAGCGGCGCCACCGACACGCTGCGCACCCGGTGCGCCGGGATGCGCACCAGATGCGCGTGCCGACGGATGAATTCCGACGACACCAGCTTCTCGACGGTGAGCAGCACGCCGCCGGCGCTGGCGAAGGCGCCCCAGGCTTCCTCGCCGTAGGGCCCGAGCACGATGGCGTTGCCGCCGGCGTCGGCGGCATAGGCGTGGATCACGGCCAGGTCCGGGCGCAGGGCCTGCAGCACGCCCACGCGCCGCTCGTCTTCGGCGAACGGGTCGCCGACCTCGCGATAGCCGTTGGCCGGCGTCGCCAGCCCGGTGCCGGTGATCGATCGCGTGGGCATGAAGGGCAGGCCCATGGCACCGGCCATCAGGCGCGTGGTGATCGTGAGGTTCGTGATCTCCTCGAGCGTGATGCGCCCCGCGGCCAGGGCGTCGCGGAACACCCGGTTGGGCCCCGGCATGGGATAGGTGTTGCCGGCGTAGGCGGCCGTCACCCGGTTCACCAGCCGCCCATGGACCATGATCAGGCCGGCCTCCAGGACGCCGGCGGTGATCAGATGGAACCGCGGGTCGGCGCCCCGGAAGCGCCGGATGATCTCGAAGGCCGCCGCATGCGCGCGCGCGTGTCCGAAGCCCATGTACAGGCTCATGCCCGGGCGCACGAGTGCGGCCACCGCCGAGGCGAGCGGCATCACCTTGCCGTGCCCGTCTTCTGGCGCCGGCAGCGCCTCGTGGCGGCGCACGACCGCATCGAAGACCGGCTGGGGGATCGAGTCCGTTGCTGCTGCCATGGCGCGATTTCGGGATGACTGTCTCGACTGCCGTGCGAGTCCGATCGTTGCCCGCCGCCTTCAGCCGCCCGCGCCAGCCGCTGCAGCGGGGCGGATGACCTCGGCCGCCGCCTGGCTGGCGGCGGTGTACGGGTCGACGCGCCGGCTCGCCAGCGATTCGACGAGCTCGCCGTAGCCGGCCGACGCCTGCAGGCGCGCCATGCCCTGCTCGAACAGGTGCTCGCGCAGCAGCGCGCAGAAGCGGTCGTGCACGCGTTGCCGCTGCATCCGCTGCCAGCCGTCGTGCTGCTGCAACCGCGCCCGGTGGCGCTCGATCGCCGCCAACAGTTCGTCGATGCCCTTGCCGCGCGTCGCTTCGGTCTTCAGGACTTCGGGCGCCACCGCCCCGGCCTTCGGTGCGCGCAGGTGCAGCATGGCCTCGAGATCGCGCACCACCAGGTCGGCGCCCGGCAGGTCGGCCTTGTTGACGACGAAGACGGACGCAATTTCCAGGATCCCCGCCTTGATGGCCTGGATGTCGTCGCCGAGCCCGGGCACCTGCACGACGAGCGTGGTGTGCGCGAGGCGCACGATGTCGAGCTCGTCCTGGCCGACGCCGACCGTCTCGACGATGACGATGTCCTTGCCCATCGCGTCCATCACGTCGACGACGTCGCCCGACGAGCGCGACAGGCCGCCCATGTGGCCGCGCGTGGCCAGGCTGCGCACGAACACGCCGGGATCGCCGGCATGCGGCTGCATGCGCACGCGGTCGCCGAGGATGGCGCCGCCGGAAAACGGGCTCGAAGGATCGATCGCGACCACGCCGACGCTGCGCCCACGCGCCCGAAACGCCCCGACCAGCTGGCTGGTCAGGCACGACTTGCCCGCCCCCGGCGAGCCGGTGATGCCGATCACGTGCGCGCGCCCGGTGTGCGGATAGAGCCGGCGCAGCAGTTCGCGCGCCTCGGCGATCTCGTCGTCGAGATCGCGCATCAGGCGGGCCGCGGGACCGACCTCGCCGCGCAGGATGGCCGAGACGTCCACGCCTAGGGCCTCACGAAGTGGTAGGACACGCGGCCGCCGGGCAGGGCTCGGGGCTCCACGCGCAGCGCCATGCCGATCGTCGGGCCGCCGGCGGCGACCTCGGCCGCCAGTTGGCCGAACACCCGGATGCCGGCGGGGAACTCGACCACCGCCAGCGTGTAGGGCACTTCGTTCTCGAAGCCCGCGGGGCCATAGGCCACGGTGGTGTGGGTCAGCAGGCGACCGGGGCCCTCGATCGGCTCCCAGGCGAAGGCCTCGCTGCCGCAGCACGGGCAGCCGCTGCGCGGCGGGAAGGCCAGCTTGCCGCAGCCCGTGCAGCGCGTGGCCATCACGCGGCCCTCGGCGAGGTGGGTCGCGAAGGCCGCCACCTGCGTGTGCGCAACGAAGCTCCGGATGCCGAAGTCGGCGAAGTTCATGGCCCGTCGCTCCCGAGGATGGTGACGAAGGCATAGATGCCCGGCCCACCCAGGTTGTGCACGAGGCCGATGCGCGCGCCCTCGACCTGGGTGACGCCCCCTTCGCCGCGCAGCTGGCGCGTGACGGTGCGCAGCTGGCTCAGGCCGGTGGCGCCCACCGGATGCCCCTTGCCGAGCAGTCCGCCGTCGACGTTGACCGGAATGCGCCCGCCCAGGCGCGTGTCGCCGGCGCGCAGCAGCGCGACGCCGCCGCCGGCCGGCGCGAAGCCGAGATCCTCGTAGGCGATGATCTCGCTGATCGTGAAGCAGTCGTGGACGCAGGCGAGGTCGATGTCCTCGGCGCCGACGCCGGCCATGCGGTAGGCCTGCTGCGCGGCGCTGCGGGCGCTGCCGAGCGACGTGAAGGAGGGACGGTTCGATAGCGTGGCCGAGTCGCTGGCGGCGCCCAGCCCCAGGATCCACACCGGACGATCGCCCAGCCGCCGCGCGGCCTCGCGCCCGGCGACGATCAGCACCACCGCGCCGTCGGCGTTGGCGCAGCAGTCGAGCATCCTGAGCGGGCTGACCACCGACGCCGACGCCAGCACCTCGTCCACCGTGAAGGGCTTGCGGTAGGCCGCCTTGTCGTTGCTCACCGCATAGAGCGAGTTCTTCGCGCGCACTTCGGCCAGATCGGCCTCGCGGGTGCCGTAGGCCGCCATGTGGGCCTGCGCGAACAGCGCGAAGCCGGCCGGCTGCGTGAGCCCGAAGGGCGACTCCCACATGACGTCGCCGCTGCGGCCCATGCGTTCGGCGACCTCGGCCGAAGACAGGTCCGACAGCTTCTGGAAGCCCACCACCGCGACCACTTCGTGCAGCCCCGAGCGGATGAGGCCATAGGCGGTGCGCAGGCCGCTCGAGCCCGACGAGCACAGCGATTCGACGTTGAACGTCGGCCTGCCGGACAGCCCCAGGCTTTCGGCCACGACGCCGGCCGGGCTGCGCTGGCGGTCGTATTCCGAGGCCGAGCAGACCACCAGCGCGTCGATCGCGGCGCCGAGCGCGGCGCGCTCGTGCACCGCCTCGCGAAACGCCGAGAAGCACAGCTCGCCGATCGAGGCGCCGCTGCGACGCACGAACGGCGTCTGACCGGCGGCGACGATAGCGACTTCCTTTTCCATGCAGTGGCCTCCTGCTCAGCCGGGCAGCTCGGCGACGCCCGTGCGCGCGCCGGCCCGGTCGTAGACATACCAGCCGCAGCCGCTCTTGCGGCCCAGCTGGCCGGCCTGCACCTTGCGACGCAGCAGCTCGGGCGGCCGGAATTTCTCTTCGCCCGTTTCAGCGTAGAGCGCCGCGAGCGCATTGAAGCCCGTGTCGAGACCGACCATGTCGGCCGTCTCGAACGGCCCCATCGGGCGGCCGAAGCCCAGGCGCATCGCCTTGTCGATGTCGGGCACCGACGCCACCCCGGACTCCACCAGCCGGATGGCCTCGACGTTGCTCGGCAGGTTGATGCGGTTGAACACGAAGCCCGCGACGTCCTTGTGCACGTGGATGACTTCCTTGCCCAGCGAGCGCACGAAGGCCACCGCGCGCTCGAACGCCGCCTCCGTGGTGGCCGCGCTGCGGATCACCTCGGCCACCGGCATCAGCGGCACCGGGCTCGTGAAATGCATGCCCAGGCAGCGCTCGGGGCAGGAGGTCGCGGCGGCGATCTTGCCGATCGGGATCGTCGAGGTGTTGCTCGCCAGGATCGCCGTCGGCCGCGCCAGCCGCTCGAGCGCACGGAAGATCCCCTGCTTGACCTGCAGTTCCTCGACCACGGTCTCGATGCAGATGTCGCCGCCGGCGCATTGCTCGAGGTCGAGCACCGGCGTGATGCGTGCCAGCACCGCTTCGGACGCGTCGGCAATGCGGCCCTTGGCATGCAGCTTGGCGGCGGACTCGGCGGTGTTCTTCATGGCCCGCTCGAGCTCCGCTGCGTTCAGGCCCCACAGCCTGACGCGATAGCCGGCCTGCGCCGCGCATTGGGCGATGCCCTGGCCCATCAGCCCGGCACCGACGACGACCACCAAGTCGGTGTTCATCCGCCCTCCTGCGTCACGCGCTTGAAGATCTCCGCCTCGAGCCGCTTGCGGTCGACCTTGCCGTTGTGCAGCAAGGGCAGCTCGGCGACGTTCTCCACGCGCTCGGGAATCTTGTACTTGGCGAAGCCGCGGCCGACCAGGTACTCGAAGCAGTCGGACACGCTCATCGTCTGTCCCGCCGCCGGCACGACGAAGGCGCAGACGCGCTCGCCGAACACCGGATCGGGCATCTTGACGACCGCGATCTCGCGGATCTTCGGGTGCCCGACCAGCGCCTCTTCCACTTCGGTGGGGCTGATGTTCTGGCCGCCGCGGATGATGATGTTCTTTTTGCGCCCGACGATGCGCAGATAGCCCTCGGCATCGAGCACGCCCAGGTCGCCCGAGCGGAACCAGCCGTCGGCTCCGAACGAATGATTGCCGTCGCCCCACAGGCCGACCGCGCAGTTGGGGCCGCGGTAGACGACCTCGCCGACCTCGCCGGCGGCCAGTGCCGCGCCGTCGTCGTCGGCGATCTTCAGCTCCATGCCCGCGCACGCCTTGCCCACCGTGTTGAAGACGCGCTCGGCCGGGTCGTCGTACAGGGTGTGGACTGGCGTGCCGCCGTCCAGCGCGCCGTAGGCTTCCATCAGGCGGCAGCCGAACTTGCGCGCGAACTCGGCCGCCGCCTCGGCGGCGAGCGGTGCGCCGGCGTGGTAGAAGAGGCGCAGCGAGGAAAGATCGAACTCGCCCAGGCGGGCGCTGTTCATCATCTTGATCATGTGCGTGGGCACGCCGACCGCGACCGTGACGCGCTCGCGCTCGATCAGTTCGAGCGCGGCGTCGGGGTCGAAGCGCTCGAGCAGCACGTTGCGGCAGCCCGCGATCAGCGAGGCCACGGTGGCCACCGAATAGCCCGTGCCCTGGATCACCGGCGCCACGCCGAGCACGACGTCGTCGGGGCGCAGGCGGGCGCGCTCGACGATGTGGTGGCCGAGCGTGAGGAACACGTTGGGCGTGCGCAGCACGAACTTGGGCTTGCCGGTGCTGCCCGAGGTCGACATCAGGATGTCGATGTCGTTGGCGCTCGGATGGAAGGACAGCAGGTGGCCCGGGGCATGCCGGGTCTCGATCGGATCGGCCAGCATGTCCTCGAGACAGGCGGCAGCGTCGAACCGGCCGGCGATCGACACCCAATGCGCGACGAAGGGCAGCCGCGCGCGCAGGCCGCGCGCCATTTCGGTGTAGTCGAAGCCGCTGAAGTGCGCGCAGAAGAAGAAGGCCTTGGCGCCGGTGTCGGTGAGCGCGACCTCGACCTCATGCTCGCGCGCCGTGTAGGCCAGCGGCACCGGGATGGCGCCGATGCGCGCGCAGGCGAACCGGATGTAGAAGAACTCGACCCAGTTGGGCGTCTGCATGCCGACGCGGTCGCCCGGCCGGATGCCCATCGCGAGCATGGCCAGCGCGACGCGCTCGGTGGCGCGCTTGAGTTCGGCGAAGCTCACGCGCCGGCGCGCGTCCGAAGCCGCCGTCCGCTCGGGCGTATACGCGGCGTGGTGGTCGAGATGATCGGCCAGCGTCATGCGGCCCCAGTAGCCGGCCGCGGTGTAGCGGTCGATCATCTCCTGCGTCAGCAGCGAAGGAATCGGCGTCATGGCGTCTCGGGCTTCAGAATCTGAAGGCGGCACGTGCGGCGCCTTCGAGCAGCTGCGACCTGGCGTCGGGTCTTAGCCCCAGCTGCTCTATCTGCTCGAGCGAGCCGGGCCAGTCGAGCACCGGAAAGTCGGAGCCGTACATCACCTTGCCGATGCCGCGCCGGGTGTTGAGAAAGGACACCAGCTCGGGCTTCCAGTAGCGCGGCGCATGCGCGGTGGTGGCGATGTACACGTTGGGGTGCTTCCACGCCACCGCGATCAGCTCCTCCACCCAGGGCCAGCCGGTGTGGGCGCAGACGATCCGCAGATCGGGGAAGTCGAGCGCGATCGTGTCGACCAGCATCGGGCGGCCGCACTCGCTGGGCATGGCCTCGGCCGAGTGGCCGATCTGCATCACGACCGGCACGTCGAGCTCGGCGCACTTGGCGTAGAAGGGGTAGTAACGGCGATGGTCGACCGGCAGCTCGAAGCCGTAGGGGTGGAGATGGGCGCCGACGAAGCCCAGCTCGCGCACCGCGCGCTCGAGCTCGCGCACGCCGGACATGCGCGTGAACGGGTCGATGCCGAACAGCCCGTGCAGCCGCGTCGGGTGCGCGCGCAGCAGCGCATGGATCTCGTCGGCGCCGAACGACCACTGCATGCGCTGATGGACGAAGGAGCGGATCTGCAGCGCCGGGATCAGCACCTTGTCGATGCCGTGCCGGTCCATGTCGGCGACGAAGGCGTCGGGGCTGCGGCCGCGCACGCGCTCGGTCAGGCCCCACCACTCGGTCACCTTGCGCTGCTCCTCGTCGTCGATGTAGCAGCGCCTCATCATCTCGGGCGAGTAGGGCTGATGCCAGATGTCGATCGTTCCGGCCATGACCCACCTCACCGGCGCGCGCCGAGCTCGGCGATGAGGCGCACCGTTTCCGCCAGCGGCACGTCCTGCTCGAAGACGTGGGCCGCGCCGAGCGCCTCGAGTGCCCGCCGGTCCTCCTCCTCGGGGATGAAGCCGCCGGCGACCACCTTCTTGTCGCCGGCGCCGCGGGCGCGCAGCTCCTGGATCAGCTCGGGCACCAGCGTCATGTGGGCGCCGGAGAGGATGCTGACGCCGACCACGTCGACGTCCTCCTGCACCGCGGTCTCGGCGACGTGCGCGACGCGCTGATGCAGGCCGGTGTAGATGACCTCCATGCCGGCATCCTTGAGCGCCTCGGCGAGGATCTTGATGCCGCGGTCGTGGCCGTCGAGGCCGACCTTGCCCAGCAGCACGCGCATCGTGCGCCTGGCGTTCGTGCTCATATCGAACTCCTTGACCGCTTGTTGTGTCCGCGCCCGGCCGCCCGTCAGCGGGGCACGTAGTTGGTGACGCTCCAGCCGCCGTCGACGACCAGCGTGTGGCCGTTGACGAAGGCGGCCTCGTCGGAGCACAGGAACCACACCGCGTTGGCGATGTCCTGCGGCCGACCGAGCCGCACGAAGGGCGTGGGCTCGGCCACGAGCCGGCGGTAGTAGGCGTCGTGGCTCAGGCGCTCCTGCGACAGCTGGGTCGGCACGACCCCCGGAGCGACGGCGTTGATGCGGATGCCGCGCGGCCCGTAGTCGGCGGCCATCTGGCGCGTCAGGCCGATCAGCGCCGCCTTGCTGGCCGCGTACGGCGCCGAGCCCGGATTGCCGAGGATGCCGAAGATCGATGCCACGTGCACGATCGCGCCGCGCTCGGGTTCGAGCCTGGGCAGCACGGCGCGCGAATAGCGGAACGCCGCGCGCAGGTTGACGTCGAGGAAGCGGTCCCATTCCGCGTCGCTGGTCTGGTCGGCCGGCTTGGCGTTGCCGATGCCGGCGTTGTTCACCAACCAGTCGACGCGACCGAAGGCGTCGAGCGCCGCGGCCAGCGCGTCCGCCGGCGCGCTCGGCGCCGTGATGTCCTGTGCCAGCGTGCGCACGCGCTCCGGCTGCCCGCTGGATGCACGGGCCTCCTCCAGCTCGTCGGCCTTCTGGTCGCAGGCCAGCACCCGGGCGCCCGCACGCACGAAGCGCTGCAGCGTCGCGCGCCCGATGCCCTGCGCGGCACCGGTGATGATGGCCACTCCGCTCGTCTGCACTCGATCTCCAGTCCGGGCTCGCGCCTTCAAATGCAAGCACCCCGACGCCACCCGATCGTTGCCCCATCAGCCCGCAGCGCCGTATGCGATATCTGGCTCATACGCGAACTGCATGTACACATGTATAGCCGCTTTCTGCCAAGTGACGACGAACAACGGGGCAAGTAGGGCGAGTATGTATACATATCTGGGTCGCGTCAAGCAGTCCGCAGCAGTCGACACGACATCATGGGTGGCGCCGCTGCCGGCCCGACCCGGACCAAGTCGCCGGCAGCGACTGCCCCCGCCGGATACGCTGCGCGGCGATGGGCGATGCGGCCGCTGCCGATGGAAGCGGATTCGGGCCCCGGACGCGCGACGACGTGCGAGCCACTCACGGCGCCGTCGGCCAGTACTTGGTCTCGCTGAAGCCGCCATCGACGGCAAGCGTCTGGCCCGTGATGAAGGAGGCGTCGTCCGAACACAGGAACGCCACGGCCGCGGCAACCTCCTCGGGCGTACCGGTGCGCCCGAGCGGCGTCCCGCCGAGTACGGAGGCCTTGAACCATTCGTTGGACGCCAGGCGCTGGGCCGTCAGGGGCGTCGCGATGGCACCGGGTGCCACCGCGTTGACGCGCAGACCGCGCACGCCGTAGTCGGCAGCCATCTGGCGTGTCAGCCCGATCACGGCAGCCTTGCTGGCGGCATAGGGCGCACAGTTCTGGAATCCGCGCAGGCCGTTCACCGAGGCGATGTTCACGATCGCCGCGTGACGCGGCGCCGCCGCCTCCAGGAAGGCCCTGCTCAAGCGCATCAGCGCGCGCACGTTGATGCTCAGGTAGCGATCGATGTCGGCGTCGCTGCTGGCGTGCAGTGGCTTGGCGTCACCGACCCCGGCGTTGTTGACCAGCAGCTCGGGCGCACCGAAGCTCGACCGGCAGCGCTCGACGATGCGCTGTGGTGCCGCGTCGTCGGCCAGGTCGACATCCAGCAACTCCAGACGATCCCGGTCAATGGGCGCACACGACTGCCGCGTTTGTTGCAGTCCGGTCGCGTCGCGGTCGGTCGCAAGCACGCGCGCGCCTTCGGCCAGCAGGCGCAATGCGATGGCTTGCCCGATGCCCGAGGCCGCTCCGGTGACGATTGCGTTTCGCTCGGCCAGGCGCTTGGCACCCGGTTGTCCGACGTTGCGCGTCATGGCCAGCGCCTCCGGTTGCGCACAGCACAGACTCCAACCCAGGCCCAGAGAGGCGGAGCGGCGGCAACACCGCCGCGGCTCGAAGGGAACCCGGGGCGCATCGGCGGGCAACGCCGCTCGGCCTGAATCGCATTCGCGAACTTCACCATGGATACATGCTTACGAAGCGGAAGACCGATTCTTGATTGACAGGACGGGTATCGTATAGGCGTTTTCCCTGAATCACAGGCTGCCGTGGACACATAGACTTCACTCTGTGTATACACGATGAGCGTGGCTGCGGCGACTGAGGCTGTTTTTTCGCGCCTCGCCCACGGGCCGTACACCTGATTCACTCGCAACGCCACGCCGGCCTTGTCCGGCTCACGGAGAGACGATGAAGACCAAGCACCTCTGGATTGCTGCTGCGGTAGCCGCGCTCGGGACGCCGGCTCATTCGGAGCCGCTGAAGATCGCCATGATCGAGGCCCTCTCGGGGCCGGCGGCACAGACCGGCATTGCCTTCACCGAGGGCATGCGCTACGGCGTCGAGAAGATGAACCAGGCCGGCGGCTTCAACGGCGCCAAGGTGCAGCTGCTCGAGTACGACAACCAGGGCGGGCCCACCGGCGCCGCCGACAAGCTGAAGACCGCGATTGCCGACGGTGCGCGCGTCGTCTCGTCTGCCTCGTCCTCGGCCGTCGCGGCGCAGCTCAGCGACGACATCCGAAAGTACAACCTGCGCAACCCGGGCAAGGAGATCATCTATCTGAACGTCGGCTCCGAGGCCTACGAGCTCACGGCGGAGAAGTGCCACTTCTGGTTCTTCCGCATGTCGACCAACCCCTACATCCGCATCAGCGCGCTGGTACAGGTGATGAAGGACACCGGCGTGCTCGGCGACAAGGTCTACTCGATCAACCAGAACTACTCGTACGGCAAGGACCACGAACAAGCTCAGGCGGCGGCCGTCGCCAAGGCCGGCGCCAAGGTCGTCGAGTCGGTTCTGCACGACACCAACAAGATCCAGGACTTCTCGCCCTACGTGGCGAAGATCAAGGCCTCCGGCGCGCAGACCGTGCTCAGCGGCAACTGGGCCAACGACATCATCCTGCTGCTCAAGGCAGCCGGCGACGCCGGCCTGAAGGTGCGCTTCGGCAACACCTCGCTCGACACCCCGGGCACGCTCGGCAACGCAGGCAATGCCGCGCTGGGCGCGTACCTGGTGAAGATCTACAACCTGGAAGCCGGCGGCGACAAGGGCAAGGCCTTCATCGAGGACTTCAAGGCGAAGATCGGCCACTACCCCTACTCCGAGGAGCCGACCGCCGCGTTCGCGATGGGACACCTGGGAGCGGCGCTGAAGTCGCTGGACTTCAAGGGCGGCAACATCGACGCCGTCAAGCTTGCCGTCGCCTTGGAGAACACCACCTGGGAGTCGCCAATCGGAGCCTGGTCGGTGCGCAAGGAAGACCACCAGGCCATGCTGCCGATCACGGTCAGCGAGGTGAGCAAGAACGCGCGCTTCAAAGTCGACGGCACCGACATGGGTTTTCGCCTGCTGAAGGTGGTGTCGGCCCAGGACGCAGCGGTGCCGGTGGCCAAGAGCTGCACGATCAAGCGTCCCGAGTGATCGGCACGGGGTCGGAGGCCCCCGTGCGGCACGAGCGCGCGGGGCCGGCAGGGCCCGCCCCGGCCGTTGGTCCGGCGTTCGACGTCTCGAGCGACGGTGTCGGCGCCGGCTTGCCGGCCAAACGATGGGCGGCCCCGGCAGCCGCGCCGTCGTCGCCTTGCCGAATCGCCCGTGCCCCTCGTGAGCGTCCGCCGGTGTGAGGTCTGCGCGTGGAGTTCTTCAGCGTCTCGTTGCTCAACGGCCTGATCTACGGCCTCATCCTGTTTGCCGTATCGGCCGGCCTGACGCTGATCTTCGGCATGATGGGCGTCATCAACTTCGCCCATGCGTCGTTCTACATGCTGGGCGCCTACCTGGCCTACTCCCTGGGCGGCGTGTTCGGCTTCTGGTGGGCGATCGTGCTCGCGCCGCTGGCTGTCGGCGTGATCGGCATGGGCGTCGAGCGCTACATGCTGCGCCGCGTGCACGCGCACGGGCACGCCCACGAACTGCTTCTGACCTTCGGCCTGGCCTTCGTCTTCGAAGAGCTGATGAAGATGCTGTATGGCAACTACGCCGTCAACTACCGCCCGCCGGCGCAGCTGCAGTTTCCCGTCTTCTCGCTGTTCAGCACCGAGTTCCAGTTCTACCGGATCTTCGTCGGTCTCACCGCGCTGCTGATGTTCGCCATCCTGTTCTGCCTGCTGCGCTACACGCGGGTGGGCATCGTCGTGCGCGCGGCCGTCAGGCTGCCGAAGATGGTCGGCGCGCTCGGGCACAACGTGCCGGCGGTCTTCATGGGCGTGTTCGGGCTCGGGGCCTGGATGGCCGGGCTGGCCGGCGCCGTCGGCGGCGCGCTGCTCACGACCAACCCCAACATGGCGCTCGAGCTCGGCGTGATCGTGTTCGTCGTCGTCGTCGTCGGTGGTCTGGGCTCGCTCGAAGGCGCCCTCATCGCCTCGCTGATGATCGGTGTGCTGACTTCGTTCTCGGTCGGTCTCGATTTCTCGATCGCCGACATGCTGGCCTGGGTCGGCCTGCGCGAGCAGGCGGCGGCCATGGGCGACTTCATGACCGTCAAGCTGTCCACCTATTCGGCGGCCATCCCGGTGCTGCTGATGCTGATCGTCCTGCTCGTCCGCCCGGCGGGCCTCATGGGCGAGCGCAATTGACGTCATGACGACATGAGTCCCACCAAGACCAAGGCGGCCCTGAGCTACACCGGACTGCTGGTCCTGCTGCTGGCCCTGCCCGCCTGGCTGGCTCCGCACTGGGTCGGCGCGATGTCCTCGATGCTGGTCGCGGCGCTGTTCGCGCTCGCCTTCAGCTTGCTGATGGGCCAGGGCGGCATGCTGTCCTTCGGCCATGGCGCCTACTTCGCGATCGGCTGCTTCGCCACGGTGCACGGCATGCACGCTGCCGAGACGGGCGCGTGGAACCTGCCCACGCCCCTGCTGCCGCTGGTGGGCGGCGCGGCAGGCCTGGCCGCCGGCGCCGTCGCCGGCTTCTTCGCGACCCTGCGCAGCGGCGTCTACTTCTCGATGGTCACGCTGGCGATCGCCGAGCTGCTGCACACGGTCGCTCCGAACATCCAGCGCGTCTTCGGCGGCGAGACCGGCATTTCGTCCATGCGCCAGCCCTGGGCCGGCATCGGCTTCGGCTCCGAGCGCGAGGTCTACTACCTGGTGCTCGCCTGGTTCGTGCTCAGCGTGCTGGCGATGTACGCCTACACGCGCACCAGTTTCGGCCGGCTCACCGTCGCGCTGCGCGAGAACGAGCGTCGCGTGGCCTTTCTCGGCTTCAACGTGCACCGTACGAAGAACCTCGTGTTCTCCGTCTCGTGCATGTTCGCCGGCATCGCCGGCGGGCTGCTGGCGCTGACGACGGAAAGCGCCAACTACCTGCTCTTCGGCATGAGCTATTCGGCCAACGTGGTGCTGTTCAGCTACATCGGCGGCATCGGCACCTTCATCGGGCCGGCGGTCGGCGCGGCGACGATGACGCTGTTCGGCTTCGCCGTTTCCGACCTGACGCGCCAGTGGCTGCTGTACCAGGGGCTGATCTTCGTCGTCGTCATGATGTACGCGCCGGCCGGTCTGGTCGACCTCGTCGCGCGATCGATGCGCGGCCTCGTCCGCCACGAGGGTCGATCGGCTGCCGAGCGGCTGCTGATGCTGCTGACGGTGGCCGTGATCGGGGCCGCGACGGTCTTCCTGTGCGAACTGGCCGGCCGGGTGTTGTCGCGTGACTATCAGGCCGCGCGGATGCGCAGCGGCAGCTGGGAGCCCGTCACGCTGTTCTGGCAGCAGTGGCAGCCGGATCGACTCGCGACCTGGCTGCTGCCGGCGGCGGCACTCGCCATCGCTGCCGCCTTCATCGTCCATCGGGTGCGGCCGATCAGGCCGCGCCTGCAGTCCGTGCCGCTGCAGGGGTCCGGAGCATGAGCGGCCGCATCGCCATCCGCAAGCTGCGCAAGAACTTCGGCGGCACCGAGATCATTCGCGATCTGAGCCTCGAGGTGGCAGCCGGCGAGCGGCACGCGATCATCGGTCCGAACGGAGCCGGCAAGTCGACCCTGTTCCACCTCGTCACCGGGCTGTTGCAGCCCAGCGGCGGCAGCATCGAGCTCAACGGCGAGGAGATCGCCGGGCTGCCGCCGCACACGATCAACCGCAAGGGCCTGTGCCGCTCGTTCCAGATCACGAGCATCTTTCCGCGCATGACGGTGTTCGACAACCTGTGCGTCGCGACCATGGCCCGGCACGGCGACCGCTTCGGCCTGTTCCGGCTCGCGCGGCGCGCACGCGGCGTCGACGAGGACGCCGAGGAACTGCTCGAGCTGTGCCGATTGAAGTCGGTGCGCGACGCGCGTGCCGGCGATCTGACCTATTCGGAGCAGCGCGCGCTCGAGATCGCGATGGCCCTCGGGCCGGGGGGAGACGTCATCCTGCTCGACGAGCCCACGGCCGGCATGTCGGCCGACGAGTCGCGCTACATCGTCGAGCTGGTGCGCCGGGTCACGCAGGGCAAGACGCTGATGGTGATCGAGCACGACATGGACGTCGTGTTTTCGCTCGCCGACCGCATCTCCGTCCTCGTCTACGGCCAGATCATCGCCACCGGCGAACCGCAGGCGATCCGCGACAACGCGGCCGTCCAGGAGGCCTACCTCGGCGAGGCGCACGCATGAGCCTGCTCCAAGTCGCCGAACTGCACGCGCACTACGACAAGATCCACGTCCTCGCGGGCGTGAACCTGCGCATCGACGACAACGAGATCGTGAGCGTCCTCGGACGCAACGGCTCCGGCCGCTCGACGATGCTCAAGTCGCTGATCGGGCTGGTGCCGCCCACGGCAGGGTCGGTGCGGCTGGCGGGACGTGAGCTGGTCGGCCTGCTGCCCCACCGCATCGCCAAGGCGGGCCTGGGCTACGTGCCCGAAGAGCGACTGATCTTCCCCAATCTCACGGTGCAGGAAAACCTCGAGATCGGTCTGCAGCCGGCCGCCGGCGGCCGGCGGCCGTGGGCGATCGGGCAGATGTACGAGTTCTTTCCGCGCCTGCTGGAGCGTCGCGGCACGAAGGCGGGCAACCTCTCCGGCGGCGAGCAGCAGATGCTCACGCTGTGCCGTTCGCTGCTGGGCAATCCGAGCGTGCTGATGATCGACGAGCCGACGGAGGGGCTGGCGCCGAAGATCGTCCGGCAACTGGTCGACGTCATGCTGGAGATCAACCGCAGGGGCGTGGCGATCGTGCTCGTCGAGCAGAAGATGACCGTCGCGCTGCAGGTGGCGCACCGCTGCCTGATCATGGGCCGCGGGCAGATCGTCTTCGAAGGCACGCCGCAGCAGCTGCGCGAGGATGCCTCCGTCCGGCGCAACTGGCTCGAGGTGGCGTGAGAGCCCGTGACGACTTCAATCCATGGCGTCGACTTCCGAGATGGGCATGCACGAGATCGACTTTCCCCGACCGCTCCCGAGCGGCCCGCGGCTCGCCGACAAGGTCGCCGTCGTGACCGGCGGCGCTTCGGGCTTCGGGGCGGCGATCGCCAGCCGTTTCGCGCGCGAGGGCGCCCGCGTCGTGGTCGCCGATCTCGCGGGCCCGGCCGGCGAGGCACTGGCCGCGCACCTGCGCTCCGAAGGCCTGCAGGCCCTGGCCTGCCGGGTCGACGTTGCAGACGGCACCTCGATGCAACGGCTGGTCGAATTCGCGACCGCGTCCTTCGGCGGGCTCGACGTCTTCGTGAACAACGCCGGCATCGCGCAGCGCTACGTGCCCTGCCACACCGTCACCGAGGCCGAGTACGACCGCCTGTTCGACGTCAACATGAAGTCCCTCTACTGGTGCGCGGTGAAGGCGGTGCCGGTGATGGCGGCACGCGGCGGCGTCATCCTCAGCACGACCTCGATCTCGGCCATCCGTCCGCGGCCGGACATCGCCTGGTACTGCGCCTCCAAGGGCGCGGCGGTGGCGGCCACCAAGGCGCTGGCACTCGAGCTGGCACCCAAGCGCATCCGCGTCAATTGCCTGGCGCCGGTGGCCGCCGACACGCCGCTGCTCGCCGCGGCGCTGAGCTCCTACGGCGACGAGCGCGAGCAGGCGCGGCTGCGCGAAGGCTTCGCCGCCAACATCCCTCTCGGGCGCCTGTGCGATGTGCAGGACATGGCCAGCGCCGCCCTCTTCCTGGCCTCCGACGAGGCCGCATTCCTCACCGGCGTCTGCCTGGAAGTGGACGGAGGAAGAAGCATCTGAAGACGGACCGCCGACCATGAGCCAAGCCCCCGCATCCCGCGCCGCAGCATGGCTGATGCAGCCGCTGCGGCTGCGCGAAGTCACGCTGCGCAACCGCGTCGCCATCTCGCCGATGTGTACCTACGCGGCCGCCGTGGGCATGGCCAACGACTTCCACCTCGTGCACCTGGGGCGCTTCGCGATCGGCGGCGCCGGACTGGTGTTCGTCGAAGTCACGGCGGTGCAGGCCGAGGGCCGCACCTCGCACGGCGACCTCGGGCTCTGGAACGACGGACAGGTCGCCCCGCTGGCGCGCGTCGCCGGCTTCCTGCGCGAGCAGGGCGCGACGCCCGGCATCCAGATCGGACACGCCGGACGCAGGGCCAGCGCGCAGCGGCCGTTCCAGGGCGGCGGCCCGATCGGCGAGCGCGACATCGCGCGCGGCGAACCGCCCTGGCAGACGATCTCCGCCAGTGCCGTGCCGTTCGGCCCCGGCTGGATGCCGCCGCGCGCGATGACGTTGTCCGATCTCGCGCAGCTGCGGCGCGACTTCGCGGCCGCAGCCGAGCGCGCCGGCCGCGCCGGCTTCCAGCTGCTCGAGATCCACGCCGCACACGGCTATCTGCTGCACAGCTTCCTGTCGCCGCACACCAACCGGCGCCGCGACGCCTACGGCGGCGGCCTCGCCAACCGCATGCGCCTGCTGCTCGAGGTCATCGAGGCGGTGCGCGAGCGCTGGCCGTCGTCGCTGCCGCTGTCGGTGCGGATCTCGTCGGTCGACGACCTCGAAGGCGGCTGGAGCATCGAAGACTCGGTCACGCTCGCGCACGAGATGAAGCGGCGCGGCGTCGACCTCGTCGACTGCTCGTCCGGCGGCATCGCCGGCTCGCCCACCGCTTCGACCGTGCCGCGCGACTACGGCTTTCAGCTGCCATACGCCGAACGCGTGCGACGCGACGCCGCAATCGCCACCATCGCCGTCGGGCTCATCGTCGACCCTCGGCAGGCCGAGGCCGCGCTGCAGGCCGGCCAGGCCGACTTGATCGCCATCGCCCGCCAGGCGTTGCAGGAACCGAACTGGGCGCTCCAGGCGGCCGTCGCGCTCGGCACCGATGCGCCGCCGGCGCAGCGCTTCGACTCGTGGCCCGAATGCTTCGGCTGGTGGCTGGCGCGCCGGGCCGTCGTGCTCGAGCGCCTGGGCTCCTGGCAGGCGCCCTCCGCGCAGCCTGGACACGACTCCGGCACGCCCGGCAGCGACTGAAGCGGCTGCGCCCGAGGGCGCAGCCGCGCCTCAGGCACCGACCGCGGCAAGCTTCGCCGGCCTGACGCGGCGCGTGCTGGCGTCCTCGCCAAGCAGATTCTGGTAGTTGGCTCGGAAGATGATGCCCGAGTAGTACACATGCTCGCGCATCAACTCCTCCGCCCGCCCGCTGTCGCGCGCCAGCACGGCCTCGACGATGCGGTGGTGGTCGCCGTGCGAGCGCAGGATGGTCGGGTGATCGTCCCAGAGAATGATGCGGTCCGACGCGAACGGGATGTTCTGCGCCTGCTCGGCGAAGCGCGTCACCCAGCGGTTGCCCGAAGCCTCGATCAGCGTGTTGTGGACAGCCACGTTCATCTCCTGGTAGGGCGCGTGGTCCTCGGGCCGCAACTTGCCGCAGGCCAGGATGCGGTCGCCCTCCGCGAGGTTCGCCTTCAGGCTGCGCGTCTGCGCCTCCGTGAGCCCGCGGATCGCCGCACTTCGGCAGGCCAGGCCTTCCAGCACCGACCTGACCTCGTAGGCGGCGACGATGTCGTCGATGTCGAAGCTGCGCACGACATAGCCGCGCTTGGGTTGATGGTTGATCAGCCCTTCGTTGGCCAGCGTGGCGAGCGCCGCGCGCACCGGTGTGCGCGACACGCCCAGCTGCTCGGCGAGCGGCACCTCCTCGAGACGCGCGTTGGGACGCACCTGTCCATGCAGGATCCAGTCGCGCAATTGCTCGGTCACGCTCTGGGCGAGTGTCTGCATGGTCTGCGCGTCAAAGTGGCGGCAGACAAGTATACGTAGCTGTCAAGCTCAAGTATCCATATCGACGGCGCTGTCTGGGGAAAACTAGGGAAAGCCCTATTCCAGTGACCGTCACATGTATACACACTGCCGCCATTCCGTCTCCGGCGACCACGAGATGAACTACGACAACAGGGCAACGGCCGAGCACGGTTGCGGCGGCGGCTGGCTCGGCTTCGAGGACCGGCTGTGCGTGGTCACCGGCGCCGGCGGCGGTATCGGCGCCGAAATCGCCAGCCAGTTGATCGAGGTCGGCGCGCGCGTCGCCCTGCTCGACCGCAACGAGGAGGCCGTGACCAAGGTGGCGGCTGGCCTGGCCGGCGGCGCCGGGCGAGCGATGGCGATCCACTGCGACGTGACGAGCGCGCAGAGCATCGAGGCCGCCGCCGCGCAGGTTCAGGCCGCCTGGGGACCGGCCGCCGTGCTGGTGAACAACGCCGCCTCGCTGTATGCCGATGCGCTGATGGACATCCAGCTCGAGAGCTGGAACCAGCTGCTGGCCGTCAACCTCACCGGCTATCTGCTGTGCGCGCAGGCCTTCGGCCGCCAGATGATCGCGCACGGCAGCGGCTGCATGGTGCACGTGGCCTCAATCGCGGCCACGGTGCCGCAACCGTACAGCGGCGCCTACAGCGTCAGCAAAGCCGGCGTCAAGATGCTCTCGCAGTTGCTGGCAGTGGAGCTCGGCGAACACGGGGTGCGCAGCAACGTGGTCAGCCCGGCGATGATCCGCACGCCGATGAGCGAAGGCATCTACGAGGATTCGGACGTGCTTCGCTACCGCGAGCAGATCGTCCCCGCGCGGCGCATCAGCACGCCGAGCGACATCGCCGGCGCCGTGCTGTTCCTGGCCAGTGACCGCGCCAGCTACATCAGCGGCCAGGAGATCCTGGTCGACGGCGGTCTGGCGCAGGCCTGGTTGAACCTGATCCCGCGTCCCGGCTTCCGCAAGCAGGACCTGGCCGCCTCCGGCGGCTGAGACTCGCTGCCTCGGCGCCATCCCTTTCCAGCCCGCACCCTCACCGGAGAGAACCATGAAGCATGCGAAGTCAATCGTGCTGGCCGTCGGCGCCGGCGTCCTCGCCTTCGGCGCCTGGGCGCAGGGCGAACCCGGGGTCACCGACACGTCGATCAAGATCGGCCTGTTCAGCCCGCTGTCGGGCAGCGCCATGGCCTACGGCTTCGACGTCGTGAACGCGGCCAAGATGTATTACGACAAGGTCAACAAGGACGGCGGCGTCCACGGCCGCAAGATCGAGCTGGTGGTCGAGGACGATCGCTGCAACGCCAACGACCTGCTCGCCGCGATCAAGAAGCTCACCGAGCAGGACAAGGTGTTCATGCTCAACGGCGGCTCGTGCTCGGCGGCCGTCGTGGCCGCGCGCGAATACGTCGAGCGCTCGCAGATCCCCTTCCTGATGCTCAACGCCTCGGGCGACGGCGTGCTGTACCCGCCCTCGAAGTACATCTACGGCGCGTTCTCGATCTCGCAGTATGCCGTCGGCGGATCGATGGTCCAGTTCGCGGCCGAGCACTTCAAGGCCAAGAGCATCGGCTACATCAACCACGACGACGCCTACGGCTCGTGGAACCTGACGGCGGCACAGTTCCAGGCCAAGAAGGTGGGCGTCGGCCTGCAGGTGCAGTCGGTCAACCCGAACATCACCGACGTGACGGCGCCGATGCTGAAGATCCGCGCCGCCAATCCCGACGTGCTGCTGATCACGACCTACGCGCGCCCGGTGGGACTGCTGGTGAAGAAGGCGCACGAGCTGGGCTGGACCAAGCCGATCGTCATCGCGGTCAACGGCACCGCCGACCTCAAGCAACTGGTCGAGAACGTCGGCACCAAGGACGCATTCAAGAACGTGTACCTACAGGAAGTCATGCTCGACGTGCCCGGCGGCGCCAAGCTCAAGTGGGTGTACGACATGTACAAGTCCTACTACCCCGAGCTCGCCGCCAAGCCCGGGCATCCGCAGACCTACATGCCCTACGGCATCCCGTCGGCGATGACGGTGGTCAACGCCCTCAAGGCCGCCGGGCCGCAGCTCACGCGCGAGAAGTTCCTCAAGGCGGTGTCGCAGACCAACTTCGACTCCAAGGTGATGGCTGGCCCGATCGTGCTGACCGAGACCGACCACGCCGCGCAGAAGGCGGCGATCTACCTGAAGTTCGACGGCGACACGACGAGCGCGCTGCCGGGCACCTTCGCCAGTGCCTGGAAGTACGAGGCGGGCAAGTAGGGCACGCCCTCAGCAAGTCACTCCGGGGGCCGGCGCGCGCGCTCGCAGCCGCCGCGCTCCGGCTCCACGCATCATGACCCTCGCCGACATCTGGTTGTTCCTGCAGCAGGGCCTCGCGTCCGGCCTCGTCACGGGCAGCGTCTACGCACTGCTGGCGCTGGCCATCGTCGCGATCTTCAAGACGACCGACGTGCCGAACTTCGCCCAGGGCGAGATGTTCATGGTCGCCGGCTACGTGGCGATGAGCCTGCTGCTGCTCACCGGGCTGCCGTACGCACTGGTGATCCCGCTCACGCTCGTGGCGACGACGGCCGGCAGCGCGCTGTTCCAGCGCATCGTGATGGAGCGCGTGACGTCGTCGCGCGGCGTGGGCGTCCAGCTGGTGATCACCACCCTGGGCCTGGCCTACGTCCTCAAAGGCGCGGTGCGGCAGACCGGCCTGGGCGACGCGCCGCGCTCGCTGCCCTCGCTCGTCTCGAGCGATGCCGTCCAGATCGGCGAGGCGACGCTGACCCGGCTCGACCTGGCCATCTTCGTGGTGGCGGTGGTGGTGATGGCTCTCATCTACCTGATGTTCACCTACACCCGCATCGGCAAGGCGATGCGCGCGGTCGGCATGAACCCGCGCGGAGCCCAGATCGTCGGCATCCGGCTGTCGCGCATCCGCATGCTGGTGTGGGCGATGTCGGGCCTGATCTCGGCCGTGGCGGCCCTGCTGATCACGCCCAAGGTACTGATCACGCCCGACATCGCGCACATCGCCATCCTGGCGTTCGCCGCCGCCATCGTCGGCGGCTTCACCAGCCTGCCGGGTGCGGTGCTGGGCGGCTTCGTCATCGGCGTGGTGGAGAACATGGTCGGCCTCTTCATCTCGACCAACGCGATCGTGGTGGCGCCCTTCCTGGCCATCCTGATCACCCTCGTCGTGCGGCCGCAGGGGCTGCTGGGCGGCAAGGTGCAGGTGAAGAAGGTATGAGAAAGCTCGGCTTCGACCTGCCAGCCCTGCTCGTGCTGCTGGCCGTGCTGTGCGTGCTGCCGTTCACGGCCACCGGCTACGTGCTGTACGTGGTGAACCTGTTGATGGTCTTCGTGGTGCTCGCGCTGGGCATGCACGTCGTCATCGGCGAGGCCGGCCAGTTCGCGCTGTCGCACACGGCGTTCTACGGCATCGGCATCTACACGGCCGGATTGCTCAACAACCACTTCCACCCGCCTTTCGTGCTGTCGATCGCCGCCGGCGGCCTGCTCGCGGCGCTGCTGGGCTACGTGATCGGACTGCTCGCGCTGCGCATGCGCGACATCTACCTGGCGCTGGCCACCTTCGCCTTCGGCGAGGCGATGCAGTGGGTGTTCCTCAACTGGGAGCAGGTGACGGGCGGCTCCAACGGCATGCGCATGCAGCCGGCGGAGCTGCTCGGGCTCAAGCTCACGAACGACATCCAGGCCTATCCGATCGTGATCGGTCTGACGGCGCTCATGCTGTGGGCCACGGTGCTGTTGTCGCGCTCGCAGTTCGGCTCCGCGATGCGCGCCGTGCGCGAAAGCGATGTCGCCGCCACCGCGATGGGCGTGAACGCCCGTGCCGCCAAGCAGTGGGCGTTCGCGATCTCGGCCGCCTTTGCCGGCGTCGCCGGCGGCATGTACACGCTTTTCGTTTCCTTCATCCACCCGGAGAGCCTAGGCTTCCAGACCACGATCCTGGTGCTGACGATGATCGTGGTCGGCGGCATCGGTTCGATCCGCGGCGCCGTCGCCGGAGCGATCGTGTTCGGCGTCATCTCGGAACTGCTGCGCCAGACGCTGTCGATCCAGGAAATCATCTATGGCGCCATCCTCATGGGCTTCATGATGTTCAGGCCGCGCGGCCTGTTCGCGGGGCGCGCATGACGGCGCCCCTGCTCGAGGTGCGCGGCATCACCGTCACGTTCGGCGGCCTGACGGCCGTCGACGACCTGTCGTTCCAGGTTCGTAAAGGCACCGTGCACGCCCTCATCGGACCGAACGGCGCCGGCAAGTCGACGGTCTTCAACTGCATCTCGCGCTACTACCGCCCGGCGCGGGGCAGCATCTTGCTGGACGGACAGGACATCCTCGGCATCCGGGGCGACCGCATGGCGCGGCTGGGCGTGGCACGCACCTTCCAGAATCTCGAGCTGTTCGCGGAGCTGAGCGTGTACGAGAACGTCCTGCTCGGCTGCTACGCGCACAGCGCCAGCACCATCGCACGCCTGCTGCGCCGCCCCGACGCGCGGACCCGCGAACTGGTCGACGGCCTGATCGAGCGCGTGGGCCTCGCCAAGGAGCGCGAGACGCGGGCGCGCGAGCTCGACTTCGGGCGCCAGAAGCTGCTCGAGCTGGCGCGCGCGCTCGCCCTCAGGCCGCGCCTGCTCCTGCTCGACGAGCCGGCGGCGGGCCTGCGCAACCGCGACATCGAGAGCCTCGACCGCCTGCTCAGCGAGCTGGCGAGCCGCGACGGCATCACGGTGCTGCTGGTCGAACACGTGATGCAGCTGGTGATGTCGATCTCGCACCGAATCACCGTCATGTCGTTCGGGCAGAAGATCGCCGAAGGCACGCCGCAAGAGGTCAGCCGGGACCCTGCCGTGATCGAGGCCTACCTGGGCAAGGGAGCGGCCGGTGCCTGAGACCCCGCTGCTCCAGGTGCGCGGCGTGAGCGCCTTCTACGGCGCGATCCAGGCGCTGCACGACGTCTCGCTGGAAGTGCCGCAGGGCTCGATCGTGGCGCTGCTGGGCAGCAACGGCGCGGGCAAGAGCACGACGCTCAACGCCATCTCGCGGCTGATCGAGGCTTCGGGCGGCGACATCGCCTTCGATGGCCGCTCGATCCGGCGGCTGCACTCCGACCAGATCGTGCGGCGCGGCCTGGTGCAGGTGCCCGAGGGTCGGCAGGTCTTCAAGGACATGAGCGTGCGCGAGAACCTCGAGCTCGGCGCCTTCCTGCGCCGCGGCCGGCGCGAAGTGGCGGAGGATTTCGAGCGCGTGTGCGCGATGTTCCCGCGTCTCGCGGAGCGCGCCGAGCAGCGCGCCTCCACGCTGTCCGGCGGCGAGCAGCAGATGCTGGCCATCGCGCGCGCGCTGATGGCGCGGCCGCGCATGATCCTGCTCGACGAGCCCTCGATGGGCCTGTCGCCGCTGCTCGTCGAGCAGATCTTCGAGAGCATCCGGCGCCTGAACCGCGAGCAGGGGCTGACGATCCTGCTGGTGGAACAGGACGTCCGGCTGGCGTTGCAGGTCTCGAGCTACGCCTACATCCTCGAGAACGGGGAGATCGGCCTGCACGGCCCGTCGGGCGAGCTCGCCAACGATCCGGCCGTGCGACGCGCCTACCTCGGGATGTGAGACATGGTCGCAGGCGGATCGATGGCATTGGTCACGGGCGGCGCCAGCGGCATGGGTCTGGCGACCGTCGAACGCTTGGCGCGCGACGGCTTCACGGTCGTTCTGGTCGATCGCGACGAGGCGCCGGCCCGACGCGAATCGAACCGGCTGCAGGCGCTGGGCCTGGAGGTGCAGACACGGGTCGTCGACCTCACCGACGAGGCGGCCGTGCGCCGCATGGTGCAGGAGCTGGCGCCGATCGCGGCGCTGGTGAACAACGCCGGCGTGTTCGACGAACGGCGGTTCATGGACGTCAGAAACGACGACTTCCGGCGCGTCTACGAGATCAACCTGATCGCCGCCGCGACGCTGACGCAGGAGGTCGCGCGGCGCATGCCCGACGGCGGCCGCATCGTGAACATCGCGTCACGCGCCTATCTCGGCGCGCGCAACCATCCGCACTACGTCGCGTCCAAGGCGGCACTGGTGGGCTACACGCGCGCCAGCGCCATGGAGCTCGCGCCGCGCGGCATCCTGGTCAACGCCATCGCGCCGGGGCTGATCGATACGCCGCTGCTGCGCACGCTGTCTGCCGATCGGCTGGCCGCGCAGCTGGCCTTGCAGCCCACCGGCACGATGGGCCGACCGGAGGACATCGCCCACGCCGTGTCCTTTCTCGTCTCGCCGCGCACGGGCTTCATCACCGGACAGGTGCTGTTCGTCGACGGCGGCAAGTCGCTCGGCGGCTCGGGCGCGTGAGGCAAGCTGCCGTGGCGCGGCCGCCGCTCAGTCGCTCGGCCTGCCCACCGTCACCCGGGAAGGCGGCCGTTGCGCCTCGCGCAGGATCTGCCGCGCCTCTTCGCTGCCGTCGAGCAGGCGGTTGGTGCGCTTCATGACGCGCCATCCCTCGCCCTCGAAGCGCCGCAGGTCCCAGCGCGAGGCGATCAGGCGCACCAGCACGAAGCGGCCGTCCTCGCGCGCGTACAGGGTGCCGTAATGGGTGGCGGTGGCGCGGTCGCCCTCGATCACGACGTGCGCCGGCGTGCCGGCGTGCGCCGAGCCCTGCCGCACGAGCTGCCGGTGGAAGTCGGTCTCGTAGACCTGCCGCATGCGCTCGTGGCCCTCGTAGCGGTCGATGCCGCCGACGTCGTAGACGCAGTCCTCGTGCCAGGCGCCCAGGATCTCGTCGACGTTGCAGCTGTCGGCCGCCGGGCCGTAGGCGGCGATCAACTGCTGGATCTCGAGGTGATCCTCGAGGCGGCGCAGCCGCTGCTCCAGCGTCAGCGCTTCGGGTGTCAGCTTCATCGTGGGCCTCGGCTATATCGCATCACGTCACGGACGCAGGGCATTGTGTATACACACCGATGCCGCCGTGCCCGGGGATTACCCGTTGCGAACGCCGGCCTGGCAACGCGAACCGGAGGGCATGTGTACGTGATGCGGCATCGCGAGGGCCTGTCCGCCTGCGTCGCGCCGCTGGCCGGCGCCGCGACCGGTTCATCCCGTCGCTGATGCGCGGCTCCCGGGTCCGACTCATGGCATTGCGCATCTGGTTCCAGTCGACGGTCGAGATCGCCAGCTATCACAGCTACCGGCAGGCGCTCGAGGCCCAGTTCGTGCTCGCGGCGCCCGAAGTCGAGGTGGCGCTGCACGGCGTGCCCGAGGGCACCTGGGGCGGCCTGTCACCGAGCCAGGTCATGCACGCGCCCTACGCCAACCACAAGATCCTCAGCGACGTGCTGTTCGAGCAGCTGCGTCGCGCCGAGCGCGAGGGCTTCGACGCCTTCGTGCTGGGCTCGTTCACCGAGCCGTGGCTGCGCGAGCTGCGCTCGCTCACCGACCTGCCCGTCGTCTCCACCGCCGAGGCCGCGGTGCACGTGGCCTGTTCGGTGGCGCACCAGTTCGCCCTCGTCACGATGAACGTGGAGAACGAGTGGTTCCAGCGCGTCAACATGCAGGCGCGCCGTCTGGATGGCCGCATCAGCGGCATCTACGTCGTGCGGCCCGAGGCCACCGAGCGCGAGATCGACTCCCTGTTCACCGATCCCTCGGCCTATCTGGCGCGCTTTGCCGAGGTGGCGCGCAGCGCGATTGCCCAATGCGCCGATGCCATCATCCCCTCCGAGGGCCTGGTGGCCACGGTGGTGGCGCGCAGCGGCCTGAAGGAAATCGACGGCGTGCCGATCGTCGATCCGATCGCCGCGGCCGTCCTCTATGCCGAGATGCTCGCCAAGCTGCACCGGCGCACCGGCCTCAGACCGGGGCGCCGCTGGCACTACGCCAAGCCGACCGCCGCCGTGCAGGCCTTCATCGACGGCAAGCGCCGCGGCATCGGCTGACGCCGCCTGCCGCCTGACTCTGCCCATCCGCCCCGCCCATCTGCCCTGCCCACGAAGGCAAGCCCATGAAGATCTGGTACCAGTCGACGCTCAACTTCGCACACCACCCGAACTACGAGAAGGCCCTCGCGGCGCACTTCGAGCGCGTCGCCGGGCCCGACACCGAGGTCGTCCTGAACGGCCGCAAGACGGCCTTCGGCAGTGCGCTCGGCACGCACGACGTGATCGGCTCGCCGATCATGTACCACGCGATCGTGGCGCCGGCCTTCGTCGAGTCCGTGCTGGCCGCGGAGCAGGCGGGCGCAGACGCGTTCGTGGTGGCCTCGTTCAGCGAGCCCATCCTCCCCGAGCTGCGTTCGCTGGCCGGCATCCCGGTGGTGTCGATGCCGGAGGCCTGTTTCATGGCGGCGGCGATGAGCGCACCGCGCGTCGGCTTCGTCACCCTCAACCGGCTGGTCATCCCCTACATCGAGAAGTCGATCGCCCTGCACAAGTGGAAGGAGCGCGTGAGCGGCGTCCACCTCATCCAGGGCGAGGTCTCGGAGGCCGAGCTCGACACCAAGTTCGCGGACCCCGGCCCCTATCTCGATCGCCTCGTCGCCGGCGCACGCGAGGCCATCGCCGCCGGTGCGCAGGTGGTGATTCCCGCCGAGGGCGTGCTGGGCGTCATGGCGGCCGAGAACGGCCTGCGCGAGGTCGACGGCGTCCCCGTCATCGACGCCATCGGCACGCCGATCCTGGTGGCCGAACTCGCGGTCGCGCTGCGCCAGCGCACCGGGGTCGCACAGAGCCGGGCCGCCTACCGGGCGCCGAGCGCCGCGGCGCGCGCGCTTCTCGTCCCCGGTCGCTGACGCGGTCGCGCAGTGCTTGCACACGATCCGGGGGGTGGGATGAACGTACGGCAGCGTGATGGGTCAGGCGGCCGAATCGTGGTTCATCGCAGCAGTCCTGGGCGGCACGCTGCCGGTGCGTGTGCACGCCATTACATACACTCGCAACGCTTTGCCCGGAGATGCCGCCGATGAAGCCCGCCTTTGCCTGGGATGACCCCTTTCGCCTCGACGAGCAGCTGAGCGAGGACGAACGCGCCGTGCGCGACGCCGCGCGCGCGTACTGCCAGGACAAGCTGCAGCCGCGCGTGCTGCTGGCCGCGCGCCACGAGCACTTCGAGCGCGAGATCATGACCGAGATGGGCGCGCTCGGCCTGCTCGGCAGCACGATCGAGGGCTACGGCTGCGCCGGCCTCAACCATGTCTGCTACGGCCTGGTCGCGCGCGAGGTCGAGCGCGTCGACAGCGGCTACCGCAGCGCGATGAGCGTGCAGAGCTCGCTCGTCATGCACCCGATCCACGCCTACGGCAGCCCGGCGCAGCGTCAGAAATACCTGCCCCGCCTGGCCAGCGGCGAGTGGATCGGCTGCTTTGGCCTGACCGAGCCCGACCACGGCAGCGACCCGGCCGGCATGACGACGCGCGCGCGGCCGGTCGACGGCGGCTACCGGCTCACGGGCGCCAAGATGTGGATCACCAACAGCCCGATCGCCGACGTCTTCGTCGTCTGGGCCAAGCTGGCCGACCCCGACGGCAAGGTGGGCGGCCAGGAGAGCATCCACGGCTTCATCCTCGACAAGGGCATGAAGGGCCTCGCGGCGCCCAAGATCGAGGGCAAGATGAGCCTGCGCGCCAGCATCACCGGCGAGATCGTGATGGACGACGTGTTCGTTCCGGCCGAGAACCTGCTGCCCGGCGTCAACGGCCTCAAGGGCCCGTTCGGCTGCCTGAACAAGGCGCGCTACGGCATCGCCTGGGGCGCGCTGGGCGCGGCCGAGTTCTGCTGGCACGCGGCACGCCGCTACACGCTCGAGCGCAAGCAGTTCGGCCGCCCGCTGGCGCAGAACCAGCTCATCCAGAAGAAGCTCGCCGACATGATGACCGAGATCGCGCTCGGCCTGCAGGGCTGCCTGCGCGTGGGCCGCCTGCTCGACGAAGGCAAGGCGGCGCCGGAGATGATCAGCCTGGTCAAGCGCAACAGCTGCGGCAAGGCGCTCGACGTGGCGCGCCTGGCGCGCGACATGCACGGCGGCAACGGCATCCACGACGAGTTCCACGTCATCCGCCACATGATCAACCTCGAGACGGTGAACACCTACGAGGGCACGCACGACGTGCACGCGCTCATCCTCGGGCGCGCCTGCACCGGGCTGCAGGCGTTCTTCTGATTCGCCCGACGCCGCCGGCAGCCAGCGCACCACGATGAACGAGCTGCTGCTGTGGCTGGGCGTCGACGCCTGGCGCCCCATCGCGAGCGCGCTGCTGCTGCCGCCGGTGCCGTTCCTGCTGGCGGTGCTGGTGGGCGCGCGGCTGCTGTTTCGCCGCCGCCTGCTCGGCTGGACGCTGATCGTCCTCGCCTGCCTGGGCCTGTGGTTCGGCAGCACCGACGTCGGCGCCGACCTGCTGCGGCGCGGGCTGCTGCCGCCGGCGCGCGCGCTCGCGCCGCCGGAGATCGCCGCACTCAAGAAGACGCCGCACACGGCGATCGTCGTGCTGGGCGGAGGGCGCAAGCTGCTGGCGCCCGAATACGGGGTGTCCGATCTCACGCCGCTCAGCCTCGAGCGCCTGCGCTACGGACTGTGGCTGGGGCGTCAGACCGGGTTGCCCGTGATGTACAGCGGCGGCATCGGACACGGCCGCCCGGAAGGCCCGTCGGAGGCCGAGATCGCCGCGCGCGTCGCCGAGCGCGATTTCAGGCAGCCGCTGCGCTGGCAGGAAGGCAAGTCGCGCGACACGCGCGAGAACGCGCTCGAGTCGGTGGCGCTGCTGCGCGCCCAGGGCATCGAGCGCATCGTCGTCGTCACGCACGGCTACCACATGCCGCGCGCGCTGCGCAACTTCGAGCGCGCCGTGCAGGCCGGCGGCGCGGCCGCCGGGCGCATCGAGCTGGTGCCCGCGCCGATGCGCGTGGCGCCGCCCGCACATTACGAGCCGATCGACTTCCTGCCTTCGCGCTCGGGCTGCTACGAGACGCAGCTGGTGCTGCACGAGTGGGTCGGACGGCTGATCGGCGCTTGACCAGCGCCTGAACGGCGCTCGCCCGTGCCCTGCGGCCTGTCGCGCTCACCCGCGCCGTGTCGCCAGCGGCGCTCGCCGGCGCCGCACGGCCTACGGCGCGCGCCGCGCCACCGGCTCGCGCCCGGCCTCCGCGTCGTCGCGCAACTGCTGCTGCCGCTCGGCCTCGGCCTGAGCGGCCTGGATGGCGCGGATGCGGCGTGCGTGCTCGGCGGCGTTGGAGCGGCGCAGCGCGTCCATCATCACGACGTCGACCTTCATGCCGCGCTCGAGCATGCGCTCGGTCAGAGCGAGCCCGGCGCCGGGGTCGCCGCCGAGCGCCGCCACCACCTCGTTGGCGAACAGGTCGGCGCGCGCCGCGATGCCGTCGACCGCCAGCCGCCGCTCGTTCTGCGCCTCGACGGCGGTGAGCAGCAGCCCGGCGCCGGGCACCGCGAGCGCGAGGATGCGCCCGACCGCGAAGCCCGTGCTCAGGCCCTCGACGCGCTGCATCTGCTCGATCGCCGTCTGGCTGGCCTGGAAATAGGTGCCGAACGCGGCCAGCCAGCGGAATTCGTCGCGCGTGGCGGCCGTGGCGATGGCATTGGCCGGGATCTTCACGCGCTGGCTGCCCAGGCGCGAAAAGGTGTCGGGGTCGGCGTCGAAGCCGCTGGCGGTCACGGCGCCGGCGCAGCCGGTCTGCGTCTCGACCTCGAGCGTGCGGCCGTCGGCCAGCGTGAGCCGCATCTGCCGCGTGCCCTGCGCCTCCTGGCGCGCCGCGTCCATCACCTCCCAGAAGCCCCGGTCGTCGGTCGAGACGACCGAGCCGCCGACGAACAGCGCCGCGAGGTCGAAGCGCTTCGTGCCGCCCGGCAGCACGCGGCCGTTGACCGCCGTGACGACGTCGCCCAGCCGCAGTTCGTCGGGCGCCGACTCGTCGCTCCAGACCACGCGCCAGTGCTCGTCGAGCTTGGTGACCTCGCGCAGCAGCGCGAGGTCGCGCTCGGCAAGGCTGCGGCGCAATGCGTGCGTCGACAGCAGCACGAAGGGCTCGATCTGCGTCGTGCTCGCGCACAGCGCCTCGGCGGCCCAGGCGACGTGGATCACGGCCTCGCGGAACTGCAGTTCCTGCTCGTAGCGCGTGCGAAACAGGTCGCGCTCGAACGCGAAGTCGTAGCCCTTGCTCTGCGGCAGCGCCGCCCCGCCTGCCAGCAGCGCCCAGAGCGCCAGCGGCAGGGCAATCCGGTGCGGGCGGATGCGCATGCGCATGCGCAAATGCTAATCCCGCGGATGCCGAACGGCGCAGCACGGCCCGCCTCCGCCCGCCTCCGCCCGCCTCCGCCCGCCTCCGCCCGCCTCCGCCCGCCTCCGCCCGCCTCCGCCCGCCTCCGCCCGCCTCCGCCCGCCTCCGCCCGCCTCCGCCCGCCTGCGCCCGCCTGCGCCCGCCTGCGCCCGCCACGGCCCGCGCATTACGCACACCGGCCGACGGGGCCATCGCCGCCGGCTCCGGCTCCGCCGCGCGAGCACCCATGCCGCGCGGGGTTTCCGCTGCCGCGCATCGGGCCGTCCCCCGTATGATGCGCGCCGCGCAGCCCGCCGCCGCGCCCCCGCCCGGGGCCCCGGCTTGCGCGCCATCCATCGAGACTCGACCGAAAACGGTGACCAAGACATGACGAAGACCTGGCTCATCGCCGCGCTGGCGTTCGCACTCACGGCCACGCTTGCGCCCGACAGCGCCGACGCCCGACGCCTGGGCGGCGGCAAGTCCACGGGGATGCAGCGCAACATGCCGGCGCGCACCGCTCCCGACGCCGCGCGGCCCGCGACACCGCCGCAGCAGGCGGCGCCGGCGGCCGCGCAGAACCCCGCCGCCGGCGCAGCGGCCAATCCGGCGGCCGCGGCCGGCAAGCGCAACTGGCTCGGCCCGCTGGCCGGCATTGCCACCGGCCTGGGCCTGGCGGCGCTGATGAGCCACCTCGGCCTGGGCGAGGCCTTCGGCAGCTTCATGCTGCTGGCACTCGCCGCTGTCGCCCTCATCGCGCTCGTCGCCTTCATTCGCCGCCGCGCCGCCGGCCCGGCGCTGGCCGGCGCGGGCGCGGGCAGCCAGGGCACGGCCTCGGCGCGCGTGGCCTGGCCCGCGCCGCCGCAGGGCGAGCAGCGCGTCGAGCCGGCGCTCGCCCCCGGCGGCGGCGCCCGCCGCCGCGCCGAGCGGCGGCGTCTTCGTGCCCGCCGCGTTCGACCACGAAGGCTTCGCGCGCATCGCCAAGATGATCTTCATCCGCATGCAGGCCGCCCACGACAGCGGCAACCTCGACGACCTGCGCCAGTTCACGACGCCCGAGATGTTCGCCTCGGTCAAGCTCGATCTGCTCGAGCGCGGCAGCCAGGCACAGACCACCGAAGTGCGCCGCATCGAGGCCACCGTGCTCGACGTGGCCGAGGAGGCCGAGCGCCAGATCGTCAGCGTGCGCTACCGCGGCGAGGTGGTCGAGGCCGCCGGCGCCGCGCCGGTCGCGCTCGACGAGGTCTGGCATCTGGTGAAGGCCAGGAGCGGCGACGAGGCCTGGCGCATCGCCGGCATCGAGCAGATGGCCTGAGGCGTTGACCTGAGGCGTTGACCTGAACGGCAGCGGCGCCGCATGGGACGCATGCACGCCGCTTCGCGCCGCAGCACGCGCACGCTCTTCGCCTGCTGCTTCGCCGCGCCTGTCCTGACGGCGCTGCTGGCCGGCTGCGCGAACGCGCCGCCGGCGCCCGATCGGCGGCTGGCGTTCGACCGACCGGTGGTCCTGCTCGGCGAGGTGCACGACAACGCCGCCCAGCACGCGCTGCGGCTGGCGGCGCTGCGCGACTTGCTCGAGCGCGGCGCGCGCCCGGCGCTGGCGATGGAGCAGATCGACCGCGAGCGCCAGCCGCAGCTCGATGCGCTGCTGGCACGCCAGCCTCCGCCCGACGCCTCCACGGTGTCTGCGGACTTCATCGACAAGGCCTGGAACCGCTCCTTCTACGAGCCCTATGTCGCGCTGGCGCTGCGCTACCGCCTGCCGATAGTGGCAGCCAACGTGGGCCGCGACGAAGCGCGGCGCGTGATGCGCGAGGGTCTCGCCGCCGCGGGCTTCGACGCCGCGGTGCCCGAGCCGCTGCTGGCCGCGCAGATGCACGACATCGAGGCGAGCCATTGCGGCGCGCTCGACACCGCCGCGGCGCGCCGCATGGCATTGGCGCAGGTGGCGCGCGACCAGTACATGGCCCGCATGCTGCAGCGCTACGCCGACCGGGGCATCGTGCTGCTGGCCGGCAACGGCCATGTGCGGGCCGACATCGGCGTGCCCCAATGGCTGGACGCGGCGACACGCGCGCGCAGCGAATCGATCGGCCTGGTCGAACAAGGCGACGACGACGATGGCCGCTACGACCTGCGACTCGTCACGCCGCGTCAGCCGCGTGTCGATCCTTGCGCGGGGATGCGGCGTTAGGCTAACCAGCGCCTGGCGTTGTCGAACATGCGCCGCCAGGGGCTGGGCGCGGAGACGTCGCCGCCGCTCCAGCTCATCTGCACGTTGCGCAGCACGCGCTCGGGGTGCGGCATCAGCGCCGTGAAGCGACCGTCGGTGCTGGTCACGCCGGCCAGGCCCTCGGGACTTCCGTTGGGGTTGAACGGATAGGCCTCGGTGGCGCGGCCGTGGTGGTCGACGAAGCGCAGCGCGCGCTGCACGCGCGCCGCGTCGCCGCGCTGCGCGAAGTCGGCACGGCCCTCGCCGTGCGCGACCGCGATCGGCATGCGGCTGCCGGCCATGCCGGCGAAGAACAGGCTCGGGCTCGCCAGCACCTCGACCATGACGAGCCGGCCCTCGAACTGCTCGCTCTTGTTGCGCGTGAACCTGGGCCAGTGCGCGGCGCCGGGGATCATCGGCGCCAGCGCGGCCAGCATCTGGCAGCCGTTGCACACGCCGAGCGCGAACACGTCGGGGCGCGCGAAGAAGGCGGCGAACTGCTCGGCGAGCAGCGGGTTGAAGCGCACCGAGCGTGCCCAGCCCTCGCCCGCGCCCAGCGTGTCGCCGTAGCTGAAGCCGCCGCCGGCCACCAGGCCCTGGTAGCGCTCGAGCCGCACGCGGCCCTGCTGCAGGTCGCTCATGTGCAGGTCGTAGGTATCGAAGCCGGCGGCGGCCATCGCCCAGCTCATCTCGAGCTGGGAGTTCACGCCCTGCTCGCGCAGGATGGCCACCTTCGGCCGCGCGGCCAGCACGGCGGGCGCGGCCAGCGGGTCGAACGTGAGGTGCAGGTGCAGGCCGGGGTCGTCGGCGGCGCCGGCCGCGGCGTGCTCGGCGTCGGCGCAGGCCGGGTTGTCGCGCAGGCGCGCGATGCGCCAGCTCACCTCGTCCCATTGCTGCTGCAACTCGCTCAGCGGCGCCGCGAACCGGCACTGCGCATCGCGCCAGACTTCGATCACGCCGCGCGCGTTGGTCTTGCCGATCGCGTGCGCGTGGCGCGCCAGGCCGTGCGCGCGCAGCACGGCCAGCACGGCGTCGCGCTGCGCGGTGGCGACCTGCAAGACGACGCCCAGCTCCTCGTTGAACAAGGCCTCGAGCGTGAGCCGGTTGCGGCGCTCGCCCACCTGTGCGGCCCAGTTCTTGGAGTCGCCGAACTCGGCGCGGCTGTCGGCGATGCCGTCGCCTTCGGTGACGAGGATGTCGACGTTCAGGCTCACGCCCAGGCGGCCCGCGAAGGCCATCTCGCACACGCAGGCCCACAGGCCGCCGTCGCTGCGGTCGTGGTAGGCGAGCAGCCGGCCCTGGACGCGCAGCGCGTTGACAGCGGCCACCAGCGCCTTCAGGCGCGCCGGATCGTCGAGATCGGGCACCTCGTCGCCGAAGCGGCCGAGCACCTGCGCCAGCATCGAGCCGCCCATGCGCCGCCGTCCGCCGCCCAGGTCGACGAGGATGAGCGTGGTGTCGCCGCAGGCCGCGCCGCCGGGCGCTGCGGCGATGGTCTGCAGCTGCGGCGTGAGCGTGCCGCGCACGTCGGCCAGCGCGGCGAAGGCGCTGACGACGAGCGAGACCGGCGCCGTCACCTGCCTCACCTCGCCACCCTCGCTCCAGCGCGTGCGCATGGACAGCGAATCCTTGCCCACCGGGATGCCGATGCCGAGCGCCGGGCACAGCTCGAGCGCCACCGCGGCGACGGTGTCGTACAGCGCCGCGTCCTCGCCCGGCTCGCCGCAGGCGGCCATCCAGTTGGCGCTGAGCTTGACGCGGGGCAGCTCGATCGGCGCGGCCAGCAGGTTGAGGATGGCCTCGGCCACCGCCATGCGCCCCGAGGCCGGCGCGTCGAGCGCGGCCAGCGGCGTGCGCTCGCCCAGGCTCATCGCCTCGCCGGCAAAGCCCACGTAATCGGCCAGCGTCACCGCGCAGTCGGCCACCGGCACCTGCCAGGGGCCGACCATCGGGTCGCGATGGCTGAGGCCGCCGACGGTGCGGTCGCCGATCGTGACGAGAAAGCGCTTGCTGGCCACCGTCGGGTGGCGCAGCACGTCGCGCGCCACCGCCTCGAGCGCCACGCCGGTGAGATCGAGCGCGGCCTCGCGCCGCGCCACGCGCACGACGTCGCGATGCATCCTGGGCGGTTTGCCGAACAGCACCTCCATCGGCATGTCGATGACGCGTGCGCCGCCCACTGCGCCTTTGCCGCCCGCCCCGCCCTCGCCGTCCTCGCCCCGCCCGCCGCTGTCGCCGCTGTCGCCGCTGTCGCCGCTGTCGCCGCTGTCGCCGCTGTCGCCGCTGTCGCCGCTGTCGCCGCCTACGACGACGAGCCGCGGCTCGGCGCTGGCCACGCCCACCACCGCGAACGGGCAGCGCTCGCGCGCGCACATCCGCTCGAACAGCGGCAGCGCGGCCGGATCGAGCGCCAGCACGTAGCGCTCCTGGCTCTCGTTGCACCAGATCTCCTTGGGCGCGAGACCGCTCTCCTCGAGCGGCACCTTGGCCAGATCGAAGTGCGCGCCGAGCCCGGCGCCGTCCACCAGCTCGGGGAACGCGTTGGACAGGCCGCCCGCGCCGACATCGTGCAGCGCGAGGATCGGGTTCGCGTCGCCCAGCGCCTGGCAGCAGTTGATGACCTCCTGCGCGCGGCGCTGGATCTCGGGGTTGCCGCGCTGCACCGAGTCGAAGTCGAGCGCGGCCGTGTTGCTGCCGGCGGCCATCGAGCTGGCGGCGCCGCCGCCCATGCCGATGCGCATGCCCGGCCCGCCGAGCTGCACCAGCAGCGTGCCGGCGCCGAAGCGTACCTTGCGCGTCTGCGCGTCGCCGATCGCGCCCAGGCCGCCGGCGATCATGATCGGCTTGTGGTAGCCGCGCCGCACGCCGGCCACCTCCTGCTCGAAGACGCGGAAGCAGCCGCCCAGGTTGGGGCGGCCGAATTCGTTGTTGAACGCGGCGCCGCCCAGGGGCCCCTCGGTCATGATCTGCAATGCGCTCGCGATGTGCTCGGGCCTGCCGACGCCGCCGCGCTCCCAAGGCTCGTCGGCGCCGGGCAGGCGCAGCGCGCTCACGGCGAAGCCCGTGAGTCCGGCCTTGGGCCGCGCGCCGCGGCCGGTGGCGCCCTCGTCGCGAATCTCGCCGCCGGCGCCGGTGGCCGCGCCCGGGAACGGCGAGATCGCGGTCGGGTGGTTGTGCGTCTCCACCTTCATCAGCACGTGCACCAGCTCGTCGCGCGCGGTGTAGAGCGGCGCGTCGCTGCCGCCCTGCGGCAGCCAGCGCTGCACGCGCCGGCCTTCCATCACCGCCGCGTTGTCGCTGTAGGCGACGAGGGTGTGCTGCGGCGCGGCGCGCTCGGTGCGGCGGATCATGTCGAACATCGAGTGCGGCATCGCCGAGCCGTCGATCGTGAAGCGGGCATTGAAGATCTTGTGCCGGCAATGCTCGCTGTTGGCCTGCGCGAACATCATCAGCTCGACGTCGCTCGGGTTGCGGCCGAGCCGGCCGAAGGCCGCCGCGAGGTAGTCGATCTCGTCGTCCGACAGCGCGAGCCCGAACTCGGCGTTGGCCGCCTCCAGCGCGGCGCGGCCCCGGCCCAGCAGGTCGACATGCGCCAGCGGCGGCGCGGGCTGCGGCTCGAACAGCCGCGCCGCGGCCGCGCGCTCGAAGGCCACGCTCTCGGTCATGCGGTCGGCCAGCAGCGCGGCGAGGGCGGCGCGCTCTTCGTCGCCCAGCGCCGCGCCGCCGTCGGCCGGCGCTTGCGCCGGTCCGCCCGCCAGTGCGAGGCGGTATTCGGTGACGCGCTCGACGCGACGCAGCGCAATGCCGCAGTTGCGCGCGATGTCGGTGGCCTTGCTCGCCCAGGGCGAAACGGTGCCCAGGCGCGGCATGACGACGACGAGCGCGCCCGCCAGCGGCGCGCTGCAGGCCTCGCCGTAGTCGAGCAGCGCGGCCAGTTTGTCGCGCTCGACGCGCGCGGGCGGCGCATCGAAGGCGGCCCAGTGCACGTGGCGCGCGCACAGGGCGGCGATGCGCGGCACCGCCGCCCGCAGCCGCTCGAGCAGCGCCGCGGCGCGAAATGCCGACAGGGCGTTGCCGCCCTCGAAGTGCATCAGAGTCAAGGGCGTCGCGCTCATGCAGTCCCTGCCGCGGGCTCGTCGGGGGCGTGGAAACTGCAGATTCTAGAGGGCGATGGAATAATCGCCCGATGCCCATTCCGATCAAGAGCGGCGCCGAGATCGACGCGATGCGCCTGGCCGGGCGCCTGGCCTCCGAGGTGCTGGACCTGCTGACGCCGGTGATCGTGCCGGGCGTGACGACACGCGAGATCGACCGCATCGCGCACGAGCGCATGGTGCAGGTGCAGCACACGGTGCCGGCCACGCTCGGCTACGCACCGCCCGGCTATCCGGCCTATCCGGCCTCGCTGTGCACCTCGGTCAACGAGGTCGTCTGCCACGGCATCCCCGACGACCGGCCGCTGAAGAACGGCGACATCGTCAACGTCGACGTCACCGTCATCAAGGACGGCTGGCACGGCGACAACAGCCGCATGTACATCGTCGGCGAGGCTTCGATCGCGGCCCGCCGCCTCGTGCAGATCACCTACGAGGCGATGTGGAAGGGCATCGTCAAGGTCCGCCCCGGGGCGCGCCTGGGCGACATCGGCCACGCCATCCAGACCTACGCCGAGGCGGCCGGCTTCTCGATCGTGCGCGAGTTCTGCGGCCACGGCGTCGGCGCGCGTTTCCACGAGGAGCCGCAGGTGCTGCACTACGGCCGCCCGGGCACGCTCGAGGAGCTGGTGCCGGGCATGATCTTCACGATCGAGCCCATGATCAACGCCGGCCGGCGCGACATCAAGGAAGACCGCCGCGGCAACCGCCCGTACGACGGCTGGACCATCGTCACGCGCGACCGCTCGCTGTCGGCGCAGTGGGAGCACTCGGTACTCGTCACCGACAGCGGCTACGAGGTGCTCACGGTCTCGGCCGGCAGCCCGGCGCCGCCGGCCTTCGCCAGCGCCGGCTACGGCGTCGCGCAGCCGGCGCCGGCGGCCGTCACGGCCTGAGCGCCCGTGAAGACATGAATCACGCCCGCGATTCATGTCCTCACAGGCTCTGAGCGCTGCACCCCGCGGCGCGCCGCTGCACCATGTCCGCCCTGCCCGAGCGCGCCCGCCGTCGCCGCGGCGCCGGTGAGGGCGCGCCGCCGCTGCGCGAGCGCCTGCGCGCGGGCAAGGCGGCGCTGCTCGAGCAGTTCCGCGCCGCCCGTCCCAGCGCCAGCGCGGCGCGGCGGCTGCTGCGCGCGCTGGCGCGTCAGGTCGACGCCGCGCTCGCCGAGCTGTGGGCGCGCTCGGGCATGCCGGCCGGCGCCGCGCTCGTCGCCGTCGGCGGCTACGGCCGCGGCGAACTGTTCCCCTTCTCCGACGTCGACATCGTCGTGCTGCTGCCGCCCGAGCCGGCGGCGCCGGCCGAGCCCAGCGCAGCACAGGCCGCGGTCGAGCGCTTCGTCGCCGGCTGCTGGGACAGCGGCATCGAGATCGGCGCGGCCGCGCGCAGCGTCGCGCAGTGCCTGGACGAGGCCGCGCGCGACCTCACGGTGCAGACGGCGCTGCTCGAGTCGCGCCCGGTGTGCGGCGCGCGCCGGCTGCACCGCGAGCTCATGCAGGCGCTCGACGCCGCGCTGGACGCGGCCGCCTTCCTGCGCGCCAAGTCGCTCGAGATGCGGCAGCGGCACGTCAAGTACGAGGGCACGCCGTACGCGCTCGAGCCCAACTGCAAGGAGAGCCCGGGCGGCCTGCGCGACCTGCAGGTGGTGATCTGGGTGGCGCGCGCGGCACGGCTCGGGCGCACCTGGGGCGAGCTGGCGGCCAAGGGCCTGATCACGCCCTTCGAGGCCAAGCAGCTGGCCAGGCACGAGGGCACGCTCCGGCTGATCCGCGCGCGGCTGCACCTGGCCGCCGGCCGGCGCGAGGATCGGCTCGGGTTCGACCTGCAGACCGCCGTGGCCGAGAGCATGGGCTGCCGCGCCGGGCGCGCGCTGCTGGCCAGCGAAGTGCTGATGCACCGCTACTACTGGGCGGCCAAGGCGGTGACGCAGCTCAACCAGATCCTGATGCTCAACATCGAGGAGCGCATCGTCGGCGCCGCGCATGTGCCGGTGCGGCGCATCGACGCGCGCTTCCTCGACCGCGGCGGCACGCTCGAGGTGGCACGCGACGACCTGTACGAGCGCGACCCGCACGCCATCCTCGCCACCTTCGTCGTCTTCGCGCGCACGCCCGGGCTGCAGGGGCTGTCGGCGCGCACGTTGCGCGCGCTGTACAACGCGCGCAACCTGATGGACGCGGCGTTCCGCCGCGACCCGCAGAACCGCCGGCTCTTCATGCAGCTGCTGCGCCTGCCCCAGGGGCAGACGCACGCGCTGCGGCTGATGAACCAGACCTCGGTGCTCGGGCGCTACCTGTGGGTGTTCCGGCGCATCGTCGGGCGCATGCAGCACGACCTGTTCCACGTCTACACGGTCGATCAGCACATCCTCATGGTCGTGCGCAACGTGCGCCGCTTCCTCATCCCCGAGCACGCGCACGAATACCCCTTCTGCAGCCAGCTCGCCGCGCAGTGGGACAGGCCCTGGCTGCTGTACGTGGCGGCCATCTTCCACGACGTCGCCAAGGGCCGCGGCGGCGACCACAGCGAACTCGGCGCGCGCGAGGCCAGGCGCTTCTGCCGCGACCACGGCATCGCGGGCGAGGATGCGGCGCTGGTCGAGTTCCTCGTGCGCCGCCATCTGCTCATGAGCACGATCGTGCAGAAGCAGGACCTGTCCGAACCCGAGGTGATCGCCGCTTTCGCGCAGCAGGTCGGCTCGGCGCGGCGGCTGACGGCGCTGTACCTGCTCACGGTGGCCGACATCCGCGGCACCAGCCCGAAGGTGTGGAACGCCTGGAAGGGCAAGCTGCTCGAGGATCTGTACCGGCTGACGCTGCGCGCGCTCGGCGGCGCCCGCCCCGACCTGCACGCCGAGATCGAGGCGCGCAAGGACGAGGCGCGGCGCGAGCTGGCGCGCCAGGCGCTGGCGCCGGGGGCCGAGGAGGCGCTGTGGGCGACGCTCGACGTGGGCTACTTCGCGCGCCACGAGGCCGCCGACATCGCCTGGCACGCGCTGGCGCTGCACGGCCGCGAGCGCACGCCGGTGCCGCTCGTCGTCGCCCGGCCCTCGACGGTGGGCGAGGGCCTGCAGGTGCTGATCTACGCGCCCGACCAGCCCGACCTGTTCGCGCGCATCTGCGGCTACTTCGACGGCGCCGGCTTCAGCATCCGCGACGCGCGCATCCACACCACGCGCGCCGGCTGGGCGCTCGACACCTTCCAGGCCGCGAGCACGCTGGCCGACGCGGCCGAGGTCGCGCCGCAGGCGCTCGCGCCGCGCGTGCAGCAGCAGCTCGCGGCCACGCTCGCCGCCGCCGGGCCGCTGCCCGAGCCGCGGCGCGGCCTCGTCTCGCGCCGCGTGCGCCACTTCCCGGTCATCCCGCGCGTCACGCTCGCGCCCGACGAGCGGGCGCAGCGCTGGCTGCTCAGCGTCTCGGCGAGCGACCGTCCGGGGCTGCTGTACTCGGTGGCGCGCGTGCTCGCGCGCCACCACATCAACCTGCAGCTGGCGAAGATCACGACCCTGGGCGAGCGCGTCGAGGACACCTTCCTCGTCGACGGCGCGGCGCTGCAGCAGCCCAAGGCTCAGTTGCGCATCGAGGGCGAGATCCTCGACGCGCTGGCCGCGGCATGAGCGCCGCGCGGCCGCTCCGAAGGCGCTCATTCCCCCTCGGGGGGACGGCGCGCAGCGCCAAGGGGGCAGCGTGAGCGCCGCGCGGCCGCTCCGAAGGCGCTCATTCCTCCTCGGGGGGACGGCGCGCAGCGCCCAGGGGGCAGCATGAGCGCGCCGGCCCGTCCGCGCGCGCCCGACGCACGGCGCGCGGCGCGCAGGAGGACGCGGTGACCGTGCAGCGCATCGCGGCGGCCGAGGCCATCGAGCGGCTCGGGAGCTTCGACTGCATCGTCGACGCGCGCAGCGAGAGCGAGTTCGCCGACGACCACCTGCCCGGCGCCGTCAACTGGCCTTCGCTCAGCGACGCCGAGCGCGCGCGCGTCGGCACCGAATACGCGCAGGCCTCGCCCTTCGACGCGCGCAAGCGCGGCGCGGTGCTGGTGGCGCGCAACATCGCACGCCATGTCGAGCGCGAGCTGCAGGACAAGGAGCGCGACTGGCGTCCACTCGTCTACTGCTGGCGCGGCGGGCAGCGCTCGGGCGCGCTGGCCACGGTGCTCGACGCGATCGGCTTTCGCGTGCAGGTGCTCGAAGGCGGCTACCGCGCCTTCCGCCGCGCCGTGCGCGCCGAGCTCGAGACGCTGCCGCTGCGCCTGGCCCTGCGCGTGCTGGCCGGCCCCACCGGCAGCGGCAAGAGCCGGCTGCTGCAGGCGCTGGCCGCCGCGGGCGCGCAGGTGATCGACCTCGAGGCGCTGGCCGCGCACCGCGGCTCGGTGCTGGGGCCGCTGCCGGGCCGCGCGCAACCCACGCAGAAGGCTTTCGAGACGGCGCTCTGGCACGCGCTGCGCGGCTTCGATGCGGCGCGCCCGGTCTGGGTCGAAAGCGAGAGCCGCACCATCGGCCGCCTGCGCGTGCCCGAAGCCCTGCTCGCGCACATGCGTGCCGCGTCCTGCGTCGCCCTCGAGATGGCGCCGGCCGCGCGCGTGGCGCTGCTGCTGGAGGACTACGGCCACTTCGTGCGCGACACCGAGTCGTTCTGCGAGCGCCTGGCGGCGCTGCGCGAGCTGCGCGGCGCGGCGACGGTCGCGCGCTGGCAGGCGCTCGCGCGTACCGGCGGCCACGCCGAGGTCGTGCGCGAACTGCTCGAGCAACACTACGACCCGATCTACCTGCAGTCGATGGCGCGCAACTTCGCCGGCTTCGGCGCGGCAGCGCGCCTGCCGCTGGCCGACGGCAGCGCCGCGGCGCTGCACGGCGCCGCCGCGGCCTTGATGCAGCGGGCCGGCACCACGGCGGGCGCCGCGGGCGCGGGTGGCGGCGGCCTGTCCTGAACTTCGTCGACGCGCATGCGAGGGCACGATGCGCCGGGCGAGAATCGACCTGCCGCGGCCTGACACCGGCAAGACGACGCGGTGCCGCGCGGCGCGCCCCGCGCCGGGCGGCGCGATGCCGGCCGACCGCAGGCCGGCCACTTCAGCGGTAGCCTGACCGCGGCCAAGACCCGGGAGCCGGATCGATGTTCGGATTCGACGAAGAACAGATCGCCTGGTTCGGCATGACCTTCGGCCTGGCCGCCTTCATGCTGTACATGCTGTTCATCATCTGGCGGCTCGCGCACGAGTCCAAGGCGGGCCGCTTCGGCACCTTCGTGCTCTTCCTCGCGCTCGGCGTCGGCATGATCGGCTTCATCGCCAAGGGCATCCTGAAGCTGTTCATCGGCGGCACGTAGCACAGGCCGCGCTGCGCGTGCAAGGACACCCGCAGCCCTTCGGCAGGCGCGCGGGTCCGCGCAGGCGGACCCGCACGTCCAGCCTCAGCCTTGCAGGCCGCGCTGCGCGTGCTGACGACACGCGCAGCCCTTCGGCAGGCGCGCGGGTCCGCGCAGGCGGACCCGCACGTCCAGCCTCAGCCCATGTGAAGGCCGCCGTTGCAGCTGAAGTCGGCGCCGGTGGTGAAGCCCGAGTCCTCGCCGGCCAGCCAGGCGACGATGGAGCCGATCTCGTCGGGCGTGCCCAGCCGCTTGACCGGGATGGTGGCGACGATCTTCTCGAGCACCTCGGGCTTGATGGCGCGCACCATCTCGGTTCCGATGTAGCCGGGGCTGACGGTGTTCACCGTCACGCCCTTGGTCGCCAGCTCCTGCGCCAGCGCCATCGTGAAGCCGTGCATGCCGGCCTTGGCGGCCGAGTAGTTGGTCTGGCCGGCCTGGCCCTTCTCGCCGTTGACGGAGCTGATCTGGATGATGCGGCCCCAGCCCTTTTCCAGCATGCCCGGCACCACCTGTTTGGTGACGTTGAACATGCTGTTGAGGTTGGTGTCGATGACCGCATCCCAGTCCTCGCGCGTCATCTTCAGGAACATGCGGTCGCGCGTGATGCCGGCGTTGTTGACGAGCACGTCGATCGCGCCATGCTCGGCACTCGCCTTCTGGAACGCCGCCACCGTGCTGTCCCAGTCGGCGACGTTGCCCACCGAGGCGAAGAAGGTGTAGCCCAGCGCCTTCTGCTCGTCGAGCCACTTCTGGTAGTCGCGCGTGGGGCCGCAGCCGGCGATCACCTTGAACCCCGCCTTGCCCAGCCGGTGGCAGATCGCCGTGCCGATGCCGCCCATGCCGCCCGTGACGTATGCCACCTTCTGTGCCATTGCGCTGTCTCCTTGCGTGACGATGAATGAAATGCAGCCTGTCGTTCAGGCCTTCGCCTTGACATAGCGGCCCGGCGCCGCCTCGATCACCTCGTAGCCGCGCCCGCCCGGCGCCTTGGGCGCGGCGACCTGCCGGCCCGAGAGCGGCTGCAGCCAGCCCGTCCACTCGGGCCACCAGCTGCCCGCATGCGAGGTGGCGCCCGCGAGCCACTCCTCGGCGCTGGCGGGCAGCGCGGCGTTGATCCAGTAGTTGCGCTTGCCCGCCGCCGGCGGGTTGATGACGCCGGCGATATGGCCCGAGGCGCCGAGCACGAAGCACACCGGGTTGCCCTTGCGGCGCGCGCCGCCGCGCACGCCCAGCAGGGGCACCGAGCGATAGGCGCCGGTCCAGGGCACGATGTGGTCCTCGCGCGAGGCGTAGACGAAGAACGGGGCGCGGATGCGGCCGAGGTCGATCTTCTCGCCGCACACGGCGAGCGCGCCCGGCCGGGCCAGATCGTTGTGCAGGTAGGTGTGGCGCAGGTACCAGCAGTACATCGGCCCGGGCAGGTTGGTGCTGTCGTTATTCCAGTACAGCAGGTCGAACGGCGGCGGCGCTTCGCCCTTGAGGTAGTTGCCGACGACGTAGTTCCAGACCAGGTCGTTGGGCCGCAGGAAGCTGAACGTCGTCGCCAGCTCCTGCCCCTGCAGCAGGCCCGGGCCGCCCGGCGCCTGCGCGCCGATCGTCGCCTCGCGCAGGCGCAGGCCGGCCTCGTCGACGAAGACGTCGAGCACGCCGGTGTCCGTGAAGTCGAGCAGCGTGGTCAGCAGCGTGACCGAAGCGGCCGGGTGCTCGCCGCGCGCGGCCAGCACCGCCAGCGCCGTGGCGAGGATGGTGCCGCCGACGCAGAAGCCCATCGCGTTGACCGCCCTGGCGCCGCAGATCGCCTGCACCGTGCGCAGCGCGGTGAGCGCGCCTTCCTCGATGTAGTCGTCCCAGGTCTTGGCGGCCAGGCTGCGGTCGGGGTTGCGCCAGCTCATCACGAATACGCGATGGCCCTGCGCGACGAGGTGGCGGATGACCGAGTTCGCCGGCTGCAGGTCGAGGATGTAGTACTTGTTGATGCAGGGCGGCACGAACAGCATCGGCCGCTCGTACACCCGGGCCGTGAGCGGGTGGTACTCGATGAGCTGGAACAGATCGTTCTCGAACACCACCGAGCCGGCCGTGGTGGCGACGTTGCGGCCGACTTCGAAGGCACTGTCGTCGGTCTGCGAGACGCGGCCCTTGCGCGCGTCCTCGAGCATGTGCCGCAGGCCGGCGGCGATGCTCTGGCCGCCGGTCTGCAGCGCGCGCGCCAGGGCTTCGGGGTTGAGCGCGAGGAAGTTGCTCGGGCTGGCGGCCTCGACCCATTGCTGCACGGCGAAGCGCACGCGCGCCCTGGTCTTGGCGTCGGCCTCGACGCTGTCGGCCAGCTGCATCAGCGTGCGCGCATTGAGCAGATACATCTGCGCGGTGAAGGCGGCGAAGGGGTTGGCCGCCCACTCGCCGGCGGCGAAGCGCCGGTCCGGCGCGACCGGCGCGTCGGCGCCGTCACCCGCCGCGCGCGCGAGCGCCCGATTCCAGACCTCGCCTGCGGCCTGCAGGTATTCGCCCTGCAGCGCAGCCAGCTTGCCGGCCGGCACCTTCAGCGCCGCCATCGATTGCCACGGCCCGCCCGCCGCCGCCTGCAGGGCCTCCTGCGCGGCCGGCGCTGCCCCGCCTTGTTCTTTCAAGCCTGTCTCCTGGCCTTGGACTGCCGGCGCGCGGCGCGCCGGCATGGTGTGCAGTGTGGCACGTTAGCGGCGACTGCTGACGATCCGATGACGCCGCGCCCCGGCACCCCGTTTCACGTGCCGGGATCGGACAGCATTCACAGCCGCCAGATCGCCGCCACCATGCGGCCGCTCACGCCGTCGCGCCGGTGCGAGAAGAAGCGCTCGCGATCGGCATAGGTGCAGGCGCCGCTGGCCTGCACCGCGCGCACGCCGGCGGCGCGCAGCCGCGCCGCCGCCAGGCCCGGCAGATCGGCCAGCCAGCGCGCGCTGCCGTCGGCGCGCGGAGCGAAAGCGAAATGCGGCGCGTCGCAGGGCCGCGGCGCGACGCCGAAGGCGCGCAGCACGTCCTCGCCGACCTCGAAGTGGCACGGCCCGATGCAGGGCCCGAGCCAGGCGTGGCAGTCCTGCGACGCGAGCCCGGCGCCCTGCTCCAGCGCCGCGAGCAGCGACTCGACGACGCCGGCGGCCAGCCCGCGCCAGCCGGCGTGCGCCGCGCCCACCGCGCGGCCGTCGGCGGCAGCCAGCAGCACCGGCATGCAGTCGGCGCCGCTGACCATGCAGGCGATGCCGCGTTCGGTGGTCCAGGCGCCGTCGGCCGCGAGCGGCGCATGCTCGGGGGTCTGCGCCGTCAGGCGCAGCAGGTCGCGGCCATGTGCGTGGCGCAGCCACACCGGGCGCGCGCCGTGCAGGCCGGCGACGAAGCGGCGCCGGTTCTCGGCCACCGCCGCCGGCGCGTCGCCCACGGAAAGACCGAGGTTGAGGCTGGCCCAGGGCGACGCGCTCACGCCGCCTTCGCGCGTGCTCATCACGGCGCCGACCCCGGCCACCGGCCAGTCCGGCCGCAGCAGCGGCAGCGGCGCCGGGCCCTTCATTCGGCGTCCGGGCAGACCTCTGGGCGCGTGCGCTCGAAGGCGTCGAGCTTCATGCAGGCGTCGAATACGCGCATCACCTGCGGCACATGGTCGGTGCGGCAGGCGAAGCGCTTCGCGTTGAAGATCTGCGGCACCAGCGCGCAGTCCGCCAGCGTCGGCAGTTCGCCGTGGCAATAGGTCGCGGGCGCCGCGGCGAGCTGGCGCTCCAGCGCCTCGAGCCCGGTCTCGACCCAATGGCGGTACCAGCGGTGCTTGTCGTCCTCGCTCAACTTGAGGTCGTGCACCAGGTAGCGCAGCACGCGCAGGTTGTTCAGCGGGTGGATCTCGCAGGCCACGTCGTAGGCGAGCGCGCGCACGCGGGCGCGGCCCGCGGGATCGCGCGGCAGCAGCGGCGGCTCGGGGTGCGTCTCGTCGAGGTACTCGATGATGGCCAGCGACTGCCACAGCACGTGGTCGCCGTCGCGCAGCAGCGGCACCAGGCGCGCCGCCGACACCGAGGCGTAGCTCTCGCCGAACTGCTCGTTGCGGCCCAGGTGCACGGCGCGGTACTCGCAGTCGAGCCCCTTGAGCGCGAGCGCGATGCGCACGCGGTACGAGGCCGAGCTGCGCCAGTAGTTGTAGAGCTGCATCGTCATGCCCCTGTCCTCGAAGTCGCGCGCGACGCGTGTGCGGCGATCCGGCTGGCCCGCGGCGGCCGGGCGCGGCGGCCCGCCGTCAGCGCAGGGCCACGCGCAGCGTGCCCAGGCCGGCGATGGCGGCTTCCATGACGTCGCCGCGCACCACGGCGCCCACGCCGGCCGGCGTGCCGGTGAAGACGAGATCGCCCGGCTGCAGCGTCCAGGCGCGCGAGAGCTGTTCGATCACCTCGGCGACGCTCCAGATCAGTTCCGCCAGATCGCCCTTCTGCCTCGGCTGGCCGTTCACGGCAAGCGTGATCGCGCCGCTGTGCAGCGCGCCGCTGACGGCGATCGGCACGATGGGCGAGATCGGCGCCGACTGCTCGAAGGCCTTGCCGATCTCCCAGGGCCGGCCCTGCTTCTTCATCTCGGCCTGGCGGTCGCGCCGCGTCATGTCCAGGCCCACGGCGCAGCCCCAGACATGGCCCGGCGCGTCGGCGGCGGCGATGTCGCGCCCGCCCTTGCCCAGCGCGACCACCAGCTCCACCTCGTGGTGCAGATCGGAGGTCAGGCTGGGGTAGTCGACGACGCCGGTCTCGCCGAAGGGCACCGGCACCACGGCGTCGGCGGGCTTGCAGAAGAAGAACGGCGGCTCGCGCCCGGTGAAGCCCATCTCCTGCGCGTGCTCGGCGTAGTTGCGGCCGACGCAGTAGATGCGATGGACGGGCCAGCTGCCGCCGCCGCTCACCGGCACGGTGGGCAGCGCGGCGGGCGTGATGACATGCGCCATGAGTCGTGCTCCGAAGGGGCGACGATGATGCCACGCTGCGCCGCGCGGCGCGCCCTGGCGCGACGCCCGCCCTGCCGCGCCGGGCCGCGCGCCGCGCCGCGCTCGGCCGCTACACTGAACCGATGCTCGCCGGCCGCCGCATCCACCACTGCCGCGTCTGCGGCGCGCGCATCGACTACCGCGTTCCGGCCGGCGACAACCGCGAGCGCGCGGTGTGCACGGCCTGCGGCGAGATCCACTACGAAAACCCGATCAACGTCGTCGGCACGGTGCCGGTGTGGGGCGAGCAGGTGCTGCTGTGCCGGCGCAACATCGAACCGCGCTACGGCCTGTGGACGCTGCCGGCGGGCTTTCTCGAGCTGGGCGAGAGCACCGCGGCCGGCGCGCTGCGCGAGACCGACGAGGAAGCCGGCGCGCATGTCGAGCTGGGCGCGCTGTTCACCGTGCTCAACGTCGTGCGCGTCGGGCAGCTGCATCTGTTCTACCTCGCGCGCATGCTCGACACGCATCTGGCACCCGGCCCCGAGACGATCGAGGCCAGGCTGTTCCGCGAGGACGATCTGCCCTGGGACCAGATCGCCTTTCGCACCGTGCGCCAGACGCTCGAGCATTTCTTCGCCGACCGCCGCGCCGGGCAGTTCGGCGTGCATGTCGGCGACATCGGCTGAGCACCTGTGAAGTCATGAATCACGCCCGCGGTTCGTTTCTTCACAGGCCCTGACCCGAGGGCGCGCGAGACACCGGGCGCGCACCGGCGACTGCGGTCGGCACAGGTCGTGCGGCGCCGCGGCCGGCGTGCCGCGCCCAGGCCGCTTCAGCGCCGGCGCCAGACGCAGGCGAAGAAGCCGTCGGTGCCGTGCCGGTGCGGCGCGAGCCTCAGCACATCGCCGGCCGCGAGTTCGTCGGCACGCGCAACGCCGGCCGCTTCGAGCAGCGGCGCCGCCGCCAGGCGCTCGAAGGTGCTGGCGGCTTGCGCCTCGAAGGCACGCACGACCGCCTCGTTCTCGGCTTCGAGCAAGCTGCAAGTCGCATAGACGAGGCGGCCGCCTTGCGCGAGCAGGCGCGCGGCTGCGCTCAGGATCGCCTGCTGCTTGGCCTGCAGCTCGGCCACCGCCTGCGGCGACTGGCGCCACTTGAGATCGGGGTTGCGGCGCAGCGTGCCCAGGCCCGAACAGGGCGCGTCGACGAGCACGCGCTGGATCTTGCCGGCCAGCCGCTTGACGCGTTCGTCGCGCTCGTGCGCGATCTGCACCGGGTGCACGTTGGCCAGCCCGCTGCGCGCCAGCCGCGGCTTGAACGAGGCCAGGCGATGGCCCGAGACGTCGAAGGCATAGAGGCGGCCGGTGTTGCGCATCGCCGCACCCAGCGCCAGCGTCTTGCCGCCGGCGCCGGCACAGAAGTCGACCACCATCTCGCCGCGCTTGGCGTCGGTGAGCAGCGCCAGCAACTGGCTGCCTTCGTCCTGCACCTCGATGGCCCCGCTCGTGAAGAGCTCCAGCTTGTGCAGGGCGGGCTTGCCCTGCAGGCGCAGGCCCCAGGGCGAATACGGCGTCGGCTCGGCCGCGATGCCGGCCGCGGCCAGCGCCGCGCGCACCTCGTCGCGCCGGGCCTTCAGCGTGTTGACGCGCAGGTCGAGCGGTGCCGGCGCGTCGAGCGCGCGCACGAGCGGCCAGAAGTCCTCGCCCCGCTCGGCCTCGAGCGCGCCGGCCAGCCAGTCGGGCAGGTTGTGGCGCAGCTTGTCGGGCAGCGCGTCGCGGTCGACCGCCTGCGCGGCGGCCAGCCATTGCCGCTCGCCCTCGTGCCCGGCGAGCACGCGCTCGAGCACGGCCGGCGCACCCTGCCAGGCCAGCAGCGCCAGGCGCCGTTCGGGCGCACCGGGGCCGCCGCGCGCCAGATGCTCGAACAGCAGCCGCCGCCGCAGCACGGCATAGGTGGTTTCGGCCAGCGCGTGGCGCTCGCGCGCGCCGAGCGTGCGGTGGCCGCGGAAGAAGGCCGACACCACGGCATCGGCCGGCTGCTCGAAGCGCAGTACGCCGCGCAGCAGCTCGGCCGCCAGATCGACGAGCGCGTTCGGATGCATCGCGCCGTCAGCGCGCGCGCCGCAAGGCGGACCCAGCCGCCCCAGCCGCCTCGGCCGGCCTGGCCGCCCTCGCCGCCCTCACATCAGCACCTGCGAGGCGCCGTCGCGCTGGCGCACGAGCGCGCCGTCGCGCTCGAGCTTGTCCTCGACGAACCAGCGCACCGCGAGCGGATAGATGACATGCTCGACGGCGAGCACGCGCGCGGCCAGGCTCGGCTCGTCGTCGCCCGGACGCACCGGCACCACGGCCTGAATGACGATCGGCCCGTGGTCGAGCTCGGCGGTCACGAAGTGCACGCTGGCGCCGGTGGCCTTGCAGCCGGCCTCGAGCACGCGCCGATGCGTGTGCAGGCCCGGGAACGCCGGCAGCAGCGAGGGGTGGATGTTGAGCAGCCGCCCCTCGTAGCGGCGCACGAACTCGGGCCCGAGGATGCGCATGAAGCCGGCCAGCACGACCAGATCGGGCGCGAAGCGGTCGATCGCGCCGGCCAGTGCGGCGTCGAAGGCGCTGCGTTCGGCGTAGGCGCGGTGGTCGACGGCGGCGGTGGCGATGCCGCGCGCGCGCGCGAACTCGAGCCCGGCGGCGTCGGGCCGGTTGGCGAGCACGGCCACCACGGCCGCAGGCCAGCCGTCGGCCGCACAGCGCTCGACGATGGCCTGCATGTTCGAGCCGCGGCCGGATACGAGGATGACGATGCGTTTCATCGCGGCCGGCAGTGTAGGCGCTCGGCCGGCGCGCGGCCGGCAGCGTGCGGACACCGGCGCGTCGGCCGCTCAGGGGCCGCTCAGGGGCCGCTCAGGGGCCGCTCAGCGGCAGCGCACCGCCGACGCATGCGCGCTCTGCGAGAATTCCCCTTTGCCCCGCCACGAGCGAAGCCCCATGCGATCGCGAGTCCTCTCCGGCATGCGCCCCACCGGCAGCATGCACCTCGGCCATTACCACGGCGCGCTCAAGAACTGGGTGCGCCTGCAGCACGAGCACGAGTGCTTCTTCTTCGTCGCCGACTGGCATGCGCTCACCACGCACTACGAGGAGCGCGAGGTCATCGGCAGCAGCGTCTACGACATGGTCGTCGACTGGCTGGCCGCGGGTCTGGATCCGGAGCAGGCGACGATCTTCGTGCAGAGCCGCCTGCCCGAGCACGCCGAGCTGTTCACGCTGCTGGCGATGGGCACGCCGCTGGGCTGGCTCGAGCGCGTGCCGACCTACAAGGACCAGATCGAAAAGCTCAAGGACCGCGACCTCGCCACCTACGGCTTCCTCGGCTACCCGCTGCTGCAGGCGGCCGACATCCTGATCTACAAGGCCGACTACGTGCCGGTGGGCGAGGACCAGGCCAGCCACGTCGAGCTCACGCGCGAAGTGGCGCGCCGCTTCAACAACCTGTACGGCCGCCCGCGCGACTTCGAGCAGCAGGTGGCCGCGGCGCTGGCCAAGCTGGCCAAGGACGACGCGCGCTACTACGAGCGCCAGCGCAAGGCCTACGGCGAGACCGGCGACGCCGCCGCGCTGGCCAAGGGCGAAGGCATCGTGCGCAAAGCCGCGGTGGCGGTGAGCGGCTGGACGAGCGCCGACGGCGAGCTGCTGCACGGCCACCTCAAGGGCAGCGGCAAGACCATCCTCGTCGAGCCGCAGGCGCTGCACACCGAGGTCGCGCGCCTGCCGGGGCTGGACGGCGCCAAGATGAGCAAGAGCTACGGCAACGCCATCCTGATGCGCGACGAGCCCGAGGTGGTGGCCAAGAAGGTGCGCCAGATGGTCACCGACCCGGCGCGCGTGCGCCGCACCGACCCCGGCAACCCCGAGAAATGCCCGGTCTGGGACTACCACAGGATCTACAGCAACGAGGCCACGCGCGCCTGGGTCTGGCAGGGCTGCACCACGGCCGGCATCGGCTGCCTCGAATGCAAGCAGCCGGTGATCGACGCCATCGTCGCGCAGCAGGCCCCCTGGCGCGAACGCGCCGCCGCGCTGCTGGCCGAGCCGACCAGGCTGCGCACCATCGTCGCCGAAGGCACCGAGCGCGCACGCGTCGTGGCGCGCCAGACGATGGGCGAGGTGCGTGCGGCGATGGGGCTCGATTACTGAGCGGCACCGGGCCGGGCGAACCCGCTGCGCCTCATCCGGCGCCGCCGGCGTCCGTACGGGCTCGAGCGGGACGAGCGCGCGCATACCCCGTCCACAACCCTGCGAATTCGAAGCTCGGCGGCTGCTGCCGCGTCCGCTCGCGCCGCAACCGCAAGCCGCCCCGCTCGTGCAGGAGGAAGGCGATCCGGATCATGCCGCGGAGAGCTCCTCGCACAAGCCGACGAGCGAAACCGCTTCGACGGATTCGGCGAGCGGAAAGCGCTCCGCGCCGCCGTACACGACGAGGCGTCGCGCGGGCCGCACGTCATCGCAGGCCAGATGGAAACCCCGCTCGATCTTCGGCGCCAGGCCGCGCTTGATTTCGATGGCCCAGGGCGCGCGCCGACCGGGAAGCTTCAGCAGCAGGTCGATCTCGGCGCCGGCCGCAGTGCGGAAGAAATACGCCTCGGTGCCATTCGGCGCGGCGGCGATCAGCGACTCGACGCCCAGGCCCTCCCAGCTGCCGCCGGCCACCGGGTGTGCCAGCAGGGCCTCGCGCTCGCCGACCCCGAGCAGCGCGTGCACCAGGCCGCTGTCGCGGACATAGACCTTGGGCGACTTGACCAGGCGCTTGCGGACGTTGCCGTGCCACGGCGCCAGGCGGCGCACCAGCAGCAGGTCCACCAGCAGGTCCAGGTAGGAGGCGACCGTCTTGCCGTCCACGGCAAGGGCCCGTGCGAGCGCCGCCGCATTGAGCAGGCCGCCCTGGCTGTGGGCGAGCATCGTCCAGAGGCGGCGCAGGGTCTCCGCGGGGATGCGCGGCCCCAGTTGGGGAATGTCGCGCTCGAGGTAGGTGCGGATGAAGTCCACCCGCCAGCGCAGGCTCGCGGCATCGGAATCGGCCAGCAGGCTGTCCGGGAACCCGCCGCGCAGCCAGAGCGCGTCGAGGCGCTCGCCTCCGACCTCGCCGGCATCGAGTGGGGCGAGCTCCAGGCAGCGGATGCGTCCGGCGAGCGACTCGCTCGATTGCTTCAGCAGGCCAATCGACGCCGAGCCCAGCACGAGGAAGCGCCCTTTGCGCTGCCCGCGCCGCCGGCCGGCGTCGATGAGGCCACGCAGGCTGCGGAAGAGTTGCGGTATGCGCTGGATCTCGTCGAGGATGACGAGCTTGTCCGCGTGTTGCGCGAGATACAGCTCCGGCTCCGAGAGCTTTGCGCGGTCGGCTTCGGATTCGAGATCGAGATAGACCGCCGGCCGCCTCTTGGCCAGCTCGAGCGCCAAGGTGGTCTTGCCGGCCTGGCGCGGCCCGAGCAGCGCCACGGCCGGGGCCTCTTCCAGGGCTGCAGCAAGGGCAGAGACGAGTCGGCGCGTGATCATCCACGCAATTACGGATCGGACATCCATAAATGCAAGGTCGCCGGCGGCAGAGCGGGGCTTCCACGGCTTGAATCGAGTTCATTCACGCCGCGAATGGGCAAGCCCGGTAATCGCTGCATGAACGAGGCGACAACTGCCTCGACGCGCGCGCCGGCCGCGTGGGTCATCTGAAGGCGCGGGCCAGTAAAGCGTCGAAGGCGGCGGTGGCCTTGGCAAGCGCCTGGGCTTGCTGGATCAGGATCGACTCCGCACTCTGTACGCGCTGCTCGAACGCATGCTGAAGCGGCATTGGCGGCAGAGGCACCGGGAACGCGCTCAGCTGGGTCTTGTTGATGGACGCGATGCCCGTGGTCTTCTTGGCGACGCTCAGGAAGTAGGCTTTGCCGTAGGCACTGCCAGCCAGCGCCCGCAGGTAGACCGGGGAAAGGCGGGCGCAATCGCTGCGGACCTTGAAAACGTGGTTCTGATGCACGCAGGCTTCGATCTCGCCGGCCCACAGTGCCGCACGGCCGAGCTTGTCGGGGTCGCCGCCTTCGGTCATCAACAGATCGCCGGGGCGGATCAACAGCTTCTCGACCTCACTACGCTTGATCTCAATGGTCTTGACGTCGGCGAGATCCAGGTAGCCGTCCTTTACGTTGGCCACGCGCATGTACGGCAGTTCGACCGCCTCATCGGCGGCCAGCCTTCGCCCCTTGGCCACGCCGGAGATCACCTCGGCCACGGCGCTCAACGGCGCGCGCGGCCATGCGTCGGGATCTGTTACCGGGTCGCCGAACATGTCGAGGAAGATCGCCGGGATCAGCTCGGCGGCCTTGCGCCGGGCTTCGCGCCGCAGGCGGACGATGCCTTCGGCGCGGGCGAGCAGGTCGACGATACGGCGTTGTTCGTCGAGCGGCGGAACGGGAACCAACGCATCCTGCAGGAACGAGGCGGGCACACGCTGCTGCCCGGCGGTGCCGGTGAAGTTGCGTTTGGCGTCCTGCCGGAACGGCTCCCGGCGCACGAAGTAGTAGAGCCACTCGGGCAGCACCAGATCTCCCGCCCTGAGCACATGGAACTCGGTCGAGCCGAAGCCACGACCGCCGGCGAGGCGGTTGGCGAGCGCCGCCTTGCCGTTCTCCATGCATGGCGCGATCTTCGCGAACAGAACGTCGCCAGCCGCGAAGGGCGTGTAGCCCTTCTTGACCTCTGCATAGCGCAGTGTCGTGGCCGATTCGATGGTTCCCGAAATCTCGCTGACAGCGGCCATCGGAACAAAGCTGACTTCCGTGTCGTCCCTGAGATCGTGGTTCCGTGGCAGACGCGGATTGATCTCGCAGATGTCGCTAAGCTTGAGCAGTCGAGCCGTCATGCCGCCCGCTCACCCAGCGCAACCCGCAGCGCCTCCACCTCCTCCGCAATCTCCGCCTCGATCGCCGCCAGCTCATCCAGCAGCTCGCGCGGGTCGCGGTGCTCGACCTGCGCGCGGCTCATCGGCCGGTAGCGCCCTGCCGACAGGTTGAAGTCGTTCGCGCGCAGCGCCGCCGCGTCGGCGAACCACCAGTTCTCGCGCCACTCGGACGCCGGGTCGCGCGCCGCCCACCGATCCCAGGCCGCATCGCGCCGCGCATAGACCTGCGCGAGCGCGGGCAGATCGTCGGCTTCGATGGGGGTGTCGTGGTTGGCGTCGAGCTTGTAGCCGTCGGCGTCGGCGTGCAGGAACAGCACGCGTTCGGTCGGCCGGATGCCGGGGCCGCCCTTGCGGAAGAACAGCACCGAGGTCTTGACGCCGCTGTAGGGCTGGAACACGCCGCCGGGCAGGCTGAGCACGGCCTCGACGCGGTGGTTCTCGACGAGCTGGCGACGCAGCTCCCTGTGCGCGCCGGTGGAGCCGAACAGCACGCCTTCGGGCACGATGACGCCGCAGCGCCCGCCCGAGCCGGGGTCGCCGGCGCGCGGCGGGCGCAGACTGTCGAGCATGTACTTCAGGAACAGCAGCTCGGTGGCGGTGGTGCTGCCGACCTTCACATCCTCGACGATGCGGTCGCGGTCGACACGGCCCGAGAACGGCGGGTTGGCCAGGATGACGTGGAAGCCGTCGGCCGGCAGGCCGAGTTCGGCCTTGCGCTCGGCATCCTGCGTGGTGGTGAGCACGTTGCGCAGCTGGATGCGCACGGCGGGCAGGCCGCGCAGCGTGAGGTTCATCGTCGCCAGGCGCACCATCTTCGGATCGACGTCGTTGCCGAAGAAGGTGGCGCTGCCCAGCGCGCTCGCCTGCGCGCTCGAGAGCCGGTCGCCCAGGCCGCGGCGCTGCGGCTTGCCGTCGACCTCGGCGGTGGCGATGGCGCCGGGCGACGAGTTGGCGAGGCGAATGTGGTTGTAGGCGGCCACCAGGAAGCCGGCGGTGCCGGCGGCCGGGTCGTAGATGGTTTCGCCGACCTTGGGGTCGATCATCTCGACGATGGCGCGGATCACGTGGCGCGGCGTGCGGAACTGGCCCAGCTCGCCGGCCTGCCTGATCTGGCGCAGCACATGCTCGAACAGGTCGCCCTTGGTGTCGGCGTCGGCCTGGTCCAGGCGCAGGCCGTCGACCAGGTTGACCACCTGGGTCAGCACCGTGGGCTCGTCGATCGCAAGGCGCGCGCCGGCCATGAAGTTGTGCGCCGTGCCCCGGCCCAGCTCGGCGAAGAAGGCGAAGACCTCGTCGCGCACGAAGCGCACCAGCGCTTCGCCCGCGAGGCCCTTGGCCCAGATCGACCAGCACAAGCGATCGCGCGGGATCGTGGATGCGGTGCCCAACACGGTGGCGTCGGCGCCGCGCGCTTCCTGCACCGCCAGGCCGGCCGCAGCCGCCTGGGCATTGAGCGGGTTCTTCAGATCCCAGCTGCCGTCGAACAGGCTGGTGTAGGGCTTCTTCAGGAAGCGGGCGCGGGCGCGGTTCTCGGCGTCGATGCCCTCGACCAGATAGAAGAAGAACAGGAACGACAACTGCTCGGCGTTGCCCACCGGGTCGGGGTAGCCGCCGCCGAACAGGTAGTCGCGGATCTGGTCGATCGCGCGGCGCATGTCGGGGGTCAGGGGCATGGCGGATTCAGGGCGCGCTGAAGGCCGCCTGCTCGACGCCGCTGGCAAGCATGGCGGCGAGCAAGGGCTTGTCGGCGGTGGCCAGCGCAAGGCCCCGGCGCAATGCCAGCTCGAGATAGGCCGCGTCGTAGGCGCTCAACGCGTGTCGGGCCGCCAAGTCGTCGAGCATCGTCATGGGTACGGGCTCGCGGTCCACGCGCACGCGCAAGGCCTGGGCGCGGGCCACCAACTGGCGGCGCTTGGCGTCGTCGATGCGGCGGCGGCGCTGGGCGCTCAGCAGCAGGTTGCAGATCTCGAGCGGCCACAGCGCCGGCACCCAGATGTCCAGATCCATGGTGGCCTGCAGCGCCGCCTCGGTGTAGGGGGTGGCCTCGTCGGCAAGGAACCACGCACCGCTGACCGAGGCGTCGACCACGAAGGCAGGCACCGATGCGGGCGACCGGCCCGGGGGCGCTGTGCTTTCGCGCGCCACGACGCGGGTGGCTGCCATCAGCGGCGGCCTTCGCGGATGAGGTCGCGGATCTTCAGCCCGCCCAGGCTCACGCCTTCGCGCGCAGCGATCAGCTCATCGATGGCCCGTTGGGCGGCCGCAGCCTCGGCGTCGCGTGTCGGCGGGCCCAACTGCGCCACGACCTTGCCCCGGCGCGTGATCTCGATGACTTCGCCGGCCACCACGCGGTCGATCAGCTCCGACAGGCGGTTCTTGGCTTCGTAGAGCGCGACGGTGGACATGGGGCTTTCTCCGGGCAGGCTGCAGGAAACCACCCATTCTATGAGGCTAGCTATCTAGCCGCGTAGCCTGTCGACCGGACCGCCGCCAGGTTGGCCAGCGGCCGGCGCCTCAATGGGCCGGTGGCGGCGTTGCGGGGACGGCGTGGGCAACGCCTTGGCCATCGCCGTCCGCCGCGCCGAAGAGGTGTTCGTTCATGCCGGCCACGACGGCGGCCAGCCGGTCCGGGTTGCCGAACACCCGCACCGCCTGCGCCAGCCCTCCGAGCTGCGAGAACGGATGGAAGGCGAACTGGTCGAGCGAGAACCCGGCATCGGGCCCCGCGTACTGGTCGGCATTCGCGCGCAGCTGGTGGCCGACCATGCGCAGCCACGATTCCTCGCCCGCGCCCAGGCCGCTTTGCTGCAGCAGCCAGGCCTCGAAGCGCGCGCCCAGTTCGGCCGCGCGCTGCGCCGACGCTTCGGGGAACACCATATTGCCGTTCTCGTCGAGCGTGATCCACTCGCGCGTGGTCGGGTCGATGTGGTCGTCGACGTCCAGCGCCAGCAGGCAGCGCGGCTCGTACTTCCTGCGCGCCCGCCTGGCCACGACAGCGCCGCCTTCGGCGTAGTCGTCGCTGTCGCCGTGGTAGTCGGACACGCCGACGAAGTCGAACATCGTGAAGACGGGCTTGTTGCGTGCCTTGCGCGTGCCGCGGCCGCGCATCTGCTGGTACAGGATCGCCGAGCGCGTGAAGCGCGCGAACACGAGGCTCACTACCTCGGGGCAGTCGAAGCCGGTGTCGAGCATGTTCACCGACACCAGGATCTGCGGGAACGGCTCCTTCTTGAAGCGGCGGATCTTGCTCATGCCGTCGGCTTCGGCCGTGGCGCCCTGGCCGCTCGCCACCGTGTCCTCGGCGCCCTGCCCGCTGACCACGTAGTCGGCGAAGCGGACGTCGGGCGAGGGCTTCAGGTGCGCGAACTCGGCGTCGAACAGGCGCGCCAGCGTCTCGGCATGCTTCTTGGTCACGGCGAAGACGATCGCCTTGCCCAGCAGCGGCTTGCGCAGTACGCCCCGGGCATCGACGTAGCCGTGGTCGAGCACCTGGCGGAATTCGCGCACGATGGCGCGGTTGCGCTCGGGAATGGTGAAGCGGCGTTCCAGCGCCGACGGGTCGACGCTGATCGCTTCCTTGTCGGCAAACAGCTTGTCCAGTTCGGCACGGGTGGGGTCGTCCATGGCCGACCAGTCGAGTTCCGCCTTCCGGACCTCGAAACCGCCCTCGGCCGCCGTCTTGACGGTCTGCGCCTTGTAGATCTGGTACGGCACCAGCCAGCCGTCGCGGATCGCGGTCCTGAGCTTGTAGGAGAAGGTGGGCGCGTCGACTTCGAAGAAGCGCAGCGTGTCGCGCACGAAGGCGCGGTCTTCGTCGTCGCCGGTGTCTTCGATCTCGGCAACGCAGGGCGTGGCGGTCAGCCCGAGCTGCACACCGTCGAAATGCCGCAGCACGCCGCTCCACTGGCCGTAGATGCTGCGGTGGCACTCGTCGCTGATGACGAGGTCGAAGTAGCCGCTCGAATATTCGGCGTACAGGTTCACCATGCTCTGCAGCGTGGTGATGGTGATGCGCTTCTCGTCCTGAAAGCGCCGGCCGGCGCGCAGCACGTAGGCCGGGTAGTCGCCCAGGTGCTCGGCGAAGGCGTCTTCGGTCTGCCTGGCCAGCGGGATGCGGTCGACCAGAAACAGCACGCGCGTGACCGCGTTGGCCTCGAACAGCCGCTTGATGAAGGCGGCGGCGGTGCGCGTCTTGCCGGTGCCGGTGGCCATCTCCACCAGCAGCTTGCGCCGGCCCAGCGCCATCGCGCGGCACAGGGTCTCGATGCAGTCGATCTGGTAGTCGCGCTCGACGATGCGCCGGTCGATCGGCACCTGACCCGGGTCGCGGCGCAGCGCCAGCGTGGCAACCCGGCGCTCGAGGTCGTCCTGCCTGAAGAAGGTCTTCACCGGGCGCGGATAGGCCTCGCGCTGCCACTCCCAGAACAGCAGCTCGCGGCCGTTGCACAGGAAGGCGTAGGGCACGCCGAGCTGCTGTGCGTAGGACCTGGCCTGCGCGGCCGCGTCGCCGGGGTTGATGCAGAAGCGCTTGGCCTCGACCACGGCCAGCGAACGGCCGTGCCGATCGCACAGCACGTAGTCGGCGCGCGTGCCGTCGGGCAGCTGCACCTCGAAGCGCACGGCGCTGGTGTCGAGCAGGTCCCAGCCCTGCAGCGCGAGCCATGCGTCGATCTGCGCGCGGGCGAAGGCTTCGTTCGTCATGGCAGGCGACAGGCTGCCGCCGGAGCCGGACCGCCGGACGCAAAGCGACGTACGGTCGGTCGCATCGGGTCAGCGGATGCGCCGCGCCTCGAAGTAGTAGCGCTTCTCGTGCGCCTCGCCCATCGAGAAGGTCTTGCGCGGCAGCGGGCCGCCGTGCACCACGTGGCGCAGCAGCGCGTCCTTGCCGAGCGCGGCGAAGTGCAGCCCGGCGTGGCCCGGCTGCGTGCCCAGGCGCACGAGCACGTCGTCGCCGTGGATGTAGTCGATCGCGGCGGCGTTGCCGGTGGCGACGAAGGCGTCGAGCACCGGCTGCAGCGAGCCCACCGCCAGCGGCGCCGGCGGCGCGGTGATCTCGGCCAC
>JAXMEV010000014.1:0-83300 GCA_046348125.1 Rubrivivax sp.
GCCGCACCCGCCTGGCGCAGGTTGCCGTCTTGCATGCGCACGGCCAGCACCTTGCAGCCGCCGTCCTTGGCCTGCGAGGTGCCGGCGACGGCCGTCGCGCTCAGGATGTAGCCGCGCTCGCCGGCGCCGATGAGCGCCAGCGCGAGGTCGTAGTAGCCGTTGGTGGTGCGCACGCCCGCCATGCCCAACCCCGGCGGCACCGCGTTGCGCGCGTCGGTGAGCGAGGCGGCGTAGACCGGCTGCGAGCTGCGGTGGCGCTCCTGCATCTGCTGCACGTTCGACAATGCCGCGAAGGCCTCGCTGCGCCGGCTCTTGCGGATCGAATTCTGGTAGGCCGGCAGCGCGACGGCGACCAGGATGGCGACGATCACCACCGCGATCATCACCTCGATCAGCGTGAAACCGCGCTGCTGCAGCGGACCAGGGCCTGGCCTCATGCCGCCGATTGTTCCGGGCGGCGCTGCGCCGCGCCATGCCGCTCGTCGGCTGTCGAGCGCCGGCCGTCGCCCATCGGCATTCGGCATTCGGCAGGTGGGCAGGGCGTCGGCGAACGGCGTTCAGCAGGCCGGCAGGCCGCCCACGCGCGCGCCGGGCGAGCAGCTGCGCACCCGGCCCATGATGTTGATGATCTGGCGGATCTCGCGGCCGTTGCCGCCGGCCACGCGCATCGTCGCGGTCGGCGTGACCGTCCCCTCGAGCGGCGCGAAGACCATCGAGCGCACGTTGGCGCTCAGCGTGACGCCGCCGGCGGCGGCGACGCGCACGTGGCGCAGTACCGCCACATCGGCGGCACATTCGGGGCCGCTGGCGCCGCAACGGCACTGCTGCGCGCCGCCGGTGTGCACGATGTAGCAGGCGCCGGCGGCATCGGCGTCGAAGGCGATGCGCACCGTGCGGTTCAGCGCGACGGCCTCGCTGCGCGCCAGCTGCAGATCGGTCTCGAGCTGCGCCGCCACGCCCTCGAGCTGGCGCCGCTCGCGCGCCGTCTCGAAGCCGGGCACGGCGCTGCCGAGCGCGACCAGGCTCACCGCCAGGGCGGCCATCGACTCGGTGAGGCTGAAGCCGGCGGGGCGGCGGCGGGGCAGCGGGCTGCGCTTCATCTGGGGCTCCATGCGGTGCGGCATGGCGCCCAATGTAGGAAGGCGCGGCGCGCGCCGCGACCCCGGCAAGTGGGTACGGACGGGGGCTCCGAAGGGTGGACCGGAAGCTCCCCCGCTCGGGGGGCGGTCGCGCCGCGCGGCGCGCGTCGCGCTTCAGATGTCGCGGATCAGCTGCCGGAACGCGTCCACGTCCTCGAACTCGCGATACACGGACGCGAAGCGCACGTAGGCCACCTTGTCGATGCGCTTCAACTCGCGCATCACGAGCTCGCCCAAGCGCGCGCTGGTCACTTCGCGTGCCGCGCCCGCGAGCAGCTTGTCCTGGATGCGCTCGAGTGCGGCGTCCACCTGCTCGATGCTGACCGGCCGCTTGCGCAGCGCGAGCATCATCGAGGCGCGCAGCTTGGCGGGGTCGAACTCGACGCGCGAGCCGTCCTTCTTCACCACCGCCGGCAGCGCGATCTCGCCGCGCTCGTAGGTGGTGAAGCGCTTCTCGCAGTGCGTGCAGCGGCGGCGCCGGCGCACGACGTCGCCCTCGTCGGACTCGCGCGTCTCGACGACCTGGGTCTCGGCGTGGCCGCAGTAGGGGCAGCGCATGCCGGGCGGTCGTGGGGTGTGCGCCGGGCGCGCCCGGCGCTCCTAGTACTCCGACCCAGAGATTTCGAAACATGAAAGCGCGCCTTCGGGCCGATGGCGGCGTTGCAAATGCTCGCGATACCACTCGGTATCGCTGCGCTTTGCGCCTTGCCCTCGACCCGAATCCATCGCTTTCATCATGTTTCGAAACCCCTGGGCCGGAGTACTAGGAGCGTGGGCGCGCATGAACGATCCGGCCCGCCTCGATGACGCCGACACCGGCGCCGACCTCGAGCGCCGCTTCGGCGCGCTGCGCCGCCTGTACGGCGAGGCCGGTTATGCGCGCCTGCGCGCGGCCCGCATCGCCGTCGTCGGCCTGGGCGGCGTGGGTTCGTGGACGGCCGAGGCGCTGGCGCGCAGCGGCGTCGCCGGCCTGGTGCTGATCGACTTCGACCATGTCGCCGAGTCCAACATCAACCGCCAGGTGCAGGCGCTGGGCGCCACGCTCGGCCAGGCCAAGGGCGAGGCGCTGCGCGCGCGCATCGCCGACATCCACCCGGGCTGCGAGGTGACCTTGATCGACGCCTTCGTCACGCCCGCGAACTGGCCTGCGCTGCTGCCGCGGCCGGTGGATGCGCTGGTCGACGCCTGCGACCAATTGCCGGCCAAGCAGGCGCTGGCGGCCTGGGCGCTGGCCGTGCAGGCGCGCTTCGTCGCCGTGGGCGCGGCGGGCGGCAAGCGCCAGGCCGAGCGCGTGGCGCTGGCCGACCTGGCCGAGGCGACGCACGATCCGCTGCTGGCCGCGCTGCGCCGGCGCCTGCGCCAGGCGGGCGCCATGCCGCGCCAGGGACGCGCCGGGCTGCGCTGCGTGTACTCGACGGAGACGGTGGCGCTGCCCTGGACGGACTGCGACGCACCGGCGCGCAGCGAGGGCAGCCTGAGCTGCCACGGTTACGGCTCGAGCGTGACCGTGACCGCCACCTTCGGTCTGGTGGCGGCCGGCGAGGCGATCGCGCAACTGCTCGCGCCGGCAGGACCGGCCTGAGCGGCCAGTGCGCCGGCAGTGGATGGCGGCCGTCGCGTTATACTGGCAGGCTCTGCACGACGGGTCGTTAGCTCAGTCGGTAGAGCAGCGGACTTTTAATCCGTTGGTCGCAGGTTCGAATCCTGCACGACCCACCACCGGATCGAAGTCCGGTCGACAGACACCGCCGCCGCCGGGTTACAGTAGCGGCGAACGGGCTCTTAGCTCAGCTGGTAGAGCAGCGGACTCTTAATCCGTTGGTCGTAGGTTCGAATCCTACAGGGCCCACCAGAACTCCTCGCGCAGAGCAACGAAGCGGCTTGCCGTCGAAAGGCGGCAGGCCGCTGCCATCTGTGGGTTTCGAAGCGGCCACGTGCGCCGTGCACGGTCCGATCCACGCGTGGGCGCGATCGCCTCGCTGCCGGCTGTCTCGAATCGGTGTCCCACGGACGCCGCTGCCGCGTCCAGAATCGCCCACGCGGGCGTCGTCGGGCTCGGCGGGCCGCAGCCGCACGCGAGGCAAGCATGGACATCCATCTCGAGCATCTGCGCAGTTGGATCGGTCGCAGCGTCGATGAGGAAGACCGCGTCGGCACGACGCCGTTGCGCGCGCTGGCCGCGACGCTCGACTGCGACGACGCGCCCTGGATCGCCGGCCAGGCCATCCCGGCATGCTGGCACTGGCTGTACTTCCTGCCGATCCACCCGCAGGCGGACATCGGCGCCGACGGCCATGCGCGGTGCGGCGAGTTCCTGCCGCCGGTACCGCTGCCGCGGCGCATGTGGGCCGGCAGCCGGATCGAGTTCCTGGCGCCGATCCGCGTCGGCGAGCCGCTCGCGCGCCGCTCCTGCATCGAAGACGTGCGCCTGAAGCAGGGGCGCAGCGGCCCGCTCGTGTTCGTCGAGGTGCGCCACGACATCCGCAGCGGCGGGCGCCCGGCGATCGTCGAGCGGCACGACATCGTCTACCGCGAGCTGCCGCGCGCCGATGTCGCCGTGCCGGCCGCGCTGCCGGCGCCGGCCGACGCGCAGTGGACGCGCCGCATCGTGCCCGATCCGGTGCTGCTGTTTCGCTACTCGGCGCTCACCTTCAACGGCCACCGCATCCACTACGACCGGCGCTATGTCACCGAGGTCGAGGGCTACCCCGGCCTGGTGGTGCACGGCCCGCTGATCGCGACGCTGCTGCTCGAGTCGCTGCGGCGCGAGCGGCCGGACGCCAGGGTGGCGCGCTTCGCGTTCAAGGCGCTGGCGCCGATCTTCGACACGGCCCCGTTCGAGGTCTGCGGCCGGCTCGAAGGCGAGCGCCAGGCGAGGCTGTGGGCGCGCACGCCCGCGGGCCAGCTGGCGATGGATGCCGGCGCGACCCTGTCCTGACTTGCGCCCGAGCGAGGCTGGGCTGCACGCGTGCGGCCATCGCCCGGCTGCATGCCGAGGGCGCCGTGTGATGCGCGCCGGCGCGCGTTCGCGCCGGCGCCGATGAACCGCGGGTGAACGGTTGGTTCAGCACCGATTCATGGGCCCGGGCGCAGACTGCCGGCACAGTCGATGTCGACTGCAGTCCCACGCAAAGGATCCGACCATGAAATCGACCATCGTTCTCGCATCGATCGCCTTGCTGGCGGGCAGCGCCGGCACCGCGGCGCTCGCATCCGGCCACGAGCGCGGCCACGACCGAGACCACGAGCGGGGCCGAGCCGAAGCCGGGTCCGCCCGGCCCGAGCGCGGCATGCACGCCGTGAGCAACCAGGCGCAAGCCGGCGATCCGAGCTACGGCTGGCGCTACTTCGCCGATCCGGCCGCACGCCGGGCGGTCGTCATCAGCCCGCAAGGCGACTACTACTACAGCCGCGGCAAGGGGCTGTACTGGATCACGCGGGCCGCGTCCATTGCCTGAGGCGGGGCGTTGCCCCGAGCGCCCCGGGCTGCTGCTGCGGCGGCGGCGTCAGAGCTCCAGGCTCAGCGCGATCGATCCGAACGCATGGCCGCCGCGCTGGCCGGCGAACTCGCGCGTGCGCCACAGGCGCATCAGCGCGAGGCGCAGGCCGTGTCCGGCGGCAAACCACTGGCCGCTGATCCCGGCGGCGGCCTGCGCCACCCACGGCCTGCGGTCGACGCGGTGGCTGGGGCGAAACAGGTTGCCGTCGAGCGAGAAGTCCCAGGCCACCGCCTTGGCCTGCAGGCTTGCGAAGACATGACTGTGCTCCGGCTTGCCCCCCGCCGGGCCGCCGGCAGGGCGCGTTCGGGGCGTGGTCTGGGCGTGGCCTGGGCGCGGAGAGCGCGTGCGGCTCAGTCCGCCGCCGGCAGGTACAGCCGCAGGCGTGCGCCGCCCAGCGGCGAGGGCAGCGCCTCGATGCGGCCGCCATAGGTCTCGGCCAGCGTGCGCACGATGTCCAGCCCCAGGCCCGAGCCGGGGCGGCGCTCGTCGAGCTGGACGCCGCGCTCGAACATGCGCGCGCGCTCGTCGGCCGGAATGCCCGGGCCGTCGTCGTCGACGTCCAGGCACAGGCGCTCGCCGTCGCGCCGCAGGTCGACGACGACGCGCGCGCGCGCCCACTTGCCGGCGTTGTCGACGAGGTTGCCGAGCATCTCGTACAGGTCCTGCTCCTCGCCGCGGAAGGCCGCGTCGCGGGCGCCGGGCGCGACTTCGAAGGCGAGGGCGCGCCCGGCGTGCAGGCGCTCGATCGTGCGCAGGACGGCGCGCAGCGGCGCCAGCACCGGCGTGCGCAGGCCGGTCGCGCGCACCGCGGCGGCGGCGCGCGCGCGCGCGAGGTGGTGGTCGACCTGGCGCTGGGCGATCTGCACCTGCTCGCGCACCAGCACGGCGAGCGCGCTGTCGTCCTGCGCCGTGGCGTTGGCGAGGATCGTGAGCGGCGTGTGCACCGCATGCGCGAGGTTGCCGGCCTGCGTGCGCGCGCGCTGCACCAGATCGGCGTTGGCGGCCAGCACGTGGTTGAACTCCTGCACCAGCGGCTCGAGCTCGCGCGGGAAGCGCCCCTCGAGCGTCGCCGCCGTGCCGCCGCGCACGGCGGCGAGGCGCCGGCGCAACTGCTCGAGCGGCGCGAGCGCGAGCTGCAATTGCACCCCGACCGCCACCACCAGGCCGACGGCGAGCACCGCGAGCGCGGCGAGCAGCAGCTGCGTGAAGCGCGCCAGCGGCTCGGCGACGAGCGCCTCGTCGCCCGCCACCACCAGGCGCAGCGGCGGCGCATCGTCCTCGGGCAGCTGCAGGGTGCGCGCCTGCGCCAGCAGCGCGTGGCCCTGTGCGTCGCGCAACTGCAGCGCGCCCTCGTCGCCTGCCGCGCCGGCGGCGGGCGCCACGGGCAGGGCGAGCGTCTGGTCCCACAGCGAGCGCGAGCGCGCCAGCGCCGCCTGCGGCTGGTCGCCCAGCCGGTCGATCTGCCAGTACAGGCCCGACAGCGGCCGCGCCAAGCGTGCATCCGAAGCCGGCATGGATACGACGACGCCTTTGCCGGGCTCCCAGTCGACGGCAGCGGTCAACAGGTCGAGCTGCAGCGCGAGCTGCGCCTGCACCTGCTCGGCGATGTGCGCGCGCAGCAGCGCGCGCAGGCCCCAGCCGGCCACGCCCAGGGCGACGAGGATCCAGACCAGCGTGCCGGCGAGCAGGCGCCAGCGCAGCGAGCCGGCGGGCACGGCTGGCCTCACGCGTGCGCGTCCACCAGCCGGTAGCCCAGGCCGCGCACGGTCTCGATGCTGCCGGCGGGCAGCTTCTTGCGCAGCCGGCCGACGAAGACCTCGATCGTGTTGGAGTCGCGGTCGCTGTCTTGGGGATAGAGATGCTCGGCCAGCTCGGTGCGCGACAGCACCTCGCCCTTGCGCTGCATCAGCAGCGCCAGCAGCTTGAACTCGTGGCTCGTCAACTGCAGCGGCCGGCCGTCGACGCGCACGCGCGCGGCGCGCGTGTCGAGCAGGATCGCCCCGCACTGCCACTCGGCGCTGGCGTGCTCGCCGCGGCGGCGCAGCAGTGCACGCAGCCGCGCCAGCAGCTCCTCGATGTGGAAGGGCTTGGCCAGGTAGTCGTCGGCGCCGGCGTCGATGCCGGCGACCTTGTCCTGCCAGGCGCCGCGCGCGGTGAGGATCAGCACCGGCATGTTGCGCTGCCCCGCGCGCCAGCGCCGCAGCACCGACAGGCCGTCGAGCAGCGGCAGGCCGAGGTCGAGCACGACGGCGTCGAAGTCCTCGACCTCGCCCAGGTAATGCCCTTCGCGGCCGTCGCCGGCGGACTCCACCGTGTGGCCCGCTTCGGCCACGGCCTGCACGAGCTGCGCGCGCAGCGTGGGCTCGTCCTCAACGACCAGGATGCGCATCGGCTTGCCGCTCCCTGCGCTTGATTCGCAGCAGCCGGCCGTCCGTGGCATCGACTTCGAGCTTGGCGACGCGGCCGTCGGGCTGCAGCAGGAGGATCTTGTACACGAAGCGGCCCCCGTCGTGCTCGAACCCCACCTTCAGCGCCCGCCCCGGGAGCTCGCGCTCGAGCCGCTCGAGCACGCTGCGCAAGGGCAGCACCTTGCCCTGCTCGACGAGCCGGCGCGCCAGTTCGTGGTCGTCGTCGGCGCGCGCACCAAAGCCGGCGCCGAGGGCGCAGACGGCCAGGCCGAGCGCAGCCAAGCTGCGCAGGCGCGAGACAACCCCGGTATCCATGGCCGGCGTTTGTACCCCGGCGCCGATGAACCGTGCGTGAACGCGTCGTTCAACGGCCGTTCAGCCTGGCAGCCGCACAATGCCCGGCGAGCAAGGCGCGCTGGCGCCGAGCTCGGCGCAATGACGCGATCCGTCGCACCACCGCGCGCGGGGCAGGCCGCAGGGCCCGACGCCCTGGCGCCACCCGCAGGCCACAGACACCATGGACATGTCCCTCACCCGCAAGCACTACCACCCGTTGGCGATCGGCGCGCATTGGCTGACGCTGCTGCTGCTCGTCGCCGTCTACGCGCTGATCGAGTTGCGCGGGATCTTTCCCAAGGGCAGCGAAGTGCGCGACGTGATGAAGACCTGGCACGACATGCTCGGGCTGACGGTGTTCGCCCTCGTCTTGCTGCGCCTGGCGCTGCGCGCGGCCTTCGCCGCGCCGCCGATCGTGCCGGCGCCGCCGCCGTGGCAGCAGCGGCTCGCCGCCGCGATGCACGTTGCGCTCTATGCGTTCCTGATCGTGATGCCGCTGCTCGGCTGGCTCATGCTCAGCGCCAAGGGCAACCCGATCCCGTTCTTCGGGCTGCAGCTGCCGGCGCTGCTCGACGCCGACAAGGTGCTGGGCAAGCGGCTCGAGGATGTGCACGAGGCGATCGGCAACATCGGCTTCTTGCTGATCGGGCTGCACGCGGCGGCCGCCTTGTTCCACCACTACGTCATGCGCGACAACACGCTGGTGCAGATGCTGCCCTGGCTGGGGCGCGAGGCGGCGCGGCGGCGCTTGGGCTGACGCGGTCCGGCCTCCGGCCTGCTCCGGGCGGCTCAAGCCCACAGGTCCGAAGCGAGCGGCTGCATCGTGCTGCCTGCATAGCGGAAGCCCCCCGCGCGGTCGCGCGCGAGCAGCAGCGGCCCGTCGAGGTCGACCCAGCGCGCGCCGCCCGCGAGCAAGAAGGCCGGCGCCATGCCGAGTGAGGTGCCGACCATGCAGCCGACCATCAGATCGAGGCCGCGCTGCGTTGCGGCGGCGGCCAGCGCCAGCGCGGCGGTCAGGCCGCCGGTCTTGTCGAGCTTGAGGTTGACGCAGGCGTAGCGTCGCGCCACCGCGTCGAGCGTCGGCGGGCCGTGGAAGCTCTCGTCGGCGGCCAGCGGCACCGGGCTGACATAGCCTTCGAGCACCGCGTCGTCGCCGGCCGGCAGCGGCTGCTCGACCAGCGCCACGCCGGCGGCGGCGCAGGCGGCGAGACGCCGCTCGAGCGTGGCCTCGCGCCAGGCCTCGTTGGCGTCGACGATCAGCGTGGCCGCGGGAGCGGCCGCGCGCACCGCGGCGATGCGCTCGTCGTCGCCCTCGCCGCCGGCGGGGCCGCCGAGCTTGACCTTGAGCAGCGCGCGCTGCGAGGCGCGCGCCGCCGCCGCCATCGCGACCGGCTCGGCCAGGCTGAGCGTATAGGCCGTGACGACCGGCCGCGGCGGCGGCAGCCCGGCGAGCTGCCATACGGGCCGGCCGGCGCGGCGCGCCTCCAGGCTCCACAGCGCGGCGTCGAGCGCGTTGCGCGCGGCGCCGGCCGGCAGCGCCTGCAGCAGCGCCCGGCGGTCGAGACCGGCGGCGAGCGCGTCGCGCTGCGCTTCGAGTTCCGCCACGACGCCCGGCACCGACTCGCCGTAGCGCGCGTAGGGCACGCACTCGCCGCTGCCGACCTGGCCTTCGCCGGCCACGCGCGCCACCACCACCACGGCCTCGGTCTTGCTGCCGCGCGCGATCGTGAAGCCGCCGGCGATCGGCCAGCGCTCGACCGCGACGTCGAGCGTGCGACGCTCCGAGGTCACCGCAGGGCCCGCACCGCGTGCTGCGCGAAGAGCACGCGCCAGCGGCCCGGCGCCCGCAGCGGGCTGCCCTGCGCGCTCGGTGCCGCGCGCTGCGCGACGAGCGCCGGGGAACCGGCCGGCGCGCTCATGCCGGTGCGACGCCTCGCAGCTCGTGAACGCAGGCAGCGCCGGCGTCGTTCATGCCGGCCCGGGCGCCTACGCGGCCGGCTTGTCGCCCGCCGCCGCTTCGGGCGCCTGCGTGCGCTTGATGAAGAACTGCGCCGCGAGGATGCCCAGCTCGTAGAGGATGCACATCGGCACCGCGAGCGCGAGCTGCGAGATCACGTCGGGCGGCGTGACGATGGCCGCGACGATGAAGGAGCCGACGATGAAGTAGCCGCGCGTCTTCCTGAGTTGCTCGATGCTGACGATGCCGATGCGCGCCAGCACGATCACCGCGATCGGCACCTCGAACGCGATGCCGAAGACGACGAACAGCGTCAGCACGAAGCCGAAGTACTGCTCGATGTCCGGCGCGGCCGTGATCGACGCCGGCGCGAAGGCCTGGATGAAGCGGCTCATGCCCGGGATCACGAGGAAGTAGCAGAAGGCCACGCCGACGAGGAAGAGGAGGGTGCTGCTGATCACGAGCGGCAGCACCATGCGTTTCTCGTGCGAATACAGGCCCGGTGCGACGAAGGCCCAGACCTGGTACAGCACGTAGGGCAGCGCCAGCAGCAGCGCCGCCATGAGCGTGATCTTGAGCGGCACCAGCACCGGCGAGATGACGTTGGTGGCGATCAGGCGCGCGCCGTGCGGCAGGTGCGCCAGCAGCGGCGCGGCGAGCAGGTCGTACAGCCCCGACGGGCCGGGCCACAGGCACAGCAGCCCGAAGGCCACCGCCACCGCGATGCCGGCGCGGATGATGCGGTCGCGCAGTTCGACGAGGTGCGACAGGAACGGCGCCTCGGTGCCGGCGAGCTCGTCTTCGGGGCGGCTTTCGCTCATCGCGCTGCGGTCCGTGCGTCAGCGACGCGGGCCGATGCCCGGCGGGCGGTAGCGCGCCACGCGCGCCGCACCCGACTGCGCCTGGGTGCGCACGCCGGTGCGGCGCTTGTACCACTGCGGCGTGGCGCCGCGCTTGAGCCGCCAGTTCTTCTTCGGGTGGCGGTACTGCGGCGGCGGCGGCGCGTAGGGCTCCGGCGCCTCGATCGAGCGGTCGGCGCCGCTGCCGGCCCATTCGTTGTTGAGCCCGCTGGCCACGCCTTCGACCTCGCTGCGCACCGTCTGCTCGACGTCGCGCGCCGCGCTCTCGAACTCGGTCTTCATCTTCTTGAGCTCTTCGAGCTCGATCGAGCGGTTGACCTCGGCCTTGACGTCGGCGACGTAGCGCTGCGCCTTGCCCAGCAGATGGCCGACGGTGCGCGCCACGCGCGGCAACTTCTCCGGCCCGATGACGATGAGCGCCACTGCACCGATCAGCGCGAGCTTGTCGAAACCGAAGTCGATCATCTGGGCGGTGCCGGCGGGCGCGCCGCGCCTTGCCCAGCGCCCTTGGGCGCCCCTGCGCGGGCGCGATTCATATCTTCACAGGCTCTCAGTTCTTGGCCTTGGCCTCGACGTCGACTGTGTTGGCGTCGGGCTTCTTGGCCGCGGTCACCTGCTGGCTGGGCGGAACCGGCTCGTCGCTGCCGCCGTCCTTCATGCCCTGCTTGAAGCCCTTGACCGCGCTGCCCAGGTCCTCGCCGATGTTGCGCAGCTTCTTGGTGCCGAAGATCAGCACGATGACCAGCAGCACGATGAGCCAGTGCCAGATGCTGAACGAGCCCATGATCGATCTCCAGGAGAATGAGGCGGCATTTTAGGTGAGGGCCGCCGCCGCCGCAGGCCGGGGCCGGGGCCGTTCGTGGCGTGCCGCAGCGGGCGCTTCAGCCGCGCGCCCAGGGCCGCGGCCCGCCCATCACGTGCATGTGCAGGTGCGGCACCTCCTGCATGCCGTCGCGGCCGGTGTTGACGAGGGTGCGAAAGCCCTCGTGCACGCCGAGCTCGCGCATCAGGCGCGGCGCCAGGCCGAGCATGCGGCCGAGCAGCCCGTCGTGCTCCGGGCCGACGTCGGCCAGCGACGCGATGTGGCGCTTGGGGATCACGAGCACGTGCACCGGCGCCCAGGGTGCGATGTCGTGGAAGACGAGCAGCTCGTCGTCTTCGTAGGCCTTGCGGCAGGGGATCTGCCCGGCGACGATCTTGCAGAAGATGCAGTTCGGGTCGGTACTCATCGGGGCACTCATCGGGGCACTCGTCGGGGCACTCGTCGGGGCACTCGTCGGGATCGGGCTCGGCCGCGCGTTCAGACTTCGGGCACGGGCATGGCGCGGCGCTCGAAGAACCACCACCAGCCCTTGACGAAGCGGTAGAGGTACCACAGCCCGACGAGCGACCAGGCGAAGTACCCGGGAAAGACGAACAGCAGCCACAGCGGCGCGGTGGCGACGAGCGCGATCAGCGTGAACCAGAAGCTGCGGCTCTGCCAGCGCAGGTGGCTGCGGTACAGCTCGCTCGGCGCGTCCCAGCGCTTCCAGTAGTTGATCGCCATCGCCACCACCGAAAACAGGCCCGCCGACGGCCACGACAGCAGGTGCAGCAGGTACAGCAGGTGCAGCAGGCGGTCCCAGGCGGGCGCGGTGCCGGCGTCGCGGCCGGCGACGACGATCGGGTTCATGCGGCGCCTCCGCCACCGGGCGGCGCGCTGCGCGCCGCGAATTCGTCCAGGCCGGACAGGCCCTCGCGCCGCTCGAGCTCGGCCAGCACGTCGGCCGGCGCCAGGCCGTGCTGCGCCAGCGCCACCAGCGTATGGAACCACAGGTCGGCCACCTCGGCGACGATGCGCTCGCGCCGGCCGCCCTTGGCGGCGAGCACGACCTCGGTGGCTTCCTCGCCGACTTTCTTGAGGATGGCGTCCTCGCCGCGCGCGAACAGGCGCGCGACGTAGCTCTTCGCCGGGTCGCCGCCGCGTTCGGGCCGGCGCGACTCGATCACCGCCGCCAGGCGCGCCAGCGTGTCGTTGTCGCTCACCTGTACAGCCGCTCCGGGTCGACCAGTACCGGCTCCACGGCCTGCCATTGCCCGCCCTCCAGGCGCTGGAAGAAGCAGCTGTGGCGCCCGGTGTGGCAGGCCACCGAGGCGGCGCCGGCAGCGCGGCCTTGCTGCGTCACTTCGAGCAGCACGACGTCGGCGTCGCAGTCGAGCCGGATCGCGTGCACCTGCTGCACGTGCCCCGACTCCTCGCCTTTGACCCACAGGCGGCGGCGCGAGCGGCTCCAGTACACCGCCTGGCCGCGCTCGGCGGTGGCGGCCAGCGCCTCGCGGTTCATCCAGGCCAGCATCAGCACGTCGCGCGTGCCGCGCTCCTGTGCGATGGCGGGCACGAGGCCGTCGCGGTCCCACTTGATGCGGTCGAGCCAGTCCATGGCGGCAGTTTAGTGGCCGGCTGCCGAGCCGGCCCGCACCGCTTCGGCCGGCGCTCGGGCCTGCGAACCGGCATCCGCCGGGTCGTCCACCGGGTCGTGCGTGGCGCCCGCGAAGCCGCGCTCGGCGGCGAACCAGCGCAGCACCGGTACCGTGCCCGGCAGCACCGGGCGCACCTGCACCGGCAGCGTCTGCCAGGCCATCGCCTGGCCCTCGCGCATCTCGAAGCCGCCCTGCCAGGCGTGCACCTTGCAAAAATGCAGCCGCACCAGCGCGTGCGGGTAGTCGACGACTTCGTCGCGCCAGGGTCGGGCGGCGCCGATCGTGATGCCGAGCTCCTCGTGCAGCTCGCGCCGCAGCGCCTCTTCGATGCTCTCGCCGGGCTCGACCTTGCCGCCGGGGAACTCCCAGCAGCCGGCGTACACCTTGCCCGGCGGGCGCGAGGTGAGCAGGAAGCGCCCTTGCGCGTCGATCAGCACGCCCACCGCCACGTCGACCGGCTGCCGGCCGGCGGCGCGCGGCCGCTCGGGGTCGGCGATCAGCACGGAGCTGCCTGCGTCATTCACCGTGGCGCCCCGACCAGTCGCGCGCGAACTGCTGCGCCACGCGGCCCGAGCGCGAACCGCGTTCGAGCGCCCACACCAGCGACTCCTTCTGTGCGGCGGCGATCTCGCCCTCGGGCACGTCGAAGTTGCGCAGCCACTGCGCGACGATCGTCAGATACTCGGCCTGCGAGAAGGGATAGAAGCTCAGCCACAACCCGAAGCGTTCGGACAGCGAGGTCTTCTCCTCGACCGCCTCGCCCGGATGCACCTCGCCGTCTTCGGTGTGCTTGTAGGCGAGGTTGTCCCGCATGAACTCGGGCAGCAGGTGGCGGCGGTTGCTGGTGGCGTAGATCAGCAGGTTGTCGCCGGCCGCGGCCACCGAGCCGTCGAGCACGCTCTTGAGCGCCTTGTAGCCGGGCTCGCCCTCGTCGAAGCTCAGGTCGTCGCAGAAGACGACGAAGCGCTCGGGCCGGCCGTCGACCAGATCGACGAGATCGGGCAGGTCGACCAGATCGCTCTTGTCGACCTCGATCAGGCGCAGCCCGCGCGGCGCGAATTCGTTCAGCATGGCCTTGACGAGCGAGCTCTTGCCGGTGCCGCGCGCGCCGCTGAGCAGCACGTTGTTGGCGCGGCGCCCGGCGACGAACTGCTCGGTGTTGCGCACCAGGCGCTCCTTGTGCGCGTCGATCTCGCGCAGGTCGGCCAGGCGGATCGGTGCCAGGTGCCGCACCGGCTCGAGCAGCCGGCCGCTGCCGCGGCGGCGGTAGCGCAGCGCCACCGAGGCGTCCCAGTCCGGCGCCCGCAGCGGCTGCGGCAGCACCGCCTCGATGCGGGCGAGCAGGCCCTCGGCGCGCCGCAGCAGGGCTTCGACGGATTCCATCATGCGCGGCAGTGTAGGGCTTGCCCGGGCATCGCCGCGCCGCCGCGCAGCGCCACGCCGCCGCGCCAGGCGCGCCTGGCGCGGCCGGCTGCCGCTCAGGCCGTCAGGCGCGACAGCGCCGGCTCGAGGTGCTCGGTGGGCAGGCGCTTGAAGCCGCTGCGCGCGTAGCGCTGCAGCCGCCCGATGACGAGCGCCACCAGCGCCGAGGCCAGCGCCTGCGCCTGCACGGTGGGGGTGGGCGAGCCGGCGGCCTCGGCCGCGGCGCGCAGGCACTGGCGCAGCTGCGACTCGACGCGCTCGAAGAACTGGTTCATGCGTGCGCCGAGGCGCTCGTGCTCGAAGACGAGCGCGTCGCCGACCATCACGCGCACCATGCCCGGGTTCTTCTCGCCGAACTGCAGCAGCACCGAGGTGATCTTCTGCGCCTGCAACGAGGGCACGCTCTCGCGCTCGAGCAGCTGGTTGACGAGGGTGAAGACGCTGCTCTCGATGAACTCGATCAGCCCTTCGAACATCTGCGCCTTGCTCGCGAAGTGGCGGTACAGCGCGGCCTCGCTGACGTCGAGCCGTGCCGCCAGCGCGGCGGTGGTGATGCGCTCGGCGCCGGGCTGCTCGAGCATCGCCGCCAGCGTCTGCAGGATCTGCACGCGGCGCTCGCCCGGCCGCGGGCGCTTGCGCACCGGCGCCGCCGCGCGTGGCGCCGCGTCGACCTCGGGCTCTTGCGCTGGCAGTTCGGACATGATGCGGTGCGGGGACGGCGGGAGGAATAGGCGGCGGCCTGACCGCGCTCGGGCGGCAAAAAGATTCTGGCACGGCCCCCGGGCGTCGCCCGGTGCAGGTAAACACTGACATCGGCGCTGCGGCCGTGCCGGACGGCGTCGCGCCGACCCGTCACGATCGCGCGGCGGGCCGGCCGCGCCCGGCTCAGTCGGTGGTGGGTGCCGGCGCGCGCAGCAGCCGCAGCAGCGCGCCGATGCGGCGGTCGACGTAGGCCGGCCGCCCGGCCGGGCGCCGACGCGGCTGCTGCTGCGGCCCCAGCCAGCGCTGCATCCAGACGGTGCCCATGCCGATGCTGCGCGCCGCCTTCTGGTGCGCCAGCGTGTCCTCGACGAGCACGCAGTGCGCCGGCGGCACGCCCAGGCGCGCCGCCACCTGGCGCAGCATGCGCGCGTCGGGCTTGGGCCGCAGCTGGCCGAACATGCGCATGTCCTCGATCGACAGCACGCGCTCGAAGTGGTGCCCGATGCCGAGCACGCCCAGCACGCGCTCGGCGTAGACGGCCGGCGCGTTGGTGAGCACGACCTTGCGTCCGCGCAGCCGCGCCAGCGCCGCCAGGTCGGCGCGGTGGCCGCGCACGCGCTGCTCGAGGCCGGGCAGGCGATGCGTCTCGTGCAGGAAATGCGCCGCGCTCACGCCGTGGTGGCGCACCAGGCCGAGCAGCGTCGCGCCATAGCGCGTCCAGTAGCGGCGGCGCAGCGCGTCGGATTCGTCGCGCGTGAGCTGCAGGTGGTGCTGGATGTACGCGCCGAACGAGACGTGCAGCTGCGGCATCGTCGCCGTGCGCGCGTCGTGCAGCGTGTCGTCGAGGTCGAACAGCCAGACCCGGCGCCGGTCGCGTGCGGGCGGCATCTTCAGCGGGCGCGGATCATCGTGCCGTAGGCCTGGTCGGTGAGGATCTCGAGCAGCATCGCGTGCGGCACGCGCCCGTCGATGATGTGCACCGCGGCGACGCCGCTGCGGGCCGCGTCCAGCGCACCGCTGATCTTGGGCAGCATGCCGCCGCTGATCGTGCCGTCGGCGAAGAGGGCGTCGACCTCGCGCGCGCTCAGGTTGGTGAGCAGCTTGCCGGCGCGGTCGAGCACGCCGGGCGTGTTGGTCAGCAGCAGCAGCTTCTCGGCGCCGAGCACGGTAGCCAGCCTGGCGGCCACCAGGTCGGCGTTGATGTTGTAGCTCTCGTTGTGCTCGCCGTAGCCGATCGGGCTGATGACGGGGATGAACTGGTCGTCCTGCAGCGCCTTGACCAGCGCCGGGTCGATGGCGGTGATCTCGCCGACCTGGCCGATGTCGTGCTCCTTGCCCGGGTCGTCGCGGTCGACCATCTTCATCTTGTGCGCGCGGATCAGGCCGCCGTCGCGCCCGGTCAGACCGACGGCCTTGCCGCCGGCGGCGTTGACGAGGCCGACGATGTCTTGCTGCACCTCGCCGGCCAGCACCCACTCGACGACCTCCATCGTCTCGGCGTCGGTGACGCGCATGCCCTGGATGAAGGTGCCCTTCTTGCCGATCTTGGCCAGCGCCTCGTCGATCTGCGGTCCGCCGCCGTGCACGACGACCGGGTTCATGCCGACCAGCTTGAGCAGCACGATGTCTTCGGCGAAATCCTGCTGCAGCGCCGGGTCGGTCATCGCGTTGCCGCCGTACTTGATGACCAGCGTCTTGCCGTGGTACTTGCGGATGTAGGGCAGCGCCTGCGCCAGGATCTCGGCCTGGTCGCGCGGCGTGACGTGGCTCAGGTCGTGTTCGGCGGCGGGGGCGTTCATGGCGGCGATGCGGTGGCGGCGGTCGCGCATTGTAGGAATGGCCCGCCGCGCCGCATGACCGCGCCGCCTGCCGGCCGGCGTCTTGCGGCACACTGCGCCCAGCCGCCGTTCCCGGCCGGCGGCGCTGCGACCACGGAGGCCCGTCATGAAACCCATCATCCATGCCATCGCCGCGGCCGTCGTCGCCGCGGCGGCGGCGGCGCCCGCGGCGCGGGCGCAGGCGCCGCAGACGGCCGGCGAAGTGCTGAAGATCGACAAGCCGGGCGGGCGCATCACGCTCAAGCACGGCGAGATCAAGAACCTCGGCATGCCGGCGATGACGATGGTCTTTCGCGTGCGCGACCCCCGGCTGCTCGACGGCGTCGCGGTCGGCGACCGCGTGCGCTTCACGGCCGACAAGCTCGACGGCAACTACACCGTCACCGCCCTCACGAAGGCACCCTGAGCGCGCGCCGTCGCGCGCCTCGACGAAACCTCTGCTCCGGGGACAGCCGCCGACATGACGAACCTGCCCGCCTCGCTCGTCAACCACCAGGTGCGGCTGGCCGCGCGTCCGCTCGGGCTGCCCCGACCCGGCGACTGGCAGTTCACCGAGGAGCCGGTGCGCGCGCCGGCCGAGGGCGGCATGCTCGTCGAGGTGCTCGCGATCTCGCTCGATCCGGCGATGCGCGGCTGGATGAACGAAGGCAGGAGCTACATCGCGCCGGTCGGCCTGGGCGAGGTGATGCGCGCCGGCGGCGTCGGGCGCGTGCTGGCGTCGCGTCATCCGGATTTCGCGGCCGGCGACCTGGTCGCCGGCGGCACCGGCGTGCAGGAGTTCTGGAGCGTGGCCGGCGAGGAGCTCTCGCGCGCGCGCCCGACGAAGATCGACCTGCGCCTGGGCCGCATCGGCCAGTGGCTCAACGTGCTCGGCATGCCGGGCATGACCGCCTACTTCGGCCTGCTGGAGGTCGGGCGGCCGCAGGCCGGCCAGACGCTGGTCGTTTCGGCCGCGGCCGGCGCGGTCGGGCAGACGGTGGGCCAGCTGGCGAAAATCAAGGGCCTGCGCGTGGTCGGCATCGCCGGCGGCCCGGCCAAGTGCGAATGGGTCGTCGGCGAACTCGGCTTCGACGCCTGCATCGACTACAAGGCGGCAGCCCCGGCCGGCGCCGAGCGCCGGGACGCGGTGCGCGAGGGCCTCGCGCAGCATTGCCCGAACGGCGTCGACATCTACTTCGACAACGTCGGCGGCGAGATCCTCGACACCGTGCTCACGCGCATCAACCGCGGCGCGCGCATCGTGATCTGCGGCGCGATCAGCCGGTACAACGCCACCGGCGCCGTGGCCGGCCCGAAGAACTACCTCTCGCTGCTCGTGAACCGCGCGCGCATGGAGGGCATGGTCGTCTTCGACTACGCCGAGCGCTACCCGCAGGCGGTGGCCGAGCTTGCAGGCTGCCTGAAGGACGGCCGCATCAAGAGCCGCGAGGACATCGTCACCGGCGGCGTGGCGGCCTTCCCGCAGGCGCTGAACCGCCTGTTCAGCGGCGCGAACTTCGGCAAGCTGGTGCTGCGCATCGCACCCGAATGATGCGCCCGGGCGCCGGCCGCGCCCGGCGCCGCGCGGAGCGTCAGAAGTGGATGCCGCGCATCATCTGCTCGAGCGCGATCGCCTCGGCACTCAACTGCGGCCTGGCGCCGGCCTTGTCGCCCTTGGCCGCCGCCGAGTCGGGGAACATGCGGAAGCTCGTGTTCATGACGATCTGCGCCACGCGCGGCGCCAGCGCGTGCAGCACCTCGCCGAACACGCCCAGCCGCGTGGCGATGCGCACCGGCCGGCCGATGCAGGCCTGGGCGATCATGTCGGCCGCGTCCTCGGGGCTGAGCGTGGGCACGTTGTTGTAGATCTTGGTCGGCGCGATCATCGGCGTGCGCACCAGCGGCATGTTGATGGTCGTGAAGGTGATGCCCTGGTCGGCGAACTCGCTCGACGCGCAGCGCGTCCAGGCGTCGAGCGCCGCCTTGCTCGCCACGTAGGCCGAAAAGCGCGGCGCGTTGGTCAGCACGCCGATCGAGCTGATGTTGACGACATGGCCGCGCCGGCGCGCCACCATCGCCGGCAGCAGGCCCATCGTGACGCGCAGGCAACCGAAGTAGTTGAGCTGCATCGTGCGCTCGTAGTCGTGGAAGCGCTCGTAGCTGCTCTCGATGGCGCGCCGGATCGAGCGCCCGGCGTTGTTGACGAGGAAGTCGACGCCGCCGTGCTGCTCGAGCACGAGCTTGACGAAGCGGTCGCAGTCGGCCATGTCGGCCAGGTCGACCGCGTAGGCGACGAAGGCGTGGCCGCGCGCCTCGGCCTCGGCACAGGCCTCGTCGAGCTTGTCCTGGTCGCGCCCGCAGATGACGGTGGTGGCGCCGGCCTCGGCGAACTTGTGCGCGGCGGCCAGGCCGATGCCCGAGCTGCCGCCGGTGACCAGCACCACCTTGCCGCCCACCGTGCCCTCGAGCGAGCGGTCGATGAAGAGGTCGGGGTCGAGGTGGCGCTCCCAGTAGTCCCAAAGCCGCCAGGCGTAGTCGTCCAGCTTCGGGCACTCGATGCCGCTGCCGGCGAGCGCGGCGTCGAGCTCGCGCCGGTCGTAGCGCGTGGGCCAGTTAAGGAAGGTGAGCACGTCCTCGGGCAGCCCGAGGTCCTTCATCACCGCGGCGCGCACGCGGCGCACCGGCGCCAGCGCCATCAGGCCCTTCTTCACGCTCCTGGGGATGAAGCCGAGCAGCGCCGCGTTGACGAACAGGCTCATCTTCGGCGCGTGCGCGGCCTTGGCGAAGGTGGCGAGCACGTCGCCGATGCGGCAGCCCATCGGATCGACGAGGTGGAAGGCCTTGCCGGCGATCGCGCCCTTGCCGTGGCTGATGTGGTCGATGCAGGCGACGACGAAGTCCACCGGCACGATGTTGATGCGGCCGCCTTCGAGCCCGACGGCCGGTGCCCAGGGCGGCAGGATCTGCCGTATGCGCTGGATGAGCTTGAAGAAGTAGTACGGCCCGTCGATCTTGTCCATCTCGCCGGTCGTGCTGTCGCCGACGACGAAGGCCGGGCGGTACACCGTCCACGGGATCCTGCACTCGCGGCGAACGATCTTCTCGCTCTCGTGCTTGGTCATGAAGTACGGGTGCTCGAGGCCTTCGGCCTCGTCGAACATGTCCTCGCGGAACACGCCTTCGTACAGACCGGCGGCGGCGATGCTGCTCACGTGGTGCAGGTGGCCGGCGTCGATGGCCTCGGCGAACGCGACCAGGTTGCGCGTGCCCTCGATGTTGACGCGCACCTGGCTTTCCGCGTCGGCCTCGAGGTCGTAGACCGCGGCCAGGTGGTAGACGGCGTCGATCTGCCCCTTCAGCGCCCGGAGCGTGTCGGCGGCGACGCCGAGCCTGTCCGCGCCGAGGTCGCCCGGCACGGCGATCGCGCGTGCCTTGCTCACGCCCCAGTAGGCGAGCAACTCGGCGGCCTTGCGCTCGCTGCCCGCGCGCACGAGAAAGTGCACCGTCGCGCCCTTGCGCGCCAGCAGCGCCTTGACCAGGCGACGCCCGATGAAGCCGGTGGCGCCGGTGACGAAGTAATGCATGGCTCCTCTCCTTGTCGGTCCGCGCGCGGTCCTGGCGGCGGCGCCCGCGGCGCTGCGAGCATAGAGCGGCCTCACTACAAGTTCCGGCTGCGCGGCCCGGGGGCGAACCCTATATTCGCGATGGGAGTCCGCGGGCGCGGCGGCAGGGCGCCGGGCTGCGGATCCGCTTCGACAAAGGATTCACCATGGTCAGGAAACTCGGGAGTACGGGCGCCGAGGCGCGCGTGAAGAAGGCCGGCGCGCGCGACGCGTCGCCCGGCAGCATGCTGGCGGCGGCGGTCAAGGAGTCGGCCCAGCAGATCTGGGACGCGGGAGTGGGCGCCTTCGGCAAGGCGCAGGCCGAGCGCGGCAAGGTCTTCGACAGGCTGGTCAAGCAGGGCATCGGCCTGCAGAAGAAGACCCAGAGCAAGGCCGAGGAACGGATCAGCGAGGTGACCGGCCGCGTGAGCGCGATGGCCGACAGCGTCAGCGCCAAGGCCGGTCACAACTGGGACAAGCTCGAGGCGATCTTCGAGCGACGCACCGCCAAGGCGATGAACAAGCTCGGCGTGCCGACGGCCAAGGACGTGGAAGCGCTGTCCAAGCGCGTCGACGCCCTCGCTTCGGCCGTGGCCAAGCTGGCCAGGCGCGTGCCGGCAGGCGGGCCGGCAGCGCCCAGGACGCCGGCGGCCGTGGCCGATGCGGCACCGGCCGAAGTGCCCACGGCCGAGCCCGCGGAACGCACCAAGCCGGCGCGCGCGCGCGCGCCGCAAGGCGGCCTGAGCATGGCGCGCGGCGCGGCGTCGCCGGCGTCGCCGCGGCGCGCCGCGGCGCGGCCGCGCATCGGCCTGGCCCTGGCCGGCGGCGGGCCGCTCGGCGCCATCTACGAGATCGGCGCCTTGTGCGCGCTCGAAGAGGCGATCGACGGGCTGGAGCTGAACGCGCTCGACGGCTACGTCGGCGTGTCGGCCGGCGGCATCATCGCCGCCGCGCTCGCCAACGGCATGACGGTGCGCCAGCTCTGCGCCTCGTTCATCGAGGGCGAGGGGCCGCACTCGGACGTCATCCGCCCGTCGCTGTTCATCCGCCCGGCCTGGGGCGAGTACCTGCGCCGCCTGGCCGCGCTGCCGGGCCTGGCGGCCCAGGCCGGCCTGGGCTTCGTGCTGGACCGGCACGCTCTGCTGCCGGCGCTCGAGCGGCTGGGCTCGGCGCTGCCCACGGGGCTGTTCAGCAATGCGCCGCTCGAGGCGCATCTGCGCCGCCTGCTCTCGGCGCCGGGGCGCAGCAACGATTTCCGGCGCCTGGCGCGCCGGCTCGTCGTCGTCGCCACCGAGCTCGATACCGGGGCCGCTGCGCCCTTCGGCCTGCCCGGCTGGGACCATGTGCCGATCTCGGAGGCGGTGGCCGCGAGCGCGGCCCTGCCGGGGCTCTTTCCGCCGCGCGCGATCGGCGGGCGCTGGTACGTCGACGGCGCGCTCAAGAAGACGCTGCACGCACGCGTGCTGCTCGACATGGGCCTCGACCTCGTGCTGTGCCTGAACCCGCTCGTGCCCTTCGACGCCAGCCTGCCGGGCCGGCACCGCGTGCTCGGCAGCGCCCAGCAGCGCATCCCCAAGCTCGTGCAGGGCGGGCTGCCGCTGGTGCTGTCGCAGACCTTCCGCACGCTGATCCACTCGCGGCTGGAGCTCGGCTTGCAGGGCTACCGGCACAGCCACCCCGACACCGACATCGTGCTGTTCGAGCCCGATCACCACGACCCGGAGCTGTTCCTCGCCAACCTGTTCGGCTACGCCCAGCGGCGCGCGCTGGCCGAGCACGCCTACCAGCGCACGCGTGCCGACCTGCGCTCGCGGCGCACGCTGCTGTCGACGCTGCTGGCGCGCCGCGGCCTGGCGCTCGACCACGCCGTGCTCGACGACCCGGCGCGACGCCTGCTGCGCCGCCGCCGCCGGCTGCTGCCGGGCCAGGGACAGGCGGCGCGGACGCTGTCGCGGCTGGACGAAGTGCTCGACGACCTCGAGCGCACGCTGGCGGCGGCCTGATCGGCGGCGTGGCGCATGCCCGCGGCCGGCTCCGGCACGGGCCGGCCGGCCTCAGAGCCTGTGAAGATATGAATCGCGCCCGCGTGGGGCCCCAGAAAGGGCCCAATCGAGGCGCGAAGCGCAGCGGGGTTGGGCCCCGGCGAGGCTTCGCAACGACGAGTGGGCCCTTTCCGGGGCCCCACCCGTAGGGCAGGGGTGCCAAAGGGCGCTGAGCAAGGCGCAACGCGCAGCGCGGGCTGGCCGCCCGCGCCAGCGTTGCAACGCCGCGCAGCGCCCTTTGGCACCCCTGCGCGGGCGCGATTCATATCTTCACAGGCTCTCAAGCCTGCGCGCGCGCGGTCGATATCCGGGGCAACCGGATCGACTGCATGGACGCCACTGCCGAAGCCCATACCGATGCCGAGCTGCTGCGCGGCCGCCTGATGCAGCGCTCGCTGCGCGTGCTGCTCGACCAGGTGCGCGGCGCGCGCGAGGTGCTGCCGCATCTGGCGGCGCTCGAGGGCGCGCTCGGCGAGCAGGGCGCGGCGGCCGTCGAGCGCATTCCGCCGCAGTTCGTCGGCAAGGTCTTCCGGCAGCTGCGCGTGCTGCCGCTGCCCGAGGACGACGCGCCGCTGCAGGACCTGGTGGCGCGGCTGCAGCGCGCGCTGCGCCACGAGAGCGCTGCGACGCGGCACCAGCTCTCGCCCTTCGATCCCGAGGCCACCGTCGTGATCATGGAGGGCAGCCACAGCGACTTCATGGACGCGCTGCGCCGCTCGCGCGCGCCGACGCAGGGCGCGGGCGCGTAGGCGCGGCGCGGCGCGCGCCGGCCGGGCCGCGGTGCCGCAGCGGCGCGCGGGCCGGGCTCTCAGCCCAGATACCGCGCCTGCAGGTGCGCCTTGAAGTGCGCCGGATTCAGCACCTCGCCGCTGGCGCGCAGGGCCAGCTCGTCGGTGCTCCAGCGGCTGCCCTGGCTCCAGATGTTGGCGCCCAGCCAGTCGAAGACCACGTCCAGATCGCCGCGCGCGATGCGCTCGTCGAGGTCGGGCGTCGCCCTGCGCATGGCGGCGAACCACTGCGCCGCGTACATCGCGCCCAGCGTGTAGCAGGGGAAGTAGCCGAACAGCGACTCGGGCCAGTGCACGTCCTGCAACGGCCCGTCGGCGAAGTTGCCCCGCGTGTCGACGCCGAGCAGCTCCTGCATCTTCGCGTCCCACAGCGCAGGCACGTCCTCGGGCTCGATCTCGCCCTCGATGAGCGGGCGCTCGATCTCGTAGCGCAGGATGATGTGTGCCGGGTAGGTGACTTCGTCGGCGTCAACGCGGATCGGGCCCGGCGCGACGCGCGTCAGCAGCCGGTGCAGGTTGCGCGGCGCGAACGCCGGCTGGGCGCCGAAGGCCTCGCCCAGCAGCGGCGCGAGCTGCGCGACGAAGCCCGGGTGGCAGCCGAGCTGCATCTCGAAGGCCAGGCTCTGGCTCTCGTGCAGCGCCATCGAGCGCGCCAGCGCGACCGGTTGTCCGAGCCAGGCGCGCGGCAGGTTCTGCTCGTAGCGGCCGTGGCCGGTCTCGTGGATGGTGCCGGTGAGCGCGCCCAGGAAGTCGTCCTCGCGAAACCGCGTCGTCAGGCGCACGTCCTCGGGTACGCCGCCGCAGAACGGGTGCGTGCTGACGTCCAGGCGGCCGGCGTCGAAGTCGAAGCCGAGCCTGCGCATCGCCTGCTCGCACAGCCGGCGCTGGCGCGCGGGCGCGAACGGCCCCTGCGGCGCGAGCACCGGCTCGGCAGCCTGACGCGCGCGCACGCGCTGCACCAGATCGGGCAGCCAGCGCCGCAGATCGCCGAAGATGCGATCGAGCCGAGCACAGGTCATGCCCGGCTCGAAGCGGTCCATCAATGCGTCGTATTTCGTGAGGCCGCCGGCTTCGGCCAGCAGCCCCGCTTCCTCGCGCGCCAGCGCCAGCACCGCGCGGAAGTTGGCCAGGAAGCCGGGCCAGTCGTTGGCCGGTCGCTGGCTGCGCCAGGCGTGCTCGCAGCGGCTGGCGGCGAGCTGCTGGCGCTGCACGAGCGACTCGGGCAGCACGTTGGCCAGGCGCCATTCGCGCTGCATCTCGCGCAGGTTGGCGCGCGCGACATCGTCGAGCGGCTCGTCCTCGGCGCGTTGCAGCCGCTCGTGCAGCGCCGGGTCGGTGCGCATGCGGTGCAGCAGCGCGGCCATCTCGGCCATCGCGGCGGCGCGCGCCTCGTTGCCCTTGGGCGGCATGTGGGCGGCGCGGTCCCAGCCGGCGATCGACTGCAGGTGGCCGAAGCGATGCATGCGCGTCCAGGCGGACACGAGTTCGTCGTAGGCGGGGGTGGGGCTGTGGCTCATGGCGGTGCGTGCGGCGCGCTCTGCGGCCCGGGCCCTGCGTGCGGCCGATGCCGACGGTGAACGGTGCGGCGATTGTGGCGCGCCGCCGCCGCGCTCACAGCGCGAGCGCGCCCGGCGCGACCCAGTACAGGCCGCCGACGTAGAAGACGTAGCGCAGGAACTTGCCGATCGCCATGTACAGCACGCAGGGCCAGAACGGCAGCCGCAGCCAGCCGGCCACGGCGCACAGCGGATCGCCCACCACCGGCAGCCAGGAGAGCAGACAGGCCGGCGGCCCCCAGCGCCGCAGCCAGGCGAGCGCGCGCGCGTCGTGGCGCTCGGCGTGTGCGATCTTCTCGTAGGCCGCCTCGGCGCCCAGGCCCATCCAGTAGCTGATCGCGCCGCCGAGCGTGTTGCCCGCGGTGGCCACGAGGATGGCCGGCCAGAACAGCGCCGGATTGAGCTTGACGAGGCCGTAGACGGCCGGCACGCTGGCCATCGGCAGCAGCGTCGCCGAGACCGTCGAGACGATGAAGACGGTGAGCAGTCCGTACTGCGGCAGCGCGAGTGCGGCGAGCAGCGAATGCAGCCAGGCTTCCATCGCGGCGCATTATCCGCAAGCGGCTGGCCGGGCGTGCCGACGCTGCGGCGCCGGCAGCGCGCGGTCGCGCAGGGCGCGCAGGGCGCGCAGGGCGCGCCGAGGGCCTGCGGACGGCGCGCCGATGGCGCGTCCTGCCGGCGCGCGCCGCCCGAGCGCGCGCGAGGGCTATACTCGCGCCTCTTTTTTGAGCAGCCCCGCCGCCGGCAGGCGCGCTCGCGCTCCTCTGTTCAACACGCTCGATGCGCATCGGCAGCCACGAGATCCCCGGCCGCCTGTTCGTCGCGCCGATGGCCGGCGTGACCGACCGGCCCTTCCGCACGCTGTGCCGACGCCTCGGTGCCGGCTACGCGGTGAGCGAGATGGTGAGCAGCCGGCGCGAGCTGTGGCGCACGGCCAAGAGCGCGCGCCGCCTGGACCACGCCGGCGAGCGCGGCCCGATCGCGGTGCAGATCGCCGGCGTCGATGCGCAGGAGATGGCCGACGCCGCGCGCCGCAATATCGACCACGGCGCCCAGATCATCGACATCAACATGGGCTGCCCGGCGCGCAAGGTGTGCAACCGCTGGGCCGGCTCGGCGCTGATGCGCGACGAGGCGCAGGCGCTGCGCATCGTGCGCGCGGTGGTCGGCGCCTGCCGGCCGCACGGCGTGCCGGTGACGCTGAAGATGCGCACCGGCTGGTGCCGCGCGACGAAGAACGCGCCGGCCATCGCGCGCGCGGCCGAAGCCGAGGGCATCGCGCTGCTGGTGGTGCACGGGCGCACGCGCGAGCAGGGCTACGGCGGCGCGGCCGAGCACGACACGACGGCGGCGATCAAGGCCGAGCTCGGCATCCCGGTCGTCGCCAACGGCGACATCGACGGGCCCGAGCGCGCGCGCGACGTGCTCGCGCGCACCGGCGCCGACGCGGTGATGATCGGGCGCGCCGCGCTCGGGCGGCCCTGGCTGTTCGGCCAGATCGCGCACTTCCTCGAGCATGGCCGGCGGGCGCCGCCGCCGGCCACGCGCGACGTCGCGCGCTGGCTGCGCGAGCAGCTGCAGGAGCACTATGCGCTGTACGGCGAGCCGGGCGGCGCGCGCAGCGCGCGCAAGCACATCGGCTGGGCGGTGCGGGCGCTGCCCGGCGGCGAGGCGCTGCGTGCGCGCGTCAACGCGCTCGTCGACGGCCGCGCCCAGCTCGAAGCGGTGGCGGCGTATTTCGAAGCGCTCGCCGAGCGCCACCCGTGGCTGCCCGAGGACGCCGCCGAACCAGGAGGGAATGCCCCATGAGCCGCAAGGCGATCGAAGACTGCATGCGCAAGAGCGTCGAGAAGTACCTCGAGGATCTGCGCGGCGCCGCGCCCGGCGCGCTGCACGAGCTGTTCATCGCCGCGGCCGAGAAGCCGCTGCTCGACGTCGTGCTGCGCCACGCCGGCGGCAACCAGAGCCGGGCGGCGGAGTGGCTGGGCATCAACCGCAACACGCTGCACCGCAAGCTCGTCGACCACGGACTGCTGCCATGACCACCGCACTCCTGTCCGTCTCCGACAAGACCGGCGTCGTCGACTTCGCGCGCGCGCTGGCCGCGCTCGGCGTGCGGCTGGTGTCGACCGGAGGCACCGCGCGGCTGCTCGCCGACGCCGGGCTTGCCGTGACCGAGGTGGCCGAGGTCACCGGGTTCCCCGAGATGCTCGACGGCCGCGTCAAGACGCTGCACCCGCGCATCCACGCCGGCCTGCTGGCGCGGCGCGACCGCCCGGCGCACCTGGCGGCGCTGGCCGCGCACGGCATCGCGACCATCGACCTGCTGGTGGTCAACCTCTACCCGTTCGCGCAGGCCACCGCGCGCGCCGACTGCACGCTCGAAGAGGCGATCGAGAACATCGACATCGGCGGCCCGGCGCTGCTGCGCGCGGCGGCCAAGAACTGGGCCGACGTCGCGGTGGCGATCGACCCGGCCGACTACGCGACCGTGCTCGACGAACTTCGTGCCGGCGGCCTGCGCCGCGCCACGCGCTTTCGGCTCGCGCAGAAGGTGTTCGCGCACACCGCCGCCTACGACGGCATGATCGGCAACTACCTGGGCGCGCTCGCCGCCGGCGCCGAGGACGCGCTGCACAGCGTGCCGGTGCGCACGCCGTTCCCGGCGCAGCTCTCGCTGCAGCTGGCGCGCGTGCAGGAGCTGCGCTACGGCGAGAACCCGCACCAGGCGGCCGCCTTCTACCGCGACGCGCAGGCGGCGCCGGGGCTGCTCGCCGGCTGGACGCAGATCCAGGGCAAGGCGCTCAGCTACAACAACATCGCCGACGCCGATGCCGCCTGGGAATGCGTGCGCACCTTCGAGCGGCCGGCCTGCGTCATCGTCAAGCACGCCAACCCCTGCGGCGTGGCCGTCGCCGACACGCCCGAGCAGGCCTACGTCAAGGCCTGGCAGACCGACCCGACCTCGGCCTTCGGCGGCATCGTCGCCTTCAACCGGCCGCTGGACGAGGCCAGCGCGCAGCGCATCGGCGAGCACAAACAGTTCGTCGAGGTGCTGATCGCGCCGGCCGTCACGCCGGCGGCGCGCGCCGTGCTCGCGCCCAAGGCCAACCTGCGGCTGCTGGAAGTGCCGCCCGGCGCGGGCGCCAACGCGCTCGACTTCAAGCGCGTGGGCGGCGGCATGCTGGTGCAGACGCCGGACCTGAAGAACGTCGAGCGCGGCGAGCTGCGCGTGGTGACGCGGCGCGCGCCGAGCGCGGCGCAGCTCGAGGACCTGCTGTTCGCGTGGAAGGTGGCCAAGTACGTCAAGAGCAACGCCATCGTGTTCTGCGGCGGCGGCATGACGCTGGGCGTCGGCGCCGGGCAGATGAGCCGCATCGACAGCGCGCGCATCGCGTCGATCAAGGCGCGCAACGCCGGCCTCGCGCTCGCCGGCGCGGCGGTGGCGAGCGACGCCTTCTTCCCCTTCCGCGACGGGCTGGACGCGGTCGCCGACGAGGGCGCGGCCTGCGTCATCCAGCCCGGCGGCAGCGTGCGCGACGACGAGGTCATCGCGGCCGCCGACGAGCGCGGCATCGCGATGGTGTTCACCGGCACGCGCCACTTCAGGCATTGAGCGCGGCACGCGAGCGGCTTGCCGGCGCGCAAGCCGCAGCGGCGCCCACGCCCGTAGCATCCGCTGCATGTCGCTCGCCGACGCCATGGGCGTGCTGCTCGCCTTCGTCGCGCGCCTGATCACCGGCGCGCAGGGCCACTGGAAGGGCTGCGCGCCGATGGCCGAGCAGCGCATCTACTTCGCCAACCACCAGAGCCACCTCGACTGGGTGCTGATCTGGGCCGCGCTGCCGCGCGATCTGCGCGCCCTCACGCGGCCGATCGCGGCGCGCGACTACTGGACCAAGAGCGCGTTCAAGCGCTGGCTCACGAGCGCGGTGTTCAACGCCGTGTACGTGGCGCGCCAGCGCAGCGAGGACGAGGATCCGCTCGAGCCGCTGGTCGAGGCGCTCGCGCGCGGCGACTCGCTCGTCATCTTCCCCGAGGGCACGCGCAGCAGCCGCGGCCAGCCGCAGCCCTTCAAGAGCGGGCTGTACCACCTGGCCGCGCGCTTCCCCGAGGTGGCGCTGGTGCCGGCCTGGATCGACAACGTGCAGCGCGTGATGCCCAAGGGCGAGGTGGTGCCGGTGCCGGTCCTGTGCACCGTGACCTTCGGCGCGCCGCTGCGCCTGGGGGCGGACGAGGACAAGCGCGCCTTCCTCGAGCGCGCGCGTGCGGCCGTCGTCGCGCTGCGGCCCGCGGCGGCGTGAGCGCGGTCGCTGCCATGCCCACGCCGTTCGAGCTGCGCGACTGGAACGTGACGCAGCAGGTGGCGCTGCTGTTCGTCACGCTGTTCGGCCTGCTGTCGCTGGCCGGTGCGGCGGTCGTGCTGCTGTCGCTGCGCGAGCGCGACGACGCCGGCGCCGAGCGCCAGCGCCAGCGCCAGCGCGACCTGCGTGCGCTGTGGGTCGCTGCGCTCGTGTTCTGGGTCGCCTGGGCTTCGGGGCCGCTGGGCGCGACGCTCGCCTTCGCCGTGCTCTCGTTCCTCGCGCTGCGCGAGTACATCACGCTGGCGCCGACGCGGCGCGGCGACCACCGCAGCCTGGTGCTCGCCTTCTTCGCTGTCATCCCGCTGCAGTACCTGCTCGTCGGCCTGCGCGCGTTCGACCTGTTCACGGTCTTCGTGCCGGTGTACGTGTTCTTCGCCATCCCGGTGGCGAGCGCGCTCGCCGGCGACCCCGAGCGCTTCCTCGAGCGCAATGCCAAGATCCAGTGGGGCATCATGGTCTGCGTGTACGGCCTGTCGCATGCCCCGGCGCTGCTGCTGCTCGAGTTCCGCGGCTACGAGGAGCGCGGCGCCTTCTTGCTGTTCTTCCTCGTGATCGTGACCGTCGTCGCGCAAGGGGCGCAGGAACTGGCGAGCCGCAGGCTGCGGCGCCGGCCGCTGGCGCGCCAGATCGACCGCGACTTCTCGGCGCGCGGCTTCGGCATCGGCCTCGTCGCCGCGGCGCTGGCGGGCGCGGCGCTGTTCTGGGTGACGCCGGTCGATCCGCTGCGCGCCGCCGCGATGGCCGCGGTGGCCGGCGGCACCGGCATGCTGGGCGCGTTCGTGATGCGTGCGCTCAAGAAGGACGCCGGCGTGCGCTGGTGGGGCAACCGCAGCTCCGTCACCGGTGCCGTGGGGCTGCTCGACCGCGTTGCGCCGCTGTGTTTCGCGGCGCCCCTGTTCTTCCACTCCGTGCGCTGGTACTTCAGATGACGCGCGCCCGCGGCGGCTTCGATCGGCTCCGGCCCACGCGAACATGCGCATCCTCGGCATAGACCCCGGTCTGCAACGAACGGGCTTTGGCTGCGGCACGGCGCTGGCGCGCCTTCACGTCGCCGGCGGCGACATGAGCCTGCGCCGGAGCCCTGGCGGCCTCGATCGACTCGGCGACACTCGCGCATGCGCATCCTCGGCATAGACCCCGGTCTGCAGCGAACGGGCTTTGGCTGCGGCACGGCGCTGGCGCGCCTTCACGTCGCCTGCGGCGACATGAGCCTGCGCCCAAGCCCTGTCGGCCTCGATCGACTCGGCGACACTCGAGCATGCGCATCCTCGGCATAGACCCCGGTCTGCAACGAACGGGCTTTGGTGTCGTCGAGGCCGAGGGGCAGCGCTTGGCCTACGTGGCCAGCGGCACCATCGGCACGGCCGAGGCGCCGCGCGGCGACCTGCCGCAGCGGCTGCGCCTCATCTTCGAGGGCGTGCGCGAGGTCGTGGCGAGCTACGCACCCGACTGTGCCGCCGCCGAGATCGTGTTCGTCAACGTCAACCCGCAGAGCACGCTGCTGCTCGGGCAGGCGCGCGGCGCCGCGCTGGCCGCGCTGGTGGCCGGCGGCCTGCCGGTGGCCGAGTACACCGCGCTGCAGATGAAGAAGGCGGTCGTCGGCCACGGCCTGGCGACCAAGGCGCAGGTGCAGGAGATGGTGCGCCGGCTGCTCGGGCTGCCGGGCCTGCCGGGCAAGGACGCCGCCGACGCGCTCGGGCTCGCGATCTCGCACGCCCACGCCGCGGCGGCCTTCGCGGCTCTGGGCGGACGCGGCCCGCTCGGGCGCCGAGCGCACGCGCTGTATCGCAAGGGCCGGGCGTATTAGTGGCGGAATCGGCGTCCGGCGCGCGCCCCCACCCCAAATGCGGGGCATTGCCCGGTTTGTTCGCGGGCCGCAGTTGTGGCAGGCTCTGCTCCAATGGTCCGGCAGTCGGCTTGCTCCACCCCTCCAAGGAGGCTCGACGCATGAGTGAGGAACGCGGTCTGGTGCCCAGCAGCGCGGCGTCGATCCCGCTGGCCTCGATGCGGCCGCTGTATCGCATGGGCGAGGTCGCCAAGCGCCTGGACAAGCTGCCGCCGCGCGAGCACGAGACGCTGCGCGCGACCTACGAACGCATGATCGAGAAGGGCGCCGAGCGCTTCCAGGTCAAACCCGCGGGGCTGCCGGCGATGCAGCACCTGTACGAGGAGCTGCCCAACTTCGCCCAGGTGCTCGACGACCTCAGGCGCCAGCTCGCACTGTGCCAGGACAGCCGCGACGCGCTCGAGATCGCGCCGATGCTGCTGCTCGGGCCGCCGGGCATCGGCAAGACGCACTTCGCGCAGCAGCTGGCGCAGCTGCTGGGCACCGGCCTGGGCTTCGTGTCGATGAACAGCCTCACCGCCGGCTGGGTGCTCTCGGGCGCGAGCAGCCAGTGGAAGGGCGCGCGCCCGGGCAAGGTGTTCGAGACCCTGGTCGACGGCGTTTACGCCAACCCGGTGATGGTGGTCGACGAGATCGACAAGGCGCGCGCCGAGCACGCCTACGATCCGCTGGGTGCGCTCTACGCGCTGCTCGAACACGACACGGCGGGCCACTTCACCGACGAGTTCGCCGAGGTGCCGATCGACGCCAGCCAGGTGATCTGGGTGGCGACGGCGAACGACGAACGCGCCATTCCCGAGCCCATCCTCAACCGCATGATCGTGTTCGAGGTGAGCGCGCCCGATCGCGACGCCGCGCGCCTGATCGCGCTGCGCCTGTATCGCGCGATCCGCGCCGCGCACGACTGGGGATGCCGCTTCGACGAGGAGCCGCCCGAAGCGGTGCTCGAGGCGCTGGCGCGCCTGGCGCCGCGCGAGATGCGGCGTGCCTGGATGACGGCCTTCGGCAACGCGCGCCTGGCCGGGCGCAGCGCACTCGAGGTCGGCGACCTGCCCGACGCCGCGCCGCGGCGCGCACCGATCGGCTTCATGCAGTAGGCGGGCGGGCCACTCCGCCCGGCGGGACCCGACAATCCCGCCCGTGATGCGCGCGCCCTCCCTGCTGCTTGCCGCCGGCGCGGCGCTCGCCTGCGCCGCCCTTTCGAGCCTTCCCGCCACGCCGGCGGGCGCGGCCGAGCGCCCGCGCATCGGCCTCGTGCTCGGCGGCGGCGGCGCACGCGGCGCGGCGCACATCGGTGTGCTCGAGCTGCTCGAGGAGCTGCGCGTGCCGGTCGACTGCGTGGCCGGCACCAGCATGGGCGCGCTCGTGGCCGGCGCCTGGGCCGCCGGGCTCGACCCGGCGGGCATGCGCCGGGCGCTGGCGCAGGCCGACTGGGCCGACATGTTCAACGACGACCCCGTCTACAACGAGCTCGCCTTTCGCAACAAGCGCATGTCGCAGCGCTTCCTGCCCGGCAGCGAGACCGGCATCAAGGCCGCCGGCGCCCAGATGCCGCCGGGCGTCGTGAGCGGGCAGAAGATCAAGCTCTTCTTCAACCGGCTCGTGCGTGCCGATGCCGGCGAGCCGATGATCGAAAAGCTGCCGCTGCCGCTTTCGATCATCGCCACCGACATCGGCAACGGCGAGCGCGTCGTCCTGCGCGACGGCAGCCTGACGCAGGCGATGCGCGCCAGCATGTCGGTGCCCGGCCTGCTGGCGCCGCTCGAGTACCGCGGCCGCAAGCTCGTCGACGGCGGCCTCGTCGACAACCTGCCGATCGGCGAGGTGCACGCGCGCTGCGGCGCCGACGTCGTGATCGCCGTCAACGTCGGTTCGCCGCTGCTGCGGCCCGATCAGGTGAGCGGCCTGCTCGGCATCAGCGCGCAGGTGATCGCGCTGCTCACCGAGCAGAACGTGCAGGCCTCGCTGGCCGGGCTGCGGCTCGAGGACGTCTACCTGCAGCCCGAGCTGGAGGGCATCGGCGCGGGCGACTTCGAGCGTGCCGACGCCGCCGCCGCGCGCGGCCGTGCCGCCGCCGAGGCGGTGCGAAGCCGACTCGCGGCGCTCGGCGTCGACCCCGCCGCCTACGCGCGCTGGCGGGCGGGCATCGCGGTGCACGAGCGCGACGTGCCGCGCATCGACGCGGTGCAGATCACCGGCCTCGAGCGCGTCGGCGACGAGGCCGTGCGCCGCCATCTGCGCCAGCGTGTCGGTGCGCCGCTCGAGCGTGCCGCGCTCGAGGAAGACGTGCTGCGCATCTACGGCGACGGCTGGTACGAGCGCGTCGACTACGAAGTGCTGCGCGAACGCGGCCGCACCGTGCTGCGCGTGCTGCCGGTGGAGAAGAGCTGGGGGCCCGACTACCTGCGCCTGGGCGTGCACCTGGAGTCGAGCCTGTCGCGCGGCTCGAGCTACCTGCTGCGCCTGGGCTACCAGAAGACCCTGATCGACCCGCTGGGCGGCGAGCTGCTCGTGAGCGGCGACCTCGGCAGCCGCACCGGGGCCGGCGTCGAGTGGTTCCAGCCGCTCGAAGCGCAGCGGCGCCTGTTCCTGCAGGCGCGCGCCGCCGCGCACCGCGAGCGCAGCGGCTGGTTCTTCGGCGATCGGCGCATCGCCGAGTACAGCACGGCGCAGGCCGCGCTCGAGGCCGATGCCGGTCTGGCCTTCGCGCGGCTCGGCCAGCTGCGCCTGGGCTGGCGCGAGAGCCGCACGACGAATTCGCTCGAGACCGGCGTCGACCTCTACGCGCTCGAGTCGGCGCCTGCGCGCAGCGGCGGCTGGCTGCTGGCGGCCGACTTCGACCGCTTCGACCGCCTGTACTTCCCGCGCAGCGGCTGGAGCGCGCAGGCCGAGTGGTACCGCGCCGTGCGGCGCGGCTACACGCGCGCCGCGCTCGACCTGCGCGGCGCCTGGCCGCTCGAGCCATGGGTGCTGGGCAGCCGCGTGAGCTGGGTCGGTTCGCCCGCCGGCGCCTTGCCGCTCACCGACGCCGGCAGGCTGGGCGGCTTTCTCAACCTCAGCGCCTACACGAGCGGGCAGCTCGTCGGCGACGAGGTCGCCTACGCGCAGTTGCGTGCCGAGCGCATCGTCGGCCGCCTGCCGCTGGGCCTGCGCGGCGACATGCGCCTCGGGGTGGCGCTCGAGGCGGGCAAGGTCGGCACGCCGTACACGCGCCAGGCGCGCGCGGGCTGGCTGCCTTCGCTGGCGCTGTACGTCGGCGGCGAGACGCCGCTCGGGCCGGCTTATTCAACTGAGCGTTCAAGATGAGCCGAATTATGGCATGCTTCCAGCCATCCACAACGGCTGGAGTACGCCATGGCAAGGCCACGTTCGGTGGATTCGCGACTGGTAGATCATGCGAAGGCTCTGGCGACTCAGGCGCAGACAGCCGACGAGTTGCGACGCGCGCAGGCGGTGTTGCTTCCCGCGCTTTTGGACGCGACGCTCGAGCAGACCGCGGCGGCTCTCGGCGTTGGCCGCGCCACCGTCGTTCGATATCAGGCCAAGGTACGCGGCCGACTCACCCATCCGGCAAGGCTGCCACCCCAGTGGGGCGGACGCCGCCGGGCCGCGATGAGCTGGGAGGAGGAGCAGGAGTTCCTTCAGCCGTGGGCTGCTCTGTCCGCCGATGGCAGCATGCTCGTGGTCGCGCCGCTGCGTGCCGCATTGGCTCAGCGGCTCGGCCACCCGGTCACGCACTCGGTCGTCTATCGGCTTCTGGCTCGCCACGGCTGGCGCAAAGTCGCTGCGGACACTCGGCACCCCAAGAGCGATCCCGCAGAGCAGCAGGCGTGGAAAAAAAACTCCCCGAGATGCTGGCTGCCTGCCTCGAAGGAGGGGTCGCGCGCGGACGCAGGATCCGACTGATGTTCCAAGACGAAGCTCGCTTCGGTCGCATGGTTCGAATCCGGCGATGCTGGGCGCCCAAGCCCGAGCGGCCCACGGTGTGCAACGGCTACGAGCGCGAGTTCGTCTATGTCTACGGCGCCGTCAGCCCGATCCAAGGACAGTTCGACTGGATGATCTCGTCCAAGATGAACACCGACTGCATGAGTCAGTTCCTGGCGCAGGTCAGCGCCGCCCATCGGCGCGACTTCATCATCATGGTGGTGGACGGCGCAAGCTCTCACGTGGCCAAGGATCTCGCAGTGCCCGCCAACATCCGGCTGCTGCGCCTGCCCGCCTACGCGCCCGAGCTCAACCCGCAGGAGCACCTCTGGGACGAACTGCGGGAGAAGGAATTCCCGAACCGCGTCTTCGACGACCTCGCCGGCGTGCGCGCACAACTCGAAGCCGGCCTGCTCAGGCTCTCGTCGGCACGAAAGACGGTCCGAAGCATCACGGCGTGGCCTTGGATTGTTAGTCTCAATTTGAACGCTCATTAGAATTACCTCGGCGTCGGGCGCGGACTGGGCGGCGCGGTCAATGCCTACCTCTTCGTCGGCACGCCCTGAAGGCGTGGGCGGTATGCATCCCGGCCGCGCGCTGCGCCCGCCTGCCGTCGGCGACACTGCGGCCATGAGCAATCAAGCCCGGGCATGGCGATGATCACTCCTGCGTTGGCTCTGCATGGCGGCTGCGGCTCGCCCGCGCCCGAAGCGCTCGGCGTTGCCGAATGGGAGGCCCTGCAGCGCGACCTGGCCGCCGCGCTGCGCGCCGGCCACGCCGTGCTGCGCGGCGGCGGCGCTGCGCTCGACGCGGTGGAGGCCGCCGTCGTTGCGCTCGAGGACAGCCCGCATTTCAATGCCGGGCACGGCGCCGCGCTGTGCGAGGACGGCACGCACGAGCTCGATGCCTCGATCATGAACGGCGCCAACCTGGCCGCCGGTGCCGCCTGCACCGTGCGCCGCACGCGCAACCCGGTGCGCCTGGCGCGCGCCGTGATGGAGCGCTCGGGCTGCGTGCTGCTGGCCGGCGATGCGGCCGACGCCTTCGCGCAGCGCGTCGGGCTCGAGTGCGTGCCGAACCGGTACTTCACGACGCCGCGCCGCGTGCAGGCGCTGGAAAAGCTGAAGGCGCTGGGGCGGCGCGGCGGCATCGCGCGCGCCAGCGAGGCCGACCGCCACGGCACCGTGGGGGCGGTGGCGCTGGACGCGCACGGGCACCTCGCCGCGGCCACGTCCACCGGGGGCTACAACAACAAGCCCGTCGGCCGCGTCGGCGACTCGCCGATCGTCGGTGCCGGCACCTACGCGCGCGACGGCGTCTGCGCCGTCTCCTGCACCGGCATGGGCGAGGTCTTCATCCGCCATGTCGTCGGCCACGAACTGGCCGCGCGCATGCGCCACGGCGGCGCGACGCTCGAGGAGGCCAGCCGCGCGCTCATGGAAGAAGAACTCGCGGGCGAGGACGTCGGCATGGGCTGGGTCGCGCTGGACGCCGCCGGCCGGCTCGTCGCGCCCTTCAACACAATGGGCATGGCGCGCGGCTGGGTCGACGCCGAAGGGCGCGGCTGGATCGGCGTGCACCGTGAGATGAGCTGCCTGGGTCGGCTCTGACCCGCCGGTCTGCCCCGCGCAGCGGCGCGGTGCCCAAGGGGCTCACATCGACAGCGAGCCTTCGCGGAACTCGGTGCGGTCGAGCCAGACGTTGACGAGCACCGGGCGCCCGGCCTTGGCCAGCCGCCGCGCCTCGGCCAGCGCCGGGCGCACCTCCTCGGCGCGCTGCACCAGCAGGCCGGCCGCGCCGAAGCCTGCCGCCACCTCGTGGTAGGCGGTGCGTGCGAGCACCGTCGCGACGTCGTCGCCCAGCATCTTGACCTGCTCGCGCGCGATCTGCGTCCAGCCGGCGTCGTTGCCGACGACGGCGATGACCGGGACGCCCTGGCGCACGAAGCTGTCGAACTCGACGAGGCTCCAGCCGCAGGCGCCGTCGCCGAAGACGATCCAGGTCTCGGCGCCGGGCCTGGCCGTCGCCGCGCCGAGAGCGAAGCCGGCGCCGACGCCGAGCGTGCCGAAGACGCCCGGGTCGAGCCAGGTGAGCGGCGCGCGCGGGCGCAGCACGTAGCTGGCGGTGGCGACGAAGTCGCCGCCGTCGGCGACGAAGAGCGCGTCGTCGCCGGCCTCGGCCTCGAGCGCGCGGAAGAAGGCGAGCGGGTTGACATGCGTGCCGGCGAGCGCGGCCTGGCGGTCGATCTCGGCTTCGCGTGCGCGGTCGCGCTCGGCCAGCGCGGCGAGCCAGGCGTCCCAGCGCGTGCCGGGCGCCGGCGCCGCCGCGGCCAGCGCGCGCAGGAAGCGACCGGCGTCGCCGATCGCGGCGATGTCGGGCCGGCGGTTCAGCCGCGCGTCGCGCCGGCTGCGGTTGGCGGCAACGAGCGTGGCGCTGCGCCGCACGTGGCGCCCGTAGTCGAGCCGGAAGTCGCAGGGCACGCCGGCCAGCAGCACGCAGTCGGCCTCGCGCAGCGCGTTGCGCCGCGCGTGCCGGCGCTGCAGCGGGTGCTCGCGCCCGAGCAGCCCGCGCGCCATGCCCGACAGATACACCGGCAGTCCCAGCCGCGTCACGGCCTCGGCGAGCGCGTCGGCTTCGGCGGCGCAGACCACGGCCTGGCTGCCGATCACGGCCAGCGGCCGCTCGGCGCGGGTCAGTGCCGCGGCCGCGGCGCGCAGCGCGCCGGCGTCCGCTTCGGGCACGGGCACCGGCTGCACCGCGCTCACGCTGCGGTCCGCGCTGCCGGCGAGCATGCGCGCGGCGTGGCGGTTCAGGTACCAGCGCAGCGCGCGGTCGGCCAGACCCTGGCCCTGGCCAGCGGCCTCGGTGTACCACTGGCGGATCGAAGCTTCGTCGTACAGCAGGTCGACCGGGCACTCGACGAACACCGGCCCGGGCACGCCGGCCGCGGCCAGCGCCAGCGCTTCGGCCACCGCCGGGCCCAGTTCGCGCACGCGGCCGAGCTTGAAGAAGCGCTTGACGTGCGGCGCGACGAGCGGGCGCTGGTCGATGTCCTGCAGCGCGCCGCGGCCCTGCAGCGCGGTCGGCGCCGCGCCGCCCAGCAGCACGAGCGGCGACTGGGCCAGCCGCGCGTTCTCGAGCGCCGTGATCGTGTTCGTGATGCCCGGGCCGGCGGTCACCGCGGCCACGCCGGGCCGGCCGCTGACGCGTGCCGTGGCGTCGGCGGCGAACACCGCCGTGGCCTCGTCGCGCACGTCGACGATGCGGATGCCGCGTGCCTTGGCCGCCGCCAGGATGGGCGAGATGTGCCCGCCGCACAGCGTGAACACGCGCGGCACGCCGTGCGCGTGCAGCACGTCGGCGACGCGGTCGCCGCCGTGATAGGCAGGCGCGCCGCTCACCGCACGACCCTGCGCGCCGGGCGCTTCGGGACGAGTGCTCCGAAGCGATCCGGCGCGCTCACTGGATGGACTGTCATGAGCGCTGCACGCCGTGCGATGAGCGCTCGCGAGCGCAGCGGCGCGCTCGTGCGCGCATCGGGCCGGCCGCCGCGCGCCGGCCCGTCACGCCCACACCACCTGGCCGCTGGTGCGGTACCAGGCCTCGAGCTGCGGTGCCACGGCGGTCTCGATGCGGGCGCGGCGGATCTTCATCGTCGGCGTCAATGTGCCGGCCTCGATCGTCCAGGGCTCGCGCGCGACGACGAGCATCTTCAACTGCTCGTACTCGGCCACCGTGGCGTTCACCTCGGCCAGCAGCTGCGCCAAGTCGCGCTCGACCTGGCTGCGCACCGCCTGGTCGCCGAGCCTTGGCCTCAGGTCCTCGGCCAGCACGACCATCGCGTAGGCCGAGCTCTGGCCCACACCGGAAACCATCGACATCTCGATCATCGGGTTGGCGTTGAGCAGGTTCTCGATCGGCGCCGGCGCCACGTACTTGCCCTTGGCGGTCTTGAACAGCTCCTTGGCGCGGCCGGTGATCTTGAGCATGCCGTTCGGCCTGCGCTCGCCCAGGTCGCCGGTGCGGAAGAAGCCGTCTTCGGTGAACGAGGCCTGGGTCAGCTCGGGATCCTTGTAGTAGCCGGTGCACTGCGCGGGCGACTTGATCAGCACCTCGCCGTTGGCGTCGACGCGCACCTCGACGCCCCGGTGCGGCACGCCGACCCAGCCCGGCTCGGCGAACTCGCCCCAGGAGGCGTGCGAGAACGAGTTGTCCTCGGTCATGCCGTAGCCCTCGTAGAGCTTGAGGCCGAGCCTGCGGTACCAGCGGATGAGCTCGGGCGGCAGCGGGGCCGAGCCGCTGGCGGCGTACAGCACGTCCTGCAGCCCGAGGCCCTTGAGCACCTTCTTGGAGACCAGCTTGCCGACGATCGGGATGCCGAGCAGGCGGTCGAGCTTGGCCGGCGGCATTTTCGAGAACACGCCGTGCTGGAACTTGAGCCACAGCCGCGGCACCGAGATGAAGACCGTCGGGCGCGCGTGCTGGATGTCGCGCACGAAGGTCTCGAGCGACTCGCTGAAGTAGATGTGCGTGTTGCCGTCGACCAGCGCCGAGGCCTCGACGCAGGAGCGCTCGAAGCTGTGCGCCAGCGGCAGGTACGAAATGACGCGGGCCTCCACTTGCACCGTCGCGTGCGTCTGCGCGCGCAAGAAGCGCGCGAAGCCCTCGCCGGCGGCGCTGATGGCGCGGAAGCTGTTCATCACGCCCTTGGGGCGCCCGGTCGAGCCCGAGGTGTAGATGAGCATCGCCAGCTCGTCGGCGCCGCGCTGCACGCGGCCGGCCAGCGGCGCGGTGCGCGCGATGATCTCGTCCCAGGTGTCGTACTCCTCCTGTGCGCCTGGCGGCGCCAGCGGCAGCGCGATGCGCGGCATGCCGGCGGGCACGCCGGGCTTCTGCGCCTCCCAGCCGTCGAGCTTGCCGACGAACAGCAGGCTCGATTCGCTGTGCTCGAGCACGAAGTTGACGACTTCCGCCGTCTCGGTCGGGAAGATCGCCACCGTCGCGTAGCCGCCGAGCCAGATCGCGAGCTCGGCGATGAAGAAGTGTGCGCAGTTCTTCGAAAGGATCGCCACCTTGGCGCCGCGCGGCAGGCCGAGTTCCTGCAGGTGCGCGGCCATGCGGCGCGCTTCGTCGAGCGTCTGGCGCCAGCTGTAGTCGACGCTGCGCCCGCCGCCCACCGGTTGCGTGAGGAAGACGCGGTCGGGGTGCTCCGCCTCGTGGTCGAGCACGTACTCGAGGATCCCTCTTTGGTCGGCCATGGTGTCCTGCCTGTGTGCTGTGTGCCTTGCCCCGCCGCCGCAGCGGCCCCAAGGCAAAGCCTAACGTGCCGCATCGGCGCAGGGAACTGGTGTAACCCTGCGCGCTTTGCGTTCGATCAGGGTTGGGCCGCGCGCCCCGGATCGGCCAGCCCGGCCACGGCCTGCCTTGCCGCCTGCAGCCCCTGCGCGACGACGCGCTGCTTCCACTCCGCGGTCTCGGTGTAGAAGGCTTCGCGCATCGCGCGCGCGATCGCCTCGCGCTGCCCGGCCGGCGCCTCGGGGTGGCGGTACAGCCACTGGTCGGCGCGCAGCGCCTGCGTCACCTGCTCGAGCGGCTGCGTGCCGTACTCGAGCGCGAGGCCGGTGTACTCGGCCTGCGGGCAGATCTCGTAGACGGCGTTGAACAGCATGCCGCTGAGCAGCGCCGAGGCCGAGCTGCCGTCGTAGATCGAGGTCACCTCGGGCCCCCACCAGCGGCGCGCGCGCGCCAGTGCGGCGGCGTCGTCGCGGTCGGCGTGGATGCGCTCGCCGTGGCCGCTCGGGCCGAGGCCGCTGTGCAGGTCGATCCAGGCCAGGCGCGCGCAGCGCCGGGCATGCTCTTCGAGCACATGGGCGAGCGTGATGCGGCTCCAGGTCGGCGCATGGCCGCCGAAGAACAGGCCTTCCGGGTGGTGGTACTGCCCGGCCGACAGCGCCGTCTGCAGCGCGCGCAGGCCGCGCTGCGCGGCAAAGGCCTGCAGCGCGGCTTCGGTTTCGGGCGCCGGCGGCCAGGCCGGCGGCACCACGAGGTGGGCGATCTCGTCGTAGCCCTCGTTGCGCGGCAGCGGGCGCCGGAAGTCCTGCCAGTTGCGGTTGAGGTCGACGTTCTCGTGCGTCGTGCGGTGCAGCCAGGAAAAGCCGTAGGGGTTGAGTGCGTGCACGTGCAGCAGGGCGACGCCGGCTGCGGCCGCGGCGCGCGCGAACGCGGCGTCGGCCAGCAGCGCGCCCTGTACGCCCGAGCCGCAGAAGCCCTCGACGCCGTGGCAGCCGCTGGAGACGACGAGCAGCGCTCGGGCGTCGGCCGCGCCCTGGCGCGCGACGTCCAGCGCCAGCGGCTCGCCGTCGCGTCCGGTGAGCGGGTGCGGGTGCGACTGCACGTCCAGCCCGGCCGCATCGGCGGCGGCCAGGAACTTGGCGCGCGCCTGGGCGTAGCTGGCGGCGAAGAAGCGCTCGGCGTCCATCACGCAGGGTCGCGCTTCATGTCTTCACGCTGCCTCGGCGCGGCTGCGCCAGCCACTGTTCGGCGATGCGCACCCAGGCCGTGGCGCCGAGCGGGATCAGCTCGTCGTTGAAGTCGTAGTTCGGGTTGTGCAGCGTGCACGGACCCTCGCCGTGGCCGGGCGTGCGGTGGCCGCCCTCGCCGTTGCCGATCACGAAATAGCAGCCGGGCCTGGCCTCGAGGAAGAAGCTGAAGTCCTCGGCGCCCATCGTCGGTTCGAACGCGCGCACCTTGTCCGCGCCGACCACCTGGCCGAGTACGCGGCGCACGAACTCGGTCTCGGCGGCGTGGTTGACGGTGACCGGGTAGCCGCGCGTGAATTCGAACGTGCAGTGCGCGCCGTGCGCCGCGCAGATGCCTTCGGCCACCTCGCGCATGCGCCGCTCGATCAGCGTGACGGCCTCGCTGCTCAAGGTGCGTACGGTGCCCTGGATCTCGGCCGATTCGGGGATCACGTTGGTCGCCTCGCCGGCCTTGATCATCGTTGCCGAGATCACGGCCGCCTCCATCGCGCGCAGGTTGCGCGTGACGATGGTCTGCCAGGCCATCACGGTCTGGCAGGCCACCGGCACCGGATCGATCCCCAGGTAGGCCAGCGCCGCATGCGCGCCCTTGCCGCGCACGACGAGGCGGAAGGTGCTGGCCGAGGCCATCATCGGCCCGACCGCGACGCCAAAGCTGCCGACTTCGTAGCCGGGCCAGTTGTGGGCGCCGAACACCGCCTCCATCGGGAAGCGCTCGAACAGGCCGTCCTCGATCATCACCTTGGCGCCGCCGCCGCCTTCCTCGGCGGGCTGGAAGATCAGGTAGACGGTGCCGTCGAAGTTGCGCTGTCGGGCCAGGTGCTTGGCCGCGGCCAGCAGCATCGCCGTGTGGCCGTCGTGGCCGCAGGCGTGCATCTTGCCCGCGTGCCGGCTGGCGTGCGCGAAGCGGTTGAATTCGGTCATCGGCAGCGCGTCCATGTCGGCGCGCAGGCCGACGGCGCGCTCGCTGGTGCCGTTCTTGACGATGCCCACGACCCCCGTCCTGCCCAGGCCGCGGTGGATCGGGATGCCCCATTCGCCGAGGCAGCGCGCGACGACGTCGGCGGTGCGCGCTTCCTCGAAGCACAACTCGGGGTGCGCGTGCAGGTCGCGCCGGATGGCGGTGATGGCGGCGGCGTCGGCGAGGATGGGCTCGATGAGGTTCATGACGGCGGCTCCTGCGGCGAAGCGCCATCTTATGCGCTGGGGCCAAAGCGCGTCCGCGCCGGGGCCGGGTGCCGAGGCCGCTGCCGCCGCTGTGGCACATTCGCACGATGCCCGAGACCGCTGCCCCCGACACGCGCATCGTGCAGGCGGCCTGCCCGCACGACTGCCCGGACACCTGCGCCCTGCACGTCACGGTGCAGGCCGGGCGCGTGGTGCGCGTGGCCGGCGATCCCGAGCACCCGACCACGCACGGCGCGCTGTGCACCAAGGTCAGCCGCTATGCCGAGCGCACGTACCACCCCGAGCGTGTTCTGCACCCGCTCAGGCGCGTGGGCGCCAAGGGCGAGGGCCGCTTCGAGCGCGTCGGCTGGGACGAGGCGCTGGTCGACATCGCCATGCGTCTGCAGGCGATCGCGGCGCGCGCGCCCGAGGCCATCTTGCCCTACAGCTACTGCGGCACGATGGGCCTGGTGCAGGGCGAGGGCATGGCGGCGCGCTTCTTTCACCGGCTGGGCGCCAGCCGGCTCGGGCGCACGATCTGCTCGACCGCCGGCAGCGAGGCGCTGGCCGCCACCTACGGCGGCCGCGTCGGCATGCACGTCGAGCATTTCGCCGAAAGCCGGCTGATCCTCGTCTGGGGCTGCAACCCGATCACGAGCAGCGTGCATTTCTGGACCTACGCGCAGCAGGCCAAGCGGGCCGGCGCCAAGCTGGTGTGCATCGACCCGCGGCGCACCGAGACGGCCGAGCGCTGCCATCAGCACGTCGCGCTGCGGCCCGGCACCGACGGCGCGCTCGCGCTCGGGCTGATGCACGAGCTGTTCGCGCACGAGGAGCGGCTCGACCGCGACTGGCTGGAACGCCACGTCGAAGGCTGGGACAAGCTGCGCACGCGCGCCGCCGAGTGGCCCCCCGAGCGCGCGGCCGCGGTCTGCGGCATCGAGCCCGAGGTCGTGCGCACGCTGGCGCGCGAATACGCCCAGACCAGGCCGGCCGCCATCCGCCTGGGCTATGGCATGCAGCGCGTGCACGGCGGCGGCAGCGCGGTGCGGCTGGTGGCGCTGCTGCCTTGTCTGGTGGGCGCCTGGCGGCAGCGCGCCGGCGGGCTGCTGCTGTCTTCCAGCGGCTGGTTCGCCGGCGCGCGGCGCGACGCCTGGCTGCAGCGGCCCGATCTGCTGGGCGCGCGCCGCCCGCGCACGATCAACATGGTGACCATCGGCGACGACCTGCTGCGCGCGGCCTCGCCCGAATTCGGACCGAAGATCGAGGCGGTCGTCGTCTACAACAGCAACCCGCTGGCGGTGGCGCCCGAGGGCGCCAAGGTGGCGCGCGGCTTCGCGCGCGCCGACCTGTTCACCGTCGTGCTCGAGCATTTCCTCACCGACACTGCCGACCACGCCGACTACGTGCTGCCGGCCACGACGCAGCTCGAGCACTGGGACGCGCACAGCGCCTACGGCCATGTCTATGCACTGCTCAACCGGCCGGCGATCGCGCCGCTCGGCCAGGCGCGCAGCAACGCGGAGATCTTCCGCGGCCTGGCCGCGCGCATGGGCTGCACGGAGCAATGCTTTCGCGACAGCGACGAGGCGATGGCGCTGGGCGCCTTCGACGCCGCCCGGGTCGACCTCGATGCGCTGGCCGCGCGCGGCTGGACGCGGCTCGACGTGGCCGAGGCGCCGTTCGCCGCCGGCGGCTTCCCGACGCCGAGCGGCAAGGCGGTGGTCGATGCACCGGGCCTGGGCGTGCCCGACCACGTGCCGAACCACGAATGCGCACAGAGCGCGCCCGAGCTGGCGGCGCGCTTCCCGCTCGCGCTGATCTCGCCGCCGCCGCGCAACTTCCTCAACTCGAGCTTCGTCAACGTGCCCAGCCTGCGCGCGGCCGAGCGCGCGCCGCGCCTCGAAATCCACCCGCACGACGCCGCCGCGCGCGGCATCGTCGACGGCGCTGCGGTGCGCGTGTACAACGAGCGCGGCGCCTGGCGCTGCACCGCCGCGGTGGGCGAGCGCGCGCGGCCCGGCGTCGTCAACGCGCTCGGCCTGTGGTGGCGCAAGTTCGACCGCGATGGCGTCAACGTCAACCAGCTCACGCACCAGCGGCTGACCGACATCGGCCGTGGGCCGACGTTCTACGACTGCCTGGTCGAGGTCGAGTGCGTGCGCGAGGACAGGGCGGCGCGGTGAGCCGGTGCGCCTGCGGAGGGCGGCGCGCGGCCGCCCGGCGCCTGCTCGGCGCGCTGGCGCTGGCGGCGGCCGCGCTCGCCGGCGGCTGCAGCACGCTCGGCTACTACGGCCAGGCGGTGGCCGGGCACCTGGCGATCGTGCAGCGCGCGCGTCCCGTCACCGAGTTGCTCGACGATGCGGCGACGCCGGCCGCGCTGCGCGCGCGCCTCGAACTCAGCCGGCGCCTGCGTGACTTCGCCGTCGCCGAGCTGGCGCTGCCCGACAACCGCAGCTACCGCAGCTACGCCGCGCTGGGCCGCGACGCGGCCGTCTACAACGTCGTGGCGGCGCCCGAGCTGTCGCTCGAGCTGAAGACCTGGTGCGTCCCGCTCCTGGGCTGCGTCGGCTACCGCGGCTGGTTCGCGCGCGCCGACGCCGAGGCGCTGGCCGCGCAGCTGCGCTCCGAGGGCTGGGAGACCAGCGTCTACGGCGTGCCGGCCTATTCGACGCTGGGCAGGTTCGACTGGCTCGGCGGCGACCCGCTGCTCGACACCTTCATCGACTGGCCCGACGGCGATCTGGCCCGGCTCGTCTTCCACGAGCTGGCGCATCAGGTGGTCTACGTCGGCGACGACACGACCTTCAACGAGTCGTTCGCCGACGCCGTCGGCCGCCTCGGCGCCGCACGCTGGCTGGCACTGCACGGCAGCGCCGAGGCGCGCGCGGCCGACGCCGTGCGCGAGGCGCGGCGGCGCGACTTCCGTGCGCTCACGCTGCGCTGGCGCGACGCCCTGGGCGCGCTGTACGCGAGCACGCTGGCCGACGACGACAAGCGCCGGCGCAAGGCGGCGCTGTACGCCGCGATGCGCGCCGACTACGCGCGCCTCAAGGCCGAGCGCTGGGAGGGCTTCGCCGGCTACGACGGCTGGTTCGAGCGCGCCGACAACGCGGCGCTGGGCGTGCAGGCGGCCTACGACGAACTGGTGCCGCAGTTCGAGCGGCTGTTCGAACGCGCGGGCGGCGACTTCGCGCGCTTCCATGCCGCCGTACGGGTTCTCGCGGCCTTGCCCAGGTCCGAGCGACGCGCCAAACTCGCCGCGAACGACTGAGAGCCTGTGAAGATATGAATCGCGCCCGCGTGGGGCCCCAGAAAGGGCCCAATCTAGGCGCGAAGCGCAGCCGGGGTTGGGCCCCGGCGAGGCTTCGCAACGACGAGTGGGCCCTTCTGGGGCCCCACCCGTAGGGCAGGGGTGCCAAAGGGCGCTGCGCGGCGTTGCAACGCTTGCGCGGGCGGCCAGCCCGCGCGGCGCGTTGCGCCTTGCGCAGCGCCCTTTGGTACCCCTGCGCGGGCGCGATTCATATCTTCACTGGCTCTGACCCGAACCGACGCCATGGCCAAGATCAACATCCACCGCGAACACGAACTGGGCCTGGCCAAGGCGCGCAAGGTCGCCCGCGCCTGGGCCGAAAAGGTCGAGGACAAGTACGGCCTCGAATGCACCGCGATCGCGGGCAAGACCAGCGACACGATCGAGTTCACGCGCAGCGGGGTCGCCGGGCGCCTCATCGTCGCGCCCGACCACTTCGATCTCGAGGCCAAGCTCGGCTTCCTGGTCGGGGCCTTCTCGGGCACGATCGAGCGCGAGATCGTGCGCGAGCTCGACGCGGCGCTCGCCCAGGGCGGCGGCGCGGCGCGCAAGGCCGCCGCGAAGCCGGGCGGCCGGCGCGGGGCCTGAGAGCCGGTGCAGGTACGAATCACGCCCGCGTGGGGCGTGACGCGCGGCGCGGCGGTGCGCGTGCCCGGCCGGCAGGCCGGCGGCCGCGTCCGGTGCTGGGCCGGCGCGCCGGCACCTATTTCAGGCTCTCGATGAGGTCGATGTACTCCTGCATCGCCGCGTCGGCGCCCTTGCCCTTCAGGGCCGCCCAGGCGTCGTACTTGGCGCGGCCCACCAGGTCGGCGAAGCCGGGGCGCTTGCCGGCGACGTCGCCCTCGGTGGCCTGCTTGAACAGCGAATAGATCCTCAGCAGCGTGGCGTTGTCGGGCTTCTCGGGCAGCAGCTTGCTCTCGGCGACGGCCTTTTCGAAGGCGGCTTTCAGCTTGGCCATGGTGGGCTCCTCGGGCTTGGCAGGGGCTTGGGTCAGAATGAGCGCTTGACGGCGGCGGCCATGTTACCCAGCATCGCCGCGTCGCCTCACACCCGCCCACCCGAGGAGAGTCCGATGGCCAGCGAGCGCATGTCCCGCGTCGACACCGCGTGGCTGCGCATGGACAACGACGTCAACCTGATGATGATCGTCGGCGTGTGGCTCCTGACGCCCAGGATCGCACTCGAGGACGTGCGGCGGCGCTATGCCGACAAGCTGCTGAAGTACGAGCGCTTCCGCCAGAGGGTGGAGCTCGATGCGATGGGCGCGCGCTGGGTCGACGACGACGACTTCGACATCGCGCGCCATGTCTCGACCGTGAAGCTCGAGCGCCGGCGCGGCCAGAGCGAGCGCGCCGCGCTGCAGGATCTGTGCGGCAGGCTGGCCGCCACGCCGCTCGACCCGAACCGGCCGCTGTGGCAGTTCGACCTCATCGAGGACTACGAGGGCGGCAGCGCGCTCGTCGCGCGCATCCACCACTGCATCGCCGACGGCATCGCACTGATCACGGTGATGTTGAGCCTCACCGACGGCGGCAGCGATCCGCCCCGCCCCGAGGCAAGCGCCGACGACGCGAACGAGGAGGGGCGCGCCGACGCCGTGGCGCCCTCCGGCGCCGAAATCGCGGCCCGGGCGATCGAGGCCGCCGGCAGCGCCGTCGCCCGCTCGCTCGACGCGCTGGCTCGTCCGACGCGGCCGATGCTCGGCCCGGGCGGCATGCTGCGCTCGGGCGTGCAGGTGCTGCAGGACGTCGCCGCGCTGGCGCTGCTGGCCGACGACTCGCCGACCCGGCTCAAGGGCAAGGGCAGCGGCCGCAAGCGCGTCGCCTGGAACGACCCGATTGCGCTGGACAAGGTCAAGGCCGTCGGCAAGGCGCTCGGCTGCACGATCAACGACGTCCTGCTGTCGTGCGTGGCCGGCGCCATCGGCAGCTGGCTGCGCGCGCTGGGCGAGGACCCGGCGGGCCAGGAGATCCGCGCCATGGTGCCGGTGAACCTGCGCCCGCCCGCAGAGGCCTGGCGACTGGGCAACCGTTTCGGCCTGGCGCCGCTGGTGCTGCCCATCGGCATTGCCAACCCCATCGAGCGCCTGTACGCCGTGCGCCGGCGCATGGAGGAGCTCAAGGGCAGCTACCAGCCGCTGCTGGCCTTCGCGATCCTGTCGATGACGGGTCTGTTCGTCAAACCGGCGCAGGACGCCGTGCTCGGCATGTTCGCCAAGAAGGCCACCGCGGTGATGACCAACGTGCCGGGCCCGCGCGAACCGCTGCAGTTCTGCGGCAGCACGCTGCGCCAGACCGTGTTCTGGGTGCCCGCCTCGGGCGACATCGGCGTGCACGTGAGCATCCTCAGCTACGGCGGGGGCGTGCAGTTCGCGCTCATGACCGACGAGGAGCTGTGCCGCCGGCCGCAGGCCATCATCGCGCGCTTCGAACCCGAGTTCGACAAGCTGCTGCTGCTGGCGATGATGCTGCCCTGGCCCGGCCAGGAGATCTGAGCGAACCGCGCAAGGAGCGAACCATGACCGTCACCGTCGATATCGACCTCGGCTACGAATTCGCCGTCAAGGCGCCCCTGGGCAAGGTGTTCGAGGTGCTGGCCGACGTGCCGCTGTCGGTCAGCCACTTCCCCAAGGTGGACAAGCTCGTCGACATGGGCGAGGGCGTCTACCGCTGGGAGATGCAGCGCGTGGGCACGGCACAGGTGGGCATCCAGACCGTCTACGCCTGCAAGTACGTGAGCGACCGCAAGAAGGGCACGGTGACCTGGACGCCGGTCAAGGGCGTGGGCAACGCGCAGATCCAAGGTAGCTGGAAGCTGAGCGACAGGAAGGGCGCGACGAACATCGTGTTCAAGACCGCCGGCAAGGTCGACGTGGCGATGCCGGCGCTGATGAAGGTGATCGTCGTGCCGGTGGTCAACGGCGAGTTCGGCAAGTTGGTCGAGAAGTACATCGACAACCTGATCGAGAGGTTCGGCGGCGAGGCCTAGGAGCGTGGGCGCGGGTCGCCCTAGGCCATGACGGCGCGCCCGGCCGCAGGCGTCGCAAGGCGCGGCCTGGCAGGCGGCCGAGCCGGCCGCGGCATGGCGGCCGCGGCCTCGGCCGCGATGACGCTGGCGCTGCTCGCGCCGTTCCTGTTTGGCCGCGGCAGTGCTCCCGCTGTGGCGCCGGCCGCCGTGCTGCAGGTCTGGCTGCGCGCGCCCGAGGAGCCGGTTGCCGCACCGTCGCCGCGCCCCGGGGCGCGCAAGGCGCCGGCCGTGCCGCTGCCACGGCGCGCACAGGCGGTTGCGCCGCGCGCTTTCGAAGCGCCGCCGGCGGCCGCCGTGGCGGCCGAGGCGCCCACGGCGGTTGACGGGCGGCGCGCCGCCAGCGCAGCCGACGCGGCGCCGAGCGCGCCGCTGCGCCTGGACGCGCGCGTGCTGCGCGAGGCGGCGCGTGCCAGCCGCAGCGAGCTCGATCGCCTCGTGCAGCACGACGGCGCCGCCAGCGGCGCCGCGCCGTCGGCGCCGGAGTCGCCGCTGGCACGGGACATGGCGCGATCGGCCAGGCCCGCCTGCCTGCGCCCGGGCGGCTCGCTGCTGTCGGTGTTCGCGATCGGCTACGAGATCCTGGCCGACAAGTGCCGCTGATGCGGCTGCGCATGCAACGCGCGCGGCGTTGTTTCGCCTAGCCTGGATTTCCACGGACCCCCCTTCGGCTAACGGGACCTCGCGTTGCGGCTGGGGTGTTCCCTCGTAGGCGCGCGCTTGTCGCCTTCGAGACGTAAGCGGTTCGTGCGCCCAACGCCCCGGTTTCGGCGGCTCCTTCGGGAGCCGCCGCCGTTTCGTTCGTACAGCCCCCGGACGCGTCCAATCGGCCGCTGAGCCGCGTCCTGTCTCGGTTTTCCTACAGCCATGCGTTATTCGCCGCTGCGGCCTTGACTGTGTTTCTGCACATGTAGTAGTGTGCATGTATGTCTATAGACGTACCAAAAGACATAACGACCTGCCGCCGCTTCTTCAGCGAACCTTCGCATCCCCGGCAGCGCCAGTACGAGGCGCTGCGCGCCTACTTCTTCGACAACCGCCCCTCTCATGAGGTGGCCCGCGACTTCGGCTACACCGCCGGGTCTTTCCGCGTGCTGTGCCATGCGTTTCGGCGCGATTTGCACCCGCAGTTCTTCCTTTCACCCGCGCGCGGGCCGCAGCAGCAGCCGCACAAGTCGCGTGCCCACGATCTGGTGGTGAGGCTGCGCAAGCAGAACCACTCGGTCTACGAGATCAGCCGCGCGCTGGCCGAGTGCGGCACGCCGCTGAGTCCGACGGCCGTGCGCGAGGTGTTGCGTGCCGAAGGGTTCGCGCCGCTGCCGCGCCGCGGCGACGACGCGCGGCTCGAACACGTCTTGCCGAGCACCGAGCCGGTGGCCGACGTGCGGGAGTTCTCGCTGACGCCCGGCACACGGTTCAGCACCCGCTGCGGGGGCTTGTTCCTGTTCCTGCCCGATCTGGTTCGGCTCGATCTGGACGCGCTGGCCGCGCGCGCCAAGCTGCCGGGCTCGCGCATGGTTACGGCCTCGCACGCGTTGCGCTGCGCGCTGTCGCTCAAGCTCTGGTCCGTCGAGCGCAAGAGCCACGTGATGGCACTGGTGGCCGATCCGGGCCTGGCGTTGTTCAGCGGCTTGAACGTGATTCCCAAGAAGAGCTTCATGTGCGAGTACTCCTCGCGGGTGGAGCGCAGCCGCAGCTTGGCGTTGCTGGCCGCCTGGCACGCCGGCGTGGGCGGCGACGGACTCTTCGACGCCGGTTCGTTCAACCTGGACTTCCACTCGGTGCCGTACTACGGCGAGGACGCGCAGGTGCAGTCCCACTTCGTCAGCGCGCGCAGCCGCTCGCAGCCCAGCGTGCTGGCGTTCCTCGCCCAGGACGCCGGCGGGCGGGCCTTTTGCTACTCCAACGCCGATCTGCGCAAGGGCGAGGAGGCGCGAGAGATCTTCAGCTTCATCGAGTTCTGGCGCCGCGAGCACGGCGCGTTGCCGCGCCAGCTGGTGTTCGATTCGCGGCTGACCACGTATGCGCATCTGGCTCGGATCGACGAGATGGGCATCGGTTTCATCACGCTGCGCCGGCGTTCACCGGCGCTGCTGCAGCAGGTGGCCGACCTCGCTCCTTCGGCCTGGCGGCGCGTCACGCTGGACGTGCCGGCGCGCAAATTCAAGACCCCGCGCGTGTTCGAGCAGTCGGTCACCCTGGCCGGCGCGAAGCTGCGTCAGCTGTTCGTGCTCGATCTCGGGCACGATCAGCCCACCATCTTGCTCACCAACGAGCGCCGTACCACGCATGCCAAGCTGCTGACCCGCTACGCCCAGCGCATGCTCATCGAGAACGCCTTGTCCGATGCGGTGCGCTTCTTCCACATGGACGCGTTGTCCTCGGCGGTAGGGATGAAGGTGGACTTCGACATGGCGCTGCTCGTCATCGCCAGCGGCCTGTACCGGTTGCTGGCGCGCCGCATGCGCGGCTACTCCGACGCCCAGGCCCGGCACATCTTCCGCGATCTGATCGACACTCCGGCCGACGTTCACATCACCGACGGCCAAGTGCAAGTGCACTTCCATCGCCGCGCGCACCTGCCCATCATCATGGCCTCCGGGCTGCTCGACTCGCCCGTCGCCATCCCCTGGTGGGGCGGATCCTCGCTGCGCCTGTCGGCATAGCCACCGGCGCCCCTGCGCGTTAGGTCAATTCAGGCCCGTGGAAATCCGCTAGACATCATGGTCGCCGCGCCGATGTAGGTGGCCGGTCTCCAACACCGTAGGTTGCGCGCCGAGGCGCGTAGAGCTGCATGCTGAAGGCTGGGCCGTCAACAACCAGGAGACCGACCATGGACGAGCGCAGCAAGATTCACGTGGGCCTGGACGTCCACAAGGACAGCATCACGGTGGCTGCGGCCGATGCTGGGCGCGACAAGGCGAGGCGGATCGGCAAGGTCGTGCATGACCTGCCCAAGCTGTTGAACGTGCTGGCCAGGGTGGGCGCGCCTGAGCAATTGCATGTGGTCTATGAGGCCGGGCCCACCGGCTATGGACTGCAGCGCGCCTTGAGCGCCAGGGGCTACAGCTGCGAGGTGATCGCACCGTCGAAGATGCCTCGGCAAGCGGGCCAGCGCGTCAAGACCGATGCGCGAGACAGCGTGGACCTGGCTGCGTGCTCGCGTGCGGGCCAACTCAGCGCCGTGTGGGTCCCTGATCCGGCCGACGAGGCGATCCGGGACCTGGCACGTGCACGCGAAGACGCCGTCAACAGCCGCAGGCAAGTGCGACAACAGCTCAAGGGCTTGTTGCTGCGCCACGACAGACGCTATGGCGGCAAGACCTCGTGGTGTGGTGCGCACGATCGTTGGTTGGCCAGGCAGAGCTTCGAAGCGCCGGCGGTGCAGACCGCGTTCACCGAATACGGGCTGGCGGTGAAGGCAGCCGACGAGAGAGTCGCGCGATTGACCCAAGCGCTGCTGAGCTCCATTGCCGGCTGGCGATTCGAGTCGGTCGTCCAAGCCCTGCAAGCGCTGCGCGGCGTGGCGGCGATCACCTCCATCGGGCTGGCGGCAGAGATCGGTGACTTCAATCGATTCGAGCACCCGCGCAAGCTGATGGGCTACCTGGGCCTCGTGCCCTCGGAGCACTCCAGCGGTGAGCGAACCAGCCGAGGCAGCATCACCAAGACCGGCAACGGCCACGCGCGCCGGCTGCTGATCGAGGCGGCCTGGAACTACCGATTCAAGCCGCGTGTGGGCAAGGAGATCAACACACGCCAGGAGGACCTATCCGAGGCGGTGCGCACGATGGCTTGGAAGGGGCAACTGCGGCTTGCCGAGCGATACGCAGCGCTGCAAAGGCGAGGTGTCCAGGCCAACAAGGTCTGCGTGGCCGTTGCGCGCGAGCTGGCTGGTTTCGTCTGGGCCATCGCGATGCAGGCTCAGCGGGAGAAATCAACCGCCTGAATCCCGCCCCGGGATCGATCGGGCGATGCGGCATGAGCAACGACCAGGGTAACCCTCGTCACTCCTACCAGGGCACCGCAAGGCTGATCCCCGACCCTAGAGCGAGGCAGGCCCACGACGAATCGATGAATTGCTGGTAGCCAATCCGCGGATATGAGTCTGATTCATCGTCGCTTCACCGCTCGCGTCGCATCACCCGATCGATCCTGAACCACTGCAACACAAACAGATCATTCAGAATCATTGACTACGGCGACCATATGAGGAGCGTGGCCGGCAGCACGGTCTTTCGGCTGCGCGCCCGGTCATCGCGTCGAATGCGAAGCCGTGCGAGGCCGCCGGCGGCAAAAGTTGCGTGCGCATGTCGGGCTTCGCGCGGTCACTAAGATCCACGCCCCGTCCACCGGACGAAACCGGAGCCTCCCCCAATGACCTCACGCCGAGAATTCATCCGCACGGTCCCGCTCGCCGGCGCCGCGCTGCTTGCCGGTCGCGCCAGCCAGGGCGCCGAGGCGGCCCGGCTCGACCCGAAGGATGCGCAGGCCGTGGCGTTGGGCTACGTGCTCGAGGCGGCACGCGCCGACAAGGCCAAGTTCGCCAGCTGGGCCGCCGGCCACGACTGCGGCAACTGCCTGCAGTTCCAGGGCAAGGCCGGCGCCGCGTTCGGCCCATGCACGATATTCGGCGGCCGGCAGGTCGCCGCCAAGGGCTGGTGCAGCGCCTGGGTGAAGAAGGCCTGACGGCGACGCCCACGCTCCTAGGTCCGGTCCGCGCACCCCCGTTGCGGCCGGGCCCTTGCACGAGCGGCGGCGCGCGCCGAGCTCCCCCTTCGGGGCGGCATAATCCGGGCCGCCCCGCAGCCCGATGGACGCGGGGCTTTTTGTGGCCCGACGGAGCGTCTGCCGCTCCAGCCCGACCCGAAGGGGGATACCCATGATCGCCGTCCGCTCGACCGAGGAATTCGTCGCCTACGTGCAGCAACGCGACCCGCACCAGCCCGAATTCCTGCAGGCGGTGCGCGAGGTCGTCGCCAGCCTGTGGCCGTTCCTGGAGCGCCACCCCGAATACGCGCGCGACGGCCTGGTCGAGCGGCTGGTCGAGCCCGAGCGGGTGATCCAGTTCCGCGTTGCCTGGCTCGACGACCGCGGGCAGGTGCAGGTCAACCGCGCCTGGCGCGTGCAGCACAGCTCGGCGATCGGCCCGTTCAAGGGCGGCATGCGGCTGCACCCCTCGGTGAACCTTTCGATCCTGAAGTTCCTCGCCTTCGAGCAGACCTTCAAGAACGCGCTCACCACGCTGCCGATGGGCGGCGGCAAGGGCGGCTCGGACTTCGACCCCAAGGGCAAGAGCGACGGCGAAGTGATGCGCTTTTGCCAGGCGCTGATGCTCGAGCTGCACCGCCACCTGGGCCCGGATACCGACGTGCCGGCGGGCGACATCGGCGTGGGCGCGCGCGAAGTCGGCTTCATGGCCGGCATGATGAAGAAGCTCTCGAACCACGCCGGCAGCGTGTTCACCGGCAAGGGCATCGCCTACGGCGGCAGCCAGATGCGGCCCGAGGCCACCGGCTACGGCACCGTCTACTTCGTCGAGGAGATGCTGCAGCACGCGCAGCGCATGACGCATGGCGCGCGCGTGCTCATCTCCGGCGCGGGCAACGTGGCGCAGTACGCGGCCGTCAAGGCCACCGACCTGGGTGGGCAGGTGCTGACCTTCAGCGATTCCGACGGCACGCTTTACGCGCCCAAGGGCTTCGACATGGAAGCCATCAACCAGGTGATGGAGCTGAAGAACCTGCGGCGCGGCCGCCTTGCCGAGCTGGGCGAGGACCGGCGCTTCGAGTACCTGAGCGGCCGTCGCCCCTGGCACATCCCCGCCGAGATCGCGCTGCCCTGCGCGACGCAGAACGAGCTCCACGAGCGCGATGCGCGCACGCTCGTGCGCAACGGCGTGGTCTGCGTCGCCGAGGGCGCCAACATGCCCTCCACGCTGGAGGCGGTGGAGGTGTTCCACTCGGCCGACGTGTTGTATGCGCCGGGCAAGGCGTCGAATGCCGGCGGCGTGGCGGTGTCGGGGCTCGAGATGACGCAGAACGCGATGCGCCTGGCCTGGACGCATGCCGAGGTCGACGAGCGGCTGCACCTGATCATGAAGGACATCCACGGCAACTGCGTGCGCCACGGCAAGCGCAAGGACGGCCGCATCAACTACGTCGACGGCGCCAACGTCAGCGCCTTCGTCAAGCTGGCCGACGCGATGCGCGCCCAGGGCGTGTACTGAACCTGTTGCGAGCCGCGCCGGCCGGCGCGCGGCCTGCCTCGCGCGGCCCCAGGCGCGCTCGGCTGCCTGCCCCCCCGCGGCACGGCGTGATCTGCGGCTTTCGACCCGGACCGGCTGCGCCGGCTCGGGTTCAACGAGCGGGCTGCGACGCCGCTGCGGGCCGCGCGCGCAGGCGCGCCGCGCGCAGCATCTGGTACCTCGTGTAGGGCGCCGCGTGGCCGGAAGCGGCCAGCGCGAGGCGCGTCACCCAGTCGTGCGTGCGCGAGGGCGGGGCCGCGGCGACGCCCAGCGTCAGCGCCAGGCACAGCACGAGCGGCAGCGCCAGCGGCAGGCGCGGCCGCGGCGCGTCGTCGCGCTGCAGCGTGGCGGCGCTGGCAAGGAATCCGAGCAGGCTGCCCGACACGATCTCCGAGGGCGAATGCGCGTTCAGCACGCCGCGCGAGACGGCGACCGCCAGCGCCAGCGCGCAGCCGGCCGCGAGGCCCAGGCCGTGCAGGCGCGGCGGCAACGGACCTTCGCACAGCCGCAGCAGCACGGGCAGGATGGCGGCGGCGAACATCGCATGGCCCGAGATGCCGGTGAAGTCGAGCGTCGCCGAGCCGACGCCCCAGCCGATGAACGCGACCTTGGTCGCGGTGGTGAGCAAGGCGGCGGCTGCGGTTGCGGTCAGCCAGCGGCGCGCCAGAGCCCAGGTCCGTTCGCGCCAGCCAAGCCAGGCGGCGGTGGCCAGCATCACGGGCAGCAGGATCTGCGCCTCGCCCAGGCGTGTCAGCAGATACCAGCCCGGCACGGGCAAGGCTGCGGTGCCCATCGGCGTCAGGAGAGCCGCCGGCCGCTGTCTCGCGTTGCCCGCGCGCGGCTCGGCGGCCGACGGCGCATGGGTGCACGGGGTGCCGGAGTCATCTCGAGCGGAGTGCGGATCGGGGTGTGGATCGGGGTGCGGCGGATCGACGCGTCGCGCCGGCGCCGCTTTCGTTAGCGCTGCGGCGCAGCCAGGCACGACGCGGGCGGGCCGTCATTGTGCCCGCACGGTTGCCGACGCACGCTGCGCGTCGGCTCGAACAGCGCGGTGTCACAATGCTTCGAGCGCGGTCCGGCTGCAGCCGGGCGCCGTTGCGGAGGTTTGGATGAAGCTTGTCTTTCGGTTCGGCTTGGGACTGCTGGCTGCCGGGCTGCTGAGTGCCGGCGCGGCCGCGCAGGAGCGAGCGCTGGTGCTGTCGGCCTTCGGCGTGAGCCAGGATCTGCTGCGCAAGGATCTGTACGCGCCGTTCGAGGCCAAGTGCAAGTGCAAGGTGGTCGTCAACGTCGGCAACAGCGCCGACCGCCTGGCCAAGCTCGAGGCACGCAAGGGCAACCCCGACGTCGACGTGGCGGTGCTGGCCGACTTCTCGGCCCTCGAGGCGATGCAGAAGGACCTGATCGAGCCGATCGACGTGAGCCGGCTGAAGAACTACGCCAAGCTCTACGACATGGCCAAGGACCCGATCGGCAACCACTACGGCGTCGGCTACACCTACTTCGCGACCAGCATCATCTACCGCACCGACAAGGTGAAGATCGCGTCCTGGGCCGACCTGTGGAAGCCGGAGCTCAAGGGCCGCCTGGCGCTGCCCAACATCACCACGACGCAGGCGCCGCTGATGCTGATGATGGTCGACAATGCCTTTGGCGGCACGGGCGGCGGCTACGCGACGGCGATCGACAAGGTGGCGTCGATCAAGGGCGGCGTCGTCACCTTCTACGAGCGCTCGGCGCAGCTCGTGCAGCTGTTCCAGCAAGACGAGATCCACGCCGCCGTCACCGGCCGCTTCAACTGGCCGCTCATCAAGAAGCTGAACATGCCGCTCGCCTGGGCCACGCCCAAGGAAGGGCTGGCCGGCGGCGTCAACGTGCTGGTGATCCCCAAGGGCGCGAAGAACCGGGATCTGGCCTACGCCTTCATCGACGAGTGGCTGTCCACCGAAGCGCAGACGCGCATCGCGATGGATCTGGTCGACAGCCCGGCGAACAAGGAAGTCAAGCTGCCGCCGCAGGTGGCCGAGGTCCTCACCTACGGCAGCGAGACCGTCAAGGCGCTGCATCTGATCGCGCCCATCGAGATGCTGCGCTACCGCAAGAGCTGGGTCGACGGCTGGAACGCGAAGGTCGCGCGCTGAGGCATTGCGCTCGGCAGCGGCTCGCCCGTCGGGACTGAAGGCATGTTCGAAGACCGCCGCATCGGCATGGCCCTGGCCGCGCCGGCCACCCTGTTCGTGGCACTGGCGTTCGTGCTGCCGGTGGCGGTGCTGCTGTCGGGCAGCCTGCGGCTCGAAGGCGGCGGCTGGGGACTGGGGCGCTACGGCGAGTTCTTCACCGAGCCGCTCTATCGCGAGGTGATCTGGCGCACGCTGCGCCTGGGCGCCGTCGTCACGCTGGCCTCGGCCGCGCTCGGCTATGCGGTGGCGCTGGCCATCGTCAACGGCGCGGCCTCGTGGAAGGGGCGGCTCGTGGGTCTGTTCGTGCTGCCGCTGATGATCTCCCCGGTGGCGCGCACCTACGCCTGGATCGTGATCCTGGGCCGCACCGGCATCGTCAACCAGGCCATCGTTGGCCTGGGCCTGTCGCCCGAGCCGCTGCGGCTGCTGTTCACCGAGACGGCGGTGTTCATCGGCCTAGTGCAGCTGTTCCTGCCGCTGATGGTGCTCTCGCTCGTGAGCGCGCTCGAGAACCTGCCCGCCGACGTGGTGCCGGCGGCACGCGTGCTGGGCGCGCGCTGGCCCACGGTGTTCTGGCGCGTCATCCTGCCGCTGACGCGCGAAGGCGTGGTGATCGGCGGCACGCTGGTCTTCACCGGCGCCACCACCGCCTACATCACGCCGGCCGTGCTCGGCGGCTCCAAGGTGCTGATGCTCGAGACGCTGATGTACCAGCGCGTCTCGGTGGCCAACGACTTCGTCTCGGCCAGCGTGATCGCCGTCATCCTGATCGCGATGAGCGTCGTCACGCATGCGCTGCTCAAGCGCGCGGCCGCGGCACGCCGGGGCTGAGGCCGACCGCCATGCGTCGCACCGGCCAGATCGTCCTGCTCGCCGTGCTGCTCTTCGTGCTCGGCCCCTTCGTCGTCATCGCGGCGGCGGGTCTGTCGGCCGGCGATACGCTGGCCTTCCCGCCGCAGGGCCTGTCGCTGCGCTGGGTGGTCGCGGTGTTCGGCATCGAGAGCTTCCGCTCGAGCTTCGCGCTGTCGATGGAGCTCGCCGTCGGCGCCACGCTGCTGGCGCTGGTGCTGGGTGTGCCGGCCGCCTACGGCCTGGCGCGCTATCGGGTGCCGGGGCGCGAGACGGTGCGCACCCTGGTGCTGACGCCGGTCATCGTGCCCAGCATCATCGTCGGCCTGGCGCTGCTGCGGCACGCGGTCGTGCCGCTGGACATGCCGGTCACGCTGGCGTTGCTGCTGGCGCACAGCGTGCTGGTCGTGCCGTATGCGGTGCGCGTCGTCACTGCCAGCCTGGACAACCTGCGCACCGACGTCGAGGAGGCGGCCGTCATGCTGGGGGCAAGCCGCGTGCAGACCTTCTTCAAGGTGGTGCTGCCCAACATCCGCAACGCCATCCTCGCTGCCTTCGTGCTCGGCTTCATCACCTCGTTCAACCAGGTGCCGGTGTCGCTGTTCCTCACCGGCCCCGGCGTGAGCACGCTGCCGATCGACATGCTGGCGTCGATGGAGTTCGTCTACGACCCCTCGATCGCCGCGCTGTCGGCGCTGCTGGCGCTGATGTCGATGGCGATCGTCTTCGTCGCCGAGCGCGCGCTCGGCCTGTCGCGCTATGTGTGAACCGCATCCGGGCGCGGGCCGCGCCGCCCGCTGGAGGTGTTGAGTGTCGGCAACCGCGTTCCTCGCGCTCGAGCAGCTGACGCTGGCCTACGGCGGCACGGTCGCCGTGCAGGACCTCGATCTGACCATGGCCGAGGGCGAACTGCTGGCCCTGCTCGGCCCCTCGGGCTGCGGCAAGACGACGACGATGCGCGCCATCGCCGGCCTGCTCACGCCGCGCAGCGGCCGCATCGTGCTGGGCGGCGCGGACATCACGCGCGTGGCGGCCAACCAGCGCGAGGTCGGGCTGGTGTTCCAGTCGTACGCGCTGTTCCCGCACCTGTCGGTGTTCGAGAACGTGGCCTTCGGCCTGCGGCTGCGCCGCGTCGGCGGCGACGATCTGCAGCGGCGCGTGCGCGAGGCCGTGGCCCAGGTCGGCCTGGCGGGCTTCGAGCAGCGCCTGCCGCGCGAGCTCTCCGGCGGCCAGCAGCAGCGCGTGGCGCTGGCGCGCTCGGTGGTCGTGCGGCCGCGCCTGCTGCTGCTCGACGAGCCGCTGTCCAACCTCGACGCGCGGCTGCGCCTGGAGATGCGCAGCGAGCTGCAGCGGCTGCAGCGCGAGCTGGGCGTGACGATGATGTACGTCACGCACGATCAGGTCGAGGCGCTGGCGCTGGCCGACCGCGTCGTCGTGATGCAGGCCGGGCGCATCGCGCAGCAGGGCACGCCCGACGCGATCTACGAGCGGCCGGCGTCGACCTTCGTGGCCCAGTTCGTCGGCGTCGAGAACCTGTTTCGCGTGCGCGGCGGGGCGCTCGTCGGCGCCGCGGGCGCGCTGGCGCCCTCGCCCGAGCCGCTGCCGGCCGTGCCCGCGCTGGCCTGGCGGCCGCGCAGCGTTGCGCTGGGCGCGGGCCCCTACGAAGGACGGGTGGTGGGCGTGTCCTATCTGGGCGAGGCGGTCGAATACCTGCTCGACACGCCGGCCGGGCCGGTGAAGGCGCAGACCTCGCCGCAGGCGCCGCGCTGCGCGCCGCAGCAGGTCGTGCGCTTCGGGCTGCCGCTGGCGGCGGCGGTGCCGCTCGAGGAAGGCTGATGGCGCGCGCGGTCTGGATCGACACCGACATGGGCTTCGACGATCTGGCGGCCGTGCTCACCGTCGCCGCGGCGCCCGACTGGACGATCGCCGGGCTGTCGCTCGTCGCCGGCAACGCGCCGATCGAAGTCGTGTGCGACAACGCGCAGCGCGCCGCCGCCTGCTTCGGCTGGAGCTTCCCGCTGCACCGCGGCTCGGCGCAACCGCTCGCCTGCGCGCTGGTGACGGCGCAGGACATCCTGGGCGCCGACGCAATGCGCTCGGCCGGCAGCGGCCTGCCGGCGGCGCATGCCGCGCTGGCGGCGAGCGATGCGGTGAGCGCGTTGGCCGCGCACCTGGACCGCTCGACCACGCCCGCCACCGTGCTCGCGCTCGGCCCGATGACGAATCTGGCCCGGCTGCTGCAGGCGCGGCCCGAACTGGCCGCACGCATCGGCCAGCTCGTCTGGATGGGCGGCAGTGCCGGTCCGGGCAACCACACGGCGGCGGCCGAGTTCAACGCCGCCGTCGACCCCGAGGCGCTGCAACAGGTGCTGGACGCCGGCGCGCCGCTGCGCATGGTGGGGCTGGACGCCTGCCGTCAGGTGCGCGTGCACGCGGCCGACGCCCAGGCGCTGCGCGAGCTGGGCGGCGAGCGCGCCGAGATGCTGGCCGACCTGCTGCTCGGCTACGTGCGCATCGCCGCTGCCGACGGCAGCGCGCCGATGGCGCTTTACGACCCCACGGCCGCGGCCGCGCTGGTGGCGCCGCAGGGCATGCGCTGGCGCAGCGCGCACATGGTGGTCGAGCTCGAGGGCCGGCACACGCGCGGCATGACGGTGCTCGAGTGGCGTGTGCCGCGGCGCGCGCACGCCAATGTCGAGGTGGCCGCCGAGCCCGACGAAGCGCTGCTGCGCGGCGTCGTCCTGCGCGCGCTGGCGCAGGCGGCGCGTACATAGCACCGCGATGTCGGTACCCGGTGCTGGCGTGCCATCGTGCGAACAATGACGCCGGACAGCCCCTGCGCCGCCAGCGGCGACGAAGCCCGCGTGCACAGCTTCCTGCACGCGATGCCGAAGGTCGAACTGCACTGCCACCTGCTCGGCACGGTGCGCCGCGCCACCTTCGCCGAACTGGCGCGGCGCGCGCGCGCGCCGCTGGCCGAGGCCGAGATCGAGGCCTTCTACACGCGCGGCGACAAGCCCGTGGGCGTGCTGCGCGTGCTGCGGGCGCTGGACGCGCATCTGCTGCGCCGCCCCGACGACCTGCACCGCATCGCCTACGAGTACCTGCAGGATGCCGCCGCGCACCAGGTGCGCTACGCCGAATTCTTCTGGAACCCCACCGGCACCGCGCGCGACTCGGGCATTGCCTACCCGCTGGCGCAGGCGGCGATCCTGCGCGCCGTGGCAGATGCCGAGGCCGACTGCGGCATCGTCGGCCGGCTGGTGCCGGCGATCGACCGCGAAGCCGCGCCCGAAGAGGCGCTGCAGATGGTGCAGTGGGTGATCGAGCACCGGCGCGACGAGGTGCCGGGCATCGGCATCGACTACCGCGAAGTGGATCGGCCGCCCGAGCTCTTCGCCGCCGCCTACGCTGCCGCGCGCCGCGCCGGGCTCCGGACGACGGCGCACGCCGGCGAGTTCGGCATGCCCTGGACGAACGTGCGCAGCGCGATCGAACTGCTCGGCGTCGACCGCATCGACCACGGCTACACGGTGGTGGACGCACCGGAGTTCGCGCGCCGCTGCGCCGACTCCGGCATCGTGTTCACCGTGGTGCCGACCAACTCGTACTACCTGCGTACCTTGCCGCCCGAGCGCTGGGCGCTGGACCATCCGATCCGCCGCATGCCGGCGCTGGGCCTGCGCATCCACCCCAACACCGACGACCCGACGCTGCACCATGTCACGCCGACCGGCGCCTGGACGATGATGTGGCGCGACTTCGGCTTCACGCTCGACGCGCTGCGCGGCTTCATGCTCGACGGCATCGACGCGGCCTGGGTCGACGCGGGCACGCGCCGGCGCTGGCGCGCCGACTACGGCGCCGAGTTCGACCGGCTGCGCGCGTCGCTGGCGTGAGCGGCGCGGCGCGGCGCGGCGGTCCGCCCGCCCGGCGCTTGCGACGGGGCATCGGACTTCGAGGCCGCCGCCGCCCTCGCTTCGAACGCCGGGCGGCTCTCAGCTCATCTTGCCCAGGATGGCGCCGCCGGTCGGAACGCCCACGCCCGATGTGACGAGCGCGTGATCGACCCGCTTGGCCGGTTGATTGACCGACGTGCCGCGCACCAGACGCACGGCCTCGACGATGCCGTTGACGCCGTGGATGTAGGCCTCGGACAGCTGGCCGCCGTGCGTGTTGGTGGGCAGGCGCCCGCCGGGACGCAGGCTGCCGTCCTTGACGAAGTCGGCCGCTTCGCCGTACTTGCAGAACCCCCAGGACTCGAGCTGCCAGAGCACGATGGGCGTGAAGGCGTCGTAGATCACCGCCGCATCGATGTCCTTGGCGCTCAGGCCGCATTGCGCATAGGCTTCCTGCGCCGCAAGGTCCATCTCGGGAATGCGGGCGATCTCGGGGCGATAGAAGGAGGTCATCTCCTCCTGGTCCTTGGCCGCGCACTGCGCCGCGCCGCGAATCAGCACGCCCGGCTGCTTCAGGTGCCTGGCGCGCTCGGGCGTGGTGACGACCACCGCGGATCCGCCGTCGCTTTCCTGGCAGCAGTCGTACAGCCGCAGCGGCTCGCAGATCTTCTTGGCCGCATCGTATTCCTCGCGGCTGAACGGCCGCTGGTGGAAGAAGGCGGCCGGGTTGTTCACGGCGTATTGGCGCGTCGCATGGGCGACCTCGAACAGCGCATCGCGCGTGCAGCCGGTCAGATGCATGTAGCGGCGCGTGAACATCGCCACCCAGGAGGCCGGCGTCAGCAGCCCGAACGGCATGTACCAGCCGTAGTGGATGGCGCTGCCGGTGATGATGTTGCCCGACACGCCGTCCGAGTAGCGCTGTCCGGAGCGGCCGTTGAGCGCGCGGTAGCAGACCACCACCTCGGCCACCCCGGTGGCCACCGCCATCGCCGCCTGCAGCAGGGTGCCGGTGGCGGCGCCGCCGCCGTACGGAACGCGGCTGTAGAACATGAGGTTCTCGCAGCCGACGGCGCGCGCCACCTCCACTTCCTCGTTCTGATCGATGGTGAAGGTCACCATGCCGTCGACGTCGGAAGGCGCGAGCCCGGCATCGTCGAGCGCCTTCTTGACCGCTTCGGCGGCCAGGGCCAGCTCCGAGCGACCGGAGTCCTTCGAGAACGCCGTCGAGCCGATGCCGACGATCGCTGCCTGGTCGGAGATTCGCGCAGCCATTTGTTCAAGCCTCCTTGGGCAGCGCCACGCGGACGATGCCGGACATGTGCGTACCCCAGACGTTGTTGTCGCCGCTGTAGGCGATGTCGACGGTGCCGGCCGCATCGTCCCTGGCGCTCACCTCGCCGTTGATGGTCATCACGAACCCCGGCAGGTTGGGGGCGCCCAGCTTGACGTCGATGCGCCTGAGCGTCGCCTCGGGTCCCGCCCAGTCGGTGACGTAGCGGCCGATCAGGCCGTTGCTGGTCAGGATGTTCATGAAGACATCGGGCAGGCCGCCGGCCTGCGCCGCCGCCTTGTCGTGATGGACCGGCGTGAAGTCGCGCGAGGCGATGGCGCCGCCGACGATCAGGCCGGCCGTGATGTCGATCTGCAGCGGCGGCAGCTTTTCGCCGAGGGCGACGCTGGCGTAGCGTCTCGTGGTGTGGGTCATGACGTGGTCTCGCAATGCGATGAAGGGCTCAAGCCGGATAGAAATTGGGCAGAACGGTCTTGGCGTCGACGCGCTCGACCTTGCCCTTGACCTTCATGCCGATGTGCACCTGCTCGGGCTCGCAGCCGGCGAGGTTGGCGACCAGGCGCGTGCCTTCGCGCAACTGGACGACGGCGCACAGCAAGGGATACGGATAACCCGGGAACCTGGGGTAGTTCAACTCGGTGAAACTGAAGACCTCGCCCTCGAGGCTCGACTCGATCGAGTCCCATTGCGTGGATTGGCAGTGGCCGCACATCGGCCGCGGCGGATGGCGCAGCGTGCCGCAGGCCTTGCAGCGCTGGATCATCAGCCTGCCCTGGTCGATGGCTTCCCACCACCAGGCGTTGTCGTGCCCGCGCGGGGCCTGGATGCGCGTGGGCAGCGCCGGTGCCTGGGCGCCGCCGCTGTCGGCCTTGGCCTCGGCCTTGGCCTTGGCCTCAACCGCGCTCGGCGCGAACTTGAGCACGCGGAACACCTGCCGGCCCACGTCCTGGCCGTGCTGGTCGGTGAAGCGGGTGATCGTTTCGATGAAGTAGCCGACGCCGCGCCCGGTCGTCTTGCGCTCGGAGATGTTGTCGATCACCGTGTGATAGGTGATCTCGTCGCCCGGGCGCAGGTCGCGGAAGAACTCGGTGTTGGTGTTGGTGCCGAGCACGCCGACGAAGCCGTGTTCGTCGAAGACCTTGTGCAGCTGGCGCTGCATGTCGAGCTGGTCGCCGGCCGGCCGGCACATCTTGTAGCCTTCCATCGACCAGATCTGCAGCATCGTCGGCGGCGCGACGATGCCCTTCTTGGCGGAGGCGGCGGCAAAGGCGGCGTCGGTGTAGACCGGGTTGCGGTCGCCGGTGACCTCGGTCCAGTGGCGGATCATCGCCTCGTTGACGCGGGCGTCCGCCCCCTTGCACGGCGGGCTGATCTCGCGGCCGACGAAGGCCCTGATCTTGGCTTCGAATTCCTTGGTTTCTTCAGGCGTCATTCCTGCTTCCTCGATGGCTCGGCTGCACGACGGGACAGCCGCTTTCGCTGACAACTCGATCGAACACTGCGCGCTGCGCATGGCCGCCGAGGCGGTTCACCCCTGCCTGGCCGCGTGCTGGCCAGCCCGACGGCCGAAGTAGCTCGAGTCCCCGAGCGACATGCCGGAACTGTAGCCTTCGCCCCAGCGCGGCAGCCCGCAGGCCGTGCGCCCCGCGGCATACAGGCCGGCAATGGGGTCGCCGCCCGGCGTCAGCACCTGGCCCTCGGTTCCGGTCCACAGGCCGCCCAGCGTGAACATGCTGGCCGGATAGTCGCCGGAGCAATAACTCATCGCCGCGAACGGCGGGCTCGCCAGAGGCTTCAGGAACTCGGCCGCCTTGTGCCAGATCGGGTCCGTGCCCTGCGCCGCGTGGGCGTTGTAGCGCTCGACGGTGTGCACCAGTTCGCCCGCGGGCAGCTTCAGTTCGGCTTCCACTTCCGCCCAGCTCTCGCCGGTCGCGGCGATCTCGATCTTCGGGAACGTCATCGGCCGCTTGAAGATCTCGTTGTCCACCAGCAGCCAGGCGCGGCCGTTCGGCTGCCTCAGCATGTAATGCGTGACGCGGCCGTGGTAGGCGTCCTCGTTGATGAAGCGCTGGCCGAGTTCGTTGACGAAGATGCCCTTGACCAGCGACGCCGGCGGAAAGAAGGGGCGCGTGGCGAAGAACTGATCCATGTGGATGGCCGCCGCCCCCACCGAGATGCCCATGCGAATGCCCGAGCCGTCGTCGTTGCCGCCGGTCGTCGGATTCGGGCAGCCCTGCGCCAGCGGCGCGTACGAGCGAACCATCTCGTCGTTGCAGATGAAGCCGCCGGCGCAGAGGACGACGCCCCTGCGCGCACGCACGAGGCGCGCCTGGCCGTCGATGCGGGCCACGATGCCGTGGACGCCGTTGTGCCGATCCGCCACCAGCGCCAGCGCGCGCGCATTGAAATGCGCGGCGGCGCCGAGCTCGAGGGCTCTGGCGGCGAGTTTCTCCATGATCAGCTTGCCCGCGCCCCAGCCCTTCATCTGCGCCGCATGACCGCGCGGCGCCGGCCTGGCTGCCTGTGCGAACGGCCAGGCGGCCTCGCTGCCCGACCAGATCAGGGTGTCGTCGGTCAGCGGCTCGAGCCATTTGCCGGGGAGGTAGGTGCCCTTGAACGGAACCCCTTGCGCCTGCAGCCAGTGGAAATGCTCGATCGCGTTGTCGGCGTAGACGCGCACGCGCGCCGCGTCGGCGCCGGGGCCTCCGGCCATCATCAGGTACTCGAAGAAATCCTCGGTGGCGTCCTCGAAGCCCGCCGCACGCTGCACCGGGGTGCCGCCGCCGCCGCCCAGATAGAACTCGCCGCCCGACAGGGCTGCGCTTCCGCCCGCGGCGGACGCGACCTCGAAGATCTCGACGCCGGCGCCGGCATGGCGCGCCTCGATGGCGGCGCAGGCCCCGGAAATGCCGAAGCCGACGATCACGACGTCGGTCTCGGTGTCCCAGCGACCGACCTCCTCGAGACGCAACGGTCGGGACGGCGAGCAATCGGCAGCCAAGGCGCTCTCCTCCTGCGTTTCCACCCCGGGAGGATCGCGCCCGCAGCCGGGGCGAGCATCCCTCATTCAGACCAGGCTCTCAGGCGATCGCTGCCTCCGAGAGGGCGAGCGTCGCCGGCGCCGGCATGGACGCGCCGAGGACGTGCGCGCGACGGCCGGTGCGGGCCTGGGCTCGTGCCCCGCAAGCGCGGGCACGCGGGGCGGTGCGCGAGCTGCCCGGGTCGTCTCACGACGGGTGCGGTCAATGCCGCCGGCGCACCGCGCATGGGTCGGACCCGAGCGGCGCGGCCGCGCGTACGCTGCGCAGGCGCGGGCGCAGGCGCGGGCGCGTCAAGGCTGCGGCGGTTGCTTGGCCAGCAGATCCGGTATCAGCGCCTCGTAAGCGGCGGCAGCAGCCAGCAGTCCGGCGTCGGCGCGCGGCGGCCCGATCAACTGCAGGCCCATCGGCAGCCGGCCCGCGGCGTCGAAGCCGGCCGGCACGCTGATCGCGGGCAGGCCGCCGAAGGTCGCGTACAGCGTCACCTCCATCCAGCGGTGGTAGGTGTCCATCGTGCGGCCGGCGATCGACCTGGGCCAGTCGAGCGCGATCTCGAACGGCCAGACCTGCGCCACCGGCAGCGCCAGCAGGTCGACGCGCTCGAACAGCCGCAGCAGCTGCCGGTGGAAGGCGCTGCGCACCCCGCTTGCGCGCATGAAGGCGGCGAAGTCGAGCTGCTGCGCCTGGTCGTGCTCCCACAGCGCCTCGGGCTTGATCCGCGCGCGCGCGTCGGTGCGGCCGGGCCGCGCGAGCAGCGCCGCAACCGCGGGTGCCGCCAATGCGCGCCGCCACACCAGCCAGGCGTCCCACAGTGCGGCCGGGGAAAAGCCGAGCGCGAGCGGCTCGACCTGGGCACCGGCGGCCGCGCAGCGCGCGAGTGCGGCTTCGCACAGCTCGAGGATCCCGGGCTCGAACGCGAGGTGTCCGCCCAGATCGCCGAGCCAGCCGATGCGCAGCGCGCGCACCGAAGCGCGCGGCCCCGGCACGAAGCTGCGCGGCGCCTCGGCCAGCGACAGCGGCGCGCGCGCATCGTGGCCGGCCTGCGTCGACAGCAGCGCCGCGAGATCGCGCACGCTGCGCGCCATCGGGCCGTCGGTGCCGAGCTGCGATACCCACAGCTCGGGCCGCGGCCAGCCCGGCACGCGCCCCTGGCTGGGGCGCAGGCCGAACACATGGTTCCAGCCCGCCGGGTTGCGCAGCGAGCCCATGAAGTCCGAGCCGTCCGCCAAGGGCAGCAGCCGCTGCGCCAATGCCACGGCGGCGCCGCCGCTCGAGCCGCCCGCGCTGCGGCTCGGGTCCCAGGCGTTGGCGGTGGTGCCGAACAGGCGGTTGTAGGTGTGCGAGCCCAGCCCGAGCTCGGACATGTTGGTCTTGCCGATGACGATGGCGCCGGCCGCCTTCATGCGCGCGACGTGCACGCTGTCCTCGGCGGCGACGGCGTCGGCCAGCAGCGGGCTGCCGAACGTCGTGGGCAGGCCCGCCGCCTGGCCGGTGTCCTTGATCGCCAGCGGCAGGCCGTGCAGCCAGCCGCGCGAGCCTGCGCGCCCCTTGCGGCCGCGCGCGAGCTCGGCGTCAAGCAGGTCGGCCGCGCGCAGCACTGCGTCGTCGGGCAGCAGGTTCACGATGGCATTGAAGCGCGGGTTCAGGCGCCCGATGCGTGCGAGGTGAGCCTGCATCACCTCGCGGCAGGAGACGCGCCGGGCGTGGATGGCGCGCGAGAGCGCGATCGCGCCCAGGCCGGTGAGCCCGTCTTCGCCGCTCATCGCACGGACCCGGTCGTGCTGCCGTCGGCCGGCGCGGCAGCGCGTGTGCTCAGTGCCCGTCGGGCCTGGGTGCACTGCTGGGTGCGAGCACGAACGCGCGATAGCGCTGCGGCGCGAAATGCCAGCCCAGGCAGCTCTTCGCGACCACCACCTCCCGCTCGTCGTCGCTCCAGGCCAGCGCGCGGGCGGCACAGGGCTCGTCGGCGGCGTCGCAGACGATGACTCCGCCCTGGCGCACGATCGTGTCGAGCCGGGCCCAGGGCGTCTCGACGCCGGCGTTCCACAGGCTGAAGTAGCGCGGATGATCGTCGGCGTAGAACGCCGTCGAGGCCGCCAGCGCGCGTGTGCCGGAGACCCAGGGCAGCGGCGTGCCGCGCTCGCGCTGCCAGATCTGCGTCAGCGCCTGGGCGAGTTCCTGGCGCGGCTCGGTGACCGACGCATGCGCCACACGCGCCCGCAGCACCCACCACAGCGGCGCGGCCAGCGCGACGATGAGCCAGACGACGGCGAGCACGCGCCAGAGGCGGCGCAGATCCAGCGTGGCGCCCGCCGCATGCGCGCGCACCGCCGCCAGCAGCGCGAGCCCGGAGGCGATCGGCAGGCCCCACACGGCGGCCGTGCGCGCTCCGGTGGTCACGGTCGCGAGCATCGTCGCGACGATCGGCAGGACGGCCAGCAGCCAGGGCAGTTCGTTGCGGGGCACGAGCGGCGCCACCACCGCCTGCGCGAAGCCGCGCCAGCGCCGCGGCCCGACGAGCCCGAAGCGGAAGGCGACGAGTGCGACGGCCGGAAAGACGCATTGCGCGAGCGCAAAGGAGAGCGCCCGGATCAGGCCCGCTGCGGGCGGCTCGACGCCCGCAGCGTGCTGCGCGTACTGCAGCGGCCCCTCGGCCTGCGAGAGCAGCCAGGCCGCGTGCGGCCCGAAGGCGAGCCCGAAGGCGAGCAGCGCCAGGCCGGCGGAGCGTGTCGCCAGCCGCTGCCGCCATGCCGGCACCCAGAGCGCCGCGACGACCATCGTCAGCAGCAGCACGGCCGAGTAGTACTTGCCCAGCATCGCCAGCGCGCAGGCCAGGCCGCAGCCGATCGCGTCGCGCGTGCGGCCGTGGCGCATCAGCCGCACGAACAGGCACATCGCCCAGGGCCAGGTCGAGATCAGGATGGCATTGGCGTTGAAGCGCATCGCCAGCGTCGTCAGGCCCGGGTTGAGCGAAGCGGCGGCCACCGCCAGCAGCACCCAGGGCCGGGGCAGGAACTCGCGCGCCAGGAGCGCCAGACCGAGCAGGCCGACGGCGCCGTTGAGGGCGGCCAGCAGCGCGTAACCCCAGTGCGACTCGGGGACGACGGTGAACCACAGACCGGCCACCCAGGCCGCGAGCGGCGGGTGCTTGTAGTAACCAAGCTGCCAGCCCTGGGCCCAGGCGTAGGCCTCGACCATGTCGCCCGGGGTGTCGAAGTTCGAGCGCGAGGTCACGCCCGCCCAGGTCCAGAGCAGGACGTGCACGGCGAGCAGCAGCGCCAGCTGAACAGGGATCGAAAGCTCGCGCGCGCCGACGCGTCGGCCGATTGCGGCGGTGGAAACAGAAGCCATCGCGGGCCGTTCGGCCGCGCGAGGCAGCGGCTGTCCGACGGTGAGTGGGCGAGTCGGGGATTGTAAAGAAATGAAAACCGTGTCGGCTTATGGCAATCACGTAGACGCCACGCCGGGCATGGCGGGTGACCGCCGGGCCCGTATCGTGCGCCGCAGCGAAGGGCAAAGAGCCGCATCGTGTCGAGGCTGGCGCGAAGCGCCATACTGGCCTCCCGCTTTCCACTCCTGCATCCCCATATGCCCCAGTACGTCATCGGCAAGACGGTTTCGCTCGGCTTCTCCGACGCCGAACGCCGCATCACCGAGGAACTCGCCAAGGTCGGCTTCGGCATCCTCACCGAAATCGACGTTGCGGCGACGATGAAGAAGAAGCTCGGCCTCGAGATGCCGCCCTATCGCATCCTCGGCGCCTGCAACCCGCAGTTCGCGAGCCGCGCCATCGCTGCCGAGCCGGCGATCGGCGCGCTGCTGCCGTGCAACGCGGTCGTGCGTCAGGACGCCGCGGGCGCGGTGCATGTCGAGCTGATGGACCCCAACGCGGTGCTGAGCCTGGTCGACCGGCCCGAAGTGGCGGCGCTGGCGGCGGACGTGCGCCAGCGGCTCGAGCAGGCGCTGGCCGCCGTGTGAGGCGTGCCGCGGCGGCACGCGCGGCACGCTACTCCTTCGGCCGGAAGCTCACGATCAGGTCCTGCGGCACGCTGCCGTCGACGTCGCGCGGCAGCCGGCCCGTCTTGTCGATGGCGCGCAGCACGGCGTCGTCCCAGGCCGCGTTGCCGCTGGACTTGACGAGGCGGCTGGCGATGATCGTGCCGCTCGCGGCGGCGGTGACGCGCACCTCGGCCACCGGGTTGCCGGGCAGGTTGTCGGCAAAGACCAGATTGCCGCGGATGATCGCCACCAGCTTGGCGCGATAACCCGCCGAAGGGCCCGCGCTGCGCGCCGCGGCTCCCGCGGTCCCGGCCGAGGCCGCAGCGCCGGCCTCGCCCATCATGCGGCGCAGGTTGTCCTGGCGCTGCTTTTCGAGGCGCGCCTCGGCGGCCGCCGCCTCGCGCCGGTCGCGCTCCTCGCGCGCCGCGCGCTCGGTCTGCTCGCGCTTGTCGCGCTCGGCACGCGCTGCGCGCTCGGCCTGTTCGCGTTGCTGCAGCGCCTTCTTCCTGCGCGCCGCCTCGGCCTCGGCTTCGAGGCGTTCGCGCTCCTTGCGCGCGGCGCGTTCGGTGGCGATGTCCACCTTGGGCGGCGGCGGCTCGACGGGTGTCGCCGCCTGCGGCGGCGGAGCCGGTGGTGCCGGCGCCGGTGCCGGTGGCGGCGTTGGTGCCGGCGGCGCCGGCTGCGGCGCCGGCGCTGCCGCCTCGGGCACGCTGGCCCAGAGCTCGGCGCTCACGACGTCGGGGCTGCGCGTGTGCCACTGCACGGCGGTGACGAGCGCCCACAGCAGCAGCGCATGCGCCGCCAGCGAGACGGCGGTGCCCAGGGCCTGTCCACCCGGCGGCCGCGGCAGCAGCGCATCGTGCGGCAGCGCGGCGCTCGTCATGGCCCCTGGCACTCGAGCGGTACCGGCTCAGTGCGCCGCCTGGCGCACCGCGAGACCGACGCGGCGCACGCCGGCGCGCTGCAGCGTGTCCATCACCTTGACGACGCTGTCGTAGCGCACGCTCTTGTCGGCGCTGATGACCACCGGCACGTCGGCGTTGCCGCCTTGCTCGGCGCGCACGCGCGCGGCCAGCTCGCGCAGCGGCAGCGGCGTCGGCTCGGAGGCGTCGACGCGCATGCGCAGGCGCTCGTCGGCGCCGACCACGACCTCGATCACCTTGGCCGGGCGCTGCGTGCTCTTGCCCACCGTGGGCAGCTCGACGACGCCGGTGGTGATGAGCGGCGCCGTGACCATGAAGATGATGAGCAGCACCAGCATCACGTCGATGAACGGGACCATGTTGATCTCGCTCATCGAGCGGCGCCGCGTGCCGCGCCCGGCCACCGCGGGCATCAGCGCGTCCCGGCAGCCGCCGGGCCCTGCGTCGTCGCCAGCGCCGCCGCCTGCGCGCCGCCGACGTTGCGCTGCAAGATGTTGGTGAACTCCTCGATGAAGGTCTCGAGCTGGATCGCGATGCGGTCGATGTCGCGCGCGAAGCGGTTGTAGGCCACGACGGCCGGGATGGCGGCGAACAGGCCGAGCGCGGTGGCCACCAGCGCCTCGGCGATCGACGGCGCGACCGTGGCCAGCGTCACCTGCTGCAGCGCGCCCAGGTTGACGAAGGCGTGCATGATCCCCCAGACGGTGCCGAACAAACCCACGTAGGGACTGACCGAGCCGACGCTGGCCAGGAAGCTGAGCTTGCTCTCGACCGCGTCGAGCTCGCGCTGCAGGCTGGCGCGCATCGCGCGCCGCGCGCCGTCGAGTTGCGCGGGCGCATCGAGGCGCTTCTCGCGCAGCTTGAGGAACTCGCGCATGCCGCTGGCGAAGATGCGTTCGAGCGGCGCGGTCTCGGGCTTGCTGCCGATCGCCTGGTTCATCTCGGCGAGGTTGCGGCCGCTCCAGAACTCGCGCTCGAACTCCTCGTTGCCGTTGCGCACGCGGCGCAGTCCGAACAGCTTGCCGAAGATCACGGCCCAGCTCGCGATCGAGGTGAGCGCCAGACCCGCCAGCACCACCTGCACGACGATGCTGGCCTGCTGCACGAGGACGAGGAAGGACAGTTCGTTGTTCATGCCAGCCTGTCGAGAACGGGAGTCGGGATGCGGCGCGGCCGCCAGCTTGCGGCGTCGACGCAGCCGATGCGCACTTCGCCCTCGGCCAGCAGCGTGTCCGCGCGCCAGGCCTGCTGCGCGAGCGTGAGTGCGGCGCGCCCGGTATGGCGCAGCGCCACCGTCACGTCGAGCCGGTCGTCGAGCCGCGCCGGGGCGCGATAGGCGATGCGCGTGTCGATGACGACGAATATCGCGCCGCCGGCCGCGCGCAGCGCCGTCTGCTCGACGCCCAGCGCGCGCAGCCACTCGGTGCGCGCACGCTCGAAGAAGCGCAGGTAGTTGGCGTAGTAGACGATGCCGCCGGCGTCGGTGTCTTCCCAGTACACGCGCACCGGGTGACGGAAGGCCTGCCGCGCGGCGGGCGCTGCGAGTGGGCGGTCGGACATCGGCGGCGCCGATGATAGCGGCGCGTGCCGGCGCCGCCGACCCCGCTCAGCGCAGTCCGCGCGGCAGCACCGCGGCGCCCGTCCCGGCGCCGGGCGGATCGGCGGCAGGCGGCCCGCCCCATGGCGGCGGCGCCAGCGGCGCGGCGCGGCGCGCCTGCATCGTCCAGCCGGCGAAGGCGCCAGCCGTCAGCACGGCGGCGATGCCCAGCCAGGCCAGCCGCAGGCGCCGCGCACCGTCGGCTCGGGCGGGCCGGAACGGGCTTGCAGATCCCGCCTCGGGCCTGGCGTGCGGTCCGGCGGCGGCGCGCGCGTGCCGCTCGGCCCAGCGCCGCAGCTCGGCCGCCATCTGCGCGGCCGAGGCGTAGCGGGCTTCGGGCGCGCGCGCCATCGCCTTGGCGGCGATGCGCGCCAATGTCGGCGAGACATCGTGGCGCAGCTCCTGCACCGGCGTCGGGCTCTGCGCGAGAACGGCCGCTGTGATCTGCTCGACCGAGTCGCCGCGGAAGGCCTTGCGGCCTGCGAGCAGCTCGTAGAACACGACGCCGAGCGCATAGACGTCGGTGCGCGCGTCGACCGGCTCGCCGCGCAGCTGCTCGGGCGCCAGGTAGTGCGGCGAGCCGGCCACCCAGCCTTCGAGGCCGGGCAGGCTGCGGCCGCGCGCCACGCGCGCGATGCCGAAGTCGAGCACCTTGGGTCGGCCGCGCGGCGTGACGAAGATGTTGGCCGGCTTGATGTCGCAGTGCACGATGCCGCGCGCGTGCGCGTAGGCCAGCGCTTCGGCCACGCGCCGCACGAGCTGGGCCGCGCGGCCCTGGCCGGGCTGCCAGCCGCGCGCGAGCCGCTGCCGCAGGTCGCTGCCCGCGAGCCGCTCCATCGCGATGTACACGCCCTGCGGCGTCAGCCCGGCGTCGTGCACGGTGACGATGTGCCGGTGCGACAGCGACGCGATCGCGCGCGCCTCGTCGAGGAACAGGCGTTCGAGCGCCGAGCGGCTCGCTTCGTCGGCGTCGAAGTGCAGCGTCTTGACGGCCACCGCGCGCGAAAGCAGCGGATCCCAGGCCTCGTGCACCTGGCCCAGGCCGCCGATGCCCAGGCAGTGCCTGAGTGCGTAGCGGCCGATGTGCGCGCGGGCCGTCTGTTGCGCCGCCGCGAGCCCGCCCGCGCTTGCCTCGGCGCCGGGCAGGGCCGACGCGGGCGGCCTTTGCAGCAGTGCCGGCTCGATGCGCGGCAGCACCACCGTGGCGTCGAGCGCCGCGGGAAGCGAGTCGGGCGGGATCGAATCCGGCGGCAGCGAGTCCGCAGGCGCCGAGTGCGGAGGCAGCGAGTCCGGAGGCAGCGAGTCAGGAGGCAGCGAGTCCGGAGGCAGCGAGTCAGGTGGCACGGATGGCGGCAGGCTCGACTCCTGTGCCGACGCCGCGCGCTCGCGCAGGTCGAACCTCCGCCGGACGTCGCCCGGAGCGAAGTCGATCGACCACAGCGCCTCGGTGACGGCGAAGTCCGACTCGACGGTGCCGGCCGGTTGGCGCCGCTGCAAGGGGAGAAGACCCACGATGCGCCCAAGCTTACGGGATCGTCGTGCCGCGCCGCTGCGCGAAACGGCCGCGCCGTGCCTTCTCTAACGCGTTGTCACGGTTCTTGCGGGCGGCTCTCGACCACGGCGCGACAGCGCGACACTGGTCGCGCCGTGAATCGAGCACGACGCACGCCTTGGCCTCGAGGCGCTCTCATGCGGCTTCGCATTCGACACGCCAACGGCGTTGCCTGGCCTCGCCCCGCTTCGGCACTGGTTTCGGCTGCGCGCCTTGTGAGCGCGTTGAATGCGAAGCCGCATCAGGCCAGCGCGCGCGCCAGCCGCGCCAATGCCTGCTCGAGCTCGTCCATCGAGCTGGCGAAGGACAGCCGCAGGCAGCGCTCGGCCGCTGCCGGCCCGAAGTCGCGCCCGGGCGTCAGCGCGACGTGGGCGCGGCTCATCATCTCGAAGCAGAAATCCCAGCTCGACGCGCTGTGCGCCGAGCAGTCGGCCCAGGCGTAGAAGGCACCGTCGGGCAGCACGGGCACGCGCAGGCCGATCGCCTCGAGCGCCGGCACCACGAAGTCGCGCCGGCGCCTGAACTCGGCGCGCCGGCGCTCGTACTCGGCGATCGACTCGGGCTCGAAGCAGGCCAGCGCCGCGTGCTGCGCGATCGTGCTCGGGCAGATGTAGAGGTTCTGCGCCAGCCGCTCCACCGGTGCGACGAGCGCGCCGGGCAACACCATCCAGCCCAGGCGCCAGCCGGTCATGCCGAAGTACTTGCTGAAGCTGTTGATCGAGACGAGGTGCTCGCCGGCGGCGCCGGCCAGACCGAGTGCGCTGGCGCCGAAACGCGCGTCGTAGCCCAGGCCGAGGTAGATCTCGTCGACCAGCGTGACGCCGCCGCGTTCGGCCACCGTGGCCGCGATGTCGGCCAGCACCTCGGGCGCGATCGAGGTGCCGGTGGGGTTGCCCGGGCTGGCCAGCAGCACGCCGCGCGTCGACGCGCTCCAGGCGCGGCGCACCATGTCCGCGTCGAGCTGGAAGCGCGCTGCGGGTCCGGCCGGCAGCAGCCGTGCCTGCGCGCCGGCCGCGGCGACGAAGTGGCGGTTGCAGGGGTACGAAGGGTCGGCCATCAGCACTTCGTCGCCCGGCTCGAACAGCGCCAGGCAGGCGAGCTGCAGCGCCGCCGAAGCGCCCGCGGTGACGACGATGCGCGCCGGGTCGACGTCCAGCCCGAAGCGCGTGCCGTACCAGCGCGCGATGCGCTCGCGCAGCTCGGGCAGGCCGGTGGCCTGCGTGTATTGCGTGCGGCCCGCACGCACGCAGCGCTCGGCGGCCTCCACCACGCGCGGCGCGGCGCCGAAGTCGGGCTCGCCGATGTTGAGGAAGATCATCGGTTCGCCGCCGCGCGCCGGATCGCATTCGGGCCCGGCAGCGATGCGCGCCGCCTCCTTGGCGCACTCCATCACGTAGAAGGGCTCGATGTGCCCGAGGCGCTGCGCCAGGCGCAGCGGCGCGCCCGTCGGGCTCACCGCGCGCGCGTGCCGACTTCGGCCGGCCGCAGCTCGGCCGCCGCCTTGTCGAGCACGCCGTTGACGTACTTGTGGCCGTCGGTGCCGCCGAAGGTCTTGGCCAGTTCGACCGCCTCGTTGATGACGACGCGCCAGGGCACGTCGACGCAGTGGCCGAGTTCGTAGGCGCCGAGCAGCAGCACCGCGTGCTCGATCGGCGCGAGCTGCGCCGCGGGGCGGTCGAGGTGGCGCGCCAGCAGCGCGTCGAGCGCCGCCGCCTCGGCGATCGTGCCGTGCAGCAGCGCGTCGAAGTGCGGGCGGTCGCACTTGCCGAAGCCGTCCATCTCGTGCATGTGGGCCTCGATGGCGCCGGCGTCGCCGCGCGCGAGCAGCCACTCGTACAGGCCCTGCAGCGCCAGTTCGCGCGAACGCCGCCGCGGCGGCTTGGCCGTGCGCGCGCGCCGCGCGGGGCCGGGCGTTGCCGCGCCGCCCGTGTCTGCGGCGCCGCTGCGCAGGGTGGCCGCCGTCACGCCAGGTCTTCCAGCAGGTTGGCCATCTCGACCGCCACGCGCGCGGCGTCGCGCCCCTTGTCCTCGGCACGCGCCCAGGCCTGGGCCTCGCTGTCGCAGGTGAGGATGGCGTTGGCGACGGGCAGCAGGTGGTCGAGCGCGACGCGCGTGACGCCGGCGCCGCTCTCGTTGGCGACGAGCTCGAAGTGGTAGGTCTCGCCGCGGATCACGCAGCCGATGGCCACCAGCGCGTCGTACTCGCCCGCGCGCGCCATCGCCTCGAGCGCCACCGGCACTTCGAGCGCGCCGGGCACGCTGACGTGACGGATGTCGGCCGCGTCGACCTCGAGCCGCTCGAGCTCGGCGATGCAGGCGCGCGCGATGGCTGCCGTGAGCGCATCGTTGAAACGCGCGCGCACGATGCCGATGTGCAGCCCTTCGCCTTCGAGCGCGCCGGCCCGGCCCTTGTCGGCTTGCTGCATCTCTTCGTGCCCCTCAGCCGGCGGCACGGAAACCCGTGATCTCGAGGCCGTAGCCGGCCATGCTCGGCATGCGGCGCGGGTTGGCCAGCAGCTGCATGCGGCGCACGCCCAGATCGCGCAGGATCTGCGCGCCCACGCCGTACAGACGCAGGTCGAACTGGCTGCGCGCCGGCGCCGCGGCCGCGCCGGCCGACTCCGGCAGCAGCTGCGCGGCGAGCCGCTCGACGTCGTGCGAGCAGTTCAGCAGCACGGCCACGCCGCAGGGCCCTTCGCGCAGCGCCGCCAGCGCGCGCGGCAGCGGCCACGAGTGGCCGGCCGCGGCGCTGTCGAGCAGATCGAGCGCCGTGAACGGCTCGTGCACGCGCACCGGCACTTCGTCGTGCTCGCTCCAGCGGCCCTGCGTCAGCGCCAGATGCAGGCCGCCGCCGCGGTCGCGGTACACGCTCGCCTCGAAGCGGCCGAACGGCGTCTCGAGCGGCCGGCGGCCCAGGCGCTCGATCAGCGTCTCGTGGCGCACGCGGTGGCTGATGAGGTCGGCGATGGTGCCGATCTTCAGGCCGTGCGCGCGCGCGAAGACCTCGAGATCGGGCAGGCGCGCCATCGTGCCGTCGTCCTTCATGACCTCGCAGATCACGGCCGCCGGCGCGAGCCCGGCGAGCGCGGCGAGGTCGCAGCCCGCTTCGGTGTGGCCGGCGCGCATCAGCACGCCGCCATCTTGCGCCATCAACGGGAACACGTGGCCGGGCTGCACCAGATCCTCGGGCTTGGCGTCGCGCGCCACGGCGGCGGCCACGGTGCGGGCGCGGTCGGCCGCCGAGATGCCGGTGCTCACGCCGCTGGCGGCCTCGATGCTGACCGTGAACGCCGTGCCGTGGCGCGTGCCGTTGCGCGTGGCCATCAGCGGCAGCCGCAGCCGCTCGCAGCGCTCGCGCGTGAGCGTCAGGCAGATCAGCCCGCGCGCATGGCGGGCCATGAAGTTGACGGCATCGGGACTGACGTGTTCGGCGGCGAGCACGAGGTCGCCCTCGTTCTCGCGGTCTTCCTCGTCGACGAGGATGACCATGCGGCCGGCGGCCAGCTCCGCCACCAGCTCGGGAATCGGGGCGATGGGCATGGGCGGATTGTAGGTGGCGGCCCGCTGCTCGACCGCTTGGGCTCGACCGCTTTGCCGCCCGGAGCGCAAGCCGGTCGGCGGCGTCCGCGTCGCCGCCCGCGCCCGAGCTTCAGAATCGCTCGCGCCCCGGCGGCCGGGCGAGGATGCGCAGATCCTCGCCGATGCGCTGCACATCGACGAACCGCCACGGACCGGCCGCGTCCAGCGCCGGCAGCGGCGGCAGCGCCGCCATCGAACGGCCCGGGCCGACCAGCTTGGGCGCGAGGTAGACGAGCAGTTCGTCGACGAGATCGGCCGCGAGCAGCGCGCCGTTGAGCCGTTCGCCGGCCTCGACGTGCAGCTCGTTGACACCGCGTGCGGCGAGCTCACCGAGCAGCGCGGTGAGGTCGACCCGGCCGTGCGCGTCGGGCAGCCGGCGCAGCTCGGCGCCGCGTGCGGCGAGGGCGGCTGCACGCGCCCTGTCGTCCTGCGCCGCGTAGATCCACACCGCGCGCTCGGGCACGTCGAACAGCCGCGCCGTGGGCGGCGTCTCGAGCCGCGTGTCGACCACCACCAGCGTCGGCTGCAGCGTGGTCGGCAGCTCGCGCACGTCGAGCCGCGGGTCGTCCGCGCGCAGCGTGCCGATGCCGGTGAGCAAGGCCGAGGCGCGCCGCCGCCAAGCGTGGCCGTCGGTGCGCGCGGCCGCGCCGGTGATCCAGCGGCTGCGCCCGTCGGCCAGTGCCGTGCGGCCGTCGAGCGAGGCGGCGATCTTCATGCGCACCCAGGGCCGCCCGCGCTGCACGCGCGCGAAGAAGCCGATGTTGAGCTCGCGCGCCGCGGCGGCGAAGGCGGCGTCGGCCAGCTCGACTTCGATGCCGGCGGCGCGCAGCCGAGCGAGGCCGCTGCCGTTGACGGCGGCGAAGGGGTCGGGCGTGCCGACGACGACGCGCGCGATGCCGGCCGCGACGAGCGCGTCGCAGCAAGGAGGCGTGCGGCCGAAGTGGGCGCAGGGCTCGAGCGTGACCCAGGCCGTGGCGCCCTGCGTCGCGAGGCCCGCCGCGCGTGCCGCCGCCAGCGCCACCACCTCCGCGTGCGGCCCGCCGGCGCGCCGGGTGGCGCCGCGGCCGAGCACGCGGCCGTCGGCATGGCCGACGATGCAGCCGACGCGCGGGTTGGGGTCGCTCACGCCGATCGCGTCGGCCGCGAGCTCGAGCGCCTCGGCGAGACGCAGGTGATCGAGGGCGGCGAGCGGCATCGCCGCCGAGTTTAGGGCGGCGTCAGGGCCGCGTCAGGGCGGCGGCTGGTGTGTCCAGGTCACCCCGGCCGGGCAGGAGAAGGCGTTGGCACCGTCGCCGGCCTTGATGATCACGAAGTTCTGGTTCTGCAGCGCCGTCGTCACGTTGGCGTAGTTCGCGGCGGCGAAGTAGCGGCAGACGCGGTAGCGGTTGGCCGCGGCGTCGGCGGCGTTGACGGCGAGGGCGAGCGGGGCGCCGAACTGGATCGAGCCGCTCCACTTCGGCTGAACCGGCACTCCGTTCACTTCGACGAGGATCGGCACGCCGCAGTAATAGTCGCGGAAAGTGGCGGCGTTGCCGAGCGCGAGGTAACAGCCGTAGGTGCCGGCGAACGCAGCCGGCGCCGTCTGCACGACCGCAATGCCGGGCAGCGCGAAGTCCGGCCCGAGCGCGGCGGCATCGTCGACGTCGGCTGCCTGCGGCTGCACCGCCTGCGTCGCGTAGCGCACATAGCCGCTCACCAGCATGTAGTTCTGCGCGTTGTTGCAGACCAGATCGGCCAGCTGCAGTGCGGCGTTGTTCTGCACGAACGTCGTGCACAGCTTGAACAGGCCGGTGACGTTGTCGAACAGCCAGCCGACCGTCCCGCCGACGGCCTGCGGCGGCACGAAACCGCTGCTGCCGTTGCCGAAGTCGCGCGCCTGCGGCGGGATGCCGCGGTGGCGGCCCAGCGGGTTGCGCGTCGGCAGACCGCTGCCGGGCGCGACCAGCGTGGCGGCGAGTTCGGGCGCGACGCCGGCCACCATCGACGCCAGGCGCACCGTCTGCAGCGTGCCGCTGCGATCGGTCCATTGCACGTCGGCGACGAGGGTCTTCGTCGCCGGCTGCGTGTTGAGCGGCGCGGACTCGCCGACCGTGCCGCTGCGGTGGTATTCGGTGTTGGTGGTATAGCCCGGCACCACCGCCTGCGGCGCGCTGGCGATGGCGGCATAGGACTGGGCATGGCCGGGCGTGGGAGCGAGCACCGAGAAGGAGCGCAGATCCTCGAGCGATTCCTGGGCGATGCGCACCGCCTCCGAGCGCTGCTTGGCGATGTCGCCGTTGTAGCGCAGCGTCGCCTGCATGCCGGCGACGCCGAGCATGCCGAAGGCGAGCACTGCGAACGCCACCAGCGCTTCGATGAGTGAGACGCCGCGCGCCAGCTGCGGCGTGGCAGGCCGCACGCGCGCGAGGCCGGCCAGGGGAGCGACGTACCGGCTCATGGCGCGAAGTCCCTCCAACCCCCGGAGACCTTGACGAACGAGCCGACCGTGCGGCGCAGCCGGTTCATCACCGCGCTGTCGTAGACGAGCGTCGGGTTGCCCGCGACCTGCAGATCCTGCTCGGCGACGATGGCGCCTTGCACGGTGCCGGCGTTGGCTGTGGTCCAGGTGGCGGCGCGGCTGTAGACGACGCCGTACACCGTCGGCGCGCCGGCGAACTCGACGCTGCCGTCGGCGACGATGACCACTGGGGCCAAGGCGCTGCCGACATTGGCGTCGATGCGCAGCGGGCCGGCGCCCTGCACGTGGATGGTCTGACCGGGCTTGAGCAGCGCCATGTCGATGACGCCGCCTGCGTCGCTCGCGTTGCAGCCGCCGGCGCAGGCCACCGCGACCGCGGCCGGCTGCTCGAAGTAGGTCGCCGGCCACATGCCGAAGACGCTGTTGAACATGCGCTCGGCGCCGTTGTTGGCCGGCGTGGCCGGCGCCAGCGGCGGTACGAGATCGGGCAGTTGCAGGGCCGGGTCGCCGTCGATCACCGAGCGCGCGGCCGGCGTGCCCGGCAGCGTGCGCAGCGTGGCGATCGCCGGGTTGAACGCGGCGCCCGAGAGCACCGTCGTGCCGCTCGAGGCGGCGTCGATGTTCGTCACCGTGAGCGTCGCGCCCGGTGCCACGGTCGTGGTGCCGCGCACCAGCAGCGGCGCATTGGGCGGCGTGCCCAGGCCGCTGCGCAGCGCCAGCACCGTCGACAGCGTCGCCAGCCCGTCGCCCGACTGCGCGCTGCGGGCGAAGCGCAGGCAGGCCGGGTCGAGCCGGGTGCAGGAGTTCACGTCCACGCGCACGATGCCGGGACGAGCCGCGAGCGCGGTGAAGCGCAGCCAGAAGGCGGTGTAGGGGCCGGCGCCGTTCTGGGCGAACACCGGGTTGGGCTCGCCGGCGGCCGGGCAGTCGCACGACCAGCCGCTGCCGTCGAACACGCAGCCGGCGAGGCGATTGGGCACCGGCGTGATGTTGCCGCTGGCCGCGTCGATGCCGAGGTAGCGCTCGCGGAACGACGGCTGCGGTGCGGCCGCGTTGACCGCGGCGGCGTTGGCCAGCGGCCGGCAGTCGTCGCCCATGCGGGCGTCGTTGAGGCGGGCGATCGCCCATTCGATACCGGCGTCGGCGGCCTCGAACGCGAGCGTCGAGCGGTACTGGTTGCCCGACGTGCGCTGCTCGAAGATCAGGTTGCGGCTGGTGTAGGCGGCCACCAGCGAGACGATGAAGAACAGCACCATCACGACGACGAGCGAGGCCGCGCCGCGCGCGGCCGGGCGCGCCGGCGGCCGCTGACGTGCAGCGGGCCGCGTGGGCGGCGTAGGCTGCGTGGGCCGCGTGGGCGGCGGAGCGAGGGGGCGCGGGGACATGGCGACGCGGCGCTGGCTCTTCAATTCGGGCAGGCCTGCGGCGGCGCGCCCGGGACGTTGAACTGGATCTTGTCGTTGCGCTGGCGCACGCGGCTGCGGATCGAGCGGCGCACCGTGTCGTCGGCGCGCGCGTGCGCCGCGATGTCGACGACGAATTCGCTCACCGTCTGCACCGGCCAGCAGTCGACCGTATTGCCGGGCTGGCACAGCTTGGAGCAGGGGATGCGCACCGAGGTGAGCGGCAGCCGCGTGACCTGGAACGAATCGACGATCATCACGTTGCCGTCGGTCAACTCTTGCTCGGGGACGTTGGGGCCAGGGTCGACCCTAGTGCGGATGACGCCGTTCTGAAGGCGGAAGCGCCATTCCCCGGCCTGGAATGGGCCGCGCTGGTAGCTGAAGCGCACATCGCTGGTGGCGACATTGGCTGCTGCCGATGTCGCGTTGAGCGCATTGGCTGCGGCCGGCGCCGCATCGTTGGCGATGCCGTCCCAGGAGTCGTTCCAGGCACCCGTGCGCCTCAACTCGCGCGCCACGATGTCGGCAGTGGCGCGAAGATCCTGCTGCAGTTGCGTATCGAGCAGCAGGCGGCGGTTCTCGCCGAGTTGACCGGTGACGATGAGCGAGGCGGCGGCAACGACGAACAGGCCGACTACGACACCGACCATCAGCTCCACGAGCGACAGGCCGCGATCCACATTGCGACGGCCTCGATGTGACGTCTCGCGGTGGTGGCCGGCGATGGATACGTTCATGCGATCGCTCGGCTCTGCTCAGGGTGCAGCGAGGCCAAGGCAGTTCTTCAAAGCGGGATCCGGGGCCGGGCACGGATCAAAGCCGGGCACCGACTGGTCCGGCGAGCACACCGAGGGCCGGCCCGCGACGTTGACCATGACGATCAGGCGGCCGCGTGGGCGCCGGGTGACTTCGAAGCAGTAGTCGCGGTCGCCGATCTCGCTGGAACCAGAAAGCACGGTTCCCATGCCGCCTGTCACCGGGTTGTAGGCGAATGTCTTGACCTGGTTGAGCGGCAGGCGCAGCTCGATGTCTTGGCTGCGTGGTACCTGCGCGATGCGCACCTCGCGCTGAGTGCCCACGCAGGCGCTTCCCGGTGTCGCGGTGCAGTTGCACTTGGACGGGTCCAGGCCGGCCTTGCTCAGTGGATTCACCGTACTCGCAAACAGCGCGTAGCAACTCATCGACTCGGCCGCGTTGTTGCGCACCACGAACCCCACGAACTGGTTGCGCGACAACGCCTCGCTGCGCGCAAACTGCACGTCGGTCACGGCCTGCGCAGCGATGCCGCGCAGGCGCTGCATGCCGATCATCTCGCGCATCGAAGGTGCCACGAGCGCGATCAGCAGGCCGATGACGGCGACGACGATCATCACCTCGAGCAGGGTCAGCGCCTGCGTGAGGCGGCGCGGCGGGCGGTTGGGCAGGGGTCTCATCGGCGCCGATCCCTGCGGCTCATCGTGCCCAGCAACGCGCCGGATCGGGGTCGGCCTGCGCCCAGTCGACGCCGGCCGCGTCG
>JAXMEV010000015.1:0-75439 GCA_046348125.1 Rubrivivax sp.
TTGCCCACCGCGCGCGGCAGCCGCTGCGTGCCGCCGGCGCCGGGGATGATGCCGAGCTTGATCTCCGGCTGGCCGAACCTGGCGCTGTCGGCGGCGATGATGAAGTCGCACATCATCGCCAGCTCGCAGCCGCCGCCGAGCGCGAAGCCGGCCACCGCCGCGATCACCGGCTTGCGGATGCCGAGGATGGCTTCCCAGTCGCGGGTGATGAAGTTCTCGGCCAGCGCCTCGGCATAGGTCTTGCCGGCCATGGCCGAGATGTCGGCGCCGGCCGCGAAGGCCTTGTCGTTGCCGGTGACGACGATGCAGCCGATCGACGTGTCGTCGTCGAAGCGGCCGAGCACCGCACCCAGCTGCTGCATCAGCGGCGTGTTGAGCGCGTTGAGCTGCTTGGGCCGGTTGAGCGTGACGAGGGCGGTGCGGCGCGCGCCGGCGCCGCGGACGTCGGTGAGGATGAGGGGTTCGTCGTTCATGGGCCTTGCCTCCTGCGCGGGGCACTATACGCGGCGGCCGGTGGCGCGCCCTCCGGGCACTGCGCATGCCGTGACGAGCGCCAGGGCAGTCGGCAGACCCCCATTTGGAATCCAGCTTCGCTGCAGAGGAATGCCTATTCCGGCTTGCTCCAATCCTGCTTGCTTGCCTGTACCAATGCGTTCCATTCGTCCGGCGGGTTCCCGCGCCCGAGCATCTTCTCGAACTGGGCATACGGATCTGACTTGCTGCCTGCCGACCGCAGGGTCTGCTCGTCGTTGACCCAGGCGTACACGATCACCTTCGCCTTCGAGTCGTACCGGAAGAACAGCCGAAACCGCCTTCCGATCTTGGCCCGTCGCCAGTGGCGGTGGGCATGTCCCAGGGTATTGCCCTGGCGGTATTCATCGCGCGCCGGATCTCCCGGCACCGCGTCCAGCATCAACCGGCTCAAGGCGCGGAAGAGCTTGACGTTGGCGTTGGACTCGAATCCCTCCGGGTCGCTCTCCTGCGCCCGCTGTACCGCCGCATGCAGCTTCTGCAACTGCTCGATCACGCAGTCGTGAAAGAGCAGCGCCCAGCCGTGCCGTTGCATCAGAGTGCCACTTCCCCGTCGATCTCATCGCCCAGGTTCACGCCATGACCTGCATGCTCCAGCATGGCTCGGGCCAGATCCTCAGGCAGGCCATGGACGTACCGGCCCGCCTCGATGTCTCGGGCCAGGATGCCCAGGAACGCGCTGATGGCAGGATCCTCGTGCTCGGCATCGACACGGGTGACGACGACTTCGCTGCCGCGCAGGTCGAAAGCGAGTTTGCCGCCGGCATCGACGCCCAGCGCCTGGCGGATGGGCTTGGGCAGCGTGATCTGGCCTTTGGAGGTCAACGTGGCGACTTCGTGGATGGCAGGCACGACAACTCTCCTGATTGCCAAATGCGCATGGTAAGGAAATTTCCTTACTACGTCAATATGGGATCTCCTGGCCACTCCAAGCGCCTGCGTCCGCGCCTCACCACGTTCCTTCGAGATCGGGATGACCACCTCTTCAGAGCACACACGGCCCATCTTCGTCGCCGGCCACCGCGGCATGGTCGGCTCGGCCATCGTGCGGCGCCTGTGATCGCTCGGGCACACCCGCATCGTCACGGCCACGCACGGAGAACTCGACCTGACGGCACAGGCCGCGGTGCAGCAGTTCTTTCGCGAGCGGCAGGTCGACGCCGTCGTGCTGGCCGCGGCCAAGCCCGGCGGCATCCACGCCAACAACACCTACCCGACCGAGTTCATCTGCCGAACGCCGCCATGCCTTGCAGGTCGCCCTGCACGTGCTCGAAGCGCGCAGGTCTGCGCTCTGCGTACGGCCCCGCGCCGGAAGCGTCGCGCGCGGTCTCAACGCTGCGCCTGCCGCGGCAGGCGCTCGATCATCAGGTCGACCCAGGTGTCGGCGTCCTGGCGGATGAGGATGCGCACCGGCAGGTACTGCAGCGTCGGAGCGACCCAGAACTCGGCCGTCAGGTCGCCGCCCGGGCGCGCCTCGCGGCGCGGCTTGACGTGCATCGTCGCGACCTCGCCCATCGGCGTGTACAGGGTCTCGGCGCCGAGCACGTCGTAGACCCACAGGTCCACCGAGCGCGGCAGCGCGAGCGGGATCTCCACCCGCTCGCCGGCGGCCAGCAGGCCGGCGCGCGTGGTGAACAGCCAGGTCATCTGCACGAACTGGCTGGCGCTGTCCTGCACGCCCGGCGGACGCGGCACCTCACGGCCGTTGGCGAGCCGGATGCGGTCGGGCTCGAAAGCCATGCGCAGGCCGCGCGGGTTCTGGAAGGCGACCCGCGTCTCCTCCTCGTAGTGCAGCGGCACCAGACCGGCCGCGCCCACCTCGCCCTCGCTCGACAGCCGGCGCGAGACCAGCGGCGCGAACGGCGGGCCGACCGAGAGCTCGAGGTGCACCTGGTAGCGCGCGCCGCGCATCAGCCAGTCGACGCGCGCCTGGCCCTCGACGGGGCCGCGGTAGTTGCCGGTGAGCAGGTAATCCAGCCGCGTCGACGGCGGCCACTCGAAGGCGGCAGGGGCGCTCGCCGCTTGCGCGGCGGCCGCTGTCACGTCGGCTGCCACGTCGCCGGCCGAGGCGGCATCGGCCGGCACGCTGGCGGCCGCGGCGACGGCGGGCGCCGGCTCGGCGTGGGGTGCCGGCAAGCGCTCGGGCGAGCGCTCGGGCAGGAGCTCGGGCAGCGACTCCAGCAAGGGCTGGCGCAATGCCGCGGGCAGCGGCGCACTCGCGGCGGCCAGCGCCGCGCTCACGGCCAGCGGCGCTGCGGCCCGCGGCGCGTGGCGCGGCACCGGCAGCCGGCGCAGCACCGGCGCGGCCGGCTGGAGCTCGCGCACGAAGGCGACGTCGATGCGCGCGATGCGCCCCGGTGCGTCGCCCAAGCCGAAGTCCTGCGGCACCAGGCGATCGGCGAGCCACAGGTGCGCCAGCAGCACCGCGGGCAACAGCAGCAGCGGCAGGCGCCAGCGCGGCGACGCCGGGGCAACAGACAGCGCGGTCACGGCCGGCTCGGCGCTGCGGGCCGGTTCCTCAGCGCCTGCGAAGATCCGGATCGGGCCCGCGCTTCATGCCGTCACCCGCTCAGGTGCCCGCGGCACCAATGAAGCAGCACAGCGCCGCGCCGACGCTCAGGCGAAAGCGCAGCGTCAGCCAGGCACCGACGCCCTGCTCGACGTACAGGCGCCGATCGACGAGCCAGCACGCCAGCAGCAGTGCGCCGCTCAGCACCAGGCCGCTGGCCGCCGGCATCATCACGGCGACCCAGGCGCCGAGCGTCGGCGCCGTGCCCCACAGCAGCAGCCGCGGCGACGGCGCGGCCGCGCGCAGCGCCAGCCCCCAGTGGATGCCGCCGAGGAAGGACACCACCAGCGCCGCATAGGCCGACAGCGCCTGCGCCGCGAACGGCAGCGCCTCGGCGCGCACGAACCACACCAGCAGCGCGCCGAGCACGAAGGGCACGAGCCCGAGGTGCCCCAGACGGTGGGCCAGCGCCGGCACAGGCTGCCCGGCAGGAACGGAGGCGGTGTTCATCGTGGCCGCGGCAGCCGCTGCGCAGCGAGGCGGCGCCTTGCAGGTGGGTGATGCTTCGGGTCGGGGCAGCTCAGGACTTCTTGCCGCCCGCGGCCTGGCCGAGCAGCCGCTCGACCATCTCGAGCGGGATCGCGCCGGGCTTGCGCGTGCCGTCTTCGAAGAACACCGCCGGCGTGCCGTTGATCTTGTGCTTGCGGCCGAAGGCGACGTTGCGCTCGAGTGCGGCGGCGTCGCACTTGGCCGGCGCGGCGGGCGCGGCGACGCCGTCGAGCATCCAGGCGCGCCAGGCCTTGGCGCCGTCCTTGGCGCACCAGATGTCGCGCGCCTTGGCGTTGGAGTCGGCGCCGAGGATGGGCATCAGGAAGGCGTAGATCGTGACGTCCTTGACCTGGACGAGGTCGCGCTCGAAGCGCTTGCAGTAGCCGCAGTTCGGGTCGACGAAGACGGCCAGCTTGCGCGCGCCCGTGCCCTGCTTGATCGCGAGGGCGTCGGCCAGCGGCAGCTTGGCGAAGTCGATCGCCAGCAGCTTGTCCATGCGCGCCTCGGTGAGGTCGACACGCGTCTTGGTGTCGATGATCGAGCCGCCGACCACGAGGTGGTCGCCCTTGTCGTCGGTGTAGACGAGGCTGGTGCCCATGCGCACCTCCCACAGGCCCGGGATCGGCGTGCGCGTGACCTCGTCGATCGGCGGCAGGTTGGGCAGCCGTTCCGGCAGCGTCTTGCGGATCACGGCCTCCTGGGCGAGCAGCGGGCCGGCACAGGCGAGCGCCAGCGCGGCAAGCGCCAGGCGATAGGTCGAGGTGGACGGCTTCATGGGACGGGTCCTCGGAGTTCGGTCGGATGGGGCGGGCAGCGGCGGCAGCGGCTCAAAGGCCGGCCGCCTGGCGCGCGAACAGATGCTTGAGCGGCGGCAGCCGGTTCACCAGATCCAGGCCGCGGTTGCGCAGTTCCTTGACCAGCGGCTGCTCGCTCGCGAACAGGTGCAGCAGGCCGTCGGTGACGAGGCCCATGGCGCGCACCGGGCCGGCGCGGCGGCGTGCATGGCGCGCCAGCAGCCGCTCGTCGCCGAGGGCGCGCCAGGGCTCGCGTTGTTCCAGCACTTCGACCAGCGAGACGACGTCGCCGAAACCCAGATTCAGGCCCTGGCCGGCGAGTGGATGCACCACATGCGCGGCGTCGCCCAGCAGCACCCAGCCCGGCCCGCACACCGGCTCGGCATGGCCGATCGCCAGCGGCCAGCCGGCGCGCGCGCCGGCGAGCTCGAGCGTGCCGGCCGCCCCTTCGGTGGCGGCCATCAGTTCGGCTTCGAAAGCGGCTGCGTCGAGCGCCAGCAGCGCCTGGGCGCGTTCGTCGGGCAGCGACCACACCAGCGCCAGCCCGTGGCCGGCGAGCGGCCGGTCGATGGGCAGCAGCGCCAGCACGTCGGGCGAGCGGAACCACTGGCGCGCCAGCCCGGCATGCGGGCGATCGCAGACGAGGCGCGCGGCGATCGCACAGTGGCCGTAGGGATGCCGCTCCATGCGCACGCCCAGGCGCGCGCGCGTGCTCGACGCCTTGCCTTCGGCCAGCACGGTGAGCGCCGCGGGCAGCTCGGCGGCCACGCGCCGCACGTGCGGCGCGAAACGCAGCGCCTCGCGCAGCGTGCGCTCGAGCAGGGCGGCGTCGACGATCCACGCCAGCTGCGCCACGGCCTCGCTCCAGGCCGAGAACTCGAGGTGCGCGCCGGGCAGATCGCCCTCGATGCGCATGTCGTGCACCGGCGTGCGTGCTTCGCCCGGGATGGCGTCCCAGACCTTGAGCGCGCGCAGCAGCGCCACCGAGGCCTCGTTCAGCGCATACGCGCGCAGATCCTCGGCCGCGGGCGTGCCGTCGGGCGCCGGCGGCGCGCCGAGCAGGGCGACGTCGAAGCCGGCGCGCGACAAGGCCAGGGCCGCGGCGGCGCCGACGGCGCCGTCGCCGCGCACGAGGATGTCGCAGCGGTCCATTGGCCGAATTGTAGGGAGGGGGCTGCGCGCGGGCGCGGCACAATGCCCCGCCGCGGCGCGCGTGCTTGGCGCCGCCCCGCCGCCCGAGCGCCGTCGAGGAGATGAGGCCCCCCCGTGAACGACATCGCCTGCCGCATCGCGGCACTGCGCATCCACCCGGTCAAGTCCTGCGCGGGCATCGCGCTCGACGAGGCGCTGCTGGTCGAGACCGGGTTCGATCTCGATCGGGCCTGGATGGTGGTCGACGAGGGCGGCGCGATGCTGACGCAGCGCCGCTGGCCGCGCATGGCGCTGGTGTCGACGCGCCTGCGCAGCGACGACCTCGTGTTGCGCGCGCCGGGCATGCTGGCGCTGCACCTGCGCCTGGACGTCGTGGAGCGCGCCACGCGGGTGCGCGTGTGGGACGACGAAGTGCGCGCCTTCGACATGGGCGACATCGCGGCGCAGTGGTTCAGCGACTTCCTCGGCCTGCGCGCGCGCCTCGTGCGCTTCGACCCCGACGAGCGCCGGCTCGCCGGCCGCGAGTGGACCGGCGCGCTCGAGGCGCCCACCGCCTTCGCCGACGCCTTCCCGCTGCTGGTGCTGGGCAGCGCCTCGCTGGCCGAGCTGAACGCGCGGCTCGAGCGCGCCGGCCACGGCGCCGTGGGCATCGAGCGCTTCCGCCCGAACCTCGTGCTCGACGGGCTCGAGGCCTTCGACGAGGACCATCTCGACGAACTGGCCGTCGCCGCCGACGAAGGGCCGGTGCGCCTGAAGCTCGTCAAGCCCTGCGTGCGCTGCGCGATCCCGAACGTCGACCCGGCCAGCGGCACGAGCACGCCCGAGGTCGGCGCCACGCTCGCGGGCTTCCGTGCCGATGCGCGCATGAACGGCGGCATCACCTTCGGCATGAACGCGGTCGTCGTCGAGGGCTTCGAGCGCACGTTGCGCGTCGGCCAGACGGTCGAGGCAAGTTACCGCTTCTGAACGCGGCGCGCGCGGCGTGCGCGCCGCGCGCGCTGTAGCAGAATCGCCGGCTTGGCCCGCGCGCGCTGCGCCCGCCGCCGCGTCGCAGCCTGCCCTCGCGAAAGTCCCCTCATGAGCCTCAAATGCGGCATCGTGGGCCTGCCCAACGTCGGCAAGTCCACGCTCTTCAACGCTCTCACCAAGGCCGGCATCGCGGCCGAGAACTACCCGTTCTGCACGATCGAGCCCAACGTCGGCATCGTCGAGCTGCCCGACCCGCGGCTGGCCAGGCTGGCCGCGATCGCCAAGCCGCAGAAGGTGGTGCCGGCGATCGTCGAGTTCGTCGACATCGCCGGCCTGGTGGCCGGCGCCAGCCGCGGCGAGGGCCTGGGCAACCAGTTCCTCAGCCACATCCGCGAGACCGACGCCATCGTCAACGTCGTGCGCTGCTTCGCAGACGAGAACGTCGTGCACGTGGCCGGGCGGGTCGATCCGATCGCCGACATCGAGGTCATCCAGACCGAGCTCTGCCTGGCCGACCTGGCCACCGTGGAAAAGAGCCTGGCGCGCTGGAGCAAGCAAGCCAGGGCCGGCGGCGACAAGGAGGCGCAGCGCCTGGTCGACGTGCTGGAGAAATGCCGCAGCGCGCTCGACGCCGCGCGCCCGGTGCGCACCATCGCCTTCAGCAAGGAGGAGCTGGCGGTGCTGAGGCCGCTGTGCCTGATCACCGCCAAGCCGCAGATGTTCGTCGCCAACGTGGCCGAGGACGGCTTCGAGGACAACCCGCTGCTCGAGCGCCTGCGCGCCTACGCGGCGCAGCACCAGGGCGACCAGGGCGAGGCGCCGGTGGTGGCGATCTGCGCCAAGACCGAGGCCGAACTGGCCGACATGTCCGAAGAAGACCGGCTGCTCTTCCTGCACGAGATGGGGCAGGAGGAACCCGGCCTGGCGCGCCTGATCCGCGCCGCCTTCAAGCTGCTCGGCCTGCAGACCTATTTCACCGCCGGCGAGAAGGAAGTGCGCGCCTGGACCATCCACGTCGGCGACACGGCGCCGCAGGCCGCCGGCGTGATCCACACCGACTTCGAGCGCGGCTTCATCCGCGCGCAGACGATCGCCTACGACGACTACGTCGCCTGCGGCGGCGAGCATGGCGCGCGCGAGGCCGGCAAGATGCGCAGCGAAGGCAAGGACTACGTCGTGCGCGACGGTGACGTGATGAACTTCCTGTTCAACGTCTGAAGGTGCCGCGCCGCGCCGGCCCGCACCTCGCGGTGGCCGCCGCCACCGCGCTCGCGTACGCGCTGCTCGGCCTGGGCGCGCTGCTGCTGGCCGGCCCGCCCGGCTATGCGGCGCCGCTGTATCCGCCGGCCGGGCTGGCGCTGGCGGCCGTGATCGTCTACGGGCGCGCAGCGCTGCCGGGGGTCGTGCTGGGCGCCTGCGCCGCCAATGCCTCGCTGGGCTGGCTGCGCGGCATGCAGGGCGCGGCGCTGGCCTGGGTGCCGCTGGCGATCGGCATCGGTGCGGCGGCGCAGGCGGCGCTCGGCGCCTGGCTGGCGCGGCGCCATGCCGGCACGCCGCTGGTGCTGGACCAGCCGCGCGACATCGCGCGCTTCGCGCTGCTGGCCGCGGCGGCGGCCTGCACGCTGAGCCCGAGCGTGGCGACGCTCGCGCTGGCGCTGGCGGGCGTGCTCGATGCCGCGCGCATGGCCGACAACTGGGTCACCTGGTGGCTGGGCGACACGCTGGGCGTGCTGATCGGCGCGCCGCTCGTGCTGACCCTGATCGGACGGCCGCGCGCAGACTGGCGCGCGCGCCGGCGCACCCTGGGCGTGCCGCTGCTGGTGGCGCTGGCGCTGCTGGCGACGGCCATCGTCGCCATCGACCGCGAAGAGCAGGTCATCGAGCGCAAGGCCCTCGAGCACCGCGTCGACCGGCTCGCGCTCGAAGTGCAGGAGCGGCTGCAATTGCCGCTGTTCGCCCTGCGCGCGGTGCAAAGTGCGGTACTGGCCGCGGAGCCGGCCCGCCGACCCTCGGAGAAAACGCTGCGCGACGCCTCGGCCTGGTGGCTGCAGCAGCCCTGGCGGCCGCGCGCGCTCGGCTTCAGCGAGCGCGTGCCGCGCGCCGAGTTGGCCGCCTACGAAGCACGCGCGCGCGCCGAGGGCAGCGCGGGCTTTCGCGTGTTCCAGCGCGACGACGGCAGCGCGCTGGCTGGCGACGGCGAAGCGGTGGTGCTGCGGCGCATCGAACCGCCGGCCGACAACGCCGGCGCCCTGGGCGTGAACGCCTTGTCGATCCCGGCCGCGCGCGCCGCGATCCTGGCCGCGCGCGACAGCGGCCAGCCGGCCGCCACCGCCGGCTTCGGGCTCAGCCAGTCCAGCCGCGACGAGACCGGCATCGTGCTCTACCAGGCGCTGTACGACGGCCAGCCGCGCGACGCCGCCGCGCGCGCCCATGCCTTCGTCGGCGTGGTCTTCGTCACCCTCGGCGCGGAGGCATTGCTCGCCGACCTCGCCCCGTACACGACCGAAGTGCCGGCCGCGGGCGGCAACGCGCTGCACTGGTGCCTGCTCGACGCCGACCCCAGGGCCGAGCGGCCGCGGCTGGCCGGCAACATGCCCTGCCCGGCCGCCGGCGCGCCGGGTCTTCTCGCAGCGCGCCGGCCGATCGCCTTCGGCGGCCGCTCGCTCGAGCTGCAGGTGCGCCTGACGCCCGGCACCCCGGCCCAGGCCAAACCCGATCTGTGGTTCCTGGCGCTCGCCGGGCTGGCGGCCACGGCCCTGCTCGGCGCGCTGCTGCTCACCGTGACCGGCCACGCGCGCCGCACCGAGCGCGCCGTCGAGGCCGCCACGGCCGAGCAGCGGCGCGAGATCGGCGAGCGCCGGCAGGTCGAGCAGGCGCTGCGCGACAGCGAAGCGCGCCTGCGCAGCATCCTCAACCACACGCCGCTCGGCGTGGCCTTTCTCGACCCCGAGGGTGCGCTGCTCGACGGCAACCCCGGGCTGTACGCGATGCTCGACATCGCACCGGCCGCGCTGCGCGGCCGAATCATGGAGCGCTCGGTGCACCAGGAGGACCGCGCGGCGCTGCGGCACGACTACCGCGAGCTGGTCGCGGGGCGCTCGGCCCTGCTGCGGCGCCAGTTGCGCGTCGTGCGCGCCGACGGCAGCGTGCTGCCGGCGCGCGTCGTCGCCGGCCCGCTGCGCGACGACGCCGGCCGCGTCACGCACGCCGTGGCGGTGGTGGAGGACATCGGCGAGCACCTGCGCCTGGAGGAGGCCGAGCGCGCCGTCGCGCGCGCCGAGGCGGCCAGCCGCGCCAAGAGCGAGTTCCTCTCGCGCATGAGCCACGAGCTGCGCACGCCGCTCAACGCGATGATCGGCTTCGCGCAGCTGCTCGCGCTCGACAAGGAGACGCCGCTGGCGCCGCGCCAGCACGACTGGGCGCAGCAGATCCAGCGCGCCGGCTGGCACCTGCTCGAGCTGATCAACGAGACGCTCGATCTGGCCCGCATCGAGGCCGGCACGCTGCGCCTGACGCGCGCGCCGGTCGACCTGGCGGCGCTGGTCGGCAGCTGCCGCGAGCTGCTGGCCGCCGCCGCGGCCCAACGCGGCGTGCAATTCGTCGAGGACCTCGCCGCCGAGCTGCCGCCCGCGCTGGCCGACGAGACCCGGCTGCGGCAGGTGCTGACCAACCTGCTGTCCAACGCCGTCAAGTACAACCGCGAGGGCGGCAGCGTGACGCTGCGCGCGCGCCTGGCCGCCGACGGCGACCGGCTGCAGCTCGAGGTGGCCGACACCGGCGTCGGCATGAGCGAAGCGCAGTTGAGCCAGCTCTTCCAGCCCTACAACCGGCTCGGTCGCGAGGCGGGCGGCGTCGAGGGCGTCGGCATCGGCCTCGTGATCAGCCGCCACCTGACCGAACTGATGGGCGGCGAGCTCGCCGTGCGCAGCCGCGCCGGCGCAGGCACGACCTTCACGCTGACGCTGCCGACGGCGGGGGCCGACCGCGCGGCCGACGCGCCCGATCCGACACCGCGGGCGGGCCCGGCCGCGCGCTACCGCCAGCGCCGCGTGCTCTACGTCGAGGACAACGAGACCAACGCCGAGATCATGCGCGGCCTGCTGCTGCAGCGCCCGCAGATCCGCCTCGAGGTGGTGGCGCTCGGCCTGGACGCGCTGCAGGCCGCGCGCCGCCAGCGCCCGGACCTGATCCTGCTCGACATGCAGCTGCCCGACATCAGCGGCCTCGAGCTGCTGCGCCACTTCAAGAACGACGACGACGTGGCCGGCATCCCGGTGATCGTGGTCTCGGCCGACGCCACTGCGGCGCGCATGCAGCAGGCGCTGACGCTCGGCGCGGTGCACTACGTGACCAAGCCGCTGGCGCTGGAGCCCTTCCTGGCAGTGATCGACGAGGTCCTGCAGGGCCTCGAAACCCAGTGGACCATGTAGCTGGTCATGAGCCTTTCCGACATGTAAGTAAATGCACACGTGCTCGCCGCCGCCAGCGCCTTCGGCCTCGGAACGTCCAGGTCGATTAGCACTCTATCGTGATGAGTGCTAGTATTTCCATGCCCAGATCTCCTTCGAGGACGTCCATCTGCATGAACACACAAGTCGCTGGCAACGCCAATGCCCTCGCCCTGCGCGACCCCTGGTCGCTGGTGCCTTCGCTCGGCAACCTGGATGCCTACATCGCCGCCGTGAACCGGCTGCCGATGCTCAGCCAAGCCGAGGAGACGGCGCTCGGGCGGCGCTTGCGCGACGCGGGCGACGTGCAGGCCGCCGGGCGCCTGGTGCTGTCGCACCTGCGGCTGGTGGTGTCGGTGTCGCGCCAGTACCTCGGCTACGGGCTGCCGCATGGCGACCTGATCCAGGAAGGCAACGTCGGCCTGATGAAGGCCGTCAAGCGCTTCGACCCCGAGCAGGGCGTGCGCCTGGTTAGCTATGCGCTGCACTGGATCAAGGCCGAGATCCACGAGTACATCCTGCGCAACTGGCGCCTGGTGAAGGTGGCCACGACCAAGGCGCAGAGAAAGCTCTTCTTCAACCTGCGCTCGCTCAAGGCGAGCCTGAAGAACGCGCAGGGCACCGACGGCGGCGAGGGCGAGACCTACCGCAGCACGCTCACGCCGGCCGAGGTGGCGCGCGTGGCGCGCGAGCTGAGCGTCAAGCCCGACGACGTGATCGAGATGGAGACGCGGCTGGCCGGCGGCGACGTCGCCCTCGAGCCCCAGGCCGACGACGGCGAGGAGAGCTTCGCGCCCATCGCCTACCTCGCCGACGACCACAGCGAGCCGACGCGGCGCCTGGAAGCCATGCACCGCGACTGGCTGGCGGCCGACGGCATCGGCCAGGCGCTGGAGGTGCTGGATGCGCGCAGCCGCCGCATCGTCGAGCAGCGCTGGCTGGCGGTGAACGACGACGCCTCGGGCGGCATGACGCTGCACGAGCTGGCGGCCGAGTACGGCGTGAGCGCCGAGCGCATCCGCCAGATCGAGGTTGCCGCGCTCAAGAAGATGCGCAAGGTGCTCGAGGCGGTCTGATCGGCTGCACGGCCGGCGTCGCGCACGGCGCGCAAGCCCGGCCTCTCATGCCTCTCATGCCTCTCATGCGTCTCATGCGGTTTCGCATTCAATGCGACAGCAAGGCGCGAAGCCGAAGACGGTGCTGACGCACGGCGAGGCGAAGCAGCGCGGCCAGCGCGTTGAATGCGAGGCCGTATCAGCCTTTCTCGTCGAGCAGCCGCTCGAGGTCGGCGCGCAGCCCGTTGGCCGGCGCGCCGTAGCGCGTGAACAGGCGCACCCGGCCTTGCGTGTCGAACACGTAGCTGCCGGCCGTGTGGTCCATCGTGTAGCTGCCTTCGGTCTTGCCCGGCACCTTGGCGTAGAAGACCTTGAACTCCTTGGCCGCCGCCTGCGTCTGCGCCGCGTCGCCGCGCAGGGCGACGAAGTCGGGGCCGAAACTCGCGACGTAGGCCGCGAGCACCGCAGGCGTGTCGCGCTCGGGGTCGACCGTGACGAAGACCGGCTGCACGCGCGCGCCCTCGGGCCCGAGCGCCTTCTTGATCGACGCCAGCTCGCTCATCGTGGTCGGACAGACGTCCGGGCATTGCGTGTACCCGAAGAACACCACCGTGACCTTGCCCTTGAACTCGGCGAGCGAGCGCGGCTTGCCCGCCGCGTCGGTGAGGTTCAGCGTGCGGGCGTAGTCGGCGCCGGTGATGTCGATCGAGCTGAATCCGGCCTTGCTGCTGCTGCCGCCGCTGCCGCTGCCGCTGCCGCTGCCCGACGGAGGGGCGCGATCGCAACCGGCGAGCCCGAGTGCCAGCACGGCTGCCGCGCCCGCAGCCAGCACGCGCCTTCGATCGTGCTGCGCAGGCCGCGTTCGCCCTCGCATGTTCGATCGTGCATCGGCCGCCATGGGCGGCCATTGTAGAAGTCCATCGCCGCATGCGACTGCGCCAGGGATCGGCCTGCGACGACCCCACATCGGGGCGGCGCCGCGGCGTCACGCGCCGCCGCGGCGCGCCGCGCGCACCATCGTGCGCAGGTCGTCGAGCGCCAGCGTCGTCTGCGCCGCCAGGCGCGGGCGCGGCAGCGGCTTGAAGGCGTGGCCGTAGACGAGCTCGAAGTCGAGCGCGATGCGGCCGGCCGCGTCGGCGCGGCGCGCGAGCGCGTCGTGCAGTTCGCGCCGCCAGCGCGGCGTGCGCAGACCCTGAAAGCGGCCCGGGTCGGCGTTGCCGCCGAGCGTGCGCAGCTCGGCCAGCAGCGCGTCGGCGTCGGGCCAGGTGAGCGTGATCGTCTCCTGATCCATCACCGGGTCGGCGAAGCCGGCCGCGACCAGCATGTCGCCCAGGTCGTGCATGTCGACGAAGGGCGCGTGCGGCGCCGGCCAGCCGCGCTCGCCGTACAGCGCGCGCAGCTGCGCCAGCGAGCCCGGACCGAGCGTCGAGAACATCAGGAAACCGTCGACCGCCAGCGCGCGCAGCCAGCCGCGCATGGTGGCCGCCGGGTCGTCCGTGGCGTGCAGCATCATGTTGGCCCAGACCAGTTCGGCCTTGCCGGCGTGCAGTTGCGACTGCGCCAGCGCGTCGGCCCGCGTCGGGCGTGCCGCGCCGCGCCAGCGGCCCGGCGACCACCAGGCCGGCCTCGGCTCCGGCGGCACGGCCGGCGCGTCGTCGGGCTGCACCTCGAGGCGCCGCGCCTGCGGGTAGGCCGCATCGAGCCATTCGGCACTGCCGCCGATCCGCGCCCACCAGTCGACGATCAGGGCCGGCCGCAGCCTGATCACGGGCAGGCGCTCGGCCATGCGGCGCGCCGCTTCGCCGTGCAGCCAGGGTGCCCGGCCGGCGCGCCAGAGGCGATCGCGCAGGCGCCGCAATGCGACGGGGTCCGCGCCCCGCGGCGCGTTCGCGCGCGAGGCACCGGCGCTCGGCGGCTCGCGCTCGTCGTCGACCATGGGCGGGCAGTATATTGAGCCGATGAAGGCAGGCGCCGCGGCACCGATGGCATTGGCCCGGCGCGTCGCGCACGGCCTGCCGGGGCAGTGCGAGATCTGCCGGCGCTGGGGCTGGGAACGCCTGTGCCGGGCGTGCCGGCAGCATTTCGCGGTCGAGCGCCTGCGCTGCGCACGCTGCGGGCTGGCCACCGGCGCGGCGCTCGCGGCCTGCGGCGCCTGCCTGCAGGCGCCGCCGCCCTTCGCGCGCACCGTCGTCGCGCTCGACTACGCCTTCCCCTGGGACGGGATCATCGGCCGCTGGAAGTTCGGCGCACGCCCCGAGCTCGCGTCGCCGCTGGCGTTGCTGCTGGCGCAGGCGGCGGCGCGCGACCTCGCGCCGCGCGCGGCCGATGCGCCCGCGCTCGTGCTGCCGGTGCCGCTGGCCAGCGCCCGTCTGGCCGAGCGCGGCTTCAACCAGGCCTGGGAGCTGGCGCGGCGCGTCGCGCGCGGCCTCGGCCTGCCCGCGCGCAGCGCGCTGCTGGCGCGCGCGATCGACACCGCGCACCAGGCCGAGCTGACGCGCGCCGAACGCGAACGCAACCTGCGCGCCGCGTTCACCGTGCCGCCGGCCGGGCGCCAGGCGCTGGCCGGCCGGCGCGTGGCGCTCGTCGACGACGTGCTCACCACCGGCGCCACCGCGCGCGAGGCCAGCGCGGCGCTGCTGCGCGCCGGCGCGGCCGCGGTCGAGCTGTGGGTGCTGGCGCGCACGCCGGCGCCCCAGGCGCGGCCGTAGCGCAGCCATGTTCGAGATCGTCCTCGTCACGCCCGAGATCCCGCCCAACACCGGCAACGTGATCCGGCTGGCGGCCAACACCGGCTGCCGGCTGCACCTGGTGGAGCCGCTCGGCTTCGCGATGGACGACCCGCTGCTGCGCCGCGCCGGGCTCGACTACCACGAGTACGCGCGCGTGCAGCGGCACGGTTCGTGGCAGGCGCTGGTGGCGCAGGAGCAGCCGCCGCCCGATCGGGTGTTCGCATTGACCACGCAGGGCAGGCACCGGCCGAGCGACCTCGCCTTCGCCGCCGGCGACTGGTTCGTGTTCGGCTGCGAGAGCCGCGGCCTGCCCGACGCGCTGCGTGCGCGCTTTCCCGCCGGGCAGCAGTTGCGGCTGCCGATGCGTGCCGGCCAGCGCAGCCTCAACCTGAGCAACGCGGTGGCGGTGGTGGTGTTCGAGGCCTGGCGGCAGCTCGGCTTTGCCGGCGGCAGCTGAGCGCCTGTGTTCGGGTCTCCACAGGCCCTGCGCGCGCTCGCGTGAAGCTCAGCTCTCGGCGCGCGCGTCGCGCGCCATCAGGCGCCGCACCGCCTGCGCGGCGCTCGTGCGCCCGGCCAGCAAGTCGACGACGCATTGCGTGATCGGCATCTCGACGCCGAGCGCGCGCGCGCGCGCCAGCACCATCGGCGCGCTCGACACGCCTTCGGCGACATGGCCGAGCTCGGCCAGCGCCTGCGCCAGTGTGCGGCCGGCGGCCAGCATCAGGCCGACGCGGCGGTTGCGCGAGAGGTCGCCGGTGGCCGTGAGCACGAGGTCGCCCAGCCCCGACAGCCCCATGAAGGTCTCGGCGCGCGCGCCCAGCGCGACGCCCAGCCGCGTGATCTCGGCCAGCCCGCGCGTGATGAGCGCGGCGCGCGCGTTCAGGCCGAGCGCCAGCCCGTCGAGCGCGCCGACGGCGATCGCCAGCACGTTCTTCACCGCACCGCCGACCTCGACGCCGACCACGTCGGCGGACGTGTACACGCGCATCGCCTCGCCGTGAAAGGCCTCGACCGCGAGCGCCGCGAGCGCCGCATCCTCGCTCGCGGCGACGAGGGCGGTCGGCTGGCCGCGCGCCACTTCGAGCGCGAAGCTCGGCCCCGACAGCACGCCGCAGGGTGCCTGCGGCCTCGTCGCCTGCGCGATCTCGTGCCCGAGCGCGCCGCTGCCCGCCTCGAAGCCCTTGCTGAGCCAGACCACGCCGCGCGTGTCCGCCAGCGCCTCCAGCGTCGCGCGCAGACCCGACATCGGCGTGGCGACGACGGTGAGCCCGCCCTGCGCATGCGCCAGCGCCGCGTCGCGATCGGCCGTGATGCCGAGCGCGCGGGGCAGCGCCACTTCGGGCAGATAGCGGCGGTTGCGCCCCTCGGCGGCCAGCGCCGCGGCCTGCGCCGCGTCGCGCGTCCACAGGCACAGATCGTGGCGCGCCGCGGCCGACACCGCCAGCGCGGTGCCCCAGGCGCCGGCACCGAGGATCGAGATCTTCATCGCGCGCGCCGGCGGGCAGCGCAAGTCCGGACCGGCGCCGCCCTCGCCGGCGTCAGTTCGCGCTCGTGATGATCCCGGAGCCGCCGTTGCCCTGCGGCGCCGCCATCTGCGCCTGCTGCGCCTCGAACATGGCCTGGAAGTTGACTTCGGTGAGCAGGATCGGCGGGAAGCCCGCGCGCGTGCAGACGTCGGAGACGATGGCGCGCAGGTAGGGGTAGATCATCTGCGGGCAGACGATCGACAGGATGCCCTGCATCTGCTCGTCGGGCAGGTTGCGGATCTCGAAGATGCCGGCCTGCTTGGCCTCGACCAGGAACAGCACCTTGTCGTTGACCTTGGTCGTCACGGTGGCGGTGATGGCCACTTCGTAGATGCCCTCGGACACCGCGGCGGCCTGCATGCCGAGGTTGATGTCGACGTGCGGCTGCGCCTGCTCGAGCAGGATCTGCGGCGAGTTGGGCTGCTCCAGCGACAGGTCCTTGAGGTACATGCGCTGGATCTGGAATACGGGGGTCGCGTCGGACATGGAAGGCGGCCTTTGCGGCGGTGAGGGGTAGGAAGACGGGCCGCGCGCCGATGGGTCTGCCGTGGCCGCCGAAACGGGCGATTATCCGCGAGCGCGAAGCGCGCGCCGCCTGCGCCGTGCGCGTGCGCCGTGCACAAGTGCGGCGACGCTGGGGCGCGGCGACGCCCGCGCGCGGGGGCGCCCGGCTCAGAGCCTGTGAAGATATGAATCGCACCCGCGCAGGGGTGTCAAAGGGCGCTGAGCAAGGCGCAACGCGCCGCGCGGGCTGGCCGCCCGCGCAAGCGTTGCAACGCCGCGCAGCGCCCTTTGGCACCCCTGCCCTACGGGTGAGGCCCCAGAAAGGGCCCACTCGTCGTTGCGAAGCCTCGCCGGAGCCCAACCCCGGCTGCGCTTCACGCCTAGATTGGGCCCTTTCTGGGGCCTCACGCGGGCGCGATTCATATCTTCACAGGCTCTCAGTCGGCGAGCAGCGGCAGCAGCTCGCCGCGCCGGTCGAGCGCGACCAGGTCGTCGCAGCCGCCGACATGCACGTCGCCGATGAAGATCTGCGGCACGGTGCGCCGGCCGGTGAGCTCGATCATGCGCTGGCGCTCGGCCCCATCGAGGTCGATGCGCACCTCGTCGAGCGCCTGCACGCCGCGCTGCGCGAGCAGCGCCTTGGCGCGGATGCAGTACGGGCACACCTCGGTCGTATACATCTTCACCGGCTTCATCGGATCCTCGCGCCTGCCTTCGTTCGTGCCGCGGCTCAGGCGGCGGGCGACTTCGCGGCCTTGTCGGCCTTGTCGGCGGCCTTGTCGGCGGCCTTGTCCGTCTTGTCGGCCGGCGCCGTCCTGGCCGCCTTGGCCCCGGCCTTGGCCGACCCGTCCGCGCGCGCGATCGGCAGCTGTGCGTCGCGCCAGGCACGCGTGCCGCCGGCCACCGACACGGCGTTGGCGTAGCCGGCCTTGCGCAACTGCGACACCGCACGGCCGGCGCGCGCGCCGCTGGCGCAGATCAGCAGCAGCGGCAGCGTCTTGTCGGCCGGCAGCTCCTTGCTGCCGGCAAGCTGGCCCATGGGGATGTTGCGCGCGCCGCCGGCATGGCCGTCGGCGTATTCCTGCGGCTCGCAGACGTCGATCAGCACGCCGCGCTCGCGGTTGATGAGCCGCACGGCTTCGCCGGTGGCGACGCTGGCGCCGCCCGCGCCGCCGCGCAGCGAGGGCCACGCCAGCATGCCGCCGGAGACGGCGGCCGCGAGGATCAGGACCCAGTTCTCGAGCAGGAAGCTCAGCATGCGCGTTCTCAGGTGTTGCGGTTTCGGGCCGGGGTATTGTCCACGTCCGCCGATGCCCCTGCCGGCGCGGCGAGCAGGCAAGGCTCGTAGGCGGCCGGCGCCGCGTAGCCGAGCAGCGCCAGCAGCGTCGCCGCGACGTTGGCCAGGCCGGCCGCGGGCAGATCGTCGCGCAGCACCGGCGCCGGGCGCGCCGGGTCCCAGACGACGAAGGGCACCGGATTGCGCGTGTGCGAAGTGCGCCCGACGGGCCGGCCCGCGGCGCTGCGCAGCGGCCGGCCCTCGGCGTCGCGCTCGACCATGTCGTCGGCGTTGCCGTGGTCGGCCGTGACGACGAGGCAGCCGCCGCTGGCCAACACCGCCGCCGCGACACGCGCCAGCGCCAGGTCCACCGCTTCCACCGCGATGACCGCGGCGTCCAGGTTGCCGGTGTGGCCCACCATGTCGCCGGCGGCGAAGTTGGCGCGGACGAAGCGAAAGCGCCCGCCGGCGATCGCCTCGACCAGGGCATCGGCGGTCTCGGCCGACTTCATCCAGGGCCGCTGTTCGAAAGGCACGCGGTCGGACGGGATCTCGACGTAGACCTCGTCGCGCTCGGAGAACTTGGACGACAGGTTGCCGTTCCAGAAATAGGTGATGTGGCCGTACTTCTGCGTCTCGGCGCAGGCGAACTGCGTGCAGCCCGACTGCGCCAGGCATTCGGAGACGGTGTCGGTGACGACGGCCGGCGAGACGAGGTAGCTGCCCGGAATGCCGCGGTCGCCGTCGTAGAGCATCATGCCGGCGAAGCGCACCTGCGGCACGCGCACGCGCTCGAAGCGGTCGAACGCGGCGCCCGACTCGAAAGCGAGCGCGGCCTCGATGGCGCGGTCGCCGCGGAAGTTGAACAGGATCACGGCGTCGCCGTCGGCGATCGGCCCGCAGGGCGCGCCGGTCGCGTCGGCGAGCACGAAGGGCGGCACGAACTGGTCGCTCAGGTCCGGCTGCTCGGAGCGCCGCGCGGCCAGGCCCTCGAGCGCACTCGCGAAGCGCTGGCCCTGGCCCAGCACCTGCACCTTCCAGCCGGCCTCGACGACGCTCCAGTCGGCCTCGTAGCGGTCCATCGTCGTCACCATGCGTCCGCCGCAGGAGGCGATGCGCGCGTCGCAGCTGGCGGCGCGCAGCCGCGCCAGCGCGTCCTCGAGCCGTTGCAGATAGCGCTCGGCCGAGCGGTCGGGCACGTCGCGGCCGTCGAGCAGCGCGTGCACGCGCAGGCGGCGCACGCCCTCGGCGGCCGCGCGCTCGAGCATGCGCTCTAGGTGCTGCTGGTGCGCGTGCACGTTGCCGTCGGAGAGCAGGCCGATGAAGTGCAGCGTGCCGCTGCCCGCGGCGAGCGGATCGACGAGCCGCCGCCAGGGGCCTTGCCAGATGCTGCCGTTGGCGAACGCCGCCTCGACGCTGCTCGCGCCCTGCGGGAACACGCGGCCGGCGCCGAGGATGTTGTGGCCGACCTCCGAGTTTCCGATGTCGGCGTCCGAAGGCAGGCCGACCGCGGTGCCGTGCGCGCGCAGCGTGCGACAGGCGCCCTCGCGCCGCAGCCGCTCGAGCGTGGGCTTGCGCGCCGCGTGCACGGCGTCGAAGGCGTCGCCGCAGCCGACGCCGACGCCGTCGAGGACGACGAACACCACCGGCCCCGCGGGCGGCTGCCAGAAGGGACTGCGTTCGAGTTTCAAGCCGGGATCTCCTGCAAGCGCGAAAACGGGACAGCGCGCGGACCGGACCGCTGCGCGCGGGTGCTCACGGCGCGGCCAGCGCGGCCAGCGCGTCGGCCAGCAGCGGCACGACGCTCACCACGTTGCTCGCGTGCGGCACGCTGTCGCTGCTCCAGACATGGCGCACGCCGGCGGCCTGCACCTGGGCCAGCGCGTCGCCGACGAACAGCGCGTGCGTCACCGCGCAGTCGACGCTGGCCGCGCCGGCGGCCAGCACTCCGCTCGCGGCCGCCGCCAACGTGCGTCCGGTGCTGGCGACATCGTCGAACAGCACGACGGCGCGGCCGTGCACGTCGACGCCGGGCAGCACGACGTCGACCTCGCGGTCGCCGCGCCGGTGCTTGATGCACACCGCGTGCTCCAGGCCGCGGCCGGCGGCCGCCAGCCGCACCCAGGGGCCGGCCTCCTCGTCGGGGCCGAGCAGCAAGGCGCCGGGCAGGCGGCGCGCGACGAACTCGCCCAGCACGGCGGCCGCGCTCAGCGCCACGCCGCGCCGGCCCGGCACGATCTCGTCCAGCGTGCGCACGCGGTGCAGGTGCGGGTCGACCGTGACCACGGCGTCGAAATGCGCCGCCAGCAGCCGGCCGAAGTGGCGCTGGCTCACCACCTCGCCGGGCGTGAAGGCCGCGTCTTGCCGCATGTACGCGAGGTAGGGGCTGGCGAGCGCGAGCCGCTCGGCGCCCAGCTCGCGCGCGCCGGCGGCCGCCAGCAGCAGCTCGGCGAGCTTGCCGTTGGGCTGCTCGAGCCCGCACAGCAGTGCGACCCGCGCCGGCAGCGCGGGCGGCAGCCGCAGCCGCGTCTCGCCGTCGGGGAAGCGGTGGCGTTCGATGACGGCGCAGCCGGCGCCGAGCGCGGCCGCCAGCGCCTGCGCGCGCGCGAGGTCGTCGTCGAAACAGAGCACGAGGTTCATGCGCTTGGCGCGATCAGCTCGGCGGCGCATCGACTCCGCGCCGCGCTGCGGGCGAGCGGCGGCATGCGCCGCGCCTCGTCACGCCGCCCCGACGCCTGCACCGCGTGCCGCGACGAACTCAAGGGCCCGCCGGCGCCGTGGCCGGCGCGCGCTCGTAGGCCACGGTGCCCGCCACCAGCGTGGCGCGCACGCGGCCTGCGAGCGGCGCTCCGCCGGCGGCCGGCGCGAACGGCGTGTGCTTGCCCTGGCTGAGCAACTGCCCGGGTGTCGCCTCCCAGCGCTCGTCGGGGTCGAACACGCACAGGTCGGCGACGCCGCCCTCCACCAGCCGGCCGGCGCTGCCGGCCAGCGGCCCGAGCGCCTCGCCCAGCACGCGCACCGGCTCGCAGGTCACGCGCGCCAGGCTGCGCACGAGCGGCAGGCCGCGCTCCTTACCCCAGCGCAGAGCGAGCGCCAGCAGCAGCTCGAGCCCGCTGGCGCCCGGCTCGGCCTCGCCGAAGGGCAGGTTCTTGGCGTCCTCGCCCACCGGATCGTGGTCGGAGACGAGCGCGTCGAGCGTGCCGTCGGCCAGCGCCGCGGCGAGCGCGTCGCGGTCGGCCGCCTGGCGCAGCGGCGGCACCAGGCGGAAGGCCGGGTCGAAGTAGCCGATGTCGGCGTCGGTCAGGTGCAGCGAGTTGATGCCGACGTCGGCCGTGATCGGCAGCCCCTCGGCCTTGGCCGCGCGCACCAGCGCGACACCGGCGGCGCTGGACAGGCGCGCCAGATGCACGCGCGCGCGCGTCGCGCGCACCAGCTCGACGATGGTGTGCAGAGCGATCGTCTCGGCCGCCACCGGCACGCCGGCCAGGCCCAGGCGCGTCGCCACCGCGCCCTGCGCCGCCACGCCGTTGCCCAGCCAGGCGTCCTGCGGGCGCAGCCACACGCAATAGCCGAAGGTCGCGGCGTACTGCAGCGCGCGCAGCAGCACCTGCGTGTCGCGCAGCGCGCGATCGGCCTGGCCGAAACCGATGCAGCCGGCCTTGGTGAGCTCGACCATCTCGGTGAGCGCCGCGCCCTCGAGCCGGCGCGTCAGCGCGCCGAGCGGGAAGACGCGGCAGCGCGAGAGCTTGCGCGCGCGGAACTTGAGCATCTCCACCAGGCCGGGCTCGTCGAGCACGGGGTCGGTGTCGGGCGGGCACACGAGGCTGGTCACGCCGCCGGCGGCGGCCGCCGCCAGCTCGCTCTCGAGCATGCCTTCGTGCTCCTGCCCCGGTTCGCGCAACCGTGCCGCGAGATCGACCAGCCCGGGCATGACGACGAGGCCGCGCGCGTCGATGCGGCGCTCGGCGTCGAAGTCGGCGCAGGCGCCGATGCGCACGATGCGCCCGGAGGCGATGGCGACGTCGGCCGCCTCGTCGCGGCCGCTGGCCGGGTCGACGACGCGCCCGCCGTGCACGACGATCCTCATCTCGCCCCCCTGGCGCGGCGCGCCGTCCCCGCGCGGCGCGAGGGGCGGCTGCGCACCGGGCGCGGGCCGCTCATGCCTGGTTCCCCGCGATCGTGCTCATCACCGCCATGCGCACGGCGATGCCGAAGGTGACCTGCGGCAGGATCACGCTGTGCGCGCCGTCGGCCACGCGCGAGTCGATCTCGACGCCGCGGTTGATCGGGCCCGGATGCATGACGATCGCGTCGGGCCGGGCGAGCGCCAGCCGCTCGGGCGTCAGCCCGTAGCTCATGAAGAACTCGCCGGCGCTGGGCAGCAGCGCGCCGCTCATGCGCTCGTTCTGCAGCCGCAGCATGACGACGACGTCGGCGTCGCGGATGCCTTCGGCGAGGTCGTGGCACACGCGCACGCCCATCGCCGCCAGGTCGCCCGGCACCAGCGTCCTCGGGCCGACGGCGCGGATCTCGGGCACGCCCAGCGTGGCCAGCGCGTGGATGTCGCTGCGCGCCACGCGCGAGTGCACGATGTCGCCCACGATGGCCACCGTGAGCTGCGTGAAGTCGCGCTTGTAGTGGCGGATCGTGTACATGTCGAGCAGCCCCTGCGTGGGGTGCGCGTGGCGGCCGTCGCCGGCGTTGACGACGTGCACGTGCGGCGCCACGTGCTGCGCGATCAGGTAGGGCGCGCCGCTCTCGGCGTGGCGCACGACGAACATGTCGGCCTGCATCGCCGACAGGTTGGCGATCGTGTCGAGCAGGCTCTCGCCCTTGGCGGTGGAGCTGCGCGCGATGTCGAGGTTGATGACGTCGGCCGACAGGCGCTTGGCGGCGATCTCGAAGGTGGTGCGCGTGCGCGTCGAGTTCTCGAAGAACAGGTTGAACACGCTCTTGCCGCGCAGCAGCGGCACCTTCTTCACCTCGCGCTCGTTGACGCTGAGGAAGGTACCCGCGGTGTCGAGGATCTGCTCGAGCACCTCGCGCGGCAGGCCCTCGATCGACAGCAGGTGGATCAGCTCGCCGTGGGCGTTGAGCTGCGGGTTGCGGCGCGCCGGCATCAACGCGCCTCGGACATGTCGCGCACGTCGAACGAGAAGCGGCCGTCGGCTGCGCGCGCCAGGCGCAGCCGGCGCGCAGCCGGCAGCGCGACGCGCGCGGCGGCGAAGGCGGCGGCCACCGGCAGTTCGCGCCCGCCGCGGTCGACCAGCACGGCCAGCGTCACGCTGGCCGGGCGGCCGAAGTCGTACAGCTCGTTGACGACGGCGCGGATCGTGCGGCCGGTGTAGAGCACGTCGTCGACGAGCACGATGTGCGCGCCCTCGATGGCGAACGGCAACCGGGTCGCGGCGCCGTCGGCGGCCAGGCCGCGCTGGGCATAGTCGTCGCGGTGCAGCGCGCTGGTGATGGTGCCGTGGCTGCCCGGCAGGCCGAGGTCGCGCTGCAGCCGCTCGGCCAGCCAGGCACCGCCCGACCAGATGCCCACCAGCACCGCGCCCGCGCCGCGCTCGTGCAGCAGTTGGCGCACGCCCGAGCGCAGCTCGGCGTACAGCGCCTCGGCGTCAAGCTGCAGCATGCGCGGCCTGCGGCGCGGCGGCGCGCTGCGCGCGCAGGAACTGCTCGAGGATCAGCGCCGCCGCCGCCGCGTCGACGTCGGCCGCGCCCGCGGCGCGCGCCTCGACGCTGGTGTAGCGCTCGTCGACCTCGTGCACCGGCAGCCCGAAGCGCCCGTGCAGGCGGCGCCCGAAGGTGCGCGCGCGGCGCGTGTTCTCGTTCTCGGCGCCGTCGGGGTGGAAGGGCACGCCGATCACGAGCGCGTCGGGCCGCCAGGCGGCGATCAGCCGTCCGATGGCCGCCCAGCGCGCGTCGCCTGCGGCCGCGATCGAAGCCAGCGGCTGCGCGGTGCCGGTGAGCGCGTTGCCCGCGGCGACGCCGACGCGCCGGCTGCCGTAGTCGAAGGCGAGGAAGGACTGCGCCCGCGCGCCGCCGCGGGCGGGCAGGCTAGGCATGCCCGACATCCTGCGACAGCATGTGCGGATCGAAGCCGAGCAGCGCGAGCGCGCGGTCGTAGCGCATGGCGATCGGCGTATCGAAGATGATGGCCGGGTCGGCGCCCACCGTGAGCCAGCCGTTGCGCGAGATCTCGTCCTCGAGCTGCCCGGCCTGCCAGCCGCTGTAGCCGAGCGTGATCAGCACCTTCTTCGGGCCCGCGCCTTCGGCCATCGCTTCCAGCACGTCCTTGCTGGTGGTCATCTCGAGGCCGCTCGCGGAGATCGTGAGCGTCGAGTTGTACGGGCTCGGGCCCTCGCCCTGCTTTTCGTGCAGCACGAAACCGCGCTCGGTCTGCACCGGACCGCCGAAGTAGACCGGCTGCTCGGCCAGCTCCTCGCGCTCGAGCTGCAGGTCGACGCGCTCGAACAGGTTGCGCAGCTTGATGTCGATCGGCTTGTTGATGACCAGGCCGAGCGCGCCGCGCTCGCTGTGCTCGCACATGTAGACGACGGTGCCGCGGAAGGTGTCGTCGACCATGCCCGGCATGGCGATCAGGAACTGATTCGTCAGATCGATGCGCGCGCCCGCAGCCATAAACGGCATTTTATTCCCGGGCACACTGCGCGGGTGAGCGAAGCAGCCGCCGACAAACCCTACGACCGCGCCCTGGTCTGGCTGCGGCGCGACCTGCGTGCGGATGACCACGCGGCGCTGTATCACGCGCTGCGCCGTGCGCGCCAGGTCTGGTGCGGCTTCGTGTTCGACCGCGCCATCCTCGATGCGCTGCCGCGCCAGGACCGGCGCGTCGAGTTCATGCGCGACAGCCTGGTCGGCGTCGACGCCGAGTTGCGCGCGCTGGCCGCCAGCCACGGCGTGGAGGGCGCCGGCCTCGTCGTGCGCCACGGCCTGGCCGCCGACGCGCTGCCCGCGCTGGCCGCCGCGCTGCGCGTGCAGGCGGTGTTCGCCAACCACGACGACGACCCCGAAGCGCGCGCACGCGACCTGAAGCTGCACGGCCGGCTGGCCGACGCCGGCGTCGCGCTGCACCTGGCCAAGGACCACCTGATCTTCGAGCGCGACGAGCTGCTCACGCCGGCCGGGCGGCCGTTCACCGCGTTCGCGCCCTACCGCAAGGCCTGGCAGCGCAAGCTTGCGCCCTTCTACCTCGAGGCCTATCCGGTCGGCCGCCACGCCGCCGCCCTGGCGCCGCGGCCCGCCGGCGAGCCGGGCGTGCCGGCACTGGCCGAGATCGGCTTCGCGCCGACCAACCTGCACCGGCTGCGCCTGCCCACCGGACCGGCGGGCGCGCGCGAGATGCTGGCCGAGTTCCTCGGGCGCATCGACCGCTATCACCAGACGCGCGACTTCCCCGCCGTGCGCGGGCCGAGCTACCTCGGTCCGCACCTGCGCTTCGGCACGCTGTCGGTGCGGCGCGCCGCGCAGGCGGCGCACGAGCGCGCCGAGGCCGGCTCGCGCGGCGCCCAGGCCTGGCTGTCGGAGCTCGTCTGGCGCGACTTCCTCCACCAGGTCCTGCACCACCACCCGCAGGTGGCGACGCAGTCGTTCAAGCCGGCCTACGACCGCATCCGCTGGGAGCGCGGCAAGGCGGCCGACGCGCTGTGCGCCGCCTGGTGCGAGGGGCGCAGCGGCTACCCGCTGGTCGACGCCGCGATGCAGCAGCTCAACCAGACCGGCTACATGCACCACCGGCTGCGCCTGCTCGCGGCGAGCTTCCTGGCCAAGGACCTGGGCGTCGACTGGCGGCGCGGCGAGGCCTACTTCGCGCGCCAGCTCAACGACTTCGACCTCGCGGCCAACAACGGCGGCTGGCAATGGGCCGTCGGCAGCGGCTGCGACGCGCCGCCCTACACGCGCATCGTCGATCCGCTGGAACAGAGCCGCCGCTTCGACCCCGCGGGCAAGTTCATCCGCCGCTACCTGCCGCAACTGGCGCGGCTGCCCGACGAGGCGATCCACGCGCCCTGGCTGGCGCGGCCGGTGGACCTCGAGGCCGCCGGCGTCCGGCTCGGCCGCGACTACCCGGCGCCGATCGTCGAGCACGCGGCGGCGCGGGCGCGCACGCGGCGGCGCTGCGCGGCGGTGAAGGCGGCGCGCGGCGCGTGACGCGGCGCCGGCGCAGCGGTCAGAACAGCTCGAGATCGCTCGCGTGCGAGCGGTCGACCAGCAGACCCTGCGCGACCAGCTCGTCGTAGTCGCACAGCCGGTTGCGGCCGTTGTCCTTGGCGTAGTAGATCGCCTGATCGGCGCGCTCGAAGCAGGCCGTCGGCGTGTCGCCCGGCCGCACGCGGGCCAGGCCGGCGCTGATCGTGATGTGCCCCACGCGCGGGAAGGCATGCTGCTCGACCGCGCTGCGCAGCCGCTCGAGCGCGACGCGCGCATCGGCGTCGGCGCGGCAGCGCATCAGGACCACGAATTCCTCGCCGCCGAAGCGGAACAGCAGGTCGTGGTGGCGGAACGTCGCGCGCATCAGGCGCGACAGCACGAGCAGGACCTCGTCGCCGATCAGGTGCCCGAAGCTGTCGTTGACGCGCTTGAAGTGATCGATGTCGACCACGCCCATGGCGGCCACGCCGGGCGCGGCCGTGCGCCGCGGGTCGGGCACCGCGCTCGCGCCCTCGGCCGGGCAGGCGGCCGTCGCGATGCGCGCGAAGCCCTCGTCGAAGGTCTTGCGGTTGAGCAGCCCGGTGAGCGTGTCGCGCTCGCTGTAGTCGAGCAGACCCTGGAAGTTGCGGTAGATGCGCAGGACGGCGCACACGAGCTGCTGCGCGTCGCCGGCCAGCGGCTGCGGCGAACGCACCTCCAGCACGCCCACCGCGTCGCCGTCGGCGGCCAGCGGGAACAGCGTCAGCGCCGGCGCGCCCGCCAGCGGCACGATGCGGCTGCCCTGCAGACACAGCGCATGGTGCGGCAGCGCCGCCAGCGGCGGCAGGGTCTCGATCTCGGACCACAGCGAATCGGCCGCGGCCTCGGCGCCGCCGGTGCCGACGCGCGAGCGCAGCAGCCAGCGCCGCTCGCCCGCCGCGCCGACCACGCGGTAGATCGCGATCGACTCCGGACGCAGCAGCTCCTGCAGCGCCGTCGCCAGGCTGAAGTCGAGCGCATCGCGGTCGCGGAAGGCCGTCAGCTCGGCGATCTGTTCGACGAGTCGGGACATCTCGGGCGCGCCCTCGCTCGATTCTCACGCCGCCCGCTGGGCGCGGCGGCCGCGGCGCGAAGGCCCGTTGCCCGGCAGCACGGCCGGCTCGAGGCGGTCGTGCAGGCACGAAACACGCCCGCGATTCATATCGTCACAGGCTCTCAGGTCGGAATGTCGGCGCCGGCAAAGCGCGCGACGAGCGCCAGCAGCTCTTCCTCGGCGAAGGGCTTGCCGAGGTAGTGGTCCGCGCCGAGCTGGAGGGCGTGGTCGCGGTGCTTGGCCGCGATGCGCGACGTGATCATGACCACCGGCAGGTCCGCCAGCCGTTCGTCGGCACGCACGTTGCGCAGCAGGTCGAAGCCGTCCATGCGCGGCATCTCGATGTCGGACAGCAGCACCACGGGCCGTTCCTCGGCCAGGCGCTCGAGCGCCTCGAGCCCGTCCTTGGCGGTGGCGACGCGATAGCCCTCGCGCTGCAGCACGCGCTGGGTGACGCGGCGCACGGTGAGCGAATCGTCGACGACCAGCACGAGCGGCGCGCGCGGCACGCGCTCGGCGACGACCGCGGGCTCGGGCGCCGAGCGGCGCATCAGCCGACGCGCCTCGTCGCCGTACAGCGCGGCCAGCGCCACCGGGTTGTAGATCAGCGCCACCGCACCCGAGGGCAGCAGCGTCACGCCGGCCAGGCCCGGCAGGCGCGCGAGCTGCGGACCGACGTTCTTGACCACCACCTCCTGGTTGCCGACCACCTCGTCGACGTGCACCGCCACGCGCTGTGCGGCCGAGCGCACGATCACCACCGTGTGCGAGCGTGCCGCGCCGTCGCCGCGCGTGCCCGCCTGCAGCAGCGCGGCCAGCCAGAAGAACGGCACCGGCTCGCCGTCGTGCTCGACGATGCCGCTGGCGTACGCGCGCTCGGTCTGGGCAGAGTCGAGCCGTCGCACGATCTCGACCAGGGTCGAGGGCAGCGCGACCGTGAGCGTGCCGCTGCGCAGCATCACCACCTGCGTGACGGCGGTGGTGAGCGGCAGCAGCAGGCGAAAGCGCGTGCCCTGGCCGCGCGCGCTCGCCGTCTCGATGCGCCCGCCCATCGCGCCGACCTCGGCACGCACCACGTCCAGGCCGACACCGCGGCCGGCCAGCCCGGTCACCGCCTCGGCGGTGCTGAAGCCCGGGTGGAAGAGCAGCTGCGCCAATTCCGCCTCGCCGGGCTCGGCCTCGGGTGCGACGAGACCGCGCTCGATGCCGCGCCGGCGGATGCGCTCGTAGTCGAAGCCGGCCCCGTCGTCGCCGATCTCGACCGCCACCTCGTTGCCGCTCTGCGCGACGCCGAGCTGGATGCGGCCGCTGGCGTCCTTGCCGGCCACGCGCCGCACGTCCGGCGCCTCGATGCCGTGCACGACGCTGTTGCGCAGCAGGTGCTCGAACGAGCCCACCATGCGCTCGAGCACGCCGCGGTCGATCTCGATCGCGCCGCCGACGATGTCCAGCCGCACCTGCTTGCCGGTTTCCTTGGCGGCCTGGCGCACCGTGCGGTACAGGCGCTCGGACAGGCTCTCGAACTCGACCATGCGCGTGCGCAGCAAGTCGTCCTGCAAGTCGCGCGTGAGCCGCGCCTGCGCGGCCAGCTCGTCCTCGCTGCTCTGCGCGGTGCGCTGCAGGCTGCGCTGCAGCGTGGCGACGTCGTTCACCGACTCGGCCATGAAGCGCGTCAGCTCCTGGAAGCGCGTGAAGCGGTCCATCTCGAGCGGATCGAAGGCCTCGCCGGCGACGCGCGCGCTCTCCATGCGCGTCGCGATCTGCGACTCGGCCTGCAGCTCGATGTCGCGCAGGTGCCGGCGCATGCGCTCCAGGCTCTCGCCGAGCTCGGCCAGCGAGCCCTGCAGTTGCTTGACCTCGGCGGCGATGCGCTCGCGCGTGATCGCCACCTCGCCGGCCTGGTTGACCAGGCGGTCGAGCAAGGCGGCACGCACGCGCACGGCAGCGGCGCCCGAGCCGCGCTCGGCCGCCTCCTCGGGCGCGCTCGCGCCCGGCGTGAAGCGCGACCAGTCGATGCGCCGCACGGCCGGGGCCGGCGCGGGCGCGGCCGGCGCAAGAGCGGGTTCGCGCGGCGCGGACTCGGCCACCGGCTCCGCCACCGGCTCCGCCACCGGCTCCGCCACCGACTCCGCCACCGGCTCGGCCACCGGCTCGGCCGTGGGCTCGGCCGTGGGCTCGCCGATGAACTCGGCGATGGCTTCGACCACGGGCTCTGCGGCAGGCTCGGCGGCGAGCTCGGGCGCGGGCGCGATGGGCGCGCCCCTGGCCTCGGCCGGCATGCCGCGCAGCGCCTCGAACGCGCCGGCCATCGCGTCGCAGCGCGCCAGCAGCGGCTCGATCTGCGCGGCGGCGACGCTCTCGTGCGCCGCCAGATGCTCGATGGCCGTCTCGAGCCGGTGCGCCATCTCGCCCAGGTGCATCGCGCCGGCCAGGCGCGCGCCGCCTTTGAAGGTGTGCAGCGTGCGCATGCCGGCGCCGGCGGCTTCGCGGTTGCCCGGGTGCTCGTGCCACTCGCGCAGCCGCGCCTGCAACTGCGGCAGCAGCTCGCCCGCCTCCTCCTCGAAGATCGGGAACAGCTCGGCGTCGACGGCGTCCACGGCGTCGATGTCCTGGTCGTCGTCGAAGGCGTCGGGCGCGGCCGCCGCGCCGCCTTCGGCCGTCGCCGCGAGCGGCGCGAAGGCCGACACCGCCACGCTGCCGACCGGCGCCAAGGGCTCGGCGGATGCATCGAGCGCGGGCACGGCCGGCAGCTCGACGGGCCAGCGCTCATGGTCGGCCAGGCGCAAGAGCAGCGGCTGCGGCGCAGGCCGCAGGAAGCCCGCCGCGAACTGGTGCAGCAGGCGCCGGATCTCCTCGGCCGCGTCGCCGAACAGCTCGGCCTCGCCGTCGCGGCCGCGTCCGATGGCATGCGAACGAGCGAGAGCGTGCTCGAGCGCGCGCGCCAGCGCCGACAGATCCGCGTAGCCGACGGTCGCCGAACTGCCCGCCAGTTTGTGCGCCAGCGCCTCGGCATTCTCCGGCACCGGGTGGCGCAGCGCGTCGACGCTCCACTCGCCGATCTCGGCCACCAGGCGGCGCGACAACTCGTCGGCCTCGTTGAGGTAGATGTTGAACAGCGGAATCGAGATGCGCAGCGGCCCGATGACCTTGACCTGCTCGTCCTCGATCGCCTCGGCCAGGCCACCGACGAAGTCCGGGGTCGGCTGCGCTGCAGCGGGCTGCGCCTCGGCAGCGGCGGCGAGCGGCGGCAGCTCGAGCTCCTCGGCGAGCTCCTCGGCGGGCTCCTCGCCCGGCGCCTCGCCCGCCTCGGGCAGCGGCACCTCGGGCCGGAGATCTGGGGCCAGGTCGGAAACGAAGTCGAGGACGAGATCGGGCGCCGGGCCCGGCTCCGACCCCGGCTCGACTGTCGCCACGCCGGCCGGCAGGCCGGCTGCGGCCTCCTCGGCCGGCAGGCCGGCTGCGGCCTCCTGGGCCGGCAGGCCGGCTGCGCCCTCGTCATCGAGCGCGCCCAGATCGAGCTCGAAGCTCACCTCGGGCAGCGCCGGTGCCGCAGGCGGTCCGAGTTCGAGGTCGGCTTCGCTCGGCAGGTCCGGGATGCGTTCGGCGAGCGGCATCGGCGCGGGCCCTGGGCCTGACGTCCTCGGCGCGGGCTCGGTCTCGCGCCCGAGCTCGATCGCCTGCCCGAGCTCGGGCTCGCGGCCCGGCTCGAGGTCGAAGTCGATGCCCGCGAGCTCGATCGCCGGACCTGCCGCGACCTCCACGGTCGCCGGCGGCAGCCCCGGCAGCTCGGCTTCAGGCGCCGCCGGCAGCGGCTCGGAGGCCTCGAACTCGGCCACCTCAGGCAAGGCCAGAGGCTCGGCAGACTCGTCCTGCGTCCGTGCTTCGAGCCGGTCGGCGGACAGCTCGATCGCCGGCTCGAGCTCCGGCAACTCCGGCAGCCGCACCAGCGCGGCTGCTTCGATCGGCTCGGGCGGTTCCAGCAGCTCAGCCAGTTCCGGCAGTTCGGCCAGTTCCGGCAGCTCGGCCAGTTCCGGCAGCTCGGCCAGCTCCGGCACGTCGGCCAGCTCCGGCAGCTCCGGCAGCTCCGGCAGCTCGGCCAGCGCCGGCAGCTCGGCCAGCTCCGGCAGCTCGGCCAGCTCCGGCAGCTCGGTCAACTCCGGCAACTCGAACGCCTCGGCCGGTTCGGGCGCCGAGGGCAAGGGCGCCGGCGCCGCGACCGGCAACGCTTCGAGCGCTTCGGGCACTGCGGCAGCTTGCGCGGTCGTCTCGGCGGCGGGCAACTCGGGCAGGGGTGCGACGGCCTCGGCACGCGCCGGCTCGATCGGCAGGCGCCGGCCTTCGAGGCGCAGCGCCTCGGCGCTGCGCACGACCGCCGCGCTGTGGTGGCCGGCGTCGCGGCCGGTGGCGATCGCCTCGACCCAGGCGCCGAGGTAGGCCAGAGCCTCGGCCGTGAACGCGCGCAGCGGTGCGTCGAGTCGTGGCTGGTCGGCCAGGCGTGCGTTGTACAGCTGCTCGCAGGCCCAGGCGGCTTCGCCGAAGTCGCGCAGGCCGACCATGCGCGCACTGCCCTTGAGCGTGTGGAAGGCGCGCCGCACCGCGGTCATGTCGCCGGCGTGCTCCGGGGCATCGGCCAGACGTTCGAGCGCGGCGCCGGCATCGGCGACGACCTCGCGCGCCTCCTCGATGAAGACCTCGCGCATTTCGGCGTCGTCTTCGAGGCCGGTGCCGCCGGGCGCGGCGGCCGGCGTCGTCCTCGGCGGCGGTGGCGCTGCGGCCGGCTCGGCCGCCGCAGCCGGCGCAAACGCGCCCAGCGCGCGCGCCAGATCTTCGCGCGCGTGTCGGCGCGCGGCTGCGTCGCCGGCGGCGCGCAGCGCCGCACGCGCGGCCTGCGCGGTGCGCGCCAGCGCCGGCTGTTCGGCGGCCAGGGCCTGCTGGGCCAGGCGCTCGAGGCGCCGCTCGATCTCCTCGGCCGGCACCTCGTCGCGGCCGGCCGCTTCGGCGATGGCAGCCGCCTCCTGCTGCACCGGCGCGGCCGGCGCGGCGGCCTGGGCCGCGCCCTCGCTGCGGACTTCGTCGCTCGGGCCCTCGCCCTGCCCCATCACGGCGGCGAACACGCCGCTGTCCGGATCGAAGCGGAACAGCGAGCGCGCCAGCGCCGGCTGTACGTTCAACATGTCGATCAGGAAGCCGAGCGCGCCCAGGTTGTCGGCCAGGCGGTCGAAGGCTGCGGCCGGGACGGCAGGCGGCGCGTCGGGCTCGGTGCGGGCCAGCGCCTCGACCTGGTCGCGCATGTGCAGCACGGCCTGCGAGGCCTGATCCAGCCCGAGCACCGACAACACGCCGCGCATCGCGCCGAACTGTGCCGGCACCGGCACCAGCACCTGGCGCTCGGCCGGATTGCGGAAGTACTGGTCGACTTCCTTCTCGATCTCCGCCAGCGCGGCGCGCAACTCGTGCACCACCGAGCCCATCGTCTGGCGATCGCTGACGCGGCGGTACAGCTCCTCCATCCACGGCTCGAGGGGCCGCGTCTCGGCGCCGGCGCGGACCTCGTCGACGCGCTGCGCGAGGCGCTGCACGCGCGCGCCGAGTTCGGGGGCGTCGAGGTCGCCGTCGTCGAGCGAGGCCTCCAGGTACAGGATGGCCGTGGCCACTTCCATCGCCAGCGGCGTCGCCGGTGCCTGGCCCGATGCCACGGCCTGCGCGGCCGCGCCCTGCAATGCCTGCGCCAGGCGGTCTCCGGCCGGCAGCAGCCTGGCCAGCGATTCGCCGACGAGCGCGAACTGCTCGCCGAGCACGGCCAGGCGGCGTGACTCGCCCGCGGCCGCGGCGGACCAGGCGTCCTTGGCGCTGGCCACGCGCTTGCGCGCCAGCGCCAGCGCCGCCGGATCGAAGCGGCCCAGGCGCGGCGTCTCGTAGTCGGCGCCGGCGTGGCGCTCGAGCCCCCAGGCCCGGCGCACGGCGGCCAGGCGCGGCGCCGCGCCGTCTGCCGGCCGGGCGTGCGCGCAGAAGAACAGCAGGTCCTGCGCCAGCCGCTCGGACACCTCATGCTGGCCCTGCACCGCCAGGCGCAGCTGCGCCAGCAGCCGCGACGCCAGCCGCTTGGCATAGACGTCGCTGCCGAGCAGGCCCAGGGCCTGCGCCTGGTAGACCGCGGCGGCCATGCGCCACAGCGTCGCCTCCCGGCGCTCGGCGGCACCGGCGCCCAACTCGGCGCAGAACCCGCTCGCCGCCGCCAGCATGGCGCGGTCGGTGCCGCGCATGAGCGCGAGCACGAGGCCCTCCATGATGCCGCGCGCGTCGTCGTCGCCGGCGCGCGGCGGCACGCCGGGCTCGGCCGGCAGCTCGTGCCACTGGAAGTCGAGCGGCCACAGGTCGGCCGGATGGATGCGGTCGGCCGCCGCCAGCTGCTGCACGGCGCGGTACTGGGGGAACAGCAGCACCGGCGACACCGGCTTGCCGGCGAGCTGGCGCGCGATGAAGTCGAGCAGCGCGAAGGAGGCGCGCTCGACGGTGCCGACCGCGGCGGCGTCGACCAGCGCCGGCCGCGCCGCCAGGCGCTGCACCGCCGCCTCGCTGGCGCGCAGCACGCGCGCCACGGCCGGCATGCCCACGAGCTCGAGTGCGCCCACGCCCTGGTGTATCTGCGCGCGTGCCGCGCGCAGCACCGACGGATCGACGACGTCGACGTCCGAGCCGCCGAGCGCCTCGGACTCCTTCAGGTGCCGGCGCAGCGCCTTGTGCGCGGCTTCGAGCGAGCGGCGCAGCTCGCCCTGCACCCAGGCGAGGGCGCTCAGGTCGTCGCCGGGCAAGGCGCCGGGGCTGCGGGCTGGGCGGCTGTCGGTGGCCATGCTCGGGCTCGTGCGCGGGCGCTCGCGGTGCCGGCTCAGAGCCTGTGAAGACATGAATCGCGCCCGCGCAGGGTGCCAAAGGGCGCTGGGCAAGGCGCAACGCGCAGCGCGGGCTGGCCGCCCGCGCCAGCGTTGCAACGCCGCGCAGCGCCCTTTGGCACCCCTGCCCTGCGGGTGGGGCCCCAGAAAGGGCCCACTCGTCGTTGCGAAGCCTCGCCGGGGCCCAACCCCGGCTGCGCTTCGCGCCTAGATTGGGCCCTTTCTGGGGCCCCACGCGGGCGTGATTCATGTCTTCACAGGCTCTCAGGCGACCTTGAAACGCGCCACCGAGGTGCGCAGCTCCTCGGCGCTGCGCGCCAGCTCGCGCACCATGTGCGCGGTCGAACGCGTGCCCTCCGAGGTCTGCTCGGTGACGGCGAAGATGTGCTGGATGTTGGCCGCCACGACGTTGGCCGAATCGGCCTCGCGGTTGGTCTGCTCGGCGATGCGCTCGATCAGCTCGGCCAGCTGGCGCGTGACGCGGTCGATGTCGGCCAGCGCCGCGCCGGCGGCGTCGGACAGGCGCGCGCCCTCGACCACGCCCTGCGTGCTGCGCTCCATCGCCGCCACCGCGTCCTGGGTGTCGGTCTGGATGGTGCGCACGATGGCGGCGATCTGGCGCGTGGCGTCGCCCGAGCGTTCGGCCAGGCGCTGCACCTCCTCGGCCACGACCGAGAAGCCGCGCCCGGCCTCGCCGGCGCTGGCGGCCTGGATGGCGGCATTGAGCGCCAGCACGTTGGTCTGCTCGGTGATGTCGGAGATCAGCTCGGTGATCTCGCCGATCTCCTGCGAGCTCTCGCCCAGGCGCTTGATGCGCTTGGAGGTCTCCTGGATCTGGTCGCGGATCGCATTCATGCCGCCGATCGAGTTCTGCACCGCGTGCAGGCCCGACTCCGAGGCCTGCAGCGAGCGGTGCGCGACCTGGGCGCTTTGCTGCGCCTGCGCCGAGACGTCGTTGATGCGGCCGGCCATCTGCAGCACCGACTCGCCGGTCTCGCGGATCTCGCGCAGCTGCTCGGTCGAGGCGGCGAGCAGCTCGGTCGAGGTCTGCTCCACCTGCTGCGTGGTGTCGTTGACGCGCGCCACCGTGTGCTGCACCTGCGACACCAGCGTGCGCAGCTCCTCGACGGTGTAGTTGACCGAGTCGGCGATGGCGCCGGTGATGTCCTCGGTCACGGTGGCCTGCTGCGTGAGGTCGCCCTCCGCCACCGTCTGCAGCTCGTTCATCAGGCGCAGGATGGCGGCCTGGTTGGCGTCGTTGACCCGCTTGGCCTCGTGCTCCTGGCGTTCGGCCTCCTGGCGCTGCGTCTCGGCCAGGCGCGAGCGCCCGGTCTGGTCGACGACGAACACGCGCAGCAGCCCGGCAGCCGCCGCCAGCAGCAGCAGCGCGCCGATCAGCGCGACGACGAGCCGGGCGCCGCCAAAGCCGGCCGCCGCGGCGAGCGCGGGCTGCAGCCCCTCCAGCGCGCTGCGCAGCGGCTCGCTGTCGGCCACGATCTCGGCGCGCGCCTTGCGCGCCGCCGCCAGGCCCTGGCGGTTGCCGAGAATGGCGCCGGCGTCGCCGCGCATCTGCTCGTAGCCGGCAAGCAGCTGCTGCAGGCGCTCGCGTTGCTGCGCGTCGCGCGTGCCGGGCAGGCGCAGCTCGGCGCTGCCGCCGAGCAGGCCCTGCGCGACCTCGCCGAAGGTGCCCAGGTCGCGGCCAAGCACGGACGCCGCCTCGTCGCGGCCGCCTTCGGCAGCGAGGAACTCTGCGGCGCTCTTGCCGATGCGCTGCGTCAGCATCGCCAACTGGCCCGCGGCGGCGAGTTCGGCCGCCGTCGCGCCCCCCTGCAGCTTGAGCGTGCTCACGATCTCGGCCGTGCCGAGCAGCTCGGCCGCCTTGCGGTCGATCTCGCGCAGCGCCTGGGCGGCCTGGGTCAGGGCCTTCTGCTGCTCGAGCACCGCCCGCGCCGCCTTCTCGTCGCGGTCGACGATGGGCAGCAGCGCGTCGATCCGGCCCTGCACGCTGTCGGGCACCGCCGCGACCTCGCCTTCGCCCGTCTTGAGCGAGCGCAGGTTGCGCGCCAGCGTGCCGACGCTGTCGTTCACTTCGGCGAAGGCGGCGGCGTTGCCGGCCAGGGCCTGCGTCACCGACTTGGCGAGCCGTTGCGATTGCGTCTGCGCCTGGCCCACCGCCGCCACCTGCGCCGCGCTGCGGTTGGCCGAGACCAGCGCCAGCGTCGCCGCGGCCAGCAGCAGCAGCAGCCCGACGACGAACGCCACCAGCAGCGCGCGCTGCTGCCGCGCCACCGGCCAGCCGCCGATGATCGGCAGGCCGCTCGCGGCGGGCGCGACGGCGCGCTGGGAACGCGACGCGCCGTACTCGCCGGCGAGCTCGGACGGCGACGCCTCGGAAATGATGGACGAGTCGCGCGGCGCGCCGGTCACCGTGGCCGGCCCCTGCAGGTGGCTCAGCCGCACCGTGGCCTCCATCGGATTGGCCGGCGGCGCCAGCTCGTCGAACGGCGGCAAAGGCTCCGATGCGGCGTGCGGCGCGCCGCGCGCGTTGGCCTTGATCTTGTCCAGGAAGCTCATGTCGACCTCGTCGATTCAACCGGCTCTCGGCTGCCGGATCCAGGGGCGGACCGCCGCAGGTGCGGCCGGCGGTCGCCATCGGCAGCGGCAGCGGCCGACGCTCCGATGAGCGCAAGCGCGCGGCTCCTCAAGCCCCGATCCCCAGAAACTGCTCGTGACAGGCGAGCGCGGCCAGGTCGATCTCCTGCCAGCGCCGGCCCCCGTCGTCGTGCCAGGCGGCACCGGCGAAGCCAGGCTTGGCGGCGCCGTCGTCGGGCTCGGGCTGCATCTGATCGGCCGCGCGCAGACCCGCCAGCCGATCGACCAGCAGCGCGCAATGCGCGCCGCAGGCCGGGTTCAGGGCGAGCAGCCGCGCCTGCTCGCGCACCGAGCCGGCCGGCTGGGGCGCACGCAGGCCGAGAAAGGCGGCCAGATCCACCACGCCGTGCAGGTTGCCGCGCAGGCTGGTCACGCCGGCGAACCAGGGCTGCGTGTGCGGCACCGGCAGCACCGTGCCGACGGCGAAGATCTCGCCCGCGCCCGCAAGCGGCAGCAGCAGGCCCTGCTCGGCGCACTCGACGGCCAGCCAGGCCGCACCGCGCGCCTCGGCACGCGCCTGCTGCAGCCGCTCGGCAAGCCGGCTCTGCAGTTCGCGCAGCGCTTCGCGTCGGGCCATCGTCAGTCGAAGGCCTTGATCTTGGCCAGCAGCTCGTCGCCGTCGACCGGCTTGACGATGTAGTCGCGCGCGCCCTGGCGCATGCCCCAGACGCGGTCGGTCTCCTGGCCCTTGCTGGTGCACATGATCACCGGCACGTCGGCCCAGCGCGGATCGCGCGTGATGGCGCGCGTGAGCTGAAAGCCGTTCTGCCCCGGCATCACGACGTCCATCAAGATGAGGTCGGGCTTGTCCTCGGCCAGCCGGCGCAACGCCTCGTCGCCGTTCTCGGCGGTGCGCACCGCGAAGCCGCGCTTGCCGAGGATCTGGCTGAGGTGGAACAGCTCGGTCTTGGAGTCGTCGACGAGCAAGATCTTCTGGATGGCCATGTCGCAGTCCTCGCGCGTCCGGCGCGGCCGTTCAGGCCGCGTGGCGGCGGAAGGCCTCCACCGCGCGCAGCAGTTGCTCCTTCGTGAAGGGCTTGGTGAGGTATTCCTCTGAGCCCACCATGCGCCCGCGCGCCTTGTCGAACAGGCCGTCCTTGGACGACAGCATGATCACCGGCACGCGCGCGAAGCGCGGATTGCGCTTGATGATGGCGCAGGTCTGGTAGCCGTCCAGCCGCGGCATCAGGATGTCGCAGAAGATGAGCTCCGGATCGTGGTCGTTGACCTTGGCCAGCGCGTCGAAGCCGTCCTCGGCCAGCACGACCTCGTGGCCGCCCTGGCGCAGGAAGATCTCGGCGCTGCGCCGGATCGTGTTGCTGTCGTCGATCACCAGCACCTTGGCTCCCGCCGGGCCGTTCGTTCCGGGGGCTTCGACCAGCGTGTCCAAGCGCAACTCTCCTCGACCCGCCGCCGCGACGCGCAGGCGCAGCGCGGATCAGATCCTGACCATCTCGAAGTCTTCCTTGCGCGCACCGCACTCGGGGCAGGTCCAGCTCGCCGGCACGTCGGCCCAGGCGGTGCCGGGCGCGACGCCGTGCTCCGGATCACCCGTGGCCTCGTCGTAGATCCAGCCGCAGATCAGGCACATCCAGGTCTGCGCTTCGCTCACGGGGGGGGGGTACGGTCTCGTCACTACAATGATCGGCCATTGTAGCCACGCACCTTAGGCGAAAATCCAGGATTCGTGAGGACCTACACACCGTTGCTCACAATCTGCTGGAGGTTCCGGCCGGCCCGTTGACGCGGCCGCGACAGCGCCTCCGACCTCCCTGCCCATGACTTCCGAACCCGCCCCGGCCGCGCAGGCCGACGACCCGCTCGCCGAGCCCCCGGCGCCGGCCTGCGTGATGTGCTTCAACGCCAGCGACCCGAGCGGCGCCAGCGGCCTCGCCGGCGACGTCGCCACCGTCGCTGCGATGGGCGCGCACGCGCTGCCGGTGGTGACGGCCATCGTCATGCGCGACACGGCCGACATCTTCGAGCAAGACGCGCTCGACGCCGACACCGTGGCGCAGCAGGCGCGCACGATCCTGGAGGACGTCAACGTCGCGGCCTGGAAGGTGGGTTTCCTCGGCTCGGCCGACACGGTGAGCGCGGTGGCCGAGGTGCTGTCGGACTACGCCGAGATCCCGCTCGTGTCGTACCTACCCGCGCTGGCCTGGCTGGACGACGACCAGGCGCAGCCCTACCTCGACGCGTTCCGCGAGCTCATCCTGCCGGCCACCGAGGTGCTGGTGGGCAACCACAAGACGCTGCAGGACTTCCTGCTGCCCGAGTGGGACAGCGAGCGGCCCCCTTCGGCGCGCGAGCTGGCCGTGGCCGCCGCCGAGCACGGCACGCGCTACGTGCTGGTGACCGGCATCGCGCTGGCGAGCAAGGGCGGCAAGGACGCGCCGCAGTACATCGACAACGTGCTCGCCTCGGCGCAGGGTGCGATCGCCGGCGAGAAGTTCGAGCGCTTCGACGCCGCCTTCGTCGGCGCCGGCGACACGCTGGCGGCGGCGCTGGCCGCGCTGCTGGCCTCGGGCAGCGAGCTGCAGCCGGCGGTGAGCGAGGCGCTGGGCTTCCTCGACCAGAGCCTGGACGCGGGCTTCCGGCCCGGCATGGGCAACATCGTCCCCGACCGCTTCTTCTGGGCCCTGCCGCCGGCCGAGGGCGAAGAGGGCGGCACGGGCGAAGCCGCCGCGGCCGACGAGCCCACGGGCGGCAACGGCAAGGACGGCAAGGGAGCGGCGCGGCGTGTCCACTAACGAGGAGCTGTTCGCGCGCGCCCAGCGCGTCATCCCCGGCGGCGTCAATTCGCCGGTGCGCGCCTTCAAGGCCGTCGGCGGCACGCCGCGCTTCGTGACGCGCGCCCAGGGGTCCTGTTTCTGGGATGCCGAGGGCCGCCGCTGCATCGACTACATCGGCTCCTGGGGCCCGATGATCCTCGGCCATGGCCACCCGGCCGTGCTCGAGGCGGTGCTGAAGGCCGCGCGCGACGGCTTCAGCTTCGGCGCGCCCACCGAGCGCGAGATCGAGCTGGCCGAGGCCATCATCGCGCTCGTGCCGGGCGTCGAGCAGATCCGACTCGTCTCCTCGGGCACCGAGGCGGGCATGAGCGCGCTGCGGCTGGCGCGCGGCGTCACCGGCCGCAGCCGGATCGTCAAGTTCGAGGGCTGCTACCACGGCCACGCCGACGCGCTGCTGGTCAAGGCGGGCTCGGGCCTGGCGACCTTCGGCCACCCGACCAGCGCCGGCGTGCCGCCGGAGGTGGTGCAGCACACGCTGGTGCTCGAATTCAACAGCGTCGAGCAGCTCGAGGCGGCCTTCGAGCGCCACGGCGGCGAGATCGCCTGCGTGATGATCGAGCCGATCGCCGGCAACATGAACTTCGTGCGCGCCAGCGTGCCCTTCATGCAGCGGCTGCGCGCGCTGTGCAGCGCCCACGGCGCGCTGCTGGTGTTCGACGAGGTGATGACGGGCTTTCGCGTCGGGCTGGGCGGCGCGCAGGCCCACTACGCCTCGCTGATCCCCGGCTTCAGGCCCGACCTCTTCGTCTTCGGCAAGGTCATCGGCGGCGGCATGCCGCTGGCGGCGTTCGGCGGGCCCGCGGCGGTGATGCAGCAGCTCGCGCCGCAGGGCCCGGTGTACCAGGCCGGCACGCTCTCGGGCAACCCGGTGGCCACCGCCTGCGGGCTGGCGACGCTGAAAGAGATCGCCCGGCCCGGCTTCTTCGACGCGCTCGCGGCGCGCACGCGCACGCTGGTCGACGGCCTCGTGCAGGCCGCGCAAGCGGCCGGCGTGCCGCTCGTGGGCGACTGCGAAGGCGGCATGTTCGGCTTCTTCTTCGCCGAGCGCCTGCCGCAGAACTACGCCCAGGTGATGGCCACCGACAAGGAGCACTTCAACCGCTTCTTCCACGCCATGCTCGAGCGCGGCGTGTACTTCGCCCCGGCGCTGTACGAGGCGGGGTTCGTCTCGTCGGCGCATACCGAAGCCGACATCGCGTCCACCGTGAAGGCGGCGCAAGAGGCGTTCGCGGCGCTGGCGCGCGCGTAGCACGCCAAGAACAGGCCCGAGTCCCGAGCCCGTCGAGGCTCGTCCCTGGCGCGCGCGGCGGCCCCGGTGCCGCCGGTGCCGGCTTTGCATCGTCGAAATCCGCATTTTGCAAAAAATAAAGTCCGACTTTAGAATTTGCAATCATGTGGATCGCCCGCGACATCCACGCCCGCGTGCAACGCCTGGCCGCCGAGCGGCCGGTCGTCGTGCTCACCGGCGCGCGCCAGGCCGGCAAGACCTCGCTGCTGCGCCACCAGTTCCCGCAGCACCGCTTCGTCACGCTCGACCTGCCCGCTGATGCCGCGCTGGCCGAGGACGCGCCGGCCGAGTTCTTCGCGCGCTGGCCGGCGCCGCTGATCGTCGACGAGGTGCAGTACGCGCCGGGCCTGTTCCGCCACCTCAAGGCCGACGTCGACGCGCACCGCCGCGACAAAGGCCGCTTCCTGCTCACCGGCTCGCAGAAGCTGACGCTGCTCGAACACGTCTCCGAGTCGCTCGCCGGCCGCGCCGCGGTGCTCGAGCTCGAGACGCTGTCGTGGCGCGAGATCCATGCGGCCCACCCCGACGTGCGCATCGAGGACGTGCTGCTGCGCGGCGGCTATCCCGAGCTGTGGGCCGAACGCACGCTCGACGCCGCCGAGTACTACCGCTCGTACCTCGCGACCTACCTCGAACGCGACGTGCGCTCGCTGGTCAACGTCGGCAGCCTGCGCGACTTCGAGCGTTTCGTGCGCGCCTGCGCGCTGCGCTCGGCGCAGCTTCTGAACAAGGCCGAGCTGGGGCGCGACGTCGGCGTCTCTGGGCCGACGGCGAACGCGTGGCTCTCGGCGCTGATCGCGTCGAACCAGGTGTTCCTGCTCGAACCGTGGTTCTCGAACCGCACGCGTTCACTGGTGAAGACGCCCAAGCTGTACTGGGGCGACGTGGGCATGCTCGTGTGGCTCTTGGGCATCCGCGATGCCGACGAGCTGGCGCGCTCGCCCTATGCCGGCGCCGTGTGGGAGACCTTCGCGTTCGCCGAGCTGCGCAAGCGTCGCGCCGCCACCGGCGAAGCGGGCACGCTCGCCTACTACCGCGACCGCGACAAGGAGGCCGACTTCGTCATCCACCGCGGCGGCCGTTTCGAGCTGATGGAGGCGAAGTGGACCGCGTCGCCGACCGCGCGCGATGCCGACGGCTTGGCCGTCGTCGCCGAGCGCCTGGGCGCCGGCCACGTCACCGCGCGCCGCCTGCTCTGCCGCGCGCCGGCCAGCTACCCCGTCGGCGGCGCGACGGCCACAGGCCCCGACGCGCCGTGGTTCGACGGCGATGAGCGGCCCGCCGGCGAGTAGGCGCGAGCAAGGCCGCGGGCACCACGCACGGTGGCGTTAGACAAGTCTTCGAGCACCACCACCGCTTCCGCAAAGGGCTGTGCGGGCAGGGCGCGGCGCGCACGAGAGGCGCCGAGCAGCGCAGCTCTTGTGGCCTGCGCGTGTACTCACGCGCTTCGTCAACTGACTCGCGCGGCTGTCCGAGTGGCACGAGCGCAGCGAGTGCAACGAGTTCCGCGCGCAGGCCACAAGAGTGAGCAGCGCAGGGAAGGTCCGAGCGTCAGCGAGGGCCCGCCGAACATAAGCGCCGCGCCCTGCCCGCACAGCCCTTTGCCGCCTCGTCGCCCGCGGTCGAGGCCCGCACGTCACCAACCCAATGACGCGCGGCCGTTACGCAAGATCGACTGCGAGCGCGTGCAGTCAGTCAGCGAAATCTCGTCGGGAACGCTGCGCGCCGCGAACTCGAGCGCCTGCTTCACGTCCTCGAGTTCGAGCTCCGGGTACTCGGTGCGCAACTGCTGCCAGTCGGGGTAGACGGCCAGCATCTGCAGCACGCGGCGCACCGTGAGCCGCATGCCGCGGATCGTGGGTTGTCCGTTCACGATCTGCGGGTCGATGGTGATGCGGTCGAGGGCTTTCATGGCGGCTCGGGGCCAGGCGCACCAGGCGGCCATCGTAGTGCGATCGGAGCCGCTCGACCTCGAGTCATCCTCCTGATCGTCCGCGCGCTCAAGCCGGAGGCAGCGGCTGCCACTCGCTGCTGCCCGCGCGGGCGATCTTCACGCCGGCCGCATCGGGCCGGCCGGCCATCGCCGCGCGGATCTGGTCCAACGTCGCCGGCCCTTCGGGCACGCCGCCCGGCATCACGAAAAAGTAACCCGGCTCGGCCGGCGTCTGCGCCTGCGCCGCTTCCTTCACGCTGCCGGCGATCTGCCGGCCGGCGTCGGCCGCCTGGCTGACGATCAGCTTGCCGGCGCTGGCCAGCCGGCCGCCGGCGCCGGCGAGCAACTGCTGCAAGCGCTCGCCGTCGTCGGTCTTGAAGTCTTTCAGCGTCGTGACCTGGTTCGCGCCGCTCACGTCGAACTCCAGGTAGGGCGCGCTCGAGAAGCCCAGCAGCCGCGCGACGAAGACGGTGGGGATGGACAAACAGGTCGAGTTGTAGTCGCGCACCCGCGCGTTGTAGGCCTCGCGCTGGCCCTGGATGTCGGCCTCGCAGTGCTGGATGCTGTCGACGAGCCGATGGTACTGCTCGCTCGCGCGCAGCTCGGGGAAGCGCTGCGCCACGCCTTGCAGCGAGGTCAGCAGCGTGCCCGACTGCTGGTAGGCCGACATCAGGCTGCTGTTGCTGCTGTCCTGTGCGATCTTCAGGTGCGTGAACTGCTCGCCTTCCTGGAAGTTGCGCACCACGTCGATGAGCTGGTTGATCAGCGAGAGCTTCTTGCTGATCGCAATCTGGACGTTGGACGCCTGCTCCTTGATCGCCTGCGCCTTGCGCTGCAGCGTGTTGTACGAATACAGCGCGATGGCGGCCAGCACGACCACCACCCAAAACAGCAGCCAGCCCAGGCTGGAGAGGAAGTTTCACATCGCTTTGCTCCGTCGTTGCCGGTCGCTCGATTAGAACAGCAGGTCGCGGCAGCGGGAGAGGATGTTCCCCAGCGCGATGCGTTCAGCGTTCAGCCCTGGCGCACGGGCACCATGAAGACCGCGAAGAACCAGGCGATGAAAACCGCCGCCGTCGCGAGCAGCGCCGGGCCGGTGTACCAATGCAGCGCGTAGCGCTGCACGCCCTGGGGCAGGGGAACCTCGAGGCCTTTGCTCGACCCGGCGGCGATGGTGACGCGCTTCGGTACGAAGGTCCAGGTCGCGGCGGTCGCGCCGGCCGCGTCGCTGCCGTCGAGCTCCCACTGGTAGGCCAGCGGCGCGTCTCCGGTGGCGGTGACGGCGAAGCTCGCGCTCTGGCCCTCGCGCCCATCGCCTCCCTCACGAGCCGCTTTGCACCGTGTGGGTGAAGTCCTTGACGCGCTCGCCGTTGAACATGATCGTCAGCATCTGCATGTTGATCTTCTGCGAGGTCAGCCCGAAGGCCGAGCCGACCATGTTGAAGTAGCTGCCGCCGTCGGTGTACTGATAGGTCCAGACCTCGCCGTCGGAGGTGTTGCTCACCGACGCCGGCGCGCCGAGGTTCTGGCGGATCTCCGCCTTGGTGGTGGTGCCGCGCTTGATGCTCGCGACGTACTCGTTGTTGAACTTCGTGCCGGTGCTGAGGGTGCTGCACCCCGCAGAAGCGACGGCCACGGAGGCCGCCAGGACGATCGCCATCCAACGCATCTTCGTTCTCTCCTCGGGTTCCGATGCCGCCCGGCGGCGCGAGCCCCGTGCCCGCGCGCCGCGGCGGCGCTTGAGCGCCATCACATCGCAAGCGCGGCGGCAAGTCCTCTCCCGCACATCACCGAGTCCTCACTTCGGCGCGCACTCCCACGTTTAGCGCTCTGGCACACTCGGTCGCGAGCCCGCCGCCGCATGCCGAACAACCTGGCCCGATGACCGCCCCCCTGCACCGCTTCCGCTTCGGGGAGGCCGAGTTCGACGAAGCGCGGCTCGAGCTGCGCGTCGCGGGCCGCCCGGCCGTGCTGCAGCACAAGCCGCTGATGCTGCTGGCGCTGCTGCTCGCGACGCCCGGCGAGGTGGTGAGCAAGGAGCGCATCTTCAACGCCGTGTGGAACGACCGCGCCACCGGCGACGCCGTGCTCGCCAACGCCGCGGCCAAGCTGCGCGCGGCGCTCGGGCCGGCGCACGCGGCGCGCATCGTCACGGTGCCGCGCGTCGGCTACCGCTTCGACGGGCCGCTCGAGCGCATCGCGGTCGGCCGGCGCCGCGCCGCGGGCGATGCGGCCGCGGCCGGGCTCGCCGCCGGCCGCCCGGTGCCGGGCCGCGCGGGCCACCGGCTGCTGCGGCAGCTCGGGCCGGGCGGCTCGGGCGGCCGGCGCGAGACCTGGCTGGCCGAGCAGCCGCGCACCGGCGACCGCCGCGTCTTCAAGTTCGCGACCGACGGCGAAGGCCTCGCGGCGTTGAAGCGCGAGTGGACCATCTCGCGCGTGCTGCGGCGCGCGCTCGGCGAGCGCGACGACATCGTGCGCCTGCTCGACGCCAATTTCGACGAGCCGCCGTACTGGCTCGAATCGGCCTATGGCGGCGACGACCTCGACGCCTGGGCCGCCGCGGCCGCGCCCGGCGGCGCGCGCCGCCTGGACGCGCTGGCGCGCCCCGGCCGCCTCGCCCTGGCGTTATGCATCGCCGATGCGCTGGCCGCCGCGCACGGCGCCGGCGTGCTGCACACCGACCTCAAGCCCGCCAACGTGCTGCTCGCGCCGCGGCCCGACGGCAGCACGCCGATCCGCCTCGTCGACTTCGGCAGCGCGCGGCTGCTCGACCCCGCGCAGCTCGACCGCCTGCGCGTCACGCGCCTGGGGCTCACGCTCGCGGCCGGCGACACCGCTTCGGGCGCGCCCTACTACATCGCGCCCGAGCGCCTGGCCGGCGCCGAGGCCAGCCCGGCCGCCGACGTGTTCGCGCTCGGCGTGATGCTGTTCCAGCTCGTCGTCGGCGACTTGAGGCGGCCGCTCGCGCCGGGCTGGGAGCGCGACATCGACGACGCGCTGCTGCGCGAGGACATTGCGCTGGCCACCGACATCGACCCCGCGCGCCGCCTCGCGAGCGCCGGCGAGTTGGCCGCGCGGCTGCGCGCGCTGCCCGAGCGCCGCGCCGCGCGAGGCCGAAGCCGCCCGCGCCGCGCTCGAGCGCCAGCGCGCCGAGATCGCCGCGCTCGAGCGCCGCAACGCCGACGCGCTGGCGCTGAACCGGCTGCTGCGCGAGGACCTGATCGGCGCCGCGAACCCGGCCGCGAGCGGCCGCGCCGACGTGACGGTGGCCGAGGCGGTCGCGCACGCGGCCTCGGTCATCGACACGCAATATTCGGCGCTGCCGGTCGGCATCCGCGGCGGGCTGCACGCGGCGATGCAGGCGGCGCTGTCGGAGCTGTCGCGCTCGCAGGAGGCCGCGGCGGCGGGGCGCCGCGCGGTGGCCGCGCTGGCCGCAGCGAAGGCAGCCGCTTCCGCGCCCGAGCGGCCGGCCGACGAGCGTGCCGACACGATGGCCGCGCTGCAAGAAGCGCGGCTCAGGCTTGCGTTCGACCTGGTGCAACTGTCGGCGCTCGACGAAGCCGCGCGCGTGCTCGCCGAGGTCGAGGCCGATGCCGGCCCGCCGGCGAGCCAGGCGCCGCTGCTGCGCGCACGCATGCTGTTCGTCCGTTCGTGGCTCACCGCCGGCACCTTCGCCTTCGAGCAGTCGCTCGCCGAATTGGAGGAAGCCTTTGCGCTGATCGAACCGATGACGGCCGAGGAAGCACCGGTGCGCGACAAGGTGCTGTTCGCGCTCGCCGACAACCTGCGCCTCGTGAACCGGCTCGACGAGGCCGAGGCGCTGTACCGGCGCCTGCTCGGCGAGCAGAGCGGGCGCCTCGGCGCCGGCCACGCGCGCACGCTCTACACGCAAGTGGGCCTGGGCAGCGTGCTGGTGCGCCTGGGCCGCCACGCCGACGCCGAGGCCGCGCTGCAAGCCGCCGCTGACGGCCTGGCTGCGGCGCTCGGCGCCGAGCACCGGCAGACGCTGACGGCGCTGGACATGCTGGCCGAGCTGCATTTCGCGCGCGCGGCGTTCGAACGCGCGGCCGCCACCTGGGCCGCCGTGCAGGCCGGCTACGCCGCGCTGATGGGCGACGGCAGCAGCTACGTGATCACCGTGCAGACGCAACGCGCCAAAGCGCTGCACCGCGCCGGCCGCGCGGCCGACGCCGAGCCCTTGCTGCGCGATGCGCTCGCGCGCCTCGGCACGATCGGCGAGCTCTCGCTGCCGCAGGCGCAGCAGGTGCGCTTCGCGCTCGCCGAGTGCCTGGCCGATTTGGGGCAGGTGGCCGAAGCGGCGTCGCTGCTGCCGGGCCTCGAGCCGGTGGCACTGGCGAATGCGCAGCCCGAGCCCGACTGGCCCGAGCGGCTGGCCGCGCTGCGCACGCGTCTGGCGGGCGTGGAGGCTTCCTAGAATCGTCCGCATGCACCTGCACATCCTCGGCATCTGCGGCACCTTCATGGGCGGCCTGGCGGCGCTGGCGCGCGAGGCCGGGCATCGCGTCACCGGCTGCGACGCCGGCGTCTACCCGCCGATGAGCGAGCAGTTGCGTGCGCTCGGCATCGAGCTGATCGAGGGCTTCGCGGCCGACCAGATGGCGCTCGCGCCCGACGTGTTCGTCGTCGGCAACGTCGTCACGCGCGGCAACCCGCTGATGGAGGCCGTCCTCGACGCCGGCGCGCGCTTCACGAGCGGGCCGCAGTGGCTGGCCGAGCAGGTGCTGCACGGCCGCCACGTGCTGGCGGTGGCCGGCACGCACGGCAAGACCACGACGACGGCGATGCTGGCCTGGATCCTCGAAAGCGCCGGCCTGGAGCCCGGATTCCTGGTCGGCGGCGTGCCGCGCAACTTCGGCGTCTCGGCGCGCCTGGGCAGCGGCCGCCATTTCGTCATCGAGGCCGACGAGTACGACACGGCGCTGTTCGACAAGCGCAGCAAGTTCGTGCATTACCGGCCGCGCACGGCGATCCTGAACAACCTCGAGCTCGACCACGCCGACATCTTCCCCGACCTGGCGGCCATCGAGACGCAGTTCCACCACCTGGTGCGCACGGTGCCGGCGAGCGGCCGCCTCGTCGTCAACGCGCGCGACGAGGCGCTGGCGCGCGTGCTCGCGCGCGGCTGCTGGAGCGAGGTGCAGCGCTTCGGCACGCGGCGCGAGGAGCCCGGCGGCCTGAGCGCGCGCGGCGAGCCCGAGGCCTTCGACGTGCTGCGCGGCAGCCTGCGGCTCGGCCGCGTCGAGTGGGACTTGCTGGGCGAGCACAACCAGTTGAACGCGCTGGCGGCGATCGGCGCGGCCGAGCACGCCGGCGTCGCACCCGAAGCGGCCGCGGCGGCGCTGGCCGGCTTCGACAACGTGCGCCGGCGCCTGGAGCTGCGCGGCGAGGCCGCCGGCGTGCGCGTCTACGACGACTTCGCGCACCACCCGAGCGCGATGCGCACGACGATCGACGGCCTGCGCCGCAAGCTCGACCGCGCCGCGCCGCCCGGCGCCGACGCGCCGCGCATCCTGGCGCTGTTCGAACCGCGCTCGAACACGATGAAGCTGGGCACGATGAAGGCGCGGCTGCCCTGGGCCCTCGAGCAGGCCGACCTCGCGTTCTGCCTGCAGGGCGAGTACGGCTGGAGCGCGCGCGAGGCGCTGGCACCGATGGGCGCCGCAGCCGTGGTGGTCGACAGCGTGCCGGCGCTCGTCGAGGCCGTCGTGCGTGCCGCGCGCGCCGGCGATCACGTGCTGTGCATGAGCAACGGCAGCTTCGGCGGCGTGCACGACAAGCTGCTCGCGGCGCTGGCGGCGGCGCCGCGCCCGCGCTGAAGGGCGCCGCGCGCGCCGGCGTGCGCGCAGGCCTTCCGGCGCGCAGGCGCGCCCCCGGGACCCCGGCCGCACGACGGCCGCATGACCGCCGCACGACCGCCGCATGACGGCCGCATGACGACCGCGGTAACCTCCTCCCCCACGCTTTCGCCCACCGGTCCCGCCATGGTTCGTCCGCTTGCCTCGTCCACCCCTGTCCGGCACGCTGCCGCCGCAGGGCCCTTGCCCATGCTGGCAGCGATCGCCGCCGTCGCGCTGCTCGGCGCCTGCGCCGCGCCGAGCGCTCCGGGCGCGGCTGCGGCACCCGCAGACCCGTCGGTGGCGCAGCCTGCGGCCCAGCCGGGTTCGCTGCCGGTCGCTGCGGCCGCGCGCGCCGCCTCCGCCTCCGGCTCGGCCGCCGCCTCCGGCCCGACCGCGGCGCGCCCGCCCGTCCCCGGCACGCCGCCGCCGTTCGCCGAAGTCACGCGCGACGCCAAGAGCGCGGCCGGCTACCTCACGCTGTGGACGCGCGACGACAAGACCTGGCTCGAGATCCCGGCCGAGCGGCTCGAGCAGCCGATGTTCTTCGGCGCCTCGCTCGCCTCCGGCCTGGGCGTGGGCTTCCTGCTGCCGGGTCTGATGCCGAACGACCAGATCGTCGTGCTGCGCCGCGTCGGCAACACGGTGCAGCTGGTGGCGCGCAACCAGCACGCGCGTGCGCCCGCAGGCACGCCGCTGGCGCGCGCCGTCGCCGAGAGCTACTCCGACAGCCTGCTCGCGGCCGCGCCGCTGGCCGCCGCGCCGCATCCGCAGCGCAACTCGCTGCTGGTCGACGCCATGGCGCTGCTCGGCGGCGACCTGGCGGGCGTGCAGACCCCGATCGAGGCGATGTTCCGCATGCCCTACGGGCTGGACCGCGGCAACAGCTCGATCGAGCGCACGCGCACCGGCAGCGAAGGCACCTCGCTCACGCTGCGGCTGCACTTCGCGGTGCCCAAGCTGCCCGCGCCGCCCGTGCTCGCGCCCGGCGCGCCGCCGCCCAATCCGGCCGCGCTGCCCAACCCGCCGCGCATGGTGCCCGACGCGCGCAGCTTCTTCCTCGGCCTGGCGTACACGTTCGCGCCGCTGCCCGCCACGCCGATGCCGCCGCGTCTGGCCGACCAGCGCGTGGGCTACTTCACCGACGCCTTCGTCGACTTCGGCAACGAGTTCGCCGGCGACCGCCGCGCGCACTACATCAAGCGCTGGCGGCTCGAGAAGAAGGACCCGGCGGCCGAGGTCTCCGAGCCCAAGGTGCCGATCCGCGTCGTGCTGGACCGCAACATCCCCGAGAAGTGGCGCGCCACCGTGCGCGAAGGCGTCCTGGAGTGGAACAAGGCCTTCGAGCGCGCGGGCTGGCGCAACGCGCTGGCCGTCGAGCAGCAAAGCGACGACGCCGACTGGACCACGCTCGAGGGCGCGCACCTGCTGGCCGTGCGCTGGTTCGCCATGGAAGGCCCCGGCGCAATGGCCGTCGGGCCTTCGCAGAGCGACCCGCGCAGCGGCGAGATCCTGCGCGGCGCGGCCATCATCCCCGAGAACTGGGTGCGCTTCGACCGCCTGGCGCTGGCCGACACCGAGCCGCGCCTGGCCGGCGCGGCGGCGCTCGACGGCAGCGCATGCAGCTACGCCAGCGACGCGCTCGAGCAGGCTGCCTTCGGCTTCGAGCTGATGGCCCTGCGCGGCGGCTTCGACCCGAACGGCCCCGAGGCCGAGCGCTACGTGCGCAACGGCCTGAAGGCGGTGGTGGTGCACGAGGTCGGGCATGCGCTCGGGCTGCGGCACAACTTCAAGGCCTCGACCGGCATCAGCGCCGCCGAGCTGCGCGACCCGGCCTTCACGCACGAGCACGGCGTGTCCAACTCGGTGATGGACTACAACCCGCCGAACGTGCCGCTGCGCGACGAGCGCGTCGCCGACTACCACATGCACGGCCTGGGCGCCTACGACTACTGGGCCATCGAGTACGGCTACCGCGCGTTCGCGCCGGCCGACGAGAAGGCCGGCCTGGCCGCGCTCGCCGCGCGCTCCGAGCGCGATCCGGCGCTCGTCTACGGCACCGACGAGGACACCGTGATCGGCGACCCGCTGGTCAATCGCTTCGACCTGAGCGACGACCCGCTCGCCTACGCGCGGCGCCAGATGCAGCTCGGCCGCGAGCTGTGGACGCTGACGCAGGCGCGTGCGCTGCCGGCCGACGACGACCTCACGGTCTACCGCCGCAATCTGCAGCGCGGCCTGAACCGCTTCGCCCAGTCGGTGCCGCTGCTGGCGAACTACGTGGGCGGCGTGTACACCTCGCGCGCGCTGGCCGGCGCCAACAAGGCCCTGTTCGCCCCGGTGCCGGCCGGCACGCAGCGCGCCGCCCTCGACGCGCTGCTCGACGGCGTGTTCGCCAGCGGCAGCTTCCGCTTCGAGCCGCAGTTCATGAGCCGGCTCGGCGCCGAGCAGTTCGACCGCCTGCGCGGCCGCCCGGCCGACACCGACTTCAGCCTGCCGAGCGCGGTGCTGGCGATCCAGCGCGGCGCGCTCGACACGCTGATGGCCGACGGCGTCGCGCTGCGCCTGGCCGACGCCGAGGCGAAAGTGGCCGATCCGGGCGCGCTGCTCGGCTACGCCGAAGTGCAGCAGCGCCTGGCCGCGGCCACCTGGTCGGAGCTCGCGGGCAAGGCCGGTGCGATCGATGCGCTGCGCCGCAACCTGCAGCGCGAGCACCTCAGGCGCCTGGCCGCCGCGCTGCTGCGACCGGCCTCGCCGCTGGCCGCCGACGTGCGCGCCGCGCACCGCCAGGTGGCGCTGCGGCTGGCCGCGCAGCTCAAGGCCGCGCTCGCCGCCCAGGGCTGGACGACGACGGCGCGCGCGCACCTGGCCGACAGCCAGACGGCACTGGCCGAGGCGCTGCGCGCGTCGGTGGTCAAACCCGGCGTGTGAGCGAAGTCGGGCCGCCTGCATGCCCTCGACGACGCCGGGCGCGGCCGCGCCGCCGACGCATCTGCTGTACCTGCACGGCTTCCGCTCGTCGCCGCAGTCGTTCAAGGCGCGCCGTCTGCAGGCCTGGCTCGACGCGCACGCCGCCGCCGTGCATTGGTGGTGCCCGCAGCTGCCGGCATCGCCGCGCGCCGCGCTCGAGCTGCTCGAGCACGGCCTGGCCGGCTGGCCGCGCGACACGATGGCCGTCGTCGGCAGCTCGCTCGGCGGCTTCTACGCCGGCGTGCTGGCCGAGCGCCTGGGCTGCCCGGCCGTGCTGCTCAATCCCGCAGTCGACCCGGCACGCGACCTCGCCGCCTACGTCGGCGAGCTGCGCGCGTACCACGATGCGAGCGTCACGCTGCAGTTCGGCGCCGAGTTCATCGACGCGCTGCGCGCGCTCGCGCCGGCGCGCATCACGCGGCCCGAACGCTATTTCGCCGTCGTCGCCAAGGGCGACGAGCTGCTCGACTGGCGGGAAGCGGCGGCGCGCTATGCGGGCGCGCAGATCCTGCTGCTCGAAGGCAGCGACCACACGCTGTCGGACTTCGAGCAGCACCTGCCCGCCGTGCTGCGCTTCCTGCGGCTGTGCGACGCAGCGCCTGCGAAGACATGAGTCACGCCCGATCCAGGCCTGCACAGGCACCGGGGAGCGCGTGAAGACCTGAAGCCGCCGCGCGCCGGCCGGCCGCCGCGCCGCGGGCCGCCGGCGCCCCAAAGCCCCGACAATCGCACCCATGTACGTCCTCTTCGACGACGCGGGCAAGTTCCACGCCGGCCGCGTGCTGCAAGACGCCGCGACCTCGCTGCAGGTCGAGCTCGATTCGGGCCGGCGCGTCAAGGTCAAGGCCGCGCAGGTGATGCTGCGCTTCGAGCAGCCGGCACCGGCCGAGCTGCTCGCGCACGCGCATGCGCACGCCGCCGAGATCGACCTCGACCTGGCCTGGCAGTTCGCGCCCGAGGGCGACTTCGGTTTCGCCGAGCTGGCGCGCGAATACTTCGAAGCCCAGGCCGGCGCCGCCAAGCAAGCGGCGGCGCTGCTGCGCCTGGCCGAGGCGCCGCATTACTTCCGCCGCGTCGGCAAGGGGCTGTTCCGCAAGGCGCCCGAGGAAACGGTGAAGGCGGCGCTGGCGGCGATCGAGCGCAAGCGCCGCATCGCCGAGCAGATCGACGCCTGGGCCGGCGAACTGGCGGCCGGCCGCTGCCCGGAGCCGGTGCGCGAGCAGCTCTACCGCATCCTGTTCCGGCCCGACAAGAACGCGCCCGAGTACAAGGCGGTGGTCGAGGCGGCACGCCGCGCGCAGATGGCGCCGCTGGCGCTGCTGGCGCGCGCCGGCGCGATCGCGAGCGCCTACCAGTTCCACTGGCGGCGCTTCCTCCACGAGCAGTTCCCCGCCGGCGCCGGCTTCGCCGCGCACGAGGTGCCGGCGCCGCCGCCGGCGCTGCCGCTGGCCGCGGTACAGGCGTTCTCGATCGACGACTCGTCGACGACCGAGATCGACGACGCGCTGTCGCTGCAGGGCCTGGGCAGCGGCAGCGTGGTGCTGGGCATCCACATCGCGGCGCCGGGCCTGGCGATCGCGCCCGATTCGCCGCTGGACAAGGCGGCGCGCGAACGCCTGTCGACCGTCTACATGCCGGGCTGGAAGATCACCATGCTGCCCGAGGACGTGGTGCAGGCCTACACGCTCGACGCCGGCCGCGACTGCCCGGCGCTCAGCCTGTACGTCACCATCGACGAGGCCACGCTCGAGCCGCGCGGCCACGAGACGCGCATCGAGCGCGTGCCCATCGCCGTCAATCTGCGCCACGACGAATGCGATGCGCTCGTCACCGAAGAGGCGCTCGCCGGCGACGCGCCGGCCGCGTTTGCGTTCGCGCGCGAGCTCGGCTTCGCGCTGCGCCTGGCGCGCGCGCTCAAGGCGCGGCGCGAGCAGGTGCGCGGCAAGCCCGAGACCTTCACGCGGCCCGACTACGCGTTCCGCCTCGACCGCGCCGACGACGGCGAACCCGACGGCAGCGAGCGCGTCGCGATCGAGCCGCGCCGGCGCGGCGCGCCGCTCGACCTGATCGTCTCGGAGGCGATGATCCTGGCCAACAGCACCTGGGGCGGCTGGCTGGCCGAGCTGGGCGTGCCGGGCATCTACCGCAGCCAGGCCGGACTGGCCCCCGGCATCAAGGTGCGTATGGGCACCAAGGCGCTGCCGCATGCCGGCCTGGGCGTGCCGCAGTACCTGTGGGCGACTTCACCGCTCAGGCGCTGCGTCGATCTCGTGAACCAGCGGCAGCTCATCGCCTGCGTGCGCCACGGCCGCGCCGCGGCGCTGGCCGCGCCGTTCAAGCCCAGGGACGCGGCGCTGTTCGCGCTGATCGCGGCGTTCGACGCCACCTACGCCGCCTATGGCGCCTTCCAGCAGGGCATCGAGCGCTACTGGACGCTGCGCTGGCTGCAGCAGGAGCGCGTGGCCGAACTCGACGCCACGGTGATCAAGCCCGGCCTGGTGCGCGCCGAGACGCTGCCGCTCGTGCTGCCGCTGGTCGGCACCGAGGCGCTGGCGCGCGGCGCGCGCGTGCGGCTGCGCATCAACGGCCTCGACCTGCTGACGCTCGACGTGCACGCCACGCTGGCGGCGCGCCTGGAAGAAGGCGCCGCGGCGGTCGAGGACGAGGCCGAGGCCGAGGAGGAGGCCGAGGCCGCCGCCGCCAGCACGGTGCATCTGGCGCTCGAGGTGGACGACGCCGCGCCGGCCCCGCTCGAGGCGGACGCCGCCGCGCCGGCCCAGCCTGCCGCCGCGGGCGGCACGCAGAGCGCGGAGCGCGCGGACGGCGCCGCCGGCGCGGCTGCCGACGCCTGAGAGCCCGTGAAGGTATGAATCACGCCCGCGATTCATGTCTTCACAGGCTCTGAAGCGGCCGCGCATCGCCATGCCGCTGCGCGCCCACCTTCGCCGGCTCAGCGTGCTGCACTGGGCGCTGCTGTTCTCGGCCGCCGTGCACGGCGCGCTGCTGACGGTGCGCCTGGTCGACCCCGAGCGCTTCGAACGCGTGTTCCGCGACACGCCGCTGGAGGTGATCCTGGTCAACGCGCGCAGCAGCGAGCGGCCGGCGCAGGCGCAGGCGATCGCGCAGGCCAGCCTGGCCGGCGGCGGCAGCGCCGAGAGCGGGCGCGCCAGCTCGCCGCTGCCGCTGGCGGCCGCCACCGAGCTCGGCGACGCCGGCGACGAGGCGCGCCGCCGCATCGAGCAGTTGCAGCACGAGCAGCAGCAGTTGCTCGCGCTGCTGCGGCGCGAGGCCGCGGCGCTGCCGCCGCCCGAACCGCGCCGCGCGAGCAGCGAAGCCGAGGAACCCGAGCGCGAGGAGCATCGCCGCCAGCTGCTGCGCCAGCTCGCCGAGATCGAAAAGCGCGTCAACGAGGAGAATGCGCGCCCGCGCAAACGCTACATCAGCCCGGCCACGCGCGAGGAGACCTATGCGCTGTACTACGACGGCCTGCGCCGCCGCATCGAGGAGCGCGGCACGCGCGACTTCCCCGAATACCGCGGCCGCAAGCTCTACGGCGAGCTGGTGATGAACGTCACCGTCGATGCGCTCGGCCGCGTCGTCGACGCCGAGATCGTGCGTCCGTCCGGCTCGCGCGTGCTCGACGCCAGGGCCGTCGCCATCGTGCGCGCCGCGGCGCCCTTCGGCGCGTTCAGCCCGGCCATGCGGGCGCAGGCCGACCAGATCGTCGTCAGCTCGCGCTTTCGCTTCACGCGCGACGAGAGCCTGCAGACCTCGCTGTCCGCACGCTGACCCGCCGGTGACTGCCCGATGACCGCCCCCGCCTGGACGCGCCAGCTGCTGCGCGGCGCCGCCTTGCTGCTGCTGAGCGCGCTGGCGCTGCAGCTGGTGTTCGCGCTGCGCATCGCCGCGATGCGGGTGCTCGACCCGCAGTCGACGAGTTTCCAGCGCAGCGAGGCCTGGCGTCTGCTGGTCGAGCGCCATCGCATCGACTGGAGCCAGACCTGGGTCGATCGCGAGCGCATCTCGCCCAACCTGCAGCGCGCCGTCGTCGCCAGCGAGGACGCCGCCTTCGCCGAGCATGCCGGCATCGACTGGGATGCCGTCGAGACGGCCTGGCGCAGGAACCAGCGCGCCGAGCAGCGCGGCGCCGCCGCAGCGCGCCCGGGCCGGCCGCCGCCCAAGCTCGTCGGCGGCTCGACCATCACGCAGCAGCTCGCGAAGAACCTGCTGCTGTCGGGCGAGCGCACGCTGGCACGCAAGGCGCAGGAGTTCGTGCTCACGCTGCTGCTCGAGGCCCTGCTGTCCAAGCAGCGCATCCTCGAGATCTACCTGAACAACGTCGAGTGGGGCGAGGGCCTGTTCGGCGCCCAGGCCGCGGCCAGGCATTACTTCCGCGTCGACGCCGCGCGGCTCGGGCCCGAACAGGCGGCGCGCCTGGCGGTGATGCTGCCCGCACCCAAGCGCTTCGAGAAGCGCCCCGACTCGGCCTATGTCGCCGGGCGGGCGGCGACGATCGTCGCCCGCATGGGCGCGGTGCAACTGCCGTGAGCGCGGGCATGAGCGCGCCGGGCCGCTGCCAGGCGCTCAGCGCGCAGCACGCAGTGCGCAAGGCAGTCCGGTGACCGCGAGCGCCGAGATCGCCGCGCACGCTGCCCGCCTGGTGGTCGAGGAGGGGCTCGAATACGCGGCCGCCAAGCACAGGGCGGTGCACGATCTGCAGCGCCGCGGCGGCGGCCGGCGCGCGTTGCCGAGCAACGAGGAGGTCGAGGACCAGGTACGCACGCATCTGGCGCTCTTCCACGCCGAGGAGCAGCCGGCCGAACTGCTGGCCCTGCGCCTGCTCGCGCGCGATTGGATGCGGCGCCTGGCCGCCTTCCGGCCGCATCTGGCCGGCGCAGTGTGGCGCGGCACCGCGACACGCCGCTCGGCGGTGCTGCTCGACCTGTACTGCGACGACCCGAAGGCGGCCGAGATCGCGCTGCTCGACGCCGGCGTGCGCTGCGACGCGGGCACGCTCGCGCGCGCGGGCGGCACGCCGCTGCCGCTGCTGACCGTGCACGCCGCGAGCCGCGCGCTGGGCGAGAGCGTGCCGCTCGTGCTCGCGCTGCACGACCGCGACGAGCAGCGCGGCGCCCTCAAGCCCGACGCGCGCGGCCGCAGCTGGCGCGGCGATCTCGTCGCCCTGGAACGGCTGCTCGCGACGAGGGATGCGCCGTGACGCGCCGCGCCTGGCTGGGAGCGGGCGTGGCGGCTGCGGCCGCGGCCGGCGGCATCGGCTGGCGCATCTGGGATCGCCTCGGCGCCGACGACGCGGCCGACCTCTGGCGCATGCGCTTCCCGCGCCCAGAGGGCGGCGAAATCGACATGGCCGGGCTGCGCGGACGCACGCTGCTGCTCAACTTCTGGGCCACCTGGTGCCCGCCCTGCATCCGCGAGATGCCCGAGCTCGAGGCCTTCTGGCGGCGCCAGCAAGCCGCCGGCTGGCAGGTCCTGGGGCTGGCAGTGGACAATCCGGCCGCGGTGCGCGAGTTCCTCGCGCGCTCGCCGGTCGCCTATCCGATCGCGGTCGTCGGCATGGAGGGTGCCGAGCTCAGCCGGCGGCTGGGCAACGAGCGCGGCGGGCTGCCGTTCAGCGTCGTGCTCGGCAAGGACGGGCGGCCGGTGGCGCGCAAGCTGGGCGAGACCAAGCCCGAGCTGCTGCGCGACTGGGCTGGGCGCTACTGAAAACGCCAGTGTCGCGCACAGCCGGCCCAGGCGCGATAGCGACTTGCGGCACCAACGGATTCGCAGCGAATTTGTGCCGAATCGTATTGATTTGCCAGCAAATGAGCGTAAAGTACGCCGCAAGGCTATCGATCCGATGGCCTACCCGCGCCTCGACCGCAAGTGCTCGAGCACGGCGCGCGGCATCGGGTCGAAAGCGAAAACAGCGATGATCGGCGTCGATGGCGGCCGGATCACCGGAAATGATCTTCGCATGAAGCGTATGGCCTGACCGGCCGGCGCTGCAGCGGCGCCAGACGAGGAGAACCACCCCATGGATCTGAGAAAGCTCAAGACGCTGGTCGACCTCGTCTCCGAGTCGAACATCTCCGAGCTCGAGATCACCGAGGCCGAAGGCAAGGTGCGCATCGTCAAGGCCGGCGCGACGATGGCATGGGTCGCGCCCGCGCCCGTGGCGCCTGCGGCACCTGCAGTGCCGGTATCGCTGCCCGCGGCACCAGGCGCCGGCGCTGCGGCCCTGGCCGCGGCCTCGCCGCCGGCTGCCTCGGCAGAACCGGCCGCGCCCGAAGGCAAGGTCATCAAGTCGCCCATGGTCGGCACCTTCTACCGCTCGGCCACGCCGGGCGGCAAGGCCATCGTCGAAGTCGGCGACGACATCGTCGAGGGCCAGCCGGTCTGCATCATCGAGGCGATGAAGATCATGAACGAGATCGAGGCCGACGTCGCGGGCCGCATCGTGCGCATCCTGGTCGAGAACGGTCTGGCGGTGGAGTTCGGGCAACCGCTGTTCGTGGTCGAGTGATCGCTCCGCCCGTGCCCACCCAGATCCTCATTGCCAATCGAGGCGACCGCGCCGCAGGCGCGGCGGCGCAGCCGCAACGCCCTGCAGCGGGCTCAGCCCGCTGACAAGGGCGATCGAGCCGAGGCACCATGTTCAAGAAGATCCTCATTGCCAATCGAGGCGACCGCGCCGCAGGCGCGGCGGCGCAGCCAGAACGCCCTGCAGCGGGCGCAGCCCGCTGACAAGGGCGATCGAGCCGAGGCACCATGTTCAAGAAGATCCTCATTGCCAATCGAGGCGAGATCGCCCTTCGCATCCAGCGCGCCTGCCGCGAGATGGGCATCAAGTCGGTCGTCGTCTACTCCGAGGCCGACCGCGAAGCCAAGTACGTCAAGCTCGCCGACGAGGCGGTGTGCATCGGACCGGCGCCCAGCGCGCAGAGCTACCTCAGCATGCCGGCCATCATCTCCACCGCGGAGGTGACCGACGCCGAGGCCATCCATCCGGGCTACGGCTTCCTGTCGGAGAACGCCGACTTCGCCGAGCGCGTCGAGAAGAGCGGCTTCGTCTTCATCGGCCCGACCTCCGAGAGCATCCGCACGATGGGCGACAAGGTGTCGGCCAAGCAGGCGATGATCAAGAGCGGCGTGCCCTGCGTGCCCGGCAGCGAGGGCGCACTGCCCGACGACCCCAAGGAGATCCTGCGCCAGGCGCGCACCATCGGCTACCCCGTCATCATCAAGGCCGCCGGCGGCGGCGGCGGGCGCGGCATGCGCGTCGTGCACACCGAGGCGGCCCTGCTCAATGCCGTGCAGACCACGCGCACCGAGGCCGGCGCGGCCTTCGGCAACCCGGCCGTCTACATGGAGCGCTTTCTCGAGAACCCGCGCCACGTCGAGATCCAGGTGCTGGCCGACACGCACCGCAACGCGGTCTGGCTGGGCGAACGCGACTGCTCGATGCAGCGCCGCCACCAGAAGATCATCGAGGAGGCGCCGGCACCGGGCATCGCGCGGCGCGTGATCGAGCGCATCGGCGAGCGCTGCGCCGCGGCCTGCAAGAAGATCGGCTACCGCGGCGCCGGCACCTTCGAGTTCCTGTTCCAGGACGGCGAGTTCTTCTTCATCGAGATGAACACGCGCGTGCAGGTCGAGCACCCGGTCACCGAGCTGGTGACCGGCATCGACATCGTGCAGATGCAGATCCGCGTGGCCGCCGGCGAGAAGCTGCCGTTCACGCAGCGCGCGGTGCAGATGCGCGGCCACGCCATCGAGTGCCGCATCAACGCCGAGGACCCGTACAAGTTCACCCCCAGCCCCGGGCGCATCACGCTGTGGCACGCGCCGGGCGGGCCGGGCGTACGCGTCGACTCGCACATCTACACCAACTACACCGTGCCGCCGAACTACGACTCGATGGTCGGCAAGATCATCGTGCACGGCGACACGCGCGCGCAGGCGCTGGCGCGCATGCGCATCGCGCTGTCGGAGACGGTCCTCGAAGGCATCTCGAGCAACATCGCGCTGCACCGCGAACTGATGGCCGACGCCAAGTTCGTCGAGGGCGGCACCAGCATCCACTACCTCGAAGGCTGGCTCGCCCAGCATCGGCGCTAGTCCTCCGACACAGGAATTTCGAAGCCGGTGTTCGAGCTCGTGCTGCGCGTGCCCCAGGCGCTGGTCGAGCCGGTGTCCGACGCGCTGGCCGACGAGCTCGACGCGCTCGCCGTCTCGGTGGAGGACGCCGACGCCGGCAGCGCCGACGAGCGCTCGCTGTTCGGCGAGCCGGGCCTGCCGGCACCGGCAGCGGGCTGGCAGCGCTCGACGCTGCGCGCCCTCTTCGCCGACGCCCAGGCCGCCGAGGCCGCCGCGACGCGGCTGCTGGCAAGCCCCTGGGCCGGGCAGCTGCACGCGCAGGCGCTCGAACCGGTGCCCGACGAGGACTGGGTGCGGCGCACGCAGTCGCAGTTCGCCCCGGTGCGGGTCAGCCCGTCGTTCTGGATCGTGCCGAGCTGGCACCAGCCGCCGCCCGGCGCCACGCGCGTGATCCGGCTCGATCCGGGGCAGGCCTTCGGCACCGGCACGCACCCGACGACACGCATGTGCCTGCGCTGGATCGCGCGCAACGCCGAACCGCGCGCGCCCTGGCCGCGGGTGCTCGACTACGGCTGCGGCTCGGGCATCCTCGCCATCGCGGCGGCGCTGCACGGCGCGCGCGCCGTCGACGCGGTCGACCTCGATCCGCTCGCGCTGGCCGCCTGCGCCGACAATGCGCGGCGCAACGGCGTCACGCTGCGCGCCGCGCCGCCCGACGCCGCGCAGGGGCGGTATGCGCTGGTGCTCGCCAACATCCTGGCCATGCCGCTCGTGCTGCTCGCGCCGCTGCTCGCCGGGCACGTGGCGCCGGGCGGCTGGCTGGTGCTCGCCGGCATGCTCGAGCGCCAGGCGGACGAGTTGCGCGCGGCCTACGCGCCGCAGCTGGCGATCGAGGTGCTCGACACCGAAGACGGCTGGATCCTGATGGGAGGCCGGCGCGCCGGCGCTGCGGCATGACGCTCGCCACCCGCTGCCCGAGCTGCCAGACCCTGTTCAAGGTCGTGCCCGACCAGTTGCGCGTCTCGGAGGGCTGGGTGCGCTGCGGGCGCTGTGCCGAGGTGTTCAACGCCGCGCAGCACCTGGTCGACCCCGACACCGGCCAGACGCGTCATGCGCCGATCGAGGTACACCGCGCGTTCATGCCGCCGGTGGCGGCCGGCGAGCCGGCATCGGCGGCGGCCACCGGGGCGGCATCGTCGGCCCCCGCCGACGACGACGCGTTGGCGCCGCCGCCGGGTCGGGACTACGTGATCGACGCGCCTTCCAGCGACGACCGGCCGCAGACAGGCCCGGCCGACGCACGCGGCGGGCCGCTCACGGCGCGCGCTGCCGACTCCGCGCCGCCGGCCGAATCGGAGGCGGGGGAAGCCAGCGCCGACGCGACGGCCAGCGAGCGGGCCGGCGCGGCAACCGGCCGTGCGGGCGAAGCGGCCGACGTCGGCGCTGCCGACGCGGCCGGCGCAAGCGCGGGTGATGCCGCACCGGGCGCCGCGGTCGAGCCGACCTCCGCCGCGCCCGCGCCGGACGCGTTCGTCGCCGGCGAACGGCCTCCGGTGCCGCCCGGCGAGGCGCCTTCCTTCGTGCGGGCCGCCGAGCGCGCGGCGCGCTGGCGCCGCCCGGGCGTGCGGGCGCTGCTGCTGGCCGCTGTCGCCGCCGCGCTGGCGCTGCTGGCGGCGCAGTGGCTCTACGTCTACCGCGACTACGCCGCCGCGCGCTGGCCGGCGCTGCGGCCGCTGCTGGTGCAGGCCTGCGGCCTGCTCGGCTGCCGCGTCGCGGCCTTGCGCGCGATCGACGCCCTAGTGGTCGACAGCTCGGGCCTGGTGCGCGTCGAAAAGTCCGAGCTCTACCGGCTCAGCGTCGCGCTGCGCAACCAGCGCGAGTACGAGGTCGCGCTGCCGGCCTTGGAGCTCGCGCTCACCGACTTGCAGGGCCGGCCGATCGCGCGCCGCGTGCTGCGCGCGGCCGAGCTCGGCGCCAGCGCCGCCGCGCTGGCCGCCGGCGGCGAGCTCGCGCTGCAAGCCACGCTCGAGATCGCGGCAGCGCCGGTGTCGGGCTATACGATCGAGCTCTTCTACCCCTGAACCCATCGGCTGCGCCGCATGCGCGGCCGCACTGCGGAGTCTCCATGCCGGCGCTGATCTGCGGCTCGCTCGCCTTCGACACCATCACCACCTTCGGCGGGCGCTTCGCCGAACAGATCCTGCCCGATCAGGTGCACATCCTGAACGTCAGCTTCCTGGTGCCGACGCTGCGCCGCGAGTGGGGCGGCTGCGCCGGCAACATCGCCTACAACCTGCACCTGCTGGGCGAGCGGCCGCTGGTGCTGGCCGCGCTCGGCGTCGACGGCGGCGAATACCTGCGGCGCCTCGAGGCCTGGGGCGCCGACACCTCGCTCGTCTGGCGCGACGCCGAACTGCACACCGCGCAGTGCCACATCACGACCGACCGCGACAACAACCAGATCACCGCCTTCCACCCGGGGGCGATGAGCCACGCGCACAAGGTCGCCGTGCCGGCGCGCGGCCAGCGCGGCGACATCGCCATCGGCATCGTCGCGCCCGACGGCCGCGACGCGATGTGGCAGCACGCGGCGCAGATGCACGCCGAAGGCATCCCGTTCGTCTTCGATCCCGGCCAGCAGCTGCCGCAGTTCGACGGCAGCGAGCACCGCGCCTTGCTCGGCATGGCAAGCTGGCTTGCGCTCAACGACTACGAGGCGCGGCTGCTCGAGGAGCGCACCGGCGAGTCGCTGCAGGCGATGTCGCGCCGGCCCAACCTGCGCGGCGTGGTCGTCACGCTCGGCGCCGACGGCTGCGCGCTGTGGGTGCAGGGCGAGCGCTCGCACGTCGCCGGCGTCGCCGCCGCGCAGGTGGTCGACCCCACCGGCTGCGGCGACGCCTTCCGCGCCGGGCTGCTCTACGGGCTCGAGCGCGGCTGGCCGCTGGCGCGCTGCCTGACGCTGGGCAACCGCATCGGCGCCGTCAAGGTGGCCAGCCGCGGCCCGCAGAACCACCGCCTCGACGGCGTGCTCGACGGCATGCTCGACGGCGTGCTCGACGGCGTGTAGAGGGCGACGCGGCGGCCGCGGCCAAGCTGGCCGCGGCCCGCCTGGCGCCGGCGCGCGCGGCTACTGCACCAGCTGGGCGAGTTCGCCGCGGGCGTAGCTCTGCGCCATGTCGGCCAGCGTGCGCGACTTGATCTTCGCCGCCTGGCCCTCGCAGCCGAACTCCAGGTAGCGCTGCTTGCACACCTTGTAGGCGGCCTCGCGCGCGGGCTTGAGCCACTCACGGGCGTCGAACTTCTCGGGGTTCTCGGCCAGGAACTTGCGCACCGCGCCCGTCATCGCCAGGCGGATGTCGGTGTCGATGTTGACCTTGCGCACGCCGTGCTTGATGGCCTCCTGGATCTCCTCGACCGGCACGCCGTAGGTCTGCTTCATGCGGCCGCCGTACTGGTTGATGATGGCCAGCAGCTCCTGCGGCACCGACGACGAGCCGTGCATCACCAGGTGCGTATTCGGGATGCGCTTGTGGATCTCCTTGACGCGGCCGATCGCCAGGATGTCGCCCGTGGGCTTGCGCGTGAACTTGTAGGCGCCGTGGCTGGTGCCGATGGCGATGGCCAGCGCGTCGAGCTGCGTGGCCTTGACGAACTGCGCCGCTTCCTCGGGGTCGGTGAGCAAGGCGCTGTGGTCGAGCTTGCCCTCGGCGCCGATGCCGTCCTCCTTGCCGGCCTCGCCGGTCTCGAGGCTGCCCAGGCAGCCCAGTTCGCCCTCGACGGTGACGCCCACCCTGTGCGCCATCTCCACCACCTTGCGCGTGACGTCGACGTTGTACTCGAAGCTGGAAGGCGTCTTGCCGTCTTCGAGCAGCGAGCCGTCCATCATCACCGAGCCGAAGCCGAGCTCGATGGCGCCGGCGCAGACCTTGGGGCTGGTGCCGTGGTCCTGGTGCATAACGAGCGGGATCTGCGGGTAGGCCTCTGTGGCGGCCTGGATGAGGTGCTTGATGAAGCTCTCGCCGGCGTACTTGCGCGCACCGGCGCTGGCCTGCAGGATGACCGGCGCACCGACTTCGGCCGCGGCCGTCATCACCGCCTGCACCTGCTCGAGGTTGTTGACGTTGAAGGCCGGGATGCCGTAGCCGTTTTCGGCGGCATGGTCCAGCAGCTGGCGCATCGAGACGAGAGGCATGGCAGGCTCCGGCGAGAGTGACGAATACGCACGGCTGCACGGGCAGCCGACGAAGCGCTGCGATTTTACCGACGCCCCCCGGCGGCGAATTGACCGCGATCCATCCCGCTGTTCGTCCGTGCGGGCATTGCCCGCGCGCTCCACACTCGTTGGCGCGACCGTGCGGCCGGATCGGATCGGACACGTGCCGCGCGGCCGCAGGAAGGACACCATGACCCGCCCGCACCGCATCGAACTCGCGCCGCTCACGCGCTGGATCACCGCGGCCGCGCTGCAGCAGCCGCAGGCGCTGCCCGAGCTGCTGATGCAGCGCCTGGCCATCGGCCGGCGGTCGGCCGGCCGACTGCTCGCGCGGCTCGCCGCCGCGCAGTGGCTGCACATCGAAGGCACGCCGCGCCGGCGGCGCTACCGCCCGGGCGCGCTGCGCCAGGCCGTCGCGCGCTATGCGCGCGCCGGCCTGCAGGAAGACCAGGCCTGGCGGCGCGACTTCGCCCCCTGCTTCGAGCTGCCGGCCGAAGTGCAGCGCATGGCGCAGCAGGCGTTCACCGAGCTCGTCAACAACGCCGTCGAGCACAGCGGCGGCACGCAGGTCACGGTGTCCTTGCGCCAGACGCCGTTGCACTTGCAGCTGCTCGTGTCGGACGACGGCTGCGGGCTGTTCCGGCATGTCGCGCGGCACTGCGCGATCGACGAGCCGGCGCTGGCCATGCTCGAGCTGGCCAAGGGCAAGCTGACGAGCGCGCCCGATCGGCATTGCGGCCGCGGCCTGTACTTCACGTCGCGGCTGGCCGACGTGTTCGACCTGCATGCCGACGGCGCCGCCTTCCAGCGCCGTGCCTGGCCCTCGGGGCGCTGGCACGCCGGGCGCGCCGCGCTGGCCGAACACGCCGGCACCGCGGTCTACCTTGCGATCGCGCTGGACACGCCGCGCACGCTCGACGGCGTACTGCGCGGCGCCAGCCTCGACGGCCGCGGCTGCGGCTTCGATGCGACGCGCGTCCCGCTCGGCCTGCTCGCCGCCGGCAGCGGTCTGCTCGCCTCGCGCGCCGACGCGCGCCGCGTCACCGCACGCCTGGCGCAGTTCCGGCGCGTGGAGCTCGACTTCGGCGGCGTCGACGCGATCGGACACGGCTTCGCCGACGAGCTGCTGCGCGTGTTCGGCCGCGCGCACCCCGAGGTCGCCCTGGTGCCGGTGGCCGCCGGCCCGCGTGTGGCGGCGATGCTGCAGGCTGCGGCAGCGGGCTGAGCACCGCCGACAGCGGGCAGCGGGCAGCGGGCAGCCGGCGCGCGGCGCAGGCAGCGCGCGGCGCAGGCAGCGCGCGGCGAGCGTGCTCAGCGCACCTCGCCGACCTTCAGCATGTTGGTGCCGCCGGGGTGCCCCATCGGCTCGCCGCAGGTGATGGCGTAGGTGTCGCCCGGCTTGAGCACGCCGCGCTCGACGAGCAGCGCCTCGGCCTGCGCGAGCGCGGCGTCGCGCTCGGCCACCTTGGGCATCAGGATCGGGCAGACGTTGCGGTACAGCGTCATGCGCCGCTGCGAGTTCGGCTGCGAGGTCAGGCCGTAGATCGGCACCTTGATGTTGTGCCGGCTCATCCACAGCGCCGTGCTGCCGCTCTCGGTGAGCGCGATGATCGCCTTGCAGCCGAGGTGGTGGGCGGTGAACAGCGCCCCCATCGCGATCGCCATGTCGATGCGGCCGAACTGCTTGTTGACGAAGTCCGACTCGAGCTCGATGTCCTCGGCGCGCTCGGCCTCGAGCGCGATCAGGTGCATGTGCTCGACCGTCTCCACCGGGTAGCGGCCGGCGGCCGTCTCGGCGCTCAGCATCACGGCGTCGGTGCCGTCGAGCACGGCGTTGGCGACGTCGCTCACCTCGGCGCGCGTGGGCACCGGCGCTGCGATCATGCTTTCCATCATCTGCGTGGCGGTGATGGCGAACTTGTCCATCGCGCGCGCCATGCGGATCATCTTCTTTTGCAGCGCCGGCACGGCCGCGTTGCCGACCTCGACCGCGAGGTCGCCGCGCGCGACCATGATGCCGTCGCTGGCGCGCAGGATCGCCTCGAGCTGCGGGATCGCCTCGCTGCGCTCGATCTTGGCGATCATCGCCGGCTTGTGGCGCCAGGGCTCGCCGGCCACGTTGGCGAGCTGGCGCGCCATCTCCATGTCGGTCGCGCTCTTGGGGAAGCTCACCGCCACGTACTCGGCCTGGAAGGACATCGCGGTCTTGATGTCCTCCATGTCCTTGCCCGTCAGCGCCGGCGCGGTGAGCCCGCCGCCGGCCTTGTTGATGCCCTTGTTGTCGCCGAGTTCGCCGCCGAGCACGACGCGCGTGCCGACACGCTCGCCGCGCACGTCCTCGACCGTCAGCTTGATGAGCCCGTCGTTGAGCAGCAGCGTGTCGCCCGGGCGCACGTCGCGCGGCAGCTCCTTGTAGTCGAGTCCGACGGCGCCGGCGTCGCCCGGCTCGGTGCGCGCCGCATCGAGCACGAAGCGTGCGCCCGGCTCGAGCCTGACGCTGCCGCCGGCGAACCTGCCGACGCGGATCTTCGGACCCTGCAGGTCGGCCATCAGCGCCACCGGCTTGCCCACGCGCTCGGCAGCCGCGCGCACCGCCTCGGCGCGCGCGACGTGGTCCTGCACGCTGCCGTGGCTGAAGTTCAGCCGCACGACGTCGACGCCGGCGCGCAGCAGCCGCTCGAGCACCTCGGGCGCGCTGGATGCGGGGCCGAGCGTGGCGACGATCTTGGTGGCGCGGGTCATGGGCGGGTCGCGAGGCTTGGGGCGGCGCATTATCCGGCCGCCGCCGCCGCACGCGCAGGCGACGCGCCGCGCGGCGCCGCAGCCCGCCGCGTTATGCCGCCGCCGCCGCGGCGGCGGCGTCGGCCACCGCCAGCGCGGTCATGTTGACGACGCGGCGCACGGTCGAGCTGGGCGTGAGGATGTGCACCGGCCGCGCCGCCCCCAGCAGCACCGGCCCCACCGTGACGCCGTGGCCGACGGTGACCTTCAGCACGTTGAACAGGATGTTGGCGGCGTCGATGTTGGGCAACACGAGCAGGTTGGCGCTGCCGCCGAGCGTGCTGTCGGGCAGGTAGCCGCGGCGCACCGATTCGCTGAGCGCGGCGTCGCCGTGCATCTCGCCGTCGCACTCGATGTGCGGCGCGCGCTGCACGAACAGGTCGCGCGCCGCGCGCATGCGCCGCGCGCTCGCGCGCCGGCTGCTGCCGAAGATGCCGTGCGAGACGAAGGCCACCTTGGGCGGGATGCCGAAGCGCTGCATCTCGGCCGCCGCCATGAGTGCGATGTCGGCCAGGTCCTCGGCGCCGGGCTCCTCGTTGACGAAGGTGTCGGCCAGGAACAGCGTGTACTGCGGCAGCATCAGCGCGTTGACGGTGGCGAAGGTGCGCGCGTCCGGTTTCAGGCCGATGACGTCGCGCACCTTCTCGAGGTGCGCATCGAACTGGCCGACCAGCCCGCACAGCATCGCGTCGGCCTCGCCGCGGCGCAGCATCAGCGACGAGATCAGCGTGTTGCTGCGCCGCACCGCTGCCTTGGCCACCTCGGGCGTGACGCCCTCGCGTGCCATCAGGCCGCGGTACAGCTCCCAGTACTCGCGAAAGCGCGGGTCGCTCTCGGGGTCGCACAGCTCGAAGTCGCGCCCGATCTCGAGGCGCAGGCCGGCGCGCTCGACACGCTGGCGCACGACCTCGCGCCGCCCGACGAGGATGGGCTTGGCCATGCGCTCGTCGAGCACCACCTGCACGGCACGCAGCACGCGCTCGTCCTCGCCCTCGGCGTAGACGACGCGCGCCGGCCGTGCCTTGGCGATGGCGAACACCGGCCGCATGAACATGCCGGTCTGGTAGACGAAGCGCAGCAGCTGCTGCCGATAGGCCTCGAGGTCGACGATCGGGCGCGTCGCCACCCCCGACTCGGCTGCCGCCTGCGCCACCGCCGGCGCGATGCGCAGGATGAGGCGCGGGTCGAACGGCTTGGGGATGATGTGCTCGGGCCCGAAGCGCAGCTCCTGGCCGGCGTAGGCGCCGGCCACCTGGTCGGCGACCTCGGCCTTGGCCAGGGCGGCGATCTCGTGCACGCAGGCCAGCTTCATCGCCTCGGTGATCTTGCTCGCGCCGCAGTCGAGCGCGCCGCGGAAGATGTACGGGAAGCACAGGACGTTGTTGACCTGGTTCGGGTAGTCGCTGCGGCCGGTGGCGACGATGCAGTCGGGGCGCGCCGCCTTGGCCAGCTCGGGCCGGATCTCCGGCTCCGGATTGGCCAGCGCGAGGATGATGGGCCTGGCGGCCATCGTCTTGACCATCTCGCCGGTGAGCACGCCCGGCGCGCTGCAGCCGAGGAAGACGTCGGCGCCGACCACCACTTCGGCCAGCGTGCGCGCGGCCGTCTTCTGGCAGTAGCGCAGCTTGCTCTCGTCCAGGCGTGCGAAGTCCTCGCGCCCCTCGCGCACGACGCCCTTGCTGTCGACGACGAAGACGTGCTCGCGCCGCACGCCGAGATCGACCATCACGTCGAGGCAGGCGATGGCGGCCGCGCCCGCGCCCGACACCGCCACCTTGACCGCCGCGATGTCCTTGCCCACCAGCTCGAGCCCGTTGAGCAGCGCCGCCGCGCTGATGATCGCGGTGCCGTGCTGGTCGTCGTGGAACACCGGGATGTTCATGCGCTCGCGCAGCTTGCGCTCGATGTAGAAGCACTCGGGCGCCTTGATGTCCTCGAGGTTGACGCCGCCCAGCGTGGGCTCGAGCGCGGCGATGATCTGCACCAGCTTGTCCGGGTCGCGCTCGGCGAGCTCGATGTCGAAGACGTCGATGCCGGCGAACTTCTTGAACAGGCAGCCCTTGCCCTCCATCACCGGCTTGCCGGCCAGCGGGCCGATGTCGCCCAGGCCGAGCACGGCGGTGCCGTTGGTGACGACGCCGACCAGGTTGCCGCGGCTGGTGTACTCGGCCGCGAGCTGCGGATCCTCCTCGATCGCCAGGCAGGCGTAGGCGACGCCGGGCGAGTAGGCGAGCGACAGGTCGCGCTGGTTGGACAGCGGCTTGGTCGGCGTGACGGCGATCTTGCCGCGCGTCGGGGCGCGGTGGTACTCGAGCGCCGCGTCGCGCAGCGCCTGCTCGGCCGGGGTGAGCGTGTTGCCCTTGTGGTGCACGTGCCGTCTCCTGTTGTCGTGAGCAAGGGGACGGAGATTACGCCCGAACGGCTGCCGCCGGCGCACGCGTGCGGCGGCGGCTGTTTCGACTGCGACGCAGGGAATCGGAGCCCGTGCGACGCCAAGCGTCGCGGGTTCAGCCGGCCGCGCGCCGCTCCAGGATCTCGAAGGCCGGCAGCGTCTTGCCCTCCAGCACCTCGAGGAAGGCGCCGCCGCCGGTGCTGATGTAGCCGATGTCGCCCTCGATGCCGTACTTGGCGATCGCCGCCAGCGTGTCGCCGCCGCCGGCGATGCTGAAGGCGCTGCTTGCCGCGATGGCGCGCGCCACCGTCTCCGTGCCGTGGGCGAAGGCGTCGAACTCGAACACGCCGACCGGGCCGTTCCAGACGATCGTGCCGGCCGCCTTCAGCTGGTCGGCCAGCAGCGCAGCGGTCCTGGGGCCGATGTCGAGGATCAGGTCGTCGGCGGCGACCTCGGCCGCCGCCTTGACGGTGGCCGCGGCGTCGGCCCGGAACTCCTTGGCCACGACCACGTCCCGCGGAATGGGCACCTCGGCGCCGCGCGCCTTCATCGCCTCGATCACCGCGCGCGCGTCGGCCGCCAGGTCGGGCTCGGCCAGGCTCTTGCCGATCGGCAGCCCGGCGGCAAGCATGAAGGTGTTGGCGATGCCGCCGCCCACCACCAGACCATCGACCTTGCCGGCCAGGCTCTGCAGGATCGTCAGCTTGGTGCTCACCTTGCTGCCGGCGACGATGGCCACCAGCGGCCGCTTCGGGTTCGCCAGCGCCTGGGTGATGGCGTCGATCTCGGCAGCCAGCAGCGGCCCGGCGCAGGCCACCTTGGCGAACTGCGCGATGCCGTAGGTGCTGGCCTCGGCGCGGTGCGCCGTGCCGAAGGCGTCGTGCACGAAGATGTCGGTGAGCGCGGCCATCTTGCGCGCCAGCGCCTCGCTGTTCTTCTTCTCGCCCTTGTTGAGCCGGCAGTTCTCGAGCAGCACCAGCTCGCCCGGCGCGACCTCGACGCCGTCGACCCAGTCGGCGCGCAGCGGCACCGGCCGGCCGAGCAGCTCGGCCAGGCGCGCCGCCACCGGCGCGAGCGAGTCCGCGGGCTTGAACTCGCCTTCGGTCGGGCGGCCCAGGTGCGAGGTCACCATCACCGCCGCGCCGGCGTCGAGCGCCATGCGGATGCACGGCAGGCTGGCGCGGATGCGCGTGTCCTCGGTGATGCGGCCGCTCGCATCCTGCGGCACGTTGAGGTCGGCGCGGATGAACACGCGCTGGCCGCGCACGCGGCCGGCGGAGACGAGATCGGCGAAACGCAGGATGTTCATGAACAGGCTCGATGCGGGGTGGGACGGAACGGTTCGGCCTCGATTCTCGGCCAGCGCTGCGCGCGGCGTGTGGATCGTGATCAAGCGGGAGCGCCGCGCCGGCGATGTCGGCCGCGCCATGGCGCAACCCGGGTTGTTGCCCGACGGGCGGCGTCGGCCGGCGCGCCGCGATTGTCGGCGTTGACGCCGGACGAGCGTCGGCGTCAGCGGTCGTCGTCGGTCTTCGCGGCCGCGACCTTGGCCGGCCTGGGCCGCTTGTCCGCCGCCTTGTCCGCTGCCTTGTCCGCCAACTTGTCCGCCGTGTTTTCCGCCGCCTTGTCCGCGGTCTTCTCCTCGGGCGCGGCGGTCCCCGCACCTGCGCCGGCGCGCGCCTGGCCCACCGGCTCGAGGTCCGGCGCCGGCATCGCCTCGAGCTTGTTCTCGCGCATGTAGTCGTTCATCTCGCGCCAGCCGGCAAAGACGGCCGCCTTGTCGGCGCGCTTGTTCTGCTCGTAGCAGGCCTCGATCGAGCGTGCGGCGTGGCGGCAGGCGCCGCCGATGGCCTTGCCTTCGGCCTCGCGCCGTGCCGCCACCTGGCTGGCCGACTCGATGCCGAGCTGATCGCAGCCGGCCAGCCAGGGCAAGGCGGCAGCAAGCAGGGCGAAGACGTGGCGGCGCATGGCGGGCGGCGAGGGGCTGGTTTCGTTATCGGCCCGCGCCGGCCGGGCTTGAGACCGCAAGGCCTCGGATCGCGCGCGCTGGAGGAATTCGCGCGCGCCTTCGCGTCAGTCAAGGCCGAGTCGCGGCAGCAGCTCGCGCGCGCGCTGGCGCCGGCCGCCGGGCAGTTGCAGCTCGAGCAGCTCGAGCGCGCCTTGGCCGCAGGCGACGACGAGGCGGCCCGTGCCGGCGTCGATCCGCGCGCCCGGCGTCGCATCGGCCGCCGGCAGCGCGGCGGCGCGCCAGACCTTCAGCGTCTGCCCGCCGATCTCGGCCGTGCAGCCCGGGAACGGGTCGAACGCGCGGATGCGCCGCTCGAGCGCGGCGGCGTCGGCACGCCAGTCGAGCGCGGCTTCGGCCTTGTCGATCTTGTGCGCGTAGCACGCGCCCGCGGCAGGCTGCGCGCGCGGCACCAGCGCGTCGAGCTGCCGCAGCGCCTGCACCACCAGCCGGGCGCCGAGTGCCGCCAGCGCCGCCGTCAGCGTGGCGCCGGTGTCGGCGGCAGTGATCGGCAGCGCGCGCTCGAGCAGCATCGGCCCGGTGTCGAGCCCGGCGTCCATCTGCATGATCGTGACGCCGGTCTCGCGGTCGCCGGCCTCGATGGCGCGCTGCACCGGAGCAGCGCCGCGCCAGCGCGGCAGCAGCGAGGCATGGATGTTCAGGCAGCCGCGCCGCGGCAGCGTCAGCACCCAGGGCGGCAGGATCAGGCCGTAGGCAGCCACCACCAGGACGTCGGGCCGCGCCGCCTCGAGCGCGGCGCGCGCGGCCTCGGCGTCGGCGGCGAAGCGGCCGTCCAGGCGCAGGCTGCGCGGCTGCGCCAGCGGCAACCCGGCAGCCAGCGCGTACTGCTTCACCGCCGAGGCCTGCAGCTTCATGCCGCGCCCGGCCGGCCGGTCGGGCTGGGTGAGCACCAGCGGCACGTCGAAGCCGGCCAGCACGATGGCCTCGAGCGCCGCGCGCGCGAACTCGGGCGTGCCGGCGAAGGCCACGCGCTGCGCCGCTGGCCGACCGCCTGCGCCCATCGGATGCCTCAGCAGCGTGAGCGAGCGCTCACGCGCGACGCTGCTCTTCGCGCGAGCGCTTGAGCATCTTGCTGCGGATGCGGTCGCGCTTGAAGGCGCTCAGGTACTCGACGAACACCTTGCCCACGAGGTGGTCCATCTCGTGCTGCACGCACACCGCCGTCAGGCCCTCGGCCTCGAGCTCGAACGGGGCGCCGTCGCGGCCGAGCGCGCGCACCGTGACGCGCGCCGCGCGCTCGACGCGGTCGTAGATCTGCGGCACCGAGAGGCAGCCCTCCTCGGCCACGATCGTCTCGTCGCTGCGCGCGACGATCTCGGGGTCGATCAGCACCAGCGGCCGGTCGCGCGGCTCGGAGGTGTCCATCACGATCACGCGCTCGTGCACGTCCACCTGGGTCGCGGCCAGCCCCACGCCCTCGGCGGCGTACATGGTCTCGAGCATGTCGTCGACGAGGCGGCGGATGCGCTCGTCGACCGCGCCCACCGGTCGTGCCACGGTGTGCAGGCGCGGGTCGGGGTAGCGCAGGATCGTCAGTCGAGGCATGGCGGGCTTGCGGCGTCGTTCGGTCGGGGCCGGCTTGCAACCGGAGATGGGGCCGGCGAAACAGCCCGCAACAGCTGTGGAGCGCTCGCAACGCAGACCCCCAAGCAGGCCCGAAGCGAGTGCAATCGTGACGGAGGTTTCATTGCGACATCAAGGGTTTAGGGGCAGAATCTGCGAAACCAAATGAGCATTGCGGCGCCACATCGGCGACGGGGTCGACGGCCCGCAGCGCAGCGCCGCGTGCGGGCGCGTCGCAAGGGGCATCGATTCTCGCATCCGCCGCGCGGCGGCCCTCGGGCGGGCCTGATCAATCTTCACCAGCTCTCAGCGCACGGAGACCTCTTGATGAGTCCATGCAATCGTCGAGGTGGGCCAGGCGGCGCGCAGGCGCGGCGTCTGGCCGTGGCTGCCCTGTTGTGCGCGGGGGCGGCCGCGAGCCTGCCGCTGCCGGCGCTCGCCCAGTCCGGTCTGCCGGTGCTGCCGCAGTGGCGTGCGACGGCCGAGCGCATCGCGCAGGCCGGCATCCCGATCGAGGACCTGGCGCCCAACGCCCCCGACGCGCACACCGTGCAGCGCGGCGACACGCTGTGGGGCATCTCCGCGCTGTTCCTGAAGTCGCCCTGGCGCTGGCCCGAGCTCTGGGGCATGAACCTCGAGCAGATCCGCAACCCGCACCTCATCTACCCGGGCCAGGTGCTGGTGCTGGAGAAGCGCGACGGCCGTGCCACGCTGCGCGTGGCCGGTGCCGCCGACGGACTGCCGCCGGGCACCGTGAAGCTGTCGCCGCGGGTGCGCGTGCAGACGCTGGACAACGGCGCGATCGCCGCGATCCCGCTGCACCTGATCGGCCCCTTCCTCAACGAGGCCGTCGTCTTCGACGACAACGAGCTCGACGCCGCGCCGCGCATCGTCGCCACGCAGGAGGGCCGCGTGCTGCTGGCGCGCGGCGAGACGGCCTACGTGCGCGGCGAACTCGGCGGCGCGCGCGACTTCCGCGTCTTCCGCCAGCTCACGCCGCTGGTCGACCCCGAGACGCGCGCCGTGCTCGGCTACGAGGGCCGCTACGTCGGCACCGCCGAGCTCGTGCGCCCCGAGCAGGCGGGGGCGCTGCTGGTGCCGGCCAGCTTGCGCATCACGAGCACGCGGCTCGAGGCCGGCGTCGGCGACCGGCTCTCGCCGGTGCCGCAGCAGGAGCTCGTCGCCTACGTGCCGCACCCGCCGGCCCGTCCGGTGGACGGGCGCATCATCTCCGTCTACGGCGAGGGCGTGTCGGCCGGCCAGAACCAGGTGGTGGCGATCAACCGCGGCCAGCGCGACGGCATCGAGCGCGGCAACGTGCTGGCGCTGTGGCGCGCCGGACGGCGCGTGGTCGACACCACCACCCCGGGCGAGCGCACGGCGCTGCAACTGCCCGACGAGCGCCACGGGCTGCTCTTCGTCTTCCGCGTGTTCGAGCGCGTCTCGTACGCGCTCATCCTGAGCGTGCAGGAACCGGTGACGCGCGGCGACCGCTTCACGCAGCCCTGAGCCGGTGAAGACATGAATCACGCCCAGGCGTGATCCAGACCGGCACGGATGGCGCGCGCGGCGCGCCGGCGGCCGAGGACTTCGAGGCCTGGTTCCGCCTGCTCGAAACGCCGGGCCTCGGCCGCGGCGGCGCACGCCGGCTGCTCGCCGCCTGCGGCTCGCCCGAGGGCGTGCTGCGCGCCCCGGTCGCGACGCTGCGCCAGCTCGTCGGCGCCGAAGTCGCCGCCGCCATCGCCAGGCCGCCGCCGCAATGGTCCGAGCGCCTGGCGGCCGCGCGGCGCTGGCTCGCCGCCGCCGACGTCGCGCCGCGCCTGACGCTGACGCTGGGCATGCCCGAGTACCCGGCGCAGCTGCTGCAGACCGCCGACCCGCCGCTGCTGCTCTACGTCGAGGGCGACCTCGCGCGCCTGGCCGAACCGTCGCTGGCCGTCGTCGGCAGCCGCCATGCCACCGCGCAGGGGCTGGACAACGCGCGCGCCTTCGCCGCCGCGCTCAGCCGGCAGGGTCTGGTCGTGGTGTCGGGGCTGGCGCTGGGCATCGACGGCGCCGCGCACGAGGGCGCGCTCGAGGGCCGGGCCGGCACGGTCGCGGTGCTGGGCAACGGGCTCGACCCGGTGTACCCGTTGCGGCACCGGCCGCTGGCGCGGCGCATCGCGGCGCACGGCGCACTGGTGAGCGAGTTCGCGCCGGGCACGCCGCCGCTGCGCGAGCACTTCCCGCTGCGCAACCGCATCATCGCCGGCCTGGCGCGCGGCACGCTGGTCGTCGAGGCGGCCGTGCACTCGGGCTCGCTCATCACCGCACGCCAGGCCGCCGAGGCCGGCCGCGACGTGTTCGCCATTCCGGGCTCGATCCACTCGCCGCAGGCGCGGGGCTGCCACGCGCTCATCAAGCAAGGCGCCAAGCTGGTCGAGTCGGCAGCCGACATCCTCGACGAGCTGCGTGTCACGGCACCGCTGGCCGGCTCGACGGCGACGGCGGGCGATGCGGCCGGGGCCGACCCGCTGCTCGCCGCGCTCGGACACGACCCGGTCACGCTCGACGCACTGCAGGCCCGCACCGGCTGGAGCACGGCCGAACTGACGGCCCGGCTGCTCGAGCTCGAGCTCGACGGCCGCGTGGCCCGGCTGCCGGGCGGGCTGTTCCAGCGCCGCGGCAGCGCCTGAGAGCCTGTGAAGATATG
>JAXMEV010000016.1:0-68299 GCA_046348125.1 Rubrivivax sp.
AGATCACGCCGGCGACGATCAGGCCCTTGTAGAGCGCCGGCATCACGTTCTTCATGCCCGGCGCGGCCTTGACGAAGCTGCAGCCGATGATCGACGCGATGATCGACACGCCGCCCAGCAGCAGCGGGTACACCGCCGCGGTGACCGAGCTGGCAGCACTGACCATCAGCGCGCCCAGCGCCATGGTGGCGATCAGCGTCACGGCGTAGGTCTCGAACAGGTCGGCGGCCATGCCGGCGCAGTCACCGACGTTGTCGCCCACGTTGTCGGCGATCACCGCCGGGTTGCGCGGATCGTCCTCGGGGATGCCGGCCTCGACCTTGCCCACCAGGTCGGCGCCGACGTCGGCGCCCTTGGTGAAGATGCCGCCGCCCAGGCGCGCGAAGATCGAGATCAGCGACGAGCCGAAGGCCAGGCCCAGCAGCGGCTTGAGGGTGGCCGCGTCGGGCTTGGCCATGCCGCCGATGAAGACGAAGAACGCACCCACGCCGAGCAGCCCGAGGCCGACGACGAGCATCCCGGTGATCGCGCCGCCCTTGAACGCGACGTCGAGCGCCGGCCCGATGCCCTTGGTGGCGGCCTGCGCCGTGCGCACGTTGGCGCGCACCGACACGTTCATGCCGATGAAGCCGCAGGCGCCCGAAAGCAGGGCGCCGAGCACGAAGCCGACCGCCGTGCTCTTGTCGAGGAAGACGAAGATCAGGATCGCGAGCACCACGCCGACGATGGCGATGGTGCGGTACTGCCGGCCGAGATAGGCCGCCGCGCCCTGCTGCACGGCGCCGGCAATCTCCTGCATGCGCGCGTTGCCGGCATCCAGGGCAAGGATGCGGCTGCGTTGGATGAAGCCGTACAGCACCGCAGCCAGCCCGCAGGCCAGCGCGACGTACAGCGCCGTGGAAATGGACATGGAACGATCCTTCCTCGATCAGCTCTTGTGTGGTCTTGCGGGGGCGCGCTGCCGCACCCCCTCACGCCGGAAATCGGCCGCGGCGGATGCTAAGCGATCACGCTTACGGGCCATTAGGGCCCGTTCCCTCGATCGGCGCGCCCAGCGGGTGTAGGGCGCCGGGACATCGGGCCCCGGCAAGGGCGCTGTCTAGAATCGTGCTCGATCACCCTGACCGAAGGCTGACCATGAGCCTGCACAACGTGACGCCGGGCGCCAACGCGCCGGCCGAGTTCAACGTCATCATCGAGATCCCGATGAACGCCGACCCGATCAAGTACGAGGTCGACGAGGCGAGCGGCGCGCTGTTCGTCGACCGCTTCATGGGCACGGCGATGCACTACCCGTGCAACTACGGCTACATCCCGCGCACGCTGGCCGACGACGGCGACCCGGTCGACGTGCTCGTCGTCACGCCGGTGCCGCTGCTGCCGGGCGTGGTCTGCACCTGCCGGCCGGTGGGCCTGCTGAAGATGGAGGACGAGGCCGGCGGCGACAACAAGCTGATCGCGGTGCCGATCCGCAAGCTCCTGTCGCTGTACACGCAGTGGCACAGCTATCGCGACATGAACCCGGCGCGCCTGAACACCATCCAGCATTTCTTCGAGCACTACAAGGACCTCGAGCCGGGCAAGTGGGTCAAGGTGCACGGCTGGGAGGGCCCCGAGAGCGCAATGGCCGAAGTGGCCGGCGGCATCGCGGCGTGGAACGAGCGGCATCAAGGGTAGGCCCGAGGCGGCCGCGGCCGCTCACGCAGCGGGGCTCTTGAAGGGCGTGCGCTCGCGCAGGGCGTCGACGTAGGCGTCGACGCCTTCGCCCTCGGCGGCCAGGAGGCGCTGCACCGCCTGCGCCAGGCGCGCATCGCGCAGCCAGTGCGCCGAGGTGGTGCGGACCGGCAGCAGGCCGCGCGCCATCTTGTGCTCGCCCTGTGCGCCGCCTTCGAAGCGGCGGTAGCCGTTGGCGATGCACCAGGCCAGCGGCTGGTAGTAGCAGGCCTCGAAGTGCAGGCCGGGCAGGTGGCGGACCGCGCCCCAGTAGCGGCCGTAGGCGCTGCGGCGCTCGGGGGCGAGCGCGAGGAGCGACGCGGCCAGCGGCTGGCCGCCGCCCTCGCGCGCGACGAACATCAGCCAGTTGTGCGGCATCGACGCCGCCACCTGCGCGAAGAAGGCGCGCGTCAGGTAGGGCGTGCCCTGGTGCGCGCGGTAGGTGAGGGTGTAGCAGCGGTGGAAGAAGTCCCACAGCGCCGTGTCGATGGCCTCGCCTTCGTGCACCGAGAAGACGATGCCCTGCTCGGCGACGCGCCTGCGCTCCTGCGCGATCTTCCTGCGCTTGTCGCGCTGCAGCGTCGCGAGGAAGGCCGCGAAGTCGCCCGCGGGCGCGGCCGGGTCCGCCTGCCAGTGGAACTGCACGTCGTGGCGCAGCAGCCAGCCGGCCTGCGCGAGCGCGCCCGCATCCGCTTCGTCGACGAACAGCACATGCGCCGATGAGCAACCGCAGTCCTGCATGAATCGGCGCAGCGCTGCGACCAGCGCCTGCCGCGCCGCGGCGTCGCACGCCAGCAGCCGCGTGCCCGGCACCGGCGTGAACGGCACCGCCGCCAGCAGCTTGGGGTAGTAGGCCAGCCCCAGGCGTCGGTGCGCATCGGCCCAGGACCAGTCGAAGACGTATTCGCCGTACGAATGCGCCTTCAGGTACAGCGCGCAGGCCGCGTGCAGCGTGCCGCCGCGCGTGAGCAGCAAGAAGCGTGGTGTCCAGCCGGCGGCGGGCACGGCGCTGGCCGAGGCGTGCAGCGCTGCCAGGTACTCGTGGCGCATGAAAGGGGTCGGCGCCGCCTGCCGCGCGAGCAGCTCGTTCCAGGCGCGGGCGTCGATCGCGAGCGGGTCGTCGCAGACCGCGATGTGATAATCCCGCGCCGTGTCATCCGCGTTCGGCATTCAGGGCAGCAGGTCGTGGCGTTGAGAGCGGCGCTGGCGCAGATCAACCCCACCGTGGGCGACCTCGAGGGCAACGCGCGCCTGGTGGCCGCTGCCGCGCGCCGCGCGCATGCGCAGGGGGCGCGGCTGGTGGTGGCGCCCGAGCTCGCGCTCAGCGGCTATCCGCCCGAAGACCTGCTGCTGCGCCCGGCCTTCATGACGGCCTGTGCGCGCACGCTGGCCGAGCTGGCTGCCGCTCTGGCCGACTGCGAGGGCCTGCATGTCGTCGTCGGTCATCCGCATCAGTTCGGTGCGCTGGGCGATGTTAGGTCCAAGTCCGTCGTCGTGCACAAGCGCTGCAACGCCGCATCCGTGCTGGCCGGCGGCCGCGTGCTGGGCACCTACTGCAAGCGCGAGCTGCCCAACTACCAGGTGTTCGACGAGCGGCGCTACTTCGCCTCGGGGCGCGACGCCGGCCAGCCGCCGCTGGTGTTCGAGGTGGCGGGCCTGAAGGTCGGCGTGTTGATCTGCGAGGACGCCTGGTTCGACGAGCCGGCGCGCGCGGCCGTGGCCGCCGGCGCCCGGCTGCTGTGCGTGCTCAATGCCTCGCCCTTCCACCTGGGCAAGGCCGAGGAGCGCGAGCAGCGCATGGGCGAGCGCGCGCGCGCGGTCGGCCGGCCGCTCGTGTACACGCAGCTGGTGGGCGGCCAGGACGAGGTGGTGTTCGACGGCGCCTCGTTCGCTCTCGACGCGGCCGGTGTCGTGCGCGCGCGCGCCGCCGCCTTTGCCGAGGAACTGCTGCTGCTCGAGCTGGACGACGACGGCACGCCGAGCGGCGCGCTCGCGCCGCTGCCGCCGCTCGAGGCCCAGGCCTGGCGGGCCCTCGTCGTCGGCGTGCGCGACTACCTGGGCAAGAACGGCTTTCCCGGCGCCATCGTCGGGCTGTCCGGCGGCATGGACTCGGCGCTCGTGCTCGCGGTGGCCGTCGACGCGCTCGGTGCCGAGCGCGTGCGCGCCGTCATGATGCCCTCGCCCTACACGGCCGACATCTCCTGGCTCGACGCGCGCGACATGGCCGCTCGCCTGGGCGTGCGCTACGACGAGATCGCGATCGCGCCGATGTTCGACGCCTTCCGCGCCGCGCTGGCCGGACAGTTTGCCGGCCTGGCCGAGGACAGCACCGAGGAGAACTTGCAGGCGCGCATCCGCGGCACGCTGCTGATGGCGCTGTCGAACAAGAGCGGCGCGATCGTGCTCACCACCGGCAACAAGAGCGAGATGGCCACCGGCTACTGCACGCTGTACGGCGACATGGCCGGCGGCTTCGCCGTCGTCAAGGACGTGGCCAAGACGCTCGTGTACCGCCTCGCGCGCTGGCGCAACGAGCAGCCCACGCGCCGCGCCGACGGCAGCGTCGGGCCCGTGATCCCCGAGCGCATCATCACGCGGCCGCCCTCGGCCGAGCTCAAGCCCGGCCAGACGGACCAGGACAGCCTGCCGCCTTACGAGGTGCTCGATCCGATCCTGCAGATGTACATGGAGGAAGACCGCAGCATCGACGAGATCGTCGCCGCCGGCTTCGCGCGCGCCGACGTCGAGCGCGTGACGCGGCTCATCAAGGCCAACGAGTACAAGCGGCGCCAGGCGCCGCCCGGCATCCGCATCACGCACCGCGCCTTCGGGCGCGACTGGCGCTACCCCATCACGTCGAAGTTCCGTGCCTAAAATCGGCCGGCAACGCCATCGCCCACGGAGTCCTTGTCCATGAAACAGATCACCGCGATCATCAAGCCGTTCAAGCTCGAGGAAGTGCGCGAGGCGCTCGGCGAGGTGGGCGTCTCCGGCCTCACCGTCACCGAAGTGAAGGGCTTCGGCCGCCAGAAGGGCCACACCGAGCTGTACCGCGGTGCCGAGTACGTGGTCGACTTCCTGCCCAAGGTCAAGATCGAGGTCGTCGTCAAGGACGGCGACGTCGAGCGCTGCATCGAAGCCATCGTCAAGGCCGCCAAGACCGGCAAGATCGGCGACGGCAAGATCTTCGTCAGCGCCGTCGAACAGGTGGTGCGCATCCGTACCGGCGAGACCGACGAGGCGGCCGTCTGAGGCCGGCGCGCGCCCGGCACGCGGGCGCGCTCGACGAACGAAGGGCTGCTCCCGAGTTCGTCGAACCCCTCGGTGGGCGGGCCGGGCGACCGCCCGGACCTGGGGCACTCTCGAGGAACGAAGGGCCGTTCCCGAGTTCGTCGACCCCCTCGGGGGGCGGGCCGGGCGACCGCCCGGACCTGGGGGCACTCAGATACGCGTGTAGTCGTCGGCCGCGCCGGCGCCGCGTGCGGCCGCGTGCAGCCGCGCGAGCAGCGCGTGCGGCTCGCTGTCGACGATCAGATTGGCGCGCTGGCCGGCTTCGAGGAAGCCTTCCGCCACGCTGCGGTCCATGAAGCGCAGCAGCTCGTCGTAGTAGCCCTCGACGTTGAGCAGGCCGAAGGGCTGGTCGTGGTAGCCGAGCTGGCGCCAGGTCCAGACCTCGTAGAGCTCCTCGAGCGTGCCGATGCCCCCGGGCAACGCGACGAAGGCGCTCGCGCGCTCGGCCATCATCTGCTTGCGCTGGTGCATCGTCGCGACGACGTGCATCTCGTGCAGCCCGCGATGGCCGACCTCGCGCTGCTGCAGCGACTGCGGGATGACGCCGATGACGCGCGCACCGGCGGCCAGCGCCGCGTCGGCCACTTCACCCATCAGCCCGACCTTGCCGCCGCCGTACACGAGCCGCCAGCCGCGTTCGCCGATGCCGCGACCGAGCGCCTGCGCCGCCGCAGGGTACGCGGCACGTACGCCGCGGCGCGAGCCGCAATAGACGCACAGCGTGAAGGGATCGTCGCGCCCGCCGTGCACGTCTCAGGCTCCGAGGCGCTGCCACAGCGCCGCCAGCCAGAGCCCGGCGCACAGCAGCAGCGACAGCATGACCGCCGCGCTGGCGTAGTCCTTGGCCTTCTTGGACAGCGGGTGCGTCTCGTAGCCGATGCGGTCGATCGCGGCCTCGACCGCCGAGTTCAGCAGCTCGACGACGAGTACCAGCACGAGGCCGGCGAGCAGCAGCGCCACTTCGAGCCAGCCGCGCCCGAGCCAGAACGCGCAAGGGCACATCAGGACGGCGAGCCAGGCCTCCTGGCGGAACGCGCTCTCGGAGCGGTAGGCCGCGCGCAGCCCGGCCAGCGAATGGCCGGTGGCGCGCACGATGCGCTCGAGCCCGGTGTGGCCCTTGTGGGGATGGGGCAGCGGATCGGGCCGCTGCCGGTTCGGCGTCTCGGCCTGCGGCCGGGTCTCGGGTGCGCTCATGCGTCTGGGGCGGGGGCCTCCAGATCATGCCATGGGCGAACCCGGCTGCCAGGCGACCAGCTTCGTGCCGCAGACGGCATCGTGCAGGTACTGGCGCTCCGGCAGCAGGCGGCTGAGCGCCGCGTACGCGAGCAAGCCGACGAGCAGCACGGCGGCGACCGGCAGCGCGCCGTGCAGGCCGGACAGGCCGAGCAGCGCCAGCGCCGGCACGAACCAGAGCCACGCCAGCAGGTAGCGCAGCGCCGCCCGCGAGGGCGTTGGCGGGCGGCCGTCGCGGCCGACGAGCCGGATGCGCCAGGTGCGCATTGCCAGCGTCTGGCCGCGGCGCGACCAGAAATACACGAAATAGGCGCCGATCACGACGAACAGCACGAGTTGCAGCCCGGTCGTGCCGACGCGCGCGTCGCGCTGGTCGGTGGCCACGGCGTAGAGCAACCCGGCCGCCACGACGACGCCGAACAGCAGCACGCCTTCGTACACGAAGCAAGCCAGACGGCGCACCAGGCCCGGTGCGCCGGCTGCGGCCGGCGCGCTCACGGACCTGCCCTCGTCGCTGCGCGCTGCGGGTTTCGCGCTTCGGCGCGGCCGGGCACGCTCATGGCTGCTCGGCGGGGTCGCTCGACGCCGCCGGGCGCATCGCCGCGCCCTGCGGCCCGCGCCGAGGCAGCAGGGTTTCCGGATCGACGAATCCGGGCGTGGCGACGATCTTCGGCAGGCCGGGCTGGTGGTGGCGCGGTGGCGCGGCCTTGGTGGACATCGTCGTCGTCGTCACGCCCGGCCGCGCCTGCACGACGGTCGGGCCGACCGCGCGCGGCCTGGGTGTGCGTGCCGGCGGCACGACGACATTGCTCTTGGCCAGCAGCGAGGCCGACGCGTCCGTGGCGGCCGAAGCTGGCCGCGCCGGCTTGCGCGCCGCCTTCTGCGCCAGCGCGCGGCGCTCCTCGTCGGTGAGCGACTGGTAGGCCTGCCAGCGTGCCTGCCGTTCCTCGGCGCCGATCTGGCGCGTCTCCTCGAACTGCAGCCTGGCGCGCGTCCTCTCGGCCGGGGTCAGCGCAGCCCAGGCCGCCATGCGTTCCTGCACGCGCCGGCGTTCGTCGGGCGGCATGGTTGCGAACCGGGCGGCCACCTCGAGCCATTTGCGCTTGCGCACGGTGTCGAGCTTAGGCCATTCGCGGGCCAGCGGGGCCAGCGCCTGCTGCTGGGCCGACGACAGGGCAGTCCAGGCAAGCCGATCCTCGGCCGGTGCCGCCGCGGCCAGCAGCAAGGCGCCGCAGGCCAGCACCGCCCGAGCGAGCCGCCGCAAGCCGGGGAGCGACAGGAGCGGCGCTGCGGTCACGGCGGCGGGGGCTGGCGCAGGAATTCGGCGAATCCCGGGTCGGAGTAGGCCGCCGGCGGCAAGGAGTCCGAAAGCAGCTGGCTGTCGATCTCGGCGGCCGTGCGGACCTGCTCCACCTCGGCGATGCGGTGGACCAGCATGAAGCCCGCGACGAGCACGACCAGCGGCAGCGCCGCGGCGGCACGCTGCCACCAGGGGGCCGGGCGGCCGGACGGGCCGCCGCGCGTGCCGGCGAGGACGGCGACGGCGGCCGGACGCAACACCGACCGGGCCGGCTGCGCCGCCAAGGCCGATTGCGTCAGCCGGGCCCGCGCCACCGCCTGCATGCGTGCGACGCGCAGCCGCTCGGCCACATCGTGCGGAATGGCCTCGGCCTGCTCGGCCAGCGCGGCGGCCAGCCGCAGGGCCAGCCGGCTCTCGAGGGCCTGATCGTGTTGCAGATGGTTGTGAAGGCTCATGGCGCAATCCCTCTGGACCGAAGCGCCAGCGCCAACGCGTGCACCGCCCTGGAGCAATGCGTCTTCACGCTGCCCTCAGAGCAACCCATCAGCGCAGCGGTCTCGGCGACATCGAACTCCTCGAGGTAACGCAGCAGGAACGCCTCGCGTTGACGCGCCGGCAACTCGGCCACCTCGGCCTCGATCGCCCGTCGCAGCTGCAGGCGCCCGACCGCGTCGTCGGCGCCTTCGCTGCCGCTCGTGCCCTCCAGCGCACCCAGAGTCTCCAGCAGATCGAAGTCGCCGTCGTCGTCTCCTCCCGCGAGGTCCGAGACGTTCTGCATGACCGCGCCGCGCACGCGCTCGCGCCGGAACCAGTCCATCGTGGCGTTGGACAGGATGCGCTGGAACAGCAGCGGCAGCTCCGCCGCCGGCCGGCCGGCGTAATGCTCGGCGAGCCGGATCATCGCGTCCTGGACGATGTCGAGCGCGGCATCGTCGTTGCGAACCGTGTAGGCCGTGCGCTTGAACGCGCGCTTCTCGACGCTCTTGAGGAAGTCGGAAAGTTCGGTTTCGGTGGCCAACGCGGCGTAGGGCGTGCGGCCCGGTTCGGGCCGCGCGGATTATGCCTTTGGCACCTTGGCACGATGCGCAGCCTTCGAGCTGGTCCGTGCCGATGCCATAATGCTGCTTCGCACAAACGCATCTGGTCTCGAGCGCCACGTCCGACCCCGGGCGCCGGCGCACCGACCGCGCAGGCGCCGAGCCCGCCCCACGAGGGCGGCGGGAGGTGCACCGATGGATCCTCGTCAGAGAGCTTCTCAAAGGTTCAACATGGACATGTCTGCCGCGGAAGTCAAACGTGCTGCCCAGGCACAGCCTTCCTCCTCCTCTCCCGCCGCCGCCCATCCCAACGGGGCGGAGATCCTGGTGCGCTGCCTGCAGGCCGAAGGCGTCAAGTACGTCTGGGGCTACCCGGGCGGCGCCGTGCTCTACATCTACGACGCGCTGTTCAAGCAAGACGGCATCCGCCACGTGCTGGTGCGCCACGAGCAAGCCGCGGTGCACGCCGCCGACGGCTATGCGCGTGCCACCGGCGACGTCGGCGTGGCGCTGGTGACCTCCGGGCCCGGCGTCACCAACGCGGTGACCGGCATCGCCACCGCCTACATGGACTCGATCCCGCTGGTGGTCATCACCGGCCAGGTGCCGACGCCGGCGATCGGTCTCGATGCCTTCCAGGAATGCGACACCGTCGGCATCACGCGCCCGGTGGTCAAGCACAATTTCCTCGTCAAGGACGTGCGCGACCTCGCGCTCACGCTGAAGAAGGCGTTCCACATCGCGCGCACGGGACGACCCGGCCCGGTGGTGGTGGACATCCCCAAGGACGTGTCGGTGAACACGGCCGCCTTCCACTACCCCGACAAGCTCGAGATGCGCAGCTACAACCCGGTGCGCAAGGGCCACGGCGGGCAGATCCGCAAGGCCGTGCAGCTGCTGCTGGGCGGCAAGCGCCCCTACATCTACAGCGGTGGCGGCGTCGTCCTCGGCAACGCGTCGGCCGAGCTGCGCGAGCTGGTCGAGCTGCTCGGCGTGCCCTGCACCAGCACGCTGATGGGCCTGGGCGCGATCCCGGCCGCTGACCCGCGATTCCTCGGCATGCTCGGCATGCACGGCACCTACGAGGCCAACATGTCGATGCAGCACTGCGACGTGCTGCTCGCGGTCGGGGCGCGCTTCGACGACCGCGTGATCGGCGACCCCAAGCACTTCGCCCAGGTCGCGCGCAAGATCATCCACGTCGACATCGATCCGTCGTCGATCTCCAAGCGCGTCAAGGTCGACGTGCCGATCGTCGGCGACGTGAAGGAGGTGCTGCGCGAGCTGATCGCCCAGATCCGCGAGGCGCAGGCGCGGCCCGACGCCGCGGCGCTCGGCGCCTGGTGGGCGCAGGTCGACGCATGGCGCAAGCGCGACTGCCTGGCGTACCGCAAGAGCAGCGAGCTCATCAAGCCGCAGTCGGTGGTCGAGAAGCTCTGGGAGCTCACGCGCGGCTCGGACTGCTACATCACGAGCGACGTCGGCCAGCACCAGATGTGGGCGGCGCAGTTCTACCGCTTCGACGAGCCGCGCCGCTGGATCAACTCCGGCGGCCTGGGCACGATGGGCGTCGGGCTGCCCTACGCGATGGGCATCAAGCTGGCGCGCCACGAGGCCGACGTGTTCTGCATCACCGGCGAGGGCAGCATCCAGATGTGCCTGCAGGAGCTCTCGACCTGCAAGCAGTACGAGACGCCGGTCAAGATCATCTCGCTCAACAACCGCTACCTCGGCATGGTGCGCCAGTGGCAGGAGCTGATGTACGGCGGGCGCTACTCGCACAGCTACGTCGACGCGCTGCCCGACTTCGTCAAGGTGGCCGAGGCCTACGGCCATGTCGGCCTGCGCATCGACAAGCCGTCGGAGGTCGAGCCGGCGCTGCGCGAGGCGATCCGCCTGAAGGACCGCACCGTGTTCCTCGACGTGCGCACCGACGCCACCGAGAACGTCTGGCCGATGGTGCAGGCGGGCAAGGGCATCACCGAGATGCTGTTGGGCAGCGAGGAGCTCTGAGGCCGCGCCCGAAGCCGCGGCCGGGGCAGTGGCGTCACCGCGCTGCACGCCGGCCGGCCGCGGGGGACGGGCCGGCTGCCTCGCCTGCCGCTGCAGCCCTCATCACTTCGCAACGCGCGGCCAAGGACCCCGGGGTTACCGCCCCGGCGTCCGAGGAGCCGCGAAGGACGAACCCGATCATGAAACACATCATCGCCGTGCTGCTCGAGAACGAGCCCGGAGCGCTGTCGCGCGTCGTCGCGCTGTTCTCGGCGCGCGGCTACAACATCGAGAGCCTGACCGTCGCCGCCACCGAGGACGCGAGCCTGTCGCGCATGACCATCGTCACCACCGGCAGCGACGAGGTCCTCGAGCAGATCACCAAGCACCTGAACCGCCTGATCGAGGTGGTGAAGGTGGTCGACCTGACCGAGGGCGCCTTCATCGAGCGCGAGCTGATGCTCGTCAAGGTGCGCGCCGTGGGCAAGGAGCGCGAGGAGCTGAAGCGCACGGCCGACATCTTCCGCGGCCGCGTCGTCGACGTCACCGACAAGAGCTACACGATCGAGCTCACCGGCGACTCGACCAAGCTCGACGCCTTCTTGCTGGCCATCGACCGCGCGGCCATTCTCGAGACGGTGCGCACCGGCGCCTCGGGCGTCGGGCGCGGCGAACGCATCCTGCGCGTCTAGTACTCCGGCACAGGGGTTCGGAACATGATGAAAGCGATGGATTCGGGTCGAGGGCAAGGCGCCGAGCGCAGCGATACGGGGCGGTATCGCGAGCATCGGCAACGCCGCCATCGGCCCGAAGACGCGCTTTCATGTTTCGAAATTCCTGTGTCGGAGTACCAGCGGCGCGGGCGCGCTGCGCGCCCGCGCCGCCGACGCGTGCGACACGAGCGGCCGCCCGCGCGCGGCCTTCCCCATCTTCCAACGGAGAGACAGCGATGAAGGTCTATTACGACAAGGACGCCGACCTGAGCCTGATCAAGGGCAAGCGGGTCGCGATCGTCGGCTACGGCTCGCAGGGCCACGCGCACGCGCAGAACCTGCACGACAGCGGGGTCAAGGTCACGGTCGGTCTGCGCCGCAACGGCGCGAGCTGGCTCAAGGCCGAGAAGGCCGGCCTGGCGGTGGCCGAGGTGTCCGAGGCGGTCAAGCACGCCGACGTCGTGATGATCCTGCTGCCCGACGAGCAGATCGCCGGCGTGTACAAGAACGACGTCGAGGCGCACATGAAGACGGGCGCCTCGCTCGCGTTCGCGCACGGCTTCAACGTGCACTACGGGCAGGTGCTGCCGCGCGACGACCTCGACGTCTGGATGGTCGCGCCCAAGGCGCCGGGCCACACCGTGCGCAACACCTACACGCAGGGCGGCGGCGTGCCGCACCTGATCGCCGTGCACCAGGACCGCAGCGGCAAGGCGCGCGACCTCGCGCTCAGCTATGCCGCGGCCAACGGCGGCGGCCGCGCCGGCATCATCGAGACCAACTTCCGCGAGGAGACCGAGACCGACCTGTTCGGCGAGCAGGCCGTGCTGTGCGGCGGCACGGTCGAGCTCATCAAGGCCGGCTACGAGACGCTGGTCGAGGCCGGCTATGCGCCCGAGATGGCGTACTTCGAATGCCTGCACGAGTTGAAGCTGATCGTCGACCTCATCTACGAGGGCGGCATCGCCAACATGAACTACTCGATCTCGAACAACGCCGAGTACGGCGAGTACGTCACCGGCCCGAAGATCGTCACCGAAGACACCAAGCGCGCGATGCGGCAGGCGCTGGCGGACATCCGCAGCGGCGAGTACGCCAAGAGCTTCATCCTCGAGAACCGCGCCGGCGCGCCGACGCTGCTGTCGCGCCGCCGCCTAACGGCCGAGCACAGCATCGAAGTCGTGGGCGAGAAGCTGCGCGCGATGATGCCCTGGATCAAGGCCAACAAGCTGGTCGATCGGTCGCGCAACTGAGGCCGCCGGTGCTCGCCGCGGCGGCGGCCGCGGCTTATGCTCGCACCCCATGAACGACGACACCCGCGCCGGCGCTGCCGAGGAGCACGACGAAGCCGAAGGCGCCGAGCTGCCGCGCCGGCGCCGGCGCGGCATCTACATCCTGCCCAACGCGATCACGCTGGCGGCGCTGTTCGCCGGCTTCTACGCGATCGTGATGGCGATGAACGGGCGCTTCGAGCAGTCATGCATCGGCATCTTCGTGGCCGCCGTGCTCGACAGCCTGGACGGCCGCGTCGCGCGCATGACGCATTCGCAAAGCGCCTTCGGCGAGCAGATGGACAGCCTGAGCGACATGGTGAGCTTCGGCGCCGCGCCGGCGCTCATCGTCTACACCTGGGCGCTGCACGGCCTGGGCAAGATCGGCTGGATCCCGGCCTTCGTCTACCTGGCCGGCGCCGCGCTGCGCCTGGCGCGCTTCAACGTCAACATCTCGGTCGTCGACAAGCGCTTCTTCCAGGGCCTGCCCAGCCCGGCCGCGGCGGCGCTCGTGATGGGCCTGATCTGGGTGATGGACGACGCCGGCCTCAAGGGCGCGGGCAAGGTCGACTGGCTCGAGTGGTCGGCCTTCGGCGTCACGCTCTACGCCGGCCTGTCGATGGTGACCAACGCGCCCTTTTACAGCTTCAAGGTCGTGGGCGGGCGGCGCACCGTGCCTTTCGTCGTGCTGGTGGCGATCGCGCTGGGCATCGTGCTGATCGCGCTCGACCCGCCGCGCACGCTGTTCGCCATCTTCTGCGTGTACGCGCTCTCGGGCTACGCGGTGTACGGCTGGCGCCGCGCCAAGGGCCAGCGCACCAGCGTCATCGCGGTCTCGACCGACGAGCCCGAAGAGAAGGGCTTGCACCCGTAGCGTCGCAGCGTCGCAGGGCCGCAGGAGAGCAGCCGCGTGACGCCGCCGCACGGCGCCGCATGGCGCCGGCCAGGCGTGCTACATTCGCGCCCATGTCCCGATCCAGCCGCCTCCTCGTCGCGCCAGCGCTGCTAGGTGCCCCGCGGGTGCGCTGATCTCGAGAACACGTCCACGCCGACTCCCTGTTTCCCGATCGACGGCCCGCCAGCGCAACGCAGCGGGCCGTCGTCGTTTGTTCCGCGCTGCCTGCACCCGCCCCATCGCAACCAAGGCCCAGACCATGACCGACAAGCTGATCATCTTCGACACCACGCTGCGCGACGGCGAGCAGTCGCCCGGCGCCTCGATGACGCGCGACGAGAAGCTGCGCATCGCGCGCCAGCTCGAGCGGCTGCGCGTCGACGTCATCGAGGCCGGCTTCGCCGCCAGCAGCAATGGCGACTTCGAGTGCGTGAAGACGATCGCCGCGCACATCAAGGACAGCACCGTGTGCTCGCTGGCGCGCGCCAACGACCGCGACATCGCGCGCGCGGCCGAGGCGCTGGCACCGGCGGCGCGTGCGCGCATCCACACCTTCGTCGCCACCTCGCCGCTGCACATGGAGAAGAAGCTGCGCATGACGCCCGAGCAGGTGTTCGAGCAGGCGCGGCTGGCAGTACGCTTCGCGCGCAAGCTGTGCGCCGACGTCGAGTTCTCGCCCGAGGACGGCTACCGCAGCGAGCCCGACTTCCTGTGCCGCGTGCTCGAGGCCGTGATCGCCGAGGGCGCGACGACGATCAACATCCCGGATACCGTGGGCTACGCCGTGCCCGAGCTGTACGGCCAGTTCATCCGCATGCTGCGCGAGCGCATCCCCAACAGCGACAAGGCGGTCTGGAGCGTGCACTGCCACAACGACCTGGGCATGGCGGTGGCCAACTCGCTGGCCGGCGTGAAGATCGGCGGCGCGCGCCAGGTGGAATGCACCGTCAACGGCCTGGGCGAGCGCGCCGGCAACTGCTCGCTCGAGGAGGTGGTGATGGCGGTGAAGACGCGGCGCGACTACTACGGGCTGGACGTCGGCATCGACACGACGCAGATCGTGCCGGCCTCGCGCATGGTGAGCCAGACCACCGGCTTCGTCGTGCAGCCCAACAAGGCCGTGGTCGGCGCCAACGCCTTCGCGCACGCCAGCGGCATCCACCAAGACGGCGTGCTCAAGGCGCGCGACACCTACGAGATCATGCGTGCCGAGGACGTCGGCTGGAGCACCAACCGCATCGTGCTGGGCAAGCTCTCCGGGCGCAATGCGTTCAAGCAGAGGCTGCAGGAGCTGGGCATCGAGTCCGACAGCGAGGCCGAGATCAACGCCGCCTTCGTGCGCTTCAAGGACCTGGCCGACCGCAAGAGCGAGATCTTCGACGAGGACATCCTGGCGCTGATGAACGACGAGAGCGTGACGCCCGAGCGCGAACATTACCGGCTGCTGGCGATGGCGCAGCGCTCGGAGATCGGCGAGCGCCCGCACGCGCGCGTCGTGTTCGCTGTCGGTGAACGCGAGTTCAGCGCCGAGAGCGACGGCAACGGGCCGGTCGACGCGACGCTCAAAGCGATCGAGTCGCAGGTCGGGAGTGGGGCCGAATTGGCGCTCTATTCGGTCAACGCCATCACCAGCGGCAGCACAGAATCGCAAGGCGAGGTGACCGTGCGCTTGCAACTGGGCGGGCGCGTGGTCAACGGCGTCGGTGCCGACCCCGACATCGTGGTCGCGTCGGCCAAGGCCTATCTGTCGGCGCTGAACAAGCTGCACAGCAAGGTCGAGCGCGTCGCGGCACAGGGTTGAGCGCCGGCATGCCGGGCCGTCGCAGCCCCGTGCCGAGCCGCGACGGCACTTGAGGAACGCGACGCAAGCTCTTGATCTTGTGCGCGTTCCCGGCACCGCCTACACTCCGATCCCACATCCCGTCGAGGTCGCCCGTGTCGAAACCGCGTCTGCTGCGTAGCCTGAACCTGTGTCTGGCGCTGGGTCTCGTGCTCGCCGTACAGACTGCCGCGGCAGCCGAGCCGGTGCCCGGCGCCAGGCGGCACGCCGCGGCCGGCCGCGCGGCGCACATGCCGGCGCCGGCCACGCACAAGGCGGCCTTGCGCCGCGGTGCCCCAGGCAAGGCCGGCCGTGCCGCGCGCAAGGTGGCCGTGGTGCCGGCACGGCCCTCGGTCGGGCAGCTCTCGGGACTGCACGCGACCGAGGACGACCTGGCGCTCAAGTCCGGCGTCGCGCTCGTCGTCGACGAGGCCACCGACGAGGTGCTGTTCAGCAAGAACCCGAACGCGGTGCTGCCGATCGCCTCGATCACCAAGCTGATGACGGCGCTCGTGGTCACCGAAGCGGGGCTGCCGCTGGACGAGACGCTCGCCGTGACCCAGGACGACGTCGACGCGACCGCGGGCAACCGTTCGCGCCTGGTGCAGGGCACGCAGCTCACGCGCGGCGAGATGCTGCACCTGGCCCTGATGTCCTCGGAGAACCGCGCCGCGCATGTGCTCGGCCGTTCCTACCCGGGCGGCCTGGCGCAGTTCGTCCAAGCGATGAACGCCAAGGCGCAGATGCTCGGCATGAGCGACACGCGCTATGTCGAGCCGACCGGGCTGTCGAGCGAGAACCGCTCGAGCGCGCGCGACCTGGCGCGGCTGGTCCGAGTCGCCTCGACGCAGCCGCTGATCCGCGAATACTCCACGTCGCAGGATGCGGTGGTGCCGGTGGGCCGACGTCAGGTCCAGTTCCGCAACACCAACGGGCTGGTGCGCAACCCAGAGTGGGACATCCTGGTGCAGAAGACCGGCTACATCTCGGCCGCCGGCCGCTGCCTCGTGATGCAGGCGCAGCTGGCAGGCCGGCAGTTCATCATGGTGCTGCTCGACTCGGCGGGCAAGTACTCGCGCATCGCCGACGCCGAACGGCTGCGCCGCTGGCTCGCCGCGCAGCACCTGCTGCCGGCCGGGCTCTCGGCCGGCTCGACGCGTCAGTCGGGGTAGCCCAGCGCTCCCGAGATCTGCGCCGCGGTCGCCTTCACGCGCTCGCGCCAGGCGTCCTCGAGCCGGTCGGCCGGCGCCGACACCGACAGTCCTGCGACCAGCTTGCCCTGGTCGTCGAAGATGCCGGCGGCCATGCAGCGCACGCCGAGCTCGAGCTCCTCGTCGTCGCGCGCCAGGCCGCTGGCGCGCACCGTCGCGAGTTCGCGCTCGAGCCGCGCCAGATCGGTGATGCTGTTGCGCGTGTGCCCCGCCAGCCCTGTGCGAACGGCGTAGGCACGCACGCGTGCCGGGTCTTCGTGCGCCAGGAACAGCTTGCCCACCGAGGTCAGGTGCAGCGGCGCGCGCCCGCCGACCGCGCGCACCACCTGCATGCCCGAGCGCTCGCTGTAGGTGCGCTCGATGTAGACGATCTCGTCGCCCTGGCGCACCGACAGGTTCACCGGCTGATGCGTCAGGCGATGCAGTTCGCGCATCGGCGCCAGCGCCGCGTCGCGCACGTCGAGCCGCGCCTTGACGATGTTGCCGAGTTCGAGCAGCCGCATGCCAAGGCGGTAGCTGCCGGCCTGCGGCCGGTCGACCAGCCGGCCGACGGCGAGGTCGTTGAGGATGCGGTGCGCGGTCGAGGAGTGCAGCCCGGTGCGCTCGCTGATCTCCTTGAGCGACAGCGGCTCGGGCTGGGCGGCCAGCGTGTCGAGCAGCGCGAAGGCGCGCTCGAGCACCTGGATCGTGGGCTTGCGCGAGTCTTTCTGAACCATGGCGTCGGGGCTCCGGAATCCGGTTTGCAATTCTGCATCGCGGAAGCGGCGCCGCGCCGCCTGCCGCGCGTCAGGCTGTGAGCAGGCGCACGGCCGCCTCGCCCGAACGCACGGCACCTTCGAGCGTTGCCGGGTAGGGGCCGGCAACGTAATCGCCGGCGGCGACCAGCCCGTCGGCGATGCCGGCCGCCGGCCGCACCAGACCGGGCGTGCAGCGGAAGGTGGCGCGCTTGTCGGCGAGCACCCGCAGGCACTCCAGGCCGCCCGGCCAGGCGGCGGGGCCGAAGGCGGCAAGCGCCTGCGCGCGCACCGCGGCCGCCGTGGCGTCGGGGCCGCGCTCGACCCAGGCCCGTGCCCCGCTCACGACGAAGGCGAAGATGCCCGGCGACGCGCCGATCGCGCCGTGGTCGAACGCGAACTGCGCCGGCGCCTGCGGCCCGTCGCGCAGCGCCATCATCGGCGCGGTCAGGCGCGCGCCGGGGCTGCGCAGGTACACGGTGACGATGGGCTCGTAGGCGAACCCGGCGGCCGTCGCGGCCCAGTCCGGCGCGATGTCGGCCGCCAGCCGTGCCGCCTGCGACGGCGCGCAGGCCAGCACGACGGCATCGAAGGCCTCGCCGTCGACACGCCAGCCGCCGGCCTGCGGCTCGATGCGCTGCACGCGCGTCGCCAGGCGCAGCGAGGCGCCGCGGGCGGCGAGCCAGCGCGCGGCCGGCAGCGGCAGCAGCTCGGAGAGCGGCCTTCGCGGCAGCAGCAGGTCGGACGAGCCCGCGCCGCCGAACAACGCGTCGTGCAGCACACGCAGCAGCACCGCCGCGCTGGCCTCCTGGGCCGGCGTGTTGAGCGCGGCCACGCACAGCGGATCGATCAGCAGCTCGCGCACGGCGGCAGGCAGGCCGGCGCACAGCGCCTGCGCCGTCAGCTGTGGGTCGCAACGAAAGCCCGCGCGCGCCCAGCCGAGCGCGGCCGCGGCCAGGCGGGCGCGCTCGACCAGCGTCCAGCCGCGGGCGCCGGCAAGTGCGCGCGCAAAGGCGAGCCACGCGGGCCCGCCGGGCGGCAGGCGCAGGCCGCGGCCGTCGGGGTAGCGCAGCGTGAGCGGCAGGCGCGCCAGCACCGTGTCGCGCACGACGCCGAGCGTGCCCATCAGCGCCAGCGTGCGCGCGTAGGCGCCGAGCAGGATGTGCTGTCCGTTGTCGAGCTCGAATCCGCCGAGGCGGACGCTGCGCGCGCGGCCGCCGAGCTGCCCGGCCGCCTCGTACAGCACGACAGTGGCACCGGCCTCGACCGCGCGCACGGCCGCCGCCAGGCCGGCCCAGCCGCCGCCGATCACGGCGATGCGGCGCGGGCGCGGTGCGCTCTCAGGCACTCAGCGCCCGCGCAGGTGCGTGCGCGCCGCGATCCAGAGCTTGCGCAGCGGCGTGAGCGAGGTACGCTGGTGCAGTACGCGAAAGCCCTGGCGTTCGATCTCGCGCAGCAGCGTGCGGTAGATGTTGGCCATCATCAGGCCGGGCTTCTGCGCCTCGCGGTCGGCCGGCGGCAGCAGCGCCAGCGCCTCGTCGTAGGCGGCGTGGGCGCGCGCGGCCTGGAACTGCATCAGCGCGTCGAAGCGCGTGCTGTAGCCCCAGGGCGCTTCGCGCGCGAGCAGCTCCGACGCCTCGACGCCGAAGCGCTGCAGTTCGGCCAGCGGCAGGTAGATGCGGCCGCGGCGCGCGTCGTCGCCGACGTCGCGGATGATGTTGGTGAGCTGCATCGCCAGGCCCAGGCGGTGCGCGTAGGCGATCGTCGCCGGCTCGGTGCGCCCGAAGATGTTGGCTGCCACCTCGCCCACCACGCCCGCGACGAGGTGGCAGTAGTGCTGCAATGCGGCGTAGTCGGCGAAGCGCGCCTGCTCGAGGTCGATGCGACAGCCGTCGATCACGGCGTCGAGATGCGCCGCCCCGATGCCGTACTCGGCGGCCAGCGGCATCAGCGCCTGCATCACGGGGTGCGAGGGCGTGCCGGCATAGGATGCGCGCACCTCGCCGCGCCACCAGGCGAGCTTGGCCGCGGCCACCGTGGGCTCGCCGACCTCGTCGACCACGTCGTCGACCTCGCGGCAGAAGGCGTAGAAGGAAGTGATCGCCGCGCGCCGCGGCGGCGGCAGGAACATGAACGCGTAGTAGAAGGAGGAGCCGCTGCGCTCCGCCTTGTCCTGCACGTATTGCTGCGGCGTCATCGCGCGGTCGGGTCCTGCCGGCGCCGGCCGCGGCCGCCGCGCCATGGCGCCCCCGGCTTCGTCACGCGGCGCTCCGGCGCATGCCGAGCGCGCGCCACAGGATCGGCAGCAGGTCCGCCGCGCCGAGCGCGGGACGGCGGGCCAGCGTGGCGTGGTCCATGCGTGCGATTCTCTCAAGAACGCGCAGGCCGCCTTGCACCACCAGGCGCAGCTCCCAGCCGGCGCGGCCGGGGATGCGGTGCACGAGCGGGGCACCCTCGAGCATGAGCGTGCGCGTCCAGGTGCACAGTGCCTGCACGAGGGCGCGCGCGGCCGGGCTGTCGCGGCCCAGGTGCAGGTCGGCCGCCGCTACGCCGAAGGCCAGCCGGTCCGCTTCGGGCACGTAGCAGCGGCCGCGCGGGCCGTCGCGGCCCAGGTCCTGCCAGAAGTTGACGAGCTGCAGCGCGCTGCAGATGGCGTCCGAGCGGCGCAGCGCCGCGTCGTCGGCGACGCCGTACAGGTGCAGCAGCAGCCGCCCGACCGGGTTGGCGCTGCGGCGGCAGTAGTCGAGCAGCGCCGCCCGATCGGGATAGCTCGGGTTGCGCACGTCCTGCTCGAAGGCGTCGAGCAGGTCGTGCAGCAGCGCCGGCGGCAGAGCGAAGGCGCGGGCGCTGCGTGCCAGCGGCGCGTGGACCGCGGCCCAGCGCGCGCCGATCGCGCCGCCGGCGAGCGCGGTGTCGAGTTCGGCGCGATAGTCGGCGAGGTCCGCCAGGCGCTGGGTGGGCGCGGCATCGCCCTCGTCGGCGAGGTCGTCGGCGGTGCGCGCGAAGCGGTAGATCGCGACGATGGCCGGCCGCAGCGCCGGCGGGCTGAGCAGCGACGCGACCGGGAAGTTCTCGTAGTGGCCGACCCCCATCGGGCGATTGTGGCGGCGCGCGGGCGCTCTGCGACGCGCAGGCTAAAATTCGCAGCTTCGCCGAAGCCGGCGCCGACCCGCGCGGGTGGCGAAATTGGTAGACGCACCAGGTTTAGGTCCTGACGCCTTCACCGGCGTGCCGGTTCGAGTCCGGCCCCGCGCACCATCTTCGGCCCGCCCCGACACCGATCTCCTTGCGTACGAGAAAGCGATCATGGCCGTTCAAGTGGAAACCCTCGACAAGCTCCAGCGCCGCATCACCCTCACGCTGCCGGCCGAGGCCATCAACGGCGAGGTGCAGACGCGCCTGAAGAAGCTCTCGCGCACGGTGCGCGCCGACGGCTTCAGGCCGGGCAAGGTGCCGATGTCGGTGGTGGCGCAGCGCTACGGCTGGAGCGTGCATTACGAGGTGATGAACGACAAGGTCGGGCAGGCCTTCAGCGAGGCCGCCAGCCAGGCCAAGCTGCGCGTGGCCGGCAGCCCCCGCATCACCGCCAAGGACGGCGCGCCCGAGGGCCAGCTCGCCTTCGACGCCACGTTCGAGGTCTTTCCCGAGGTCACGATCGGCGACCTCGCGGCGGCCGCGGTCGAGCGCGTCTCCTCCGAAGTGACCGAAGCCGCGATCGACCGCACGATCGACATCCTGCGCCGGCAGCGGCGCACCTTCGCTCTGCGCGCGGCGGCCGAGGGCGCCGCCGAGGGCGATCGGGTGACGATCGACTTCGACGGCAAGATCGACGGCGAGCCCTTCGCCGGCGGCAAGGCCGAGGCCTTCCAGTTCGTCATCGGCGAGGGTCAGATGCTCGAGCAGTTCGACCAGGCCGTGCGCGGCATGAAGGTCGGCCAGAGCAAGACCTTCGCGCTGCAGTTCCCGGCCGACTACCAGGGCAAGGAGGTCGCCGGCAAGGAGGCCGACTTCCTGGTGACGGTCAAGAAGATCGAGGTCCAGCACCGCCCCGAAGTCGATGACGCGTTCGCCAAGTCGCTGGGCATCCAGGACGCGAGCGTCGCCGGGCTGCGCGCCGACGTGCGCAAGAACCTCGAGCGCGAAGTGCGCTTTCGCGTGCAGGCGCGCAACAAGGCCGCCGTGATGGAGGCGCTGCTCGGCGTCGCCACGCTCGATCTGCCCGAGGCGCTGGTGCAGGGCGAGACGGAGCGGCTGCGCGACGCGGCGCGCGCCGACCTCAAGCAGCGCGGCGTGAAGGATGCCGACAAGGCCGAGATCCCGACCGACATCTTCAAGCCCCAGGCCGAGCGCCGCGTGCGCCTGGGCCTGGTGGTGGGCGAACTGGTGCGCGCCCACGGCCTGCAGGCCAGGCCCGAGCAGCTGCAGGCGCACATCGAGGAGGCGAGCCAGAGCTACGAGAAGCCGGCCGAGGTGATGCGCTGGTACCTCGGCGACCGCCAGCGCATGGCCGAGGTCGAGGCGATGGTGGTGGAGAACAACCTCACCGAGTTCGTGCTCGCGCGCGCCAAGGTCAGCGACAAGGCGCTGCCCTTCGACGAGCTGATGACCCCGGCCTGAGCGCCGCGAACGCCGGAGACAAGCGATGAGCGTCGAGCACACCGTGGGCCTGGGCATGGTGCCCATCGTCATCGAGCAGTCGGGGCGCGGCGAGCGTGCCTACGACATCTACAGCCGGCTGCTGCGCGAGCGCATCGTGTTCCTGGTCGGGCCGGTGAGCGACCAGACCGCGAACCTGGTGTGCGCGCAGCTCCTGTTCCTCGAGAGCGAGAACCCGGACAAGGAGATCTTCCTCTACATCAACAGCCCGGGCGGCAGCGTGAGCGCGGGCCTGTCGATCTTCGACACCATGCAGTTCATCAAGCCCGACGTGTCCACGCTGTGCATGGGCATGGCGGCGAGCATGGGCAGCTTCCTGCTCGCTGCCGGCGCCAAGGGCAAGCGCTTCGCGCTGCCCAACTCGCGCGTCATGATCCACCAGCCCAGCGGCGGCGCCCAGGGCCAGGCGAGCGACATCGAGATCCAGGCGCGCGAGATCCTGAAGATCCGCGAGCAGCTCAACCGCATCCTCGCCGAGCGCACCGGCCAGAGCACGGAGCGCATCGCCGCCGACATGGAGCGCGACTACTGGATGTCGCCGGCCGAGGCCAAGGACTACGGCATCATCGATCAGGTGCTGGACAAGCGCGCCTGAGCGGCGCGCCGTCCGGGCGGCCGGACGGGCGGCCGAAAGCGCGGCCGAAAGCGCGGCCGCAACGCCGCCCTTTTCGCGGCCTGAACCGGCGCGGCAGTTGCACTATCATGGCCGCGCCCAAGGCGCAACCCCGCTCCACAACCGCACATGGCCGACAAGAAAGGCAGCTCCGGCGAGAAGGTGCTTTACTGCTCCTTCTGTGGCAAGAGCCAGCACGAGGTGAAGAAGCTCATCGCGGGCCCGTCGGTGTTCATCTGCGACGAGTGCATCGAGCTGTGCAACGACATCATCCGCGACGAGGCGCCGGCCGAGGGCGCAGCGGCCAAGGCCGCGAAGTCGGACCTGCCGGTGCCCGCCGAGATCAAGGCGATCCTCGACCAGTACGTGATCGGCCAGGATGCGGCCAAGCGCACGCTCTCGGTGGCGGTCTACAACCACTACAAGCGCCTCAAGCACATGGGCGGCGCGAAGGACGAAGTCGAGCTCACCAAGAGCAACATCCTCCTCATCGGCCCCACCGGCAGCGGCAAGACGCTGCTGGCGCAGACGCTGGCGCGGCTGCTCAACGTGCCCTTCGTGATCGCCGACGCGACCACGCTCACCGAGGCCGGCTACGTCGGCGAGGACGTCGAGAACATCATCCAGAAGCTGCTGCAGAACTGCAACTACGACGTCGAGCGCGCGCAGCGCGGCATCGTCTACATCGACGAGATCGACAAGATCAGCCGCAAGGCCGACAACCCCAGCATCACGCGCGACGTCTCGGGCGAGGGCGTGCAGCAGGCGCTGCTCAAGCTGGTGGAAGGCACGATGGCCAGCGTGCCGCCGCAGGGCGGCAGGAAGCACCCCAACCAGGACTTCCTGCAGATCGACACCACCAACATCCTGTTCATCTGCGGCGGCGCGTTCGACGGCCTGGAGAAGGTGATCCAGAACCGTACCGAGAAGTCGGGCATCGGCTTCGCCGCCACCGTGCACAGCAAGAACGAGCGGAAGGCGGCCGAGCTGTTCCGCGAGGTCGAGCCCGAGGACCTGATCAAGTTCGGCCTCATCCCCGAACTCGTCGGCCGGCTGCCGGTGGTGGCCACGCTGGGTGAGCTGACCGAGGAGGCGATGGTCCAGATCCTGACCGAGCCCAGGAATGCCCTCGTCAAGCAGTACCAGAAACTCTTCGCGATGGACGGCGTCGAACTCGAGGTGCGGCCCTCGGCGCTGGGCGCCATCGCGCGCCGGGCGCTGGCGCGCAAGACCGGCGCGCGCGGGCTGCGCTCGATCATCGAACACGTGCTGATCGACACCATGTTCGACCTGCCGACGCTCGACGGCGTCGCCAAGGTGGTGATCGACGAGCACATCGTCGAAGACGGCGCCAAGCCGCTCCTCGTCTACCGCGAGCAGAAGGCCAAGGCCTGAGCGCCGGCGGACGGCGCCGGCCCCAGGGCGCGCCGGACGCGCTTGCAATTGCGGCCGGCGGCCCCAAGTCGGTGCGAGATACAGAGGTCTACCCGATGTCTGGAAATCCCATTCTTCCGAGCGAGCCGCTGACGCTGCCGCTGCTGCCGCTGCGCGACGTGGTCGTGTTCCCGCACATGGTCATCCCGCTGTTCGTCGGGCGGCCCAAGTCCATCAAGGCGCTCGAAGCCGCGATGGAGTCGGGCCGCCAGATCATGCTGGTCGCGCAGAAGGCGGCCGGCAAGGACGAGCCCAAGGCGGACGACATGTTCGAGGTCGGCTGCATCTCGAGCATCCTGCAGATGCTCAAGCTGCCCGACGGCACCGTGAAGGTGCTGGTCGAGGGCCTGCAGCGCGCCACCACGCAGGGCATCACCGAACCCGACGGCTACTTCGTCGGCGAGGTGACGCCGGTGGCGCCGGGCGCGGACGCCGGCCCCGAGATCGAGGCGCTGCGCCGCGCGGTGACGCAGCAGTTCGACCAGTACGTCAAGCTCAACAAGAAGATCCCGCCCGAGATCCTCACCAGCATCGCCGGCATCGACGACGCCGGCCGTCTGGCCGACACCATCGCCGCGCACCTGCCGCTCAAGCTCGAGGCCAAGCAGGCCGTGCTCGAGCTGTTCGCGGTCGCCAAGCGGCTGGAAAAGCTGCTCGAGCTGCTCGAGCACGAGGTCGACATCCTGCAGGTGGAAAAGCGCATCCGCGGCCGCGTCAAGCGGCAGATGGAGAAGAGCCAGCGCGAGTACTACCTGAACGAACAGGTCAAGGCCATCCAGAAGGAACTCGGCGACGGCGAGGAAGGCGCCGACCTCGAAGACCTCGACAAGAAGATCAAGGCCGCGCGCATGAGCAAGGAAGCGCGCAAGAAGGCCGACAACGAGCTCAAGAAGCTCAAGCTGATGTCGCCCATGTCGGCCGAGGCCACCGTGGTGCGCAACTACATCGACGTGCTGGTCAACCTGCCGTGGGCCAAGAAGACCAAGATCAAGCACGACCTGGGCTATGCCGAGCAGGTGCTCAACGAGGATCACTACGGTCTCGAGAAGGTCAAGGACCGCATCCTCGAGTACCTCGCGGTGCAGCAGCGCGTCGACAAGGTCAAGGCGCCGATCCTGTGCCTCGTCGGGCCGCCCGGCGTCGGCAAGACCTCGCTCGGCCAGAGCGTGGCGCGCGCCACCGGCCGCAAGTACGTGCGCATGGCGCTCGGCGGCATGCGCGACGAGGCCGAGATTCGCGGCCACCGCCGCACCTACATCGGCTCGATGCCGGGCAAGGTGCTGCAGTCGCTGTCCAAGGTCGGCACGCGCAATCCGCTGTTCCTGCTCGACGAGATCGACAAGCTCGGCATGGACTTCCGCGGCGACCCGTCGTCGGCGCTGCTCGAGGTGCTCGACCCCGAACAGAACCACACCTTCAGCGACCACTACGTCGAGGTCGACTTCGATCTGTCGGACGTGATGTTCGTGGCGACGTCGAACTCGATGAACATCCCGCCGGCGCTGCTCGACCGCATGGAGGTCATTCGCCTTGCCGGCTACACCGAGGACGAGAAGCTCAACATCGCCAAGCGCTACCTGCTCCCGAAGCAGGAGAAGAACAACGGCGTCAAGGCCGGCGAGCTCGAGCTCACCGACGGCGCCATCCTCGGCATCATCCGCTACTACACGCGCGAGGCCGGCGTGCGCTCGGTCGAACGCGAGATCAGCAAGATCTGCCGCAAGGTCGTCAAGGGCCTGCAGCTGAAGAAGTACGACGGCCGCGTCACCGTCACCGAAGAGAACCTGAACGACTTCCTCGGCGTGCGCAAGTTCGACTTCGGCCGCACCGAGAAGAAGAACCAGGTCGGGCAGGTGGTGGGCCTGGCCTGGACCGAGGTCGGCGGCGACCTGCTCACGGTGGAAGCGGCCGTGATGCCCGGCAAGGGCAACATCATCCGCACCGGCCAGTTGGGCGACGTGATGAAGGAATCCGTCGAGGCCGCGCGCTCGGTGGTGCGCAGTCGCGCCCGGCGCCTGGGCATCAAGGACGAGGCGTTCGAGAAACGCGACATCCACATCCACGTGCCGGACGGCTCGACGCCCAAGGACGGCCCGAGCGCCGGCATTGCGATGACCACGGCCTTCGTCTCGGCGCTCACCGGCATCCCGGTGAAGGCCGACGTCGCGATGACCGGCGAGATCACGCTGCGCGGGGAGGTGACGGCGATCGGCGGCCTGAAGGAGAAGCTGCTGGCCGCGCACCGCGGCGGCGTCAAGACGGTGCTGATCCCCGAGGAGAACGTCAAGGATCTGCAGGAGATCCCCGAGAACGCCAAGGGCAACCTCGACATCGTGCCGGTGAAGTGGATCGACCAGGTGCTCGAGCTCGCGCTCGAAAAGGCGCCCGAGCCGCTGCCCGACGAGGAGAGCGCGGCGCAGCCCCCGACCCAGCCTGCCACGGGGGCGGTCGTGCCGGCGGCCCCCGCGGCAGCCGACGGCCTGCCGCATTGAGTGCGCCGAGCCGCGCACGAGGCGGCGTGCCGGCTCGTGCGCGGTTCGGCTATACTGCGCCGCTCCACGCGGGAATAGCTCAGTTGGTAGAGCGCAACCTTGCCAAGGTTGAGGTCGCGAGTTCGAGACTCGTTTCCCGCTCCAGGACAACGCCGGGTGCGGCAGCCAAGGCAAGTGCGCGCTTCCCTTTGTCTTGCCGGCATCCGCGGCCACTCGCGGCGCGATAGCAAAGCGGTTATGCACCGGATTGCAAATCCGTTGAGGCCGGTTCGACTCCGGCTCGCGCCTCCAGACATGTCAACGGCCCCGCTCGGGGCCGTTGTCTCTTGGTGCCGCACTGCAGCCGCCGGGCCTGGTGCGCGGGACGGGACTCGAACCCGTACGCCTCGCGGCTGCGGCTTTTAAGGCCGCTGCGTCTGCCTGTTCCGCCACCCGCGCGCAGCGGCGATTGTGCGGCTGCGGTCCCGATCGATTCGGTCCGGCCGAAGCGGCTCTGCCCACGGCCTAGAATTGCATGTTCCGTTCCGTACGAATGCAAGACTGGGAGTCCGGCCGATGAAAGTACTGGTGCCCGTGAAGCGGGTCGTCGACTACAACGTCAAGGTGCGCGTCAAGAGCGACGGCAGCGGCGTCGACATCGCCAACGTGAAGATGAGCATGAACCCCTTCGACGAGATTGCCGTCGAAGAGGCGATGCGCCTGAAGGAAAAGGGCGTGGCCACCGAGGTCGTGGCGGTCTCCTGCGGCCCGGCGCAATGCCAGGAGACGCTGCGCACGGCGATGGCCATCGGCGCCGACCGCGCCATCCTGGTCGAGAGCGCCGAGGAACTGCAGCCGCTGGCGGTGGCCAAGCTGCTCAAGGCGCTGGTGGACAAGGAGCAGCCGGGCCTGGTGATCGTGGGCAAGCAGGCGATCGACGACGACTGCAACCAGACCGGCCAGATGCTGGCCGCGCTGGCCGGCCTGCCGCAGGCCACCTTCGTGAGCAAGGTCGAGCTCGCCGACGGCAGGGCGCGGGTCACGCGCGAGATCGACGGCGGCCTCGAGCGGCTCGAGCTCACGCTGCCGGCCGTCGTGACGACCGACCTGCGCCTGAACGAGCCGCGCTACGTGACGCTGCCCAACATCATGAAGGCCAAGAAGAAGCCGCTCGAGACGGTGAAGCCGGCCGATCTCGGCGTCGACGTCACGCCCCGCATCAAGACCCTGAAGGTGGCCGAACCGCCCAAGCGCGGCGCCGGCGTCAAGGTGCCCGATGTGGCCACGCTCGTCGACAAGCTCAAGAACGAAGCCAAGGTGATCTGACATGGCCGCACTCGTCATTGCCGAACACGACAACGCGCATCTCAAGGGCGCGACGCTCAACACCGTGACCGCGGCCGCCGCCTGCGGCGGCGAGGTGCACGTGCTGGTGGCCGGCGCGAACGCCGCCGGCGTGGCGCAGGCCGCGGCGCAGATCGCCGGCGTGGCCAAGGTGCTGCACGCCGACGGGCCGGCACTCGCGCACGGCCTGGCCGAGAACCTGGCCGCGCAGGTGGTGGCGCTGGCCGGCGGCTACACGCACATCCTGTTCCCGGCGACGGCCAGCGGCAAGAACGTGGCGCCGCGCGTGGCCGCGCTGCTCGACGTGGCGCAGGTGAGCGACGCGACCCGCGTCGTCGCGCCCGACACCTTCGAGCGCCCGATCTGCGCCGGCAACGCCATCGCCACCGTGCAAAGCGCCGACGCGGTCAAGGTGATCACGGTGCGCACGACCGGCTTCGACGCGGCGCCCGCCACGGGCGGCGGCGCCGCGCTGCAGAGCGTCGCTGCCGTGGCCGACGGCGGCACGACGGCCTACCTTGGCGCCGAGATCGCCAAGCTCGACCGGCCCGAACTCACCGCGGCCAAGGTCATCGTCAGCGGCGGGCGCGCGCTCGGCTCGAGCGAGAAGTTCAACGACGTGCTCACGCCGCTGGCCGACAAGCTGGGCGCGGCGCTGGGCGCCAGCCGTGCGGCCGTGGACGCGGGTTACGCGCCCAACGACTGGCAGGTGGGGCAGACGGGCAAGATCGTCGCGCCCCAGCTGTACATCGCCTGCGGCATCAGCGGCGCCATCCAGCACCTGGCGGGCATGAAGGACAGCAAGGTCATCGTCGCCATCAACAAGGATCCGGAGGCGCCGATCTTCGCCGTCGCCGACTACGGTCTCGAGGCCGACCTGTTCACCGCGGTGCCCGAGCTCGTCGCCAAGCTTTGAGTGCATCCGCAGACGAGGGCGCCGGCTCCGGCAACGGACACGGCGCCCTTGCTGCTTGTTCCGGGAGATCGACATGAGCTACCGCGCCCCCGTCGAGGACATGCTGTTCGTGATGCAGGAGCTCGCCGGCATCGACGCCGTCGCGCAACTGCCGGGCCACGAGGAGGCCGGCCGCGACACCGCCGCCGCGGTGCTCGGGGAATGCGCCCGCTTCAACGAGGGCGTGGTGGCGCCGCTCAACCATCCGGCCGACCGGTCGCCGTCGAGCTTGCGCGACGGCCGCGTGACGACCAGCGCCGGCTTCAAGGAGGCATTCGCGCAGTTCGCAGCCGGCGGCTGGCAGGGCCTGCAGCATCCGCCGCAGTTCGGCGGCCAGGGCCTGCCCAAGCTCATCCACTCGGCCTGCGCCGAGATGGTCAACAGCGCCAGCCTGAGCTTCGCGCTGTGCCCGCTGCTCACCGACGGCGCCATCGAGGCCCTGCTGACCGCCGGCAGCGCCGAGCAGCAGGCGGCCTACATCCCGCGCATGATCGACGGCAGCTGGACCGGTTCGATGAACCTCACCGAGGCGCAGGCCGGCAGCGACCTGTCGCTGGTGCGCACGCGCGCCGAGCCGCGCGCCGACGGCAGCTGGCTGCTCTTCGGCACCAAGATCTTCATCACCTACGGCGAGCACGACCTGACGGACAACATCGTCCACCTCGTGCTCGCGCGCGCGGCCGGCGCGCCCGAAGGGGTCAAGGGCATCAGCCTGTTCATCTGCCCCAAGCTGCTGGCCGACGGCACGCGCAACGACGTGCACTGCGTGAGCATCGAGCACAAGCTCGGCATCAAGGCCAGCCCGACCGCGGTGCTGCAGTACGGCGACCACGGCGGCGCCGTCGCCTACCTCGTCGGCCAGGAAAACCGCGGCCTCGAGTACATGTTCGTGATGATGAACGCGGCGCGCTTCGGCGTCGGCATCCAGGGCATCGCGCTGGCCGAGCGCGCCTATCAGCAGGCGGTGGCCTACGCGCGCGAGCGCGTGCAGAGCCGCCCGGCCGACGGCAGCCTGAACAAGGCCGCGCCGATCATCCACCACCCCGACGTGCGCCGCATGCTGATGACGATGCGCGCGCACACCGAGGGCTGCCGCGCGCTGGCCTATGTCGCCGCCGCCGCCTACGACGCCGCCCACGCGCACGCCGACGCCGCCGTGCGCGCGCAGAACCAGGCCTTCTACGAGTTCATGGTGCCGCTGGTGAAGGGCCTCGCCACCGAGATGGCGCTCGAGGTCGCGAGCCTGGGCGTGCAGGTGCACGGCGGCATGGGCTACATCGAGGAGACCGGCGCGGCGCAGCACCTGCGCGACGCCAAGATCCTGACCATCTACGAGGGCACGACCGCGATCCAGGCCAACGACCTCGTCGGCCGCAAGACGATGCGCGACGGCGGCGCCACGGCGCGCGCCGTCGCCGCCCAGATCGCCGCCACCGTGGCTGAGCTGCAGGCGCAAGGCGGCGCGGCCTGCCAGGCGATGGCCCGGCGGCTCGACGGTGCGCGCCGCGCCTTCCTCGACGCCGTCGACTACGTCGTCGCGCAGGGCAAGCAGGACCCGAACGCCGTGTTCGCCGGCAGCGTGCCCTACCTGATGCTGGCCGGCACGCTGGCCGCCGGCTGGCAGATGGCGCGTGCACTGCGCGTCGCCGAAGCGCGGCTGGCTGCCGGCGAGGCGCCCGAGTTCATGCGGGCCAAGATCGCCACCGCGCGCTTCTACGGCGAGCACATCCTCAACCGCGCGGGCGCCTGGCGCGACAGCATCGTCGAGGGCGCCGATGCGGTGACGGCGCTGGCCCTCGAAGCCTTCTGAACCACCTGCCGAGCGAGGCCATGCCGCTGCCGCCCATCCTGCAGAACCTGCCGCTGCCGATCGTCGGCGCGCCGCTGTTCATCATCTCCAACCCCAGGCTCGTGATCGAGCAGTGCAAGGCCGGCGTCGTCGGCTCGATGCCCGCGCTCAATGCGCGCCCGGCGTCGCAGCTCGACGACTGGCTGGCCGAGATCAGCGAGACGCTCGCCGCCTGGGACCGGGCACACCCAGAGCGCAGGGCCGCGCCCTACGCGATCAACCAGATCGTGCATCGCAGCAACGACCGCCTCGAGCAGGACATGGCGATGTGCGCGAAGTACAAGGTGCCGATCGTCATCACCTCGCTCGGCGCGCGCCGCGACATCAACGACGCCGTGCACGGCTGGGGCGGCGTCGTGCTGCACGACGTCATCGACGACCGCTTCGCGCACAAGGCGGTCGAAAAGGGCGCCGACGGCCTCGTCGCCGTGGCCGCGGGCGCCGGCGGCCACGCCGGCGTGAAAAGCCCGTTCGCGCTCGTGGCCGAGATCCGCTCCTGGTTCGACGGGCCGCTCGCGCTGTCGGGCGCCATCGCCACCGGCGGCGGCGTGCTGGCGGCGCAGGCGATGGGCGCCGACTTCGCCTACATCGGTTCGGCCTTCATCGCCACCGACGAGGCACGCGCCTCGGACGCCTACAAGCAATGCGTCGTCGCGAGCACGAGCGACGACATCGTCTACTCGAGCCTGTTCACCGGCGTGCACGGCAACTACCTGAAGCCCTCGATCCGGGCCGCCGGTCTCGACCCCGACCGTCTGCCCGAAGGCAACATCTCGTCGATGCAGTTCGGCAGCGCCGGCGCCGGCGCGGCCAAGGCCTGGAAGGACATCTGGGGCTGCGGCCAGGGCATCGGCGCCGTGCAGGCGGTGGTGCCGGTGGCCGAGCTGGTGGCGCGGCTCGAACGCGAGTGGCGGGCGGCGCGCACGCGCGTGCTCGAGCGCGCGCCCGGCGCGCGCTGAAGACTGCCGCGCAAGGCAGCACGGCATGAAGTCCTGGCGCCTCTGCATTGCCGCCGCCGCAACGGGCGCGGCGCTGGCCGGCTGCGCGTCGGTGGGCATCGGCATCGGCTTGCCGATCCCCGGCGTGGGCTCGGTCGGCGTGTCGGTCGACAGCAGCGGGCGCGTCGGCGCCGGCGCCGGCGTCGGCGTGGGTTCGGGTCCGGTCAGCGTCGGCGTCGGCGGCAGCGTGCGACTGCCCTCGGACGCGCGCGACGAGCGCGCCGCAGGTTCCGCGCCTGGCGCGCCGGCCGCCGCGCCGGCGGCCGCGTCGGCGGCACCGGCCGCGCCGCGCTGAGGGGCCGCATGGGCCGGCCGCAGCGCATCGCGATCCGCCGCGCGCGGGTCTTCGACAGCCCGCACGCGCGCCTGCTCGACGGCTGCACCGTCGTCGTCGAGGGCGAGCGCATCGCCGCCGTGACGCAGGAGCCCATTGCGGTGGACGACGCCGTGCTCATCGACGCCGAAGGCCGCGCACTGCTGCCCGGCCTGATCGACGCCCACGTGCATGTCGTCGCCGCGTCGCACGATCTGGCCGGCCTGGCGCTGCAGCCGGCCAGCCTCGTCGGCGCCGAGGCCAGCCGCATCATGCGCGACATGTTGCAGCGCGGCTTCACGACGGTGCGCGACGCCGCCGGCGCCGACTTCGGCCTGCGCGAGGCGCAGGCGCGCGGCCTGTACGAGGGGCCGCGCCTGTTCATCGCCGGCGCGCCCATCAGCCAGACCGGAGGCCACTCCGACCTGCGTCCGCGCGGCGTGCGCGCGCGCGACCTGTACTGCGCCTGCGCCGGGCTCGGCCTGGCCGGCGCGATCGCCGACGGCGCCGACGAGGTGCGGCGCGCCGTGCGCGAACAACTGCGCAACGGCGCGGATCACATCAAGATCATGGCCGGCGGCGGCATCAGCAGCCCCCACGATCCGCTCGAAGGCACGCAGTACACGCTGGCCGAGCTCGCGGCGGCGGTGGAAGAGGCCGAGGCCGCCGGCGCCTACGCGCTGGCGCATGCCTATTCCGCGCGCGCCGTCACGCGCGCGGTGCAGGCCGGCGTGCGCAGCATCGAGCACGGCAACCTGATCGACGCGGCCACGGCGCGCGCGATGAAGCGCCACGGTGCCTTCCTCGTGCCCACGCTGGCCACCTACGCGGCGCTGGCGGCCGAGGGCGCGCGGCTCGGCTGGTCGGAAGCGATGCGGGCCAAGCTCGCGCTCGTCGCCGACCGCGGCATCGAGGCGATCCGGCTCGCGCGCGCCGAGGGCGTGCCGGTGGTCTTCGGCACCGACCTGCTCGGCCACATGCATGCGCAGCAGAGCAACGAGTTCGGCCTGCGCGCCGCCGTCGTGCCGCCGCTCGAGCTGCTGCAAAGCGCCACCCACACCGCGGCGCAACTGCTGCGCCAGGAAGGCCGCATCGGCCAGATCACGCCCGGCGCCTGGGCCGACCTGCTGCTGGTCGAGGGCGACCCGGCCCGGGACCTCGGCATGCTGGCGCGGCCCGAGCAGGGCATCGCGCTGCTGATGCAGGCCGGCCGCGTGCTGCGGCCGCTGGCGCCGCGCTGAGGCGGGCCTTCCAGCCAGGCCGGCGCGAACCGGCTGGCCCGCGCAAGAGCCGCGCCGGCGCGGCGCGCACGACCCGGCCCGCAGAGGGCCCGCAGCGCGTGCAGCGACCCGCGGATGACCGGGCGCCGCGCCGCCGGCTCAAGCCCTCGCGCCGGCCGTCGATATCCCGGGCGGTGCACGGCCCGCACGCGTCCACGCCCCCCGACCTCATGAACTACTCACGCCAGCTGCTGCTTTCGATGGCCATTCCGACGGCCATGGTGGCGGGTGCCGGCTCGTCAGTCGCCGCCGGCGCCGTCTGGCTCGCGGGCGTGGCGCGCCACGCCGATGCGGCGCAGGTCGCCGCGCACCTCGGAGTGGCCGTCTACGCGGTGGCGGCCCTTACCGCCCTGTGCGTCGCCTGCTGCGTGCTGTTCACGGTGTCGATCCTGCGCCGGGCGCGTGCCGAACTCGGCGGCGAGCCGGCCGAGGCGCGCCGCGCGCTCGCGGCCTTTGCCGACGGACGCCTCGACGGCGCGGTGCCGCCCGCAGCTGCCGGCAGTCTGATGCACTCGCTGGCGCGCGTGCAGCAGGCGCTGCAGGAGATGGTGCGCACGATCCAGCAGTCGGCCGATCATGTAAGGCTGGCCAGCGGCGAGATCGCCAGCGGCAACCTCGACCTCTCGGGCCGTACCGAGCAGGCCGCGGCGAACCTGCAGGAGACCGCCGGCTCGATGCAGCGGCTGACGGCGGGAGTGGGCCAGACCGCGGACTCGGCCCGCCACGTGCACGAGCTGGCCGAGGCGGCTGCGCGCGCGGCCGGTCGCGGCGGCACGGTCGTGGCCGACGTGCTGGCAAGCATGCAGGGCATTCACGACGCGAGCCGTCGCATCGGCGAGATCATCGGCACGATCGACGGCATCGCCTTCCAGACCAACATCCTCGCGCTCAATGCCGCGGTCGAGGCCGCGCGTGCGGGCGAGCAGGGTCGCGGCTTCGCCGTCGTGGCCGGCGAGGTGCGCACGCTGGCGCAGCGCAGTGCGGCCGCCGCACGCGAGGTGCGCACGCTGATCGGGGCATCGCTCGAGCAGACGCAGGCCGGCCACCGGCTGGTGGGCGACGCGGGCGGCGCGATGCAGGAGATCGTGACCGGCATCGACCGGGTGCGGCGCACGATTGCCGAGATCACCGCCGCCAGCGGCGAGCAGAGCACGGGCATCGGCGTCGTCAACCGCTCGGTCTCGCTGCTCGAGCAGATGACGCAGCACAACGCCGCACTGGTCGAGCAGAGCGCGGCGGCCGCCGCCTCGGTGCAGCAGCAGGCCGAGCGGTTGGCCGCGGCAGCGGGGCGCTTCCGCCTCGCGCAGGCAGCGAACTGAGGCCGCCCGGCGCCGCGCGCCGGCCGCGGCCGCGGTGTTAGAGTCGCCCCGCGAAGACGATCCGGTCCTTCCCGTCCCCTTGCTGGCTCGCGACGAAGCAGTCGACAGCGAGGCGGGTCGCCAGTCCGCCAACCGGTGCAGCCGGGGCCGCGGAAGGTTGTGCCAACCCATCGGAGCCGCGCGGAAACCGCGGGCGAAAGGTGAGCGCGAGATGTTGATGCAGCAGTACAGGTCCAACTCGTACCTGTTCGGGGGCAACGCGCCCTACGTCGAGGACTTGTACGAGTCCTATCTCGCCGACCCCGGCAGCGTGCCCCAGAGCTGGCGCGCCTATTTCGACCGCCTGCAGAACGTGCCCGCGGTCGACGGCAGCCAGGCGCGCGACGTCGCGCATGCGCCGGTGATCGAGAGCTTCGCCGCGCGCGCCAGGGCCAATGCCTTCGCGCTCAAGGCGAGCGGGGCCGACCTGGCGGTGGCGCGCAAGCAGGTTCACGTGCAGAGCCTGGTCGCTGCCTACCGCGTGCTCGGCAGCCGCTGGGCCGATCTCGACCCGCTCAAGCGCCAGGAACGCCCGCGCATCGCCGAACTCGAGCCGGCGTTCTACGGCCTGGCCGAGTCCGACCTCGACATCGAGTTCTCGGCCGCCAACACCTACTTCGGCCAGGCCGAGCAGATGACGCTGCGCGAGATCCTGCAGGCGCTGCGCGACACCTACTGCGGCTCGATCGGCGCCGAGTTCATGCACTGCACCGAGCCGGGCGAGAAGCGCTGGTGGCAGGAGCGGCTCGAGTCGGTGCGCAGCCGGCCTGCCTTCGCGCCCGAGCACAAGCTGAAGATCCTCGATCGCCTCACCGCCGCCGAGGGCCTGGAGCGCTATCTGCACACCAAGTACGTCGGCCAGAAGCGCTTCTCGCTCGAAGGCGGCGAGAGCTTCATCGCCAGCATGGACGAGGTGGTGCAGCGCGCCGGCACGCTGGGCGTGCAGGAGATCGTGATCGGCATGGCGCACCGCGGGCGCCTGAACGTGCTCGTCAACACGCTGGGCAAGCTGCCCAAGGACCTGTTCGCCGAGTTCGACCACACCGCGCCCGAGGCGCTGCCCTCGGGCGACGTGAAGTACCACCAGGGCTTCTCGAGCGACGTCGGCACGCCCGGAGGCCCGGTGCACCTCAGCCTGGCCTTCAACCCGAGCCACCTCGAGATCGTCAATCCGGTGGTGGAAGGCAGCGTCAAGGCGCGCATGGAGCGCCGCGGCGACCGCAGCGGCACACAGGTGCTGCCGGTGCTGGTGCACGGCGACGCCGCCTTCGCCGGCCAGGGCGTGGTGATGGAGACGCTGGCGCTGGCGCAGACGCGCGGCTACTACACCGGCGGCACGCTGCACCTGGTGGTCAACAACCAGATCGGCTTCACCACCAGCGACCCGCGCGACAGCCGCTCGACGCTGTACTGCAGCGACGTCGTCAAGATGATCGAAGCGCCCGTGCTGCACGTCAACGGCGACGACCCCGAAGCGGTGGTCTTCGCCACCGGCCTGGCGATGGACTACCGCGCGCGCTTCAAGAAGGACGTGGTGGTCGACATCGTGTGCTTCCGCAAGCTCGGCCACAACGAGCAGGACACGCCGGCGCTGACGCAGCCGCTGATGTACAAGAAGATCGCCCAGCACCCGGGCACGCGCAAGCTCTACGGCGAGCGGCTGGTGGCGCAGGGCGTGCTGGCCGCCGACGGCCCCGAGCGCATGGTCAAGGAGTTCCGCGCCGCGCTCGACGCAGGCAAGCACACGGTCGATCCGGTGCTCACCAACTTCAAGAGCCGCTACGCGGTCGACTGGACGCCCTTCATCGGCAGGAAGTGGACCGACGCGGCCGACACCGGGCTGCCGCTGGCCGAGCTCAGGCGCCTGGCCGAGCGCGTCACCACGGTGCCGGCGAAGTTCAAGCTGCATGCGCTGGTGGAGAAGGTCATCGCCGAGCGCGCCGCCATGGGCCGTGGCGAGATCAACGTCGACTGGGGCATGGGCGAGACCCTCGCCTACGCCTCGCTGGTGGCGAGCGGCTACGCGGTGCGCCTTTCGGGCGAGGACAGCGGCCGCGGCACCTTCGTGCACCGGCACGCCGTGCTGCACGACCAGAACCGCGAGCGCTGGGACGCCGGCACCTACACGCCGCTGCAGCACGTGGCCGACGGCCAGGCGCCCTTCGTCGTCATCGACTCCATCCTGTCGGAGGAGGCCGTGCTCGGTTTCGAGTACGGCTACGCCAGCGCCGAGCCCAACACGCTCGTCATCTGGGAGGCGCAGTTCGGCGACTTCGTCAACGGCGCGCAGGTCGTGATCGACCAGTTCATCGCCTCGGGCGAGGTCAAGTGGGGCCGCGTCAACGGCCTGACGCTGATGCTGCCGCACGGCTACGAGGGCCAGGGGCCCGAGCACAGCTCGGCGCGCCTGGAGCGCTTCATGCAGCTGGCCGCCGACAACAACATGCAGATCTGCCAGCCCACCAGCGCCAGCCAGATCTTCCATCTGCTGCGCCGGCAAATGGTGCGCCAGTTCCGCAAGCCGCTCGTCATCCTCACGCCCAAGAGCCTGCTGCGCGCCAAGGACGCCGGCTCGCCGCTGGCCGACTTCACCAAGGGCGAGTTCCGCACCGTGATCGGCCCGAGCAAGCCGCAGATCGAGGCCGACAAGGTGCGCCGCGTCGTCTGCTGCTCGGGCAAGGTGGCCTACGACCTGATGCACAGGCGCGAGGAGAGCAAGGCCTACGACGTGGCGATCCTGCGCGTCGAGCAGCTCTACCCCTTCCCGCACAAGGCCTTCGCCGCCGAGATGAAGCGCTTTGCCAACGCCACCGAGGTGGTGTGGTGCCAGGACGAGCCGCAGAACCAGGGCGCGTGGTTCTTCATCCAGCACCAGATCCACGAGAACATGCAGGCCGGCCAGAAGCTCGGCTATGCCGGAAGGTCCGCGTCGGCTTCGCCCGCGGTGGGCTATTCGCACCTGCACCAGGAGCAGCAGAAGGCGCTGCTCGAGCAGGCCTTCGGCAAGCTCAAGGGCTATGCGCCGGGCAAGTAACGAGACGGGAACACGCGAGATGGCCATCGTTGAAGTCAAGGTTCCGCAGCTGAGCGAATCGGTCGCCGAAGCGACACTGCTGCAGTGGAAGAAGCAGCCCGGCCAGGCCGTGGCGATGGACGAGACGCTGATCGAGATCGAGACCGACAAGGTCGTGCTCGAGGTGCCCGCACCCGTCGACGGCGTGCTCGCCGAGCACGTGGTCGCCGAAGGCGGGCTGGTGGTGAGCGACCAGGTCATCGCCCGCATCGATACCGAGGCCAAGGCGAGCGCGGCGGCGCCCGCGGCGCCCGACGCGGCGCCCGACGCGGGGGCCTCGACGGCTGCGGCGCCTGCGGCGGCGGCCGCAGCGCGGCCGGCCGGCGCCAAGGCCGGCGTGGCGATGCCCGCCGCGGCCAAGCTGATGGCCGATCACGGCCTTGCCGCCGGCAGCGTGGCGGGTACCGGCAAGGACGGCCGCGTCACCAAGGGCGACGTGCTTGGCGTGCTTGCCGGCGCGAGCACGGCGCCGCCGGCCAAGGCCGCACCGGCGCCCGCGCCGAGCGCCCCGGCCGCCCCGGCCGTTCGAGCCGGTGCGGCCGCTCCGAGCGCGCCCAGGCCGCTGCCGGCCGTGGCCGCGCCGGTGGGCCCGAGCCTGGACGAGCGCCCCGAGCAGCGCGTGCCGATGAGCCGGTTGCGCGCGCGCGTGGCCGAGCGGCTGCTGCAGTCGCAGGCCACGAATGCCATCCTCACCACCTTCAACGAGGTCAACATGGCCCCGGTGATGGAGATGAGGAAGCGCTTCCAGGAGCGCTTCGAGAAGGAGCATGGCGTCAAGCTCGGCTTCATGAGTTTCTTCGTCAAGGCGGCGGTGGCGGCGCTCAAGCGCTACCCGGTGCTCAATGCCAGCGTCGACGGCACCGATATCGTCTACCACGGCTACTTCGACATCGGCATCGCCGTGGGCTCGCCGCGCGGCCTGGTGGTGCCGATCGTGCGCGACGCCGACCAGATGAGCTTCGCCGACATCGAGAAGAAGATCGCCGAGTACGGCACCAAGGCGCGCGAGGGCAAGCTCACGCTCGACGAGCTCACCGGCGGCACCTTCTCGATCAGCAACGGCGGCGTGTTCGGCTCGATGCTCTCGACGCCGATCATCAACCCGCCGCAAAGCGCCATCCTCGGCATCCACGCTACCAAGGAGCGTGCCGTGGTGGAGAACGGGCAGATCGTCGTGCGGCCGATGAACTACCTCGCGCTCAGCTACGACCACCGCATCATCGACGGCCGCGAGGCCGTGCTCGGCCTGGTGGCGATGAAGGAGGCGCTGGAAGACCCGGCGCGCCTGCTGTTCGACATCTGATACGCCGAGGCGCACGATGAGCAAGACATTCGACGTCGTCGTGATCGGCGGCGGCCCCGGCGGCTACATCGCGGCGATCCGGGCCGCGCAGCTGGGCCTGGAGGTCGCCTGCATCGACGCCTGGCGCAACGCCCAGGGCGGCCCGGCGCTCGGCGGCACCTGCACCAACGTGGGCTGCATCCCGAGCAAGGCGCTGCTGCAAAGCTCCGAGCACTACGAGCATGCGGCCAAGGGCCTGGCCGCGCACGGCATCACGACCCAGGGCCTGGCGATCGACGTGGCGAAGATGATCGCGCGCAAGGACGCGATCGTGAAGCAGACCAACGACGGCATCCAGTACCTGTTCAAGAAGAACAAGGTCGCCTTTTTCCACGGGCGCGGCTCGTTCGTGCGCGCGGCCGCAGGCGGCGGTTGGGAGATCGCGGTCTCGGCGCCGGCCGAAGAGACGCTGATCGGCAAGCAGGTCATCGTCGCCACCGGCTCGCGCCCGCGCGCGCTGCCCGGCCTGCCGTTCGACGAGGAACGCGTGCTCAGCAACGAGGGCGCGCTGGCGATCGGGCGCGAATCGGGCCAGGTGCCGGCGCGCCTGGGCGTCATCGGCAGCGGCGTGGTCGGTCTCGAGTTGGGTTCGGTCTGGCGGCGCCTGGGCGCCCGGGTCACCGTGCTCGAGGCGCTGCCGGTCTTCCTCGGTGCGGCCGACCCGCAGATCGCCAAGGAGGCGCTCAAGGCGCTCACGCGGCAGGGCCTGGCGATCGAGCTCGGCGTCAAGGTCGGGGCCGTCGAGCCCGGTGCGGCCGGCGTCGCCGTGCGCTACACCGACGCCAGGGGCGAGGCGCGCACGCTCGAGGTCGACAAGCTCGTCGTCTGCGTCGGCCGCGCGCCCAACACCGAGGGCCTTGCGGCCGAGGCGGTGGGCCTGGCGCTGGACGAGCGCGGCTGCATCGCGGTCGACGACGAATGCCGCACCAACCTCGCCGACGTGTGGGCCGTCGGCGACGTCGTGCGCGGCCCGATGCTCGCGCACAAGGCCGAGGAGGAGGGCGTCGCCGTGGCCGAGCGCATCGCCGGCCAGCATGGGCATGTCGACTTCGACCTCGTGCCCTGGGTGATCTATACGCACCCCGAGATCGCCTGGGTCGGCCGCACCGAGCCGCAACTGCAGGCGAGCGGCCGTGCCTATCGCGCCGGCACCTTCGCCTTCGCCGCCAACGGCCGCGCACGCGCGATGGGCGACACCGGCGGCATGGTGAAGTTCCTCGCCGACGCGGCCAGCGACGAGATCCTCGGCGTGCACATCGTCGGCCCGCTGGCCAGCGAGCTCGTCGCGGAGGCGGCCGTGGCCATCGCGTTCAAGGCCAGCAGCGAAGACATCGCACGCATCTGCCATGCCCACCCGACGCTGGGCGAAGCGATGAAGGAGGCCGCGCTCGCGGTCGACGGGCGCACGCTCAACGCCTGAAGCGCATGGGTCGGACCGCGGCCCGGCCCGGGAACACGGCGGTCGACGAACGACGGGCTGCTTCCGCGTGCGTTGATCCCGAGGCGGGGGGAGGGCTGGGCTACAGCCCGCCTTGCAGGCGCTCAGAATCCGAGCGACTCGACGACCGCCACGAGATCGGCGAAGCTGGCGGCCCTGAGCCTGGCGGCCAGCGCCGGCTTGTCCAGGCCCTCGCACTGGAACTCCGTCAGCTCGACTTCGAGCGGCAGCTCGCGGATCTCGAGCGGCGACATGAAGCCGATGTCGCACAGGTGCGCGAGGCACCGGCGCTCGGCGTCGTTCAAGGCGACGCCGTGGCGCTGCATCAGCTCCAGGTAGCGCTCGGCCGTGCGGTTGAGCCGGCCGCTGATCTCGAGCGTGTTCTTGCAGCCCTCGGTGTGGCGGGCCAGCGGCGGGCCGAAGAAGACCTGAGTCTTGCCGACGTTGCGCGTCTGCTGCTCGGGCGTGAGCGCGGGGGCGACCCAGGTCGGGTCGCCGCGCACCGGCTTGGGCGGATCGGGCGTGTCGGCCATCAGTGCGGGATCGGCGGCGTCTTCTCGTAGGCCGCGTCCTTCATGCCGTGCGGCAGCTGCGGCGGCGGCTCGGGCTGCAGCTGCGCGAAGCCGCGGTTGCGTGCGCCGTCCTGCACGTTGTGCGGGTTGTGGCATTCGGGGCAGCTGAACCAGCGCTTCTTGCCGGTGCTGGTGAACTCGCCGATGCGCTTGCCGTGGATGCCGTCGCGCCAGTCGCGCAGCTTGTCGCCGTGGCATTTGCCGCACAGCAGCTGCGGCTGGTCGAAGGCGATCGTGTCGCCGTAGTTGTCGACGAACATGTTGCGCTTGGTCGGGTGGTGGCAGTCCAGGCACCAGATGCGGCCGCGTCCGTGCTGGAAGTCCTTCAGCTCGGGCACCATCGCTTCCATCGTCGGGATCGGCACCACGCGCTTGTCCTTCGGGAATCCCGGCGGGATCACGCCGTTGTGGCAGGCCGTGCCGCACTGGGCGAGGAACATCATCTGCTCGGAGCGCGGCTTGACGACGGCCTGGCTGGCGGGGATCTTTTCGAGCAGCGGCATGGGGCCCATCGGCTTGGTGCCGTCGTAGGGGTCGGCGTACCAGAGGGCCGCGGTCGTGGTCGGCGAGCACTTGACGTTCGGCAGGCCGGGCGCGAGCTCGCGCTGGGTGATCTGGCTGGCGCCCTTGCGGCTCTCGAAGCAGACCAGGGGCGCGGGCGGCTCGGAGGCGGCGGCGGCCGGTGCGGCTGCAGCGGCCTGCGTCGTGGCCGCATCCTGCGCGATGACCGAGACCAGCGCGCCGGCGCACAGCGCGAGGGCGACGCCGGGGATGATGAACTTGTTCATGGCCCGCACCTCAGTTCGCGGCGGCGCGGCCGGCGCCGGGCCTGATCTCGCCCAGCAGGATGCCGATGGCGCCCTTGAGCAGGATGGTCAGGAGGAAGAAGCCGAAGGCCCAGATGCCGAGCGTCATCAGCCACTCGACGAAGGTCGGGTGGTACTCGGTCACCTCGCCGATCGGCGAGGGCACGAAGCCGGGCACGATCAGGCCCATGCCCTTCTCGATCCAGATGCCGGCGAAGGCCATCGCGCAGGGGATGGGCAGCAGCGACATGTCGTTGCGGAACCTCGGCACCAGGAACAGCACGAAGGCGCCGACCATCAGCACGATGGCGCTCCAGAACCAGGCCACCAGCGCGCTCAGGCCGTGCAGGCCGAACATCAGGTAATAGAGGCCGTTGGCGTGCTCGGTGCGGGCGTAGAGCTCCACCACCACCTCCGACAGCGTGAGGAAGATGGCGATGCCCAGGCACCAGGTGACGATGGTGGCGAGCAGCTTGATGGCGCTGTCGTCGATCCACATGCGCGTGTTCTTGCGGATGACGAGGAAGGCCAGGATGATGAGCGCCGGCCCGGCCGCGAAGGCCGTCGAGATGAAGCGGATCGGCATCACGCTGTGGAACCACATCGGGCGCGCCGGCATCGTCGAGATCAGGAACGCGGTCACGGTGTGGATCGACAGCGCCCAGACGATCGACACGTACACCAGCGGCATGAAGATGCTGCGCTTCACCGGCTTGCCGCTGTACTTGGAGTACAGGTAGTAGAAGCCCACCACCAGGTTGAGCAGCAGGTAGCCGGTGAGCACCAGCACGTCCCAGCCGAGCATCGACGACAGGCTGTAGATGCCGATCACCGGCACCATGTGCCACAGGCGGTCGGGCCGCCCCATGTGGGCGAACACGAACAGCATCACCATGATCACGGCGGTGACGGCCAGCATCTCGCCCAGCACGGTGACCTTGTGCATGCCTTCGTGGTGGTAGACGTAGGCCGGGAAGACGATCGTCACGGCCCCGGCGGCGACGCCGACCAGGAACACCAGGTTGGCGAAGTACAGGCCGTCGTGGATCTGGCTCGTCATGCCGGTGACGATCAGGCCCTCGGTGTTCTGCAGGTAGAACACGTACAGCATGCCGAGGATGAAGAGGCCGAGGATGCCCATCCAGGCGTAGAACTTCGTGCCGCCCTTGAGCACGTAGCGCAGGTAGTCGGAGACGAAACTGGCAAGCACGGCTGCGCTCCTCCGTCAGTCGTAGAAGTAGAAGAACTTCGGGAACGTGTTGAGCTCGGCCTTGAGGCGGAACACGTTCTTGCGCGCCAGCACCTGGCTCACCTCGCTCTCGGGGTCGAGCAGGTTGCCGAACTTGCGCGCGCCCACCGGACAGACCTCGACGCAGGCCGGGTAGCGGCCGTGGCGCGTGCGCTGCAGGCACCAGTGGCACTTCTCGACGACGCCGCGCATGCGCGGCCGGTTGCCCAGGTAATGCGTCACCGGGTTCATCGCCTCCTTGGGCAGCACGGGCGTGGTGACGTTGAGCCGGCGCGCCCAGTAGGGGCAGGCGCCCATGCACATGCGGCAGCCGATGCACCAGTTGTAGTCGATCACCACCGGGCCGTCGGCCTCGCGGTAGGTGGTGCGCACCGGGCACACCTTGACGCAGGGCGGCTTCTCGCACTGCATGCAGGCGATCGGCATGTAGGTGGCATCGGCCTCCGGCACCGCCTTGGGCTCGTAGCGGTACTCGCCTTCGAGCACGGTGCCGGCCGGCGTGTAGGCGTTGCCGCCGACCTGGATGCCCAGGCCCTCGGGGTAGCCGCCCTGGTTCACCTTGTCCTTGGAGAAGTGCCCGCGCTCCATGCGCAGCACCTGGATCCACTCGATGCGTTCGCCCGGACGCGCGCCGCGCGACTGGTTGTTCTCGGCCACGCAGGCGTGCACGCAGCGCCGGCAGCCGATGCACTTGCGGATGTTGAGCGCGTAGCCCATCAGCACGCCCGGCTGCGCCTCGGTCGTGTCGACCGAGACCTTCTTGCCGTACTCCTCCGAGTAGCGCCGCTCCAGGCGCGTGCGCGCCTGCGCCTTCTCCTCGGGCGTCATCAGGCGGTAGTTCTTCTGGAAGTGCTCGCCCCACTCGATGGCGGCCTGCGCGTCGTCCGACGCGGCCATCAGCGTGGCCGTGCCCATGAGCGAGGACAGGCCGAGCATGCCGCCGTCGCGCAGGAAGCCGCGGCGCGAGGGCCGCGGCGCGGCCTGCTTGGGGTCGGCCGGGGCCGGCGGCAGCGCGCCGGCGGCGGCATCGCCCGCGGGGGTGTTCTGCTGGGTCAAGGGGTATCTCCTCCGTTGCACAGGCGCGTCGTGCCGGGATCGGGCCCGGGGCGCGCCGGTGCGAATGCTGTCGCGCCAGGCCGCCTTTGCCCTTGACCTGCGTCACGTGCCCGGCGATCGGCCGACGGCTGCGGCTAGCATTGGCCGATGTCCGAAGTCGAGCGGCTGTACCGCCAGGCCCTGAACGAGCGAGGCTATCGGCCGGATCCGACCCAGTTGCGCGCCATCGAGGCGCTGGCGCGCTGCGAGCGCGAGTGGAGCGCATACAAGTCGCGCCGCGGCAATGCGGTGGCCAAGCTGCTGGTGCGCCCGCCGCTCCCGCGCGGCGTGTACATGTGGGGAGGCGTGGGCCGCGGCAAGAGCTTCCTGATGGACTGCTTCTACCAGGCCGTGCCGCTCACGCGCAAGACGCGGCTGCACTTCCACGAGTTCATGCGCGAGGTGCACCGCCAGCTGCAGGAACTCAAGGGCACGGTGAACCCGCTCGACGAGCTGGGCCGGCGCGTCGCGCGGCGTTTTCGGCTCATCTGCTTCGACGAGTTCCACGTCGCCGACGTCACCGACGCGATGATCCTGCACCGGCTGCTCGAGTCGCTGTTCGCGCACCGCGTGAGCATCGTGACGACCTCGAACTTCGCGCCCGACGAGCTGTATCCGAACGGCCTGCACCGCGACCGCATTTTGCCGGCGATCGAGCTGCTGAAGGAGAAGCTCGAGATCGTGGCCGTCGACGCCGGCGTCGACTACCGCCGGCGCACGCTCGAGCAGCTGCGCATGTACCACTTCCCGCTCGACGCGGCGGCCGAAGCGGTGCTGGCGCTGGCCTTCGACCAGCTGGCCGAGGTGCGCGACGAGCCGCCGCTGCTGCACATCGAGCACCGCGAGCTGCGCGCGCTGCGCCGCGCCGGTGGCCTGGTGTGGTTCGACTTCAAGACGCTGTGCGGCGGGCCGCGCTCGCAGAACGACTACCTCGAACTCGCCAGCCGCTTCCACACGCTGCTGCTGTCGGGCGTGCCGCAGATGGCGCCGCGCCTGGCGAGCGAGGCGCGGCGCTTCACCTGGCTGGTCGACGTGCTGTACGACCGGCGCGTCAAACTCATCGTCTCGGCGGCGGTGCCGCCCGAGCAGCTCTACGTCGAGGGGCCGCTGGCGCACGAGTTCCCGCGCACCGTCTCGCGTCTGGCCGAGATGCAGTCGGCCGCGTACCTCGCGCAGGCGCGGCGCGAGGTCGACACCTCGCTCACCTGATGGCGCGGGGAGTGGTGCGCGCATCGGCAGTGCGCTGCCCGGGCGGCCAGAGCCGTGCGACGCTCGTGCGCGTTGCCGTGCGCGCGCGCGCTCCCGTGCTCATGCTCGCGGCCGGGCTCGCACTCGGGCTCGGGCTCGGGCTCGCGCCGGTGGCGCCGTTGGCGGCCGGGCCTGCTGCGGCGGCCGACGAGCGTGCGGCACTCGCGCAGCAGCGCAGGCAGCTCGAAGCGGTCTTCGCCGCCGAGGAGGCCGCCTGCAGCCGGCGCTTCGCCGTCAACGCCTGTGTCGAGGACGTGCGTCAGCGCCGGCGCGAGGCGCTGGACCCGCTGCGCGAACGCGAACTCGCGCTGGCCGAAGCCGAACGGCGCGAGCGTGCCGCGCAGCGCCGGCTTGCGCTCGGCGAGCGGCAGCGGGCCTCGGCCGCGCCTGCAGCGCCGGCGTCCGTTCCCGCGCGTGGGGCGCGTGCGTCGGCGCCGCCCGCATCACAAGCCGCGCGCAGGCTCGACGAGGCGAGTGCGCGGCGACGCGAGGAGCAAGCCGCCGAGCGCGCCGCAGCGGCCGAGCGCCGCCGGCAGCAGGCGCGCGCGACGCAGGAGCGCATCGAGCGCAGGCTGCACGAGCGCAGCGCTGCCGGCAAGGTCGACGCGCCGCTGCCGGCCAGCGCAGCGCGCCGCTGACGCCGCCGGCGCCCGCCGCTGCCGGCCGCGCCGCCCGCACCGTTCAAGGCAGCGGGTCGATGCGCGCCAGCGCCAGCGAGAGGTTGTCGCCGCCGCCGCGCGCGCGCTGGCGCGCCTTGCCGACCAGCATCTCGCTGGCTTCGCGCGGGGGCAGGGTGTGCACGATCGCGCCGATCTCCTTGGGCGTGAAGTAGTGCCACAGGCCGTCGCTGCAGGCCAGCAGGGTGTCGCCGTACTCCAGGCGCTCGATGTGCCAGGGCGCGATCGGCGGCTCGGCATGCGTGCCCAGGCAGCCGGTCAGCAGGTTGGCCTGCGGGTGGCTGTTGGCGGCCTCCTCGCTCAGCTTGCCCTCGTCGATCAGGCGCTGCACGAAGGAATGGTCGACCGTGCGCTGCATCATCTCGGCGCCGCGGAAGTGGTACACGCGCGAGTCGCCGGCGTGGATCACGTTGCAGTCGAGCCCGGGCCCGATGCAGAACGCCGCCACCGTGCTGTGCGGTTCCTCCTCGGCGGTGATGGCCGTCAGCTTGATCATCAGGTGCGCTTCCTGCACCACCTGTCTGAGCATGTCGGCCGCGTCGTCTTGCTGCGGCACGAAGCGCTCGAAGATCTGGCGCGCGGTCAGCATCACCTGGTCGGCCGCCTTGCGCCCGCCGCTCTTGCCGCCCATGCCGTCGGCCACGACGGCGAGCACCGAGCCCGGCACGCGCGGGTGCAGCATGATCTCGACCTGGTCCTGCTGGTAGCTGCGGTCGCCGCGGTGCAGCCCGGTGGCCGCGCTGAGTCGGAAAGGTACGGGGGCCGAAGGCATTGCACCGACTATAAACTCCGTGTTACCCGGTCCCTGTGTGGAGCAATGGACGACAACCTGCATTCGCCGCAGCGCCGCCTGATCGAGTTGCGCATCGAGCACGCCGACCTGGACGAGTTGATCGACCGCAACGCGCTCGACCGCCAGTCCGACGAGCTGACGCTGCGCCGCCTGAAGAAGCGCCGGCTGCTGCTGCGCGACGAGATCGCACGCCTCGAGGCCGAGCTCGAGCCGCCCGAACCGGCCTGAACGGCGCTCGACGCGCGCGCGGTCGGCGATGAGCGGCGATCTGGCCGAAGAGGTGGCGCGTGCCTTCGCCGCCGACGGCCCGCTGGCCGCGGGCGATGCGCAATTCGCGCCGCGTGCGGCGCAGGACGAACTGGCCCTGCGCATCGCCGCCGCGCTCGAGGCGCGCGAGGCGCTGGTGGCCGAGGCCGGCACCGGCGTCGGCAAGACCTACGCCTATCTCGTGCCGCTGCTGCTGTCGGGCCGGCGGGCGCTGGTCAGCACGGCGACCAAGAGCCTGCAGGACCAGCTCTTCCTGCGCGACCTGCCGGCCCTGGTGCGCACGCTGGGCCTGCCGACGCGCCTGGCGCTGCTCAAGGGCCGCGCGAGCTATCTGTGCCGCTGGCGGCTGCGCCAGGCGCAGCAGGAGGCGCAGCTGCCCGACCGCTTCGCCGTGCGCGCGCTCGCCCGCGTTGCGGCCTGGGCGAGCGCGACGCGCAGCGGCGACCTGGCCGAAGTGGAGGGGCTGGACGAGCGCTCGCCGGTCATCCCGCTCGTGACCTCGACGCGCGACAACTGCCTGGGCAGCGAATGCCCCGAGTACCGCAACTGCCACGTCGTGCAGGCGCGGCGCGACGCGATGGCGGCCGACCTGGTGGTCGTCAACCACCACCTGTTCTTCGCCGATCTGGCGCTGCGCGACAGCGGCGTGGCCGAGTTGCTGCCCAGCGTCGATGCGGCCGTGTTCGACGAGGCGCATCAGCTGGTCGAGGCGGGCGTGCAGTTCCTCGGCACCACGCTGGCCACGGGCGCCGCGCTCGAATTCGGGCGCGACCTGCTGGCTGCCGGCCTGCGCGCGGCGCGCGGCCTGCAGGACTGGGCCGCGCTGCAGGCCGGCGTCGAGCATGCCGCGCGCACATTGCGCCTGGCCTGCGCCGGCGCGCTGCGCGACGTGCGCGGCGTCGTCAAGCTGCGCTGGGACGAGCGCGCCGACGCGCTCGGCGCGCCGCTGGCGGCCTTGGCCGAGGCGGCGCGGGCCGCCGGCGCGGCGGCGCAGGCGCTGTGCGAGGCGGCGCCGGACTTCGCCCGCCTGGCGCAGCGCGCGGCGACGCTGGCCGAGTTGGCAGGGCGCTTCGCCGGCACGGCGGCGCCGGGGCGCGTGCGCTGGATCGACCTCACGCCGCAGCAGGCGCGCCTGGTCGAGTCGCCGCTGGACATCCGCGACATGCTCGGCGAGCAGCGCGCCGCGGCCGCGAAGAGCTGGATCTTCACGTCGGCGACGCTCGGCGACGACGCCGATCTGTCGTGGTTCAGCGGCGCTGCCGGGCTGGAAGACGCCGCCAAGCTGGTGGTCGGCAGCCCGTTCGACTATCCGTCGCACGCCCGCCTGTGGGTGCCGCGGCCGTTTCCCAAGCCGCAGCAGGCCGAGCACCCGGCCGCCGTCGGCGCGCTCGCGGCGCGGCTGGCCGGCGCGCTGGGCGGCCGCACCTTCGTGCTGACGACCACGCTGCGCGTGCTGCCGCAGGTCGCCGAGGCCCTGCGCGCAGCCGCCCCGCAGCTGGCGGTGCTGGTGCAGGGCAGCGGGCCGCGGCGCAGCCTGCTGCAACGCTATGGCGACGGCCGCGGCGCGGTGCTGGTCGGCTCGCAGACCTTCTGGGAAGGCATCGACATGCCGGGCGACGCGCTGCAATGCGTCGTCATCGACAAGCTGCCGTTCCCGCCGCCCAACGATCCGCTGGTCGAGGCGCGGGTGCGCCAGCTGCGCGCGGCCGGGCGCGAGCCCTTCGACGCGTACTTCGTGGCCGAGGCGGCGGTGTCGCTCAAGCAGGGCGCCGGGCGGCTCATCCGCACCGAGACCGACCGCGGCCTGCTGGTGGTGTGCGACCCGCGCGTCGCCCAGATGGGCTACGGCAGACGGCTGCTGGCTGCGCTGCCGCCGATGACGCGCATCGAGGGCGAAGAGCAGGCGCTTGCCTGGCTGGCCCGACTGGCCGCGGCGCACGGCGCCTGAACCGGCCGCGCGCCTGCGCGGCCGTTCACCAGAAGCGCCACCAGGGCTTGTCGGCTGCGCCCTCGGCGTCGGCGAGGTAGGCGCTGCGCGGGAAGTTCCTGCGCAGCACGCGTTGGGCGTCGTCGCGCAGCGTCGCCAGGCCGAGCTTGTCGTAGCCGCGCACCATCAGTGCCAGGGCCTCCTCGACCGAGGGCGAGCGCGGAAACTCGGTCACTGTCTGCTGCGCGCGGTTGACGGCGGCCAGGTAGGCGCCGCGCCGGAAGTAGTAGCGCGCCACGCCGAGCTCGTATTCGGCGAGCGAATTCGCGATGAAGTCCATGCGCAGCCGAGCGTCGGGCGCATAGCGCGAGTTCGGGAACTGGTCGACGAGCTGTTTGTACGCCTGCCAGGCGTCGCGCGAGGCGCGCTGGTCGCGCTCGGAGATGCGCTGGCCCGTGAGGTTGCCCAGCAGGCCGAGGTTCTCGTTGAAGTTGATGGTGCCGCGCAGATACATCGCGTAGTCCAGCGCCGGGCTCGAGGGGTTGAGCTTGATGAAGCGGTCGATCGTCGCCAGCGCCGCCGTGCGTTCGTTGCTGCGCCACTGCGCGTAGGCCATGTCGAGCTGGGCCTGCTGTGCCAGCAGGGTGCCGGCGGCCAAGCCCTCGACGCGCTCGAACAGCTTGATCGCGCGCTCGTAGGCGCCGGAGCCCAGCTCGTCGCGGCCCTCCCGATACAATTTCTCGGCCGTGGCGTCGGGTGCTTCGCCCTTGGTCGGCGTACTGCTGCAGCCGGCCACGAGCAGGGCCAGCGCGAGCAGGCCCGCGGCGAGCGCGCGGCCCAGGTGGGGAACGATCATCGAACGGTCTGGCCGGGTGCGAAAGGTCGCGGATTATAGGAAGGCGATGCCCGCGCCGGCCGACGCTGCCGTGCCGCCCGGCAACGACGCCGCCGTCGGCGCCGATGACGTCGATAACGCCGACGACGCCGACGACGCCGACGACAGGCCGGGGCCGAGCGCCACCGATGCCGAGGCCGTCGAGACGCGCACGACGGTCGTCAGCCTCGAACAGCACGGCCAGCGCCTGGACAAGGTGCTGGTGGCGCTGGCGCCCGAGTTCTCGCGCAGCCATCTGCAGCACCTGCTCGAGCGCGGCCACGTCGCGCTCGAGCCGGCGGTGGCCGCGCCGGCAGCGGCGCGGCGCATGCGCGCCGGCGAGCGCGTCCGCCTCGAACTCGTGCCGACCGACGAGAGCCGCGCCTTTCGCGCCGAGCCGATGGCGCTGGCCATCGTGTACGAGGACGAACACCTGCTGGTGCTCGACAAGCCGGCAGGCCTGGTGGTGCATCCGGCGGCCGGCCACTGGTCGGGGACGCTGCTCAACGGCTTGTTGGCGCACGACGCGCGCGCCGCCTCGCTGCCGCGCGCCGGCATCGTGCACCGGCTCGACAAGGACACCTCGGGCCTGATGGTGGTGGCGAGGACCCTGCCTGCGGCGACCGCGCTCGTGCAGGCCATTGCCGAGCGCCGCGTGCAGCGGCGCTACCTCGCACTGGCGCATGGCGTGCCGCAGCAGGAGCGCTTCACGGTGGATGCGCCGATCGGCCGCGATCCGCGCTCGCGCCTGCGCATGGCCGTCGTCGCGCTGGCGGCCGGCGGCCGCGCCGCCCGCACCGACGTCCAGCTGATCGCGGCGCGCGCGGGCTGCTCGGCCCTGCATTGCGCCTTGCACAGCGGGCGCACGCACCAGATCCGCGTGCACCTCGCGTCGCGCGGCCTGCCGCTGGTGGCCGACGCGCTGTACGGCGGCCGGCAGGCACTGGGCATGCAGCGCCAGGCGCTGCATGCCTGGCGGCTCGCCTTCGCGCACCCGATCGACGGCCGCGCGCTTGCCTTCACCTGCTTGGCGCCGGCGGACTTTGCCCGTGCCTGGGGCCAGGTGGCAGGCGCTACAATGCCGGCCGAATAGCGTCGAAGCGCTGCCGGCCGCGGGTTGCCTCCCGCGGGTTGCCCTGCAGTTCCGACCCTCGGCGAGATCGCCGCCCGGCCCCGAGTCGCCGCGACCGGGCCCCGCATCGCAAACCATCGCGCCGCCCAGCGCGGCGCCGGCACCCCGAGCCTCAGGCCATGGACACCACACAGGCCAAACGCGTCCTGGAGACGGCGCTGATCTGCGCCGCGGCACCGCTGTCGCTGCATGAGCTGCGCGCACTGTTCGACGGCGAAGTCGGCCCCGACACGATCCGCCGCATGCTCGACGAGCTCGCGCGCGAATGCGAAGGCCGCGGCGTCGAACTGGTGGCGCTGGCCGGCGGCTGGCGCTTGCAGAGCCGCCCCGAGATGCGTGCCTACCTCGACCGCCTGCACCCGGAGAAGCCGCCGAAGTACTCGCGCGCCGCGATGGAGACGCTGGCCATCGTCGCCTACCGCCAGCCGGTGACGCGCGGCGACATCGAGGACATCCGCGGCGTCACCGTCAGCAGCCAGATCGTCAAGCAGCTCGAGGACCGCGGCTGGATCGAGGCCATCGGCTTTCGCGAGGCACCGGGCCGGCCGGCGCTGTATGCGACGACCCGGCAGTTCCTCGACGACCTCGGGCTCGCCGGGCTCGAGCAGTTGCCCGCCCTGGAGGGCCCGACCGGTGCGGCTGCCGCCGCGGCGCTCGAGCCGGCCGCGGCTTTGCTCGACGAACCACAGGCCAGCCTGCCGCTCGACGGCGACGCGGCCGATGGACCCCAACCCTGCGCTTCCGTCGCCCCACCCACTCCGTAGGCTGCGCCCCTGGCCGCCGCCGACCTCGCCCAAGATCCGCAAGCATGAACGTCAACGCGCAAGAGCTGCCACCCGTCGATCCGGACACCCTTGCCGCCGAAACGGCGCAGGAGCTTGCCGGCGACAAGCCCAAGCGCCGCCGCGCCCCGCGCAAGCGCGCCGCCGCCCCCGATTCCGCCCCCGACGCCGAGCCGATGCCGCCTGTCGCACGGGCAGGTGGTGAGTTCGCGTCGGACGCGGCCTACGCTGCGCTCGAGTTGCCGCCGGCAAGCGTGGAGGCGCCGCCGAGTCCGGGCGTGGCGCCGGCCGCGACAATCGCTGCCGAGGGCGTTGCACGTCCAGAGGGCGAGCGCGGTCCGCGACGTGGTCGCAACCGCCGCCGCGGGCGGCGCGGCGATCGGCGTGCCGAAGGCGGCGAGGGCAGTGCTGCGCCGGCCGGCGCGGGCGGCGGCCCAGCCGAAGCGGCGGCAGCGTGCGCCGAAGCGGCCGACGCGGGCGAGCGATTCGCCGACGTGTTGAGCGGCGCCTATGACTTGGAGTCCCCGACCGAGGCTGGCACGGCCGAGGCGCCGGACGCCGCCGCCGTGCCGGCCCGGCGCGTGCTCGCAGCGGAGCCCGAGGCGCCCAAGCTGCACAAGGTGCTGGCGCAGGCCGGTCTGGGCTCGCGCCGCGACCTCGAGCAGATGATCGTCGAGGGCCGCCTCAGCGTGAACGGCCAGCCGGCGCACACCGGCCAGCGCGTCTCCTTCGGCGACCGCATCCAGCTCGACGGCAAGCCGGTGCGCTATCGCATCGCGCCGCCGCCGCCGCGCGTGTTGGCCTACCACAAGCCGGCCGGCGAAGTCGTCACACACGACGACCCGCAGCAGCGCCCGACGGTGTTCCGGCGCCTGCCGCGTCTGGCGCAGGGCAAGTGGCAATCGGTCGGCAGGCTCGACATCAACACCGAGGGCCTGCTGCTGTTCACCAGCTCGGGCGAACTGGCCAACCAGCTGATGCATCCGCGCTTCGGCGTCGAGCGCGAGTACGCGGTGCGCTCGCTCGGCGTGCTGAGCGAGGAGGCGCAGGGCAGGCTGCTCGAGGGCGTCGAGATCGACGGCCAGCGCGCGGCCCTGCGCAGCATCGCCGACGGCGGCGGCGAAGGCGTCAACCACTGGTACCGCGTCGTCATCACCGAAGGCCGCAACCGCGAGGTGCGCCGGCTGTTCGAGGCCGTCGGGCACGCGGTCAGCCGCCTGATCCGCATCCGCTACGGCTCGGTCGTGCTGCCGCGCGGCCTCAAGCGCGGCGCCTGGGTCGAGCTCGATGCCGTCGACTTGCGCGCCCTGCGCCGCGCGGCCGGCGCGCCAGCGCGCGCGCAGGCCGGCGCCGCCGCGCCCGCTGCGCGCGGCGAGCCGCGTGAGCCCGCCGAGGGCGGCAGTCGGCGCGGCCGCAAGCGCCGCGCGGCCGATCGGGCGCGGGCCGCGGCCCGACATGGGGCCCGGCGCGGCGGCGCAGGCCGCAGCCGGCGACTACGACGACGACGCGCACGAGCTGATCGACGGCGCGTCGATCCCGAACCCGCTTCAGCAGACCTACGACAGGCGTGCCATCCAGCAGGCGCGCAGCGCGCGCCGCGAGATCCCCGAGGACGGCCCGATCCCGAACCCGCTGCAGCAGACCTACGACAAGCGCGCGCTGCAGCGCGAGCGCCAGCCCAGGCGCGAATACGGCGAGGACGGCCCGATCCCGAACCCGCTGCAGCAGACCTACGACAAGCGCTTCGCGCAGGGGCCTGGTCCCGGCGCCCGGCCCAAGAGCGGCCGCGGCGGCAAGCAGGGCAAGCCGGGCAAGACCGGCAAGGGCCGGCCGGCTGCGCGCGGCAGCGCCGGCGGCAGCTCGGGCGGGCAGCCCGACCCGATGCGCACTTCGGTCGGCTACATCGGTGCCGACGCCTTCCTGCGCCGGAGCGGTCGCGGCGGCGGGCGCGGCGGCCGCGGCCCCGGGGGCGGGCGAGCACGCTGAGAGCCGGTGAAACCATGAATCGCGCGGGCGCGATTCATAGCCTCACAGGCTCTGAGGCTGCGCCGCGGGCCCGATCGGGGCAGCCGGGTGTAGGATCTTCGCGGCGGCCGACGATGCCGCCGAACGAGGAGACAGACCCGATGAGAACGCTCGCCGGCGCCTTCCTGGCGCTGCTGGCCTTTGTCACCGCCGCCCCTGCCTCGGCGCAGGAGGCCTGCAAGAACCGCGGCACGCTCGACGCGCGCTACTGCGACGACAACGGCGACCTCATCGCCGACCAGCCCAAGGATCCAAAGCAGTGGCAGAACCCGGCCACGCTGGTGTTCTCGTACACGCCGGTCGAGGATCCTTCGGTGTACGAGAACGTCTTCGACGACCTGATGCAGCACATCGCCAAGGCGACCGGCAAGCGGGTGCGCTGGTATCCGGCGGAGTCGTACGCGGCGCAGGTCGAGGCGATCCGCTCCGGGCGACTGCACATCGCCGGCGTCGCCGCCGGACCGACGCCCTATGCGGTGAACCTCGCCGGCTTCGAGCCGCTGGTGGGCATGGCGCGCGCCGACGGCAGTATCGGCTACACGCTGCAGCTCATCGTCCCCAAGGACAGCCCGATCAAGTCGGTGCAGGACTTGAAGGGCAAGCGCGTCGCGCATGTCTCGCCGTCGTCGAACTCGGGCGACACGGCGCCGCGCGCGCTGTTCGCGTCGATGGGCGTGGTGCCGGGCAAGGACTACGAGGTGCTGTTCTCGGGCAAGCACGACAACTCGATCATGGGCGTGGTGAACAAGGACTACGACGCCGCGCCGGTGGCCTCGAGCGTGGTCGAGCGCATGCGCGACCGCGGCATGTTCAAGCCCGACGCGCTGCGCGTCGTCTACGAGACCAAGCCGTTCCCGCGCACCGCCTACGGCGTCGCCTACAACCTGCCGCCGGAGCTCAAGGCCAAGATCCGCGAGGCCTTCCTGAGCTTCGACTTCAAGAAGTCCAGGCTGGCCAAGGAATTCAAGGACACCGATCACTTCGCGCCCATCGTCTACAAGGACAACTGGCGCGACGTGCTGACGATCCAGAAGACGACCGGCATCACGTACACGCAGGACGCGCTGACCAAGCTCGGCACCAAGAGCGAGTAGGTCGGGCGCGATGACGTCCCCGTCCAACGCGCCGCCGCCCGGCGGCGCGCCGCCGCTGCTCGTGATCGAGGGCCTGGTCAAGGTCTATCCGGGCGGCACGCGCGCGCTCGACGGCGTCGACCTGCGCGTCGAGCAGCCGCAGGTGGTGGCGGTCATCGGTTCGTCGGGCGCCGGCAAGAGCACGCTCATCCGCTGCATCAACCGGCTCGTCGAGCCCAGCGCCGGCCGCGTGCTGCTCGGCGGCACCGACATCGCCGCGCTCGCGCCCAAGGCGCTGCGGCAGGCGCGCCGACGCATCGGCATGATCTTCCAGGAGTTCAACCTCGTCGACCGTCTGAGCGTGATGGAGAACCTGCTGAGCGGCCGCCTGGGCTCGGTCGGCTTCCTGGCCTCGTGGCTGCGGCGCTACCCCGAGGCCGACGTCGCCGCCGCCTTCGCGACGCTCGAGCGCGTCGGGCTGGCCGGCCTGCAGGACAAGCGTGCCGACGCGCTGTCGGGCGGCCAGCGCCAGCGCGTGGGCATCGGGCGCGCGCTGATGCAAAACCCCGAGCTGCTGCTGGTCGACGAGCCCACGGCCAGCCTGGACCCGAAGACGGCGCGCCAGATCATGCGGCTCATCCGCGCGCTCGCCGCCGAGCGCGCGACGCCGGCCCTCGTCAACATCCACGACGTGGCGCTGGCGCAGGAGTTCGCCGACCGCGTGGTCGGGCTGCAGGGCGGCAAGGTCGTCTTCGACGGCCCCGCCGACGGGCTCACGCCGCAGGTGCTGACGCGCATTTACGGCGCCGAGGACTGGAGCCGCACGATCCGCAAGGCCGACGAGGACGAGGCGTGAGCGACACCGCGGCGCCGCGCGTGCATTGGCGGCCGCCGCCCGTGCTGGGCACGCCTGCGCGCCAGCGCCTGGCCTGGCTGGCCGCCGGCCTGTACCTGCTGTGGTCGCTCGCGACGCTGGGCATCGACTGGCGCCGCGTGCTGGCCGGTTTCGGCCGCGCGGCGGACATCCTCGTGCGTATGGTGCCGCCCGATTTCTCGCGCTGGGAGCTGCTCGCCAAGGGCATGACCGAGAGCCTGCAGATGGCCTTCGCCGCCACCGCCGCGGGCATTGTGCTCGCCGTCCCGCTCGGCCTGGCCGCGGCGCGCAACCTCGCGCCGCGGCCGCTGTACCTGGCCGCGCGCGGCGCGATCGTCGTCGGGCGCACCTTCCACGAGGTGATCATCGCGATCTTCTGCGTCAAGCTGTTCGGCTTCGGGCCGGTGGCCGGGCTGCTCACGCTGTCGTTCGCCTCGGCCATCTTCCTGGCCAAGATGCTGGCCGAGGACATCGAGAACGTGCGCAGCGGCCCGATCGAGGCCGTGCGCGCCACCGGTGCGGGCTTCGGCCAGCTCGTCGTCTACGCCGTCGTGCCGCAGGTGCTCACGCGCGCCGTGGGCACGGCGATCTACAGGCTGGACGCCAACGTGCGCCACTCCACCATCGTCGGCATCGTCGGCGCCGGCGGCATCGGGCAGACGCTGTCGTCGTCGTTCAGCCGTTACGACTACGACTTCGCGCTCGCCATCTTGCTCGGCATCGTCGCGTTGGTGGCGCTGGGCGAATGGTTCAGCGACTGGGTGCGGCGCCGGCTGCAGTGAGCATGGACGGCCCCGCGAAGCCGCCGGTCTGGCGCCGCCGCACGCGGCGCCAGTCGATCGTGCACGTGCTGTGGCTGCTGGCGGTGGCGGCGGCCTGCGTCTGGTCGGTGTCGGCACTCGACATCGAGTGGGCCTTCTTCGAGGACGCCCACGAACAGGCGGCCGACCTGGTGCAGCGCATGTGGCCGCCGCGCTGGAGCTACCTGCCGCGCATCCTCGCGCCGCTGGTCGAGACGATCCACATCGCGACGCTGGGCACCGCGATCGGCCTCGTGCTGTCGGTGCCGATCGCCTTCCTGGCCGCGCGCAACACGAGCGCGAACCGCTTCACCTGGGCCATCGGGCGCGCTCTGCTGGTGGCCTCGCGCTCGGTGAACACGATCATCTGGGGCCTGCTCTTCGTCGCCGTCTTCGGCCCGGGGCCAGTGGCCGGCATCGCCGCGGTGGCGGCGCGCAGCGTCGGCTTTCTCGCCAAGCTCGTGGCCGAGGCCATCGAGGAGGCGGACCGCGGCCCGGTCGAGGCGATCCAGGCCACCGGCGCGAGCACGCTGCAGGTGTACGCCATCGGCATCCTGCCGCAGGTGCTGCCGGTGCTCGTCGGCACCACCGTCTACCGCTGGGACATCAACGTGCGCGAGTCCAGCGTGCTGGGCTTCGTCGGCGCCGGCGGCATCGGGCTGTACCTGTACGCGTCGATCAACCAGTTCGCCTGGCAGCAGGTGCTGGTGGTGCTGCTGGCGATCCTGGCCGTCGTCGTCGCCAGCGAGGCCGTCTCGGCCCAGGTCCGGGCGCGCCTGTCCTGAGCGGACATGAAGCGCGAGGGGGTGACTCATGCCGGCGCGGGCGGCGAGGCGGCCGACGCCGAGGGCGGCAGCGCGCTCGCGCTGGCCGGCGTGGCACAGCTCGCCGCGCAGTTCGACGGCTTCATCGTCGACCAGTGGGGCGTGCTGCACGACGGCACGCGGCCCTACGCCGGCGCGCTCGACTGCCTCGAGCGGTTGCGCGCCGCCGCCAAGCATGTCGTCGTGCTCACCAACTCGGGGCGCGGCGAGGTCGCCAATCTACGGCTGCTCGGGCAGATCGGTTTCCCGGCCCGGCTGTTCGACCGGGTGGTTGCGGCCGGCGAGGACGCACGCAGCGCGCTCGCGGCACGGGCGACGCCCTTCCACGCCCGGCTCGGCCGGCGCTGCCGCGCCTTCGCGCGCGCCGCCGATCGCGCCTTCTTCGAAGGCATCGGCATCGAATTCGTCGATACGGTGGCGCAGGCCGACTTCCTCGCCGTCATCGGCATCGAGCAGCCCGGACAGCCGATCGCCGAGCGCGAGGCCGAACTCGTGCAGGCGCGTGCGCTGGGCCTGCCGATGCTGTGCGCCAACCCCGACCTCACACGCTTCCACGAGGGGCGGCTGGTGCCGGCCACGGGCGCGCTCGCGCGCCGCTACGAGGAACTGGGCGGCGAGGTCTTCTACCACGGCAAGCCCTGGCCGGCGATCTACGGCTCGTGCCTCGCCGCGCTGCCCTGCGCGCGTGAGCGCGTGGTGGCGCTGGGCGACTCGATCGAGCACGACGTGCTGGGCGCACGCCGCGCCGGTCTGGCGAGCGCCTTCGTCGCCGGCGGCATCCACGCCGACGAGTTGGGCGTGGCTGGCGGCGGCCTGCCGCAGCCCGAACGCTGGCGGCAGTTCGAGCGGCGCTGGCCGGTGCGGCCCGACTACCTGCTGCCGGCGTTCCGCTGGTAGCGCGGGCGCCGCGCGCGCCCGGTGCGCCGCCCACGCTCCTAGCGCGGCATTCGTGTCCGGCCTGCGGGCTAAAATTGACTATTTCGCAAGTTCTTGATTCAGGAGAGATTTCCAAATGGCCGTCGAACGCACCCTGTCGATCGTCAAGCCCGATGCCGTGGCCAAGAACGTGATCGGCCAGATCTACGCCCGCTTCGAAGGCGCCGGCCTGAAGATCGTCGCCGCCAGGATGGCGCACCTGTCGCAGCGCGAGGCCGAGGCCTTCTACGCGGTGCACAAGGAGCGCCCCTTCTTTGCCGACCTCGTGAAGTTCATGATTTCGGGCCCGGTGATGATCCAGGTGCTCGAAGGCGAGGGTGCGATCGCGAAGAACCGCGAGCTGATGGGCGCCACCGACCCGAAGAAGGCCGCCAAGGGCACGATCCGCGCCGACTTCGCCGACAGCATCGACGCCAACGCCGTGCACGGCTCCGACGCGACCGAGACCGCAGCCGTGGAAGTGGCCTTCTTCTTCCCCGGCATGAACATCTACGCGCGCTGAGAGCCTGTGAAGCTATGAATCGCGCCCGCGTGGGGCCCCAGAAAGGGCCCAATCTAGGCGCGAAGCGCAGCCGGGGTTGGGCCCCGGCGAGGCTTCGCAACGACGAGTGGGCCCTTTCTGGGGCCCCACCCGTAGGGCAGGGGTGCCAAAGGGCGCTGCGCGGCGTTGCAACGCTTGCGCGGGCGGCCAGCCCGCGCTGCGCGTTGCGCCTTGCCCAGCGCCCTTTGGCACCCCTGCGCGGGCGCGATTCATATCTTCGCAGGCTCTGAGCACCACGATGGCCGTCAACCTGCTCGACTTCGATCTCGAGGGGCTCGCGGCCTGGTGCGAGGGCCTGGGCGAGAAGCGCTACCGCGCCGTCCAGCTCTTTCGCTGGATCCACCAGCGCGGCGCGCGCAGCTTCGCGCAGATGACCGACCTGGCCAAGCCGCTGCGCGCCAAGCTCGAGGCGGCGGCCGAGTTGCGGCCGCTCGTGCTGCGCGCCGAGCAGGCCTCGGCCGACGGCAGCGTGAAATGGCTGTTCGACGTCGGCGGCGGCAACGCCGTCGAGACGGTGTTCATTCCCGAGGCCGACCGCGGCACGCTGTGCGTGTCTTCGCAGGCCGGCTGCGCGGTCGGCTGCCGCTTCTGCCAAACCGGGCACCAGGGCTTCAGCCGCAACCTGACGACGGGCGAGATCGTCGGCCAGTTGTGGTTCGCCGAGCACCGGCTGCGCGCTCGGCTGGGCCTGGCTGCCGGCGAGCGCGCCATCGACAACGTCGTCATGATGGGCATGGGCGAGCCGCTGCAGAACTACGCCGCGCTCGTGCCGGCGCTGCGCACGATGCTCGACGACCACGGCTACGGCCTGTCGCGCCGGCGCGTCACGGTGTCGACTTCGGGCATGGCGCAGATGATCGACCGCTTGGCCGAGGACTGCCCGGTGGCACTGGCCGTCTCGCTGCACGCGGGCGACGACGCGCTGCGCGACCGGCTGGTGCCGCTCAACCGCAAGCACGGCCTGGACGAATTGCTGGCCGCCTGCCGGCGCTACCTGAAGGCGGCGCCGCGCGACTTCATCACCTTCGAGTACTGCATGCTCGACGGCGTCAACGACAGCGACGAGCAGGCGCGCGCCCTGGTGCGGCTGGTGCAGGGCCGCGTGCCCTGCAAGTTCAACCTCATCCCGTTCAATGCGTTCCCGGGCTCGGGTCTGGCGCGCTCGCCGGCTGCGCGCGTGGCGGCCTTCGCGCGCATCTTGCAGGACGCTGGCATCGTGACGACGGTCCGCAAGACGCGCGGCGACGACATCGACGCCGCCTGCGGCCAATTGGCCGGCGCCGTGCAGGACCGCACCGGCGCGCGCGAACGCCTGGCGCGGCGGCGCGTGATCGAGATCGTCGGCGCCGGAGGTGCGGCATGAGCATCGCCTCGCGGTGGCTCGCGCCGGCTGCGGCGCTGCTGCTCGCGGCCTGCACCAGCACGACGCAGGTGGTGCCGGTCGGCGCACCGGGCAGCGCCGTCGCGGCGCCCGACAAGCGCAACCCGAACGACCCGGCCGAGCTCGAGCGCCGCGCGCGGCTGCGCCTCGAGCTCGCCGGCCTGTACTTCGGCCGCGGCCAGACCAGCACCGCGCTCGACGAGCTCAAGGCCGCGCTCGCGGCCAAGCCCGACCTGGCCGAGGGTTACGGCCTGCGCGGCCTGATCCTGGCCAGCATGGGCGACCTGCAGGGTGCCGAGGGCAGCTTCCGCCAGGCCCTGCAGCTGCGGCCGAACGATCCCGACGTCCTGCACAACTACGGCTGGTTCCTGTGCCAGCAACGGCGCTACGACGAGGCCGACGCGCAGTTCCGCGCCGCGGTGGCGCAGCCGCAGTACGGCGAGGCGGTGCGCACGCTGCTCGCGCAGGGCGTGTGCCAGGCGCGCGCCGGCCGCTGGGCCGATGCCGAGCGCACGCTGGCGCGCAGCTACGAGCTCGACCCGGCGAACCCGGCCACCGCCTACAACCTGGCCGAGGTGCTGCTGCACCGCGGCGAGCTCGAACGCGCGCGCTTCTACGTGCAGCGCATCAATGCGGTGCCCGAGCTGGTGACGGCGCAGAGCCTGTGGCTGGCCGCGCGCATCGAGCGGCGCCTGGGCCAGGCCGACGCGCTGGCCGAACTGGGGCGCCGGCTGCGCGAGCGCTTCGCGCAGTCGCCCGAAGCGCTGCGCTTCGAGCGCGGGCAGTTCGATGACTGACTCCGCGCCACCGGCGGCTGCCAGCGCCGGCGCGCTGCTGCGCGCCGCGCGCGAGCGGCGCGGGTTGCACATCGCGGCGCTGGCCGCGGCGATCAAGGTCGCGCCGCGCAAGCTCGACGCGCTCGAGAACGACCGCTGGCACGAACTGCCCGACGCCAACTTCACGCGCGCGCTGGCGCAGACGGTGTGCCGCAGCCTCAAGATCGACGCGCGCCCGGTGCTCGATCTGCTGCCTCCGGCCGAGGCCGCGGCGCTCGAATCGCGCGCCGGCTCGCTCAACGAACCGTTCCGCGAGCACGGCGGGCGCGAGGACGGCGGCTGGGCCGCGCAGGCGGTCAAGCCGATGGTCGTCGCCGCAGCGCTGCTGATGGCGGCAGCCATCGCCGTCTATCTGGCGCCGGCGGCCTGGTGGTCTTCCGACAAGGTGCCTGTCGCGGCTCCGGCGCCTGCCTCCGCGGCGACGGCGGCGGCATCCGCGCCGGCCGCCGCGGCATCGGCGGGCGCGGCAGAGCCGGCACCTGCGGCCGTGCCGGCCGCCGCCTCCGCCGACATGCAGGCGTCGGCTGCCGCCGCGCCGCCACGGATGTCCGCGCCGATGCCGTCGGCGGCGGCCGCAGCCGCACTCGCGCCGGCGGCTGCCGTCGCGCGCGCGGGGGCGCCGGCGGCCGGTGCGCTGGTGCTGCGCGCCAGCGCCGCCTCCTGGATGGACGTGCGCGACGCGCGCGGCCGCGTGCTGCTGTCGCGCACGCTGCAGCCGGGCGAGGTTGTCGGGCTGGACGGCGAAGCGCCGCTGCGGCTCGTCGTCGGCAACGCTGCGTCCACCGAAGTGGTGTTTCGCGGCCAGCCGGTGCCGCTCGGGCCGCATACCCGCGACACGGTCGCGCGGCTGGAACTGAAGTAGCGTCGCGCGCTGCCATGGCCTCGATCCGCGAAGAACCCGAACCCATCGCCATCGCCGCGCCGGCGCCTCGGCGCTCGCGCCAGGCGCGCGTGCGCTGGGGCAGCCGCGTCGTCACGCTGGGCGGCGCGGCACCGGTGCGCGTGCAGTCGATGACCAACACCGACACCGTGGACGTCGCTGCCAGCGTGGCCCAGGTGAAGGCGCTGGCCGCGGCCGGCAGCGAGCTCGTGCGCCTGACCGTCAACACGCCCGAGGCGGCGGCGGCGCTGCCGCACATCCGCGAGCAGCTCGACCGCAGCGGCGTCGACGTGCCGCTGGTGGGCGACTTCCACTACAACGGCCACCGCCTGCTCGCCGACTTCCCGGCCATGGCGCGTGCGCTCAGCAAGTACCGCATCAACCCGGGCAACGTCGGCCGCGGCGACAAGAAGGACCGCCAGTTCGCCGCCATGATCGAAGCGGCCGTCGCGCACGACAAGGCGGTGCGCATCGGCGTCAACTGGGGCAGCCTCGACCAGGAGCTGCTGGCCGCGCTGATGGACGACAACGCACGCCGCGCGCGGCCGTTCGACGCGCGCCAGGTGATGTACGAGGCGCTCGTGCAGAGCGCGGTTTCTTCGGCCGAGTTCGCGCGCGAGCTCGGGCTGGACCCCGACCAGATCGTGATCAGCGCCAAGGTGAGCGGCGTGCAGGACCTGATCGCGGTGTACCGCGCGCTGGCGCGGCGCTGCGACTACGCGCTGCACCTCGGCCTCACCGAGGCCGGCATGGCGACCAAGGGCACGGTGGCCTCGGCGGTGGCGCTCGGCATCTTGCTGCAGGAAGGCATCGGCGACACCATCCGCGTCAGCCTCACGCCGCAGCCCGGCGAAGCGCGCACGCAGGAGGTGGCGGTGGCGCTCGAGGTCCTGCAGAGCCTGGGCCTGCGCCGCTTCAACCCCAGCGTCACCGCCTGCCCGGGCTGCGGCCGCACGACCAGCACCACCTTCCAGGAGCTGGCCAAGCAGATCGACGACTTCCTGCGCGCGCAGATGCCGCTGTGGCAGGCGCGCTACCCCGGCGTCGAGGGCCTCAAGGTGGCGGTGATGGGCTGCATCGTCAACGGCCCGGGCGAGAGCAAGCACGCCGACATCGGCATCAGCCTGCCGGGCACCGGCGAGGCGCCGGCCGCGCCGGTGTTCATCGACGGCGCCAAGGCGCTGACGCTGCGCGGCGCCGGCATCGCGCAGGAGTTCCGCAAGATCGTCGAGGACTACATCGAGCGCCGCTACGGCGCCGCCGCTGCCTCGCATTGACGCACCGGCCGCGCGCCGCGCGGCACCCCACGACATGGCCGATACCACCGCCGCCGCCAAGGCAAACGCTTCGCCGCTCGTCGCGGTGAAGGGCATGAACGACCTGCTGCCCGAACAGGCGGCGCATTGGGAATGGGTCGAGGGCGTGATGCGCGCGCTGCTCGCGCGCTGGGGCTACCGCAACCTGCGCACGCCGGTGGTCGAGCCGACGGCACTGTTCGTGCGCGGCCTGGGCGAGGTGACCGACATCGTCGAAAAGGAGATGTTCTCCTGGGTCGACGCGATGAACGACGACCGCCTGTCGCTGCGCCCCGAGGCCACCGCCGGCATCGTGCGCGCGGTGGTCGAGCACAACGCGCTCTACAACGGCCCGCTGCGCATCTGGCAGCTGGGGCCGATGTTCCGCCACGAGCGGCCGCAGAAGGGCCGCAGCCGCCAGTTCCACCAGCTCGACGTCGAGGCGCTCGGCCACCCGGGCCCCGACGTCGACGCCGAGATCATCCTGATGCTGCGCGCGCTGTGGCAGGAGTTCGGCCTGGTCGAAGGCGAGGACATCGTGCTCGAGCTCAACAGCCTCGGCCAGGCCGACGAGCGGCGCGCGCACCGCGCCGCGCTGGTCGCGCATTTCGAGCAGCATGCCGATCGGCTCGACGCCGACGCGCGGCGCCGCCTGTACAGCAACCCGCTGCGCATCCTCGACACCAAGAACCCGGCGCTGGAGCCGGTGCTGGCCTCGGCGCCGCAGCTGCTGCAGTTCCTGGGCCAGGCCTCGCGCGCGCACTTCGACGCGGTGCGCGCGGTGCTCGACGCCGCCGGCCTGGCCTACCGCGTGAACCCGCGCCTGGTGCGCGGCATGGACTACTACAACCTCACGGTGTTCGAGTGGAAGAGCGCGCACCTGGGCGCGCAGAGCACGGTCTGCGGCGGCGGCCGCTACGACCAGCTGATCGAGACGCTGGGCGGCAAGCCGGCGCCGGGCATCGGCTTCGGCCTGGGCATGGAGCGGCTGCTGCTGCTGCTCGAAGCGACGGCCAAGCTGGCGCCGCCGCCGGCGCCCGACGCCTACGCGATCGTGCCCGACGCCGCCGCGCTGCCGCGCGTGCTGCCGCTGCTGGCCGCGCTGCGCGCGCGCGGCCTGGCGATCGTGATGCACGCCGCCGGCCGGGACGGGCAGGGCGGCATGAAGTCGCAGTTCAAGCGCGCCGACGCCTCGGGCGCGCGCTTCGCGCTCGTGTTCGGCGCCGACGAGCTGGCGCAGGGCATGGTCGGCGTCAAGGCGCTGCGCGATTCGCTGCTGGCGCAGACGCTGCTGCCGCTGGCCGACCCTGCGGGCCTGGCAGCGCGGCTGGCGGCTGGGGGCAAGGGATAATCGCGGCCTCTTCGCCGCATCACCCCCATGGCCACCTCCCTCGACCTGCAGGAGCAGGAACAACTCGACGCGCTCAAGGCGTTCTGGAACCGCTGGGGCAACCCGATCACCTGGCTGCTGATCGCCGTGCTCGGTGCCTACGCCGCGTGGAACGGCTGGCAGTGGTACCAGCGCGACCAGGCGGCCAGGGCCGCGGCGATGGCCGACGAGCTCGACCGCGCCGCACAGGCGGGCGACGCCGAGCGCGCCGGCCGCATCGCGGCCGACCTGCGCGCGCGCTTCCCGCGCACCGCCTTCGCCGCGCAGGGCGCGCTCGAAGCCGCACGCGTGCAGTACGACAAGGGCCAGGCCGAGGCGGCGCGCGCCAGCCTTGCCTGGGCGGCCGACAACGCGCGCGACGACGACCTGCGCACGATTGCGCGGCTGCGCCTGGCGGGCCTGCAGGCCGATGCCAAGCAGTACGACGCGGCACTGAAGACGCTCGACGCCGCCAAGGCCGAGGGCTTCGAGGCGCTGGTGGCCGACCGCCGCGGTGACGTCCTGATGGCACAGGGCAAGACGGCCGAGGCCAAGGCCGCCTACCAGGCTGCCTGGGCGGCGCTGGCGCCGGCGACGCCGTACCGCCAGGTCGTCGATGCCAAGCTGACGGCGCTCGGTGCGGCGCCGGGCGCGGCCGCCTCGGGCGCCGGGGCCGGCAAGTGAGCGCGCGCGGCTGGTGCGGCGCGGCCCTCGCGGCCGCCGTGGCGATGCTGGCCGGCTGCGCCGCCGACCGGCCCAAGCCGGCACCGCTCGAGGCCTATGCGCCCAAGGCCTCGGCGCGCCAGCTCTGGAGCCAGCGCCTGGGCAAGCTCGACTTCCCGCTCGTGCCGGCGGTGCGCGAGGGCCGTGTGGTGGCGGCCGACAGCGCCGGCACGCTGATCGCGTTCGCGGCCGACACCGGCGCCGAGCTCTGGCGCGCGAGCGCCGGCGGCGCACTCGCCGCCGGCGTCGGCAGCGACGGCCGCTACAGCAGCGTCGTCACGCGCCGCAACGAAGTCGTCACCTTCGACGGTGCGCGCGAGATCTGGCGCCGGCGCGTGCCCTCGAGCGTCGTCACGCCGCCCTTCGTCGCCGGCGAGCGCGTCTTCGTGCTGGGCGTCGACCGCGCCGTGCACGCCTTCGACGCGCAGGACGGTCGACGCCTGTGGACGCTGCAGCGCCCGGGCGACGCGCTGACGCTGGAGCTGCCGGGCGTGCTCGGCGCGTACCGCAACACGCTGCTCGTCGGCAACGGAGCGCGTCTGCTGGGGGTCGACCCGCTGCGCGGCAGCGTGTCCTGGGACACGGCCATGGCTTCGCCGCGCGGCACCAACGAAGTCGAGCGGCTGGCCGATCTGGTGGGGCCGGCGCTGCGCCAGGGCGCGCGCGTCTGCGCGCGCGCGTTCCAGTCGGCGGTGGCCTGCGCCGACGCCGAACGCGGCCTGACGCTGTGGTCGCGCAACACGGGCGGCATGCAGGCGCTGGGCGGCGACGCCGAACGTGTGTTCGGCGCCGACGCGGTCGACCGCGTCAGCGCCTGGCGCGCCGACAACGGCGACGTCGTCTGGACCAGCGAGCGCCTGCTCAACCGCAGCCTGTCGGGCGCGCTCGCGATGGGTCCCTACGTCGTCTTCGGCGACTTCGAGGGTTATCTGCACTTCCTCGACACCGCCAGCGGCGAGCCGCAACTGCGCCTGGCGACCGACGGCTCGCAGGTCATCGGCGCGCCGCTGCTGGCGGGGCAGACGATGCTGGTGGTCACGCGCGACGGCGGCCTGTTCGCGTTCCGCCAGAACTGAGAGCCTGTGAAGATATGAATCGCGCCCGCGCAGGGGTGTCAAAGGGCGCTGGGCAAGGCGCAACGCGCAGCGCGGGCTGGCCGCCCGCGCAAGCGTTGCAACGCCGCGCAGCGCCCTTTGAGACCCCTGCCCTAGGGTGGGGCCCCAGAAAGAGCCCACTCGTCGTTGCGAAGCCTCGCCGGGGCCCAACCCCGGCTGCGCTTCGCGCCTCGATTGGGCTCTTTCTGGGGCCCCACGCGGGCGCGATTCATATCTTCACAGGCTCTAAGCGTCCGGGACTTCTCGCCGCACGCCGTGAAGCCGGTCATCGCCCTCGTCGGCCGGCCCAATGTCGGCAAGTCGACGCTGTTCAACCGCATCACGCGCAGCCGCGACGCCATCGTCGCCGACTTCCCCGGCCTCACGCGCGACCGCCACTACGGCGACGCGCAACTCGGCACGCGCGCCTTCATCGTCGTCGACACCGGCGGCTTCGAGCCCGAAAAGCCCAGCGGCGTGCTGGCCGAGATGGCACGCCAGACGCGCCAGGCGGTGGCCGAGGCCGATGCGGTGATCTTCGTCACCGACATCCGCGCCGGTCTCTCGGCGCAGGACCACGACATCGCGCGCTGGCTGCGCGGCCAGCGCAAGCGCGTCGTGCTGGCGGTGAACAAGGCCGAGGGCATGGCCGACTCACCGCTGCTGGCCGAATTCCACGAGCTCGGCATCGGCGCCCCGCACCCGGTGTCGGCGGCGCACGGCCAGGGCGTGCGCAGCCTGATCGAGGCGGCGCTGGAGGGCCTTGCCGAGCCCGAGCCCCAGCCCGAAACCGAGTCCGAACCCGAGTCCGACGCGGCCGCCGCCGAGCGCCCGATCCGCCTCGCCGTGGCCGGGCGGCCCAACGTCGGCAAGAGCACGCTCATCAACGCCTGGCTGGGCGAGGAGCGCCTGGTCGCCTTCGACCAGCCGGGCACGACGCGCGACGCGATCGTGGTGCCCTTCGAGCGCGGCGGGCGCCGCTACGAGCTCATCGACACCGCGGGCCTGCGCCGCAAGGGGCGGGTGTTCGAGGCGGTCGAGAAGTTCTCGGTCGTCAAGACGCTGCAGGCGATCGCCGACGCCCATGTCGTGCTGCTGCTGCTCGACGCCACCCAGGGCGTGGGCGAGCAGGACGCGCACATCGCGGGCTACATCCTCGAGTCGGGGCGGGCCGTGGTGGTCGCGGTCAACAAGTGGGACGCCGTCGACGCCTACCAGCGCCAGCTGCTCGAGCGCGCGCTCGAGAGCCGGCTCGCGTTCCTGAAGTTCGCGCCCGTGCTGCACATTTCGGCCCTCGAGCGCCGCGGTCTCACGGCGCTGTGGCGCGCCATCGCCCAGGCCTACGCCTCGGCCACCGTGAAGATGCCCACGCCGGTGCTGACGCGCCTGCTGCACGAGGCGGTGGAGCACCAGGCGCCGCGCCGCGCCGGGCGCTTCCGGCCCAAGCCGCGCTACGCGCACCAAGGCGGCATGAACCCGCCGATCGTCGTCGTGCACGGCAACTCGCTCGAGCACCTGACGCCGGCCTATCGGCGCTACCTCGAGGGACGCTTCCGTGCGCACTTCGGCCTGGTCGGCACGCCGCTGCGCATCGAGCTGCGCAGCAGCCGCAACCCCTTCGACGAACGGGGCGAATGAGGCCTTGAGGTCGCGCCGGCCGGCCCCATCTGCAGCGCTCATGACGGGCGGCGCGGTGTGATAAGGTGCCCGCTTCGCGGAAATCCAACACGGAGCATATCGTGAGCAACAAAGGCCAACTTCTGCAGGACCCCTTTCTGAACCTGCTGCGCAAGGAGCATATGCCGGTGTCGATCTACCTGATCAACGGCATCAAGCTCCAGGGCCACATCGAATCGTTCGACCAGTACGTCGTGCTGCTGCGCAACACGGTGA
>JAXMEV010000017.1:0-18060 GCA_046348125.1 Rubrivivax sp.
CTCGTAGGCGCCCTCCTGCACATAGAAGCGCGTCGGCGAGATGCAGACCTGGCCGGCGTTGCGGAACTTGAAGGGCACGAGCAGCTTGGCCGCGAAGTCGATGTCGGCGTCGTCGCACACGATCACCGGCGCGTGGCCGCCCAGCTCCATCGTGCAGCGCTTCATCAGCGAGCCGGCGAGCGCGGCGAGCTGCTTGCCCACCGCCACCGAGCCGGTGAACGAGATCTTGCGCACGATCGGGCTCTCGATCAGGTACTTGCTCACTTCGTGCGGCACGCCCCAGACGATGTTGAGCACACCCGGCGGCAGCCCGGCGTCGTGGAACAGCTGCGCCAGCGCGACGACGGCGCTGGGCGCGTCCTCGGGGCCCTTGACGATGATCGAGCAGCCCGCGCCGACGGCGGCGCAGATCTTGCGGATCGCCTGGTTGAACGGGAAGTTCCAGGGCGTGAACGCCGCGCACACGCCGATCGGCTCGCGCAGCACGAGCTGGCGCACGCCCTCGGCACGCGCCGGAATCACGCGGCCGTAGATGCGGCGGCATTCCTCGGCATGCCAGTCGGCGTGCTCGGAGCAGGCGACGACCTCGCCCACCGATTCGGCGAGCGGCTTGCCCTGGTCGAGCGTGATGTCGCGCCCGATCTGCTGCGCGCGCTCGCGAGCCAGTTCGCCGACGCGGCGCAGCACCTTGCTGCGCTCCATCGGCGAGCTCCTGCGCCAGAGCGCGAAGCCGCGTTCGGCGGCGGCCAGCGCGGCGTCGAGATCGGCGCGCGTGGCGTGCGGCAGCTTGCCGATCACCTCGCCGCTGGCTGGGTTGAACACGTCCTGTTCCTTGCGGCCTTCGCCGCTCAGGAACCGGCCGTCGATGTAGAGGCTGAGCTGGGGGTACATGGTTCTCGGATCGGGGTTGGAGTCGGGGCTTCGGAGGTTTGGGGCCCGCGGCCTGCGCGCGCGCCGCGCGGCGCCGGCGAGCATCGTACGCGGCTTCAGCGATTGCCGAGGTAGGCCGCCTGCACCTCGGCATTGGCACGTACCGCCGCCGGCGGGCCCGAGGCGATGACGGCGCCGTTCACCATCACCGTGATGCGGTCGGCGCTGCGGAACACCGCGTCCATGTCGTGCTCGACGAGCAGGATCGCGTGCCCCGCACGCAGCTCGCCGAGCAGGGCCAGCATGCGCTCGCTCTCCTCGGCGCCCATGCCGGCCAGCGGCTCGTCGAGCAGCAGCACCTGCGGGCCGGTGGCCAGGCACATCGCGACTTCGAGCTGGCGCTTGCCGCCGTGCGACAGCGCGCCGGCCTCGAGGTCGAGCAGCGCCCCGAGGCCTGCGCGCTCGGCCGCGCCGCGCGCCTGCTCGTTGGTGCGCTCGCAGCGGCGCGCGTCCTGCCACCAGTGCCAGGGCCTTTGCAGCCGCGCCTGCGCCGCGAGGCGGCAGTTCTCGAACACGCTGAAGCTGGGGTAGATGGTGCTGCGCTGGTAGCTGCGGCCCAGGCCTGCGCGCGCGCGCCGCGGCTGCGGCCAGCGCGTCACGTCCTGCCCCAGCAGCTCGACGCGGCCCTCCGAGGGCGCGAGCTCGCCCGAGAGCATGTTGACGAGCGTGGACTTGCCCGCGCCGTTGGTGCCGATCACGGCGTGCACCGTGCCGCGCTCGAAGGCGAGCGAGACCGCGCTCACCGCCACCAGCCCGCCCCAGCGGCGCGTGAGGCCTTCGCAGCGCAGCAGCACTTCGCCGCCGGCTTCAGGCCGGTTCATCCTGCCTCGCGCTCGTGCTGCGCCGCCTGCGGCGCTGCTGCAGCGCCTCGGGAATGCCGACCAGCCCGCGCGGCAGCAGCGCGACGCTGGCGATGATCGTCAGCCCCAGCATCAGCAGCCAATGCTTGGCGAAGGCGCCGAAGACGGCGTCGGACTTGAACAACTCCTGCAGCAGCGCATAGGCGAAGGCGCCGACGAGCGCACCGTGCAGTCGGCCGATGCCGCCCAGGATGATCATCACCAGCACCGCACCCGAGTGGTGCCAGGCCAGCAGCTCGGGGTTGACGAAGCCGTCCTTCACCGCGAACAGGAAGCCGGCGAGGCCGGCGACGGCGCCCGAGAGCGTGAACGCGGCGAGCTTGTACGGGTAGGTCGAGAAACCCGTGGCGCGCATGCGCTGCTCGTTGACGCGGATGCCGGCCAGCGCACGGCCGAAGCGCGAGCGCAGCAGCAAGGCGAGTGCACCGAACACCAGCGCGAGCGCCGCCAGCGTCAGGTAGTACATCGTGCGCGCGCCTTCGAGCACGAGCAGCGTGCCGAAAGCGGGCCTCTCGGGCAGATAGATGCCGTCGGTGCCTCCGCCCAGCGGCGTGTCGTGCACCACGTAGTAGGCCATCTGCGCGAAGGCGAGCGTGACCATGATGAAGTACACGCCGCGCGTGCGCAGCGACAGCGCACCCACCGCCAGGGCGTAGAGCGCGGCCAGCGCCACCGAGGCCGGCAGCAGCCACGAGGCGCTGGCGCCGCCGTCGGCCGGCGTCAGCAGCACCGTGGCATAGGCGCCGATGCCGAAGAAGGCCGCGTGGCCGAAGCTCACGAGCCCGGCGCCGCCCACCACCAGCTCGAGGCTGAGCGCGAAGATGGCGAGGATCATGATCTTCGTCGCCAGGTCGAGGCCGAAGCTGCCGGCCATCGCTGGATAGGCGGCCAGCGCGGCGAACAGCAGCGCCACGAAGGCGGCGCCGGCGCGCGGGGTTGGTGCTGCTGGCATGGGCCTCGTTCAGCCGGCGCGGAACAGCCCCTCGGGCCGCCACAGCAGCACGAGCGCCATCAGCACGTAGACCAGCACGCCGGCGGCCTGCGGCAGCAGCACCTTGCCGAAGGTATCGACGATGCCGATCAGCAGCGAAGCGGCGAGCGCGCCGCGCACCGAGCCGATGCCGCCGATCACGACGACGACGAAGCACACGATCAGCACCGTGCTGCCCATGCCCGGGTAGACCGAACTCACCGGCGCCGCCACCATGCCGGCCAGCACCGCCAGCGCAACGCCGGCGGCGAACACCAGCCGGTAGAGGAAGCGGATGTCGACGCCCAGGCTCTGCACCATCTCGCGGTTCGCGCTGCCGGCGCGGATCTTCATGCCCAGCCGCGTGCGCGTGAAGACGAGGTACATGGCCAGCGCCAGCGCCAGGCACAGACCCGAGATGAACAGGCGGTAGACCGGATACGTCATCACGTCGCCGAGCGCGATCGTGCCGGCGAGGAAGTCGGGCGCCTTGACGCCGTGCACGTCGTCGCCGACGAGCAGGCTGCGCAGTTCCTCGAACACCAGGATGAGGCCGTAGGTCATCAGCACCTGCTGCAGGTGTTCGCGCTCGTACAGGAAGCTGAAGAAGGCCCATTCGAGCAGGCAGCCCAGCAGCACGGCGAGCACGAGGCCGAGCGCGAGCGTCGTGAAGAAGCCCCCGCCCAGCGTTGCGGCCACCCAGGGCGCGAGCGCATAGGCCAGGTACGCGCCGATCATGTAGAAGCTGCCGTGCGCGAGGTTGATGACGCCCATGATGCCGAAGATCAGCGTCAGGCCGCTCGCCACGAGGAAGAGCAGCAGCCCGTACTGCAGCGCGTTCAGGCACTGGATGAGGAAGGTGGCGGCGTCCATGGCTTGCGGCAGGGCGCGAGGCTAGCAGGCCGCGCGCCTGGCGCCGGCCGGGCCCGCAGTGCCGGCGTGCGCCGCCGCCAGCAGCGCCACGCTGGCCTCGATCACCGCGGCCGGCTGGTCGCGCTGCGGCGAGTGGCCGCAGGCGGGCAGCTCCAGCAGCCGCGTCTGCGGCACGCGGCGCGCGATGCCGCGCACCTGCTCGAGCGTGCCGTACTCGTCGTCCAGGCCCTGGATGGCGAGCAGCGGGCAGCGGATCGGCGCGATCTCGTCCTCGATCGTCCAGCGCGCGAAGGCGGGGTTGAGCCAGGCGTCGTTCCAGCCCCAGAAGGCGCTGTCGGGGTCCGCGTGGTGGCGCGCCAGGCGTGCGCGCAGATCGCCCTCGAGGTAGGCGCTGCGGGCGTGGCGGATGCTCGCCAGGCCGTATTCCTCGGCCAGGATATGCGGCGCCAGCGCGATGACGCCGCCGCAGCGATCGACGAAGCGCGCCGCGTAGAGCAGCGCGATCGTGCCGCCGTCGCTGTGGCCCAACAGCCAGGGCGGCTCGCGCGCGGCGTCGATCCCCAGCGCTTCGAACAGCGCCGGCAGTACTTCGTGGGCCTGGCGGTGCATGAAGTCGGGCTGCCAGGTCTCGCCCGCGGCGCGCGGCGTGCTGCGGCCGTAGCCTGGGCGCGCGTAGACGAGGCCGCGGCAATGCGCCGCGGCGCACAGGCGATCGGGGAAGTCGCGCCACATCGACACCGAGCCCAGGCCCTCGTGCAGGAAGACGACGAGGGGCGCCGCGGCCGCCGCGGCTGCCGCCGGCTCGATCCAGCGCAGCTCGAGGCGGACCTCGCGTCCGCCCCAGCGCAGGCGTGCGAAGTCGGGCGCGCTCAACGCGCGGCTTCCCGCTCGCGCAGCCTGAAGCGCTGGATCTTGCCGGTGGCCGTCTTGGGCAGATCGGGCAGGAACTCGATCTGGCGCGGGTACTTGTACGGTGCCAGGCGGTCCTTGACGAAGGTCTTCAGCTCCTCCTCACTCGGGTTCGCCCCGGGCTTGGGCACGACGAAGGCCTTGACGCGCGTCAGGCCGTCGGCGTCGGCGACGCCGATCACGGCCGCTTCCAGCACCGCCGGGTGCTGCACCAGCGTGGCCTCGACCTCGAAGGGGCTGACGTAGATGCCGCTCACCTTGAGCATGTCGTCGCTGCGGCCGCCGTAGGTGCAGCTGCCGTCGGCGTTGCGGATGTACTTGTCGCCGCTCTTGGTCCAGCCGCCCTGGAAGGTCTCGCGTGTCTTGGTGCGGTTGCCCCAGTACATCATGGCCGCGCTCGGGCCCTGGATGAAGAGCTCGCCGGGCTCGCCGTCGGCCACGGGCTTGCCGTCTTCGCCGCGCAGCTCGACCTCGTAGCCGGGCACCGGCCAGCCGGTGCTGCCGTAGCGCACGCGCTCGGGCCGGTTGCTGAGGAAGATGTGCAGCATCTCGGTCGAGCCGATGCCGTCGACGATGTCGACTCCGAAATGGCGCTTGAAGCGCTCGCCGATCTCGGCCGGCAGCGCCTCGCCGGCCGAGGACACGAGGCGCAGGGCCACCTGCTCGCGCGCCGGCAGCGCCGGGTGCGCCAGCATGCCGGCAAAGCCCGTGGGCGCGCCGTAGAACACGGTGGGCTTGCGCCCGCCCAACGTGTCGAGCGCGCCGGTCCAGCGCCGGAACACCGCTTCCGGTGTGGGCCGCTCGCCCATCAGCAGCACCGTCGCGCCGACCGCGAGCGGGAAGCTGAGCGCATTGCCCAGGCCGTAGGCGAAGAACAGCTTGGCGGCCGAGAAGCACAGATCGCTCTCGCGCAGGCCGAGTACGGCCTTGCCGTACAGCTCGGCCGTCCAGTACGGGTTGGCGTGCGAGTGCACCGTGCCCTTGGGGCGGCCGGTGGAGCCCGACGAATAGAGCCAGAAGCCGGGGTCGTCGGGGCCGGTGGACGCCGGGCGCTCGAGCGGCGCCTGCGCCGCGATGAAGGCCTCGAACTCGACTTCGGCCGGATGCAGCGGCGCCTGCGGCTGCGCGACGACGACCTTGCCCAGCTCGTGGTCGGACTTGACCATCGCCGCCGCCAGCGTGGGCAGCAGCGCGCCCGAGACGACGGCGGCCTGCGCGCGCGAATGCTCGAGCATGTAGGCGTAGTCGTCGGCGGTGAGCAGGGTGTTCACCGCCACCGGCACGACGCCGGCGTAGAGCGCGCCGAGAAAGGCCACCGGCCACTCGTTGCAGTCGAGCATCAGCAGCAGCACGCGCTCCTCGCGCTTGATGCCGAGCGCGCGCAGCGCCGCCGCCATGCGGCGCACGCGCTCGGCAAGCGCGCCATAGGCGAGGTGCCCGCGCTCGTCGATGTAGGCGACGCGCTCGGGGCGGCCGGCATTCGCTTCCAGCAGGTGCTGCGCGAAGTTGAAGCGCTCGCTCGGGGCGCCGGCCTGCGGGGCATGGCTCATCGGAGGTCTCCTCGGCAGTGTCGGGTGGTCAGGGCGGGCAGGGCGGGCGACGGCGCGTGCCGCTGGCGCAGGCCGCATCCCGCGCACGGCAGGTGGCGCTCTGCGGGCTGCGCTCGCCGTCGAGCCGGCGCCCGAGTTCGACGTCGAGCGCGCGGCCGGCGACGGGCGCCGCGAGCGTGGCGATGCGCGAAGGCAATTCGTCGCCGTTCATCGAGGGCCTGTGCCGGTGGTCGGTCGGGGGTTGCGGTTGGCAGCGAGGATGCAGTATTGTGCGAGGCGCAGTTTCGTTCTTCAGACAGACGCAATCCAAAGCATTATGTTGCAGCGATCGAGCAGGGCCGGTCGACGGGTGCCGGCGGCGGCTGCCGAGCCTACGCCGCCCACGGCGGCCGCGCACGAGGCAAAACACCCGTTCCTCGTGGCGCTGGGCGAGCGCGTGCGCGCGTTGCGCGCGCGCCGGGGCATCACGCGCAAGGCGCTGGCGGCCGCGGCGTCGGTCTCCGAGCGCCACCTGGCCAACCTCGAATACGGCGTCGGCAACGCCTCCATCCTGATCCTGCTGCAAGTGGCGCAGGCGCTGCAATGCCCGCTGGCCGAACTGCTCGGCGACGCCACCACCTCGTCGCCCGAATGGCTGCTGCTGCGCGAGCTGCTCGAAGGGCGCGACGAGGCGACGCTGCAGCGCGCCCGCGTCGCCGTCGGCGAACTGCTCGGCACCGGCGGCGCGAACGCGGGGCGCAGCCACCGTGTGGCGTTGATCGGCCTGCGCGGTGCGGGCAAGTCGACGCTCGGGCGCAGGCTGGCCGACGACCTGGGCTTTGCGTTCGTCGAGCTGAGCCGCGAGATCGAGCAGTTCGCCGGCTGCACGATCCACGAGATCCAGTCGCTGTACGGGCAGAACGCCTACCGGCGCTACGAGCGGCGCGCGCTCGAGGAGGCGATCCAGATCTACCCCGAGGCGGTGATCGCGACGCCGGGCGGGCTGGTGAGCGACGCGGCCACCTTCAACCTGCTGCTCGCGCATTGCACGTCGGTGTGGCTGCACGCCGACCCGGAAGACCACATGCGGCGCGTGCTGGCCCAGGGCGACACGCGTCCGATGGGCGGTGCCGCCGCCGGCAAGGAGGCGATGGCCGACCTCAAGAGCATCCTCGCCGGCCGTGCCGCCTTCTACTCGAAGGCAGAGTACCGGCTCGACACGAGTGCACAGCCGCTGGAGGAGACCTTCGTCGCGCTGCGCCGGCTGGTGCGCGAGGCGCTTGCCCTTCCGGCTTGAACGAGGATCGAAGCGAACACGCAATAGAATGCTTGCACAGGCGGAAAACACGCACTATGATGCTTGAATGCCAGCCCGACAAACCGTGCATCGCCAGGAGCCGCCGATGAGTACCGCAGCGCGCGTCGACTACCAGACCGACCCGACGAAGTACCGCCACTGGACGCTGCGCGTCGAAGGCCCGGTCGCGACGCTGGGCGCCGACTTCGACGAGAACGGCGGCCTGCGCCCCGGCTACAAGTTGAAGCTCAACAGCTACGACCTGGGCGTCGACATCGAGCTGGCCGACGCGCTCGACCGCATCCGCTTCGAGCACCCCGAGGTGCGCACGGTGGTCGTCACCAGCCTGAAGGACAAGGTGTTCTGCTCGGGCGCCAACATCTTCATGCTCGGCCTGTCGAGCCACGCCTGGAAGGTGAACTTCTGCAAGTTCACCAATGAGACGCGCAACGGCATCGAGGACAGCTCGCGCGCCGGCGGCCTGAAGTTCATCGCCGCGGTGAACGGCTCGTGCGCCGGCGGCGGCTACGAGCTGGCGCTGGCCTGCGACGAGATCATCCTGGTGGACGACCGCAACAGCGCCGTCAGCCTGCCCGAGGTGCCGCTGCTCGGCGTGCTGCCCGGCACCGGCGGCCTGACCCGCGTGACCGACAAGCGCCGCGTGCGCCACGACCTGGCCGATGTCTTCTGCACCACCACCGAAGGCGTGCGCGGCCAGCGCGCCAAGGACTGGCGCCTGGTCGATGACATCGCCCGGCCGGCCGTCTTCGCCGCGCGCGTGCAGGAACGCGCGCTCGAGCTGGCCGCGCGCAGCGACCGCCCGGCCGGCGCCCAGGGCGTGGCGCTGGCGCCGCTGGCGCGCACGATCGAGGCCGACGCGCTGCGCTACTCGCATGTCGCGGTCGAGATCGAGCGCGCGCGCCGCCTCGCCACCTTCACGCTGCAGGCGCCGCGCGCGGCGCAGCCGGGCGACATCGCCGGCATCGAGGCCGCGGGCGCGGCCTGGTATCCGCTCGTGCTGGCACGCGAGCTCGACGACGCCATCCTGTCGATGCGCACCAACGAGCCGGCGATCGGCACCTGGCTGCTCAAGACCGCAGGCGACGCCGCCGCGCTGCGCGCGGTCGACGAGGCGCTCTCGGCGCACCGCAGCCACTGGTTCGTGCGCGAGACGATTGGCGCGCTCAGGCGCTGCTTCAGCCGTCTCGACGTCAGCGCGCGCAGCCTCTTCGCCCTCGTCGAGCCGGGCTCGTGCTTCGTCGGCACGCTGCTCGAGCCCGCGCTGGCCTGCGACCGGATCTACATGCTCGCGCTGCCGGACGACGCCGCGCGCGCGCCGCGCATCGCGCTCGGCGAAGTCAACTTCGGCCTCTACGCGATGGCCACCGGCCAGAGCCGGCTGGCGCGCCGCTTCTACGACGAAAGGACGACGCTCGACGCGCTGCGCGCGCGCAGCGGCGAGCCGCTCGACGCCGCCGCCGCGCTCGCCGCCGGTCTCGTGACCTCGGCACCCGACGACCTCGACTGGGCCGACGAGGTACGCATCGCCGTCGAGGAGCGCGTGGCGATGAACCCCGACGCGCTCACCGGCATGGAAGCCAGCCTGCGCTTCAATGGCATCGAGACCATGGCCACGCGCATCTTCGGCCGCCTGAGCGCCTGGCAGAACTGGATCTTCCAGCGTCCGAACGCGGTCGGCGACAAGGGCGCGCTCAAGGTCTACGGCAAGGGCGAGAAGGCCGAATTCGACTGGAACCGCGTCTGACGCGAACACTGGAGATCCTGGACATGAGCAGCATCGACTACGGCGACAAGATCCCGAACAACGTGCAGCTGAGCGAGGACCGCACGCTGCAGCGCGCGCTCGAGCAGTGGCAGCCCAACTATCTGCGCTGGTGGGCCGACATGGGCCCCGAGGGCAGCCGCGACTTCGACGTCTACCTGCGCACCGCCGTCAGCGTCGACCCGCAGGGCTGGGCCCAGTTCGGCTACGTCAAGATGCCCGACTACCGCTGGGGCATCTTCCTCAACCCGGCCGACAAGGAGCGCAGGATCCATTTCGGCGACCACAAGGGCGAGCCCGCCTGGCAGGAAGTGCCGGGCGAGCACCGCGCCAACCTGCGCCGCATCATCGTGACGCAGGGCGACACCGAGCCGGCGAGCGTCGAGCAGCAGCGCCACCTCGGCCTCACCGCGCCGAGCCAGTACGACCTGCGCAACCTGTTCCAGGTCAACGTCGAGGAAGGTCGCCACCTGTGGGCCATGGTCTACCTGCTGCACAAGTACTTCGGCCGCGACGGCCGCGAGGAAGGCGAGGCGCTGCTCGAGCGCCGCTCGGGCGACCAGGACAACCCGCGCATCCTGGGCGCCTTCAACGAGAAGACGCCCGACTGGCTGTCGTTCTTCATGTTCACCTACTTCACCGACCGCGACGGCAAGTTCCAGCTCTGCGCGCTGGCCGAGAGCGGCTTCGACCCGCTGGCGCGCACCACGCGCTTCATGCTCACCGAGGAGGCGCACCACATGTTCGTGGGCGAGTCGGGCGTGAGCCGCGTCATCCAGCGCACCTGCCAGGTGATGAACGAGCTGAAGACCGACGACCCGGCGAAGCTGCGCGCCGCCGGCGTCATCGACCTGCCGACGATCCAGCGCTACCTCAACTTCCACTTCAGCGTCACGATCGACCTGTTCGGCGCCGACCAGTCGAGCAACGCCGCCATCTTCTACAGCGCGGGCCTGAAGGGCCGCTTCGACGAAGGCAAGCGCAACGACGACCACCTGCTCAAGGGCGGCAGCTACCGCGTGCTCGAGGTGCATGACGGCCGGCTCGTCGACAAGGAGGTGCCGATGCTCAACGCGCTCAACGAGGTGCTGCGCGACGACTACATCAAGGACTCGATCGGCGGCGTCGAGCGCTGGAACAAGGTGATCGAGAAGGCCGGCATCGCGTTTCGGCTCGGCGTACCGCACAAGGCCTTCCACCGCCAGATCGGCACGCTGCGCGACGTGAAGGTGGCGCCCGATGGCCGCGTCGTCGGCGACCACGAGTGGAACGCCATGGTCGAGCAGTGGCTGCCCAGCGATGCCGACCGCGCCTTCGTCGCCAGCCTGATGGGCCGGGTGACGGCGCCGGGCAGGTTCGCCGGCTGGATCGCACCGCCGGTGATGGGCATCAACCGCCAGCCGGTCGACTTCGAATACGTGCGCTTCGACTGAACGCTCGAACCGAACACCGGCGCCGCCCGGGCGGACCCCGCGATGGACATGGCCGAATCCGCGCTCATCCTGCAGCACCTGATCGACCCCGAGATCTGCATCCGCTGCAACACCTGCGAGGCCACCTGCCCGGTGGGCGCGATCACGCACGACGCGCGCAACTACGTCGTCGACGCGTCCCGGTGCGGAGCGTGCCGCGCCTGCGTGCCGCCTTGCCCCACCGGCGCGATCGACAACTGGCGCCGCGTGGCTCGCGCGCGCGCCTACACGCCGGCCGAGCAGTTCGGCTGGGGCGAGTTGCCGGCGGAATTGACGCCCGAGCAGCTGAGCGGGCAACTGGCCGAGGCCGGCGTCGAGGCGGTGCTCGACGCCGGGCCGGCCACCTTGGCCGCCGCCGTTGCCGATCCCGCCGGCAGCGAGCCCTTGCGCAGCGCCGACTGGAATGCCAGCGTGCCGCCCTGGTCGGCGGCGCACGCCTATACCAACCTGTACGGCGGCCGTGCGGCGCAGCCCTGGGTGACGGCAACGGTGGTCGGCAACGTGCGCGTCACCGAGCTCGGCACCGAATACGACACGCACCACGTGATGCTCGACTTCGGCGTGATGCCGTTCCCGGTGCTCGAGGGGCAGAGCATCGGCATCATCCCGCCCGGCGTCGACGCCGGCGGCCGAGCGCATCAGCCGCGCCAGTACAGCGTCGCCAGCCCGCGCAACGGCGAGCGGCCGGGCTACAACAACCTGTCGCTGGCGATCAAGCGCGTGCTGGAGGACCACCAGGGCCGCCCGGTGCGCGGCGTGGCCAGCAACTACATGTGCGATCTGAAGGTCGGCGACCGCGTGCAGGTGACCGGGCCCTTCGGCGCCAGCTTCCTGATGCCGAATCACCCCAAGAGCCACATCGTGATGATCTGCACCGGCACCGGCAGCGCGCCGATGCGTGCGATGACCGAGTGGCGCCGGCGGCTGCGCAAGTCGGGCAAGTTCGAAGGCGGCAAGCTGATGCTGTTCTTCGGCGCGCGCACGCAGCAGGAGCTGCCGTACTTCGGCCCGCTGCAGAACCTGCCCAAGGACTTCATCGACATCCACTTCGCGTTCAGCCGCACGCCCGGGCAGCCCAGGAAATACGTGCAGGACGCGCTGCGCGAACGTGCCGCCGACGTGGCGGCGCTGCTCGCCGACCGCGATGCCCACTTCTACGTCTGCGGACTCAAGGCGATGGAGGAGGGCGTGGTGCTCGCGCTCGCCGACATCGCCCGCCAGGCCGGGCTCGACTGGACGAGCCTGGGCGCCGCGCTCAAGCGCGAGGGCCGACTGCACCTGGAGACGTACTGACGCGTCCTGACGCGGCGCCGACGCCGCGCAGCGACGGCGCCCGCGCGCTCGGCGCAGCCGGGTTTGGCATCATCACGGCCATCGCGGCCAGCGCGCCGCCAACCTCGATCCGCAATCCATGTCTGCAGATCTCGACCAAGCGCCGGTGCTCGTCGTGGGCGCCGGCATCATGGGCGCCGGCATCGCCCAGGTGGCCGCGCTCGCCGGCCACGAAGTGATGCTGTACGACGCGCGCTCGGGCGCGGCCGGCCAAGCCCGCAGCAAGCTCGCCGCCACGCTCGAAGGTCTCGTCGCCAAGGGCAGGATGGAGGCCGGCACGGCAGCGGGTGCCGTTGCGCGCATCGCACCGGTGGCGCGGCTGGCCGACGGCGCGCGCGCCGGCCTCGTCGTCGAGGCCATCGTCGAGGACCTGGAGGCCAAGCGCGCGCTGTTCCGCGAGCTCGAGCACCTCGTGGGCGAGCGCGCCGTGCTGGCGACCAACACGTCTTCGATCTCGGTGACGGCGATCGCCAACGGCCTGGCGCGTCCGGGGCGCCTGGTCGGCATGCATTTCTTCAACCCGGTGCCGCTGATGAAGCTGGTGGAGGTGATCTCGGGCCTGCACAGCGAGCCCGACGTCGCCGCGGCCGTCTTCGAGCTGGCGCGCGCCTGGGGCAAGGTGCCGGTGCACGCCCGGAGCACGCCCGGCTTCATCGTCAACCGCATCGCGCGTCCGTACTACGCCGAGACGCTGGCGCTGCTGCTCGAGCAGGCGGCGCCGCCGCAGGTGCTCGACGCCTGCCTGAAGGCGGCGGGCTTTCGCATGGGCCCCTGCGAGCTGATGGACCTGATCGGCCACGACACCAATTTCGCGGTGACGAATTCGGTGTACGAGGCCAACTTCCAGGACAAGCGCTACCAGCCCTCGCTCGTGCAGCGCGAGATGGTCGCCGGCGGCCTGCTCGGCCGCAAGAGCGGGCGCGGCTTCTACGCCTATCCCGAGGGCGTGCCGGCGCTGCCGGTGGCGCTGCACGATGCGCCGGCGACGGCGCGCGAAGTCGTCGTGCACGGCGACGGGCCGCTTGCCGACCACTTCGAGCGCGCCGCGGCGCAGGCCCTGGCCGCCCAGGGCTGGGGCCCGGCGCGGGAACGGGGCAGCACCTGGGTTGGGCTCGAGGTCGACGGCGCCCGGCTCGCGCTCACCGACGGCCGGCCGGCTTTCCAGGTGGCGCACGAGGCCGGCCTGGCCGACGTCGCGGTGTTCGACCGCGTGTTCGCGCTGCCGCCGCCCGCGGGCCACGCGCTCGCCTACGCGGTGAACGAGGGCGCCAGCACGGCTTGGCGCGCGCAGGCCGGCGCCTGGCTGGCCGCGCTCGGCTTCACGCCGCTCGCGCTGGCCGACGCGCCCGCGCTGGTGGCGGCGCGCACGGTGGCGATGCTGGTCAACGAGGCGGCCGATGCCGTGCTGCAGGGCGTGTGCGCGCCCGAGGGTGCCGACGCGGCGATGAAGCTCGGCGTCAACCATCCACGCGGGCCCTTCGAGTGGCTGCACGGCTGGAGCGTCGCCGGCGTCGTCGCCGTCGTCGAGGCGCTCGACGCGATGTACCGCGGCGAGCGCTATCGCGTCAGCCCCTGGCTGCGGCGGCAGGCGGCGGCATGAAGTTCGCCGAGTTCCACCCCGGGCAGGTGATCGAGGCCGGCCCCTACCACCTGAGCGAGGCCGAGCTGCTGCACTTCGCGCGCGCGTATGACCCGCAGTGGTTCCACGTCGACGCCGAGGCGTCGCAGCAGGGGCGCTTCCAGGGCCTGATCGCCAGCGGCTGGCAGACCTGCGCCATCGCGATGCGGCTGGCGGTCGACGCCGCGCTCGCGGACTCGGAAACCTTCGCTTCGCCGGGCCTCGCCTACGTGCGCTGGCGGCATCCGGTGCGCGCCGGCGACGCGCTCGGTCTGCGCGCCACCGTGATCGAGGCCCGTCGTGCCGAGCGCCGGCCGACGCTGGGCATCCTGCGCTGGCGCTGGCAGCTCTACAACGCCGAGCACATCGAGGTCCTGGACCTCGAGGCCACCAGCCTGTTCGACCTAGGAGCGTAGGCGCGACGGCGTCCTGAGCGCCGCCGCGCCAGGCCCGGTTCCCGGCCGTGGTGCCGGGATACTGCCCGGCGGCGTCGCTCGTGCCGCTCAAGCCGGCGCCGGCGACGCCGAAAAGCGACCATGTCCTCGTGGCAAAGACAGGGAAGCGACATGTTCGGCTTCTTCAAGCACCTCGGCATCGGCCGCAAGTTCGCCGTTGCCTTCGCGTTCACGCTGCCGATGCTGGCCGTGCCCACGGCCATGCTGGTGCGCGCGGACCTGGCGGCGATCGACGTCGCCCGCAGCCAGTCCGAGGGCATGCCGCGCGCGGCCGATGCGCTGCGCGCGATCCAGCTCACGCAGCAGCATCGCGCCTACAGCGCCGGCATGCTCGGCGGCGTCGCGGGCATGGACGCGCAGCGCCAGGCCAAGCAGTCGGAGGTCGTGCAGGCGCTGGCCAAGCTCGCTGCCGAACACGGCCGCGAGCCGGCGCTGGCCGCGAAGACGGCCGACGTGCAAAAGCGCTGGCAGACGCTCGCTGCCGCCGTGGCGGGCAAGAGCCTCAAGCCCGCCGAAAGCAATGCGCAGCACGCCGAGCTGGTGCGCGAGGAGATGGAGCTGCTGCGCATGGTCGTCGACACGGCCCGGCTGTCGATGGATTCCGAGCCGGCCACTCACCACGCCCTGCGCGCCGTGCTCGAGGATCTGCCGCGCCTGACCGAGTCGCTGGGCCGCACGCGCGCGCTCGGCGCGACGCTGCTGCAGCAGCACGAGGCCACGCCGCTGGACGTGGCGCAGTTCGCCGGCCTGGTCGCCGCGGCGCGTGTCCAGCAGTCGGACGTCCGCTACGCGTTCGGGCAGAGCGCAGCTCAGGACGCATCGCATTCCGGCGCGGCCTTCGCCGCGGCGATGGAGGCCGCAGATCAGGCCGTGAAGCTGGCGGAGGAGAAGATCCTGCGCGCCGACAGCCTCGACTACGCGCCCGCCGACTACATCGCGCGCATGACCAAGGCGATCGACAGCCAGTTCGCGGCGATGGACGTCGGTTTCAAGTCGCTCGACAGCGCGCTGGCCGAGCGCGTGGCGGCCAAGCGGCGCGAACTGGCGCTGCTGGCGCTGGCGATCGCGCTGTTCGGCGCGGCCGCCATCGGCCTGGCGCTCGCCGTCGTGCGCGGCACGACGCGTGCGCTGGCGCGGGCGCTGACGATGGCGCGCGCGGTGGCGAGCGGCGATCTGAGCTCCACCATCGCCGCCGAGTCGCGCGACGAGGCCGGGCAGCTGCTCGATGCGCTGGCCGCGATGAACCAGAGCCTGGCGCGCGTCGTTGCCGAGGTGCGCGGCTCGAGCGAGAACATCGCCACCGGCTCGGCGCAGATCGCCACCGGCAACGCCGACCTCAGCCAGCGCACCGAGCAGCAGGCTTCGAGCCTGCAGCAGACCGCGGCCTCGATGGAGGAACTCGGCGCCACCGTGCGGCACAACGCCAGCACGGCGCAGCAGGCCACGGCCGTCGTCGCTCAGGCCAGCGCCGCCGCGCGCCGCGGCGGCGAGGTGGTGACGCAGGTCGTCGGCACGATGAACGAGATCAGCGCCAGCTCCAAGAAGATCTCCGACATCATCGGCGTCATCGACAGCATCGCCTTCCAGACCAACATCCTGGCGCTGAACGCGGCGGTGGAGGCGGCACGCGCCGGCGAGCAGGGCCGCGGCTTCGCGGTGGTGGCCTCCGAAGTGCGCTCGCTGGCGCAGCGCTCGGCCGGCGCTGCGCGCGAGATCAAGGCTCTGATCACCGCCAGCGGCGAGCGCGTCGAGGCCGGCTCGCGCCTCGTGACCGAGGCCGGCACGGCGATGCACGACATCGTGGCGCAGGTGGCGCGCGTCGACAGCCTGATCGGCGAGATCAGCGACGCCTCGCAGCAGCAGGCCACCGGCATCGGCGAGGTCGGCGAGGCCGTGACCCAGCTCGACAGCGTGACGCAGCAGAACGCCGCGCTCGTCGAGGAAAGTGCCGCCGCCGCCGACAGCCTCAGCCAGCAGGCGGCGCGCCTGGTGCAGGCGGTGGGCGTGTTCCGCCTGGCGCGGGCCTGAGCGGCGCGCAAGCGGCCGGTGTCGCGCCGGCCCGGCGGGCGGGCGGCGCTGTCGCCCGCGCGGCGCCTCGACGCGCAGCAGCACCCGCAACGACGAAGGGCCGGCGACGCGCCGGCCCTTTGCGCCCCGCGCTGCCGCGGCGCTGCTACTGCAGCGTGACTTCGACGCGGCGGGCTTCGGCGGCGTCGCCGCTGCCGGTCAGCGCCTCGGGCTTCTTCAGCTCGATCTTGTCCTCGGCCACGCCGGCGGCCTTGAGCGCGTCGCGCACGGCGAAGGCGCGCTGCTTGGCCAGTTCCTCGTTCCTGGCCGGGTCGGCCGAGGCGTCGGTGTAGCCGCTGACGACCGCCTTCTTGCCCTCGCCCACGCCCTTGACGGTGTCGGCCAGCGCGGCAGCGGCGCCTTCGGCCAGGTCGGCCTTCGCGCTGGCGAAGTAGAACTTCACGACGCCGCCCTCGACCTTGATCGAGGCCAGGTCCGTGCCCGTGGCCGGCTGCGCCGCCGCGACGGGGGCGGGCGCCACCGCCGGCGCGGCCGCCGGCGCCTTGGCGCCGGCAGGCAGCAGCGGCACGATCAGCAGCGCCACGATGTTGATGATCTTGATGAGCGGGTTCACCGCCGGGCCGGCCGTGTCCTTGTAGGGGTCGCCGACCGTGTCGCCGGTGACTGCGGCCTTGTGCGCGTCGCTGCCCTTGCCGCCGTGGTGGCCGTCTTCGATGTACTTCTTGGCGTTGTCCCAGGCACCGCCGCCGGTGCACATCGAGATCGCGACGAACAGGCCGGTGACGATCGTGCCCATCAGCAGCCCGCCCAGCGCCTCGGCGCCGAGCACGAGGCCGACGAGGATCGGCACCACCACCGGCAGCAGCGAGGGGATCATCATCTCCTTGATCGCCGCGGCCGTGAGCATGTCGACGGCCCGGCTGTAGTCGGGCTTGGCCTTGCCTTCCATGATGCCCTTGATCTCGCGGAACTGGCGGCGCACTTCCTCCACCACCGAGCCGGCCGAGCGGCCCACCGCTTCCATCGCCATCGCGCCGAAGAGGTAGGGGATCAGGCCGCCGATGAACAGGCCGATGATCACCTTCGGGTTGCTGAGATCGAAGCTGGCCGTGATGCCGCGCGCCTCGAGCGAGTGCGTGTAGTCGGCGAACAGCACCAGCGCGGCCAGGCCGGCCGAGCCGATGGCGTAGCCCTTGGTCACCGCCTTGGTGGTGTTGCCCACGGCGTCGAGCGGGTCGGTGATGTCGCGCACGCTGTCGGGCAGCTCGGCCATCTCGGCGATGCCGCCGGCGTTGTCGGTGATCGGGCCGTAGGCGTCGAGCGCGACGATGATGCCGGCCATGCTCAGCATCGAGGTGGCGGCGATCGCGATGCCGTACAGGCCCGCCAGCCCGTAGGAAGCCAGGATCGAGATGCAGACGAAGATCACCGGCCAGGCGGTGCTCTTCATGCTCACGCCGATGCCGGCGATGATGTTGGTGGCGTGGCCCGTGGTCGAGGCCTGCGCGACGTGCTTGACCGGGTGGTAGTCGGTGCCGGTGTAGTACTCGGTGATCCAGACCATCGCCGCCGTGAGCAAGAGGCCGACGATGCAGGCGCCGAAGAGCGCCATCGCGCTGGCCTTGCCGCCGCCCGCCAGCTCGACGCCGTTCGGGAACATGGCCGTGGTGACGAAGTAGAAGGCGACGAGCGAGATCACGCCGGCGACGACGAGGCCCTTGTACAGCGCCGGCATCACGTTCTTCATGCCGGGGCTGGCCTTGACGAACGAGGTGCCGATGATCGAGGCGATGATCGACACGCCGCCCAGCAGCAGCGGATAGACGACGGCCGCGCCGCCGCCGCCCACCACCATCAGCGCGCCCAGCGCCATCGTGGCGATGAGCGTCACGGCGTAGGTCTCGAACAGGTCGGCGGCCATGCCGGCGCAGTCGCCGACGTTGTCGCCCACGTTGTCGGCGATCACCGCCGGGTTGCGCGGGTCGTCCTCGGGGATGCCGGCCT
>JAXMEV010000018.1:0-8072 GCA_046348125.1 Rubrivivax sp.
CGATGCGGTTGGCCTCCTCGAACAGCGCCACGGCGTCGGCGAACGTGCGCCCGTTCAGCGCCACCGGCACGCCCTCCTCGAAGCGCACCGCCACCGTCTCGGCCTTCACCTCGACCTCGGGCTTCCAGAAGGCCACGCCCATGATCGGCACCACGATCGTGAGCCCCTTGTTCAGGAACTCAAGGTCCTTGGCCTCGTGCGTGGCGCCCAGCATGTTGCTGTCGGTGCTGTAGGCCTTCTCGACGCTCATCTTGTAGTCGAAGCCGTGGGCGACGAGGTATTCGCTCATCTCCTTCCTGCCGCCCAGCTCGTCGATGAAGCGCTGGTCGAGCCAGGGCTTGTAGATGCGCAGCCGCGGGTTGGCGAGCAGGCCGTAGCGGTAGAAGCGCTCGATGTCGTTGCCCTTGTAGGTGCTGCCGTCGCCCCAGATGTCGACGCCGTCCTCGCGCATCGCCACCACCAGCGCGGTGCCGGTGACGGCGCGCCCGAGCGGCGTCGTGTTGAAGTAGGTCTGGCCGCCGGTGCTGACGTGGAAGGCGCCGCTCTGGATGGCGGCGATGCCTTCGTTGACGAGCTGCGCGCGGCAGTCCACCAGGCGCGCGATCTCGGCGCCGTAGGCGCGCGCCTTGCGCGGGATGTCCTCGTAGTCGCTCTCGTCGGGCTGGCCGAGGTGCGCCGTGTAGGCGCAGGGGATGGCGCCCCTGGCGCGCATCCAGTGCACGGCGGCGCTGGTATCGAGACCGCCCGAGAAGGCGATGCCGACGCGTTCGCCGGCGGGCAGGGATTGCAGGATGGCGTTGGACATGGTGCGGCGGTGCCTGGGCTTGCGGACAGAACGGCGATTGTCGCAAGGCGCGGGCGGCGCGGGGGGCGCCCCCCCCCCCCCCCCCCCGCGCCCGACCTCGCGCCCGAGGTGCTGGCGCGGCACCGCAGCTTTGCCGGCAACCGGCCGAGCACGACGCTGCTGCTCGACGAACTCTCGCCGCGCACGCTGGGCGCGCTCGTCGCACTGTACGAACACCGCGTGTTCACCAGCGGCGCCATCTGGGGCATCGACAGCTTCGACCAATGGGGCGTCGAGCTGGGCAAGGCGCTGGCCAACCGCTTGCTGCCGCGCCTGGCCTCGGGCGACACGAGCGGCCTGGACGCCTCCACCGCCGGCCTGCTGGCCCGGCTGCGCGCATGAAGACCATCGTCTTCGACTTCGGCGGCGTGCTGTTCAACTGGCATCCGCCGACGATGCTGCAGCGCGTCGTGCCGCACCTGGCGCGCGACGAAGCGAGCGCCGCGCACTGGGTGGGCGAAATCTTCCAGGGCTACGGGGGCGACTGGCAGCAGTTCGACCGCGGCCTGCTCGAGGTCGACGAGATCGTCGCGCGCATCGCCCGGCGCACCGGGCTGCCCGCGCGCGACGTGCAGCGCGTGGTCGACGAAGTGCCCAACGAGCTGCAGCCGATCGCGCCCAGCGTCGCGCTGCTGCGCCGGCTGCACGAGAGCGGGCGCCGTCTGCTGTTCCTGTCGAACATGCCGGCGCTGTATGCCGACCACCTCGAGCGCGCGCACGACTTCGTCGGCTGGTTCGCCGACGGCGTGTTCTCCGCGCGCGTGCACGAGGCCAAGCCGGAGCCGGCCATCTTCCGCCTCGCCGCCGAGCGTTTCGGCCACGCGCCCGAGGAGCTGGTGTTCCTCGACGACCACCGGCCCAACGTCGAGACGGCGCGCGCGCTCGGCTGGAACGCGCTGCACTTCGCCCACGCCGCACAGGCCGAGGCCGAGCTGCGCGCGCAAGGCTGGCTCTGAAGTCGGCCCGCGGCGCGCCTCAGCTCCACTCGTCGGCCGCGGGCGGCTGTGCGCCCTCGTCGCCCATCCAGTCGTCGAGCAGCTTGTAGGCCACCGCCAGCACCACCGGCCCGACGAAGATGCCGACCAGGCCGAAGGCGAGCAGGCCGCCGACGACGCCGGCGAAGATCAGCAGCAGCGGCAGGTCGGCGCCCATCCTGATGAGAACCGGCTTGAGCACGTTGTCGATCGTCGCCGCCACCACTGCGACCACGATCAGGAAGACCGCCCAGCCGCTGCGCCCCTCGTAGAAGGCCCAGGCGATGGCCGGCACGAGCACCGGCAGCGGCCCGATGTGCGCGATGCACAGCATGAACATCACCGCCGTCAGCAGGCCCGCGAACGGGATGCCGGCCAGCGCCAGGCCCAGCCCCGCGACCACCGCCTGCACCAGTGCGGTGACGCCGACGCCCAGCGCGACGCCGCGGATGGCGTCGCCGGCCAGTTGCACCGCCGCCTCGCCGCGCGCGGCGCCCAGCCGGCGCGCGAAGCGCCGCGCCATGGCCGCGGCCTGTTCGCCGCGCGCGTACAGCACGGCCGCGATGGCCACCGTGAGCAGGAACTGGAACAGCACGACGCCCAGGCTGCCCACCTCGCGCACGAACCAGCGCGTGGCCTCGCCCGCGTAGGGCGTGATCTTGGGCAGCATCTCGTCCAGACCGAGCGCGCGTGCCTGCGCCCACAACGCGTCGAGCGCTCCGCCGATCACGGGCAGCGTGTGCAGCCACTGCGGCGCCTGCTCGGGCGGCCGCCAGGCGGCGGCCAGGCGCGCCCATTCCACCAGACGGTCGGCATTGCCGACGATGGTGACGATGGTGGCCGCCAGCGGCACCACGAACAGCAGCAGCAGCAGCAGCGTCATCAGCGCCACCGCCAAGGAACGGCGGTTGCCGAACAGGCGCTCGGCGCGCCGCATCAGCGGCCACGAGGCCACCACCACCATCGCGGCCCAGATCGTCGGGCCGAGGAAGGGGCGCAGCACCCACAGCGTGCCGGCCAGCAGCAGCCCGATCGTCAGCACGCCGAAGGTGATGCGGGCGAGGTCGCGGCCGCCGCCGCCCCGGGCGGCCATCAGCGTACCGCCGCGCGAGCCGCGCGCGCCGCGGCCCGGCCGGCAGGCTCGCCTGCCGCCGAGCTGCGCGCGTCTCGCGGCAGCAGCGTGGCCTTCGGCATCGGGCAAGGACGAACGAGGCGCATGGGCTTCATGGGGACGAGAGCGACGGCGCGCGCAAGCATAGCCGCTGCGCAGCGCCCTGCCCCGCCCCGCCCCGCTCCGGCCCGGCCCGGGCCGGCCCGGGCCGGCCCGGGCCGCGCAGCGCGCGCCGGCCTCGCCCGCCACGCTTACCATCGGCGCCGTCATGCCCGCCACGCTCGAAGGCCAGCTCGTCGTCGCCATTTCCTCGCGCGCGCTGTTCGATTTCGAGGAGGAGAACCGGCTGTTCGAGGCGGCCGACGACGGCGCCTACATGCAGCTGCAACTGGCGCGGCTCGAGCAGCCGGCGCGCCCGGGCGTGGCCTTCTCGCTCGTCAACAAGCTGCTCGCCTTCAACGCAGCCGGCGCTGCGCCGCGCGTGGCGGTGGTGATCCTCTCGCGCAACGACCCGGTCTCGGGCATGCGCGTGTTCCGCAGCGCGCGCGGCCTCGGGCTGCCGCTCGAGCGCGGCGTGTTCACGCGCGGGCGCAGCCCCTGGCGTTACCTGCAGCCGCTGGGCGCGCAGCTGTTCCTGAGCGCCAACGTCGAGGACGTGCGCAGCGCGCTCGCCGCGGGCGTTCCGGCCGCGCGCGTCTACCCCGAGAGCGCGCGCGCCTCGGCCGCGCACCCCGACGAGGTGCGCATCGCCTTCGACGGCGACGCGGTGCTGTTCTCCGACGAGGCCGAGCGCGTCTACCGGCGCGACGGCCTCGAGGCCTTCCAGAACCACGAGTCCGAGCGCGCCGCCACGCCGCTCGCGCCGGGGCCGTTCAAGCCGCTGCTGCAAGCGCTGCACCGGCTGCAGCAGGAGCCGGCCGGCGCGATGCGGCTGCGCACCGCGCTCGTCACCGCACGCAGCGCACCGGCGCACGAGCGCGCGATCCGCACGCTGATGGACTGGCGCATCGCGGTCGACGAGGCGATGTTCCTCGGCGGCCTGCCCAAGGGGCCGTTCCTGCGCCAGTTCGAACCCGACTTCTTCTTCGACGACCAGACCGGCCATGTCGAGAACGCCGGCGCGCATGTGCCGGCCGGACATGTGGCGGCAGGCGTCGCCAACGAGGGCGCGGGCGATCAGGCTGCGGGCGGCGGCTGAGGGCTTGGACTACGGCCTTCTACCCTTCTCGCCCTTCTCGCCCTTCTCGCCCTTCTTGCCCTCGAAGTCCCCGCCCCAGGCCACCGCCATGCGGGCCGGGTCGATGTAGCGCCGCCATGCCGTGTTGAGCTGTTCGAGCGTGACCGCGGCGAGGCGATCGTCGACTTGCTGCGCGAACGCGAAGCTGCGGCCGAGGTAGAGGTCGTTCGCGGCGCGCCCGGCCATCGCCGCGTCCTGCGCGCGCGCCAGGCGGCGGTACGCGAGCACGCTGGCGCGCGCCTCGTCGAGTTCGGCCTGCGTGAAGCCTTCGGCCACGCTGCGCGCCAGCTCCTCGCGCCAGGCGGTCTCGACGCGGGCGCGGTTGGCGGGCGCGAAGATCGCGCTCGACACCCAGCGCGAATTGGGTTCGAAGCTGCTCCACTCGATGTACGAGCCCACGTCGTAGCTCAGGCCCTCGGTCTCGCGGATGCGCTTCCACAGGCGCGAGCCGCCGCCGGCGCCGAACACGTGGTTGGCGAGCACCATCGACGCGTAGTCGGGGTGGGTGTCGTTGAGCGGCAGCGCGAGCGCGGCCTCGAGGTTGGCGTTCTGCTTGTCCGGCGTTTCGATCAGCACGCGCATCGGCGCGGTCGCCACCAGCGGCCGCGGCACGCGCACGAAGGGCTCGGCGCCCGCGGCCGGCGCGCGCCAGTCGCCGAGCGCGCCGTCGAGCGCCGCGCGCACCGCGGCGGCGTCGAGGTCGCCGACGGCCGCGAACTCGGCGCTGGCCGCGCTCAGCAGCCGGCGCTGCAGCGCTCGCACCTGCTCGATCGTCACCGCCTTGACGTCGGCCTCGGCCTCGTCGAAGGTGGCGGCGTAGCGCAGGTCGCCGCGCGGGTAGGGGTTGCCGTGGCGCTCGATCGCGTTGGCCGCCAGCGCGCCCGGCTCGCGCGCGCGCTCGGCCAACGACGCCAGCCACCGGCGGCGCGTCTCCTCGAGCGCCTCGGGCGGGAAGGCCGGCTCGCGCAGCAGCCGGCCGACGAGCGCGACGACCTCGGGCAGATGTTCGCGCACGGTGTCGATCGCGACCGTCAGCGTCTGCCCGCGCACCGAAATGCCCACCTGCGCGCGCAGGCGGTCGAAGCGGTCCGCGATCTGCTGGCGCGTCAGGCCGGCGCCGCCCTTGTCGAACAGCGTGGCCATCATGCCGGCCGCGGTCTCCTGGCCGAACAGCGTCTTGTCGTCGCCGAAGTGCAGCAGCAGCCGTGCCTGCACGGCGCGGCCGCGCGTGCCCTTGGGCAGCAGCAGCACCTTGGCGCCGCTGGCCAGCGCGCTGCGCTGGCTGCGCCGCTCGAGGTTGGCCGGCGTGGCGTCGAAGGCCTCGGCCAGAGCGACGTCCGGGTCGCCCTTGTAGTCCTTCACGAGCGCGGCGACGTCGACATTGGCCGGCGCCGGTGCGCGCCGCGGCTGCTTGTCGGGCCGGAACAGCGCCACCGTGCGGTTGTCCGGCACGAGGTAGGCCGCGGCCACGCGCTGCAAGTCGGCCAGCGTCAGCCGGCGCACCTCGTCGCGCGCGAGGAAATACAGGCGCCAGTCGCCGAGCGCGATCGCTTCGCTCAGCGCGACGCCGATCGCCTCGGGGTCGCTGAAGCCCTTCTCCCAGTCGTTGAGCCATTGCCGGCGCGCGCGCTCGAATTCCTCGGCCGTGATGGGCTCGGCCGCCAGGCCGTCGAGCACGCGCAGGGCCTCGGCGCGCGCCCGGTCGAGATCCTGGTCGGGCGCGAGCTGAGCGCCCACCAGCAGCACGCCGGGTTCGGCCAGCGAGAGCGCAAAGCCGAAGGCCGAGGCCGCCAGGCGCGGCTCGACCAGGCGCTTGTGCAGGCGGCCGCCCGGCGTGTCGCCCAGCAGCTGCGCGACGAGGGCGGCGGCGGCGAAGTCGGGGTGCGCGCCCGGCGGCACGTGGTAGCCGATGTACATCATCGGCGCGGCGCCGACGCGGCGCACCGTCACCTCGCGCGGGCCGTCCTGCGCCGGATCGAGCGTGTAGGTGGGCGCGAGCCTGCGCGCCGGCCGCGCGATCGGGCCGAAGCTCTGCGCGATGCGCGCGAGCACCGCCTGCGCGTCGAAGCGGCCCGAGACGATCAGCGTGGCGTTGTCGGGCTGGTAGTACTTGCGATAGAAAGCCTGCAGGCGCGGGATGTCGACATGCTCGACATCCGAGCGCGCGCCGATCGTGCTGCGGCCGTAGGCCTGCCAGTCGTACATCACCGCCAGCACGCGCTCGAAGAGCACGCTGCCGGGGCGGTTCTCGCCCATCTCCATCTCGTTGCGCACGACGGTCATCTCGCTCGCCAGGTCCTCCTTGGCGATGAAGCTGTTGACGAGCGCGTCGGCCAGCCAGCCGAGGTACCAGTTCAGGTTGTCCTCGTTGGCGGTGAAGCTGGCGAAGTAGTTGGTGCGGTCGAACCAGGTCGTGCCGTTGGCGCGCAGGCCGCGGCGCGTGAACTCGGCCCAGACGTTGCGCGTCGTCGGCGTGCCCTTGAACATCATGTGCTCGAGCAGGTGCGCCATGCCGGTCTCGCCGTAGTCCTCCTGGCGCGAGCCGGCATGGATCGTCAGGTTCACCGTCGTGCTGGGCTTGCTCGCGTCGGGCACGAGCAGCACCTGCAGGCCGTTGCCGAGCCGGTACTCGGCGATGCCCTCGACCGTGGTGACGGGTGCGGGCGGCGCGGGCTGCGCGCGCACCAGGCCCGCGCACAGCGACAACGACAGGACGACGACGAGGAGCGATCTGCGCATGGTCAAGGCCGGCGGCTGCGAAAGGCAGCCGAGTTTAGCGACGCTGCGCTGCGCCCTTGCGCGCGCTCAATGCGCGCGCGGCGTGCGCGTAGCGTCGTGTGCAGGCCAAGAATCGCCATGTCGCGCGGCCTGTCCGCGGATGGCGAGTTCGATCAGGCAGGCGAGCCGACGGAGGACGATATGTTCACGCGTTGCCTGACAGGGATCGCGGGTCTGAGCCTGATGGCCGCCGCCTCGGTCTGCATGGCCCAGGCCGACAGTGCCGATTTCGGGCGCCTGGAATACGAAGGCAACTGCGCCAGTTGCCACGGCGTCGGCGGCAAGGGCGACGGGCCGATGAAGGCCAGCTTGCTCAAGGCGCCGAGCGACCTGACCACGCTGAGCAAGCGCTACGGCGGCGCGTTCCCGAACCAGTTCGTCTGGGAGATCATCGACGGCCGCACGTCCAAGCCGATTGGCGCGCACGGCACGCGCGAAATGCCGGTCTGGGGCTCGGTGTTCCGTGCCCAGGCGCTGCGCCATCCGGGCATGGCGGCGCAGCCCGAGTGGTACGTGCGCGGGCGCATCGTCGCGCTGCTCGACTATCTGGCGCGCGTGCAGGAGAAGTGAGCGCACGAGGCAGCGGTGCGGGCGGGGGGGCCGATCCCGTCGGCCCGCGCCGCAAGGGATTGCGCGCGCGTGCGCCGGCCGGGCCGGCGTCGTGGTATTCAGTCCAGCGAGCCGTGGCGGCGCAGCGCCGCGAGGTCGAGCACACGCACGCCGCCGTATTCCACGCGGATGAGGCCGGCGCGCTCGAGCGCCGCCAGCGCTTCGTTGACGCGCTGGCGCGACAGGCCGACGAGGTAGCCGAGTTCGCGCTGCGTGATGCGCAGCAGCTCGCCCACGCCCGGGTACAGCAGGGGGTGAAAGAGCGCGGCCAGGCTGCGTGCGACGCGCGCGTCGGGTTCGGTCATGCGGTCGATCTCGCGCGCCGCGATGAACTGGCCGAGCCGCTCGTTGAGCTGGTTCATCACGAAGCGGTTGAAGCCGATGCTGCGGTCGAGCAGCCAGTGAAAAGTCTGCGCCGTGATGCCGGCGACGAGGCTCTTGCGCAGCGCCTGGATGTTGTAGCGGTACGGCTCGTTCTTGAGCACCGTGCCCTCGCCGAACCAGCCGCCCGGCGGCAGG
>JAXMEV010000019.1:0-4467 GCA_046348125.1 Rubrivivax sp.
CGTCTTCCATGTAGTTTGCCCCGACACGGCGAAAACCGAAACCGCCGTAGAAGGCTTCGAGGTGAGCCTGCGCACCGATGCGGATCGGCCGGCCGGGGAAGACCCGGGCGCAGCGCGCCACGCCTTCGGCCACCAGCGCACGCCCGAGGCCGCGCCGGCGCGCCTCGGGCGCGGTGACGACGCGGCCGATCGAAGGCTCGGCGTAACGCAGCCCCGGGTCGACCACGCGCAGGTAGGCCAACAGGGCGCCGGCGGCGTCGCGCCCGAGCAGGTGCCAGCTCGCGCGGTCCAGGCCGTCGGGGTCGAGGAAGGCCCCTTGCTCGAGCACGAAACCACGGCAACGCAGCACGAGCGCGTCGTACAGGTCGTCGACGCCGAGCTCGGCGAAGCGCCGCCAGGTCCAGGCGAGTTCAGAGCCCACCGCGGTCCGCCGCTGCTGCCGCCGGCGCATCCGCGCCCGGCGGCGCATCGTCGCCCGCGGCGTGGCGCGGCGAGCGGAGCTCGCGGCCCGCCGGCAGCGCGCGCAGGACCTTGAAGGTGCCGGTGGCGTGCGCGCACAGGCGGGCGGCGGCGTCGAACACGCTGCCCTCGCAGAAGGCGAGCGTCGGCGTGCGGTGCAGCAGCCGGGCCTCGCAGCGCAGGCGTCCCTCGGCCGGCTGCACGAAGCTGGTCTTCATCTCGATCGTGACGACGCCGTGGTCGGCCTGCGGCGTGCGCGCGTGCACCGAGCGCGCCGCATGCGCCATCGCCACGTCGAGCAGCGTCATCAGCACGCCGCCGTGGGCGACGCCGAAGCTGTTGTGCAGGCCCGGCTCGAGCGCGAGCTGCAGTTCGGCGTGGCCGCCGTCGAAGCGCCAGAGCTCGAAGCCGAGCGCGTCGGCGAACGGAATGCGCCGCGGGAAGGCCAGCCGCTCGGGCATCGCCATGGCTCTCAGCCGCCGCGGTGCACCGCTGTCACGCCGCCGTCCACCGCCAGGATCTGCCCGGTGATGTGCTTGCCCGCCGCGCTCGCGAGCAGGAGCGCGGCACCCTTGAGGTCGTCGTCGTCGCCGAGGCGGCGCAACGGCGTGGCCTCGACGAAGGTGTCGACGCCGAGCTCGGCCAGCAGGCCGTGGGTCATCCTGGTCACGAAGTAGCCGGGCGCCAACGCATTCACGGTGATCCCCTGCGGCCCCCACTCGCCGGCCAGCCCGCGCGTGAAGTTGACGAGCGCGCCCTTGCTCGTCTGGTAGGCGATGTACTTGACGAGCGGACTGCCGCCCAGCCCGGCGACCGACGCGAGGTTGATGATGCGGCCCGATCCGCGCGGCAGCATGCTGGCGCGGCCGACGGCCTGCGAGAACAGGAAGGCGCAGCGCACGTTGAGGTTCATCACCTTGTCCCAGGCCTCGAGCGGGTGGTCCTCCATCGGCGCGCCCCAGGTCGCGCCGGCGTTGTTGACGAGGATGTCGATGCGGCCCAGGCGCTGCATCGTCTCGTCGACCACGCGCTGCACTTCGGCCGGCAGGCCGGCGTCGGCGGCGATCCAGCGCGCGTCGATGCCGCCTTCGGCGAGCGCGGCCGCCGCCGCCTCGAGATCGGCCGCCTTGCGCGAGGTCAGCATCACTTTCGCGCCGGCCTCGCCCAGCGCCTCGGCGATCTGCAGGCCGAGCCCGCGCGAGCCGCCGGTGACGAGGGCGACGCGGCCGTCGAGGTCGAACAGATCGCGCACATGCGTGCTCATCTCGGCTCCTTCGGGCAAGCGGCAGGCGGCCAGCGGCAAGCGGCAGATGGCGGCCGATCGACGCCGCCGCTCACAGCCAGGCCGGCTGCACTTCGCGCAGCAGGCCTTCGCGGCGCGCGACGACACCCAGCCAGGCGTCGATGCGGGGCAGCTCGTAGGCGTAGAAGTAGCGCAGCGCGGCGCGCTTGCCGGGCGCCAGTTCGGGCGCGGCGCCGGCCTCGAGCGCCAGCCCCAGGTCGAGCCAGATCCAGGCCAGCACGACATGGCCGAAGGCCTGCAGGTAGGGCGTGGCGTTGGCCAGTGCCTCCTCGGCGTTGCCGCCGGCCCAGGCGCCCTGCGTCGCCGCGCCCAGGCGCTGCAGCGCGGCGCTCAGCGCCTGCGCGTGCCCGGCGAGGCCGGACCGCTGCGCGGCGCGGCGCGCCGTGGCTTCGACGCGCGCCGCGAACAGGGCGAAGCCGGCGCCGCCGTCCATCACCACCTTGCGCCCGAGCAGGTCCTGCGCCTGGATGCCGTGCGTGCCCTCGTGGATCATGTTCAGGCGCTGGTCGCGCCAGTACTGCTCGACCGGGAAGTCGCGCGTGTAGCCGTAGCCGCCCAGCACCTGGATTGCGAGCGAGTTGCCCTCCAGGCACCATTCGCTCGGCCAGCTCTTGGCGATGGGCGTGAGCACTTCGAGCAGCAGCGCCGCCTCGCGCGCCGCGGCGGCGTCGCCGCTGCGCCTGTCGTCGACCAGGCGCGCGCAGTACAGCTCGAGCGCGAGCGCGCCCTCGGCGTAGGCCTTCTGCGCCAGCAGCATGCGCTTGACGTCGGCGTGCTCGACGATCGGCACCTGCGGCTGCGCCGCGTCCTTGCCCTGCGGCCCGAGCGGCCGGCCCTGCGGGCGCTGGCGCGCGTATTCGAGGCTGGCCTCGAAGCCGGCCATGCCGAGCATCGCCGCGCACATCCCGATGGCGATGCGCGCCTCGTTCATCATGTGGAACATGCAGCGCAGGCCTTCGCCCGGGCTGCCGACCAGATAGCCGATCGCGCCCGCGGCACCGCCCGGCCGGAACCGGCCCTCGCCGAAGTTGAGCAGCGTGTTGCTGGTGCCGCGCCAGCCGCACTTGTGGTTCAGACCGGCCAGCGCGACGTCGTTGCGCTCGCCCGTGAGGCGCCCTTCGGCGTCGACCAGCTTCTTGGGCACGACGAAGAGCGAGAGGCCCCGCGTGCCCGCCACCGGGCGGCCGTCGGGGCCGGGGATCTTGGCCAGCACGAGGTGGACGATGTTCTCGGTGAGCTCGTGCTCGCCGGCCGAGATCCACATCTTGTGGCCGCGCAGCCGGTAGCGCGGGCCCAGCGGGTCGCGCTCGAAGTCGGCGCCGTCGGGCTCGGCACGCGTCGCCACGTCCGACAGGCTCGAGCCGGCCTGCGGCTCCGACAGGCACATCGTGCCGCTCCAGCGGCCGGCGAACTCGGCCGCGGCGAACACCTCGCGCTGGCGCGGCGTGCCGTGCGCCAGCAGCAGGTTGGCGTTGCCGCTGGTGAGCATGCCCGCGCCGATGCCGACCGAGGCCTTGGCGAAGAAGGCGTTGCCCGCCGCCTCCAGCGTGTAGGGCAGCTGCATGCCGCCCAGCTCGTAGTCCTGCGCGGCGGCGAGCATGCCGCTGCCGGCGTAGGCCTGCCAGGCCTCGTGCGTGGCCTGCGGCAGCACCACCCGCTCGCCCTCGGGCCCCGACACGATGCGCGGCTCCTCGGTGTCGACCAGGCGGTTGAAGGGCGCGTACTTCTCGCGCGCGATGCGCTCGCACATGTCGAGCACCTGGGCGAAGGTCTCGGCCGAATGCTCGGCGTGGCGCGGCCGCGCGCTCAGCTCGGCCACGCGCAGCCAGTCGTACAGCAGGAAGTCGAGCGTCTGGCGCACGGGCCGTCACTCCGCGCCCGGCGCCGAGCCCTGCGCCGCCGGCGCGACGTGCCCGGCCAGCGCCATCGTCGCCGAGGCCTTCATCACCAGCGTGCGCGCGCCGTCGTGCTCGACGTACACCTCGGCCTCGGTGAAGGCGAGGGTACGCCCGGACTTGATGACCCAGGCCTCGCACACCAGCCGCTCGCCCTTGGCCGCGCGCAGCAGGCTCGTCTTCAGCTCCGCCGTCAGCGCCCACACGCCGGCCGGCGCCAGCGTCTGCGCCGCGGCGCCCATCGTGTGGTCGGCCATCGCCGCCGACACGCCGGCATGCACCTGCCCGGTGTGCTGCAGGTGGCGCTCGGCGATCACGAGCGCCGTCGTCAGCCGGCCCGCGCCGACGGCGACGGGTTCGACGCCGAGTTCCACCATGAACGGCGCCAGGCGGAAGAAGCGCCGCGCGGCTTCGACGTCGATCATGGCAAGGGCTCGTGCCGCGACCGGCCGCGCGCGCCTCAGAGCACTTCGAACACGCCGGCCGCGCCCATGCCGCCGCCGACGCACATCGTGACGCACACGCGCTTGGCGCCGCGCCGCTTGCCTTCGATGAGCGCGTGGCCGGTGAGGCGCTGGCCGCTCATGCCGTAGGGGTGGCCGATGGCGATGGCGCCGCCGTTGACGTTGAGCCGGTCCATCGGGATGCCGAGCCGGTCGGCGCAGTACAGCACCTGCACGGCGAAGGCCTCGTTCAGTTCCCACAGGTCGATGTCGCCGACCTTCAGGCCCAGGCGCTGCAGCACCTTGGGCACGGCGAACACCGGGCCGATGCCCATCTCGTCGGGCTCGCAGCCGGCGACAGCGAAGC
>JAXMEV010000020.1:0-3962 GCA_046348125.1 Rubrivivax sp.
CAGTCGCGAGGCCGGTGGTGGTCCGTGGGCTTGAAGTAGCGCGCGAACTTGTAGCGGCCATCCGTCACGCCGCGCATCTGGCCGCGTCGCTGCATGCCATCGCGCACCTCCTGCTGCAGGAAGGTGAGCGGCGTGACGCCGCCGCTGCGCCGCGCGAGGTCGATCGCGAGCAGGCTGTCATGGTCCTGCGCGGCGAGGCTCGTCCAGTGCAGCAGGATGCCGTCGCCCGCATGGCCCGCGCGCGGGTCGGCCGCGTCCGGCCGGCCGGCATGCGCGCTCAGGTCGCGGCCGGCGAGGCGCGGCAGCTCGTTGGCCACCGCGTCGGCGGGCACGCCGGCGGCGGCGAGCAGCGTCGGCGCGAGGTCGACGTGCGACGCGAGCGTGGCCGTCCGCGCGCCGCGCGCGCCGTCGGGCAGGCGCACGAGCAGCGGCACGCGGACCGCCTCGCGGTAGGGCACGGTGCCCTTGCCGCGCAGGCCGTGCGCGCCGAGCAGCTCGCCGTGGTCGGCGGTGAAGACGACGACGGTGTTCTCGTCCTGCCCGCTCGCCTGCAGCGCCTGCAGCAGCCGCATCAGGTGGCGGTCGGTGTCGCGGATGCAGTGGTAGTAGTAGTTCTGGAACTCGCGTCCGGTGCGCTCGTCGGCGTAGTCGAGCACGCCGAGCGTGGTGTCCATCGCGCGGCCGTATTCGTAGGCCGCCTCGGGGCGGCGCAGCAGCGTCTTCGGGCCGTAGTTGGGCAGCAGGCCGTAGCCCAGGTCGGCGGCGTAGAACGGGTCCGCCGGCGGGCGCGAGAGCGCGTCGGGGAAGTCCATCCTGCGCGACCGTGTCATCGCCTCGCCCGACGTGTAGTACATGATGTCGTGCGGGTTGAGCAGGTTCACGGCGCAGAACCACGGCCCGGCGGCTCGCTCGGGCGAGCGCAGGAAGTCGACCGCGCGCCGCGTCGTGTCACCGTCGGAGTTGAAGCCGCCGAGCGGCCCGTCGAGTTCGTGCTGCGTGCCGATCTCGGCAAAGCCGTAGCCCTGCAGTTCGGCGCGCACCTGCTCGGGCGTGAAGCTCGCGCGCTGCTGGTCGTGCAGCCGGCTCAGGTGCCACTTGCCGAAGTAGGCACTGTGGTAGCCGGCGGCGCCGAACATCGTGCCGAGCGTCGGCGTCGCGCGCTTCAGGTTCGTGGCATACGGCAGCGGAATGTTCTCCCACAGGCCGTTCACCTGCGGGTGCTGGCCGGTGTAGATCGTCGAGCGCGCCATCGAGCAGAACGGGCTCGGCGTGTGCGCCTGGTCGAAGCTCACGCTCTGCGCGAGCAGCCGGCTGCGCGTCGGGCAATGCCTGTCGACGAAGCCGGCGGGCAGCAGGTCCCAGCCGCGCTCCTGGTCGGTGACGATCAGCAGGATGTTGGGGGCGCCGGACTTCGCCTTCGGCAGCGTCAGCCGCGCGGGCTGGTTCGCCTGGTGGCTGCGCCAGGCGATGCCGGCACCGGCGATCCCGGCCACGCCGGCGGCGGCAACGCCGCCCACGAGCAATCCTCGACGAGTCATTGGCATGGTCGTGCTCCCGGTGCGTCAGGCGGCGTGCGCGCCGATGCGCGACGGCATCCCGGCGGGGGCGGGCGCCTCGCTGCCGAGCAGCGCGAGCGCGCGCGTCATGATGGCCGCGGCGTCGGTGGCCGGGCCGTCGACGAGCACGGTGCGGTCCGGGCGCACGACCGCGACCCAGCCCACCGGCGCTGCGCCGGGCAGCAGCGTGCCGTGCAGGTCCTCCCAGGCGTCGGCCGGGGTGTCGGCCGGACGGCCGCGCGGCACGACGCGCAGCGCCGAGCCGCCGGCCGCGCGCCAGGCTGTCCGAAGTTCGGGCGCGAGACCTGCCTCGGCGTCGACGCCGAAGCCGATCAATGCGAGGCGCGGGCCGATCGCGTCGTCGCTGAGCACGATGCGGCCGTCCTTCGTGGAGCGCACCCAGCCCTGCGGCAGCAGCCCGCCGCGGTCGAGCCGCGCGCCGCGCTCGCGCGGCGCGAACAGGCCCTGGCCGAAGCGGTTCTGCGGCTTGATCTCGAGTTCCTCGAAGACCCGGCGCAAGCGCGGCACGAGGCCGAGCGTGCGCATCAGTCCGTGGGTCAGGAAGGCGGCGACGCGGTTGCTCGGCATCACCAGCTTGCCCATGAAGAGGGCGAGGTTGATGATCGCCTTGGCGTGCGGCCGGCGCTCGGTGTCGTAGCTGTCGAGGATGCGCTCGTCGGCGCGGCCCTGGGCCACCCAGGCCAGCTTCCAGCTCAGGTTGGCCACGTCGCGCAGGCCGGCCACGAGCCCCTGGCCGGCAAACGGCGGCGTGATGTGCGCCGCGTCGCCGACGAGGAACACGCGGCCCTGGCTGAAGCGGTCGGCGACGCGCGCGTGGAAGCGGTACACGGCGACGCGCTCGATGTGGATGTCCTCGGTGCGCGCCCAGGGTGCGAGCAGCCGGCGCACCGTCTCCGGCCGCTCCATCTGCTCGCGCGTCTCGCCGGGGCGCAGCATGAACTCCCAGCGCTGGCGGTCGCCGGGCGCGACCATGTGCGGCACCGGGCGCGCCGGGTCGCAGATGAACTCGATGTCGCGGATCGGATCGGGCACGCGCTGCGCGTCCACCACCAGCCAGTCCTGGGCGAAGGTGCGGCCGCCGAAGCTCAAGCCCAGGTCCTGGCGCACCTTGGAGTTGGCGCCGTCGGCGCCGACGAGGAAGCGCGCCGCGACGCGCGCCGTGGCGCCGTCGGCGAGCTTCAGGCGCACCGCCACGCCGTCGGGCTGCGGCTCGAAGGCGAGCAGCTCGGTGCCGGTCATCGCCTGCACGCAGGCGACCTTTGCCAGGCGCTCGCGCAGCACGGCCTCGAGCTGCGGCTGGTAGAAGGTGACGAGCTTGGGGTGGCCGTCGATCTGCCCGGCCGCGGCGATGCGCGCATAGTTGCCGAACAGCGGCGAGCGCATGTGCACCGCGGGGATCGCGACGGTGTCGATCGCGCCCTCCTCGAGGCCGGCCATCTGCAGGATGCGCAGCGCCTCGTTGTCGAGCGCGATGGCGCGCGGCGCCTTGAAGATCTCGGTGGCCTTGTCGACCACCAGCGTGCGCACGCCGTGGCGGCCGAGCAGGTTGGCGAGCGTCGCGCCGACCGGGCCGTAGCCGACGATCAGCACGTCGACGGCGGGCAGGGTGATGTCTTGCATGGTTTGTCTCCGTAGGTCTTGTCGTGGGGTTCAGGCGGCGACGATGCGGTTGCGCTGCTCGCCGAGGTCGAGCGCGCCGTCGTCGGTGCGGATCGACGCCGTCATGCGGTCGCCCGGCTCGAGGTACAGCGGGTTCGCCAAACCCTTCCGGATGAAGAGCTTCCACTTCGTCGCCGGCGACAGCAGGTGGTTCATCACGAAGTAGACGAGCTTGCCCGGCGCCTTGGCCGCGCAGCCGGCCGGCGTGCCGGTGGCGATCAGGTCGCCGGCGTGCAGGTCCTGCAGCGCGCTCAGCTCGGAGAGCGTCTGGTGCGGCGCGAACAGCATGTCGCCGCACAGCGTCTCCTGCCGGACCTGGCCGTTGACGGCCAGGCGCATGCGCAGCTCGGGCCAGCGCTTCCACTCGGCGGCGTCGAGCAGCAGCAGCACCGGGCCCGCGGGGCCGAAGCTGCGGTAGCTCTTGCCCTTGTAGAACTGCGCCTGCGGCAGCTGCACGTCGCGCGCGCTGACGTCGTTGACGATGGTCACGCCGGCCAGTACCTCGTGCAGGTTGTCGGGCGTGACGGCGCGCGGCTCGGTGAGGCTGCGCCGCATCACGAGACCGAGCTCGATCTCGTAGTCGAGCAGCTTCACGTGCGCCGGCCGCACCACGTCGTCGTGCGGGCCGGCGAGGCAGGACGAGGCCTTCGTGAAGATCGTGTTGAACGGGATCTTCGCCGGGTCCATGCCCGACTCGCGGACGTGGCTGGCGTAGTTGATGCCCTG
>JAXMEV010000021.1:0-3253 GCA_046348125.1 Rubrivivax sp.
AGAACGCGACGCCGAAGCCGTCCGTGTGTTCGTCGGCACGCGTCGCGAAGCCGGTGAACGAGAACATGATGTCGGTGGGCGTGTTGCAGTTCATGCCCAGCAGCTGGCACATCGCGCTCAGTCCTCGCCGGGCAGCTCGCAAGCGGACTGGGATCCCCTCGGCCCGCAAGCGGGATGGCGACACCGAAGGGGTCTCGAGGTCGTCATCTCGTCACTCCATGAACAGCCGGCGCAGCCCCTTGAAGCTCACGATGTTGCCCGGGTTGCTGGTCTCCTCGAGGACGCCGCTCATGCGGGCGAGCAGGCGCTGGCTCTTCTTCGCGCGCCAGATCACCAGATCGGCGAGCCAGGGGTAGACGTTGACGCGGTTGGCCTTTTCGTACATCTCAAAGCGCGGCCTCAGGCGCTCCAGGCGCGCCTCGAAGCCGGCGCGCGTCGCCGCGTCGGCCGCGCCGGCCCGGTCGGCCGCCAGAGCCTCGGCGGCGAGGATCCCGGTCTCGAGCGCCTTGCCGATGCCTTCGCCGGTGAAGGAATAGGTCGTCCCGACCGCCTCGCCGGTGACGAGCAGCCCGGGCCGCGAGAAGCGCGCGCCCTCGAGCGTGCAGCGCAGTGGCGCGCCCTTCAACTCGCCCAGCAGCGTGCCGCCGGCCATCAGCTCCCGCGCCGGCGCATAGACCTCGGTGAACGCGGTGAAGACCTGGCGCAGGTTCACGTCCTTCATGCCCAGGCGCCCGTCCTTGAGCGTGCGGTGGCTGTGCGCGATGCCGACGCCGATGTTGAACACGCCGTCGCGGCACGGAAAGATCCAGCCGTAGCCGGGGCGCAGCTTGCGGTGCCAGACGACGTCGAGCGCCTTCAGGCGGCCGGCCATCGCGTCGTTCTTCACGTAGCCGCGCAGCGCAATGCCGCTGGGCGTGCGCCGGTCGCACATGCCGGCGGCGATCAGGGCCTGCGGCACGGCGCCGGTGGCGAGCACGACCCAGTGCGCGCGGATTTCGTGCGCGGCGTCGCCGACCTTGAAGCGGGCGCCGCAGACGCGGCCGGCCGCATCCTCGAGCGCCTCCTCGAAGCGTGCCGGCGCGACGAACCTCGCGCCGGCCGCCTGCGCGGCGAGGCACAGGATGTCGTCGAGCTGCCGGCGCGGCAGCACGGCCAGCGAGCCGGGCACCTCGATGCGCCCGCCGCTCGGACCGACGCAACCGACGTGGGTCGCCGACTGCGCCCGGGCCATCACCTCGTCGAGCAGGCCCAGCCGCGCCAGCGCGGCGTGCGCGTCGGGGATCAGGCCGTCGCCACAGACCTTGTCGCGCGGGAACACCGACTGGTCGGCGATCACCACGTCCACGCCGCCCTGCGCCAGCACGCGCGCGCAGGCGCTGCCCGCCGGGCCGGCGCCGACGACGAGGACCTCGCAGTGCGTGGGCAGCGGAGCGGGCGGAAGAAAGGCGTCGGAACTCATCGAGGGCGGGCGTACGGCACGAGGCGCCAAGCATAGCCCGCGCCGGCGCCGGCCCGGCCGGCGCCGCGTCTCAGACGCCGGCGGAGAAGCGCAGCGAGAGCTGCATCTCGATCAGCGGCACCGGATAGCCCATTCGGCAGCGCCAGCCGCGAAACGCCAGACCCTGCGCAGCCGTGCCGGCCAGCGAAGCCTCGATCGCAGCCGCCTGGTCGGGGACGCCGTCGAGCTCGAAGCCGCGCGGCCCCGGCGGCAGCTGCTCGATGCGCGCCGTCAGGTTGACACGGCGCAGGTGCGGCGTGCCCGGCTCTATCACGATCGACGGGGTCCCGCTCGGGCCGGGCAGATAGAAGCCGACCTCGGGCCGCGCGTCGGGCCACAGCCCCTCGGCCAGGTAGAGGTCGCGCACGAGCGTGCGGCACGGCGTGTGCAGCATGTAGGTGCGCAGGATCGACCACGGCTGGTCGTGGACGATCGTGTCAGCCCGCAGCACGCGAAACGCCGTCGTCACGCGCGCCGGCATCGGCGACGCGCGCCCCGGACGCAGCACCAGGATCGTCGTCGTCCCCTCGCCGCGCACCTCGATGTCGGGCAGCGGGTCGCTGCACCCGGCGACGACGAGATAGTCCGCCGGATCGACGCTCGGCTCGTCCAGCGTCAGCGGCAGCATCTGCGGCGCCAGGGTGCTGCCGGGTTTGTCGGTGTTCACGCTCAGGAGCGGCAGCGCCACGCTCGGCGCCGAACGCTGCAGGCCGATGCGGCGCTGGACCTCGATCACGTCGACCCGCCCCGGCTCCGCCGCCGGCATCACGAAGAGCGACGTGGTCAGCGTCTCGCAGAAGTGCCCGAAGAGAAACGACTGCGCCTTGAACGAGGCCTGGCGCGCGATCTGCTCGCGACGCTCGCGGATCGCGCTGGACGCCTCGCCCATCTGCGCGTCCAGCGTCTGGCGCCCGCCGGGCAAGGCGTCGATCAGCGACTCGAAGCGCATCACCGCCGCCTCCAGGTCGCGCAGCAGGCTGGTGTCGGCGAGGCCCTTGGCGTGCTGGATCAGGATGCGCAGGCCGCCCGGCGACGGCACGGTGTGCAGGAAGTCGTGGCTGCTCTGCGTGCGCACCGCCTGCACGAGCCGGCTGGCCAGACTCTTGTCGAGGCCGGGCTCCTGCGTCAGGCGCATCGGCCGCGGCGGGTCGCCGGCCAGGCCGTGCACGAGCGGCGTCAGGCAGCCGCGCAGCTCGGCGGCGACGCGCTCGATGCGCGGGTCGGGCGCGGCCTGCAGCTCGTTCGTCGCGGTGGCGGTGTCGGTCATGTGCCGGGTCCGGCCGACCCTGCAGCGCGGCTTACGCGCCGCCAGTGGTTCGGCCGGGCTGAAGTGTAGGTCAGGGCTCGCGGCGGATGATCAGGCTGCGCTGGCCGAACGGGGCGACCTTCTGCGTCGCGACCGCGACGATGACCTTGCCGTCGGGCGTCATCGTGCTCAGCGACGTGACCGGGTACAGCGGGTTGGCCGCCACGCCGTTGGCGGCCAACCAGTCGGCAGCGTTGACCATGCCCGCGGCGGCCGTCCAGATGAAGCCGACGGTCGTCGGCTTGCCGGCGTCCGGATGGTTCTCGCCGACGACGACGCTGCCGTCGTCGCTGACCGCCAGCGGATACGACGAAGCCGGCTTGCCGGGCTTCTTCGGCATCACGCCGAGATAGGACTTGACCCAGGCCGAGCCGTTCCACTTCCACATCGTGGCCGTCATCTGGTCGGCGTTGGCGTGGTCGGGCGTCTGGCCGACGATGATGGTGCCA
>JAXMEV010000022.1:0-2979 GCA_046348125.1 Rubrivivax sp.
CTTGCCGTCGACGTCCTTCGCCGCGTAGGCATGTTCCAGCGTGAACGCCTTGGCGAACACGCCCGAGCCCATCATCACCGGGACGAAGCGCGAGCCCTCCTCGTTGGTCCAGAACGCGACCTCGATCGGCGCCTCGGTCTCGATGCCGTGGTCGTTCAGGGTGCGCACCACCTCGAGCCCGGCGAGCACGCCGTAGTTGCCGTCGAACTTGCCGCCGGTGGGCTGGGTGTCGATGTGGCTGCCGGTGACGACCGGTGGCAGGGCGTTGTTCCGCCCCGGGCGGCGCATGAAGCCGTTGCCGATCTTGTCGATCGTGACCGTCAGCCCGGCCTCGCGCGCCCAGCGCGTGACGAGGTCCCGGCCCTGGCGGTCGAGGTCGGTGAGCGTCAGGCGGCACACGCCGCCCTTGGGCGTGGCGCCGATCTTGGCCAGCTCCATCAGCGAGTTCCACAGGCGCTGGCCGTCGATGCGCAGCGCGTCGATCGAGACCGGCTTGGTCTTGGTGTCCATGGCATTCCTCCTCGGGTTCGGCGTGCGCCGCGCCGCCCGGCGCGGCGGCGCACCCTCGCAGTGTGCACCGATCCGCCGCGTCGTGACAGGGGCCGGGCGATACTTGCGCCGTGCGATGGTCGGGACCGTCGACCCAGGGAGAGGGTGTGCAGCGCGATCACGGGGTGCGATTCGGCGAGGCGCTGCGCTTCTGGACCAAGCTCGGCGTCATCAGCTTCGGCGGTCCGGCCGGGCAGATCGCGATCATGCACGCCGAGCTGGTGGAACGGCGGCGCTGGATCAGCGAGCAGCGATTCCTGCACGCGCTGAACTACTGCATGGTCCTGCCGGGCCCCGAGGCGCAGCAACTCGCCACCTACATCGGCTGGCTGATGCATCGCAGCTGGGGCGGCATCGTCGCCGGGGGCCTGTTCGTGCTGCCGTCGCTGTTCATCCTGATCGCGCTGGCGTGGATCTACCTGCGCTTCGGTGACGTGCCGCTGATCGCCGGCATCTTCTACGGCATCAAGCCGGCTGTAACGGCGCTCGTCCTGCACGCCGCCCACCGCATCGGTTCGCGGGCGCTGAAGAACGGCTGGATGTGGGGCATCGCGGTCGCGGCCTTCGTCGCCATCTTCGCCTTCGACACGCCGTTTCCGGCGATCGTGATCGCTGCCGGGCTGATCGGCCATTTCGGTGCCCGGCGCTGGCCGAAGGTGTTCGCGCTCGGCGGCGGGCACGGTGCGGCGAAGCAGGGCTACGGGCCGGCGCTGATCGACGACGACACGCCGCCGCCGCCGCACGCGCGCTTCTCGCGCCGCCGCCTGGCGCAGGTGCTCGGCGCCGGTCTCGCGCTGTGGACGGTGGCAATCGGCGCGCTCGGGCTCGCCCAGGGTTGGAGCGCGACGCTCGCGCAGATGGGCTGGTTCTTCACCAAGGCCGCGCTCGTCACCTTCGGCGGTGCGTATGCCGTGCTGCCCTACGTCTATCAGGGCGCGGTCGAGCAGTACCAGTGGCTCACCGCTGCGCAGATGATCGACGGCCTCGCGCTCGGCGAGACCACGCCGGGGCCCCTCATCATGGTCGTCGCGTTCGTCGGCTTCGTCGGTGGCTGGACGCACCAGGTGCTCGGGCCCGACGCGCTCTTCGCCGGCGCCGCGCTCGCGGCGGCGGTGGCCACGTTCTTCACCTTCCTGCCGTCGTTCATCTTCATCCTCGCGGGCGGGCCGCTGGTCGAGGCGACGCACGGCAAGCTCGGTTTCACCGCGCCGCTGAGCGCGATCACCGCGGCGGTCGTCGGCGTGATCGCGAACCTGGCCCTGTTCTTTGCCTGGCACGTGCTCTGGCCGCAGGGCTGGAGCGGCCGCTTCGAGTGGCCGGCGGCGCTGATCGCGGCGGCGGCCGGCGTCGCGCTGTTCCGCTTCAAGGTCGGCGTGCTGCCGCTGCTGGGCGCCTGCGCGATCGCGGGCTTGGTGCGCACCTGGCTGCCGTCGCTGTCGTGACGACGGCGGCCCGGTGCCCGCGGGTTGCCCGAAGTGCGTGGAAATCGACATGCCGTGGGTGACCCGGGATCGGCCGCGGATCGGCCGCTTTGTCTGCCCCTGGCGGATCCTGCGCTTCACCGGCCTGCGGGTGGAGTTCCTCTCCATGCCGGCGCCGCAGCAGCGGGCCGTCACCGTGCGCGGTGCCGACACGTCGCCGCTGGACCTGCGGCCGCAGGCCGCCGGACTGTAGGCGCTCTCGCCGGACCCGTCGCAGACGCTCGCCGACGACCACCCGAGGCTGCGCCACGGCCTCGCGGTGCACGCCGCCTGTGCGCCCGAGGCCGGGCGCGTCAGGGCGGGACGCCCGTCCGGGCGCCGGCGATGACCTGAGGCTGCCCGCGCAGCCTGCCCTGGTGCTCGGACAGGGGCGGGAACAGGGGCAAGAAGGGGCCTCTTTTCGGCCTCAAGTCGAGGGCACGGCTCGGAACAATGGCAAGGCCCGCCAGACGGGTTTGCCTGACCAGCCATGGCCGATTCCCGCGACGCCCAAGACCGCAACCTGCCTGCCTCGCCGCAGCGCCTCGAGAAGGCGCGCAAGGAGGGCCAGGTCGCGCGCTCGCGCGACCTGTCGCACTTCGCGGCGATGGCGGCCGGCGGCGGCGCGCTGGCGCTGCTCGCTCCCCAGCTCGCCGAAGTGCTCGCGCGCATGCTGGCGCGCGCCCTGCAGTTCGATGCCAAGGCCGTCGCGCAGCCTGCCTTCATGGGCGAGCGGCTGGGCGAACTGGCACAGACCCTGGTCTGGATCGCGTTGCCGCTGGGCGCGCTGATGGTCGCGGTGGCTCTGGCCTGCGGCGTTGCGGCCGGCGGCTGGACGTGGAGCTGGAAGCCGCTGGAGCCGCGCTTCGACAAGTTCGACCCGCTCGCCGGACTCGCCCGCATCGTGTCGCGGCATCAGCTCGTCGACACGCTCAAGGCGAGTGCGCTCGCGTTGCTGCTCGGCGGCATC
>JAXMEV010000023.1:0-2846 GCA_046348125.1 Rubrivivax sp.
ACCCATCTCGACCTCGAAGAACAGGAGCAGCTCGACCAGCTGAAGTCCTTCTGGAAGCAGTACGGCAATCTGATCACCTGGGTCCTGATCCTGGCGCTCGGCTCGTACGCGGCGTGGAACGGCTGGCGCTGGTGGCAGCGCGACCAGGCCGTCAAGGCCGGGGCGATGTACGACGAGCTCGACCGCGTCGCGCAGGCCGGCGATGCCGACAAGGCCGGGCGCATCTTCGGCGACATGAAGGAGCGCTTCCCGGGCACCGCGTTCACCGCGCAGGCCGGGCTGCTGGCGGCGCGCACGCAGTTCGAGAAGGGCCAGGCCGACAACGCGCGGGCCACGCTCGGGTGGGTGGCCGAGAACGCCAAGGAGACCGAGGTCCAGACCATCGCGCGCCTGCGCCTGGCCGGCGTGCTGCTCGACGAGAAGAAGTTCGACGAGGCGCTCAGGCAGCTCGACGCCGCCACGGCCAAGGAGTTCGAGGCGCTGGTCGCCGACCGGCGCGGCGACGTCCTGCTGGCCCAGGGCAAGAAGGACGAGGCCAAGGCGGCCTACCAGCGGGCGTGGAAGGCGATGGACGCGCGCGCCGAGTACCGGCGACTGATCGACGCCAAGCTCACGGCGCTCGGCGCCGCACCCGAGGCGGCCGCGCCGGCGGCGTCTGCAGCGGCGAGCCAATGACGGCAGTGCGCCCGTCGCGCCTGCTGCAGCCTGCGGCTGCGCTGTGCGTCGCACTGGTGCTCGCCGCCTGCTCCGGGACGCCGCGGCCCAAGCCGGCGCCGCTGGAGCCGCTGACGCCGCAGATCAGCGGCCGCCTGGCCTGGACGCAGCGCATCGACAGCGTGCAGTACCCGCTGCTCGTCGCCGTCAACGAGACGCCTTCCAGCGGCGCGATCTTCACCGTCGCCGGAACGGATGGCACGGTGGTCGCGTTGCAGGCCGACAGCGGGCAGGAGATCTGGCGCGGCAGCGCCGGTGCCAAGCTCTCCGCCGGCGTCGGCAGCGACGGCCGGTTCGCCGCGGTCGTGACCCGCGACAACGAACTCGTCGTGTTCGAGGCCGGGCGTACGGCCTGGCGCGCCCGCCTCGGCGGACGCGTCGCGACGGCTCCGCTGGTGGCCGGCGAGCGCGTCTTCGTGATGGGCGTCGATCGCGCGGTCCACGCCTTCGACGTGCTCGACGGCCGCAAGATCTGGACCTTCTCGCGTCCCGGCGAGCCGCTCACGCTGGCCAAGGCCGGCGTGCTCGCGGCCTACCAGGACACCCTGCTCGCCGGGCAGGGCGCGCGGCTCGTCGGCATCGACCCGACCCGCGGCACGCTGCGCTGGGAGGTGGCCGTGGCGGCGCCGCGCGGCACCAACGAGGTCGAGCGCCTGGCCGATCTGCTCGCGCCGGCGGTGCGCATCGGTCCGCAGACCTTCTGCGCCCGCGCGTTCCAGAACGCCGTCGGCTGCGTCGGGGCCGACCGCGGTACGCTGATCTGGACGCGCAACGTCGGCGGCACCGAAGGCCTGGGCGGCGACGCCGAACTGGTCGTCGGCGCCGACGGGACCGACCGCGTCACCGCGTGGCGCGCCACGAGCGGCGACGTCGTCTGGACCTACGACAAGCTGCTCTACCGCGACCTGAGCGCGCCGCTGCTCGCCGGCCGCACGGTGGTCTTCGGCGACGGCCAGGGCAACGTGCACCTGCTCGCGCGCGAGGACGGGCACCCGCTGCTGCGCCTGAGCACCGACGGCAGCGCGATCGCCGCGCCGCCGGTCCTGGCCGGGAAGACGCTGCTCATCGTCACGCGCAACGGCGGGCTGTTCGCCTTCCGCCCCGAGTGATCGCCGATCCCGATCCCACCGCGCCGCCCCGCGCAGCCCGGCCGGCCGGGGGCGCCGGGGCGCGCGCATGAAGCCGGTCATCGCGCTGGTGGGGCGGCCCAACGTCGGCAAGTCCACGCTGTTCAACCGCCTGACGAAGAGCCGCGACGCGATCGTTGCCGACTTCGCCGGCCTGACCCGCGACCGCCACTACGGCGACGGTCGCCACGGCGGGCGCGAGTTCATCGCGGTCGACACCGGCGGGTTCGAGCCCACCAGCACGACCGGCATCGTCCAGGAGATGGCGCGCCAGACGCGCCAGGCCGTCGCCGAGGCCGACGCCGTCATCTTCGTCACCGACGTGCGCGCCGGCGTGTCGGCGCAGGACCACGACATCGCACGCTACCTGCGTGCGGCGAACAAGCGCGTCTTCCTCGCCGTCAACAAGGCCGAGGGCATGAGCGACTCGCCGCTGCTCGTCGAATTCCACGAACTCGGCATCGGCGTGCCGCACCCGATCTCGGCGGCGCACGGCCAGGGACTGCGCAGCCTGCTTGACGCGGTGCTGGCGGACTTCCCGGCCGAGGAGGCCGAGGACGAGTCCGCCGCCGCGGACGCGCCGATCCGCCTGGCCGTGGCGGGCCGGCCCAACGTCGGCAAGTCGACGCTGATCAACACCTGGCTCGGCGAGGAGCGGCTCATCGCCTTCGACCAGCCGGGCACGACGCGCGACGCGATCCGCGTGCCGTTCGAGCGCAACGGCCAGCGCTTCGAGCTGATCGACACCGCCGGCCTGCGCCGCAAGGGCAAGGTCTTCGAGGCGGTCGAGAAGTTCTCGGTGGTGAAGACGCTGCAGGCGATCGCCGAGGCCGACGTCGTGCTGCTGCTGCTCGACGCGACCCAGGGCGTGACCGACCAGGACGCGCACATCGCCGGCTACATCCTCGAGAGCGGGCGCGCCGTCGTCGTCGCGGTCAACAAGTGGGACGCCGTCGACGCCTACCAGCGCGAGATGCTCCAGCGTTCGATCGAGCAGCGCCTGGC
>JAXMEV010000024.1:0-2394 GCA_046348125.1 Rubrivivax sp.
CCGACGGTCAATTCGTTCACGGCCGCCCTGATCCGGCCATGTGTCCGAGCGGCGCGAGGACCATCATGCCGCCTCCGCCAGGCCGACCGCCGTCGTCATGTCCACCGCGACGATGCGCGACACGCCCTGCTCCTGCATCGTCACGCCGACGAGCTGCTCGGCCATCTCCATCGCGATCTTGTTGTGGCTGATGAACAGGAACTGCGTGCTCTGCGCCATCTCCTTGACGAGCGCGGCGTAGCGGTCGGTGTTGGCGTCGTCCAGCGGGGCGTCCACCTCGTCGAGCAGGCAGAACGGCGCAGGGTTCAGCTGGAAGATCGCGAACACCAGCGCGATGGCGGTGAGCGCCTTCTCGCCGCCCGAGAGCAGGTGGATCGAGCTGTTCTTCTTGCCCGGCGGCTGCGCCATCACCTGCACGCCGGCGTCAAGGATCTCGTCGCCGGTCATCACCAGCCGCGCGTTGCCGCCGCCGAAGAGCACCGGGAACATGCGCCCGAAGTGCCCGTTCACCGCCTCGAAGGTGCTGGCGAGCAGTTCGCGCGTCTCGAGGTCGATCTTGTGGATCGCCCCTTCGAGGGTCGTGATCGCCTCCTGCAGGTCGGCCATCTGCGCGTCGAGGAAGGTCTTGCGCTCACGCGACGCGCCGAGCTCGTCGAGCGCGGCGAGGTTGACCGCCCCGAGCGCAGCGATCTCGCGGTGGATGCGGTCGATCTCGGCCTGCAAGCCGGAGAGCCTCACGCCGCTGTCGGCCACGCCCTTCCCGAGCGCCTCCAGGTCGACCTCGGCCGCGGTCAACAGCTCGAGATACTGCGCGCCGCCGAGCGCGGCGGCCTGCTCCTCGAGCTGCAGCTTGACGATCGCGTCGCGCATCGGCTGCAGGCCGCGCTCGCAGACCAGGCGCCGCTCGTCGGTGCGCTTGAGGTCACGGCTCAACTCGTCGTAGGCGCTGCGTTGCGCGCCCAGGGCGCGCTCGCGTTCGACGCGCACGGCGAGCGCCGCATCGAGGGCCGCGCGGTCCGCGGCGTCGCCCAGCGTCTCGAGCTCGGCGCGCAGCTGCTGCGCCGCCGCCGCATTGGCCTCGAGCTGCTGCCCGGCCGCGGCCAGGCTGCGCTCGACCTCGGCGCGGCGCGCATCGAGCGACCGCGCCGCGAACTGCGCCTCCTGCGCACGGCGCTCGGTGGCCCGCAACTCGTCGCGCGCGGCAGCCAGCGCGCGCTCCGCCGCGTGCACCGCCTCGCCGCACTCGGCGTCGCGCTCCTGCAGCGTGCCGAGCTGCTGGTCGAGCGCCTCGAAGCGGGTCTCGGCGGCAAGCCGGCGCTGCTCGAGCGCCTCGGACTGGGTGTCGATCTCGGCCAGCTCCTCGGCAAGCCGAACGCGCCGCGACTGGGTCGCCTGCGCCTGCTCCGTCAGGCGCAGCAGCTCGACCTGAATCCGGTGCGCGCGGGTCTGGCGCTCGGCCGCGTCGCGCCGCGCCTGGGTCAGGCGCTGCGAGGCCTCGGTGTAGGCGGCCTCGCTGCGCACCAGCACGCTGCGGGCCTCGTCGGCAATCAGCGACTGCGCGCGCAACTGCAGCGCGAGGTTCTCGATTTCCTGGGCCCGCGCGAGCAGCCCGGCCTGCTCGGAGTCCGGCGCGTAGAAGCTCACCGCGAACGCGCTCACCGCGTGGCCGGCGGCGGTCATGACGACCTCTCCGTGGGTCAGCTGGACGCGTGCCGCCAAAGCCTCGGCCATCGACGGCGCGGTGTAGACGCCCTCCAGCCAGTCGCCGAGCAGTGCCTGCAGGCCCGGGTCGGACAGGCGCAGCAGGTCCGCCAGGCGCGGCAGCGTGCGATGGGTGTTCGGGATCGGCGCCGAAGGCACGGTGTAGAAGGCCAGGCGCGCCGGCGGCGCGTCGTCGACGAAGGCGCTGACGGTCTCGATGCGCCCGACGGCAAGCGCCCCCAGGCGTTCGCGCAGCGCGGCTTCGAGGGCCGGCTCCCAGCCGGGCTCGATGTGGATCTTCGTCCACAGCCCCTGCAGGCCGTCCAGGCCGTGGCGCTGCAGCCAGGGCTTGAGCTTGCCTTCGGTCTGCACCTTGTCCTGCAGCGTACGCAGCGCGTCCAGGCGCGCGGCGATGCCGGCCTGCCGCGAGGCCTCGGCGCTCGCCGTTTCCTGCTGCGCGCGGCGGCGCGCGTCGAGTTCCGGGACCTCGGCCGCCAGCGCCTCGAGCGCGGCATCTGCCTCGGCGCCCTGGCGCGCCGCGTCGGCGCCCTGGCGCTGCAGGTCGGCCAGGCGCGCCTCGTCGGGCGCTGCGAGGCCCTTGTCCTCCTGCACGAGGCGTTCGCGGCGCTGGGCGAGCTGGCGCGCCTGCTCGTCGACGCTGCGCGACTCGGCCGCGAGCACCTGGATCTGCTG
>JAXMEV010000025.1:0-2369 GCA_046348125.1 Rubrivivax sp.
CGCGAAGCGCCGCGCCACGTCGGCGATGTGTTCGTGCACGCCGAAGATCTCGGAGACGACCAGCACCACCGGCAGCCGCTGCTTGCCAGCCGGCATAGCGCGGTAGGCCGGCATCGCGAAGCCGCCGGACGGAATCGTCACCTCGCCCGCCACCATTCCGTCGAACGGTGTGTTGACCACGCTCTGTGCCGTCACCGGCAGGACCGCCGCGGCAAACCCGCTGCCGACGGCGCCGGTGATGAAGCTGCGCCGGATCAGGTCCTGGGCCGTCGCGGGGGTATCAAGTTCGGCATCCAGCATGCAGAAGTGTTCGCTCGAGAGTAGGCCGAACATTCTAGGAACACCGCCTCCGCCCGGCGGCCGGCGCGTCGAATGGCCCGACAATCCCGGCATGGATCCGGTCCTGTCCCCGCCCCTCGCGCGCAGCCTGGCGTCGCACTGGCCGCATCACCTGGCCGCGATCGACATGGGTTCGAACAGCTTCCGGCTCGAGATCGGCGAGGTCCTGCCCGACGGCTACCGCCGCGTCGACTACCTGAAGGAGACGGTGCGCCTGGGGGCCGGGCTCGACGCGGCCGGGCTGCTCGGCGAAGAGGCCGCGCAGCGCGGCCTGAACTGCCTGGCCGGCTTCGCGCAGCGCCTGGCCGGCTACAACCGGCTGCAGGTGCGCGCCGTCGCGACGCAGACGCTGCGCGAGGCGCGCAACCGAGACGCCTTCCTCGCCCGCGCGCAGGGCGTGCTCGGCCATCCGATCGAGGTCATCTCCGGCCGCGAGGAAGCGCGGCTGATCTTTTCCGGCGTGGCGCGGCTTCAGCCCTCGTCGGTGCCGCGCCTGGTGATCGACATCGGCGGGCGTTCGACCGAGATGATCATCGGCACCGGGCGCCGGCCGATGCGGGCCGAGTCCTTCCAGGTCGGCAGCGTCAGCCTGTCGCTGCGCTTCTTCGCCGACGGGCGGCTGCGCAAGACGGCGTTTCGCGAAGCGCAGATCGCCGCCGGCGCCGAACTCGAGGAGGCGCTGACGCCGTTCGCGCGCCGCCACTGGCAGGAGGCCCTCGGCTCCAGCGGCACGGTGGGCGCCGTCTCGCAGCTCCTGCTGGCCAGCGGCAAGACCGACGGCACGATCACGCCCGAAGGCCTGCGCTGGTGCATCGCGCGCTGCGTGCGCGACGGGCACATCGACAGCCTGGCGCTGCCCGGCCTGCGCGACGACCGGCGCCAGGTCATCGCCGGCGGCCTGTGCCTGCTCTACACGCTGGCGACGCACTTCGGCATCGACGCGCTGCAGCCGGCCGTCGGCGCGCTGCGCCATGGCGTGATCTTCGACCTGGCCGAGCGCCGCGTCGCCGAGCAGGATCCGCAGCATGCGCGCGACATGCGCGACGCGTCGGTGCGCGAGCTGCAGCGCCGCTTCATCGTCGACACCGAGCAGGCCAACCGCGTCGTGAGCCTGGCCGAAGCGTTGCATGCCGGCGTCGCGCCGGAGGCCGCGGCGATCGGCGAGGCGCGGCGCGAGCTGCTGTGGGCAGCGGCGCTTCACGAGACCGGCATGATGGTCTCGCACCACGACCATCACCGTCACAGTGCCTACCTGCTGGCGCACGTGGACGCCGCCGGGTTCTCGCAGTCGCAGCAGCGGCGCATCGCCGACCTGGTGCTCGCGCAGCGCGGCAGCCTGCGCAAGATCGAGCCGGCGCTGACGAACGAGGCTTTCGCCTGGCAGGCGCTGTGCCTGCGCCTGGCGATCATCAAGTGCCACGCGCGCCGCCCGGTCGACGTCGGCGCGTTGCGGCTCGAACGCGACGGCGCGCTGGCGCGGGTCGCATTCACGCAGGGCTGGGCCGAGCGCAACCCGCGCACGCACTACCTGCTCGCCGAGGAGGCGGCGGCGTGGGAGCGCAGCGGTCCGGTGCGGTTGCGCCTGGAGCGGCGCGGCGCCTGACCGGTCGGCGGAGCGTCTACTGCCTGCCGGGGCCCTGCACGGCGAGCAGCGTGACCTCGACCACGCCGTCGCGGTCGCGCCGCTCGAGCCACCAGACGGCGCCCTTCTTGATCGACCAGGCCTGGTCCGCTCCGGAGAGCAGGCGCGCGGCGGCGATGCCCAGGGTCGGCTGGTGACCGACGATCAGCACCGTGTCGCTGGCCTCGGGCCACCCCACGGCCGCGAGCAGTTCGTCGGCACTGCGCTCCGGCGCCAGGGCGTCGACGGTCTTGAACCGGCGGCCCAGCGGCGCGACGGTCTGCTGCGTGCGCGCCGCTGGGCTGACGAGGATGCGCGCCGACGCGGGCAGGCGTTCGTCCAGCCACTCGGCCATGCGCCGGGCCTGGCGCTGGCCCTTGCTCGTCAGCTCGCGGTCCAGATCGTCCTG
>JAXMEV010000026.1:0-1920 GCA_046348125.1 Rubrivivax sp.
CTGCCGTCGGTCGTCAGGCGCAGCAGCGGGCGCCCGTCCTCGCGGGCGAGCAGATGCACGTTGCCCTGCGCGTCGCCGAACACCACGGTGCGGCCGGCGAGCAGTGGCGCGGTCAGGTCGCGATACAGCAGCTTGTCGTAGCTCCAGACGACGTCGCCGCTCGTGGCGCGCCACGCCGTGACGCGGTCAGCGCCGTCGGCGCCGACGACCAGTTCGGCGTCTCCACCCAGGCCTTCGGTGCCGCCGACGTTGCGCGTCCAGATCAGCGTGCCACGGTCGGCCCCGACGCAGCCGACGGCGTTCTGGAACGCGCGGGCGCAGATGGTCTGCGGACCGATGCGCACCGCCGGCGCGAGCAGGTCCGCGAGGCGTTCGACCTCGTTGGTGCCGCGCGGCGCCGCCACGGCAACCTCCCAGCGCAGCGCGCCGCGGGTCGGGTCGATGCCGACCAGGCGCGCGCCCTGCCCGGCGAGCAGCGTGTCCTGGTAGGCCGCGAGCACCCCGGCCTTGGCCAGCGTGAGCGGCTCGCCGGGGCGGGAGAAGGTCCAGATCTTGCGGCCGTCGAGCACGTCGAAGGCGTGGACCGCGCGATCGACGCCCATCACGAAGACGCGCTCGCCGGCCACCAGCGGGGCCGTCGCGACGCGCCCGCCGAGACGGGCGCGCCAGGCCGTGCGCCCGGCCTCGAACACCACGAGTTCGTTGTCGCGGGTCACGACCGCGGCGAACCGGCCGTCGCTGCCGACGCCGGCGGAGAGCTTCGTGCCGGCGCTGCCGCGCCAGATCTCCTGTCCGCTGTCGGCCTGCAACGCGACCACCGTGCCATCGGTGCCGGCGACGGTGAAGATCGCGCCGCTGGAGGGCGTCTCGTTGACGGCGACGAGGAGCGGGTACTGCACGCTGTCGACGCGCTGCGTCCAGGCCAGGCGACCGCCGATCTGCGGCGTCAACGGGTCCAGCGGCGCCGGCTTGGGCCGCGGCGTCCCCGAGCAGGCGGCAAGCACCAGTGCAACGCACAGCGCGGCCGCGGGCTGCACCAGGCGCGACGGGTGCACTGACGTCATTGGCTCGCCGCTGCCGACGCCGCCGGCGCGGCTGCCTCGGGTGCGGCGCCGAGCGCCGTGAGCTTGGCGTCGATCAGGCGCCGGTACTCGGCGCGCGCGTCCATCGCCTTCCACGCCCGCTGGTAGGCCGCCTTGGCCTCGTCCTTCTTGCCCTGCGCCAGAAGGATGTCTCCGCGCCGGTCGGCGACCAGCGCCTCGAACTCCTTGGCCGTGGCGGCGTCGAGCTGCTTCAGCGCCTCGTCGAACTTCTTCTCATCGAGCAGCACGCCGGCCAGGCGCAGGCGCGCAATCGTCTGGACCTCGGCCTCCTTGGCGTTCTCGGCGACCCAGTCGAGCGTGGTGCGCGCGTTCTCGGCCTGGCCCTTCTCGAACTGCGTGCGCGCTGCCAGCAGCCCGGCCTGCGCGGTGAACGCGGTGCCCGGGAAGCGCTCCTTCATGTCGCCGAAGATGCGCCCCGCCTTGTCGGCATCGCCAGCCTGCGCGACGCGGTCGAGCTCGTCGTACATCGCGCCGGCCTTGACGGCCTGGTCGCGCTGCCACCAGCGCCAGCCGTTCCACGCCGCGTACGAGCCGAGCGCCAGGATCAGGACCCAGGTGATCAGGTTGCCGTACTGCTTCCAGAAGGATTTCAGCTGGTCGAGCTGCTCCTGTTCTTCGAGGTCGAGATGGGTGGCCATGGGATGGGCGGCGGTCCGGGCGAAAAGACGAGATTATGCGTTGCGCAGGCTCGCCGCCCATTCGGCCACACGCGCCAGCGGCAGGCTGCGCTGCACCGCGGAGGGGTCGCGCAGCGCCTTCACCGCCACCTCGCCGCGGCTCAGTTCGTCCTCGCCGAACACGAGGGCATAGCGCGCCC
>JAXMEV010000027.1:0-1795 GCA_046348125.1 Rubrivivax sp.
GCGCGCCGACCGAGTCGACGCTGTCGTCGTAGGCTGCGATGCCGATGCACACGCGCAGCCCGACGACGTCGCCGCTGGCCAGCGTGATCGGCAGGCGCACGGCGTCGACGATGCGCTGCGCGAGCAGCTCGGCCGCGTCGGCCGCGCCGTGGCGCATGACCGCGCCGAACTCGAAGCCCGACAGCCGCGCCAGCAGGTCGCCGAGGCGGACCTGGCGCGCCATGCGCGCGCAGACCTCGCGCAGCGCGGCGTCGCCAGCCGCCACGCCGAAGCCGTTGCGGATGTCCTGCACGCCGTCCAGGCTCATCAGCAGCAGCGTGAAAGGCTCGCCGCTGCGCATCGAGTGATGCAGCTCGGCAAGCATCACGCTGTCGAACTGGCGCCGGTTGGCGACGCCGGTCAGCGCGTCGACCGTCGCATGGCGCGCGAGCTCGGCGGCCCGGCGCTGCGAGCGCAGCGTGGACGAGAGCAGCGCGGCCAGGCGCAGCAGCCCTTCGCGTTCGGCGGGCGCGAGGTGCCGCGGCACCGTGTCGAGCACCGCCAGCGTGCCGGCGGTCGCGCCGACGGCGTCGACCAATGGCGCCCCGGCGAAGAGCCCGAGGCCGGCGAGCGCGGGGGTGCCGCAACGTCGCAGGTCCTCGATCACCAGCAGCTCGGGCCCGCCGAGCAGCGAGCCGAGCCCCTCGAAGTCGCGCGTCAGGCGCGCGAGGTCGATGCCCGCGCTCGCCCGCAGCGTGGGCGCGGGGGCCGCGCCCGGCCCGTCGGCGCGCAGCGCGACGAGGGCCATCGGCGCGCCGCACAACTGCGCCGCGACGCGCGCGGCGGCGTCGAGGTCGGCCTGCACGACGCCGTCGACCGGCGTCGTCTGCCCGGCGCGCACGGCGACGACCAGTGGCTCGGAACGGGGCGGGAGCGGCAACGGCAGCGGCTGGGTGTTGGACATGGCACGGGTCGGATTCGGCGGAACAGGCCTCGATATCGGCAGCTTTTCCGCGAACCAAAGTCCGTACCGCCGCCCGCCGGCCGCCGACGCCCTCGGCCAAAGCCTGGCCAGGGGGCCCCGCTCAGGCCTGGAGCTGTCTCTGGAAGACGAGCCCGGCGTGCTCGCGCAGCGCGTGGAACCGGATCTTCGGCCAGTTGGCCTCGATTGCGCGCAGTTCGGGCGCGTACTCCACCAGCACCGTCGGCGCGTCCACCGCGTCGTAGGCCACCCGGTGTGCGTTGCCGTCGATGAAGCGCTGCAGCTCCTTCGGGTCGTCGCAGGTGACCCAGCGTGCGACCTGGTAACGGCTCGGCTGGATGCGCGCCTTGACGCCGTACTCGTGCTCGAGCCGGTGCGCGACGACCTCGAACTGCAGCTGGCCGACCGCGCCGAGCAGAAGCACCGAGCCCGCGGCGGGCCGGAAGACCTGGATCGCGCCCTCCTCTCCGAGCTGCGTGAGCCCGGCCTTCAGCTGCTTGGTCTTGAGCGGGTCGGCGACCTCGACCGAGCGGAACATCTCGGGCGCGAAGAACGGCAGCCCGGTGTACTGCAGCGCCTCGCCCTCGGTCAGCGTGTCGCCGAGCTGCAGCACGCCGTGGTTGGGGATGCCGATGATGTCGCCGGCATACGCCTCGTCGAGCAGCTCGCGCCGCTGCGACAGGAAGCTGACGACGCTGTTCGGCCGCAGCTCTTTCCCCGACCGCGTGACCTTGAGCCGCATGCCGCGCTCGAAGTGGCCGCTCGCGACGCGCAGAAAGGCGATGCGGTCGCGGTGCGCCGGGTCCATGTTGGCCTGGATCTTGAACACCACGC
>JAXMEV010000028.1:0-2275 GCA_046348125.1 Rubrivivax sp.
GACGGCAACCAGACTTCCCCTCCGCGAGGCCGCGCCCGGCGCGAGCGCGGCGGTGCCGCTTGCGGTGCGGGTCGGCGACACTGACCTGGACGGCGAGCTGACGCTGGCAGCCGGGGCGCAGGCGGTCGTCGTCTTCGCGCACGGCAGCGGCAGCAGCCGGCGCAGCCCGCGCAACCGGTTCGTCGCCGGCGTGCTGCACGACCACGGCCTCGCGACCCTGCTCTTCGACCTGCTCGACGATGCCGAGGCAGCCGACCGGCGCAATGTGTTCGACATCGAACTGCTGGGCGCTCGGGTCGTTTCCGCCGTGGACTGGCTGGCCCGGCGCGACGACACGGCCGCGCTGCGCATCGGTCTGTTCGGCGCGAGCACCGGCGCCGCGGCGGCGCTGCGCGCGGCGGCGGAGCGGCCAGGGCGCGTCGGCGCGGTGGTGTCGCGCGGCGGTCGGCCGGACCTTGCCGGCGCGAGCCTCGCTGCGGTCGATGCGCCGACGCTGCTCATCGTCGGCGGGGCCGATCCCGAGGTGCTGCAGCTGAACCGCCTCGCGATGCGGGCCATGCGCTGCAGCAAGCGCCTGGAGGTCGTCCCCGGAGCGAGCCACCTTTTCGAGGAGCCGGGCACGCTGGAGGCCGCGGCGCACCTGGCCGGTGCCTGGTTCGCGACCCACCTTGCCGGCTCGTCCGGGCACTGACGGGGGCATGATGCGCGACGAGCCCTGGCCGCCCTTTGCCGACCGCGCCGAGGCCGGGCGCGCGCTCGCCGAGCGCCTGGCGGTGCGGCCGTTCGCGCCACCGGTCGTCGTGCTCGCGCTGCCGCGTGGCGGCGTGCCGATTGCAGCGATCGTCGCGCGCCGCCTCGGGGCGGCGCTCGACCTGCTCCTCGTGCGCAAGATCGGCGTCCCGTGGCAGCCCGAGCTCGCCGTCGCCGCGATCGTCGATGGCGGGCATCCCGAGATCGTGATCGACGAGGAAGTGCGCAGCGTCGCGGGCGTCGAGCGCGCCGAGATCGACGCCGCCGCGCAGCGCGAGCTCGCCGAGATCGAGCGCCGCCGCGCGCTCTACCTGCGCGGCCGCGAACCGCTGCCGCTGACCGGCGCCACGGTGATCGTCGTCGACGACGGCATCGCCACCGGCACCACGGTGCGTGCGGCGCTGCAGGCGCTGCGGCGCCGTGGCCCGGCCCGGCTGGTGCTCGCGGTGCCGGTCGCGCCGCGCGAGACCATTGCCCGGCTGCGCGGCGAGGTCGACGACCTCGTCTGCCTGGCCCAGCCCGTGCCGTTCCGCGCCGTCGGCCTGCACTACCGCGACTTCCACCAGGTCGAGGACGACGAGGTCATTGCCGCGCTGGACGAGGCGGCGGCGCGGGGTCCGGTCTAGGGACGCAGCGGCATCGCGCCGCTGTCGTCGTGCTGCAGGCCGTGCTCGAGGCCGTAGCGGATCAGTGCAGCAGTGGTGGGCAGCTGGAGCTTCTCCTGGATGCGCGCCTTGTGCGTGCTGATGGTCTTGATCGACAGGTGCAGCGCGTCGGCGATGTCGGTCGGGCGCTGCCCGGCAACGAGGCGGCGCAGCACCTCGAGCTCGCGGTCGGACAGGTGGGCGTGGCGCGGCACGTCCGCGGCGCCGTTGAGCTGCAGCACCACGCGCTCGGCCAGGCTCGCCGTCACGTAGGCGCCCCCGGCCAGGATCTTGCGCACGGCGCGCAGCAGTTCGTCTCCGGCGCCGTCCTTGGTCAGGTAGCCGTTGGCACCGGCCTTGAACGCGCGCAGCGCGTACTGCTCCTCGGCGTGCATGCTGAGCACGAGCACCGCGACCTGCGCGTACCCGCTGCGGATGCGCTGGATCAGCTCGAGGCCGGTCATCCCGGGCATCGACAGATCGACGATCGCGAGCCGCACCGGCTCGCGCTGCAGACACTCGAGCGCCTGGTGCCCCGAACTCGCCTCGACGACGCGGTAGCCCTCGCCGTCGCCTTCGAGGATGCGGCGCAGGCCCTCGCGGACGATGGTGTGGTCGTCGACCAGCAGCACGCAGGTCGGTGCCGGGCCGCGCGGCGCGCTGCCCTTGCTCGTGGCGGAGATGCCGGGCATCAGGATGGCTCCATCGGATTCAGTGGGCCGGCGCGGCAGCGCCCGCGCCATCGCCGGGCGCGGGCGCCAGCGGCAGGCGCACGGTGATGCGGGCGCCGCCGCCCGGCGGATTGTCGATCCGCATCTCGCCGCCGAGCATCAGGGCGCGCTCGCGAATGCCCATCAGCCCGAACGATCCCTGCTTGCGCG
>JAXMEV010000029.1:0-3110 GCA_046348125.1 Rubrivivax sp.
CCGACCTGCGCCTCGCGCTCGACGCGCGCGACGGCGTCTGGCACTTCACGCAGGCACTCGCCGGACGCAGCCTGGGCGCGCTCGGCGGCGCGCTGACCGCGCGCACCGACCCCAAGGCAATCTGGCCGCCCGCCGACGCGCCGCTGCAAGGCGTGATGGAGCTGCAGATCGCCAACCTCGCGGCGTGGGGCGCGTGGGCGCCGCCGGGCTGGCGCCTGCAGGGCCGGGTGCATGCGAGCGCGTCGTTCGGCGGGCGCCTGGGCGCGCCCGAGTACAGCGGCCAGGTCACCGGCAGCGAGCTCGGCGTGCGCAATCTCGTCGAGGGCGTCGACCTGCACGACGGCGAACTCGACATCGCGCTCGAGGGCGAGACGGCACAGGTCCGCACCCTGCGCGCGCTCGCCGGCGACGGCAGCCTCGCCGTCACCGGCGATGCCCGCTTCGGCGCCACGCCGCAGCTCGACCTGAAGCTGGTGGCGGACAAGATGCGCCTGCTCGGCCGCGTCGACCGGCGCGTCGTCGTCAGCGGCAACGCCGCACTCGGCTTCAAGCCGGGCACGCTGGCGCTCGACGGACGCTTCGCCATCGACGAGGGCCTGATCGACATCAGCCGCGGCAACGCGCCGCAGCTCGGCGACGACGTCACGGTCGTGCGCGGCCCGCCGCCCGAGGCCGCCGGCGACGCGCAGGCGCCGGCCCGACGCTCGGTGCGCGAGGTGGCGATGAACGTGCGCGTCGACCTCGGCCGCGCGCTGCGCCTGCGCGGGCGCGGGCTGGACACGCGCCTCGAAGGCGACCTCACCTTCACCGCCCCCGACGGCCGGCTTGCCGTCAACGGCGTCGTGCGCGCGGTGCAGGGCACCTATGCCGCCTACAACCAGCGGCTCAAGATCGAGCGCGGCACGATCACCTTCAGCGGCGCGCTGGACAACCCGCGCCTGGACATCCTCGCCGCGCGCCCCAACCTCGACGTGCAGGTCGGGGTCGCGATCACCGGCACGACGCGCCAGCCCCGGGTCAGCCTGTACTCCAGCCCCGACATGTCGGACAACGCCAAGCTGTCCTGGCTCGTCCTCGGGCGCCCGCCCGAGGAATCGAGCGGCGGCGACACCGCGCTGTTGCAGGCGGCCGCGATGGCGATCCTCGCCGGCGAGGGCGACAGCGCGGCGGCGCAGCTTGCGCGGCTCAACCCGCTGGACACCTTCTCGGTGCACCAGACGGCCGACGGCAACGTGCGCAACACCGTACTCACCGTCGGCAAGCAGCTGAGCCAGCGCTGGTACATCGGCTACGAGCGCAGCCTGAGCCAGACCTCGGGCAACTGGCAGCTGATCTACCGCCTGGCGCAGCGCGTCACCGTGCGCCTGCAGACCGGCGTCGACAACTCGATCGACGTGATCTGGACCTGGCGCTGGCAGTAGCCGCGCCGGCGGCCGGCGGCTACGCCGCGCCGGCGGCGCTGCGGCGCGGCTTCTTCTTCGCGGCGGGCGGCGTCGGCGTGGCCCGGCGCGCGGCGCGCCGGGCCGGCGCCGGGGCGGGTTCCGGTGCGGGCTCGGGCGCAGCCTCAGGCTCCTCCGCCGGCACCAGCGCACGCAACCCTTCGAAGGCCTGCTGCAGGTGCACGCCGAGTTCGTGCATGTCCGGCGCGGCGCGCCGGCACGCGATCAGCCCGAAGCACAGCTGGCCCATGTAGCTCTGCACCGTGATGTTCAGCGCGACGCCGTGGACGACGATCGAGACCGGGTAGTAGTCGAGCATCTTCGCGCCGGCCAGGTAGACCGGCACCTGCGTCCCCGGCACGTTGGAGATCGTGACGTTGGTGACGCGCAGCCGGTCGGCCAGCCGCGAGCGGCCGTAGAGCGCGACCAGGCCGCTCAACAGCCACGGCGACCCGAGCGACGGGAAGTCGGTCGGGATCACGCCGCGCAGGCTGCCCATCTGCTGCTTCATCGCCGCCGTGCCGGCCATGATCGTCTGCAGGCGCTGCATCGGGTCGGCGCGCTGGGTGCCGAGGTCGATCGTCGTCCCGGCAACCTGATTGTTCATCGTCGTGTCGCCCTCGGCGCGCAGCGAGATCGGCACGCCGGCGACGAGCGACGCGGCAGGCAGCTCGCGGCTCTCCTTCAGATAGCTGCGCAGCGCAGTGCTGCACAGCCAGAGCACGACGTCGTTGATCGACGCGCCGAGCGCCTTGCCGATCCGCTTGGCCTCGGGCAGCGGCAGCGACACGCCGGCGAACGCGCGCTGGTTGGTGATCGGCACGTTGAACGGCGTCGGCGGCGCGAGCTTCCACTTCCTGCCCGAGCCCGGCCGAACCTCGTTGCGCGCCGCCCAGGCCTCGCGCGCCAGCCCCGCCGCCGCCCGCGCCAGCGACGGCAGCAGGCGCCCGATCTTCGCCGCCTGCCGGAGCTGGTTCTGCAGGCCGGCCGACAGCAGCTCGGCGACGCCGAGCTGGTAGCGGTTGCCGCGCCGCGGCCGGGGCGGCTTGACCTTGCGCGGCACGGGGCCGAGGTCGAACACCGTGTTGCCCAGCGTGACCCCGGCCTGGCCGTCGATTGCCGCGTGATGGACCTTGCCGTAGAAGGCCAGCCGGCCGTCGGCCAGGCCCTCGATGACGTAGAACTCCCACAGCGGCCGGCTGCGGTCGAGCAGGCTCGAGTGCAGGCGGGCGACGAGGGCGTGCAGCTGCTCGACCGTGCCCGGCTTGGGCAGCACGACGTAGCGCATGTGGTAGTCGAGGTCGATGTCGTCGTCGTCGATCCAGACCGGGTTGGCCAGGTCGAACGGCATCGGCGCGAGCTTGCGCGTGAACACCGGCGCCAGGTGCATGCGGCTCGCGACGTGGGCCTTGACGGTCTCGAACCAGCCGCCGGCATAGCCCGGCGGCGGCTCCAGCGTGTGCACGCTGCCGACGTGCATCGGCATCTCCGGCGTCTCGAGGTGCAGGAAGGCGCCGTCGACGACGCTCAGGTGCTTCATGTTCTCCATCGTCGAGCTCCCGGTGGGCCACCCGCCGACGGCGGGGTGCGGGTCACTCTAACCGAAGCTCGCGGCGGACGCCGGCGGTGGCAGCGCGTGAGAAAATTCGACGCCTCCCACCGTAGTTCAAT
>JAXMEV010000030.1:0-3069 GCA_046348125.1 Rubrivivax sp.
ACGTCGGCGATGTGCTCGTGCACGCCGAAGATCTCGGAGACGACGAGCACCACTGGCAGCCGCTGCTTGCCCGCCGGCATGGCGCGATAGGCCGGCATCGCGAAACCGCCGGAAGCAATCGTCACTTCTCCCGCGACGAGTCCGTCGAACGGGGTGTGAACCACGCTCTGCGCCGTGACCGGCAGGACGGCCGCGGCAAACCCGCTGCCGACGGCGCCGGTGATGAAGCTGCGCCGGCTCGGGTCCTGGGCCGCCGCGGGGCTGTCGAGTTCGGCATCGAGCATCCTTGAAGTCTCCGTTGGAGTTGCGGGCCGGCCATTCTAGGAACACCGCCTGTGCCGGGCAGCCGGCGTGTCGAATGGCCCGACAATCCCGCCATGGATCCGGTCCTTTCTCCGCCCCTCGCGCGCAGCCTGGCGTCGCACTGGCCGCATCACCTGGCCGCGATCGACATGGGCTCGAACAGCTTCCGGCTCGAGATCGGCGAGGTCCTGCCCGACGGGTACCGCCGCGTCGACTACCTGAAGGAGACGGTGCGCCTGGGCGCTGGGCTCGACGCCGCCGGCCTGCTCGGCGAGGAGGCCGCTCAGCGCGGCCTGAACTGCCTGGCCGGCTTCGCGCAGCGCCTGGCAGGCTACAGCCGGCTGCAGGTGCGCGCCGTCGCGACGCAGACGCTGCGCGAGGCACGCAACCGCGACGCCTTCCTCGCCCGCGCGCAGGGCGTGCTCGGCCATCCGATCGAGGTCATCTCCGGCCGCGAGGAGGCGCGGCTGATCTTCTCCGGCGTGGCGCGGCTGCAGCCCTCGTCGGTGCCGCGCCTGGTGATCGACATCGGCGGGCGCTCGACCGAGATGATCATCGGCACCGGGCGCCGGCCGGTGCGGGCCGAATCCTTCCAGGTCGGCAGCGTCAGCCTCTCGCTGCGCTTCTTCGCCGACGGGCGGCTGCGCAAGACGGCGTTTCGCGAGGCGCAGATCGCCGCCGGCGCCGAGCTCGAGGAGGCGCTGACGCCGTTCGCGCGCCGGCACTGGCAGGAGGCCCTCGGCTCCAGCGGCACGGTGGGCGCGGTCTCGCAGCTGCTGCTGGCCAGCGGCAAGACCGACGGCACGATCACCCCTGAGGGCCTGCGCTGGTGCATCGCGCGCTGCGTGCGCGACGGCCACATCGACAGTCTCTCGTTGCCCGGCCTGCGCGACGACCGGCGCCAGGTCATCGCCGGCGGCCTGTGCCTGCTCTACACGCTGGCCACGCACTTCGGCATCGACGCGCTGCGGCCGGCCATCGGTGCGCTGCGCCATGGCGTGATCTTCGACCTCGCCGAGCGCCGCGTCGCCGAGCAGGACCCGGCGCACGCGCGCGACATGCGCGACGCGTCGGTGCGCGAGCTGCAGCGCCGCTTCCTCGTCGACACCGAGCAGGCCAGCCGCGTCGTGAGCCTGGCCGACGCGTTCCATGCCGGCGTCGCGCCCGGGGCCGCGGCGATCGGCGAGGCGCGGCGCGAGCTGCTGTGGGCGGCGGCGCTTCACGAGACCGGCATGATGGTCTCGCACCACGACCACCACCGCCACAGCGCCTACCTGCTGGCGCACGTGGACGCGGCCGGGTTCTCGCAGTCGCAGCAGCGGCGCATCGCCGACCTGGTGCTCGCGCAGCGCGGCAGCCTGCGCAAGATCGAGCCGGCGCTGGCGAACGAGGACTTCGCCTGGCAGGCGCTGTGCCTGCGCCTGGCGATCATCAAGTGCCACGCGCGTCGCCCCGTCGACCTCGGCGCGTTGCGGCTCGAACGCGACGGCGCGCTGGCGCGGGTCGCGTTCACGCAGGGCTGGGCCGAGCGCAACCCGCGCACGTACTACCTGCTCGCCGAGGAAGCGGCAGCGTGGGAGCGCTGCGGTCCGCTGCGGCTGCGCCTGGAGCGGCGCGGCGCCTGAGCCGGCGGCAGAGCGTCTACTGCCTGCCGGGGCCCTGCACGGCGAGCAGCGTGACCTCGACCACACCGTCGCGCTCGCGCCGCTCGAGCCACCAGACGGCGCCCTTCTTGATCGACCAGGCCTGGTCCGCTCCGGAGAGCAGGCGCGCTGCGGCGATGCCCAGGGTCGGCTGGTGACCGACGATCAGCACGGTGTCGCCAGCCTCGGGCCAGCCGGCGGCCGAGAGCAGTTCGTCGGCGCTGCGCTCCGGCGCCAGGGCGTCGACGGTCTTGAACCGGCGGCCCAGCGGCGCGACGGTCTGCTGCGTGCGCGCCGCCGGGCTGACGAGGATGCGCGCCGACGCGGGCAGGCGTTCGTCCAGCCACTCGGCCATGCGCCGGGCCTGGCGCTGGCCCTTGCTCGTCAGCTCGCGGTCCAGATCGTCCTGACCTGGGCGCAGGATCTCGGCTTCGGCATGGCGCCACAAGAGCAGGTTCATGTCGTTCACCCTCTCATCCGTTGGTGGTCGATGAAGACGCTCTCAGGCCGCCGCGGTGAAACGCCATCAGCGCCTGCTGTGCGCTCGCCCCGTCCTCCGGGGTCGGCAGGTAGCTGCCGTCGGACTGCTCGATCCAGGCGTCCTTGCCGTCGAGCAGATACGGGACCAGCGCCTCGTCGATCAGGCGCTGGCGCAGCGCCGGGTCGCGCACCGGCCAGGCGATCTCGATGCGGCGGAACATGTTGCGGCTCATCCAGTCGGCGCTCGTCAGGTACAGCACCTCGTCGTCGGCGCCGGCGCCCCAGCGGAAGTACAGCAACCGCGTGTGCTCGAGAAAGCGCCCGACGATCGAGCGCACGCGGATGCGCTCGGTCTGCGCGGGCAGGCCCGGCGGCAGGCAGCAGGCGCCGCGCACGACGAGGTCGATCTCCGCGCCGGCCTGTCCGGCTTCGACCAGGGCGGCGATCAGCGCGGCGTCGGTCAGCGCGTTGATCTTGAGCACGATGCGCGCCGTGCGGCCGCTGCGCGCCGCGCGCGCGACGCGCTGCACGCACGCGAGCAGCTCGGCATGCAGCGTGAACGGGGCCTGCAGCATGCGCCGCAGCGGCCGGGTCTTGCCCAGGCTCGCCAGCTGCTGGAACACGGCCTCGGCATCCTCGGTCA
>JAXMEV010000031.1:0-2951 GCA_046348125.1 Rubrivivax sp.
CGCGGCGAGCTGCAGCCGGCGCAACTGCTCGGCACGCAGCCGCGGCGGCAGCCAGGCGAGCACGACGCCGACGTGACCACTCTTCAAGGCCTGCTCCAGCGCCCACAGGCTGCTCGCGTCGGGCAGCGTCCGGCTGCGGCCGTCGACGACGAGCATCCGTTCGGCATCCAGGCCGAGCTGCGCCAGCGCCCAGGCCGACAGCGCGGCCGGCGGGTCGAACAGCATCACCAGCCGGCCGGCGCGCAACGTCGCCGCCAGGCCGGGCGCGAGCAGGCGCATCTCGCCGATGCCCGGATGCGCGAGCAGCAATTCGGTGACCACGCGGTGCGGCCAGCCGCCGCCGGGGAGTTCGGCGTCGAGCGCGGCAAAGCCGCTCGCCAGCGCGCGCCCCGCGCCATGGCCGAGCGCCTGTCCACGCCACAGCATCGGGTGCAGCGCCCCGGCGTCGGGCAGGCGGCGCGGCCGGAGCGCGGTCGCAGCCGGGGAAACGGCGGGGGGCACGAGGTCCATCATGGTTCAAGTACTGTATGTTTATACAGTCTTCAGTGCAAGCCCGATTTGCAAGCTTCCGGCACCCAGTTGGTTGCTTTAGTCAAGTATCTGTGCGATGCTGGCCGCGCCATGCCCGCCGCCGCCGACCCCCACGCCGCGCCACGCGTCGATGCGCTGCGCGAGTTCAACCGCTTCTACACGCGCCGCATCGGCGTCCTCCACGAGGGCCTGCTCGCCAGCGAGTTCACCCTCACCCAGTCGCGCCTGCTCTGGGAGCTCGCCCAGCGCGGCAGCGCCACCGCGAGCGAGCTCTCGCGCGCGCTCGACCTCGACGCCGGCTACCTGAGCCGGCTGCTCGGCGGCTTTCGCGAGCGCGGCCTGATCCGGACCACCCCCGCTGCGGACGACGCGCGCCAGCGCCGCCTGGCGCTGACGCCGGCCGGGCGCAAGGCGTTCGCCCCGCTGGACGAGCGCTCGCGCCGCGACACCGGCGCGCTGCTCGCGGCGCTGCCCGACGCGCAGCAGCAGGAGTTGCTCCAGGCCCTGGCGACCGTGCGCCGCCTGCTCGGCGCCCCCAGGGTCGGGCTGCGCCCGGCCCGCCCCCCGCAGGGGTCGAGGAAACCCGGGGCGGCCCGGCGCTTCGTCGACAGCGACGACGCGGCGCCCACCGTGCCGCCGGCCTACACGCTGCGCGCCCACCGCGCCGGCGACATCGGCTGGGTCGTCTCGCGCCACGGCGCGCTGTACGCGCAGGAGTACGGCTGGGACATGAGCTTCGAGGCCCTGGTCGGCCACATCGCGAGCCGCTTCATCGAGCAGTTCGACGCCGCGCGCGAAGCCTGCTGGATCGCCGAGAGCGCCGGAGCGCGCGTCGGCTGCGTGTTCCTCGTGCAGGCGCGCGACGAGACGACGAACGAACCCGACACCGGCGTCGCCCAGTTGCGCATGCTGCTCGTCGAGCCCCAGGCCCGCGGCCACCGCCTCGGCGCGGCGCTGGTCGCCGAATGCGAGCGCTTCGCGCGCCAGGCCGGCTACCGCGCGATCCGCCTGTGGACCAACAGCATCCTCGTCGCCGCGCGCGGCATCTACCAGAAGGCGGGCTACACGCTCGTCGCCAGCGAAGCGCACCACAGCTTCGGCCACGACCTCGTCGGCGAGACCTGGGAGCTGCGGCTGCGCTGACCGACGCCGCCGCGGGCCGCGCCTTCAGCCGAGGGCGACCGCGAAGATCGGCGGCAATCGCGCCGACACGGGATCCCAGCGATCGCCGGCGTCGGCGCTGGCCCACAGGCCGCCGGTCGTGCTGCCCAGCAGCAGCGTGCGCCCGTCGCCGCCCACCGCCAGGCCGTGGCGGTAGACGAGGTCGTAGCAGTACGCCTGCGGCAGACCGGCGCGCAGCGTCTCGAAGCTCGCGCCGCCGTCGCGCGTGCGGTTGACGACGAGCGCACCGTCGACGGGCACGCGGCGCTCGTCGGCCTGCGCGGGGACGAACCAGGCCGTCGCCGGATCGTCCGGATGCACGGCGACCGCGAAGCCGAACGACGACACCGGCGCGCTCTGGACCTCGACCCAGTTCGCGCCGTCGTCGATCGAGCGCCAGATGCCGCCGTGATGCTGGCACCACAAGACCTCGGGCTGCGCCACGCAGCGCACGATGCGGTGCGGGTCCTGGATGTTCTGGTTGTCGGCCTGCTCGGGCGGCATGAAGCCGGCGCGCATGCCCTGGGCCGACAGCGCCCAGCTCGCGCCGTCGTCGCGCGTGATCCACGCGCCGCCGCAGCTGATGCCGACGAGCAGCTCGCCGGCGCGCTGCGGGTGCGGGCAGATCGAGTGGATGCCGGGCACGTCGTAGCCGCCGCCGAACCACTCCAGGCGCTCGGGCCGCGCCCACAGCGACTCGACGAGCTGCCACGAGCGGCCGCGGTCGGCCGAGCGGAACAGGCCGCCGGGCAGCGTGCCGGCCCAGAGGGTGCCCGCCACGTCGGCGGCGAGCGACCAGATCTGCACCAGCTTCCACGGCGGTCCCTCGGCGCCCTCGGGCTGCGGCGGAAAGGCCGGCGTCGCGACTTCCTCCCACGTGGCGCCGGCGTCGGCGGACGCATGGACCTTCACGCCGAAGTGGCCGAGGTTGAGCGCAGCGAGCATGAAGCCGTCGCCGGCCTGCGGCGGCAGCACCATGCTCACCGGCTCGCCGAGGAAGCTCGTGCGCTCGATCTGCCATGCACCGCCGTGCAGGCGCATCTCGAACAGGCCCTTGCGGGTGGCGATCCAGGCGCGGTCGTTCATCGTCGCACTCCTTCTTCTCATGGACTCGGCATCAGCCGCCGGAAAGCGCCTGCAGCACGTGGACGCTGCTCGTCGGCGCGAGCGCGTCGTCGAGGCGATGGCGATCGGTGCACCGCCGGCCGTCGATGAAGACGACCACGTTGGCGCGCAGGTCGCCCTGGTCGTCGAGCACG
>JAXMEV010000032.1:0-2967 GCA_046348125.1 Rubrivivax sp.
CACCGGCACTGCGGCCCTCGTGGCCGCGCTCTCGTGCTGTCCGCAGGCGATGGCCGCCGCGGACAGCGCCGAACTGCAGCAGCTGCGCCAGGAAATGGACGCGCTGCGCAAGGACTACGACGCGCGCATGCGCGCCCTCGAAGCGCGACTGCGCCAGGCCGAAGCGACAACGACCGCAGGCGCGGCACCCTCCCAGCCTGCGTCGCCCGTATCACCGCCCGTGTCACCGCCCGTGTCGCCACCCGTGGCGTCCGCCGCGCCGGAGCCCACCGCTGCGCCCATGCCGGCGCCGGCGCCGGAAAGCGCCGCGACCGCGCCCGCCAGCCCGAACAGCTTCAACCCGGCCATCGGCCTCGTCCTCGCCGGAAGCTACGGCTGGCTGTCGCAGGACCCGGCCAGCTACCGCTTCCAGGGCTTCCTGACCGGCGGCGAGATCGGCCCGGGGGCACAAGGCTTCTCGCTCGGCGAGAGCGAACTCAACTTCTCGGCGAGCGTCGATCCGTGGTTCGCCGGCCAGCTCACGGTCGCGTTGACGGCCGACAACCAGGCCGAGGTCGAGGAGGCCTACGTGCAGACGACCGCCCTGCCCGACGGCCTGACGCTGCGCGCGGGGCGGACGCTGTCGTCGATCGGCTACCTCAACGACAAGCACGCGCACACGTGGGACTTCGCCGACGCGCCGCTGGTGTACCAGGCCTTCCTCGACGGCCAGCTCAAGGCCGACGGCCTGCAGCTGCGCGCCCTGCTGCCGACCACGCAGTTCGTCGAGATCGGCGGCGAGCTCGGCGCCGCCGGGCCGTTCCCGAGCGGCGGCGGCAACGGCAACCAGCCCGGCCTGGCAACGCTGTTCGCGCACACCGGCGGCGACGTCGGCACGAGCAGCAGCTGGCGTGCCGGCCTGTCGTACCTGTGGGCCAAATCCAACGCGCGCGAGTCGACGGTCTGGGGCCTGGATGGCAGCGCGACGAGCGCGACCTTCGACGGCAACACACGGATGCTGATCGCCGATGCCGTCTGGAAGTGGGCGCCCAACGGCAACCCGCTGCGGACCAACCTGACGCTGCAAGGGGAGTACATGCGGCGCGTCGAGTCCGGCAGCCTGACCTTCGATCCGGCCGGGCTCGGCCTCACCGACAGCTACCAGGCGACCCAGTCGGGCTGGTACGCCCAGGCGGTCTACCAGTTCATGCCCGCCTGGCGCGTGGGCGTGCGCTACGACCGGCTCGACGTCGGCAACGTCGACGCCGCGAGCAACGGCGCGAATTTGTACGTCCCGGACTACTCGCCGTCGCGCGCGACGCTGATGCTCGACTGGTCGCCCACCGAGTTCAGCCGCGTGCGCCTGCAGTACGCCAACGACCGGGCGCGCTATGGGATCACCGACAACCAGTTCATCGTCCAGTACCAGATGAGCCTGGGCGCGCACGGCGCGCACAACTACTGATCGACCGTCCACCGAGGACCGAACCATGAATCGACGACTCTCTCTTTTCCGGCGGGCAGCGATGGCGCTCTGCCTCGCGCTCGGCGCCACCGGTGCCCAGGCCGCGCTGAAGGTGCTCGCCTGCGAGCCCGAATGGGGCGCACTCGTCCAGGAGCTCGCCGGCGACAAGGCCACCGTCTACACCGCGACGACCGGCCTGCAGGACCCGCACCACATCCAGGCCCGGCCGAGCCTGGTCGCCGCGGCACGCAGCAGCGACCTCGTCGTCTGCACCGGTGCCGAGCTCGAGGTCGGTTGGCTGCCGGTGCTGATCCGCCAGTCCGGCAACGGCGCGATCCAGCCCGGCAAGCCCGGCAACTTCGAGGCCGCCGCCTACGTGCGCAAGCTCGAGGTTCCCGATCGGCTGGACCGCGCCGACGGCGACGTGCATGCCGCCGGCAACCCGCACATCCAGACCGACCCGCGCAACATCCTGCTCGTCGCCGAGCCGCTCGCCCAGCGCCTGGCCGAACTCGACCCGGCCAACGCCGCCGCCTATCGCGCACGCGGGGCGGACTTCGCGTCTCGTTGGAAGGCGGCGATCGCGCGCTGGGAAAAGGAGGCGGCGCCGCTGCGCGGCGTGCCGATCGTGGTGCAGCACAAGGCCTTCCCCTACCTCGAGCAATGGCTCGGGCTGGTGCAGGTGGCGGCGCTCGAGCCCAAGCCGGGCATCGAGCCCACGAGCACCCACCTGAGCGCGGTCCTCGCCGGGCTGCAGGCGCGCCCGGCGAAGATGATCCTGCGCGCCGCGTACAACGACGGCCGCGCCGCCGAATGGCTGGCCGAGCGTTCGAAGCTGCCGATCGTCGTCCTGCCCTTCACCGTCGGCGGCGACGAGCAGGCCAAGGACCTGTTCTCGCTGTTCGACGACACGGTGCAGCGGCTGCTGAAGGCCCTGCAATGACGCACGACGCCTTCGACTGGCAGATCCTGCTGCCGGCCCTGTGCGCCGGGCTGCTGGTGCTGGCGACGCACGTGCCGCTCGGCGCCCAGGTGCTCGAGCGCGGCATCGTGTTCATCGACCTGGCGATCGCGCAGATCGCCGGCATCGGCGTCATTGCCGCCGACGCGCTCGGCCTCGAGCCCCAGGGCTGGGCGGTTCAGGTCTCGGCGCTGACGGCCGCGCTGCTCGGCGCCTTCGTGCTCACCTGGACCGAGCGCCGCTGGCCGGACATCCAGGAAGCGCTGATCGGCGTCTCCTTCGTCCTCGCGTCGTGCGCCGGCCTGCTGCTGCTGGCGGGCAACCCGCACGGCGGCGAGCACCTGAAGGACCTGCTCGTCGGCCAGATCCTGTGGGTCACGCCGTCGCAGCTCGCGGCGGCCGCGGCGCTGACGGCGTTCGTCCTGGCCGCCTGGTTCGGGTTCGGCAAGCGCCTCGGCCGGGCCGGCTTCTACGGCCTCTTCGCGCTGGCGGTGACGGCCTCGGTGCAACTCGTCGGCGTCTACCTCGTGTTCACGAGCCTGATCGTCCCCGCCCTCGCCGT